>NZ_JBFAAR010000009.1:0-10811 GCF_040639855.1 Actinoplanes sp. NPDC023714
TCGACGATGGCGACGTCGTGATGTTCCTCGGCCCAGTCAATTCCGCAGTAAACAGTCATAGGCATCAACCCCTCACAGGTGACATCTCTAATTCGGTGGGCCTGCCACGATCACGACGCGACCTAATGAAAGGACTCTCGGTCCACCATCCCACCAGCGTTCTAGCGACCGTGTACGCCCGCGTGGCCCTCCACCGTTGTCGAAGGATTCGATGATCCAGGCCTGTTCGGAGGTGGCCCACGCGAGCGGCTTAGCCAAGTGACTACCACTGCGCAAGGGCCGGCCCCGGCCGGACCCGCCGCATCGGATCGGTCTTGTCGAAGCGCTCACGGCGCGGGCTACCACCCGAGATCTCTGAACGAGCCGGGCAAGACCAGCCCTTGCATGCTCATTAGGCGTACTCGTCCCGCGCGATCCGCTCCTGGCTGCGCCGACGCGGAATCCGCGCAACGATCCCGCAGCCCAGCGATCAGCAGGCCCACCGCCGGCGGCGCGGCAGCCACGGCGGTCGACCGCCCGCCTTCGACCCGCAGCACTACCGGCAACGCAACGTCGCGGAACGCTGCATCAACCGGCTCAAACCCAGGCTCATTGGCGGCGCGGGGAAGGCCGTCTCGTTGTAGCTGGTGTGCCCGTACCGCGACTCCGCCGGCCAGGCTGAGTCACCACGGCGCAACCGTTCACCCCAGGCAGGCCAGCCCTCGGTCAGCGACCGTTTCCGCAAGTCGCGTTGCGGCTCGCCACCAGCAATGGAAATCGCGCCACCAAGGCGGACGTCGCGCCTTGTGAGGTCGGCCAGGTGGCCCTGGCCGCGGAGGACGTCGGAGGCTGCGGAGGATAGTAGGTGGGCCACGTCGGTGAAGAAGGTGCGGTAGGGGCGACGGTTGTGTCTCCCCCTACCAGGTCGATAGGGGCTTGCGATCACCTGGCGCACCTCGGCCGTCCGCGCCGCCGCCTCGAAGGTGATCAACCCGCCGTGGCCCCAGCCGGACAAGCGGACCGGCCCGCGCCGGGACGACATGCCCGGCGAAGAGGTCGAGGGTCTCGACGCTGTAGCCGGGGCCGACCTGGCCCGGCTGCGCGACAACGCCGAGGAACGGGTAGCCCGTCACTGGGGGAACGTCCGCGGCGGTTCAGGATCGGGATCGGCGCCGGGAGGTCGATGGACGCCGCCACAGTGCTTGCAGGCGGGCGCCGGACCGGGAGGCCTCCAGCTGTTCGCGCGGCCGTGCTAGTCCGGCATGGTGATCACGGCCCGGCCGTCGAGGGTGCCGGCGGCGAGCCGTTCGTACGCCGTCCCGATCTCGTCGAACCCGAACTCCTGCACCTGGTTGCGGATCGAGCCGGCCTGGGCCAGCGCGATCACCTCCCGGGCGTCGGCGATCGAGGAGCCCTGGAAGGTGAAGACCTCGCCGTCGCGGGGGAGGGTTCCGAACCACGGCCGGGAGAGGGTGCCGCCGGCCGACCCGATCAGGCCGAACGCCCCGCCCGGGCGGACGGCGGCGATGCCGGCCGCGATCGTGTCGCCGGTGCCGACGAAGTCGAGGACGGCGTGGGCGCGGAGCCGGGGAACCTCGGCGGCGACGTCGTGGGCGCCGACGGAGGTGGCGTGCGAGCGGCGACCGGGCAGAGGGTCGACGGCGATCACCGACGCGGCGGTCAGGGCGCGCAGGAACTGGACGGCGAACGCTCCGAGGCCGCCCGCGCCGATCACCACGACGGTGCCGCCGGGCCCGACGCGGGGCAGGATCCGGCGCACCGCGTGGTAGGCGGTGGCGCCCGCGTCGGTGAGCGGGCCGGCGAGCCGCGGATCGAGATCGCCGAGCGGCAGGAGGTCACGCTTCGTGCCGGCCAGCACGTAGGGTGCGAGGCCGCCGTCCCGTCCGTACCCTCGCCCGCTCAGCCCGGCCATGCAGTTGCTGTCCTGTCCCCGCAGGCAGAAGTCGCAGTTCCCGCAGGATGCGGGGCAGACGAGCGCGACCGCCTCGCCCGGCGTGACCCCCTCGACGCCGTCGCCGAGCGCCGCCACGCGGCCGGCGATCTCGTGACCGAGGGTGAACGGCATCCGCCAGCCCATCTTCTCGCCGGCGGGCTGCGGGATGGAGGGCATCGTCAGGTCGGAGCGGCACAGCCCGCAGCCGGCCACCCTGATCAGAATCTGCCCCGGGCCGGGTGACGGCACCGGAGCCGCGGTCATCTCCGGGGGTGAGCCCCAGCCGGTCATCCGATAGGCGCGCATCGACTCCACTGGAACACGTTATCGCACATCGAGCTGCTGAGATTGCCAAAAGTTAGAACAAGTTCTAGTGTTCTTGGTGTGTTGACGAAGCCGTTCGCGGACGCGATCCGGACCGCCGAGCAGATCATCACCAGCGCGCCGCACGTGAGCGGCGAGCTCGATCTCGCCGAGGGCTACGACTACCTGGCCGGGAGCATTCGCGGCGCGCTCCAGATGGCCTGGGCCTACGAGAAGGACCACCCCTATTTCGTACGATCGACCGGCCCCTATACCAAAATGGGCCTCGACAATCCCGACACCCTGTATTTCCACGCCTGGCTGCGCGACGACGCCGAATACGTCGTGACCGGCGTCCGCGGTTCCACGGTGGACCTCAGCTTCCAGATCCTCGACGGCGACTATTCGCCCGTCGACGTGCCGGGGAGCCTCGCCGCTTTCGACGACCGCGAGCTGGAGATCGGGCCGGACGGCGCTTTCACGCTGCGGATCGGACCGGCGCCGAAAGGGGCCATGCTCGTGGTCCGTGAGGTGTTCAGCGACTGGGCCGCCGAGCGTCCCGGAATGCTGCGCATCGAGCGGGCCGGCCTCGCCGGATCGGCGCCGCCGCCGGCCAGTATCGACAGGGCCACGAAACGGTACGGGGTGGCCGGCAAAATACTGATCAGCCGGCTCCGCACGTTCCTCGCCTTCGCCGAACGGTTCTATCTCGGGCTGCCGGTCAACACCCTCACTCCACCCCGTTCGACGCCCGGCGGATTGTCGACGCAGTTCTCCTCGGCCGGCCATTACGACCTGGCCGAGGATCAGGCCATGGTGGTGACCGTCCCGGCCTCCGACGCGCCCTATCAGGGCATTCAGCTCGGCAGCATGTGGTACGTCTCGCTCGACTACGTCAACCACCAGACCAGCCTCACCCGGGACCAGGCGGTGGCCGATCCGGACGGGATGCTGCGATTCGTCATCAGCGAGCGGAATCCGGGCGTCGCGAACTGGCTGGAACGCACCGGCCACCGCCGCGGCTATGTGCAGTTGCGCTGGCAGCGGCTGTCCCGGGAATTGACCGTCGAGGACGGTCCGCGGGTCGACGTCGTCGCCGTCGACGATCTGCCGAAACAGCTGCCCTACTACACGCCGATCAGCGACGAGGAATGGCGGCAGCGGATCGCGGCCCGGCAGGCGGCCACCGCCGCGCGGATGCTGGGGTGAGTTCCTTGCTCACCGGCAAGGTCGTGCTGGTCGCCGGGGTCGGTCCGGGGCTGGGGCAGGAGATCGCCGTACGGGCGGCCCGCAACGGCGCCGACGTCGTGCTCGCCGCCCGGACCGGGTCGTTCCTCGCCGAGGTGGCCGGCAAGGTGACCGCCGCGGGCCGCCGGGCGCTCGTCGTCCCGGCCGACCTCGGCGACGACACGGCCACCGAAGGGCTGGTCACCGCGGCCCTGGACGAGTACGGCAGGGTCGACGTGCTGGTGCACAACGCGTTCGCGATGCCGCCGATGCGCAGCGTCAACGAGGTCGGCCTGCCCGATCTGGCGGAGAGCTTCGACGCCAACGTCGTCGCGGCGCTGCGGGTGGTCCGGTCGCTGACCCCGGCCCTCACCGCCTCCCGCGGCTCGATCGTCATCGTGAACTCGGCGGTGCTGCGGCATTCCCGGAAACCGTTCGGGCCCTACAAGATGGTGAAGGCCGCCCTGCTCGCCGCCACCCAGAACCTGGCGAGCGAATTGGGCCCGTCCGGGGTGCGCGTCAACGCGGTGGCACCCGGCTGGATCTGGGCGGACGTGCTGCGGTCCTGGTTCGCATACCTGGCCGCGCAGCGGGGCGTCCCGGCACAGCAGATCTACGACGAAACGGCGGCGGCGACCGATCTGCGGCGCCTGCCGGAGCCGGTCGAGGTGGCCGACGCGATCCTTTTCCTGGCGTCCGATCTGGCCCGCGGGATCACCGGTCAGTGCCTCGACGTGAACTGCGGGGAGTTCCACCATTGAGCGTCACCGGCCGCACCGACGTCGGCACCGTCGAGGATCTGCACGCCTCGGCGACGCGGATGACCGGACTCGACGATTTCGGCGATCCCGGTTATGTGGACGGTCTCGCCACGCTGCTGTCGGCGTACGGAAATGAAGCGGCCCTGACCCCCGCCGGGAGCAAGCAGACCCGCATGCTTCTGCGCAATGTTCTCGTCTCGCGGCTGCTGAGCGAGGCGGCGTGGCGGCAGTACCCGGCGAAAGGGCCGATCGAGAGGCCGATCTTCGTGACCGGGTTGCCGCGGACCGGAACGACGGCGCTGCACCGGCTGCTCGCCGCGGATCCCGCTCATCAGGGTCTCGAATTGTGGCTCACCGAGGTTCCGCAGCCGCGCCCGCCGCGGCCGGCGTGGGACGAGCATCCGGTCTTCGTGATGCTGCGCGACGCCTATCGGGAGAATGCGACATTCGACGGGGTGCACCATCTCGGGCCCGAGCAGGTCGAGGAATGCTGGCGGCTGCTCTGCCAGTCGATGAGATCGGTGTCGTTCGAGTGCACCGCATTCATCCCCTCCTATTCACGATGGCTCGCCGGGCAGGACTGGACCGGCGCCTATCGCCGGCACCGCCGCAATCTGGAACTGATCGGCCTGAACGACCCCGGCCGCCGCTGGGTGCTGAAGAATCCGAGCCACCTGTTCGCCCTCGACGCGCTGCTCGCGGTCTACCCGGACGCCGTGATCATCCAGACCCACCGCGACCCGCGCGCCGTGATCGGCTCGGTGTGCAGCCTCAACGCGGCCGCCTCGGCGGGCTGGTCCACGATCTATTCCGGTCAGACGCTCGGGCGAGCGCAGCTGGAGCTCTGGTCGCGGGGGCTGCGCCGCTTCCGATCCGCCCGCGAACGCCACGACCCGGCGCACTTCATCGACGTCCGTTACGAGGACTTCGTCGCCGACCCGCTCGGGACGATCGCCGCGATCTACCGGCGCCTCGGCCTCGACCTGCGCGACGACGCCCGCGCCGCGATGTCGGCCGTGCACGCGGAGAGCATGCGGGGGACGCGCCGGCCCGCGCACGCCTACTCGCTGGAGGAGTACGGGCTGAGCCCGGCCCAGGTCGACGAGGCGTTCGGCGTCGCGGGGTGACGGGCGGCGGGTGAGATCGGTTGAATGGAGGGCCGGGACCGCCGACCTTCGTGGAGGACGCCTTGATCATCATCGCCGGGGAACTGCATGTCGCGCCCGCCGACCGGGACCGCTATCTGGCCGCCGTGGCGGGTGTCGCTGAGCAGGCGCGGGCGGCCGGCGGCTGCCTCGACTTCGTGCAGGCCGCCGATCCGCTGGTGGAGGGGCGGATCAACGTCTATGAGCGCTGGGAGTCGGACGCGGAGCTGGAGGCGTTCCGGAACGCAGGTGGGCCGGAGATCGACACGCCCGCGATCCTCGGTGGCGATGTCCGTAAATATCGGATTTCGGCGGTCGAGGCGCCCTGAACGGCCTCAGAGCTTGCTGATCACCTCGTCGGCGAAGCGGCGCAGCGCGTCCTGTTTCGCCTGAAGGGGCGCGTCGAATCGCGGCGCCCACGGCACCACGATCGCGTCGGTCACGCCGATCTCGGCCTGCTGGCGGTAGCCGTCGAGGCCGAAGCGGTCGACGCAGACCGCCTGGATCTCGAAGGGCAGGCCGGCGCGGCCGGCCGAGGAGCGCAGCACGGCGAGGCGGGCGATCGTGGAGCGCAGGTCGGCGAAGCGCATCATCGCCGACGACCAGCCGTCGCCGATCCGGGCGGCCCGGCGCAGCGCCGGCTCGGAGTGCCCGCCCACATAGATCGGCACGGGCGCGGCCGGCGCCGGGCTCATCTGCAGCTTCTCGAACGAGAAGTGCCTGCCGTGGTAGGAGACCATGCCGCCGCCGAGGATCAGTTTGAGCACGTCGATCGCCTCGTCGGCGCGGGCGCCGCGGTCGCGGAACGGCGTGCCGCACCAGTGCGACTCCTCCGGCGACCAGCCGAGGCCGACGCCCAGGCCGAACCGGTCGCCGGTCAGGTTCGCCACTGAGTTGATCTGCCGGGCCAGCAGGACCGGGTTGCGCGGGTCGAGCTTCAGCACCTGCGTGTAGAACCGGATCGTGCTGGTCACCGCGCCCATCGCGGCCGCCGCCACGAACGGGTCGGCCCAGGGCGTGTCGGCGTCCCAGAACCGGCGGCCGTCCGGCGTGTAGGGGTACGACCCCTCGGTGTGCTCGGAGAAGAAGATCGAGTCGGGCAGCGCGATCGACGCGAACCCGCACTCCTCGGCCGTCCTGGCCAGGGCGAGCAGCTGGTCGAGCGGGCTGAGCGCGATGCCGAGACTGAATTTCATGCCAGAGCCTCCGAATCTCATGCCAGAGCCTCCGAGAGGGAGAGCAGGTGCCGGGTCGCGTCGCCGAAGTGGCGGGACGCCGCGAGGTAGTAGCGGTGCAGCGGATACTCCAGGTCGAGTCCGGTCCCGCCGTGCACGTGGACGGCGGTGTGCAGCACGCGATGGCCGGCCTCCGCCGCCCAGAATCCGGCGGTCGCCACCTCGGCGCTCGCCGGCGGGTCGTTCGCGAGGCGCCAGGCGGCCTGCCAGAGCGCCACGCGAAGAGCTTCAACATCGATGTACGCGTCGGCCAGGCGCTGGGACACCGCCTGGAACGACCCGATCGGCCTGCCGAACTGCACCCGCTCGGCAGCGTAGGAAACGGTCATCTCCAGGGCGCGCTCCACCACCCCGAGCTGGTAGGCGGCCGCGCCGACAACGTCGTCGGGGATCGGCACGTCCGCGGCGTGACGACCGAGTTCGATCAGCACGGCGCAGCGCTCCTCCCACCCGTACCCGGCCTCTTCGGCCTCTTTCAGGACGTCCCGGCCGGAACTCGCGAGATCACGCGCGAGCGCCGCGGCCTCGCGCGCCGGATCGGACAGCGTGAAGTCCATGTCGCCCCCTATCGCCGGACCGGCAGACCGAGCGCGCCGGCTGCGATGATGTCGCGCTGCACCTCGTTCGCCCCGCCGCCGAAAGTCAAGATCAAGGACGCGCGGGAAAGCCGCGCCACGCGTTGGGTCACTGCCTTTCCGGGTACGGGACCAGCGCCGTGGAGAACCTCGGTCAGCAGTCGATAGACCTCGATGGCGAGCTCGGTCCCGTAGACCTTGCCGGCCGACGCGCTGACCGGATTCACATCCCCTGATGCCACCCGCCAATTGAAGAGCTTGAGTGCCTCCACCTTCGCGTGGATGCGGGCGAGGTGGAGCCGTACCCATTCCTTCTCGGTCGCGCCGCTCTCCCGCGCCCAGGCGAGGACGTCGGCGAGGGACCGTTGCAGCGGCGCGGCCGGGGTGAGCGCGACCCGCTCGTTGTTGAGCTGGTCGGTGATCAGCTGCCAGCCCCGGTTCTCCTCGCCGACGAGCGCGTCGAGTGGCACCCGCACGTCGTCGTAGTAGGTGGCGCTCGTGGTCGGCCCGGCCACGGTCCGCACCGGTGTCCAGGAGAAACCCGGCGCATCGGTGGGGACCACGAGGATCGACAGGCCCCGGTGCCGGGGCGCGTCCGGGTCGGTGCGGCAGGCCAGCCAGACGTAGTCGGCGTAGCGGATGAGGCTGGTCCACATCTTCCGGCCGTTGATCACGTACGAGTCGCCGTCGCGTACCGCCCGGGTGCGCAGTGAGGCCAGGTCGGTGCCGGCCTCGGGTTCGGAGTAGCCGATCGAGAAGTGCGCCTCGCCCGCGGCGATCCGGGGGAGCAGCCTCGCCCGCTGCGCGGCGGTGCCGTGTGCCGCGATCGTCGGCGCGACCGTGTAGAGCGTCAGGAACGGCACCGGCACGCCCGCGAGGGCCGCCTCGTCCGTGAAGATCAGCTGGTCCATCCGGGAGCGGCCGTCCATGGTGAGCCAGCCGTCGGCGCCGAGCTGCCGGACCACCTCGCGGTAGGCGGTGCCGTCGCCGTACTCGCCGTCCGGGTCCTCGAGCGCGGCTCGCCGGGTCGGCGTCATCAGCTCGGCGAAGTAGGACCGCAGGGAGAGGCGGAGCTTCTCCTGCTCGGCCGTGTATCCGACGTGCACGACTCACCCCGCAAGCGGTAGATTAGAACACGTTCTACTAGTAGACCGGGGTGGCGGGGAGGCGTCAACAGTGGACGCATATCTGGTGGGTGCGGTCCGGAGTCCGGTCGGCCGGCGGGACGGGGTGCTGTCCGCGGTGCACCCGGCCGACCTGGCCGGCGAGATCATCACGGCGCTTCTGGCGCGGACCGGCGCCGATCCGGCCGCGGTCGACGACGTGATCCTCGGCTGCGTCGACACGCTCGGCCCGCAGTCCGGTGACATCGCCCGGACCGCGTGGCTCGCGGCCGGCCTGCCGGAGCACGTGCCCGGCGTGACGGTCGACCGGCAGTGCGGCTCCGGGCAGCAGGCCGTGCACTTCGCGGCGCAGGCCGTGGCGAGCGGTTCCGCCGATCTCGTGGTGGCGGGCGGCGTGCAGAGCATGAGCCAGGTGCCGATCGGCAGCGCGATGGGCCTGACCGGTCCCTATCAGGGTTCGCGAGGATGGGCCGAGCGCTACGGCGACCGGCCGGTGAGCCAGTTCCGCAGCGCCGACGAGATCGCCGTGCGGTGGGGCCTGACCCGCGACGAACTCGAGGAGTACGCGCTGGAGAGCCATCGGCGGGCCGTCGCCGCGATCGACGGCGGGCTTGTCACATCCGAAATATCCGGCATGACAACGGACGAATGCCCTCGCCGCGACACCAGCCGCGAGCGGATGGCGGCCCTCAGGCCGCTCCGCGAGGGCGGCGTCACGACCGCCGCGACATCCAGCCAGATCGCCGACGGCGCGGCCGCGCTGCTGGTCGCGAACGAGCGGGCGGTGCGGCGGCACGGGTTGACGCCGAGGGCCAGGATCCGGCACATCTCGGCGCGCGGGGACGATCCGGTGCTCATGCTGACAGCGCCGATCGCGGCCACGGCGTACGCGCTGGAGCGCGCAGGTCTCCAGATATCGGATATTTCGCGATTTGAGATCAACGAGGCCTTCGCGAGCGTCGCCCTCGCCTGGCTGCGGGAGACCAAGGCCGACCCGGCGACCGTCAACGTCAACGGCGGTGCGATCGCTTTCGGACATCCCCTCGGTGCGACGGGCGCCCGTCTGCTCGTCGGCATGGTGCACGAGCTGGAGCGCTGCGATGGACGGTTCGGCCTGGTCACGATGTGCGAGGGCGGCGGTCAGGCGAACGTCACCATCATCGAGCGTCTCTGAGCCGTCCGAGGGCCCCGAGCCGCTCGTCCGCCTCCTTCATGATCCGGCCGATCAGCTCCGCGCACGACGGTAGATCGTCGATCAGCCCGGTGACCTGGCCCGCGGACATCACCCCGTACTCGGGACGCCCCTCAACCATCGCGGTGCGCAACAGAATCGGCGTGCTTGCGGCCCGCATGGTCTGAGCCCAGCTCATGGCGCGCCCTCGCCGCGCACGGCGCCCCGTCCTGATCAGTTCCGGCCAGCTCAGCCCGGCGAGGCGGCGAAACGCGACCGCGTGCCGGGTCGCGCGCAGCAGCGCGCCGACGCTTCCCGATTTCTCCAGACCCCTGATGTACGGGGTGAGCAGCACCCGATGGGGGACGCCGTCGACGTGCGTCGTGACGGTCGTGCCGGTCACGGCGGCGTCGAGGTAGAGCTGTTTCACGCGCATGCCGACCGGGCTGTCGGTGGTGAGCAGGAACCGGGTGCCCATCGCGATGCCGGCCGCGCCGTAGGCGAGCGCCGCGACCAGTCCCCGCCCGTCGAAGAAGCCGCCGGCCGCCACCACCGGGATGTCGACGGCGTCCACCACCTGCGGCAACAGCAGCGTGGTCGGCACCGGGCCGGTGTGCCCGCCGCCCTCGCCGCCCTGCACGAGCACGGCGTCGGCGCCCCACCCGGCCACCTTCTCGGCGTGCCGCCGCGCGCCGACCGAGGGCATGGTCAGTACGCCGTGGTCGTGGCACTTTCTGATCAGGTCACGGTCGGGGGCGAGGGCGAACGAGGCGAGCCGGACCCGCTCCCGGATCAGCAGGTCGACGCGTTCACCCGCGTCCGGGGCGTCCGCCCGTACATTGACCCCGAAGGGCGCATCGGTGCGCGAGCGGATCGCCCTGATGGTGTCCCGCAGCTGCTCCACGGTCATCGTCGCGGCAGCGACGATGCCGAACCCGCCCGCCTCGCCGACCGCGCTGACCAGACCGGCGCCCGCGACGTAGCCCATCCCGGTCTGCACGATCGGATGCCGGCACCCGAGCAGTTCGGTGAGAGCGGTCCTCATTTCCCGACAACCCGTCGAGAGCCCCGCCGTTTCCCGCTCTCCGCAATAGTGAACGCCCGCCCCCCGATTCCGGTGCCAACCAGTCCAAGATCCGCGCTGAGCGCCGCCCGGCCGACTGCGGTGCAGCATCCCGCCTCCCCTCTCCCCGCGATCTTGAACGCCCAACCACCGAACCCGGTGGCAAATCGTCCAAGATCCGAGCGGAGCGCGGCCCGGCTCGGTGCGGCCCGGCTCGGCGCGGCCCGGCGGGGCGCCTCTCCCGTTTCCGCGATCTTGAACGCCCAACTACCGG
>NZ_JBFAAR010000009.1:10910-74870 GCF_040639855.1 Actinoplanes sp. NPDC023714
GATTCGGTGGTGAGCCGTCCAAGATCTGGGGTGGGCGCGGCCTGGCTCGGTGCGGCCGGGCGGGGTGCCTCTCCGGTTTCCGCGATCTTGGACGCCGGACCACCGGATTCGGTGGTGAGCCGTCCAAGATCTGGGGTGGGCGCGGCCTGGCTCGGTGCGGCCGGGCGGGGTGCCTCTCCGGTTTCCGCGATCTTGGACGCCCGACCACCGAATCCGGTGGCGGATCGTCCAAGATCTGCGAAGAGCGCTGTCCGGGGGCGCGCGGGGCGGCTCATCGGTCTCGCCTGCCTTCGGGGTCCAAGCGCTCGCGGATCAGCTGGAGCTCTTCGGCGGTGGGCTCGCGCGTCTGCGGCACGTGACCGGGAATGACCAGGGGGAAGCCGGTGGCGGCGACGACCTCGGCGACGGTGACGCCGGGGTGTGTGGAGCGGAGGCGCATGGCGTGGCCGGGGGAGTCGAAGTCGAGGACGGCGAGGTCGGTGACGACTACGCGGATCTCGTGCGCGCCGCGGTCCCCGCCGATGCCGGAGACCATGTCGACGCGGTCGACGAGGACGCGCGGGGAGTGGCGCGGGATCCAGTAGCTGGTGGTGTGGTTGATCGTGTTGCCGGGTGCGCCGCGGACGCCGAGGAGCTGGCGCTTCGGCCGCTGCCAGTCGCCGATGCAGGAGATGTTGGAGTTGCCGTGCCGGTCGAGCTGGCTCGCGCCCATCATGACGTGCCGCCGGCCCGCCGCGACCAGGGCGAACACCTGCCGGTACGGCAGCCACCCCTCGATCGCGCCGTCCCGCAGCAGGGTGGCCTCGCCGTCGGTGACCAGCAGGTCCGGGGCGAACGTCAGCTGCGCGAGCCGGGCGCCGAGCTGCGGGACGACCCCGGCGAAGCTCGCCAGGATCGCGCCGTCCCCGCGCCACGCCTCGGCGCACGCGGCGACGCAGACCTCGGCGCGGGTGGCCGTCATCGCCGGCCCGCCTTCTGCCGGGCCGTCATCGCCGGCCCGCCTTCTGCCGGGCCGTCATCGCCGGCCCGCCTTCTGCCGGACCGCGTTCTGATAGCCGGCCTCGTCGCCGTCCAGATAACGCGAGCGGAAGGTGGCCCAATCGGTCGTCGCGTACTCCCGCTGGAACTCCTCGTCCCGGCCGTAGTCGGGCACGCAACTGGTGAAATGCGCGCCGTGCGGGGTCTCGACCACGGCGTCGATCATCGAGCGGTTGGTCAGGAGCGTCTGCGGTGGACCGCTTTCGATCAGCTCGGCGGTGGGCACGATCCGCTCGCAGGAGAGGAAGCGCCGGGAGGCCGCGAGGCAGAACAGGTCGTCGAAATAGGGGTCGGGACCGAGATAGCGGCCGTTCCCGTCCCGGTCCGCCCGGTTCAGATGGATCAGCGCGACGTCGAGTTTCAGAGCGGGCATGGCGACGAGTTCCTCGCCGTCGTCATAGGGCGATCGGACCGTCCTCAACGCCGGATTCACCCGCATGACATCGGATCGCAGGCCCGCTCGGAGAGGCAGGAAGGGCAGACGATTGGCCGCCGCCAGGAGACCCCAATAGAGCATGCCCTCGTCATACTCCGCAAGCCCGACATTTCCGAATTGTCGGGAATTTCCGAAATGCGGCTCCAGCGGAATACTGTCCAGCGACACGAACCCGGTGACCACCCGGCGGACGCATCCGGCAGCCGTCAGAATGCCCACGTCCGGGCCGCCGTAGGTGACGATCGTGAGATCCCGCAGGCCGGCCCGCACCATGGCCCGGACCAGCGCCATCGGCTTCCGCCGCGACCCCCACCCGCCGATCCCGACGGTCATCCCGTCCCGGATCTCCGCGGCGATCTCATCGGGATTCATCATTTCTCCACGAACCGGTCCCGGGCCCGGTCGCCCGCCCCGTTCAGATTCAGCTCGAACGTGAATCCCTGCTCGAATCGATAGGACCGTTTCACGTCGACCGGATCGATCCCGTTCAGCGCCTCTTTCGCCATCCGTACGACCACCGGATCCTTCCCCGCGATCTCGGCGGCCACCATTCGCGCCGCCGCCCGCAATTCGGCCGGAGCCACGATTTCCAGAACCGTCCCGAATCGATGCAGGTCCCGAGCCGGAACCGTCCGGCACGTGTAGACCATCGTCCGCATCAGCTGCGGCGGAACGAGCCGGGCCAGGTGCGTGGCCGCCCCGAGCGCTCCGCGGTCCACCTCGGGCAGTCCGAAGACGGCGTCCTCCGCGGCGACCACGAGATCGGCGTTGCCGGCCAGCCCCACCCCGCCGCCGAGGCAGAACCCGTGCACCGCCGCGATGACCGGAACCGGGCACTCGTAGACGGCGGCGAACGCCGTGGCGCACCCCCGGTTCGCGGCGAGCAGCGCCTCGTGGCCCGCGGTCCGCTGCATCTCCTTGATGTCGACGCCGGCGCAGAAGCCGCGCCCCTCGGCGGCCAGGATCACGGCCCGGGTGCCCGAATCCGCGCCCGCTGCGGTGAGCGCCCCGGCGAGTTCCCGCCAGCCGGACGACGGCACAGCATTGACCGGCGGGAAGTCGATGACGACCTCGGCGACCGCGCCTCGATGAAGCTGCACGCCCATGTCGGCGAGCGTAACCTAGCGCTTGCTTGGTGAGGAAGGATCGATCTGCATGGACGCCTTGGACTTCACCGGCCGCTCGGTGATCGTCACCGGTGGCACCCGCGGCATCGGCGCCGCGATCGCCCGGGCCTTCCGGGCCGCCGGCGCGCGGGTCCTGGTCTGCGGCCGCAACCAGCCCGACGGCGCCGCCGACGACTTCTTCCGCGCCGACGTGCGCGACCCCTACCAGGCGTCCGCGCTGGTGACCGAGGCGGTGCGGCGGCACGGGCGGCTCGACGTGGTGGTCAACAACGCCGGTGGCGCGCCGCAGGTCTTCGCCGACGTGGCCTCGCCCCGGCTGCACGCCGCCGTGATCGACCTGAACCTGACCGCGCCGCTGCACGTCAGCCAGGCGGCGAACGCGGCGATGCGCGACCAGCCGGGCGGCGGGGTCATCCTCATGATCAGCAGTGTGAGCGGCATGCGGCCGTCGCCGGGGACGGCCGCCTACGGCGCCGCCAAGGCCGGGCTGCTGCACCTCGCCGCGTCGCTGGCCGTGGAGTGGGGGCCGAAGGTCCGGGTGAACAGCCTCGTGGTCGGCCCGGTCTCGGAGGGCGGGCACGACCCGATCGCGGCCCGCGCGGTCCCGGCCGGCCGGCCCGCCGCGCCCGAGGACGTCGCCGGGGCGTGCCTGCTGCTGGCGTCGCCGCTGGCCGGCTACGTGAGCGGCGCGGCCCTGGCGGTGCACGGCGGAGGAGAGTGGCCGGCCTACCTGGCGGAGCTGCGCACGCGGGCGTAGGGTCCAGGCAACCGGGAAACTAGAACACGTTTCATTCGGAGGTGCGGCGGCCATGGTTGTCTCCATCAAGGCGAAGCGCGACGAGCTCGGCATCGCCACCGGCGAGCTGCTGGTCGGCGGCGCCTGGCGGCCGGCCGCCGACGGCCGTACGTGGGTCCATCCGCATCCGGCCACCGGCGAGGAGGTCGGCGCGTTCGCGGTGGCGGCCGCCGAGGACGTCGACGCCGCGGTGCGGTCGGCCCGCCGGGCGTTCGACGAGGGCCCCTGGCCTCGTACCCGGGCGAAGGAGCGCATCCGCGTGCTGCGCCGCATCGCCGACGCGATCCGCGCCGACGCCGTCGATCTCCAGGCCACCCAGGCCCTCGACAACGGGGTGCCAGTCAGCTTCGGCGAGACGTACGCGATGTCGGTCGAATGCGTGGCCGACGTCTTCGAGCACCACGCCGGCTGGGTCGACAAGCTGGCCGGCGAGACGCTCCCCGGCTACCAGGGCGGCGAGCACCTGGTGCTGACCATGCGCGAGCCGGTCGGCGTGGTCGCCGCGATCATCCCGTGGAACGGCCCGCTGCTGCTCGCCGCGCAGAAGCTCGCCCCGGCGCTCGCGGCCGGCTGCACGGTGGTGCTCAAGCCGAGCGAGTACGCGACGTTCTCCGCCCTGCGCCTGGCCCGGATCGTCGCCGAGGCCGGCCTGCCCGAGGGCGTGCTCAACGTGGTGACCGGTCCCGGCGAGCCGACCGGCGACGCGCTGATCAACCACCCGCTCGTTGACAAGATCACCTTCACCGGCAGCCGCGCGGTCGGGCAGCGGGTCCTGGCCGCCGCCGCGAACGGGGTCCGCCGCACCAGCCTCGAGCTCGGCGGCAAGAGCCCGTCGCTGGTCTTCCCGGACGCCGACGTCTACGCGGCCGCCACCACCACGATGGGCACGGTCACCCTCGGCCTCTCCGGGCAGGCCTGCGTGGCGCACACCCGGGCGCTGGTGCACCGCGACGTCTACGACGAGTTCCTGGCGATCACCGAGGCGATGGCCGCGCTCGTGAACTACGGCGACCCGTTCCACCCGGAGACCACCGCCTCGCCGCTGATCAACGAGCGGCAGCTGGAGCGGGTCCTCGGCTACATCGAGCGCGGCCGGGAGGAGGGCGCGCGGCTCGTGGTCGGCGGCGGCCGGCCCGGCGGCGAGCTCGCGGCCGGCAACTTCGTGCAGCCCACGGTCTTCGCCGACGTCTCGAACGACGCCACGATCGCCCGCGAGGAGATCTTCGGGCCGGTCCTGGCCGTCGTGCCGTTCGGCGGAAAAGGAACAGAGGACGAGGAGGAGGCGGTGCGGCTCGCCAACGACACCTCCTACGGGCTGGCCGCCACGGTCTGGACCGGTGACGTGAAGCGGGCCATGCGTCTCGCCCGGGCGGTGCGGGCCGGGACGGTCGGCGTCAACGGCTACCAGCTGGAGCCGCACGTGGCGTTCGGCGGCTTCGGCAGGTCCGGTCTCGGCCGGGAGGGCGGCCGCACGTCGATCGAGGCGTACACCGAGCTCAAGACCGTGCTGATCCCGACGACCGACGAGATGATGTAGCCTCACCTTCCTAGACGACAGTCGTCTAGGAAGGGGTGCACGTGGAACGTCTTCCCGGTGGGCTCGTCGCCGTCGAGGTCCCGATTCCGAACAACCCGCTGCGCTACACGCTGACCTATCTCATCCCCGGCGATTCCGGCCTGGTCGTGGTCGACCCGGGCTGGGACAGCGACGCCGGCTGGAACGCGCTGGTCAACGGCCTGGCCTCGGCCGGAGCCACGGCGGCCGACGTGACCGGCATCGTCCTGACCCACGTCCATCCCGATCACCACGGGCTGTCCGGGCGGCTCCGCGACGCGTCCGGCGCCTGGATCGCCATGCATCCGGCCGAGCGCGCGTCGATGCTGCGCGACCGGGAGACCGCGCCGAGCCGCGCCCTCGGCGACTGGATGCGCTCCCTGCGCGTGCCCGACTTCGAGATCAAGAGCCTCATGGGTACGTTCGGAGCGGCCGTGGACGCCCATTTCGCGCCCCTCGCCGACGCGACCGTGCTGCTGGAGGACGGTGACCTCGTACCCCTGGAAGGCCGCCGCCTCCAGGCGGTCTGGACCCCCGGGCACACACCCGGTCACCTCTGCCTGCTCGAGCCGGACGCCCAGGTGCTGCTCACCGGCGACCACGTGCTGCCCCGGATCAGCCCCAACATCGGCCTGCAGCTGACCGGCGGCGATCCGCTGACCGACTACCTCGCCTCGCTCGCGAAGGTCGCCGCCTACGACGACTGCGAGGCGCTGCCCGGCCACGAGCGCCGCTTCCGGGGCATCGCGGCCCGCTGCGCCGAGCTCGACGCCCACCACCGCGACCGCTGCGACGAGATCGTCGCCGTCACCGAGCGCCTCGGCAGCCCGGACATCTGGCAGCTCGCCTCGGCGCTGACCTGGTCCCGGCCGTGGGAGCAGATCGGCCCGATGAAGGTCGGCGCGATCGCGGAGACCGCCGCCCACGTGGAACTGCTGGTCCGGGAGGGCCGGCTGTCCTGGACCGGGGACGGCACCGCCCTCACCGCCGGCGCCGGCTCAGTCCTCAGCGGGAGTCACTGAGCGCAGGACGAAGTCGACGAGCTGTTCGGCGTACTTGTCGGCGCCCGCCGCCACCTGGTCGCGCAGCCGCGCCGGCGCGACCAGGGCGTGGTTGAGCGCACCCCCGCTGATCGTGTCGAGCAGCAGTGTCACGCTGGTGTCCGGCCCGAGCTGCCCCCTGTCGATCCCGCGTCGCACGATGGCGCGGGCGGCCGTGGCCTGCGACTGCAGGAACCGGTCGAGATGCTCCTGCCCGGCCGGCACGCTCGCCGCCTCGATGGTCAGCCGCAGCACCGCGCCGCCGTCCTCGCCGAGGAACGCGTCCAGCACCTGCCGGGCCAGCGCCACCAGGTCGTCGCGCACCGAGCCGGTGTCGATGTCCTTGACCCCGGACAGCCGGCCGGCCAGCGCCGCGACGAGCAGCGCCTCCTTGTTCGGCCAGCGTAGATAGATCGACGCCTTGCCGACCCCGGCCCGGCGCGCCACGGCGTCCACCGAGAACCCGGCCCACCCCTGGGACCCGAACACCTCGGCGGCGGCCTTCGTGATCCGCTCGTCGACCTCGGGATCGCGGGGCCGCCCCTGCGGCGTGGAAGCGGACATGGTCGAGCAGTCTAGACGCGGGCCGGGATGTTTTCCGCTTGGTTGAAGGTTGCCAACATGGAAAACATCTGCGATAGTTTCCGGCATGGAAAACAACACGCAGGTTCCGAACCCGGCCGAGGCTCGCGAGGCCCTGGCGTCCATCGACACCGCCCAGCGCGCCGTGCGGGACACGCCGTGGCCCACCTGGATCTACCCGGTCAACGCCCTGCTGCTCGGCGCCATGACGCTGAGCTTCGCGTTCGGTGAGGACGGCTTCGTCTACCTGCTCGCCGCGGGCGCCGTGCTGATGGCGGTCAACGTGCTGGCCGGTTACCGGATGGGCACGCCGTACACGCTGCCCACCAGCCGGCTCTTCCTCGGGCTGGCCGGCGCCGCGATGGCCTGCCTGCTGGGCGCGTTCGTGGTCGCCGAGGTCACCGCGCAGACCTGGCCGATCGTCGTGCTCGCCGTCGCGGCGGCAGCGCTCTACCTGGCCGGCGGCGTGGCGCACCGGCGCTCGACGGGGGCGCCCCGGTGACCGCGGAGCTCGACCCGATCATCCATCCGGCGCACCGGCTGCGGATCTGCGCCATGCTCGTCGCCGGCAGCACCCTCGAGCTGTCGGTCATCAAGGAACACCTGGACCTGAGCCCGTCGGCGCTGAGCAAGCAGGTCGCCGCCCTCGTCGACGCGGGCTACGTGAAGCAGGAGCGTCTCGGCTCGGACACCCGGCGGGTGTGGCTGTCGATGACGCGCCAGGGGCTGAAGGCGTACAAGGCCCACGTCGCCGCCCTCCAGGAGATCGTGAACGCGACGACGGTCTAGGTTTCGAGGAGCTTGCGGTGGTCCCAGCTCGCCACGCGCCGCGGCTCCACCAGGTAGGCGGTCCGCTTCCGGGCGGCCTGGGCGACGTACGCGTCGAGCGCCTCGGCCGGCACGTCGGGCATGCGGGCCGCGATGAGCCTGCCGACCGCGGTGACGCCGGCGAGGTCGCCGATCGGGTCCACGACGCCGGAGATCTGGGCGCCGCGCAGGGCGAAGTAGTCCTCGCCCTCCTCGACCAGGCAGGTCACGCGCGGATCGCGGGCCAGGTTGAGGGCCTTCTGCGAGCGGCGGTAGGTCCAGAAGGCGATCCGGCCGCCGGACAGGCCGAAGAACATGGTGACCAGGTGCGGGGTGCCGTCCGGGTTGATCGTGGCGAGGTGCATCTTGCGGGCGGCCGTCAGCAGGCCGGTCACCTCGTCGCCGGCCATCGACACCGTGTCGCGCTGCTTCACGGGAACCCGATCGTCGTGCCGGCCAGCGGCAGGGTCTCCTCGCACACGAAGCCGGGCCGCGGCGGGTCCTCGGTGAAGACGGTGCTGAGCGCGGCCTCCAGCTCGTGCGGGGACCAGACGCCGGTCGTGGCGTGGAAGGCGGCCCGGACGGTCGGCGGCCCGAGCAGCGCCACGACGCCGCCGTGCACGACGAACACCTCGCCGGTGATCCGGTCGCCGGCCGGCCCGGCCAGGTGCAGGACGAGCGGGGTCACGTGTTCCGGCGCCAGCGGGTCGGGGCCGTCCGGTGGCGGTCCCATCAGGTCGCCCGTCATGGCGGTGCGGGCGCGCGGGCAGATGACGTTCGCGCGTACGCCGTAGCGGGCGCAACCACGCGCCGTCGCGAGCGTCAGGGCGACGATGCCGCCCTTGGCGGCAGCGTAGTTCGCCTGCCCCGCCGAGCCGAGCAGGAAGGCCTCGGACGACGTGTTGACAATTCTCGCGTACGGCGGACGACCGTCGCGTTTGGCCAGGTCGCGCCAGTGTGCCGTGGCGAGCCGGGTGGTCACGAAGTGCCCGCGCAGGTGCACCCGCACGACCGTGTCCCACTCCTGCTCGCTCATCGCGAACACCATCCGGTCGCGCAGCACGCCGGCGTTGTTGACCAGCACGTCCAGGCCGCCGAACGTGTCCACGGCAGTGCGGACCAGGGTCTCCGCGGTGGACCACTCGGCGATGTCGCCGGGGCAGGCGACGGCCTCGCCGCCGATCGCCGCGACGGTCTCGTCCAGCGCGTCACCGGGCAGGTCGTTGAGGACGACCCGGTATCCGGCCGCCGCGAGGGCGGTCGCCTCGGCGCGGCCGAGCCCCTGCCCGGCGCCGGTCACGATGGCGACGGGCATGTCAGTACCCCGGTCCGCTGAGCAGCCCGCCGTCGGCCAGGAACTCGGCGCCCGTGGTGTACGACGACTCGTCCGAGGCGAGGAACGCGACCAGCCGGGAGATCTCGACAGGCTCGGCGAACCGGGCGATCGGCAGCTGCTTGAGGAAGCCGCTGCCGTCCACGGCGGTCATCGTCTGCGCCGCGGCGAGCGCCATCGACGTCATCACGCCGCCGGGGTGCACCGAGTTGACCCGGATGCCGAGCGGCCCGAGCTCCTGCGCGGCCGAGCGGGTGAGGCCGCGGACGCCGAACTTGCTGGCGCTGTACGCGGACAGGCCGGCCGCCCCGGCGATGCCCTCGATCGACGAGATGTTGACGATCGAGCCGCCGCCGGCCTCGCGCATCGCCGGGACGACCGCGCGGATGCCGAGCCAGGTGCCGACCAGGTTGACGTCGAGGACGGTGCGGAACTCGTCCTCGGTCATCTCGGCGACCGGGGCGTGCCGCAGGATGCCGGCGTTGTTGACCAGGACGTCGACGCGCCCGAACGCCGACAGCGCCGTGGCGACCGCGTCCTTCCAGTCGTCGGCGCTCCTCACGTCGTGCCGGACGAAGACGGCGCCGGCCTCCTCGGCGACCCGGTGGCCCTTCTCCTCGAGCACGTCACCGATCACGACGCGGGCGCCCTCGGCGATGAAGTGCCGGGCGTGCGCCTTGCCCATGCCCCGCGCGCCACCGGTGATCAGTGCGACCTTGCCGTCGAGCCGCCCCATCGCGCCTCCCTCGAACCAAACGCTTGCTTGGTTCGTTCAGGCTAGACCGATCCGCGGTCAGGGGCGAGAGGTGATGCCGTCGAAGAGCAGCCGGAGCAGACCGTCCACGATCTGCTCGTCGGTCCACGCGTTCTTCGACTGGGCCCACGACGTGGGGATCCAGAGGATGTCGCGCAGCAGCCGGTAGGTCAGCCGGGCGTCCAGGTCGGCGCGGAACAGGCCGGACTCCGTCCCGCGTCCGAGCTGGTCGATCCAGGTCTGCTCGATCTCCTTCATGGCCGTCCGCAGGTACGCGAACCGGGGCTGGCCGGCGAAGTACGCCCAGTCGTTCTGCAGCATCGTGAGCGCGGCCCGGTGCCGGCTCAGCGTCGCGGTGCTGGACCGCACGATCTGCTCGATCGCGGTCCGCGGGTCCGGCTCGGCGGCGACCGCGCGGTAGCCGGCCAGCACGTCGTCGAGGAACGCGCTGAGCAGTTCGTCGCCGATCGACTCCTTCGAGTCGAAGTGGTGGTACAGGCTGCCGGACAGGATCCCGGCCGCGTCCGCGATCTCCCGCACGGTCGTTGCCCGGAAGCCCTTCTCGGCGAACAGGTCGCCGGCCAGCCGGACCAGGTGGGCGCGCCGCTCGGAGCTCTTCGGGGTTGTCACCAGGTCATTATGCGGGGCGGCCTAACGCTTGCTTGGTACCGGCTCCCTCGATAGCGTAGAACGCGTTCTACTTTCGAGGGGGTGCCGGGATGCGCGCGGCGGTTCTGCACACGATCGGCGACGAAAAGCTCGACATCCGCGACGACGTGACCGTTCTCGGTCCCGGCCCCGGCGAGGTGCACCTCCGGGTCCGTGCGTCCGGCGTCTGCCACTCCGACCTGTCCGCACTCAACGGGGGCCTGCCGCAACCGGTGCCGGCCGTGCTCGGCCACGAGGCCGCCGGCGACGTGATCGCGGTCGGGGACGGCGTCGAGGACCTGGCCGCCGGTGACCGGGTCGCGGTCAACTGGCTGCCCTCCTGCGGGACCTGCGCGCACTGCCGGCTGGGCGAGCCGTACCTGTGCATGACCCACGTGATGGCCGGCTACGTGATGCCCCGGTTCACCGCCGGCGAGACGCCGGTCTTCGGGATGGCCGGCTGCGGCGCGTTCGCCGAGGAGATGGTGGTGCCCCGGGCCGGCGCCGTGCAGATCGGCGACGACGTGCCGTACGAGGTGGCGGCCCTGATCGGCTGCAGCGTCACGACCGGCGTCGGGGCCGTGGTGAACACGGCCCGGGTGCGGCCCGGCGACACCGTCGTGGTGATCGGCTGCGGCGGCGTCGGGATCGCCGCGGTGCAGGGCGCCCGGGTGGCCGGCGCGTCGCTCATCGTCGCTGTCGACACGGTTCCGGCGCGGCACGAGCAGGCGCTGCGGTTCGGCGCCACCCACTCGACGGCGCCGGACGGCCTCGGCGATCTCGTGACCGGGCTGACCGGCGGAGAGGGCTTCGACTACGCGTTCGACGTCGTCGCCGTCCCGCAGACGCTGCGCGCCGCGTGGAGCGCCGCCCGCCGCGGCGGGACCGTGGTCGTGGTCGGCGCCGGGCGGGCCGAGCACCAGGTCGAGTTCAGCCCGTTCGAGCTGCTCTTCGAGGGCAAGTCGATCATCCCGTCGCTGTACGGCTCGGCCGACCCGCCGCGCGACTTCCCCCGGCTGCTCAGCCTCTGGCGGGCCGGCCGGCTCGACGTCGAAGGCATGATCAGCCGCCGGTTGCGGCTCGACCAGGTCGGGGACGCGCTGGCCTCGCTCGGCAGCGGCGACGTGATCCGCCAAGTGATCGTGCACGACTGATGCGTCTGGGGATCCAGATCGGCTACAGCGGGGAAGGGTTCGCCGACACCGTCGACGAGGTCGTCGCATTCGAGGAGGCCGGGGCCGAGCTGGTCGTGGTGCCCGAGGCGTACAGCTTCGACGCGGTCAGCCAGTTGGGCTTCCTGGCGGCCCGGACCCGGACGATGCGGCTCGCCTCCGGGGTGATGCAGCTCTACACCCGGACCCCGACGTTGACGGCGATGACGGCGGCCGGCATCGACTACGTCTCCGGCGGCCGGTTCTCGCTCGGGCTGGGCGCCTCCGGGCCGCAGGTGATCGAGGGCTTCCACGGCGTCCGGTACGACGCGCCGGTCGCCCGCACCCGCGAGGTCGTCGAGATCTGCCGGCGGGTGTGGCGGCGCGAGGTGCTGGAGTTCGCCGGCGACCACTACCGGATCCCGCGGCCGGGGGACTACGCGAAACCGCTCAAGCTGATCAACCGGCCGGTCCGGGATCGGATCCCGGTGCTGCTGGCGGCCATGGGACCGCGCAACGTCGCGCTCGCCGCCGAGATCGCCGAGGGCTGGCAGGCGCTCTTCTTCGACCCTCGGGCGGCCACCCGGGTGTTCGGTGAGGCGCTGGCCGACGGGCTGCGCCGGCGCGACCCCCGCCTCGAACCGCTGGACGTGTCGGTCCCCGTACCCATGGCGATCGCGGAAGCGACACCCGCGCTCCTCGGAGCGCACCGCGCCCAGCTCGCGCTCTATCTCGGCGGGATGGGCGCGCGAGGCCGGAACTTCTCCAACGACCTGGTGAAACGGTACGGCTATCCGGACGAGGCGGCGCGCATCCAGGAGCTGTTCCTCAGCGGGCGGCGGGAGGAGGCGGCCGCCGCGGTCCCGGACGACCTCGTGGCGGCGACGTCGCTGGTGGGGCGCCCGGACGAGATCAGGCGGCGGCTCGGCGAGCTGGAGTCGGCCGGGGTGACGACGCTGCTGGTGTCGCCGCTCGCCACCACCCGGTCGTCCCGCGTCCGGGACGTCGCCACGCTGCGGGGCATGCTCTAGAAGTCATCCTCGCTCATCGCGCGGATCCGCTCGGCCTGCTCCCGTTGCATGGCGCAGCCCTGCCGCAGGAATCGGGTGATCAGTTCCAGCTCGGCGGGGGAGTAGCCGCCGAGCAGCTCGTCGCCGGCCTCACCGATCGGGCCGTAGACGCGGGCGATCAGCTCCTGGGTCGCCGCGGTGAGCGCCACGACCGCGCGCCGCCGGTCCCGCGGGTCCATCTCCCGGGTCAGGTGGCCGGCCGTGACCAGGCGCTGGATGGCCGCGGTCGTGGCGGCCGGGCTCAGGCGTGCCGCCTCGGCCAGCCGTCCGGCCGTCATCGTCCCGGCCGCGCCGATCAGCCCGAGGATGCGCAGGTCGGTCTGGTTGACCCCGAGCCGTGCGGCGGCCGCGTCGTCGACCTCGTCGGCCGCCGCCCCGAAGTCCGCCGCGGCCCGAGCCGCCGCGCCCTGAACCGCCTCGGCCTGCGGCTCGGCACCATCCACGTGCTCACCGTGGCGGGCCGCCGCTCCGGGGTGCCCCGGCCGACACCGGTCTCCCCTCTGACGATTTCCGGTCATCGGTACGTCGTAGCCGGACTGCCCGCGGGCGACTGGGCGCGCAACGTCCGTGCCGCCGGCCGGGGCGAGCTGTCGTCCGGCCGCCGCAGCGTGCCGGTGACCCTGCGCGAGGTCGCGGATCCGCAGGTCAAGCGGTCGGTGATGCGGGCGTTTCCGGCCGAGGTGCCGGGCGGGGTGCCGTTCTTCGTGAAGCTCGGGCTCGTCACCCGCGCCGATCCGGAGGAGTTCGCGGCGGCCGCCGGCCGGGTGGCCGTCTTCGAAATCAGCGACCTTCCGGAACGCCCCGATAAGCCCGCTTAGGGTGAGTTTATGGGATTCCTGAAACACGCCGTCGTCGCCTCGATCGCCGCCGGCCTGATCGCCCCGGCCGCGACGAACGCCCTCGCCTCCCCGGCCGAGAGCCCGGCGGCCACCGACCCCGCGCCCACCGTGCCCGGCCGCACCGCGCCGGCTCTCGCCTCTCCCGCGCTCGCCGCGCCCGGTCTCGCGGCGTCTGGGTCTGCGGCGACTGGATCTGCTGCGTCCGGCTCCGCTGCGTCCGGCTCCGCTGCGTCTGGCCTCACTGTGTCTGGCCTCACTGGGCCTGGCCTCGCCGCGACGGCGGCCGGGTCGTTGGCGAAACCGCCGCCGAAGGGCAAGCTCACCGACGCGCTGCTGACCGACGAGGATCTGCCGAAGGGGTGGGCCGCCTTCGACGCCGCCCTGATGGGCGGGCTGCTGCCGGGCGCGCTCGACCCGAACCGGCTCGGCGGCGACCCGTGCGAGCTCCCGGCGCCGCCGCCGCTGAAGGACAAGGTGAAGGACGCGCCCGCGCCGACCATCACCCCGGTGAAGGGCGCGCCGCCGGAGAAGGCCGCCGTCGCCGAGGCCGACAAGAAGATCAAGCTGGAGTTCGCCGCCTTCATGAAGGGCGACACCGGCCCGCTGCTGCTGCAGACCCTCGCCGACACCGGCCGGAAGCTGGCCCGGCGCATGGTCGACGACACCCGCGAGATGGTGAAGCGCTGCCCGGTCGTCAAGAGCGACACCCTCGGCATCGAGATGTCGGCCCTGCCGCGGTTCCCGGCGGTCGGCGACGACTCGCAGGCGCTCACCATGATCGTGACGCTCAAGGACGGCGACTACCA
Source organism: Actinoplanes sp. NPDC023714 (assembly GCF_040639855.1). NCBI lineage: Bacteria > Bacillati > Actinomycetota > Actinomycetes > Micromonosporales > Micromonosporaceae > Actinoplanes > Actinoplanes sp. NPDC023714. The sequence continues at coordinate 24,893 of NZ_JBFAAR010000009.1, forward strand.
GGTCTCGGTGCCGGGCAAGCTGGTCGCGATCGCCGACGGCGACGTCTACGCCACGGTGGCGCTGGTCGGCAACGTCGAGCCGACCGTCGCCGAGTTGAAGAAGCTCACCAAGCGCGCGCTGCGCAAACTGGAGAAGAGCTACTGAGCCGGAACCGGCCCGGTGGTGCACTAGCGGCTGCCGGGCCCTGCCGGGCCAAAACGCGCGAAATCGCCAGGAAGAGCACTCTTACGGCATAACGTCGCGGACTGTGAAGGGTGTCGGGCGCCTCGGCGCCGCCGTGCTGCTGGGTGCGCTCTTTCTGCTGCTCCCCGCGTACGAGAGAACCGCGCCGGCCCGGGCCGCCGCGACCACCTGCCCCACACCGGTCACGATCGCGAACGGCGACTTCGAGGCCCCGGTGCTCGCCCCGAACTCGATGTCGCTGATCCCCGAGGGCGACATGCCCGGCTGGAAGACCACCGCCCCGGACCGGGTCTTCGAGCACTGGCGCGAGGTCCGGCAGGGTTTCAACGCCGGGTCCGGCAGTCAGTTCGTGGAGCTCAACGCGAACTACGTCTCCCAGCTCTACCAGGATCTGCCGACCACGCCCGGCCAGACGCTGCGCTGGGAGCTCAAGCACCGCGGCCGGCTCGGCACCGACGTGATGGCCACCAAGATCGGCCCGCCCGGCGGCACCCTCGTCCAGCAGGGTCCGCTCATCTCCGACGGCGCCGCCGCGTGGGGCACCTGGGCCGGCACCTACACGGTCCCGTCCGGGCAGACCACCACCCGGTTCGCGTTCGACTCGATCTCGGCCGCGCAGAACAAGCCGACGCACGGCAACTTCCTCGACGCCATCTCGTTCGGCAACGCGCCCTGCCTGCTCACCACCGCCGCGGTCTCGTCGGCGACCGCCAACGTCGGCGACGTGCTCACCTACACGGTCAACGCCGTGAACCAGGGCGGCAACCCGGCCAAGAACGTGATCCTCACCGACGACCTGCCGGCCGGCGTGACCTTCGTACCCGGCTCTCTCAAATCGATCACCGGGTCCGCCACGACGACGGTGTCCGACGCGGCCGACTCCGACACCGGCGAATACGACGCGGCGTCGCGCACGGTCCGGGTCCGTGCCGGGGCCGGCGCGGGCGCGAGCTCCGGCGGTCAGGTCCCGGTGGGGGAGTCGAGATCATTCAGCTATCAGGTACGGGTGACAGCGGCCGTGGCGGCGACCGTCATCAGCAACGACGCGGCCGTCCCGTACCTCGATCCGCTCAGCAACGCCACGGTCACCTCGACGTCCCCCGCGACGGCGGTCACCGTCGCGCCGGCGGCCGACCTCGCCGTCACCGCGGCCGTCTCGGCTCCCGGCACGATCGCCGGCCAGGGCGCCGCCACCGTGCTCAGCATCGTGAACAAGGGTCCGAACACGGCGGCGGCGGTGCAGGCGAGCGCCGTCGTCCCGTTCGGCATCACCGGTATCGGCGCGACCTCACCGCAGGGCACGTGCGGCGTCTCCGGATACGTGGCCACCTGCGACATACCGTCCCTCGCGGCCGGCGCGACCGCCACCATGACGATCACCGGCACGGTGATCCCGCAGGCCACCCCCGGCGTGCAGGCGACGCTCACGGCGTCGGCCGCCAGCGGCACCTACGAGATCAACCAGGCCGACAACGCCACGTCGGTGAGCTCGACCGTCGTCACGGTGACGAACCTGCGCGTGACGCAGACGTACTCGCCCTCGGTCCCGGTCGCCGGCGCGACCGTGACCTACACCGCGACCGTGACCAACCAGGGGCCGTCCACCGCCCGCGACATCGTCCTGACCGACCCGATCGCCACCGGCAGCACCTTCGTCAGCGCGAGCACCTCCGGCGGCACGTGCGCGCTCGCGGCCGCGACCCGCACCGTCGAGTGCTCGATCCCGAACACCGACCCCGGCGTGCCCCGGACCGTCACCATCGTGGTGCAGCTCGACTCCACCGGCACGGGCGCCGTCAACAACGCCGTCTCGGTCTCCTCGTCCACGCCGGAGTCCGACGTCACCGACAACAATCACTCGGTGCAGTCGGCCGGCACCGCCGAGGCCGACGTCGGCGTGCAGCTCACCATCGCGGCCAGCAGCGCGAAGCCCGGCGACACCGTCCCGTTCACGCTCACCGTCACCAACAACGGGCCGTCGGCCGCCACCAACGTCTCGTTCAACACCGTCGTGCCGGTCGGCTTCACCGTGAACCGGCCGGCCTCGCCCTTCTGCACCGCCACGGCCTGCACCTTCCCGGTGCTGTCCGCCTCCGCGGTCGTGAAGATCTCCGGCACGGTCACGGTCGGCGCCTCCGCGGCCGCCGGCACCCAGCGGTCCAGCACCACGGTCATCTCCCCGACCGCCGACCCGAACGCCGCGAACGACACCTCGGTCGTCACCTTCACCATCGAGCTTCAGGCCGACCTCACCGTCGCGCAGACGCTCACCAACGACACCGACGGCGGACGGCCGCTCATCGCCGGCCACCTGGTCAAGGGCGTCGTCACGGTCGGCAACGACGGACCCACCCGCGCCGAGGGCGTCGTGCTGCGCCAGGCCATCCCGGCCGGCCGGCCCGTCCCGGTCGCCACCCAGACCGGTGGCACCTGCGCCTTCCAGGGCAACGGCGCCCCGGGCGGCATCACCACCGACGGCGGCATCTACGTCTGCACCCGGCAGTCCCTCGCCGCCTCGGCGACCTGGACGGTCGAATTCGGCGGGGTGCTGCTCTCCCCCTCGTACGCAAGCGCGGTCTTCACCCGGACGGCGACGGTCTCGGCCAGCACGCCCGACCCGGACGCCGCCGGCAACACGGTCACCACCACCCGCGATGTCGAGCACCGCTCCGACCTGAGGATCGTGAAGACGGTCAACCCGGCCGCCGTCGTGCAGACCGACCAGGTCACCTTCACGATCCGGGTCAGCAACGCCGGGCCGTCCGACGCCGCCGACGTGCTGGTCCGCGAGGAACCCGACGCCGGCCTGGTGCTGCTCACCGGCTCGGCCAGCGCCGGCAGCTACGACACCGCCTCGATGGTCTGGACGCTGCCGCAGGTCACCGCCGGCGCGCCCGCCGAACAGCTCACCCTCACCGCCACGGCGCAGAACGCCGGCACCCTCGTCGACTGGAGCCGGGTCATCGCCTCGGGCAGCGCCGAGGTCGACCCGGGTGACAACGCCGACGCGGCGACCGTCACGGCGGCCGCCGCCGCGCCCGCCCTCCGGCTCGACGTGCTGACCACGCTCTCGTCCGGCTCCCCGATCGGCGCCGAGGCCGGCGACACCATCGCCTACCAGTACCGGCTCACCAACACCGGCAACCTGGCCCTGACGAGCATCGCGGTGAGCGGCACCCGCGGCGGCGCCGGCGTCTGCGGCGTCACCACCCTCGCCCCGGCCGCGACCGTCACCTGCGCCGCCGGCAGCTACACCGTCGACTCCGCCGACGTCGGCACCGGCCTGCCCATCAACGACGTCGTCACCGCCAGGGCGCAGGCCACCACCAACCTCGAACCCGTCCCGTACGCCCAGGTCACCGCGAGCGTCCCGGTCGTCGTGGCCCGGCCCTCGCTGGCCGCCGTGATCACGCCGGACGTCAGCGTCCCGGCCCGCCAGCACGCCGCGGCCGCCGGGGACCGCATCGACTACGCGTACGCCGTCACCAACAACGGCAACGTCGACATGGACAGCGTCGCCCTCACCGACGACACCGTCACCGGCATCACCTGCCCGCGGACCACCCTCACCATCGGCGACACGATGACCTGCACCATCCCGCCGGCGAACCGCTACACCGTCACCCCGGCCGACCTCGACCGCGGCGGGGCCGTCACGAACACCGTGAGCATCACCGGCATCCCCGACGCCACCTCGACGGTCCACACCTACGGGCCGTTCACCGCCTCGGTGACCGTCGCGCCGCCGGCCCCCGGCCTCGGCATGACCGTCACCGCCGGCCCGGCGACCGGCGCGGCCCTCGGCGACAACATCCGCTACACCTACGCCGTCGCCAACACCGGCAACGTCACCGTCACCGGCCTCGGCGTCACCGACTCGCTCGTCTCCGGCGTGACCTGCCCGCCGAGCGTCCCGGCCGGCGGCACCGTCACCTGCCTCGGCGGCCCCTACCAGGTCACCCAGGACGACATCGACGCCGACCGGCCGATCGTCAACGACGCCATCGTCACCGGCGCCGGCGTCACCCCGGGCAGCGCCGTCGCCTTCGCCGAGGACGGCGCCACGGTCGGTGTCACCGGCTCGGCGCCCACCCTCACCCTCGCCGTCACCAGCACCTTCCGGCCCGGAGGCGTGCTGGCCGGCGACCGCGTCGACGCCCAGTACCGGGTCCGCAACACCGGCAACGTCACGATGCGCGACATCACCGTGGCCGACACCCTCGCCGGGGCCGCCACCTGCCCGTACACGACCCTCGCGGTCGGCGTCTCCATGGACTGCGACGCCGGCGCCTACACCGTGACCCAGACCGACGTGGACGCCGGCACCCTGACCGGCACCGCCACGGCCGGGGGCCGCTCACCCACCCGGAGCGCCGCCACCCCGCAGGCCACCGCCGCGATCACCGTGCCGATCGCCGCCGGCACCGCCCGGCTCACCGTCACCGGCGCCGCCACCGTCACCCCCGGAAGTCACCGCAACGGCGTCGAATCCGGCGACCGCATCGCCTACACGTTCACGGTCGCCAACCCGGGCACCCTCACGATGCGCGACATCGCCGTGGCGGACACCCGCTTCGGCGCCGCCTCCTGCCCGCACGACACCCTCGCCCCGGCCGCGACGATGACCTGCACGACGCTCGCCGCCTACACCGTCACCGACACCGACGTCAGCACCGGCGCTGACGTCCGCAACCAGGTCACCGTCACCGCCCGGTCCGGCGGCCGGGACTACGGCTTCGGGCCGGTCGAGCTCGCCGTGCCCGTCCTCGTGGCCGCGCCCGCACTCTGGGTCCGCACCACCGCGACCGTGAGCCCGGCGGGTCACCACGGCGCCGCCGAGACCGGTGACACCATCGACTACTCGTACGAGGTCATCAACTCCGGGAATCGTCCGATGGCCGGCATCACGGTCGCCACCACCCGGGTCGGGCCGATCACCTGCCCGCTGGAACGGCTCGCCGTACGCGGCAGCATGACCTGCGCTTCCGGGACATATCGGGTGACCCAGAGCGACGTCGACGCGGCCGTCCCGATCGTCGACGAGGTGAGGGTGGTGGGTGAGGGGATGTCCTTCGGCCCGTTCCGGGTCAGCGTGTCCGTGGCGGAGCCGCGCCCGGCCCTGCGCCTGAGGATGTGGGCGGAGGTCACCGCCGGGACCCTCGCGGCCGCCGATCTCGGGCAGGTCGTCCGCTACCGCTATCAGGTCACCAACACCGGCACCGTGACCGTCCACGGCCTCACCGTCGAGGGCGCCCGGTGCGGCGAGACCCGCCTGTCCGTCAACGCGGCCGTCACCTGCGCCGCCGACCGCGGGTACCGGGTCACCCAGGACGACATCGACAACAGTCGGCCCCTCTCCGCCACCGCGACCGCGACCGGCACCTGGTCCACCGGCCGGACCGTCACGTCGAACACCGCCTCCGCCTCGGTGCCGGTCGCCGCCGCGAGACCCCGCCTCACCGCCGTCCAGGAGACCGAGTGGACCGACACCGACCACGACGGCCGCCTCGGCATCCGCGACGACGTCGTCTCCACCGTGACGGTCCGCAACGACGGCAACGTCACCCTCGTCAACATCCGCGTCACCGGACTGCCGTCGGCCGTGACCTGCCCGGCCACCCGGCTGGCACCCGGCGGGACCGTCGCCTGCGTCTCGGACGTCTACCACCTCACCCGGCAGGAGGTGGAGCGGGGCAGGCACACCTACCGGGTACGCGTCACCGGCGACCGCACCGCCGCGGCCGCCGATCCGGTGGAGACGACGGTGCCGTCGACGGTGGTCGTACCCGGGAAGGACAACGAACCGCGACCGGAGCACCCACCCGGCACCGTCCCGGTCACCGGCGGCTCGGCCGCCCTGCTCCTCACCGGGCTCGCCCTGATCGCCGGCGGAATCACGCTGCTGATCGCCACCCGCCGGCCGAATGTCGTACCCCGGGGCTAGCCTGCGCGCGTGGGTCGATACGAGATTCATCTGACGGTGGCCGCCGCGTCCGACGAGCTGCCGTCGCTGGCGGCCACGCACGGCATGAAATACACCCATATCCAGCTCGACCGCGGGGAGCAGCCGAGCCAGCCGATGCTGAGCCGGCTCAGCGACGGCACGCCAGCCTCCGCCGAGGCCGACGCCCGGCAGACGGCGTCGATGCTCGCGGCGCGGGGGGTGCGCGTCACCCGGCTCAAGGTGGAGGCCGCCGCCTCCGAGGCCGCCACGCTCGCCGGCCTCTATTTCGAGCACCACATCAAGCTGCTGCTTCCCCCGGATGCAGACCTTTCTCGCGTACGGGTCACCGCCGCCGCCCACGACGCACACCTCTCCCGGAATGCGAGGCGGGTGCGCGCCGACGGCGTCCAGGAGAGGTTCGTGACGCAACGCCGCCACGACGCAGGCCGCCCGGAGGCCGCCGCGGCGCTCGCCGGCCTGCTCGGCGCGCTCACCGGCGCCGGCTGGGAGGTCGCCGAGGTGGAGGAGGAGTGGGTCCTCGTCGACGACAACCCGGCCCTGGACGCCGGCTGGTTCGGGTGAGCGCCCGGCGCACGGCAGCATGACCCTGCCGGCTCGCTCTCCTGGCCGGCGGCTGGTCTTCTGGTCGGCGGCTGGTCTCTGGCCGGCTCGGCGGGATGACGCGGCGGTGGGCTCAGTGGCCGGGCCGGGACGCGCCGGGGCTGTAGGCGGCCACCAGGTGTGCCTCCTCGATCAGCGCCGCTCGGACGGCGGCGGCCGGGGCGGTGAGGTCGCCGATGCGGGCGAGTCCCATGGAGCGGCCCGGCCAGCCCGGGTCGTCCACCTCGACGCCGACGACGCCGTGCGGCAGGGCGGCCGCGGCGAGGCGCGGGACGGTGGTGACGCCGAGCCCGGCCGCCACGAAGCCGAACCGCGCGGACCAGTCGCCGAGCTCCGCGACCACCCGGGGTTCCGGAACCGTCGGCCAGGCGCCGAACTGCGGCTCACCCCGTGCGCCCCGGCCCGCGACCCAGTCCTCCCCGGCGAGGTCGGCGACCGGTACCCGCTCGGCGCCGGCCAGCCGATGCCGGCGGCCGACAGCGAGCAGGAGTGCGCCGGCGGGCAGCGGTTCGACGTCGATGCCGGTCAGATCCCAGCCGGGCAGATCCTCGCCGGACGCCAGGATCGCCAGGTCGAGGCGGCCGGCCCGCAGCCGGCGGATCTGGACCGGCGTCGACGATTCCAGGAAGTCCACCTCGATCGAGGGGTGACCGGCGCGGATCCGGGCGATCGTGCGGGGCACGAGCCCCAGGGCGGCGGCCGGGAAGCCGCCGAGCGCGACGCGGCCACCGAGCGGCGCCGGCAGGTCGTCGAGGTCGCGCTGCGCGGCGTCGTACTGGTCGAGGATGGCCGCGGCCCGGGCGGCCAGCCGCTCACCCGCCGCGGTCGGCGCGACGCCGCGCGGGCCGCGCTCGAACAACCGCGTGCCGGCCGCCGTCTCCAGCGCGGCGATCTGCTTGGACAGCGCCGACTGGGTGAACCCGAGACGCTCGGACGCCGCGGTGAGCGAACCGGTCTCGATCACCGCCCGCAGCGCCCGCAGCAGTTGGGGATGGACGTCCAGGCTCATGCCCGCAAGCATGCCATCCCGGAATACCTGCTTTGATCAACATTCGCTGGTGGCATGCTGGGTGCCGGACCAGACTCGGGTGCATGAGCAGAATCTGGTTTCTCACCGGCTCGTCGAGCGGCTTCGGACGGCTCTGGGCGGAGGCCGCCCTCGAACGCGGCGATCGTGTCGTCGCCACCGCGCGTGACGTCACGAAGCTCGCCGGCCTGACGCGGCGGTTCCCGGAGACCGCGCTGGCGCTGGAACTCGACGTCACCGACCGGGAGGGCGTCTTCGCGGCCGTCGACACCGCGGTGCGCCGGTTCGGGCGGATCGACGTGGTCGTCAACAACGCCGGCTACGGCCACTTCGGCATGGTCGAGGAGCTGACCGAGCGGGAGCTGCGCGAGCAGATGGAGACGAACTTCTTCGGCGCCGTCTGGGTCACCCAGGCCGTCCTGCCCGTGCTGCGTCGTCAGGGCGGTGGACGCCTCCTGCAGGTGACCAGCGAGGGCGGGGTGCGCGCGTACCCGGGCATCGGCGCCTACCACGCCTCCAAGTGGGCGCTCGAGGGTCTCTCCGAGTCGCTGGTCCAGGAGGTCGAGGCCTTCGGCATCCACGTCACCTGCGTCGAGCCGGGACCGTACGCCACGGACTGGCTTCGCCGGGGCGCCCGCCACAGTGCCGGGCTGCCGGCGTACGAGCAGGTCCGCACCGACACGGCGACCGAGTTCGAGGTGGGCGACCCGTACGCCACGAAACCGGCGATCCTCGCCCTCGCCGACGCCGAGGACCCGCCCCGCAGGCTCATCCTCGGCCGCCTCTTCCCCGAGATCGAGGCCATCTACGAGGAGAGGCTGCGAACCTGGCGCGACTGGCAGCCGGTGTCGGCCGAGGCCTTCGGCAACCCGGGCGAATAGTCGCTCCGCGCCGTGTCGTTCATCATCGATGAGTGAGCAAGCAGTTCGAACGCCGGATGCGGGTGATGCGCAGCCGCGACGGCGCGACCGCCGAGGAGGGTTTCCACGACCTCCTCGACCACATCGACGAGCACGTCGGTGACCTGATCGCCGAGTTCCACGCCGAGCTGGCGAAGGCCGAACCCGACCACGCCATGACGTCGTGGATGCTCGAGCTGATCGGCGAGAGCCGTTCGGAGCGGGCGCTGCCCACCCTCGTCGAACAGCTCTACTCGCTCGACGAGACGCTGAGCCGGTGGGCGGTCCGCGGCCTGGAGAAGCTGGACACCAGGGAGGCGCGGACCGAGCTATCGCCGTCATCTCGTCGGCCGCGGCGGTGATCTCGGCGAGGGCTTCGGCGTCGCCCGGGGTGTGGCTCAGGCGGGTGGCGGCTTCGGTGAGCTGTCGCCGCGGGGACGGCCGGCGCCACGCGCCACCGGAGGGCCGACCGGCCGGGACATTTGTCACGGCCGGTCGCGTATTCGCCGCTCTGCCGCCGCCGCCCGCCGATTCCTACCGTGGTGGTCATGGATGACCTGGCAGTGCGCCTCACCGGGATGACCAGGCGGTTCGGCACGGTCCGCGCCGTCGACGACCTCGACCTGGACATCGAGCGGGGGAGCGTCGTGGCTCTCGTGGGCCCGAACGGCGCCGGCAAGACCACGACGATCTCGATGATGCTGGGCCTCGCCGCGGCCGACGCCGGAACGGTGTCCCTCTTCGGCGGCACGGCGGCCGAGGCGGTCCGCGCCGGCCGGGTCGGCGCGATGCTGCAGGACGCCGGGTTCGTGGGCGGCGCCACCGTCCGGGACGTGATCGCGCTGACCCGGGCGCTGTATCCGCACCCCCTGGACACCGATCGGATCCTGGCGGCGGCCGGCCTGACCGAGCTGGCCGGCCGGCGGCTCGACAGGCTCTCCACCGGCGAGTCCCAGCGCGCCCGGTTCGCGGTGGCGCTGGCCGGCGATCCCGATCTGCTGGTGCTCGACGAGCCCACCACGGCCATGGACGTCGCGACCCGGCACGCCTTCTGGCGGGCGATCCGCGACTATGCCGGAAACGGCCACACCGTCCTGTTCAGCACCCATCAGCTGCACGAGGCCGACGAGTTCGCCGACCGCATCGTGGTGATCGCTTCCGGTCGGGTGGTCGCCGACGGTACCCCCGAGCAGATCCGCGAGCTGGCCGGGGGACAGCGGAGCCTCGACGCCGCGTTCCTCGCACTGACCGAGAAGGAGCATTAGTGCGCGCCTACCTGCGATTCGAGTTCCGCCGCCTGATCCGCGATCCCCGGATCGCGTTCTTCTCGATCATCGGGCCGGTGGCGACGTACCTGATCTTCTCGAGCTGGTCGGCGGGCGATCGCCTCGAAGGCCTGGCCGCGCCGGTCGCCGTCATGATCGGGCTGGCCTGCTACGGCGCCGTCGCGGGCGTGCTCATGATCGGCTCAGCGGTCTCCCAGGAGCGCGCGGCGGGCTGGCTGCGCCAGCTCCGCGTCACTCCGCTTCCGGCCGGGCGGGTGGTCCTGGTCAAGGCCTTGATCGGTACGTCGACCGCGCTGCCGCCGGTGGTCGCCATCGGGGTGGCCGCTCACTTCCAGCACCACGTGCAGCTGGCGCCCGGCCGATGGGCGGCCCTGCTGCTGGTGATGTGGGCCGGAACCGTCCCGTTCGCGCTGCTGGGCCTCGCGATCGGCTACGGGCTGTCCCCGCAGATCGCCATGTCGGTGAACTTCCTGGTCTTCCTGGCGCTGACCGTCCTCGGCGGTCTGCTGGCGCCGGCCGGCTACTTCCCGGACGGCCTCCGGGCGCTCGCACACACCCTGCCGACCTACCGCTACGCCGAGCTGGGCTGGCGATCGGCGGCGGGCGAGCTGCCGACCGTGACCGGCCTGGCCCTGCTCCTGGCGTGGACCGTCGTGTTCGCCCTGCTGGCGGCCGCCGCCTACCGGCGCTCGACCACCCCTCGCTGACAACCGCTACGGTGGCGATCATGGGTGGCCGTCGTCGTGGATTCACGCTCGTGGCGGCCCACACGGCGTGGCTCTGGTTCCTCCTCCCGGCCGCCGGCGCGGCGGCCGGAAACCCGGTGGCGATCGCCGGCCTGATCGTCTTCGTGCTGCTCTACCTGGCTCTGGTGGCGATCCCGGTCGCCGGCCTGCCGGTCGGCCGGGGACCGCAGCACGCCGGCCTGGCCCTGCTCGCGCTGATCGGTATCGGTCTGGCCGCCGCCTACGCCGGTGACTGGCTGACCGTTTTCCTCTATGTCTGCACCGCCGGCACGATCGGACTGTCCCACCCGTCCCGGGCGTTCGCCTGGGCAGGTGGCAGCGTCCTCGCGGTACTCGTGATCGGTGCCGCGCACCACCTGCCCGCCGGCGAGATCGCCCCGACGGCGCTGTTCACGGCCTTGGCCGGGGCGTCCAGCATCGCCTTCGTGCGCTTCGTCCGATTGGTGGAGGAGTTACGCCGTACCCAAGAGGAATTGGCCCGGACAGTGGTGGAGCGGGAGAGGCTGCGGTTCGCCCAGGACCTGCACGACCTGCTCGGGCACACGCTGTCGTTGATCGTGGTGAAGGCCGAGGTGGTGCGCCGCCTCGCGCCGTCCGACGGAGAGCGGGCGGCGGTGGAGGCGGCCGACATCGAACGGATCGGCCGGACCGCGCTGGCCGAGGTACGCGAGGCGGTCACCGGCTACCGGGCGAGCGACTTCGCCGGCGAGCTGGAGAACGCGCGCGCCGTGCTCGCCGACGCCGGCATCGCGGTGCGCGTGCGGGAGGACGGCCGGCCGGTGGACGACGCGTTCCGCTGGGTGTTGCGGGAAGGGGTGACGAACGTGCTGCGGCACAGCCGGGCGACCCGATGCGACATCATCGTGGGCACCGGCACGCTCACCATCGCGGACGACGGGGTGGGCGGTGCCGGTGCCGATTTCACCGGGCCGGGCAACGGTCTGCGGGGTCTCACCGAACGTCTCTCCGCGGCGGGCGGCACGCTCGTCGCCGGACCGTCCGCGGGCGGAGGCTGGGAATTGACAGCGAGGATCCCCGCATGATCAGGCTGCTGCTCGCCGAGGACCAGGGCATGATGCGCGGCGCCCTGGCCCTGCTGCTGAATCTCGAACCCGACATCGAGGTGGTGGCCGAGGCCGCGACGACGGCCTCCGCGGTCGCCCTGGCCCGGCGGACCCGCCCCGACGTGGCACTGCTCGACATCGAGATGCCGGACGGCAGCGGCCTGGACACGGCGGCGCTCCTTCGTGACGAGCTCCCGGAGTGCCGGGTCCTGATCCTCACCACCTTCGGCCGCCCCGGCTATCTGCGCCGCGCCATGGAGGCCGGAGCCGCCGGTTTCCTGGTCAAGGACGGCCCGGTCGAGGAGTTGGCGGCGGCGATCCGCCGGGTCCTCGCCGGGGAGCGCGTCATCGACCCGGCCCTCGCCGCGGCGGCCCTGTCGGCGGGCCCGAATCCGCTGACCGACCGGGAACGCGACGTCCTCGCCGCCGGAGTCGGCGGCGCCACGGTCGCGGACATCGCGGCGGAGCTGCACCTGTCGGAGAGCACGGTCCGCAACTACCTCTCCGCCGCGATCGGCAAGACCGGCGCCCGCAACCGCATCGAGGCGGCGCACCGGGCGAGGTCGCACGGCTGGATTTAATGGCGTGCGTTCCGGTGATCGGCTTCGTAGGCTCTGAGGCAGAGGCCTAGTCCGGGCATACTTCGACAAACTTCCTGTAAAGAACCCAGCCCGGGCACTTTCCTCACTCTGTTCCTTCTTTCCGGGGGCCATGGTGGACGCGCTGGACCGCATCGGATTCGACCGCCTCGGACTGGTCGCCACCCCCGGGACCCCGGCGACCCGCGAGATCTCCGCGCCGCTGCTGGCCGAATTCGCCCACATCGGCGTCCGGTTCACCAACCCCGAGGAGATCACCGACGGCCTCGCCGGTCCGCACCGCGACCTGATCGCGCACATCCGGGCGAAGCGCGGCGACAAGGGCACCTACGCGCCCCTGTTCCGAGGCTTCCCCGAGATGCTGCCGGCGTTCGACGACGCCGCCCTGCGCTTCGCCCTGGCCCGCGTCTGCATGATCTGCGAGGGCCTCGACTGGGAGAAGGCGCTCGACTTCAGCCGCTACGAGTGGTGGCCGGCGTCCTCGATCCCGCAGGACGCCGAGCGCGCCGAGGCCGACCGCCGCGCGCAGGAGATGCTGCCCGGCGACGGCCGCATCGAGTGGATCAGTGCGCGCCTGGTGGATTCGGCCACTTTGGAGGATCGGCTGCGCGCCTGGATGCGGGACTGTTTCAGCAGCGCCGCGTCGCTGCGCGAGGACGTCCGGGCCGACCTCGAGGTGCTCGTCGGACGCCTCGGCGCCGACGGTGTCGAGATGAGCGAGGTCCGCTTCCGGGAGAACCGCACCCTGCTCCTCGAACTGCTCTGGCAGCACGACCGCAAGCGCCTGCCGTACACCGACGCCACCCCCGACGACCTGCTGCGCCTGTTCGCGAAGCTGACCGGCGGCGACGTCAGCCTCCACGAGCCGATCACCTACCCGCGCCTGTCCCGCGCCGACCGCCGTGTCGTGGTCGACACGCTCGAGGCGAGCGGCCGGCTCGGCGACGTCTTCCGCCGCCGCGGCCTCTGGCTGGCGATCGACCGCGGGCTGCACACCGGCGAGTTCCGCGCGCCGCGCGTGCACGACACGTTCGCGATGCTGCGCGCGAGCCGGCACGACTACACCTCGTTCCCGTCCCGGTTCGAGCGCATCCTGGCCCGCGATCACAGCGCCGCGGTCCGGCTCGCCGCCGCCGAGGCGCCCGGGCTGCTCGCCCGCAGCCTGCGCCGGCTGGCCGCGCTCGCCACGACCGGCGACCAGCGTGGTGTGCTGATCGAGGCCCTGCTGGAGGCCTCCGAGCGGATCCCGCTGCGGGTGCTGCTGGCGGCGCGGGCGCAGCTGTCCGACAACGGCCGGTCGTACCCTCGGGTGGTCTTCGGCAAGGACGGCTCGGCGCTGCCCATCGTGCGCGAGCCGGGCCACCTCGCCGTGTCGAAGGACTTCCGCGCGGCGCTGCTCGACGCCATCGGCACGGCGGTCGACGTCCAGATCGCGGCGAAGGGCGACTGGTCGGGCGAGACCGTCCACATCGAGCCCGGCCTCGATCGCCTCCTGGTACCGGATCAGCTGCGATCGACGGCGCAGGGGCTCGTGCAGGTCGAGCGGGGTAGCCGCCTGCCGCTCGGTGTCGCTCAGGTCGTGCGGCTCTTCGTGCACTGGCGCGAGGCCGGCGTGACCAGCGACCTCGATCTGTCGTGCATCGCGCTCGACTCGTCCTTCGCGATCAAGAACCAGGTCTCCTGGACCAACCTCTCCGACCACATCATGACCCACTCCGGCGACCTCACCTCGGCGCCCGGCGGTGCCCAGGAGTTCCTCGACATCGACATGGCCAAGGCGATCCGAATCGGTCGCAAGCGGGGCTGGCGCTACCTCGTACCGGTGATCTTCCGCTATGCCGGCCCGACCTTCGACGACCTGGCCGAGGCCTACACCGGCTGGATGCTCCGCGACGACGCCTCCTCCCGTCACCGCACCTTCGACCCGGCGACGGTGGTCAATGCCTTCCCGCTCTCGGGTCGCAAGCGCTACGCCGTACCCATGCTCCTCGACCTGGAATCAAACGAGATCGTCTACGTAGACGTCTACCTGAGCGCCCGGCCCCGGGCCCGCGTCGAACAGGACGGCCGAGACATCGCCACCCTGGTCTCCGCGGTGACGGCCCGAGCCGGCACGAAGCTCGACGTGGCCGGGCTGGCGTCCCTGCACGCCCACGCCCGAGGAGCAGAGCTGGTCCCCACCCGATCAGACGCGACGATCACTTTCGGAACGTCGGCGGGCGACACCTACGACGCTCTCCATCCCGAGAAGCTCCTGGCCGATCTCCTTTGAAGCCCTATTTCGTACGAAGGTCGTCGCCCGCCCCCGACCGCACCACAACCGGCCCGCCCCCACAAACCCTGCGGCCCCTTCCCGCCGGCGCTTCCAGCCGCCGGCCCCGGCGCACCGTCACCCGCCCCGAGGTCTCCGACCACGGGGCGGAGCGGCGCGCCCGCTTTGCGCGCCAGCGAGCGCGGGCCCGGGGGTCTGGGGGGTCGCACATCTGCTCGTACAGTGATCGACGACCATGCAGGCGATCGACTCCTGGAGCGACTGATCAGGGCGTTGGCGGCACAGGTTGCCGCCTCGCCGAGTCCCGTGCTCGCGCCGGGTGCCGTCGCAGCGTTGGGCGGTTTGAGCAGAGCCGAGGCGCGCACGTTCTATGGTGCCGCCGGTCACCGTGTGCACTACGAGACGGACACCGAAGGCATCGCGACGCTCATCGATCTCGTTTCGGCTGCCCACCGCTTCGCGGCCGACCCGGATACCGCTATCCGCCCGGGCGATGCCGTACACGTCGCCGATGTTTCACCGCGTGAACCAGACTGGTTCTACACCGTCCGCTTCGTAGGAGACGACGGCACGGTCGATGTACAGCCAGAACTACGATGGAATACCTCATCGAGACGGTGCCCACGACCGCGTTGGTTCCGGTGACGGCTCAAGGGGGATGACGGCTTGATCAGCCACCCGGATCTGCCGCTGTGATGGCGATCCGGACCTCCCTTCAGATCTGCTTCTCGTCCCATGCCTTCTCGTCGAGGGCCGCGCCGACGATGGCGCTGAGGGCTGCCGGCGACCGACCGCAGCACCCTCTCAATCCGCCGCCGCAGACTCAACCCTCATCGCGCGCTCGGCCATCGCACCGCGCTCGCCCGTTTTGTCCCGCATTGCCCATCACCGCGCTGGCTTGGCTCACTGCGCGGGCTTGGCTCACTGCGCGGGCTTGGCTCACCGCGCGGCTCGGCTCACCGCGCTGGCCGGACTGACCGCGCCGGTCTCGCTCACCCGCGCAATTTGCTTGATCCCTTCGGCATCAGCCTAGTTTCCTAGGACGCCCACGCGGAGGCTGGGAACCGGCACACCGGCCGCCTTGTGAACGACCACACCTGATATCTAACATTTCAGTTGTGGAGACCATCGGACGGCATCTGCTCCGGGACGCGGCCTACGGACGTCTGCGCGGCGCCATCGTCGACGGCACTCTTGCGCCGGGCACCGCTCTCAAGCCCGACGAGCTCGCCGAACAGCTCGGCCTCTCGCGCGCGCCGATCCGGGACGCTCTTGCGCGCCTGGCGGGGGAGGGGCTCGTCGAGACGAAGCCGCAGAGCTACACGCGTGTCACCGAGGTGATCGCGAAGGAGGTCGAGGACGCGGCGGCGGTGCTGGGGGCGATGCACGGGCTCGCCGTACAGAATGTCGCTCTCAGAATGACCACTGATCAGCTGGAACGCATGCGGGAAGCCAATGCCCGATTCGCCGGGGCCGTTGCTCGGAGGGACGTCGACGCCGCTCTCGCCGCCGATGACGAAGTGCACGCGATCCCGCTGGCTGCTTACGGAAATGCCGCGGCCTCCGCGACCGTCGATAGATACACCCCAATGGTACGAAGGGCCGAGCGTCTCCTGTTCACGTCGCCTCAGGCGTCCCGTTCCGTGCGTCTGCACGAGGACCTCATCGAAGCCCTGGCCGCGCGCGACGAAGCGCGGGCCGTCGATGTGAATTCGACGATCTGGGGCCATCTGCACCACAGCGTCGACCTTTAAGGAGCCGTCATGCCCCTCGCCGATTTTCCCCGCCACCCGCTGCTTTTCGGGCCGTCGCCGGTGCACCGTCTCGACCGGCTGACCAGGCATCTCGGTGGTGCGGCCGTCTGGGCGAAGCGGGAGGACGTCAATTCCGGGATCGCGTACGGCGGCAACAAGACGCGCAAACTGGAATATCTCGTGGCGGACGCGTTGGCGCAGGGCGCGGACACCCTCGTTTCGATCGGCGGCGTGCAGTCGAATCACACGCGGCAGGTGGCCGCCGTGGCCGCCGCGACCGGGCTGAAATGCGTACTCGTGCAGGAGAGTTGGGTCGAGTGGCCGGACGCCGTCTACGACAAGGTCGGCAACATTCTCATCAGCCGGCTCGCCGGGGCGGATGTGCGGCTGGTCAAGGCCGGATTCGGGATCGGATTCAAGGAGAGCTGGGACGCCGCGATCGCCGACGTGAAAAGCAGCGGGGGTACGCCGTACGCCATTCCGGCCGGTGCCTCGGACCACAGGCTCGGCGGTCTCGGATTCGCGGGCTGGGCGTACGAGGTGATCGAGCAGGAGCGGGAGCTCGGCGTCTTCTTCGACACGATCATCGTGTGTTCGGTGACCGGGAGTACGCAGGCCGGGATGATCGCCGGGTTCGCGGCGGCGGGTGGCCGTCCGCGGCGGGTGATCGGGATCGACGGTTCGGCGAAGCCGGCCGAGACGCGGGAGCAGGTGGCGCGGATCGCGCGGGCCACGGCAACGCTGATCGGGGTGGAGCGGGAGCTCACCGAGGAGGAGATCGTCCTGGACGACCGGTATCACGCCGGCGTCTACGGCATCCCGGACGAGACGACGCTCGACGCGATGCGGCTGGCGGCCCGGACCGAGGGAATGGTGACCGATCCTGTCTATGAGGGCAAGTCGATGGCCGGACTCGTCGACCTGGTCGGCCGGGGTGAGATCGGCAGGGACTCCACAGTTCTCTACGCGCACCTCGGCGGGCAGCCGGCGCTCAACGCGTACGCGGGCCTGTCCTTCTGAGAACGGAGCGCGCCGCGCGGCAGAAAGGCCGCGCGGCGCCGTGGCCTGCGAAAACGGCCCCTCACTCTCAGGCCTGCGACAAGCGGGGCCGGGTCACTGACTCCACATGACCTCGACGCGCGTGGGGTCGTCGCGGTCGACGATGCAGCTGAACTGGGCGCCGGGCTTGGCCTTCTCGGCCTGGACCGAGGTGAGCGGGTTGCGGATTGTCACCTTGTGCTCCGGAGAGTTGCCATACGGCTGCACCGTGATCTCGATCAGATAGATGTGGTCGCCCTCGAGGATTGTGTTGGTGTCCGAGATTGATCGGACGGTGGCGTGACAGGGGCGGGCGTTGATGGTGTCCTCTTCGACCGTCGGGTCGGTGTCCATGACCCTGCTGGCGAGCCAGGTGATCGCGCCGACGACACCGAGCGTCAGCACGACGATGCTGAGGGGGAGCATCCAGCCCAGGTAACGCCGTCGCCTCATGCACTTTCTCCCCGGTTTCCTACCAGCCTTTTTGCAGCTTTCCGTCCGCTCGGCAGGCCTGGTTTTTTGCAGCGTTTCGTCCGCCTTGGCAGGCCTGCCGGACGGGTTGGCTGGAGCGTAGCCGGGTTTCCTGGAGGAAACCTTCGCGTTGCGCCGGGGTGCTATGGGGCCTATCTTCGAAGCTCGATGTGCATCGATGCGTTCGTGGAGTCGAAGCGATTCGACTCCGCATCCCCGACGACGCTTTGGAGCAGCACATGCGCCTCCTGAAAATGTCCCTGTCCGCGCTGGTGGCGGCCCTGTTGATCGCGGTCGGGCAGGCCCCCGCCCAGGCCGCGGTGTGGGGCTCGTCCGACCAATGGGCGACCTGGAACAACGGCGGCTACACCCTCTACAACAACATCTGGGGCAGTGGCGCCGGCCCGCAGAGCATCTGGGCGAACTCGTCCTCGAACTGGGGCGTGTGGGCGAATCACCCGAATACCGGCGGCGTGAAGTCGTATCCCAATGCGAGCAAGAGCGTGAACATCCGGCTCAGCGCGCTGCGCTCGGCGACCAGCAGTTTCAACGTGACCGTGCCGTCGGGTGGCTCGTATGCGACCGCCTACGACATCTGGGCGAACGGGCACACGTACGAGATCATGCTGTGGATGAACAAGGCCGGGGCGGTCGGGCCGCTGGGCTCGTTCCAGACGACGGCCACGGTCGGCGGGCACACCTGGAACGTCTACAACGGTTCGAACGGGTCGAACGCCGTGTTCTCGTTCGTGCGGACCAGCAATACGAGTGCCGGGACCGTGGACATCCGGGCGGTGCTCAACTGGATCCGGGCGCGTGGATGGTACGGCGACGTCACACTCAGCACGATCCAGTTCGGCTACGAGATCACGTCGTCCAGTGGCGGGCTCAATTTCGTCACGAACAGTTACTCGGCTTCGGCTTCCTGATCGGTTGTCGGCCGCCCTTGTCCTGATCGGTTGTCGGTCGTCCTTGTCCTGATCGGTTGTCGGTCGTCCTTGTCCGGCTCGGGTTCGGATGCCCTTGTCCGGCTGGCGTTCCATGCCTGTCGGACAAGGGCGGCACAGGGCATTCATAGATACCGCTGTTCTGATGGTTCTCCGGCAATCGGCACATTGCGGAGGGACCTGTGACTTCATCGGAACGGACCTATCAGGGTCGGCGCCTGCCTCACCAGGACGAGGAGGTGTTCGACCAGGGGCTCGGATTCGACATCGGCACCCTTCTCGGCCGGCGGCAGGTGTTGCGGGCGTTCGGCATCGGCGCGGCGGCGCTGGGGTTGGCGGCGTGCAGCAGTGAGTCGTCCTCCTCGTCGGATGCTCCCTCGTCGTCCTCCTCGGGCTCCTCCTCGTCGGGCTCTTCGTCGTCGTCAGGGGAGATTCCGGACGAGACGGCGGGCCCGTATCCGGGTGACGGCTCGAACGGGCCTGACGTGCTGGAGGAGAGCGGGATCGTCCGCAGCGACATCCGGTCCAGTTTCGGCGACTCGTCGACGACCGCTGAGGGCGTACCCATGACCCTCGAACTGGAAATCAAGGACCTTGCCAATGGGGGTGCGGCGTTCGCCGGGGTGGCGGTCTACGTGTGGCACTGTGACCGGTCCGGTGGCTACTCGATGTACTCCGACGGCCTCACCGGGGAGAACTACCTGCGTGGCGTGCAGATCGCCGACGACGCGGGCAAGGTGAAGTTCACCAGCGTCTTCCCGGCCTGCTACACCGGGCGGTGGCCGCACATCCATTTCGAGGTGTACCCCTCCGAGGCCGACATCACCGACTCCACGAAGGCGATCGCCACCTCTCAGGTGGCGCTGCCGAAGGACACCTGCGACGTGGTCTACAAGGAGTCCGGCTACGAGGCGTCGGTCTCCAACCTGTCCCAGGTGACCCTCGCGAGTGACAACGTCTTCGGCGACGACGGTGGAGCCAGTCAGCTCGGGACCGTGACGGGCGATGTGAGCAGCGGTTATGCGGTTCTCCTCTCGGTAGGTGTCGACACTCGCACGACTCCGACGGCCGGAGCCGCCCCGGCCGGCGGCGGTGCCCCGGCAGGCGGTGACGGCATGCCGTCGGGCGCTCCCGGCGGCGCCATGCCGTCAGGTGCTCCCGGCGGTGGCCCGGGTGGGACGCCGCCCTCCGGCGCTCCGGGCGGTGGCCCGGGTGGAACGCCGCCCTCCGGCGCTCCCGCCGGTGGCCCGGCTGGAACGCCGCCGTCGGGAGCGCCGGCCGCCTGATCGTTGCGCTGACCGTTTTCGAATATGTAGGCGCCGCGTGGAGACCGTTTCCGCGCGGCGCTCGGCGCTTTCCCGGATGTCACTGGCGGTATTGACATCTGTCACTGTAAGGAGTCCTCTGGCGGGTGGCATTTTCGGCCATCGAAGTTGCGGAGGTGCACTCATGCGGCGGCTCAACACCCTGCTCGCCACGGCAGTGGTCACGACGTTGGCTCTCACCGGCCCGGCCGGCGCCACCGGTGGCGGCGAGACGTCCTGGGTAGGCACCTGGAGCACGGCGGTCACCGGCCCAGCGCTTCCGCCACAGCCCCAGACGGTCTTCGCCGACCAGACGTTGCGGCAGATCGTGCACGTCAGCACGGCCGGCAGCCAGCTGCGCGTGCGGCTCTCCAACGAGTACGGCACCGAGCCCTTCGTCATCGGCGAAGCCCGCATCGCCCGCCGTCCCACCGGCGCCACCGGCTCGCAGATCGTGCCCGGCACCGACCGCGCCCTGAGCTTCGGCGGCCGCGGCTCGACCTCGATCCCACCCGGCGCGCCGACCCTGAGCGACCCGGTCAAGCTCTCCGTCCCGGCCCTGTCCGACCTGGCGATCAGCATCTACCTCCCCGGCCGCACCCCGGCGGCGACGGTTCACGGCTCGGCTTTCCAGCGCAACTTCATCGCGGCCGGCAACGTCACCCGCTCAGCAGAACTGACCGGCGCGACCGAGACGACCTCATATCACTTCCTCTCCGGCGTAAGTGTCACCTCCTCCCACTCTTCCTCCGCCGGCTTGTCTGCCGGTGATTTGTCCTCTGGTGCCTCGTCCTCCGGTGGCTCGTCGTCCGGGGCCTCGTCCTCCGGTGGCTCGTCGTCCGAGTCCTCGTCCTCCGGTGGCTCGGGCGCTGGTGGCTCGGGCGCCGTCGTGGCGTTCGGCGACTCGATCACCGACGGCGCGATCACCACGATCGACGCGAACCACCGCTGGCCCGACTTCCTGGCCCGGCGGCTGCAGGCCGACCGCAAGCTGCGCAGCCTCGGCGTACTCAACAAGGGCATCGGCGGCAACCGTCTGCTGCACGACGGCAACACCCTCGAAGGCACCTCGTTCGCCGGCCTCGGCCCGCTGTTCGGCGACAGCGCACTGAGCCGCTTCGACCGGGATGTGGCCGCCCAGCCCGGTGCCCGTTACGTAGTCGTCCTCCTCGGCATCAACGACATCGGCCAGCCCGGCTCCACGTCACCGGAATCCGAAGCGGTCACGGTCGACGAACTGATCGGCGCATACCGTCAGCTGATCTCCCGTGCCCACGAGCGTGGCCTGCTCATCTACGGCGCCACGCTGACGCCCTTCCAGGACACGACGATCCCCGGCTACTACAGCGCGGCCAACGAGCAGAAGCGCCAAGCCGTGAACCGCTGGATCCGCACGAGCGGCGAGTGGGACGCGGTGATCGACTTCGACCGCGCGGTGCGCGACCCGGGCCAGCCGCTGCGCATGCTGCCCGCATATGACAGCGGCGATCACCTGCACCCCAACGACGCAGGCATGAGCGCCATGGCCGACGCGATTCCGCTGCGGCTTTTCAGCCGCAAGACCTCATCTCTACACGCCGGAGCCTGACAGCCCCGCCCGTCACCCCGAATCGACGCCGCGCAGCCTGGTCTGTGCGGCGTCGCTCTGTCCTGCCATGACCGTCTCCTCTCGTTGTCGCGGCCTTTCCTTCTGCACCCATCTTCCTCCGGCGAGGCCCGAGATGCTAGTCTGAATTTCGACTAGTTCGAAGATGGCAATAGCTGGAGATGAGACATCATGGCAGGGGATGCCGAGTCCGGCTGGGTGCGCGCCACCCTCGAGATGGCGGTGCTCGCCGCGCTGACCGACGGCGACCGGCACGGCTACGCCCTGGGCCAGAAGCTGGCCGAGCAGGGGCTCGGGACCGTGAAGGGCGGCGTTCTCTACCCGGTTCTCAACCGGATGGAGGCCGAAGCCGTGGTCTCGTCGAGCTGGCATGCGGGCCAGGGCGGCCCGGGCCGCAAGGTCTACGCGATCACGGATGCCGGGTGGCATCGGCTGGCTGAGCAGCGCGAAGGGTGGGGCCGGTTCACCGAGGCGATGGGCCGGTTCTTGGAGCAGGTCAGGCCTGGGCTGGGTGAAGCCGGCGCCGGGCCTGGCGAGGTGGAGCCCGCGGGGATGGCAGGGGCCGGCGATGAGCAGGCGCAGGTGTAGCAGTACTGGACTTACTGGAGGAGGTCCGAGGGAGGCGACAGTCGGCTCCGGTGGCCCCGGTTGCCGGGGTGGCTCGGGTGGCTTGCGTGGCTCGGGTGGCTCGCGTGCCCGGTGACGGTGACGGTGACGGTGCTGGTCCTGTTGGCTGGGGTGCGCGGCGACCAACGGGTCGGTGGTTGCGGTGGCCGATGGGCATTAGCTGCTGTGGCCTTGAGCGGCTCGGTGAGGCGCGGCCCGGTAAGGCGTGGGTCGGTGAGCGGTGGGCTGGTCAGCCCATGGGTTCGGATCAGGTTCGGGGAGGCGGGCTCGACGGGCTCGGCTGCGGCGGAACGGACGGGGGAGTGGGGTCGTGACGACGTTCGACAGGTGGGAGTTGGCTGCTCGGCAAGCTCTCGTGGACCGTGGCATCGGTTATCGCGAGGCGACGCCGATGATTGAGGAGGCTCGGGCGCACCACGCCGACAGCGGGCAGGATCCTTGGGAGGCGCTGGGTTCGCCCGACGACTTCGCGAGTGGTGTGGCGGATGCGTACCCGGTGGAGCTGTCCCGGCGCGACACGCAGGGCAAGACGCCGCGTGACCACATGCGCGATGGTCTGTTCGTGGCGGCCTTCCTGGGTTTGCCGGTCGCCGTGTTCGGCGGCGTAGTGGTGGGGAGCTGGACGCTGCCCGTCACGGTCGCCGGCCTGACCGGTTCGGTGCTGGCCGCACTGGCGGCGGTCTCCACGCAGGTGCCCGGAGCGGTCCGGGCGGCGGGCAGGCCGAGGCTGGCGCCGTGGACCTTCGCGATATTCGCGGTGCTGGTGATCGCCGCGGCCACCGCGTTCACTGGGTTGCCGCGTACCCGGGTCGGCGAATTGCCGGTGCTCGCGCTACTGGCCGTCTCGCTGGGAGCGATGTGGTTGCTCACCCGTGAGCCCAGCGGTCGGCGATCCGATGTCGATCAGCTGGCCGACGACGGTCGGATCGGTGGAAAGCTCGGTGTGCCGGACGGCGGAGATCGTTTGAGTGGGAATGCGGGCGACCAGCTCCTTGGGGGTGCGGGCGACGGGGGTGCGGGCGACCGGAGCCTTGAGGGTGCCAGTGAACAGGGCGTTGAGGGAGCCGGCGACCAATTTCTCGAGGGTGCCGACGATCAGCGCCTCGAGGGTGCCGGCCGCCAGGGATTCGGCGCGGAGGGTGCTGAGGCGTGGTTCTCGAGGCTCCGCGCGTTGCTGGTCGGACGGTTCGACGTGCCGCCGCGGCGGGCCGATGAGCTTGTCGAGCAGGCTCGGGCTCATGTGGCGGCTTCCGGGGCCCGGCCGCGGGACGAGTTCGGATCGCCGGCGGGATACGCCCGGGAACTGGCCGAAGCCGAGCCGGCCCGGCAGGGACCGTGGTGGCGGGGCGATACCGCCGAACTGGTGATAAGTGTGGTGATCACGGGTTGGATCGTGGTGATTTCGGTGGACGCGGCGGTGAACGGGCAGTGGTGGCTCGCTGCGCTCGGCGTTCTCTGTCTTCTGGGGATCGGACCGCAGGCGTGGCGGCGTGTCCGAAAATGAGCACTGCACTCGAAAGCCGTCTGAGAGCCGGATCGCGGTGGGCTCGCCCCGCCCTCTGCGTCTCGGAGCGGGGACGTGCCGGGCTCGGGAGTCAACGGAGCGGGGATGTGCCGGGCTCGGGAGTCAACGGAGCGGGGACGTGCCGAGCTCAGTGGCCGTCGGAGCGGGATGTGCCGAGCTCAGCGGTCATCGGAGCGGGGACGTGCCGGACCTGGGTGCGAGGAAAACGGGGATTCATGGAGTGGATTGAGCGGATCGTCGAAGCCACCGGGTGGCCGCATGAAGCGGAGGACCTGGGGTGGGAACAGGAGGAGGCGGAACTCGGCCTGGTGCTGCCGGCGGACTTCAAGGAGCTCGATCGGCGGTTCGGGGCGGGGGCGTTGTCGGGGGTGATCAGTCTGCTGCGCCCTTCGGCCGTGGATGGCGAAACCCGGCTCATCTCGATGTGGGCTACTCAGAGGCAGGTGGAGGGCAGCGGGGAGATCGGTGCGCGGATGTATGCGCCGTACGGCGTCTACGAGCCCGGCGGCGGTCGGCCCGGGTTGCTCGAGTGGGGGTATGACCTGGGGGAGGGGGAGTACTACTGGCTGGTGGATCGGGCGGTGCCGGCTGAGCGGTGGCCAGTGCTCGCGCGGCGGGATGACGGTGGGTGGCATCGGTACGACATGCAGGCCAGTGAGTTTCTGTACCGGGTGCTTGCGGATCCGGGGTTCGAGCCGTTCGGCATCGCGGATCCGCCGCGGGTGGCGTTCTATCTGCCGCCTGGGGAGTTCATTTCCAGCGCGGAGGAGTGGGCGGCGCGCTCCGATCCGCGCCGCCGGAGCTGAGCCGGTTGCGGGCTGAGGAGCGGCTCAGCCCACTCCGGCGGACGGAGAGCGGACGGAGAGAGGGGGCGGAGAGGGGACGGAGAGGGGACGGAGAGAGGGGACGGAGAGAGGGGACGGGAAGAGCGGACGGAGAGAGGGGTGGTTTTAGAGGACCTTGGTGCCGTACATCTCGCCGAGGGGGTCGGCGATCAGTTCGATTCGGGCGCCGTCGGGGTCCTGGAAATAGACGGAGACGCCGCTGTGGACTGTGTGGTCCACGCCTGCTTCGGCGAGGCGTTTGACCAGTTCGTCCCAGCGGGCGGGGTCTACTGAGATGGCCATGTGGTGGAGGCCTCCCAGTACCTCGGCGTAGGGGCCCAGGTCGAGGCCGGGGAGGTCGAAGAAAGCGAGGAGGTTGCCGTTGCCGATGTCGAAGAAGAAGTGGGAGCTGCCGGGGTAGTCGCGGTTCTCGATCAACTCGGTCAGGGGGAAGCCGAGGAGGTCCTGGTAGAAGCGGACGGTCTGCTCCACGTCGCTGCTGATGAGGGCCGTGTGGTGCAGGCCTCGGGCGGTGGAGGCGGGGCGGTCGGCCGGTGGGCGCAGGTAGGCGTCGCGGATGCGGTGGCGGTCGGCTTCCAGCTTGGCCAGGTCGGTGTTGCTCATGGTCAGCAGTCTGCCGTGTCCGGGGGTGGTGGCGCAGGGAACACCGCCCGTTGCGCTGACGGTGGGAAATGGAACTCCGCCGAGAACGGCGGCGGCTGCGAGGGCGAGAGACGCCGCTGCGGTTGGGGCTTGGGCCGGCCGGCGCGGGGCTTCGGCGTGGAGCGGCTTGAGTTCGCGGCGCGGGGCGTCGGCGTTGTGGGTGTGGGGCGTCCGCGTTGAGAGGTCGGGGGCTGTGGAGCGCGGGGCGCCGGCGTTGAGGGGTGGGGGCGGGCGGCGCGCGGGGTGCCGGCGTTGGGGGCTGGATGCTGTGGGTGCCGGGGCTCCGGCGTTGAGGGAGGGCCTCTACTCCTGGCGTCAAGGAGTTTCGGAAATTGTTGGGAGACTTGACAGTAGATGAATTTCGATGGGTAGATGTGTTTGACCCTGAGCGGAGGCGTTCGACTCTGCTGGGTTCCGGGCGTCCTCCCGGTTGCTTCACACACCCCGCTCCCGTCGGAGAAGGAGTCTCCATGCGACTGCTCCTCACCCGTACCCTCGCCGCTCTTTTGATCGCCGCAGGCGGTGCACTCGCCGTCACCACCCCCGCAGCCGCCGCCGTCGTTCCCAAGACACCGCCGTTGACCACGCCGTGGACCAGCCAGGTGTCGACCACGAATCCGCTCCCGGAATATCCGCGCCCGCAGATGACGCGCCCCGACTGGCAGTCGCTGAACGGGGAGTGGGAATTTCTGAACCCGGCCACCGACGCGTCCGGGAATGTGAACCGCAACGCGGCGCCGCCGATCGGGCAGACGCTGCCGGAGCGGATCCTCGTGCCGTATCCGGTGGAGTCGGCGCTCTCCGGGATCATGCGCAACGACAACCGTGACCTGATGTTCTACCGCCGGAATTTCACCGTGCCGGCGGGCTGGAACGGCCGGCGGGTGCAGCTGCACTTCGGCGCGGTCGACTACGAGGCCACCGTGTGGATCAACGGCACCCAGGTGACGACCCACAGGGGCGGGTACGACCGGTTCGAGGTCGACATCACGCCGCAGCTCGTCAGCGGCACCAACGAGATCATCGTCCGCGTCTACGACCCCACCAACGGCCGTGGCGAGGAGCAGCCCGCCGGCAAGCAGGTGAACAACCCGAGCGGCATCTTCTACACGCCGACGTCGGGCATCTGGCAGACCGTGTGGCTCGAGCCGACCGCGACCCAGTCGATCTATTCAGTCGACATTTATCCTAATATTTCCGGACAAAACGTTAGGGTGCGCGTCTTCACCCGCGGCAACGTCACCGGCCACACCGTTCTCGCCGAAGCACTCAACGGCACCACCACGGTAGGCAGCGCCACGGGCGGATTCACCGAGTTCACCGTCCCGGTCCCGAACCCGCGACTGTGGAGCCCCGACGACCCGTTCCTCTACAACCTCAGAGTCAGCCTCCGGAACAGCGCCGGCGCCACCGTCGACCAGGTGACGTCCTACTTCGGCATGCGCGAGATCGGCAAGAAGATGGTCAACGGCGTGCTGCGCCCGACCCTGAACGGCGAGTTCGTCTTCCAGGCCGGCACCCTCGACCAGGGCTTCTGGCCGGACGGGCTGTACACCGCGCCGACCGACGCGGCGCTCGTCTTCGACCTGCAGAAGCACAAGGACCTGGGCTTCAACATGGTCCGCAAGCACATCAAGGTGGAGCCGGCGCGCTGGTACTACCACGCCGACCGGCTGGGGCTGCTGGTCTGGCAGGACATCCCGTCCGGCGGCGACGACACCAAGTCGGCGGCGCAGATCGCGCAGTTCGAGACCGAGGCGCGGGAGATCGTCGACGAGCACCGGGCGTTCCCGTCGGTGGTCACCTATGTGCCGTTCAACGAGGGCTGGGGTGAGTGGAACCTCGCCGAGACGCGGCGGGTCACCACGATGCTGGAGAACTACGATCCGACGCGGCTGATGAACCCGCACAGCGGCTACAACTGCTGCGCGTCGAAGGGCGATCCTGGCACCGGCGACATGATCGACTGGCACATCTACACCGGTCCGGACGCGCCGTCGCCGTCCAGCAGCCGGGTGTCGATTCTGGGCGAGTTCGGCGGGCTCGGGTTGCGCACGCCGGGCCACGAGTACAGCCCGAACGGCCAGTTCTTCGCCTACGAGCAGATGTCCAGCGCCGCGCAGCTCGACGACCGGTTCACCGGCATGATCCGCGACTCCGAGCGGCTGATGACCAGTAAAGGACTCTCCGGCTTCGTCTACACCGAGATCACCGACGTCGAGGGCGAATACAACGGCCTCTTCACCTACGACAGGCGGATCCAGAAGGTCAACACCTCTTTGGTACGCGGCGCGCTCACTGGCTTGATCAACTCGTCGCGCAACCAGAACGCGGTCGTGCCGCTGACTCTGGGTCACACGCGGTCCTTCCAGGTCACCACGGCCGGTTACACGAACCGTCACCTGCGGCACGCCGACTCGCTGGCCCGGACCGACGTGATCAGCGGAGACGGTGCTCGTCAGGACGCCTCGTTCCGTACCGTGGCGGGCCTCGCCGACCCGCGCTGCTACTCGTTCGAGTCAGTGAACCTGCCGGGGCGCTTCCTGCGGCACGCGAACAGCCGGGTGCGGCTCGACAGCAACACTGGCGGCAGCTTCAACGCCGACGCGACCTGGTGTTCCCGGACGGGCCTGGCGGCCGGCGGGACGTCGTTCGAGTCGCTGAACTTCCCCGGCTCGTACCTGCGTCACTACGCCGACAACGTCTACCTGGCTCGGAGCGGCGGGCCGAACGCGTGGGACACCGCGGCGAGCTTCGCGGCCGACGCGACCTGGAACGTGTCGGCGCCGGCGCAGTGGCGCAGCTCGGCGATCCTGCCGTTCGACGTACGACGGTCGCTGCAGGTCACCACGTGGGGATTCACCGATCGTTACCTGCGGCACGCCGACAGCCTCGGCTGGACCGAGGTGGTCAACTCCGGCAGCGCGGCGCTGCTGAAGAACGACGCCACGTTCATCCTGCGGCACGGCCTCGCCGACTCGTCCTGCTACTCGTTCGAGTCGGTGAACGTTCCCGGTCAGTACCTTCGTCACGCGGCCAGCCGGATCCGGCTCGCGGCGAACGACGGGTCGGCGCTGTTCGCCGGCGACGCCACGTTCTGCAGCCGGCCCGGCCTCGGCGGCGCCGGCGTCACCTTCGAGTCGATCAACTTCCCGGGCAGCTACCTGCGGCACTACGACGCGCAGGCCTGGATCGCCTCGGGCGTGACCGGCACGGGCCGGGACCGGCCGCAGGCCCTCTCGGCCGACAGCAGCTGGAACGTGACCGGCGCCTGGGCGCCGTAAAACCTGGGCGCCGTAAAACCTGGGCGCCGTAAAACCTGGGCCCCGTAGAAGTGGGGCACTGCGGAGATCAACACTTGGGTAAGTTTCGATGAAATCGGCCGGCGGGGTCCCGGGGCGCGAGACCCCGCCGGCCATTCCATCTACGGGGAGTCGTTCGTGGGCTATCGCCATCTCAGTTCCATCCTCGCGGTGACCGTAGCGGTCACCGGTTCCGCCCTGGTCGCGCCGCGCCCGGTCGCCGCCAGCCTCGCCGCGCCGTACCAGAACCCGGCCGGCCGGATGCCGCTCGGCCCGGACAGCCTGGTCACCACCGTCGGCGCGGTGCAGACGCCGGTTCCCGGGGTGACCTACCGCAAGTTCAGCCAGGGGTACGCCTCGTCGCGGTGGAGCGTCTCGGTGAACCTGCCGCGGGGCCTCGGCAACCTGACCCGCAAGAAGGAGACCGCACTGGACTATCAGTCGGTCCTGCAGACGGCCGGGATCGCGACCACCTACGTCACGTACCAGCCGCCCCTGCCGGTGGACGTCTCCTATCGGGCGCCGGCCGACGTCACCCTCTTCCACGGCCTGCGCCTCACCGAGACGTTCGCCGACCGCAAGGCGGCGGAGACGAAGCTGGCGGCGCTCGCGAAGATCGAGGTGGACGGCGAGCTGATCACCGGCCTCGTCCAGCACCAGGCGTTCCGGGAGGAGGGCGACACCGGGCCGTGGGAGGTGCGGGTCGTCGCCGTGGAGCCGGACGCCGCGGTGACCGTCGGTGGGGCGCACGGTCCCGACCTCGCCACCGGCGACACGGTGCGGAACATCGCCAAGCACGCCGGGGCGATCGCCGCGATCAACGCGAGCGAGTTCGACATCAACAGCGTGAACAACAAGGACTTCAACGGCTTCGACGGCGATCCGCTCGGCATCTACGTGCAGGGCAACAACCTGCTCAGCGAGGCGCAGAACGGGCGCACCGCGCTGCTGCTCGGTGGCGCGGCGGGCAAGCCGCGGATCACCGAGCTGACCAGCTCCACCAAGGTCACGGCCCCGGACGGGGCGCAGTGGGTGATCGACGGCATCCACCGCAAACCCGGGAAGATCATCAACTGTGGCGGGGTCGGCGACCTGCGGCCCGACGGCACGGCCGGGGACGGGGTGTGGCGGTACGAGGCCTGCACCGACGCCGACGAGATCGTGATCTTCCGGCCCGAGTGGGGGACGACCACGCCGACCGGCCCGGCCGGCAGCGTCGACGTGGTGGTCGACGGCAACTGGGTGGCCAAGCAACTGCGCAGCCCGGCCGGCGGCCCGATCCCGGCCGGTTCCCGGGTGATGCAGGGCATCGGCGCCGGCGCGCAGTGGCTGCGCGACCACACCGAGGTCGGCCAGAAGTTCCAGCCCGGCACGCAGATCCTCGACCCGCAGGGCCGGATGGTGACCGGCCCGGACTTCACCGCGATCGGCGGCGGCCCGGCACTGGTCCGCGACGGCGAGATCTGGATGAACTCGGGCGCCAACGGCTGGAAGACCAGCGAGGGCTTCTTCTCCCCGTCCTTCCACTCCGACCGGCACCCGCGGACCATGGTCGGCATCACCGCCGCCGGTCAGCTGCTCATGGTGGTGGTCGACGGCCGGCGACCGGGGATCAGCGTCGGCGTGACGATTCCCGAGGCGGCCGCGGTGATGAAGTGGCTCGGCGCGACCGACGCGATGATGCTGGGCATGGGCGGCGACAGCACGCTGGTCATCAACGACATCCTGTACAACCGGCCGACGGACGACTGGGAGAAGGACTTCACCGAGCGCCGGGTCGGCAACGCGATCGTGGTGACCAAGAAGTGAGGTAGCCGGGACGACCCCCAGCAATTCAGGCATACCGATAGCGAAAACCCGTCGCCGGCGCCACGGCGGCGGGTTTTCGCGCATTCTCATGACCGTTACGGCACGGTAAAATGGCGTCATGGGAGCGCTCCCAGAATGCGCTCTCCAAGAGTGGATTGCGGGAGGACCTGTTGCGTTACGGGCACTTCGACGACGACCAACGCGAATACGTGATCGACCGGCCGGACACGCCGCTGCCGTGGATCAATTACCTCGGCACCGACGCGTACTTCGGGATCATCTCCAACACCGCCGGTGGGTACTCGTTCTATCGCGACGCCAAGTTGCGCAGGCTCACCCGCTACCGCTACAACAACGCGCCCCTCGACGTCGGCGGCCGCTACGTCTACGTCCGCGACGACGAGACCGGCGACTATTGGTCACCCTCGTGGCAGCCGACCCCGGAGAAAGAGCTTGACGGGTACGAGTGCCGGCACGGTCTCTCGTACACGAAGATCGCCTCCACCCGGGGCGGGATCGGCACCGAGACGCTGTACTACGCGCCGCTCGGCGAGACCCTCGAAGTGTGGCGGGTCCGGGTCACCAACAGCCGGGAGACCGCGGCGAACCTGTCGCTGTTCTCCTCGGTCGAGTTCTGCCTGTGGGACGCGCAGGACGACGCCACGAACTTCCAGCGCAACTACTCGATCGGCCAGGTGGAGATCGAGGACGGCGTGATCTACCACAAGACCGAGTACCGCGAGCGGCGCGACCACTTCGCCTACTTCGCGTGCTCGGAGGAGATCGCCGGGTTCAGCACCTCGCGGGACGCGTTCCTCGGCGCCTACCGCGGGTGGGACCGGCCCGCCGCGGTGGAGCGGGGCGCGCTCGGCGACGAGGAGGCGCACGGCTGGCAGCCGATCGGCAGCCACCACGTGCGGCTCGCGCTGCAGCCCGGCGAGACCCGCGAGGTGATCTTCGTGCTGGGCTACGCCGAGAACCCGCGGGACGCCAAGTTCGACCCGCCCGGCTCGCAGACGCTGAACAAGAAGCGGGTCCGCCCGGTGATCTCCCGCTGGCTGCGGTCCGAGGCCGTCGAGCAGGGCCTCGCCGACCTGCGCGCCTACTGGGACGGCCTGCTCGACAAGATCCAGGTGCGGACCCCGGACGGCGACACCGACCGGATGGTCAACATCTGGAACGCGTACCAGTGCCTGGTCACCTTCAACATGAGCCGGTCCGCGTCGCTCTACGAGTCGGGGATCGGGCGCGGGATGGGCTTCCGGGACTCCAACCAGGACCTGCTCGGCTTCGTCCACATGGTCCCGGAGCGGGCCCGGCAGCGGATCCTCGACATCGCCGCCACCCAGAAGGAGACCGGCGGGGCGTACCACCAGTACCAGCCGCTCACGAAGCGCGGCAACAACGACATCGGCGAGGGCTTCAACGACGACCCGCTGTGGCTGATCCTCGGCGTCGGCGCGTACCTGAAGGAGACCGGCGACCTGAGCCTGCTCGACGAGCCGGTGCCGTTCGACAACGCGGCCGGCAGCGAGGAGCCGCTCTACGAGCACCTGCGCCGCTCGCTGCGGTACACCCTGGACCGGCTCGGCCCGCACGGCCTGCCGCTGATCGGCCGGGCCGACTGGAACGACTGCCTCAACCTGAACTGCTTCTCCGACACCCCCGGCGAGCCGTTCCAGACCACCGAGAACGCCACCGGCGGGGTCGCCGAGTCGGTCTTCATCGCCGGCCTGTTCGTGCTCGCCGCCAAGGAGCTGGCCGGCATCGCGGCGCAGCGCGACCTGGACGGCGAGGAGTCCGTCTACCGCGCCGCCGCCGAGAAGATGGCCGGCACCATCGCCGAGCACGGCTGGGACGGCGACTGGTTCCGCAGGGCGTACGACTTCTACGGCAACGTGATCGGCTCGGGCGAGAACGACGAGGGGCAGATCTTCATCGAGCCGCAGGGCATCTGCGTGCTCGGCGGCGTCGGCCTGGAGGACGGGCTCGCCGTGAAGGCCCTGGACAGCGTGGCCGAGCGGCTCGCCACCCCGCACGGCATCGTGCTCCAGCAGCCGGCCTACTCCGGCTACCGCATCGAGCTCGGGGAGATCTCCTCGTACCCGCCCGGGTACAAGGAGAACGCCGGGATCTTCTGCCACACCAACCCGTGGATCATGATCGCGGAGGCGATGACCGGCAACGGCGACCGCGCGTTCGACTACTACCGGCGGCTCAACCCGTCCGCCCGGGAGCAGATCAGCGAGGTGCACCGCTGCGAGCCGTACGTCTACGCCCAGATGATCGCCGGCAAGGACGCGCCGACCCACGGGGAGGCGAAGAACTCCTGGCTCTCCGGCACGGCGGCGTGGAACTTCGTGGCGATCACCCAGTGGATCCTCGGCATCCGGCCGGACTTCGGCGGGCTGCGGGTCGACCCGGTGCTGCCCGGCGACTGGACCGGGTTCCGGGTCCGCCGCCAGTTCCGCGGTTCGACGTACGAAATCGAAGTGCTCGAAGGCGGAGGCCGCGTCACCCACCTGGAGGTCGACGGCGCCCGCGTCGAGGGGAACCTGATCCCCCTCGCCGAACCGGGCGCCGTCGTGCGGGTCGTCGCGCACACCGGCTGAGAGCGGCGGCGCAGCGTGGTCTATTTGGTGACCACGCTGCGCTGCCTGCCCAGGCCCTCGATCTCCACCTCGACGACGTCACCGGCCTTGAGGTAGGGGAACCGTCCGGAGAGCGCGACGCCCTCCGGCGTGCCGGTGTTGATCAAGTCGCCCGGTTCCAGGACGGTGAACTGGGAGAGGTGCCAGATCAGGTGCCCGACGTCGAAGATCATGTCGGCGGTGGTGGAGTCCTGCCGCGGCTCGCCGTTGACCCAGGAGCGCAGCCGGAGCGGCTCGCCGACCTCGTCCGGGGTGACCAGCCACGGGCCGAGCGGGTTGAAGGTCTCGCAGGACTTGCCCTTCGACCACTGCCCGCCGGAGCGCTCCAGCTGGTACTCGCGCTCGGAGATGTCGTTGGAGACCACGAAACCGGCGATGTGCTCGCGGGCCTGCTCGGGCGACGCCAGGTAGCGGGCCGTCCTCCCGATCACCACGCCGAGCTCGACCTCCCAGTCGGTGCGGGTCGAGCCGGGCGGCAGCAGCACGTCGTCCTCCGGGCCGATCACCGTGTTCGGCGCCTTGTAGAACAGGATCGGCTCCTCCGGCGGCTCGGCCCCGGACTCCCGGGCGTGCGCCGCGTAGTTCTGGCCGATGCAGAGCACCGCGCCCGGCCGGGCGATCGGGGCGCCGATCCGGCTGCTGTCGACGTTCGCCGGCGGCAGCGACAGCGGATCGCCGGTGAAGCCGCCGGAGGCCAGGAACGCGGCGTCGATGTCGGGGGTGACCGCCGAGAGGTCGTAGAGGGTGCCGCCGGAGGACAGGATCGGGCGTTCGTGGCCGGGTGGGCCGAGGCGCAGGTATCGCACGGGGGATTCTCCATCAGGGAAGGGGAACGGGGATCTCGCGGTCCAGCAGCCAGGCGTCGGCCAGGTCGCGCCAGAGCCCGCCCGGGATGCGTACCCGCGCCATCGCCGCGGCGTCCGCCGCCTCCTCCGGCGAGCGCATGCCGACCAGCACGGACGTCACCGCCGGATGGGCCAGGGGGAACTGCAGGGCG
The DNA here is from genome assembly GCF_040639855.1 of Actinoplanes sp. NPDC023714. NCBI lineage: Bacteria > Bacillati > Actinomycetota > Actinomycetes > Micromonosporales > Micromonosporaceae > Actinoplanes > Actinoplanes sp. NPDC023714. The sequence continues at coordinate 59,053 of NZ_JBFAAR010000009.1, forward strand.
GCGGCCCGCAAGGGTACGCCGTGCCGGTCGCACAGCCGGGCCATCGCCTGCGCCCGGGCGACCACCTCGGGCGGGGCCGGGCGGTAGTCGAAGGTGGCCGGCCGGAACGGGTCGGCCAGCACCCCGGAGTTGTAGACGCCCCCGACGATCACCGCGATGTTCCGCCGCCGGCACTCCGGCAGCAGGTCGGCCAGGCCGGACTGGTCGAGCAGCGAGTACCGGCCGGCCAGCAGGACGCAGTCGAGCAGCCCGGTGCGGGCGAACTCGGTGAGCATCGCCGACTGGTTCATGCCGGCCGAGACCGCCCGGACGGCGCCCTCCTTGCGCAGCTGGGCGAGGGCGGGCAGGGCCTGGGTGGCCGCCTCGGTGAAGTGGTCGTCCGGGTCGTGCAGGTGCAGGACGTCGACGCGGTCCAGGCCGAGGCGCCGGAGGCTCTCCTCGTGCGAGGCGCGGACGCCCGCGGCGGAGAAGTCGAAGACGGCCCCGCTCTTCTCCGTCCACACCTCCGATTCCTCGGATGCCTCGTCCCGGATCAGGCGGCCGACCTTCGTGCCGAGCGTGTAGCGGGAACGGTCGTGCCGGCGCAGCGCACGGCCGGCCCTCCGCTCGGAGAGCCCGGCGCCGTAGAACGGGGCGGTGTCGAAGAACCGCACCCCGAGCCGCCAGGCCTCGTCCACGGCGGCGACCGCCGTCTCGTCGCCGACCGGGGAGAACAGCCCCCCGATCGGGGCCAGACCCATCCCGAGCCGGGTGACCGTGACGCCGGTGGCGCCGAGTTCCACATTCTCGAACGGGTCCACCAGAGTTGTTTAACGGTGATCGATGCCCTGGTCAACCATTTCCCGGACTCAGCGTGCGCGTGTCGTCGCCGACAGTTTCCGTCGGAAGCGGGCGGCTCACGTGGTAGGCAGGGAGCATGAAACCGCGCCGCTACCCCGCCCCGGCTCCCGCGATCGAGGGTGACCTGACGATCTGGCGGGACGCCGTTGTCGGGGAGGTGAGCGGGTTCCGGCCGCTCCTGGCCGACGTGTACCGCCGGACCGGTGATCAGCTGCTGCCGCTGGTCGCCTGGATCCACGGCGGCGCGTGGCGCAAGGGCGGCAACAAGGGCGAGGCGGTGGGCCGGATCCCGGAGAGGCTCATCGAGGCCGGGTACGCGGTGGCGCGGGTGACGTACCGGCTCAGCGGCGAGGCCCGGTTCCCGGCCCAGCTGCACGACGTGAAGGCCGCGGTCCGCTGGGTCCGCCACCACGCGGCCGAGCTGGGCGTCGACCCGGCCCGGATCGGCGTCTGGGGCGAGTCGGCGGGCGGGCACCTCGCCACCCTGCTGGCGCTCACCGGCAAGGACCCGGAGCTGGCCGGCGACGTCGGCGTGCTGGACCAGTCGGACTCGGTGGCCGCCGCCGTCGTCTGGTACGGGCCGTCGAACCTGCTGAGCATGGCCGCCCAGAACCACCCGCAGGGCCTGCAGGACCACGACGACCCGGATTCGCCGGAGAGCCGCCTCGTCGGCGGCCCGGTGCAGGACATGCCGAAGGAGGCGGCGGCCGCGAGCCCGGTCGGCTACGTGAGCGACGACGCGCCGCCGATCCTGCTCGTGCACGGCGACGAGGACCGGATCGTGCCGGTGGGGCAGAGCATCGAGCTGCACCAGCGGCTCTCCGACGCGGGCGCGCGGGTCGAGCTGCGGATCGTGGCGGGCGCCGACCACTGCCTGATCGGCGCCGACCTGGAGCCGGAGGTGGCCGCGTCGATCGCCTTCCTGGACCGCACCCTCAGACCGCGGTCATGAGAGGCCCGGGCCGGCGAGCTCCTTCGACTGCACGGCGGCGGCGCCGGCCTCGGCGCCCTGCCGCAGCGACTCCTCGAGCGGCAGGCCGCGCAGCCGGCCGGCCAGCACGCCGGCGAAGAACGCGTCGCCGGCGCCGTTCGTGTCCATCACCGACGCCACCCGCGACGCCGGGACGTGGATCGGGTCGGCGCCGCGCTCGCACGCCATCGCGCCCTCGGCGCCGAACGTGCAGACCACGAGCCGGGCGCCCGCCTCGATCCGCTCGCGCATGAAGACGACCGGGTCGGGCAGCCGGTCGGCGCTCGCGAAGATCACGTCGGCGGTCTCGGCGAACTCGCGCTGGAACTCCGCCTCGCCGTCCCAGTCGTGCAGGTCGCACCAGATCTCCCGGCCGGCCTCGCGGGCCGCGCGCAGCACCGGCAGGCTGAACGCGGCGAGGTCGGCCACCACCACGTCGGCGTCGCCGAGCGGCGGGACGGTGATCGGGCCGGCCGGCTCCGGCAGGTTCAGGTAGATCGAGGTGCGCTGACCGTTCGCGGACATGAGGTTGGTGTGCCGCTCGGTGCCGGTGGCGCTCGGAACGGCCACGAGATCGACACCCGCGTTTTGAAGAACACCTACGATCCGGTCTTTATAAAAGTCGTCTCCTAGCACCGTCATGAGCGTCACCGGCACGCCGAGCCGGCGCAGGTTGAGCGCCTTGCCGGCCGAGGTCCCGCCGACCGCCTCGTGGTGCCACTCCGCGACGACCATGTGCGGCTCGGGTCGCGGCAGCTCGGCGAGGTGGATCATCAGGTTCCAGGCGACCGGGCCGGCGATCAGGACACGAGGCATCTAGAGAGCGTACGGGGAGCGGAAGACGGCCTGCGGATCGACGGTGGCCCGGATCCAGCGCAGCCGGGAGAAGTTCGGCCCGTAGTAGCGCGGCAGGGTGGCCGGGCTCGGCTCGAGGTAGTTCACGTACCGGCCGGAGGACCATCGGGCCATCGCGCGGTGACCGGATTCGATCCACGCATAGCCGTCCTGCACGGCGGCCGGATCGGTGCTGCCGGGCAGCACGAGCCACTGCAGCATGGTGGTCGCGCCCCGCCACGGGAACGCCGTCGCCTCCGGGGCCACCCGGGCCGCCGCGCCGGTCAGCCGCTTGAACTTGGCGATGCCGGGCCTGCCCTCGCGGGCCCGCCGCTCCACCGTCTCCAGCAGCGCGGCCACCGCCTGCTCCGGCAGCACGGACCGGAAGATCTCACTGCCCGCGAGCTGCGTTGACCGTTCCGGTTCACCCGCCCGGTCGCGCAGCACGTCCAGGGCCGCGCGCCGCTCCAGCTTCGCGCCGGCGGGCTCCCGCCCGGCCGCGCGGGCGATCTCCGCGGCCTCCGCGTCCGGGTCACCCTCCAGGACCACCCCGGAGATGCGTACGGAGAGACGCCCGCGCCCGTCCGACGCGAACTGACACGACGACCACGTCTCGTCGGGAGCGCTCGCGAGCCGCTGCTGCCAGCCGGCCGCCACCCGGGCCGCGTCCGCCCACGGATAGGTCAGCACGAACGTGCCGACCGACGTCGACCGGTGGGTGGCCATCCGCCAGCCGGTGACGACGCCGAACTGCCCGCCCCCGCCGCCGCGCAGCGCCCAGAACAGGTCCCGTTCCCGGCCGGCGTCGACGGTGCGCCGGACCCCGTCGGCGGTCACCACCTCGGCCTCGACGACCCGGTCGCAGGTCAGCCCGTACGCCGAGGCCGCCATGCCGATCCCGCCGCCCAGGGTGATCCCGCTGATCCCCACCGACCCGCACGACCCGGACGGGATCGACCGCCCGGCCGCGCCGAGCCGGTCGTAGACGCCACCGAGCAGGGCGCCGCCGCCGATCGTCGCGGTCCGGGTGCCCCAGTCGTAGCGGACCCCGTCGAGCCGCCGCAGGTCGAGCACGATCCCGGTGGTCGCGGTGGACGCGCCGACGTAGGAGTGCCCGCCGCCCCGGGTGATCACCGGGACCCGGGACCGGCGGGCGAAGCGGACCGTCTCGGCGACGTCGTCCGGGCCGGCGCAGCGCACCACGGCGGGCGGCCGGATCCGGTCGAACCGCGGGTCCTGGAGGTGCCGGGCGCCGTCGTAGCCGCCCGTACCGGGCAGCACGAGCTCGCCGTCCAGCGAGGCGGCGAGCGCTTTCCAGTCCGGGGCGGCCCGGGAGGCGGACGGCTTGATGGCGGCGCCGGTCAGCGCGGCGGCCCCCGCACCGAGAACCGCGCGGCGTGACAGCGACATCACCATATCGTGTCATATAGGACAAAAAGGCTGCGGGAGCGACGCCGTATCGTTTCCCTTGCTATGCAACTAATTGCATAGCATCATGGCGGCATGGCCCTGGAACACGCGATCCTGGTCTCGCTGCTGGAACAGCCCGGGTCCGGATACGAGCTGGCCCGCCGCTTCGAGCGGTCGATCGGCCGGTTCTGGACCGCCACCCACCAGCAGATCTACCGCGTCCTCAAGCGGATGGAGACGGACGGCTGGGTCAGCGCCGAGCAGATCGGGCAGGACGGCCGGCCGGACAAGCGGGCCTACTCGGTGACCGCGTCCGGCCGGGACGCCCTCGTCGGGTGGCTGCGCGAGCCGGTCCAGCCCGAGGCCGTCCGGCACGAGCTGGCCGTGCGGATCCGCGGCGCCGCCTTCGACGACGAGGCCGGCCGGACCGCGCTGATCGCCGAGGTCACCCGCTACCGCGCCGACCACGAGGCGACGCTGAACCGCTATCTGATCGGCGAGAGACGCGACTTCCCCGAGGACGCCGCGCTCGACACCGGGCAGCGCCTGCAACACGTCGTGCTGCGCGGCGGCATCGCCTACGAGCGGATGCTGCTCGACTGGCTCGACGACGTCCTCGACACCCTCCGCAGACTCTGAAAGGGAACCCGTGCTCCTCAACCCGCACACCTACGACCCGGCGGACTTCGACCCGGAGACCCGGCGGCTGCTGCGCGCCACGATCGACTTCTTCGAGGAGCGGGGCAAGGGGAAGCTGCTCCAGGCGCACATCGACCGGGAGTGGTACGCCGACTTCCTCGAGTTCGCCGCCGAATCAGGACTTTTCGCGAAATTTCTGACGCCGACCACCGACGGCTCCTCTGAAGATCATCGCTGGGACACCGCCCGCAACGCGGCGCTCAGCGAGATCCTCGGCTTCTACGGCCTCAACTACTGGTACACGTGGCAGGTGACCGTCCTCGGTCTCGGCCCGGTGTGGCAGAGCGGCAACGCCGAGGCGCGGCAGCACGCGGCCCGGCTGCTCGAGGAGGGTCACGTCATGGCGTTCGGGCTCTCCGAGCGCGGCCACGGCGCGGACATCTACGCCACCGACATGATCCTCACGCCGGACGGCGACGGCGGGTTCACCGCCACCGGCGGCAAGTACTACATCGGCAACGGCAACGTCGCCGGCCTGGTGAGCGTGTTCGGGCGGCGCGCCGGCGTGGAGGGCCCGGACGGGTACGTCTTCTTCGCCGCGGACAGCCGGCACCCGGCGTACCACCTGGTCCAGAACGTGGTGAACTCGCAGATGTTCGTGAGCGAGTTCCGGCTCGAGGACTACCCGGTCCGGCCGCAGGACGTGCTGCACACCGGCAAGGCCGCCTTCGACGCCGCGCTCAACACCGTCAACGTCGGCAAGTTCAACCTCTGCACGGCCGCCATCGGCATCTGCGAGCACGCCACCTACGAGGCGGTCACCCACGCGCACCGGCGGATGCTCTACGGCAAGCCGGTCACCGCGTTCCCGCACGTGCGGCGCGAGCTCACCGACGCGTACGCCCGCCTCGCCGCCATGAAGCTGTTCGCCGACCGTTCGGTGGACTACTTCCGCTCGGCCGGCCCGGACGACCGCCGCTACCTGCTCTTCAACCCGATGACCAAGATGAAGGTCACCACCGAGGGCGAGAAGGTCATCGACCTGCTCTGGGACGTCATCGCGGCGAAGGGGTTCGAGGCCGACACCTACTTCGACAAGGCGGCCAAGGACATCCGGGGGCTGCCGAAGCTCGAGGGCACGGTGCACGTGAACCTCGCGCTGATCCTCAAGTTCATGCCGAACTACCTGTTCCAGCCGGCCTCCTACGAGCCGGTGCCGAGCCGCCGGGACGCCGCCGACGACGAGTTCCTGTTCCGGCAGGGTCCCGCCCGCGGCCTCGGGCAGATCAAGTTCCAGGATTGGCGTACGGCCTACGACGCGCACGCCGGGATTCCGAACGTGGCCCGGTTCCGGCAGCAGGCCGACGGCCTCTGCGAACTCCTGCTCAAGCACGCGCCGAGCCAGGAGCAGCAGAACGACCTGGACTTCCTGCTGGCGGTCGGGCAGCTCTTCGCGCTCGTGGTCTACGGCCAGCTGATCCTCGAGCAGGCCTCGTTGACGGAGGCCGGCGCCGACCTGGTCGACGAGATCTTCGCGATCCTGGTCCGGGACTTCTCCGGGTACGCCACCGAGCTGCACGGCAAGGCCGCGACCACCGAGGACCAGGCCGCCTGGGCGCTGGCCCAGGTGCTGCGCCCGGTCGACGACGGCGACCGGACCGCCCGGGTGTGGGAGCAGGTCCTGGCGCTGGTCGGCGCCTACGAGATGCGGCCGTAGGGGAGGAGTCGCCCGGGGCCGGCGCCCCGGGCGATCACTCAGACCTGGCCGTCGGGGGTGCTGGTCAGGTCCATGAGCTGCTGCTGGACGTGGTTCGTCAGCGCTTCCTGGTAGCCCGAGGCGAGCTGGCCGAGACGGTCGATCTCGTCGAGCAGGGCGGCACGCTTCTCCACGATGCCGTCCATCGCCTCGGCGTGGTTGCGCCGGGCGTCGCTCTCGATCGTGCTGGCCTTGAGCTGCGCGTCGCTGATCAGCTGCTCGGCCTTGTTCTGCGCGTTGCCGAGCAGGGTGTCGGACTCGCGCTGGGCGTCGCGCATGTGCTCGTCGGCGGTGCGCTGGGCCATCATCAGCACCCGCGAGTTGCGGTCGTCGTCGACCGGGACCAGCGCCTGGCTCTGGCTGGCCGCCTCGGCCCGGGCGCGCTCCAGCTGGGCCTGCGTGCTGCGGGCGTTCTGCTCGGCGCGGGCCCGCGCCTCCTGCAGGCGCTCCAGCTGCGCGGCCAGCTCGGCGAACTCGTTGTTGAGCACCATCGTCGAGGCCGCGCTGGGTGGGGCGCCGCCGCCACGCTGAGCCTGGTCACGCAGCGCGCCGTTCTCCTCGAGGAGGCGGGTCAGCTCCTGCTCCACCTCGTCCAGGAACGCGTCGACCTCCTCCTCGTCGTAGCCGCGCTTGCCGATCGGCGGCTTCTTGAAGGCGACGTTGTGGATGTCAGCTGGGGTGAGCGGCATCGTGCTCCCTGGTTCAGGTCTGTTGCGGTCGTGCGGCCCGAAATCCTACGCGATCACGCGGGGTCGCCGGCTGCGCGATCGAGCGTACGCGCCACCGGCCAACGGCGCCTCTCCGTGTGCGCTCAGCGCCAGAAGACGGCAACCGCCGCATTCACCGCAGTCAGTGCGACGATGCCGATGAAGTGGCCTTTGTTGACCTCGTCACGCTTGCGCGGGATGAAGACCATGATGAAGATGCAGACGGCGATCAGCAGCTTGACGCCCAGCTTGATCGGGTCGGGCTCGGCGTCGCCGCCGCCGCGCAGCGGTGCCGCCAGGCCGAGGCCGCTGACCAGCTGGATGATCGCGCCCCAGAGCACCGGCCTGCTGATCCGGATCTTGTCGGAGAGCAGGACCGCGACACCGCCGCCGAGCAGCAGCGCGAAACCCACGAGGTGGATGAAGAGGAGAACCAACCGGAGTGCTTCCACGGTTGCGAAGCTTGCCAGCCGCCGTACCGGCCGATCACCCCGGGGGTACCGTCCATGCTGATCAACAACGGTGGGAGTAGGGCAATGACGAGGTATGTCGCCATCGGTGACAGCTTCACCGAAGGGCTCGGCGACACGCTGCCCGACGGCAGCGAGCGCGGCTGGGCGGATCTGGTCGCGGCGGGCATCGCGGCCGGCGAGGGACAGCCGATCTCGTACGCGAACCTGGCGATCCGGGGGCGGCTGCTGGAGCCGATCGTGACCGAGCAGCTGGACGCGGCTCTGGCCCTGTCGCCGCCGCCGACGCTGCTCTCGCTCAACGGCGGCGGCAACGACATGATGCGCCCGGGCGGCGACCTCAAGCGGCTCGTGGCGATGACCGAGCGGGCGGTGCGCCGCTGCCTCGACGCCGGGGTGAAGGTGCTGCTGCTCAGCGGGGCCGACCCGTCCGGGCATCTGCCGTTCGGCAGCCGGATGCGGCCCAAGGGCGAGGAGCTGACCAGGGCGGTCGCGGCGTTCGCCGCCGAGAACGACGTCACCTTCGTGGACATGTTCCACGACCGGGAGATCCAGCAGCGGCACTACTGGTCGGCGGACCGGCTGCACCTCAACGCGAACGGGCACCGGCGGGTCGCCAGCGTGGTGCTCGACGCGCTCGGCCACCCGACCGAGGCGCACGTCGTGGCGCCGCCGGTGGCCGCCCGCAAGAGCCTGCTGGCCGAGGCGCAGTACTACCGGGAGCACGTGGTCCCGTGGATCAACAGGCGGCTGCGCGGCCGGTCGTCCGGGGACGACCGGACCGGCAAGTACGTGGACTGGACGCGGATCGCGGTCGGCTGACCGGGCTATCGCACGATCGCCCAGACCACCTTGCCGCCCCGGATCGGCATGGCGCCCCACGCCGTGGCGAGGGAGTGGATGAGCTGCAGGCCGCGCCCGCCCTCGGAGAGCGCCGGGGCGCTGAGCCGCGGCACCGGGCCGGTGGGCCGGGGCATCACCCGGCTGCGGTCCGCGACGGTCATGTGCAGGCCCCGGTCCCGCCGGGCGACCATCAGCCTGGCCGGGCCGCCGACGTGCTCCACCACGTTCGAGACCAGCTCCGAGACGACGAGCTGGGCCGGGTACGCCACATCGGGCAGATCCCAGCCGTCGCAGAGGCGGGTGACCAGCCGGCGCGCCTCGGCCGGCGACCGCGGCCCGGAGTCGAGGGTGACCCGGACCAGGTCGGCCTGCGCGGACAGGTCCACGACCGCCCGGCGCGCCGCGTCCGTGTCGGGATGGACGGGCAGCTGGCGGCCGAACACCTCGAGCCGCCGCGCCAGGCCCGGACCGGGCGGCACGCAGAGCACGACCGGCACCGGCGGCTGCATCTCCTCGCCGCGGTGCCGCACGTTCAGCCAGGTCGGGATGCTGCGGGCGGGTTCGTCGGTCAGCTCGGTCAGGTCGATGATCAACCCGCCGGGGTGACCGGTGAGGCACTTTCGCAGTGTGAGCGTGACCTGCCGCCACAGCGGACTGCTCCACTGCCCGCGGACCGCCACGACGGTGAGGTCGTGGTCGATCTCGCGGAGCACGGATACCGGCGCCGGTCCGGCGTCGAACAGGAACGGCGGTCGCACGCCCATGGCCTGATCGTAAGGACAGCGCGGCGCGGACGCATTCCCCCGATGCGGGCGGAACTTGACAGTTGTCACCCCGCACGGTTCCCGTAGGGGGTTGTCACGGATGTCGCTATGGCGGGTTCTCGGGAGAATTGACGGGTCTCGTATCCGGCCCCGGGGAGGCCCGTCATGAGATCCACCCGTCCCGCCCTGGCCGTCGCGGCGGTCGCCCTGCTGCTCGGCGCCGCCGCCTGCGCCGCCGGTCCGGCTGTCGAGGAGCCGGCTGCCGCACCCGCCGCGTCCAGCGCCGACCCGCACAGCGCCGACCCGCACAGCGCCGACCCACACAGCGGCCACAGCGCCGGCTCCGCGCCACCGCCCACCCCGCTGCGCGCGGGCGAGCGGTTCGTCGACGTCGGCCTGGCCCAGCCCTACACGCCGGCCGCACCGAGCGGCGGCACCGACGAATACCGGTGCTTCCTGGTCGACCCGCAGCTCACCGAGGAGGCCTACCTGACCGGCAGCCGGTTCCTGCCGCAGAACGGCGCGATCGTGCACCACGCGATCTTCTACCGGGTCAGCCCGGAGCAGGCGAAGACGGCCGAGCGGGTCGACGCGGAGGCCGACGGCGAGGGCTGGACATGCTTCGGCGACTCCGGGGTGCAGGGGGAGACCGCGTGGGTGGCGCACTGGGCGCCCGGCGCCGGCGAGACCCTGATGCCCGACGGGTTCGGCTTCGCGATGCCGCCCGGCAGCAAACTGATCATGCAGGTGCACTACAACCTGCTCAACACCTCGGGCAGCGACCAGTCCGGCATGAAGATGCGGCTCGCCCCGGCGGACGCCGGCATCAAGCCGCTCGAGACCGCGCTCGTGCAGGCGCCCATCGAGCTGCCCTGCGAGCCCGGCGGCACCGGCCCGCTCTGCGACCGGGACGCAGCGATCGCCGACGTGGCGAAGCGGTTCGGCCCGGAGTCGGCCCAGCTCGTCGACGGGCTCAACCAGTGGTGCAACGGCGGCCGGGCGCCGAAGTCCGGCACCACGCAGCACTGCGACCAGCCGGTCGGCGAGGGCGGCACGATCTACATGGCGGCCGGGCACATGCACCTGCTGGGCCGATCCATCAAGGTCGAGCTCAACCCGGGGACGCCGGAGGCCCGCACGGTGCTCGACGTCCCGGCCTACGACTTCGACAATCAGGCCCTCGTACCCTTGAAGCAGCCCATCGACGTCGCGAAGGGTGACGTGGTCCGGGTGACCTGCACCCACGACGCCGGGTTGCGCAAGCAGCTCCCGCAGCTGCGGAAACTGCCGTCCCGCTACGTCGTGTGGGGCGAGGGGACGAGCGACGAGATGTGCCTCGGGATTATGGTGATGGCACCGAAGTGACTGGGTAACAGAGCCGGCATGACCGAGTACGGCATCCACGCCTCGCACGAGCAGATCCTGCCCGGTGACCTCCTCCGGGCGGTGATCGCCGCCGAACGCGCCGGCTTCCAGGCGGCCATGTGTTCCGACCACTTCTCGCCGTGGAGCGAACGCCAGGGCCAGTCGGGCTTCGCCTGGTCCTGGCTCGGCGCCGCGCTGCAGGCCACCAACCTGTCGTTCGGGGTGGTGAACGCCCCCGGCCACCGTTACCACCCGGCGATCATCGCGCAGGCGATCGGCACGCTCTCGTCGATGTACCCGGGCCGGTTCTGGGCGGCGCTGGGCAGCGGCGAATACAGCAACGAGCACGTCGTCGGCGGGGAGTGGCCGCGCAAGGAGGTACGCAACGCGCGGCTGCTGGCCTCGGTGAACGTCATCCGGGAGCTGCTCGCCGGCGAGGAGGTGTCCCGGGACGGCCTGGTCACCGTCGACCGGGCGCGGCTGTGGACCCGGCCGGAGACGCCGCCGCCGCTGATCGGGGCGGCCGTCAGCGTCGAGACGGCCCGGTGGTGCGCGTCCTGGGCGGACGGCCTGGTCACCGTCAACGCGCCGGAGTCGCATCTCCAGGAGATGATCGCGGCCTACAAGTCGTCCGGCGGCCGCGGCCCGATCTGCCTGCAGGTGCACCTGTCCTGGGCGCCGAGCCGGGAGGAGGCCGAGGAGATCGCCCACCACCAGTGGCGGAGCAACATCTTCCCGCCGCCGGTGTGCTGGGACACCGCGACGGCCGAGGAGTTCGACGTCATCTCGGAGAACGTCACGGTCGACCAGATCCGGCCGGTCGTGAACATCTCGGCCGACCTCGAGGAGCACGTCGAGAAGCTCAAGGGGTACGCGGCCCTCGGCTTCGACCGGATCTACCTGCACCACGTCGGGCAGGATCTCGGGCCGTTCATCGAGACGTTCGGCGCGAAGGTGCTGCCCCGGCTCTGACCCGCGGGCGGGTCCTGCCGGCTCTCCCCGGCAGGACCCGGACCTCAGGCGCGTTCCAGCACGACGACCGGGATCTCCCGGGACGTCTTCTTCTGGTACTCGTCGTAGTCCGGCCAGACCTCGGCCATCTTCGCCCACATCTCCGGCTTCTCGGCCGGCGTCGCCACCCGGGCCCGCGCCGCGAACCGGTCGGCCTTGATCTGGACCTCCACCGCCGGGTCGGCCTGCAGGTTCACGAACCAGGCCGGAGGCGCGTCGGTGCCGCCCTTCGACGCCACCACGAGGTACGCGCCCTCGTGCTCCCGGAAGATCAGGGCGTGTGAGCGCTGCTCACCGGTCTTGCGGCCCTTCGTGAAGAGGATCAGGATCTCGGTGCCGTTGCGCCAGCGGAACCCGTCCTCGCCGTCGGTCTCCAGGTAGCGGGCGACGTGCTCGTCGCCGTGCAGATCGATAGCAGAAGTCATGGATCGACACTACCCACGACGGGACGGCACCCAGCCGAAATGGGGTGACAGGCACCAGGGGGCATGTAGCAGCATCATCTCCGTGGATGCGCGCGGACCGGGACGATATCTGTGGTGGCTGGCGCGGCGATGCGGGAGGAGGGTGGCGCTCGGGGCACTGTACGGCTCGCTCTGGTACGTCAGCCTGGCGCTCACGCCGTACCTGATCGCCCAGGCCGTGGATCGCGGCCTCGGGCCGCGTGACCTCGGCGCACTGATCCCCTGGGTCGCGGGGGTGTTGATCCTCGGGCTCACCACCGCGGGCCTCGGGATCATGCGGCACCGCACCATGACCAAGCTGCGCCTGCAGGCCGCGCTGATCACCGCCGACGAGGTGATGGCGCACGCCACCCGGCTCGGCGCCGCCCTGCCCCGCAGCGTCACCGCCGGCGAGGTCGTCACGATCGGCATCTCCGACGTGTGGACGATCGGCCGCGCCATGAACGTCGGCGGTGTCGGGGTGGCCTCGGCCGTGGCGTTCCTGGTGATCGCGATGCTGCTGTCCCGGATGTCGGGCACGCTCGCCGCGGTGGTGCTGATCGGCGTGCCGGTGCTCGGGCTGGTGGTCGGCCCGCTGCTCGGGCGCACCCAGCGGGCCGGCGCGCGCTACCGGCACGCGCAGGGCGAGCTCAACGCCCGGCTCGTCGACGTCCTCGGCGGCCTGCGGATCCTCAACGGCCTGGGCGGCAAGGAGACGCACCTGGCGCGGTACCGGCGCGAGTCGGCGAAGGTGCGCGACCTCGGCTACCGCGTCGGCCGCCCGGCCAGCTGGATCGGGGCGCTCGGCGACGGGCTCCCGCTGCTCTTCCTCGGTGTCGTGACGTGGATGGCCGCGCGCCTCACGGCCGCGGGTTCGCTCACCGTGGGTGAGCTGATCGCGGTGTACGGGTACACGGCCATGCTCGTCGTGCCGGTGAACGTCCTGATCTTCTGCGGGTTCGACATCACCCGCGGTGTGGTCGCCGCGCGGCGCGTCACCGAGTTCCTGCGCCTGCCCGCCGATCCGCTCGCCGGCACGGACGCGCCCGCCGAACCGGCGCCGCTGCACGACCCGGACTCCGGCGTGACCGCCGAACCGGGCCGGTTCACCGCGATCGCCGCCGACCGCCCGGCCGACGCCATCGCCGTGATCGACCGGCTCGGCCGCTACGGACCCACCGCCGCGACCTGGGGCGGCGTCCGGCTCGACGGCATCGCCCAGCCGCAGGTCAGGTCCCGGATCCTGGTCGCCGAGAACGACGCCGCCCTGTTCGCCGGCCCGCTGCGCGCGGTGGTCGCCGGCCGGTCGGCGCCGGACGACGACCGGGTCCGGGCCGCGATCACCACGGCGGTGGCGCACGACGTCGCCGACGACCTCGGCCGGCCCGTCGACTGGGGCGGGCGCAACCTCTCCGGCGGTCAGCGGCAGCGCCTGCGGCTGGCCCGGGCCGTGCACGCCGACCCGGAGATGCTGCTCGCCGTCGAGCCGACCTCGGCCGTCGACGCGCACACCGAGTCGGCCGTCGCCGAGCGGCTCGCCGCCGCCCGGGCCGGGCGCGGAACCGTGGTCGCCACCACCTCGCCGGTGCTGCTCGACCGCGCCGACGTCGTGTACTTCCTGGCCGGCGGCGCGGTGTCGGCCCGCGGCACCCACCGGGAGCTGCTGTCGTCGTCGCCGGGCTACCGCGGCCTGGTGAACCGGGTGTTCGATCTCGCCGATCCGGATTTCGGTCTCGCCGATGTGGAGGAGCGGGCATGAGCGCGGTGCTGCCCGTCGCCGGTAGCCGGGAGGTGGGCCGGGCCGCGCTGCGCCTGATCCGCGCCGACCGGGGAGCGGTCGCCTCGATGATCGCGATCAGCTCGCTCGGGGCGCTCGCCGGGCTCGGCGCGCCCTGGCTGCTCGGGCGGGTGATCGACACGGTCACCCGGGGTGGTGGCGTCCGCGAGATCGACGTGCTGGCCTCGCTCGTGCTGGTCTGCGCGCTGCTGCAGACCCTGCTGTCCCGGTTCGCGCTCGCGGTCGGATACCGGTTCGGCGAGCGGACCGCCGCCCGGGTCCGCGAGGGCTTCCTGGAACGGGCGCTCGCCCTGCCCGCCTCGGTCGTCGAACGGGTGCCGGCCGGCGACCTCGCGGCCCGCGGCAGCACCGACGTCGACGCGGTCGCCACGACGCTGCGCGACGTCCTGCCGAAGGTCTTCATCGCCTTCGTACAGGTCGTGTTCATCCTGGTCGCGGTCGTCGTGCTGGACCCGGTGCTCGGGGTCGTCGGGGTGCTCGGGCTCTCCGGCATCTGGTTCTGCGTGCGCTGGTACCTGCGTACGGCCCGGGACGCCTACCTCGCCGAGGGCGCCGCGAACTCCCGCCTGGCCGAGGAACTGGCGGCCACCACCGACGGCGCCCGTACCATCGAGGCCTTTGATCTGGCAGTGAGCCGGTTGGCCGCGGGACGCTCGGCCGTCGAGGAGACCCGCCGCACGCGGCTCGCGACGCTGGCGTTGCGGACGGTGTTCTTCCCGATCGTCGAGTCGTCCTATGTGATGCCTACCGTGCTGGCGTTGCTGGTGGGCGGGTTCTTCTACATCGACGGGCGGGTCACGCTCGGGACCGTGGCGGCGGCGGTGCTCTACTTGCGGCAGCTGGTGAATCCGCTGGACACGATCCTGATCTGGGTGGAGCAGTTGCAGAGCAGTATCGCGTCGTTCGCGCGGGTGGAGGGACTCGGGTCAGTGCCGCTGAATACGACATTTCCGGAAATGTCGCCTGAAGGGGATCGAATCGAGGTGCGCGGGGTGCGGTACGCCTACGCGGCGGGCCGGGATGTGCTGCACGACGTCGATCTGACCGTGCGCCCGGGGGAGCGGCTCGCCGTGGTCGGCCTCTCCGGCGCCGGCAAGTCCACCCTCGGCAGGCTGCTGGCCGGCGTCGACAGGCCGACCGCCGGCACCGTGACGGTCGGCGGCGTGCCGATCGCCGACCTGGCCCCCGACGAGCTCCGCCGCCAGGTCGTCCTGGTGACCCAGGAGCACCACGTCTTCCGCGAATCCCTGCGCGACAACCTGATGGTCGCCGCCCCCGACCACGAGCTGGCCCGGGCCCTCGCGACGGTGGGCGCCGACTGGGCCTTCCCGGCCGGCGGCGCCGCCGACCTCGACCGCGACCTCGGCGAGTACCCGCTCGACGGCGCCCAGGCCCAGCAGCTGGCGCTGGCCCGGGTACTGCTGGCCGACCCGCACACGGTGATCCTCGACGAGGCGACCGCGCTGCTCGACCCGAACGCCGCCCGTACCGCCGAACGCGCCCTCGCCGCCGTCCTGCACGAACGTACGGTGATCGCGATCGCCCACCGCCTGCAGACCGCCCACGACGCCGACCGCGTGGCCGTCATGGACGACGGCCGGATCATCGAACTCGGTACCCACGACGAACTGGTGGCGGCCGGCGGTCCCTACGCGGCCCTCTGGCGCTCCTGGCACAACACGCCGTCGCTCCCCGGCTGACCCGTCCGCGAGTGCCGGCCGCAGTGTGTGGTCGTGACACGCCGGCCGGGACAGCGATGGGCTGCAGCCGGGCTCCCGGCGCGAGCGTCCACCGCCGCCACCGCCGAGAACACCGCGAACACGGCGGCCCGCCCGCCGCAGCCCCGGACAGCGGCCGGGCCGGGGCGGGGGACGGCCAGGGCCGCCGGGCCGGGGGCCGCGGGGACGAGCGGGTGGGGGTAGCCGACGGGCGGCCCCCCGGGGTGCCCGGCGTGGGGAGATACAACGG
>NZ_JBFAAR010000009.1:74880-148573 GCF_040639855.1 Actinoplanes sp. NPDC023714
CGCGCCCCCGCCCCCCGCCGCCCCCCCCGGCGGGGGGCGGGCGCCTGCCGTCCCCGCCCGGGCCCGGCCGGGGAGAAGCGGTCAGAGCGTGGTCGGGATCTCGGCCGGCAGACCGCGGCGGGAGCGCTCGGTCTTGATGGCCACGTCGGCGATGTCGTAGAGCGTGCCGACCAGGACGATCGCGGTGATGATGCCGGTGAGCCAGGTCAGCGGCTCGGTGGTGCCCCAGTCGAGGGTGGCCGTCCACTCCGGGTTGAAGAAGCGGTCGGTCTGGAGCAGCCACACCACGGGGCCGGCGAACAGCACCGCGAGCACGGCGTTCACGACGGTGACGGTGTGGGTCCAGGCGTTGCGGCGGAAGAGCCAGACCGCGTAGAGCGCCTCCAGGATCAAGACCATGATCAGGTACGGCCACCAGAACGTCCAGTTGTCCGGGTTGAGCACCGGCTCGTCGGTGAACGTGAACTGCTGGAGGACCAGTGCCACGATCAGCAGCAGCGGCCAGATGATGCCGGTCGCCAGTTCGCCGAGGCCGATCGGCCGGGACTCGTGGCGCGGCAGGTCGTCGAGGCTCCACGCGCGGCCCGGGACGCCGGGCAGGTCGGCGTGGGCCACCCCGCTGCGCTCCAGGATCGCGAAGACCAGGGTCGTCCAGAACGCCATGTGCGCGCCGACCGTGACGACCGTCGAGACGGCCGTGCCGATCGCGGTGCCGACCGAGGGGTCGCTGAGCGTCTTGAGCGTGGTGAGCACCACGACGACGATCGGCAGCACGATCCCGATCAGCATGGTGGTGACGCGCCACCAGACCGGGAAGAGCTCGGGGCCGATCAGGTACTGCCGGCGGTCGGCGTACTCGTCGGCGAGCCGGCCGGGGTCGCCCAGCTCGAGCAGCGTCTCCTCGACCGCCGCGTCCGGCGGCGAACCGCCGGCGACTCTCGCCTCGACCGCGTCCTCGATGGAGGTGCGCAGTTCGCGGTCGATGTCGGTGCGCTTCTGCTCGGGGATGCGGCTGAGGACGGTCAGGACGTAGCGGTCGATGAGCGTGGTCATGCGGGACTCCCCGGGGTGTTGTCGAGATCGGTGACTGCCTTGTCGAGCCGCGTCCACTCGTCGCGCAGGGCCGCCGCGATGGCGTCGCCCTGCTCGGTGGTCCGGTAGAACTTGCGCGGCCGTGCCTCGTCGGTGTTCCACGAACTGGTCAGCAGGCCCTGGGACTCCAGGCGCCGCAGCAGGGGGTAGAGCGTGTTCGCCTCCACCTCGAAACCGGCCGCGCTCAGTGTTTCGAGCAACGAGTACCCATAGCCCGGCTCCCGGAGGACGGTGAGACTCGCGACGACGACCGTGCCGCGGCGCAACTCCTGTAGGTGAGTGGCGAGCGTCGCATCCGTTGTCATGTCACTTACGATAGTGTGCGGCACACACCATCGCAAGTGACACGACATAGTGCCTCGGCTATTTGCGAATCCCGGCAAAAGCCGCTTGTTCGATCGCGTCGGCTGCGCGGCGGGCGCCGCCCTCCGCCCGTACGATCGCCTTGATCTTTGCGGCCTCGGCCGCCGCCGGACCGGAAGTGAGCCGCAGGAGCGCGCCCCGCAGGTCTTCCGCACCGACGGTCGCCGCGTCGACCACCTCGGCCACCCCGATCGCGGCGAGTTGCTGCGCGTTCGCGAACTGGTCCGCGGCCTGCGGCGCCGCGATCATCGGCGTGCCGGCCCAGAGGCCCTCGCTGCTGCCGCCCATCCCGGCGTGGGTGAGGAAGGCGTCCGCCTGATCGAGGATCGCGAGCTGCGGAACCCAGTCGTGCACCTCCACCGAATCCGGGATCGCCCCCAGCTGATCGGGCGAGACGTGCTTGCCGATCTGCAGCACGGTGTGCCATCCGGGCAGGTCGCCGAAGGCCTCGACGCAGCGCCGGTAGAAGTCCGGATGATCGGTGAAGGCCGAGCCGAGGGAGACCAGCAGAACCTTCTCGGCGCCCGCCGGACGGGTCCATCCGCCCTGGTGCGAGCGGTCGCCGAAGACCGGGCCGACGAACTGGTAGACCTCGTCGTCCACCCGGTCCGCGTTCGGCTGCAGGGCGCGCGGGATGAGCGCGAGGCACCGCTCGGGGCGGCCCTGGAACGCCGTGCTGTCGGTGACCGAGGAGCCGTTCGCGGTGAGCCACTCGGTGAACCGGCGGTAGTAGGCGGCGCCGCGCGGATCGGCCCTCATCTGCTCGATGAACGGGGCCATCTCCTCCTCGTAGCCGTCCCAGGCCACGAACGTGGGGGAGAGCTGGATGGCCGGGATGCCCCACTGCTCGCCGAGCAGCCGGGCCGGGGCGCCCGCGATGTCGTAGAGGAACAGGTCGGGACGGTCGTCATCGTAGAGATCCCTCAGCTGCGGGAGCATCGCGATCGCGTCGTCGAGGAAGGCCGTCAGCTGGTCGATCGGGTCGTCGCCGGTCGTTCCCGCATTTTTGATCAAGGTCGATGCGTACGGTCTGAGCGTGGCTCCCGTCGAGGTGATCAGTTCGGCGAAGGAGGGGTCGTTGGCGTAGGTGACCCGGTGGCCGCGCTGCACGAGGGTTCGGACGATCTCGAGGCTCGGGTTGACGTGGCCGTGGAAGGGGATGCTGACGACGGCGATGTGCTTGGCTTCGGTCGCTGTATTCACGAGACGCAACGTATCGTCTCGCGTCTGGGACTGTCAAGACGAGACGTTGCGTCTCGGTGTCCGGTAGGGTGAGGGGCATGACCGCCGACCCCGCCCGCCGCAACGAGCGCTCCCGCCGCGCCATCCTCACCGCGACCCTCGAGCTGCTCGGCGAGACCGGCTACTCCGAACTGACCATCGAGTCGATCGCGGCCCGCGCCGGCGTCGGCAAGCAGACGATCTACCGCTGGTGGCGCGGCAAGGGCGCGGTCGTCCTCGAGGCGCTCGTCGACAGCACCATGGCCGCGGCCGAGCCGATCACCCTGCCGGACAGCGGCGACATCCGGGCCGACCTGCGGGCGGTGCTGCGCGCCACGGTCGCCGAGTTCGCCGACCCCAAGCTCTCCGCCACCACCCGGGCGATCACCATCGAGACGCTCTCCGACGAGGCGCTCGCCGAGCAGGTCCGCGACCAGCTGCTGCGGCCGCAGCTCGACGCCGTGAAGGCCCGGCTCCGCGCCGGTCAGCAGGCCGGCCAGGTTCGCGAGGGCATCGACCTCGACCAGGCGGTCGAGCTGCTGTTCGGCCCGCTCTACCACCGCTGGCTGCTGCGCAACGGGCCGCTCACCGAGTCCTATGCCGACGGCGTGACCGACCTCGCGCTGGCCGCGATCGCCAAGTGACGGCGCAGGGGCTCACCCTCCGGCAACTCGGACCGGCGATCTTCCTGCCGTCCGGCGTCTACTCGATCGGGCTCGGCGCCGTCGCGCCGGTCGTGGCGCTCTCCGCCACCGGGCTGGGCGCCTCGTTCGCGGTCGCCGCGGTCGTGGCCGGCATGATCGGTGTCGGTCAGATCCTCGGCAGCATCCCGGCCGGCGTCCTGGTCTCGAGGATCGGCGAGCGCCGCACCATGCTGCTCGGCGCCGCCCTCGCCCTGCCGGCCCTGCTGGCCTGCGTGGTCGCCGCCCACGTGCTGCTGCTCGCGGTGGCGGTCACGCTGGTCGGGATGGCCGGCGCCACCTGGGGTGTGGCGCGGCACGCCTACATGACCGAGGCGGTGCGGCCGGAACTGCGGGCCCGGGCCATGTCGACGCTCGGCGGCGTGGGCCGGATCGGCACCTTCCTCGGCCCGTTCGCGAGCGCCGGCGCGGTGCACCTCATCGGGTTGAGGGGCGCGTACCTGGTGGCCGTCGCCTGCTCGCTGGTGGCCGGCGCGCTGCTGCTGCTCCTGCCCGCCGTGGCGGGGGACCGGCCGGCGCCCGCCGGTGCCGCACGGCCGAGACTGATCGACGTGGTCCGGGACAACGCGGTCACCCTGCGCACCCTCGGCCTCGGCGTGCTGCTCGTCGGCGCGCTGCGGGCCTCGCGCCAGACGATCCTGCCGCTCTGGGGCGCCCAGCTGGGCCTCGAACCGGCCACCATCGGCCTGATCTTCGGCATCTCCGGCGGCGTCGACATGCTGCTGTTCTACCCGGCCGGCAAACTGATGGACCGGCACGGCAGGAGGGCCGCCGCGGTACCCGCCATGGCCCTGCTCGGCACCGCGTTCGCCCTGCTCCCGCTCGCGAGCGGGGTGGCCGGGCTGGCCGCCGCCGGGATCCTCATGGGCATCGGCAACGGCCTCAGCGCCGGCCTCGTCATGACGGTCGGCGCCGACGTCTCGCCGTCCGCGGGCCGGGCGCAGTTCCTCGGCGTGTGGCGGGTCTTCTCCGACATCGGAACCGGCGGCGGACCGTTCCTGATCGGGGCGGTCACGGCGGTGGCGTCGCTGACCGCGTCGGCCGTGGTGGTCGGCGTGGCGGGTCTCGGAGCGGCTCTCCTGATGGGCCGGTGGCTGCGGCGGTAGCGCTCGGCAGCGCTTTTCAGCGCTCTTCAGTGCTTTTCAGCGCTGGAAGGTCCACCGGGCCAGATCGCCCGGTCGGGGTCCGGCCTGGGCGATCACGTCACCCTGGGCGTCCCAGATTCCCGACCTTCCGGACGTACGGGTGAAACCGCCGCCCGTCGGCCCCGCGAAAGCCGCGGTCGCCACCCACACCCCGTGGTCGGCCGCCACCCGCTTGGCGCGGTCGCCGTGCACGTCCGCCTCGTGGTCGTGGTGCACGACGCCGGCGACGTAGCCGTCGATGCCCAGCGCGGCCGTCCGCGCGGCGTGCTCGGGGATGCCGGTGTCCCGGCAGACGGCGAGCCCGAGCCGCCAGCCGTCGACGTCGAGGACGGCCGGCTCGCCCGGGGTGAAGCGCTCGGCCTCGGTGCCGTGCAGGTAGACCTTGCCGTACACGACCCGGGCCCCGTCGCCGTCGATCCGGAGCACGCCGATGTGCGGTCCCGGGGTGGGCGCTCCGACCAGGGCGATCGTGCCCTTCCCGGCGCACGCCTCGACGATCGGCGCGAGCCTCGGGTCGTCCGGTGCGACCAGGTCGGCGTCCAGTTCGTACCCGGTCAGCGACATCTCCGGGAAGACCACCACCCGGGCGTCCGCCTCACGGACGGCGGCGGCGTGCGCGACGGCGTTGCCGGCCACGTCGTAGGCCGCGGTGGGAGGCTGGGCGACAGCGATGGTCAGGCGCTTCACGGGGTTCATCCTAGGGCCGGGGCTCAGGGTTGGCCCCGGGGTGCCGATCGGGTTGGCGTGGTGGGCTCATCGAAGCGCCGGGTACGGATCACCATCAAGGCGCGCGTCATCGTCGCGATGGTGGTGATGGTGGCTCTGTCGATGGTGGTGGTGGTCACCTACATCACCGGGCGGAACTCGGCCGAGGCTCGGGAGACCGGGTTCGACTATGCCGACGAGGTGACGCGGGCCAGCGGTGGGCAGATCACCAAGGTGCTGCTGGGCGGGCTCGGCACGGTGCGGGACATGGCGCAGGTGCTGGAGGCCACGTCCGGGACCGCTGCGTCGCGGCGGATCGCCAACGATCAGCTGAAGGCCGTGCTGGAAGCGCACGAGGAGTATCTGGGCACGTGGACCGGGTGGGAGCCGGACGCCTTCGACGGGCGGGACCGGCGCTACCGGAACGCGAACGACGCCACCGACGCCACCGGCCGGTTCGTCCCCTACTGGTTCCGGGACGGCGGCGAGGTCAGCCTGTCGCCGCTGGAGGGATACGCCGAGGCCGGGGCGGGCGACTACTACGTGGTCCCGAAGGAGACCGGCAAGGACAAGGTGGTCGAGCCCTACCTGTACGCCGTGGGCGGCGTGCAGACGCTGATCACCTCGATCGCCACGCCGATCGAGCGGGACGGTGAGGTCGTCGGCGTCTCGGGCATCGACATGTCGCTGGCGACGCTGCAGACCATCGTCGGCGGGATCAAGCCGTTCGGCACCGGGTCGGCGACCCTGATCAGCACCGGTGGGCTGCTGGTCGCCGGCAGCGGGGGCGAGGCGGGATCGGCCGCGCCGGACGACCTCCGGAAGCTCGCGGCCGCGGCCACCGAGTCCGGCGGTACGAGCCGCAGCGTCACCGGGGCCGGCGGCGAGGAGATGCTGCGGATCGCCGCGCCCCTCGCGATCGGGGAGAGCGACACCTGGTCGCTCGTCGTGACGGTGCCGACCGCCACGGTCCTGGCCGCCGCCGGCACCACCCGGACCGTCAGCATCCTGCTGGCCTGTGTGGCCGTGCTGGTGGCGGGCCTGGCCGCGTTCTTCCTGGCCCGCACGATCGTCCGGCCGATCGAGCGCCTCCGCGACCGGATGGCCGAGATCGCCGACGGCGACGGCGATCTGACCCAGCGGGTCACGGCGGCCCACGACGACGAGGCCGGGCAGCTCGCGAGCGCGTTCAACCGGTTCGCCGAGAAGGTCGCGATCACGATCCGCGGTATCGCCGGGTCGACCGGGACGCTCGCCGGCGCGGCGCAGGAGCTCACCGCCGTGAGCAACCGGCTCGAGGCCGGCGCCACCGACGCGTCCCGGCAGGCGGTCGAGGCCAGCGACGCGAGCGAGCAGGTCAACGCCGGCGTCCAGGCGATCGCCGCCGGCGCCGAGCAGATGAGCGCGTCGATCGCCGAGATCTCCAGCAACGCGACGCAGGCCGCGCAGGTGGCGGCGCAGGCCGTCGCGATCGCCGAACGCACCAACGGCCAGGTGGCCGAGCTCGGCGTGGCCAGCACCGAGATCGGCGAGGTGCTCCAGCTGATCACGTCGATCGCCGAGCAGACGAACCTCCTCGCCCTGAACGCCACGATCGAGGCGGCCCGGGCCGGTGAGCTGGGCAAGGGGTTCGCGGTCGTGGCCGGCGAGGTGAAGGAGCTCGCCCAGCAGACGGCCTCGGCCACCGAGCAGATCACCGCCCGGATCGGGGCGATCCAGTCGTCGAGCGGGTCGGCGGCCACCGCCATCGGGGAGATCGCCGAGGTGATCGCGCAGATCGGGGACTACACGACGACCATCGCGTCGGCGGTCGAGGAGCAGACGGCGACGACCTCGGAGATGAGCCGCACCGTCACCGACGCGGCGTCCAGCAGCGGCGAGGTCGCCCGCACGATCAACGGGGTGGCGTCGGTGGCGGCGTCCACGGCGGACGGCGCGCGGACCACGCAGGAGGCGGCCGCGAACCTGAACCGCCTCGCCGACGAGCTGACCGGGCTGGTCGGGGCGTTCCGCTACTGACGTCGATGTCAGGATGGCGGGGTGACCCACGTCGAGATCAACGGTGCGCCGGCCTCGCTCGAGGTCGTCCACCGGGCCGCCACCTGGAACTACGGGCACTACACGTCGATGCAGGTGCGGGGGCGCGCCGTGGCGGGCCTCGACGATCACCTGCGGCGGCTGCGACTGGGGTCCGCGACGCTGTTCCCGGAGGCCGCGGTGCCCGGCGACATTCCGGAGCTCATCCGGCACGCGTTGCGCGACCTCGCCGACGCCTCGGTCCGCGTCGCCGTGCTCCCGCGCGGCGACCTGCGGTCGGCCGACGTCATGGTGTCGGTCTCCGATCCGGTCCCCGATGCGCCGAAACCGCCTCTGCGGGTTCGCGGGATCACCTACGAGCGGGAGCTTCCGCAGCTCAAGCACATGGCGACGATGGGCCTGACCTACCACGTGCTGGCAGCGAAGTCCGATGGTTTCGACGACGTGCTGTTCCACGGCCGGGACGGCCTCGTCCGCGAGGGCTCGGTCTGGAACGCGGTCTTCCTCGACGGCGACGGCACCGTGGTGTGGCCGGCCGCGCCGATGCTGGAGGGCATCACGATGCAGGTCCTCAAATGCAACCTGCCGTCCTCCGCACGCCCGCTCACCCGCGCCGACGTGGCCGGCATGCGCGGCGCCGCGACCACCAACTCGCACAACCCGGCCCAGCCGATCGCCGCGATCGACGGCGTCGAGTTCCCGGACACCGCGAAGTTGACCGCGCTGCTCCGCGACGCCTGGTCACGGGCGGCCTGGGATCCTCTCGACCGCTAGAACGGGGTGGGGATCCGGCGTACGGCGAGCTGCGGTTCCTCGTACCCATGGGGTTTCTGCCTCTTCGGCAGGGTGACGTCGTGCTTCGGCAGCGGCTTGTAGGGCACGGTCGCCAGCAGGTGGGTGATGATGTTGAGGCGGCCGCGTTTCTTGTCGTCGGTGTGCGCGACATGCCAGGGTGCCCACGCCGTGTCGGTGGCGCGGAACATGTCGTCGCGGGCGCGCGAGTAGTCGAACCAGCGGCTGTACGACTTGAGATCCAGATCGGACAGCTTCCACACCTTGCGCGGGTCGTGGATGCGGTTCTCCAGCCGGCGGGTCTGCTCCTCGGGGCTGACCTCCAGCCAGTACTTGACCAGGATGACGCCCGAGTTCACGATGGCGCGCTCCACCTCGGGCACGACCTGCAGGAAGTCCTTGGCCTGCTGGTCGGTGCAGTACCCCATGACCCGCTCCACGCCGGCCCGGTTGTACCAGCTCCGGTCGAAGATCACGACTTCGCCGGCGGCCGGCAGGTGCGGAATGTAGCGCTGGATGAACATCTGCGACCGTTCCCGCTCGGTCGGCGCCGCCAGCGCGATGACGCGGAACGTCCGCGGGCTCACCCGCTCGGTGATCGCCTTGATCGTGCCGCCCTTGCCGGCCGTGTCCCGGCCCTCGAAGAGGATGCAGATCTTGGCGCCGCTGTCCTTCACCCACTCCTGAAGGGCGACCAGCTCACCGTGCAGGCGGCGCAGCTCGCGCTGGTACTCCTTCTCCTTCATGCGTGCCATGCCGGAAGGGTCCCGCAGCGGCCGGTCCGGTCCATCACCCGCCGAGGATGGTTTCCGACCGGCCCCGGCGTGGTCACATCGAACATGACAACGGGCGCGCTCGTGCTGGTGACCCTCGCGGTGTTCGCCTGGGGCGTGGTCGCGCACCGGATGGAACGGTTCGACGTCACCGCGCCGATGGCGTTCGTGCTGGTCGGCATTGCGCTGGGGATGCTCGCCGGCGGTCACGTGGAGGCGGAGTCCGGAGCCGTCACGGCGCTCACCGAGGCCACCCTCGTCGCGGTGCTCTTCTCCGACGCCTCCCGGGTCGGGCTGCGTGAACTGCGCCGGGACGCCGGAATCTTCGTACGCTTGCTCGGTCTTGGTCTGCCCTTGACGGTGGCGGCGGGATCGTTCGCGGCATGGTGGCTGCTCGGATTGCCCGATCCGTGGCTGGCGCTGCTGGCCGGCGCGGCGCTCGCACCCACCGACGCGGCCCTCGGCTCGGTCGTCGTCACGAACCCGGTGGTGCCCGAACGCATCCGGCGCATCCTCAACGTGGAGAGCGGCCTCAACGACGGCATCGTCACCCCCGTCGTGATGCTCGCGCTCGTCTCCTCCTCCACCCACGGCATCCTCCCCGCCGCGTTGCAGCTCGCGGGAGGCGCGGTGGTCGGTGCGGCCTTGGGGGCCGCCGGCGGCAGATTGATGCGTACGGTGGAAACGCTCTTCGCCGGGCCCGGCGTCGTCGGTCTGGCCCTTCTCGCGTACGCCGTCGCGATCGCCCTGGGAGCGAACGGGTTCGTCGCCGCCTTCGTGGCGGGACTCGCGTTCGGCCGGGTCGTGCCGTTCCTGGAACAGACCGCGGCCCTGTCCTCGGTGCTGGTCTGGACCCTCTTCGGCGCGATAGCGGTCCCGCTGCTGCCCGCACTCCTGACCGCCCCGATGATCCTGTACGCGGTCCTCAGCCTCACCGCGATCCGCATGATCCCGGTGGCGCTCAGCCTCGTCGGCGCGCACTTCGGCACCCGTACCGTGCTGCTCGTCGGCTGGTTCGGCCCGCGCGGCCTCGCCTCGATCGTCTTCGCCCTGCTGGCCATCGAGGAACTCGGCCCGTCCGCGTCGCCGGTGGTCGCGGTGATCGTGCTGACGGTCCTGCTCAGCGTCGTGGCGCACGGGTTGACGGCGCGCCCGCTGGCCGGAGTTTTCCGTTCCCCTCAGTAACCGAAGTCCTGGGTGTAGTAGGGGGTGCCGTTGGCGGAGAACACCGCGCCGACGCCGACGGTCTTGGACTTGCAGTTGAGGATGTTGGTGCGGTGGCCGGGGCTTTTCATCCAGCCGTTGACGACCTGGGTGGCAGTGCGGTAGCCCCAGGCGATGTTCTCGGCGGAGGGGGTGGTGTAGCCGGCGGCCTTGGACCGGGCGACGAAGTTGGAGTTGGAGCGGCCGGTGTGGGAGAAGGTGCCGGTCTGGGCCATCCAGGCGCTGTGACCCCGGGCGGCGGTGGTCAGCTTGGCGTCGACGGTCAGCGCCTTGCAGCCGTGGGTGGTGCGCTGGACGTTGATCAGGCGGTTGATCTCGTTCTGCAGGGTGGCCTCGCCGGGCTTGGCGGCGACGGTCTGGTTGGCGGTGGTCTTCGCCGGGACGGCGGTGGTCTTCGCCGGGGTGGCGGCCTGGGCGGTGCCGGCGGTCATCGTGGCGAGGCCGAGGGTGGCCGGGGCGATGAGGGCGGCGGCCAGGGCGAAGCGGCGAAGAACGTTGCGCAAGAGCGGTCCCTTTCGTCGGTGTTTCGCGGTTGCGCTGTTCTGTTCGGCCCGGCTGCGGTTGGTTGGATCTCCGTCCTGGTGCGCGTGCGTGGCGGGACGGTTGCCGGTCCACGGCGTTCCCGGCTGTACGGGAGGGCGACATTTCGGGCGCCGACCCAGCCGTGGCGTACAGCCGGGCCGGGTTGGCTGTGCGGGAGGGCGACGATTCGGGCGCGGACTCAGCCGTGGCGTGCAGTCGGGCGGGGTTGGCTGTACGGGAGGGCGGCATTTCGGGCGTCGGCCCAGCCGTGGCGTGCAGTCGGGCGGGGTTGGCTGTACGGGAGGGCGGCATTTCGGGCGCCGGTCCAGCCGTGGCGTGCAGCCGGGCGGGGTTGGCTGTACGGGAGGGCGACATTTCGGGCGCCGGTCCAGCCGTGGCGTGCAGTCGGGCGGGGTTGGCTGTACGGGAGAGCGGCATTTCGGGCGCTGGCCCAGCCGTGGCGTACAGCCGGGCGGGGTTGGCTGTACGGGAGGGCGACATTTCGGGCGCCGACCCAGCCGTGGCGTACAGCCGGGCGGTGTTGGTTTTCCGCCGGTGATCGACGTCGGCTGCAGCTCATGGTTGCGACACGCCGGGTCCGGCAGCCGTGCGCTGCAGCTGACAGCAACACGCTGCAGCCGGCTCGGGGGTGAGCTGCGGCGGCCGGTGGCAGGGCGGGGTGTCAGGTCGGCCAGGGGAGGGACTGCCAGAGGGCGGGGTTGTGGGTGAGGTGGATGAGGCGTCTCTCGAGTTCGCGGTATTCCGGGGCGTCCACCGATGCACCCCACATCGGGGCGCTGCTGACGCCGTCGGCTGCCGCTGTCACGAGGGTTGTCACGTCGAGGGGGAGGCCGTCGGCCAGGAGTTCGGCGTTGAGGAGCTCGGTGTCGGCGTCCACCAGGGCGGCTACGGCGGGGACCGTGGAGAGCTGGCTGATCAGGGCGATCGAGCGGCGTGCGGCGGCCTCGTCCTCGGGCGGCGCCAGCAGGGCCCGGATGTAGGCGCGGGTGAACCGGCCCGGAGCGGTGTCGGTGGGGTCGAGGCGGCTCTCCACGTCGGCGCGGAAGCGGGCGATCAGGGTGCGGGCCAGTTCCAGGAGGAGGTCGTCCTTGCTGGCGAAGTGGTAGATCAGCCCGCCCTTGGAGACGCCGGCGTGGCGGGCGATGTCGTCGAGGGAGGCGTGCAGGCCGCGGGTACGGATGACCTCCCCCGCGGCCTCCAGGACCGCTCGCCGGGTGTCCTCGGGAGACCGTCCGGCCGTTCGTCCCATGTGTCCCCCTGGGCAATGGATCGAGGTGAAAACCGATGACGACGAGATTATCGGGACGGGATCAGGCGCCACGCCACCACGGCCGCGAGCGCCGTGAACACCGCCGCCACCAGCGACGTCGTCTGCATCGCGGTGACGAAGGCGTCCTTGGCGATCGAGGTCAGCGACGGGTCGAGGACCTGCAGAGCGGAACCGAGGGAGTCGCGGGCCGCGGCGGGCGCCGACTCGGGCAGCGTCAGCGAGGAGCGGTAGACCGAGGTCAGGAGGGAACCGAGTACGGCGATGCCGAGGACGACGCCGAGTTCATTCGCCGTCTCGGTGACGGCCGAGACGGAGCCGGCCTTCCGGGGCGGGGCCGCCGAGATGATGGCGTCGCCCGCGAGGGTCATCGACAGGCCGACCCCGAGACCGACGGGGACCAGGCACAGCGCAAGCCAGACGTACGAAGATTGGCCCGCCGCAGGCGCCACCAGGGCGAGACCCGCGGCAGCGACCGCGAGTGCGACGGCGATGGCGCGGCCCCGGCCCAGGCGGGTGATCGACCAGCCGACGAGCGCCACCACGACCATCGAGGCGATCGTGGCGGGCAGTTCGGCGAGGCCGGCCTGCAACGGGGTGAAGCCGCGGGCGAACTGGAGGTACTGCGAGAAGAAGAAGAGCAGGCCGACCAGCGCGAAGATGGAGATGACATTGGCGGCCACGGCGCCGGAGAAGGCCCCGCTGCGGAACAGGTCGACGTCGAGCATGGGGTTCTCGAGGCGGCGCTGACGACGTACGAAGAAATAGCCGGCGGCAAAGCCGCCCAGCGCGACCACGACGCTGGGAAGCGATCGGTGGGTGATCGCATAGACGATCGGCGCGACCGTGAGCATCGACAGGACCGCGGACGGCCAGTCGAACCGGCCCGGGTGCGGATCGCGCGACTCGGGCAGCAGGAACAGCCCCGACACCACCACGACGATCATGACGGGCACGTTGATCAGGAAGACCGAGCCCCACCAGAAGTGCTCGAGCAGGAAACCGCCGATCATCGGGCCGGCCGCGGAACCGGCGCCGAACGCGGCCGACCACACCGCGACGGCCCGGGTGCGCTCGGCGTCGTCGGTGAAGATGTTGCGGATCAGCGAGAGCGTCGACGGCATGAGGGTCGCGCCGGCGACACCGAGCAGCAGCCGGGCGGCGATCAGCTCCTCGGCGCTGGTCGCGAACGCGGCGATGAGCGAGACCACGCCGAACAGCACCGAGCCGGCGAGCAGGATGCGCTTGCGGCCGATGCGGTCGGCGAGATTGCCCATGAGCGCGAGCAGGCCGGCCAGGGCGAGCGAGTAGATGTCGCCGATCCAGATGATCTGCTCGGCGGTGGGGGAGAGGCTCTCGGTCAGGGACGGCACCGCGAGCGCGAGCACCGTCCCGTCGATCGAGAGCAGGAGGACCGCCGCGGAGAGCACCGCCAGGGCGGACCAGCGGCGGGCCTTCGAGTAGTGCGGTGGGGCGGCGGTCGACGTCATACCGGAACTGTACCGACCAGTCGGTAAAGTTTCACGCGGCTGTCTTGGTGATCACCTCCAGCTCGGCGAGGGTGAGGTAGCCGTCAGGGGTGGTGGTGAGGGTGACACAGACGCGGTCGGTGCGTGCCGTGAGCAACATTTCCGATTTGTCGGAAACAACGGGCTGGTCGGTTCCGGCGCACGTGCCGTCGGCTGCCGGGATGCCGACCCGGGCACTGGCCGCTATCCCGCCACCGGATGAATTGTCCGGAAAAAAGTGGACGATTGCCTGCGTTACGTCACGCTCCTCGGGCAGCGTCACGATCAGCGTCTCGGACGGATTGCGGCCGCTCGCCTTCCAGTTCGACCAGGCTTTATCGGTCACGTCCCCGTTGACCAGCCCGGCCGTCGAGTATCCCGGCTCGGTGTAGGTCGCGGTCACCTCCGCGCCCAGCGCCGCGTTCTCCTCAGCGGCCTCGCCCACCTCGATCCGCACCCGCGCCGGGAGCGTGCTGCCGTCGACGACGTGCGCCGTGCCGGTGACGGTCACGATGCCGATCCGATCCAGTGGCGGGACCGGGTCCCACGTCACCGGGAGTGCTGCGCGGCCGCCGTACCGTCCGATTCCGATCACCGTGGCCGGCAGGTCGGGAGTGCCACCGGCATAGGCGCTCGCCGATGCCGTTTCGGTGCGGCGGAAGGTGTCGACGACTACCTTCGCTGTGGCTTTGTACCTTTTGCCGAGCGCGTCGGTCGCGATCCCCTTGACCGTGACGGTTCCCGGTCTGTGCCATTGACGCGGTTTCTCCCAGCGCCACGTCACCGGGAGGGCGCGGCTTTCGCCGCTTTTCAGACGTGCGGTCACGGTGGTGGGGAGTTGCGGTTCAAGACCGGGGACCGTGTACGTCGAGACCGTATCCGTGCGGATCACCGACTCGTCGCGCAGGGCCCATCGCTGGTTGCCCCGTGCGGTCGGCTGCCACAGGCCGACGAGAGTGCCGTCGGTCGTCGCCTCGCCAGGCACGTCCAGGACGCGCCGCGCCGCCACGTTGATCAGCGTGTAGGTGCCGTCGCCGGTGGTCGAGACGATCCACTGTGCGCCCTCGTCGGGGGATGCGGTCGCACTCTCGGTGACCACGATGTCGTCACGTACCGCGAGCCTCTCGCCGGTGCCGGCGTTCGTGACGACGTAGCGTTCGCGGCTGCTCAGCCCGTTCCCGAGCGCCCGGATCGTCCACAGCTGCTCGGCAGACGCCGTGTCGGTGGTCCGGATCGCCGCCCTGCCGCCGGCGGGGGTGAGGCTGCGGCCGCTTTGGAGACCCTGGATTCGGTACGGGTGACCTGCGCTGATGTGGGCCGCATCCGCCTGTGTCACGCCGTCGACCAGGAACGTGGTGACCGACTCGGCCGGGACCGTGATGGTGGCCTGCTTGTTCCTCACCCGTACGGCCGGCTGCCGGACCAGTTTGCCGGAGGCGCTGGTGACGACCGGGGTGACGGTCGCCGTCCGGTTCACGGTGCGGAACTTCGAGAGGTCCAGGGTCACCTCGCGTGGCTGTGCGGTGGGGTTGCTGTGGACGGCTGTCACCCCCGTACCGTTGCCCTTGATCGCAGCAAGCGTGGCGGTATCACTCACCTTGACCACCCGGTCGCCCGGACGGATGAAGTGGGTGAAGTTGCGGATCGTGTCGAACTTGGTGTTCGTCTTGATCGGGCAGGTTTCCAGTGTGTCGGACTTGTCGCAGTCAAAGGGGACATGGATGCTTCCCCACTGGAGATTGCCCTCGGCGATCATGTTGTCGAGGTCCTCGACCGGTTGCCACAGCACCCAGGCCGACGGCTCCAGCTCGCGGAAGTCGTCGATGATCCGCTGCGCCATGCCGAGGCCGGAGTTCATGCTCGTGAAGTCGTTGCCCCAGCTGCCCTCGACCTCGCTCATCCAGAGCGGCTTCCGCTCGGCCTTGGCGACGTCGCGGGCGGCGGTGCGCTGACCGGTTCCGTACGTGTGGACGTTGAGCTGGTCGACGGCGTTCCGGGCGGTGGCCGGGTAGCCGTACCAGTCCTGGAGGAAGATCCCGGGGTTGGTCTCGTCGGGGGCGGAGACCTCGGCTTCGGTGGTGGCGTTCCGCAGCTCGTTCTTCAGTGCCTCGATGACCTGGGCCTGAAGGGCCGGGCCGGCGTGGGCGCCCTCCTGCCGGCCGCCGGTGGGTTGGCCGTCCGCTCCGAGCGTGGTGCGCCAGTAGTCGGTGTTGGGCTCGTTGAGGGGGTCGATAGTGTCGAATTCGATGTCGTGGGCGGTTTCGAGATGCTCGGCGACCCGTACCAGATATTTCGCGAAATCTACTGTTTTATCGGTTCTTATCTGGTCGGTCTTCGGGTCGAAGCCGCCGCTCACGTAGCCGCTGACCGTCTGGAAGTACGGCGGTGAGTTGCTGAACGCCTCCCATCGCGTGACGGTGTCCTTGATCTGGTCGACCCACCAGCGCTGATTCGGGTCGGCGTCGAAGTTCCAGTGGCCGGGGTCGTCCGGGTTCCACCAATCCTTTTCGGTCGGGCCGTACTGCTGCGGCGCCCGCCAGAACCCCGGCACCGCCCCGCCCGGCCGCAGATAGTCCTGCACTGTCGGCGCATTCCCGCCGCCGATGTTGAAGCGGGCGATGTTGAGGTTCAGCCCGTCCGCGCCGAAAAGGAGGTCGACGAGCCGGTTCCGGATCTCGTCGGGATAGTCGCCGGTGGCCTCGGCCAGCCAGGCGAGGCTCGTGCCCCACCCCTGGAACGCCGCCTGCTGATACGACGGATCGATCGTGACGGTGGTGGATGCCGCAGCGGTTACCGGCGGCGCTTTCGCCGGGGAGGCGGCGGCGGGAGGGGCGGCGGCACCGGGCAGGGATGCGGCAGCGAGCAGGGATGCGGCAGCGGGCGGGGAGGCGGCGGCCGGCGGGGACGGGATCAGGGCGAGGGTCATCGCCGCGAGGACGGAGAGGCGGACGAGCATAGACGTCCCTTCGTGTTGTTTACGTAAACATCACACGGTGGAAATCCGTTCTCGCATGCGCGCCGATCGATGTCAAGAACGCGACCCCGAACCCCGGCTGCACGCCATGGCTCACCCTGCGCCCGATTTGTCGCTCTCCCGTGCAGCCGGGCTCACCGCCGACCGGGCTCACCGCCGACCGGGCTCACCGCCGACCGGGCTCATCGACGACCGTGCCGTCCCTGCATGCGGGAAACCGCGTCGCCCGCCACCGCGCCCCACGGGAACGTGGACATCGACCACCCACGATGAGGAGAGAGTCATGCGCAGCTGGCAGGACGTAGCCGAGTTCGTCGTTCCCGGATACGGGCGGATCCGGGAACGGGAGACCACCCGTCACCGCACCACAAAGGAGAACGCCGCACGCTCGCGCCGGCGTGAGGATCAACGCCTCACTCGGGGTGGCGATACCTAGTTCGGGGTGACCAGGCCCTGCAGGCCGACGATGATGGCGATCACTCCGAAGACGGCGAGGAGCAGCGCCCTACCGGAGAGCACGCCCCCGGAGGGAGAGCTGGAGGGGGAGCCGGTCAGGGCGCGGCGGCCGGTGAGCCGGTCCCAGAGGAGGATCACGCCGACGGCGATGCCCACCACCTCGAAGTGGAACAGTCGTGGACCGGACACCAGGTGCACGATCAGGTAGTAGCCGCCGGCGACGAGGGCCAGGATCCCCACCAGCCATGCCCAAGGCGCGATCCGGTCGGTGAACCGGCCGAGTGGATCGCCGACCTTGGGCAGGCTGCGGAGCAGGGGTACGGCGAGGAGCAGCCCACCCAGGATGTTGGCGAGGTCGAGCAGGAGAGCCATCACGCTGGGAGCGTACCCATGAGGATCTTTGCAAAAACGGAGGGAAAACTCAGTGCCGGAGCGCCCACTCCAGAGCGTAGTCGGCGACGGCCTCCCAGCCAGGCTCCCCGCAGGTCCAGTGTGACCGCTCGGGGAACTCGTGGAAGTCGGTGATCGTGCCCTCGCCCTTGTAGTGGGCGGCGTTCGACCTGTTCACCGACGCCGGCATGATGTGGTCCTTCCCGCCCGCGATGAACAGTAGCGGCGCCCGGCCGGGGTTGTGGAAGTCCACCCAGGTCTCCTGCCTGCCGGGCTTGAAGTTGGCGATGAGCCCGTACGCCCACACCCAGCTTCCCGGCGCCGGGATCGCGTACCGCTCGTAGACGGCCCGCGCCTGGTCCTCCGGCAGCGTGTTGGTGAACGCGTAGTGGAACTGCTCGAACGTGAACCCCGCCGCCTGGTGCCGCTTCGCCGGGTTGTTCAGGATCGGGAAGAGCGACTTGAGCTGCGACGGCGGCGTGACCCGGATGCCCTCCGGCGGCGCCGAGTCGATCACCACGCCGGCGCGGCCGAGCCCCCGATCGAGCAGAAGCTGGGTGAGAGTCCCGCCGAACGAGTGCCCGATAACAAGCGGTTTTTCCGACAAATCCGAAATGATTGAAGCTAGGTGATCAACGGTTGACGGCACGGTCAGCGAGGCGATCACCGACGGGTTCGCCCGCAACTCCTCCACCTCGATCTCGAAACCGGGATACGCCGGCGCCACCACCGTGTGCCCCCGAGCCTCCAGGTAGGGGATCCACTGCTCCCAGCTACGGGGCGTGACCCACAGTCCGTGCACCAGGACGATCGTGCTCACGCCGCGTATCCGTTCAGGAAGGCGAGCAGATCATTGCCGAGCTGCTCCTTGTGGGTGTCGGTGATTCCGTGCGGCGCACCCTCGTACACGAGAAGGGTTGCGTCCTTGACCAGCGCGGCCGACGCCTTGCCGCCCACCTCGAACGGCACGACCTGGTCGTCGTCGCCGTGGATCACCAGGGTCGGCACGTCGAAGCGGGCGAGATCGTCGCGGAAGTCGGTGGCCGAGAACGCGGCGATCGACTCGTAGGCGTTGCGGTGCCCGGCCGCCATGGACTGCAGCCAGAACGCGTCCCGGATGCCCTGCGAGATCTCGGCGCCCGGCCGGTTGTTGCCGAAGAACGGCCCGTCGGCGAGGTCCTTGTAGAGCTGTGACCGGTCGGCGAGCGAGCCGGCCCGGATCCCGTCGAAGACCGAGATCGGCACGCCGCCCGGGTTGTCGTCGCGGAGCACCATGAGCGGCGGCACCGCCGAGACGAGCACGGCCTGCGCCACCCGCGAGGTGCCGTGCCGCCCGATGTAACGGGTGATCTCGCCGCCGCCGGTGGAGAATCCGACCAGTGTCACCTCGCGAAGATCAAGAGCCTCGATCAAGGTCGCAAGATCATCCGCGTACGTGTCCATCTCGTTCCCGTGCCACGTCTGCGTGGACTTGCCGTGGCCGCGCCGGTCGTGGGCGATCACCCGGTAGCCGTTGTCGGCCAGGAACAGCTGCTGCGCCTCCCAGCTGTCCGCGTTGAGGGGCCAGCCGTGGCTGAGCACGACCGGACGGCCGGCGCCCCAGTCCTTGTAGAAGATGTTCGTACCGTCGGAAGTGGTCACGTAGCTCAACGGGATGCCTTTCTGATCAGGTCGGCGACGGCTCGGGGCTGGGAGATCAGCGCGACGTGCGAGGCCTTGACCTCGACCGTGTGCGCGCCGGCGCGCCGGGCCATGAAGCGCTGCAGGGCCGGCGGGATCAGGTTGTCCTCGCGCGCGACCAGGAAGTAGGACGGGATCGTCTTCCAGGCCGGCTCGGCCGAGTGGTCCTGCAGGGTCGCGGCGTCGGCCGGGCGCTGAGTGGCCCACAGCACGTCGGTGGCCGAGCGCGGCAGGTCGCCGGCGAAGACCGTGCGGAAGACGTCCTTCTTGACGTATCCGTCGTAGTGGCCCTCGCCCCACGGCCGGAAGTCGATCGAGGTGGCCGGGTCGAGCAGCGAGCCGGGGAACTTCGCGGTCAGGCCGCCCACCGACTCGTCGAGGTCGGGGGCGAACGCCGCGATGTAGACGAGCGCCTTCACGTTCGGGTTGCCGGTCGCCGCGTTCGTGATCACGAAGCCGCCGTAGGAGTGCCCGACCAGCACGATCGGTCCCTCGATGGTGGCGAGGAAGTCGGCGATGTAGGCGGCGTCCGAGGCCACGCCCCGCAGCGGGTTCGCCGGCGCGAGCACGGTGTAGCCGTCGTGGGTGAGCCGGGTGATCACGTCGGACCAGCCGGCGCCGTCCGCGAACGCGCCGTGCACCAGCACGATCGTCGGCTTCGGCTTCCTCGTGTGCGCCGCCGCGGGCGAAGAGGCGTGCGCCGCGGCGGGCGATCCGGCGGCGACGGTGGTGGCGGCGGTCGCAGCGACGCCGGCCAGGACCGCTCTCCGGGAAACGGGTGACATCAAAGATCAAGACCCTTCTTTCGTACGGGGGAAGCCCCGTGGGTCCAGGCAATCAACGAAGCGGGTCACGGGCCAGGCGAGACGACCGGCAGAACTTTCGTTTCACCTGCTCAGCGCGGTATGGCGGGTCAGGTCGCGCACCGCCTCCCGGAATGCGGCGAGCGCGTCCTCGTCCCAGCCGGGCCGGGCCAGCACGGCGTCGGAGAACCAGCGCAGCGCCCCGGCCACCTCCGCGGCGAGCCTGTCGTCGGCGACGATCCGCAGCGCGCCGAGCCAGTTCTCCGCCTCCGCCTGCAGCCACCCGCCGGCCTCCTCCCGGGTGGCGAGCGGCGCCAGTTCGGTCCCGGCCCGCGTGGTCGGCGGCGCCGGATCGGCGCCGGCCCGCGCGGTGAGCGGCGCCGGATCGGCGCCGGCCCGCGCGGTGAGCGGCGCCGGATCAGCCCCGGCGCGGGGATCGGGGCCGGGCGCGAACCAGCGGCCCGCCGCGACGGTGGTCTCCAGGAGCCGGCGGGCCATCCGCTCCCGGGTGGCGGCCCGGCTGCCGGCCGGCTCCTCGACGGCGAGCCGCTCCCGGGCGAAGAGCCGGATCAGGTCGTGGAAGCGGTAGCGGTCGGCGCCCTCGTGCTGGAGCAGCCCCAGCTCGACGAGCTCGTCCAGCCGGTCGGCGGCGTCGTCCGGATCACTTCCGGTCAGCACGGCGGCGAGCGGCGCCGCGAAGCCAGTACCCGGCACGTGCGCGAGCCGCCGGAACAGCGCGCGGCCCTCGCCGGAGAGCTGGGCGTGCGACAGCGCGAACGCGGCCGCCACCCCGATGTCGCCGGTGTGCAGGTTGGCGAGCCGCCGGTCGGCGTCGGCGAGCCGGGCGACCAGGTGCCCGACGGTCCATCCGGCGCGGTTCGCCAGCCGGGTCCCGGCGATCCGCAGCGCCAGCGGCAGATGACCGCAGAGCCGGGAGACCGCCGCCACATCGCCGGCCGCGGCCGGGTCTGCGGCCTGCCCGGCGATCGAGCGCAGCAGGGCCGCGGACTCGGCGGGCTCGAGCGGCGCCAGCCCGATCCGGAGCACGCCCTCCAGGCCGGCGAGGGTCCGGCGGCTGGTCACCACGACCAGGCCGGGTCCGGTGCCGGCCAGCAGCGGGCGTACCTGCGCCTCCTCGGCCGCGTTGTCGAGCACCAGCAGGCACCGGCGTTCCCGCAGGACGGCCCGCAGCTGGCCGCACCGGTCCTGGTCGTCGCCGGCGATCCGGCGCGGGTTCACGTCGAGCGCTCGCAGCAGCTGCGCCGCGACCTCGCCGGCCGCCGGCGGCTCCGGGTCGACGCCGCGCAGGTCCAGGTGGAAGCACCCGTCCGGGTACGCGTCACGCAGCCGGCCGGCCACCCGCACCGCGAACGCGGTCTTGCCGAGCCCGGCCTGCCCGTGAGCCAGCACCACCGGCATCGGCCGGCCCGGGCCGCCGGTCGCGGCATGCCGCCGGACCAGGCCGAGCTCGCGTTCCCGGCCGACGAAGTCGGTGACCGGCCGGGGTGGCTCGCCGACGCCGGGCCGGGCCGCCGCGGTGTGCATCCGCAGGGCGCGGGCGTCCTCCTCGAGCCGCCGGTGCTCCGCGGTGGTCATGCCGAGCGCGCCGGCGAGGGCGACGAGCGTGCGGGGCTGCGGCGCCCTGATGTGACCGCGTTCCAGATCGCTGATCGCCCGCACGCTCACGCCGGACGTCTCGGCCAGTTGTTCCATCGTCAGCCCGGCCGCATGCCGCGACCGGCGAAGCCGTTCCCCCAGAGGCATGCACCGAACCTAAGGAAGGCGGGGCGCCGGTCGCGTACGTAGAACTATGTATTCCGTAGCGCCCGGGCCAGCTCGGTGCGCGACCGGATGCCCAGCTTCGGGTAGATCCGGGAGAGATGCGTGCTGACCGTGCGCGGCGACAGGAACAGCCGCTCGCCGATCTCCTGGTTGCTCAGCCCCTCGGCGGCCAGCCGCGCGATCTGCGTCTCCTGCGGGGTCAGGGCCGCCGTCGTGTCGGACGGCCGGCGCAGCGACTCGCCGGACGCGCGCAGCTCGGCCCGGGACCGGTCGGCCCACGCCGTGGCGCCGAGCGCGTCGAACGTCGCGGCGGCCGCGCGCAGCAGCGCCCGGCACTCGGCGGGCCGCCTCCGGCGTCGCAGCCACGTCCCGTACGCATGCTGTCGCCTCGCCTGCTCGAACGCCCAGCCGGTCAGATCCTCGCCTACCGCCTTCTCCCACGCCTCGGCGCTGTCGGCCAGGACGGCGTGCGCGTACCCGAGACCGGCCAGCAACGCCGGGTGGCCGGACTGCTCGGCGACCGGCACCAGATCGCCGACGATGCGGCGCAGGGCGGCCGTGGCGCCGCAGCCGGCCGCCGCCTCGGCCAGATGACCGACCAGGAACAGCCCGGTGCCCAGGTGGTACGCGTCGTCGGTGGCGTCGAACACCCGGCTCAGCTCGGCGAACGCCTCCGCCGGCCGGCCCGCCCCGAGCGCCGCGAACCCGCGGATCTGCCGGACGCCGGCCAGCAGCGGATTGCGGCCGAGCGGCAGCAGCACCGCCTCGGTGGCGGCGGCCCGCCGCTCGGCCTCGGCGAGGTCGCCCCGCAGCGCCGCGGCCGCCCCGGCGGTGGTCCACGCGGTCGGCACCCAGTTGCGGTGCCCGTTCCGTACGGCGAACGCCTCGCTCTCCGGCAGCAGCGGCATCGCGGTCCGGACGTCACCGAGGTAGACCGCGTGCGACGCGTGGATGATCTGGGCCCGGTAGAGGACGCCGAGCCGGCCCTGCGCGCGCAGCCCGACCACCGCGGCGGCGTCGAACTCGACGGCCATCGGCAGATCGCCGGTGGTCGCCGCGCCGAGCCCGAGCTGGTACGTCGTGTACGGGTCGGTCCCGGCCGCGACGAGCAGCTCCCGCATCCGCCGCCGGCACTCGGCACCCCGGCTGATCGGCGCGATCAGCGCGAGCTGGGCCGGCAGCAGCGGGTCGTCGGAGATCGCCATCACCGCGTCGACCGCGGCGACCAGCCGCTCCACGACGGCCGGGTCCGGCTCGGCGAAGTACGTCCGCAGCGCGACCATGTCGAGCAGGTGCCCGGCCCGCCCGGTGTCCCCTGCCGCGACCAGCGCCTCGATCGCCGCCGCGAGGGTGACCAGCCGGTCGCTGCCGGACCACCGGTTGCCGTGCAGCATCTCCAGGAGGAACTCGTAGGCGGCCCGGTCGGCCGGGGTGAGCTCGTGCGGCCGGATCTCGTCGAGCAGCCGGTTGTTCGCCACGTCGTCGCCCTGCTCGGACGCCATGTCGACGGCGGCGAGCAGCCGGGACCCGCGCGCCGCGAGATCCTCGCTGAGCCGCGCGGCCTGCTCGAAAGCGGTCATCGCGATGCCCGCGGCCTGCCGGCGCCCGGCCCGGATCGCGGTCTCGGTCAGCTCCCGGGCCAGTTCCTCATCAGGCCCGTTCGCGGCGGCGGCCCGATGCCAGAGGCCGCGCTCCGGGTGGTCCACCAGGATCCCGGCGAGCGCCGCGTGCACCCGGCGGCGCTGCATCAGCGTCGCCGACTGGGAGAGCGCGGACCGCAGCAGGGGATGCCGGAACCGCACCTGCATCCGGTCGTCCAGCTGCACCAGACGCGTCGCGATGGCCGGGTCGAGGTCCTCGTGGCGGACCGTGCGGGGCTCCACGAGACGGCAGGCCCGGACGATCTCGTCCAGGTCGTCGCCGTCGTCGAGCGCCGCGACCAGCAGCAGCGACCGGGTCACCGGCGGCAGCTCGGCGACCAGGCCGGAGAACGTGCGCTCCAGGCGTTCGCTGAGCGGCACCCGGTTCGGCAGCAGCACCGAGGGGCCGGACCGGGCGGCGGCCTCGCCGAGCTCGATGATGCCGAGCGGGTTGCCCTGCGCCGCGTCGAGGACCTGGTCGGCGATGGACGGCGCCAGCTCCGGCGCGACCCGGCGCAGCAGCTCCGCCGCGGCGCCGGGATCCAGCGGCTCCAGACGTACCTCCGGAAGGCCCGCACCCGCGAGCCGGCGGCTGACGTCCCGGCCGTCCCGCGCGGTCAGCAGCATCGCGGCCGACTCGGCGCTCAGCCGGCGGGCCGCGAACGCGAGCGCCTCCCAGCTGGCGTCGTCGAGCCACTGCAGATCCTCGACGGTGATCAGGACGGGCGTGTCGTGCCTGGTCAGCGCCGTGAGCAGTGCCGTCGCGGCGCGATAGGGCAGGGCGTCCGGCGAGCCGAGGATCTCCACGGCGGCGCCGGCCAGGTCGGGCGCGGTGCGCAGGAGGCGATGCAGGCCCGCGTACGGGATGTGCACCTCGGCCTGGACCCCGGCCGTCTCCAGCACGCGCAGCCCACGGCCGGCGGCCCGGTCGCGCGCCGCGCCGATCAGCGTCGACTTGCCGATCCCGGCCTCGCCGCGCAGCACCAGCGCACCGCCGTCACCGGCCGCGGCGCCGCCGAGCAGGGCCTCCAGAGCATTGATTTCCGATAGGCGGCCCAGGATCACGTCGTCATCCTAGTAACGCTCGTCGATCAGCTCTTCCGCCGATGGGTCAGGCGCTCTGCGCGGCCGCTTCCCGCGGCCGTCTGCGCCACCGGGCCGGGCCTCGGGAGACGGCGACACCGGCGAGGCAGAGCGCGCCGCCGGCCAGGGTGACCCAGCCGGGCACCTCGTCGAGCAGCAGCCAGGAGAGCAGCACGACCACGGCCGGCACCGCGTACGTCGTCGAGCCCATCTTGCCGGCGGTCGTCCGGGCCAGCGCGTAGGCCCAGGTCGTGAACGCGATCGCGGTCGGGAAGACGCCGAGGTAGACCACGTTGAGGGTGGCCGACAGCGGCGCGTCCGCGACGTCGGCGACCAGCTGCCCGGCGAACGGCAGGCAGGCGAGCGCGCCGATGACGCAGCCGAACGTGGTGGCCTGCAACGCCGTCGCGTGCCGCAGGGCCGGCTTCTGTGCCACCACACCGGACGCGTACGTGATCGCCGCGACCAGGCAGAGCAGCACGCCGAGCACCGGGGAGTGCCCGCCGCCGGACATCGACAGCCCGACCACGACCGTCCCGGCGAACGAGACGGCGATCCCGGCCAGCAGGCGCGGCGGGAAGCCCTCACCGAGGAACACGCCCGCGAGCAGCGCCATGATCGCCGGGCCGACGTTCACGACGAGCGCGGCCGTGCCGGCGTCGACGAGCTCCTCGCCCCAGTTCAGCGCGACCATGTAGAGCCCGAACCAGAGCACCCCGGAGATCGCGATACCCGGCCACGCGGCCCGCGGCGGCAGACCCTGGCGGCGCAGCGCCAGGAAGACGAGCAGCACGACGGCGCCGGTCAGCAGCCGGCCCAGCGCGAGCGACCCGGGGGAGAAGTACGGCGCGGCCGCCCGGATCCCGACGAACGCGGACGCCCAGAGGACGACCGTGACGGAAGCGGCCGCCACCGCACTGCCGGGGACGCCGGCGGACCGCTCGGACAAGACGCTCATGGTCGTAGTCAATCTTGTCCGGCGGCCCGTCGGCTAGCGGGTATCAGACCTCCAGGTTGTCGCCCGGCACCACGGGGACGTCGCGCAGGTGCCGGTTGTG
This sequence comes from Actinoplanes sp. NPDC023714, assembly GCF_040639855.1. Taxonomy (NCBI): domain Bacteria; kingdom Bacillati; phylum Actinomycetota; class Actinomycetes; order Micromonosporales; family Micromonosporaceae; genus Actinoplanes; species Actinoplanes sp. NPDC023714. The sequence continues at coordinate 100,118 of NZ_JBFAAR010000009.1, forward strand.
CCGCGGCTCCTGCTTGGTCTTGGAGTCGTTGAGCCGGCGGCGGAGGTCGTCGCGCGCGTCCATGACGGCCGCGTGCAGGTCCTCCTCGGACGACGTCGTGACGATCTCCGGGCGGCCGGCGATCCGGCAGATGAGCGAGACGTGCTGACCCTTCGCGCCGCGGTCCTTCACCGACAGCTCCAGGTCGGTGGCGTCCTCGTGGAACCCGGCGAGCCGGGCGTCCAGCGTGCTGAACAGTTCCCCGATCCAATTCCGGTCACCCTGGCTGAACCCGGCGCCCAGGCGCAGGCACTGCTCGACGGTGGCCGGGTTGGCGACAGCACTCATCAGAACTCCTCGATCCGGCGAAACAGGACGTATTCCTCCGTACCCTTGAAGATCCTGTTCGAATCTGCCTTTCCGGAACCGAGGGGTAAGCGAGAGCGGCGGGACTACCCTGACCCGTATCGAGCAGCGGAAAGGTCACCGGCCCATGAAAGCGTCGTGGTCGGAACGGGAGATGCTCGCCGCGATCGTCGAGCAGAGTTCCGACGCGGTCATCGCCAGCACCCTCGACGGGATCGTGACCGCGTGGAACGGCGGGGCCGAGCGGATCTACGGCTACTCCGCGGACGAGGTGATCGGGAGGCCGCTCACCGCCCTGCTGCCGGACGGCGCCGGCGAGGCCCTGCAGGCGGCGCTCGGGACGATAGCCGCGGGCGAGCAGATCCGGATGGACGAGACCACGCGGATCCGCCGCGACGGCACCCCCTTCGTCGTATCCGTGATCGTCTCGCCGATCCGGGACGAGAACGGGACCGTGGTCGCGGCGGCCGCCACCGAGCGTGACATCACCGAGGCGAAGCAGACCCGGGAACGCTCGGCCCGGGCGGCCCGGCTGGAGAGCCTCGGCCAGCTGGCCGGCGGGGTCGCGCACGACTTCAACAACCTGCTCGCGATCATCATGAACTACGCGGACTTCCTGGCCGAGGAGGTGACCGGCGAGGCCGCCGACGACCTCGCCCGGATCCGGGACGCCGCCGACCGCGCCCGGTCGCTCACCAGCCAGCTGCTGCTCTTCGCGAAGCGCGAGCCCACCCAGGTCGAGGTCGTCGACCTGAACGAGGTGGTGACCGGCGCCGAGGAGCTGCTGAGCCGGACCATCGGGGAGCACATCCGGCTCGTCTGCCGGCCCTGCGGCGGCGTCGTGCCGGTGCGCGCCAACCGCGGCCGGCTCGACCAGATCCTGCTCAACCTCGTGATCAACGCCCGGGACGCGATGCCGGACGGCGGCACCGTGGTGGCCGAGGTCGCCATCTCCGATCAGCTCGGCACCGACGGCGGGTGGGCGCGGCTGACCGTGAGCGACACCGGGACCGGCATGACGACCGAGGTGCGCGACCGGCTTTTCGAACCCTTCTTCACGACGAAGACCGCCGAGCAGGGTACGGGCCTCGGCCTCGCGACCGTCTACGGCATCGTCGGCGACGCCGGGGGCCACATCGCGGTGGAGTCCACGCTCGGGATCGGCACCACCTTCCGGATCGAACTGCCCCTCGCGGCGTCCGCCACCTGCGACGACACCACCGCGTCCGGGCCGGCGCCCCTCGGCGGCCACGGCGAGCTGGTCCTCGTCGTCGAGGACGAGCGGTTCGTCCGCGACCTGGTGGTCCGGGTGCTCTCCAACAGCGGATACCGCGCCGTCGACGACCTCGCCGGCGTGCCCCTCGACGAGGTGTCCCTGCTGCTCACCGACGTGGTCCTGCGCGACACGTCCGGTCCGCTGCTGGCCTCCGAACTGCGGGCCCGGCACCCTTCGCTCGCCGTCCTCTACATGTCCGGTTACAGCGACGGCAAGATCCGGGCGCAGTACGACATCGGCGCCGCCACCCGCATCCTGCACAAGCCGTTCACCGCGGCCGAACTCCTGCACCACGTCGGTGAGGCGCTCGCTGCCGCCGGCCGGCCCCAGGCCGTGTCCCGTGGATCACGTGAGTGATCCGCGGGACACGATCCGGGGTCCGCGGTCAGCGCGGGAGGTAGGGCTGGGCGCCGGTGACGACGCGGCCGTCGTCGAGGGTCAGGTCGTACGTGAGGTCGAGGAAGGCCGGGTCGCCGTCGTCGTCGCGGGCGAAGGCCGGCCCCGGCCACCAGACCACGTAGCGCCCGTCCGCGACGGTGGCCTCGGCCGTGATGTCGCCGGCGTGGACGGTCACCCCGGTGACGCCCTCGCCCGCGGCGCCGTCGGTCACCGAGGCCTCGACGAAGTCGGAGATGGCGCCCTGCGTGTACGTGTCCGGCGGCGCGGTCCGCGCCGGCCCGGAACCGCCGCCGGCACCCCACTTCACGTCGTCGACGTCGTCGCTGCCGGGGACGTTGTGGGCCAGGCAGGCGACGGACGTCTCCGGGTTCTCGACGCGGTAGAGCAGCATGGCGTACTCGCCGCGGCGCTCGGCCAGCACCACCCGGGCGTCGGCGCGGCTGACCCCGGGCATGCTGTCGAAGCCCTCCACGCACTCGGGGCCGATCATGGCGATCTCGGCGGCGGTGAGCGGGGCCGGCACCGGCGTCCACGAGGCGTAGGCCCGGCCGCCCCCGAGCACGCCCGGGAAGACGATCAGCGTGCCGGCCACGGCGACCGCGGCCGCCACGGCGACCGGACCGGCCCACCGGGGAAGGGCGAGCCGCCGGCGCGGCGTCGGAATCGAGAGCGGCGGCCCGGCGACGATCCGGTCCAGCGCCGTCAGCGCGCGTTCCCGCTGCTCCGCCGTGATCGGCAGGGCGGCGTCCAGCGCGCGCAGCTCCTGATCGAGGTCGGTCATGACGGGTTCTCCCTCAGGTCGAGGATCTGTTCGGTCATGACGGGTTCTCGCTCAGGTCGAGGATCTGTTCGGTCATGACGGGTTCTCCCTCAGGTCGAGGATCTGGAGGCCGGCCGGTTCGAGATGCCGGCGCAGGCTGCGGCGGGCCCGCAGCAGCCGCAGCCGGTATGCCGTGGCGCTGATCCCGAGGACCCGGGCGGCCTGCGCCGAGGTGAGATCTTCGAAGACGGCGAGGGCGAGCGCCTCCTGCTCGGTGTCGCTCAGCCGCTTCCACGCCGCGGCGAGGTCGACCCGCAGGTCCGAGCCGTCGTCGAACACGACGGCCGGATCGGCGAGCCGGACCGCCAGCGCGGACCGGCGGTCCCGGCCACGGCGCGCGTTGAGCAGGCAGTTCCGGGCCACCCCGAACAGCCACGCCCGCAGGTCGCCGTCCCGGTCCGGCGCCTCGTCGAACCGGCGCCAGGCCACCAGGAACGCGTCGGCGACGGCGTCCTCGGCGTGGCTGTGGTCGACCCGGCGCTGGGCGAAGCGCAGCACATCCTCGTACGCGTCGGCATAGAGCGCCCGGAAACGCGACTCCCGTTCTCTCACACCCGGTACCTGTCCGTCAGAGGCACCGATGTTTCATAGCAGTTCTCGAAACACGGCTATGCCCCAGCCGCAGGGGGATCGGCTGGGGCATAGCTGGCTTTTCAGTTCCTTCAGTAACCGAAGTCCTGGGTGTAGTACGGCGTGCCATTGGCGGAGAAGACCGCGCCGACGCCGACCGTCTTGGACTTGCAGTTGAGGATGTTGGTGCGGTGGCCGGGGCTGTTCATCCAGCCGTTGACGACCTGCGCGGCGGTGCGGTAGCCCCAGGCGATGTTCTCGGCGGACGGCTTGGCGTAGCCGGCGGCCTTCGACCGGGCGACGAAGTTGGAGTTGGAGCGGCCGGTGTGGGAGAAGGTGCCGGTCTGGGCCATCCAGGCGCTGTGGCCGCGGGCGGCGGTGGTGAGCTTGGCGTCGACCTTGAGGGCCGCGCAGCCGTGGGTGGTGCGCTGGATGTTGATGAGGCGGTTGATCTCGTTCTGCAGGGTGGTCTCGCCGGGCTTGGCGGTGCTGGTCTGGGTGGTGGTGGTCTTCGCCGGGGTGGCGGCCTGGGCGGTGCCGGCGGTCATCGTGGCGAGGCCGAGGGTGGCCGGGGCGATGAGGGCGGCGGCCAGGGCGAAGCGGCGAAGAACGTTGCGCAAGAGCGGTCCCTTTCGTCGGTGTTTCGCGGTTGCGCTGTTCTGTTCGGCCCGGCTGCGGTTGGTTGGATCTCCGTCCTGGTGCGCGTGCGTGGCGGGACGGTTGCCGGCTCACGGCGTTCCCGGCTGTGCGGGAGGGCGACATTTCGGGCGCGGGCCCAGCCGTGGCGTACAGCCGGGCCGGGTTGGCTGTACGGGAGAGCGACATTTCGGGTGCCGGCCCAGCCGTGGCGTACAGCCGGGCGGGGTTGGTTTCGGCCGGTGATCGACGTCGGCTGCAGCTCATGGTTGCGACGCGCCGGGTCCGGCGACCACACGCTGCAGCCGCCAGCCGTGTACTGCAGCCGGCAGCCGTGCGCTGCAGCCGGCCTGGCAACGGTGGACGGCTGCACGGGAGGGCGACAAATCGGGCGCCGGCCCAGCCATGGAGTACAGCCAGGCCGGGTTGGCTGTGCGGGAGGGCGACAAATCGGGCGCGAACCCGGCCGTGGCGTGCAGCCAGGCGGGGTTGGCTGTATGGGAGGGCGACAAATCGGGCGCCGACCCAGCCGTGGAGTACAGCCAGGTGGGGTTGGCTGTGCGGGAGGGTGGCAAATCGGGCGCGAACCCGGCCGTGGCGTACAGCCAGGTGGGGTTGGCTGTGCGGGAGGGCGGCAAATCGGGCGCGTGGACAGTTGAGGGCTGGGCTGGGTGGGAGGGCGGTGTGGAGGGGGACGGTAGCCTCGGGCGCCATGCGACCGTCGACCGTTCTGGGTGTTCTTGCTGCGCTGGCTCCTGCGGCCGCCGAGCGGACACTTGACGTCACTCGTGGGGCTCAGGCGCTCGTGTGGGTTAAGAGCGCCGAGCGGACGCCGCGGAAGCCCGCCGTCGATCGGCTGGCATCGCTTGATGCGCTGCATCGGGAAGAGCGGATTCTTCATGTCGGCTGGGGATTTCTCGCGGGAACCGCCCTCATCGACGGAAAAATGCGAAAAATCCGGATTCCGCTCCTCAGCCAGCCCGTCCATCTCGAACGCGCCCTGTTCGGCTACCAGATTGTGCCTGCGGGCGACCTCCAGGTCACCCCGTTGATCGAGGACCGGGAGCTGGCCGCCGCGCTGGAGGCCGCCCCCGGCATCGGCGGCCCGGGCTGGCTGCAGGCGGTCGGGGCCCGGGCGTGGCTGCGGTCGGCGGCCGAGGCGACCGGGATGGCGTTCGACGCGGTGACCGATTCCGGCGAACGGTTGCCGAAGGACCGGCTCGTCGTGGTGGCGGCGCCCGCGCTTTTTGTGATCAGGGATGTGTTCGGTGTCGGGCTCGGTGACAGCCTGCGCAGCTGGGCCGGCCGGGATCTGGCCGGGACGGCGCTGGAGGCGATCTACAAGGGTGCGCCAGCGAGGGAGGAAACGGACGAGGGTGCGCCGGCGAGGGAGGAAACGGACGAGGGTGCGCCGGCGGGGGAGGGAACGGACGAGGGCCCGGTCCATTCGCCGCTGCCGCTCAGTGCCGACCAGGAACGGGTCGTGGCGCGGGCGCGTACGGAATCGGTCACGGTGGTGTCCGGTCCGCCCGGTAGCGGGAAGAGTCACACGGTCGTGGCAGCGGCGCTCGAGGTGGTGCATCGGGGCGGTTCGGTGCTGGTCGCCACGCAGTCGCCGCACGCCGCCGAAGTGCTGGCCGAGCTGCTGAGCCGCTATCCGGGCCCGGCGCCCGTGCTGTTCGGGGACGCCGGCCGGGCCGATCTCGAGGCCGAGCTGACGGCGGGCGCGGAGCAGGGTGCGAGCGCTTCCCGGCTTCGCGCCGGCCAGGAGAGGGTCGAGGCCGCGATTGACCACGTACGGGAAACCCGAGCCGTGGTTGCGGGCTCCCTCGAACTGGAGCGTCACGCCGCCCGCCTGACCGAATTCGAACCCCTGATTCCCGGGCTCACCGTCGACGTGCCGGGCGCGTTCGACCCCGCCGTGGACCTGGATGAGGTCCGCAGGCTGCTGGCGGCGCCACCCGGTTGGCGGGCACGATTCGCCCGGCGGCGGGCACTCCGTAGTCTCGGGATCCGGGCCAAGAGCGGCAGTTCCGACGTACCCCGGGAAAGAGTGACCGAAGCTCTCGCAGCGGCCACCGCGCAGCGTGCCGCGGCACGCCTCGCCGCGACCGGCGGCAGTGGGCTGGAGTCGCAGTGGGCCGCGCTGCACGAGGCCGAGTCGGCGCTGCGGGAGGCGGCCGGGGAGGCCATGCGGGATGCGGCGCGCAGTGCGAAACGGTGGGACGGTGAAGCCCGGAGGGCCGCTCAGGCGCTCGCCGCGGCGCTGCGGGCCGGACGGAACCGGCGCCGCGAGCTGCTCGCCCAGATCGACGCTCCGCCGCTGGTCAGAGCCCTGCCATTGTGGATCGGGACGGTCACCGACGTCGAGGATCTGCTGCCGCCGGCGCCCGGGATGTTCGACCTCGTGGTGATCGACGAGGCGTCGCACGTGGATCAGATCAGGGCGGCGCCGGTGCTGGCCCGGGCGAAGCGCGCGCTGATCGTCGGTGATCCGCGGCAACTGCGGTTCGTGTCGTTCGTCAGCGACGTGGACGTGTCCTCGGTGCTGGCCGCCCACGAAGCGTCACCGAACCTCGATGTACGCAGGGTCAGCGCCTACGATCTCGCGGCCGGGGCGGCGCCGGTGACCTGGCTGTCCGAGCACTACCGCAGCGTGCCGCACCTGATCGGGTTCTCGGCGCGGCGGTTCTACGGCGATCGGGTGTCGGTGATGACGCGGAGCCCGGCCACCGAGGCGGTCGACGCCATCGAGGTCGTGCCGGCCGGGGACGAGGTGGCGGCCGCGCTCGAGGCGGTATCCGCGCTGGCCGGCAAGGGGGTACGCGGGATCGGGGTGATCAGTCCGTTCCGGGCTCAGGCCGAGGCGCTGGAGGCCGCGCTGCTCGCCGCGCTGCCGGCCGAGAAGATCGAGGAGCTGCGGCTGCGGGTGGGTACCGTGCACGCCTTCCAAGGCAGCGAGGCCGAGGCGGTGGTGGTGTCGCTCGGGCTCGGGGATGGGGACGGGCCGGGGCGGCGGCGGTTCGTCGCGGATGCCCAGCTGTTCAACGTGATGATCACGAGGGCGAGGAAGAGGCTCGTCGTGGTGAGCGGGTTGTCGGCGGCGGAGGGTCTGCTGGGGGAGTACCTGGAGTGGGCCGCCGCGCCGCCCATTCCCGACATTTCCGATTTGTCGCTCAAGTCTCCCTGGGTGGCGTCGCTCGCCGGTGAGCTCGAACGCCTCGGTGTGCCCGTCCGGACCGGCTATGAGGTCGGCGCCTGGCATGTGGATCTCGTCGCCGGGTCGGCCGAGCGGTTCGCGGGCGCCCTGTGTGCCGTGCATCCCGGCGGACCGGACGCGCACGTGGCCCGCCAGATCGCCCTGCACCGCGCCGGCTGGCGGCTGATCGACGCGTTCCCGACGCGGTGGAACGGCGATCCCCGGCGGGCCGCCCTGGAGATCGCCGCGATCCTGTGATCGTCGGATTTCGCCACGCCGCCCCCGCCGGGAGCCGGGATTGCTGGGCGACGTCCGCGGCAGCCACCCCTTCATGGGTACGTCGTGCGCGGCGCGCCCGGTCGACCATCGCATCGACAACTCGTGACGATATGTGATTAAGCGCTCACTGCACGGGGCCGTGCCGGGACGGCATGGCTCCTAGGGTGAGAAGGCATGAGCGACGACATCGATGTGCGGGCATGGCTCCGGGAGCGCGGCGCCGACACGGTGAAGCACCCCGGCGGGACGCTCTACCAGCACCTCTGCCGGGTCTCCGACCGTCTGGCCGTTATCGGTCACGGGCCCGAGGTGCAGGACGCCGGGCTGACCCACGCGGCCTACGGGACCGACGGCTTCGATCTGGCCCTGAACTTCTGGCGGGAACGCGACGAGCTGCGGGGGCTCGTCGGGGCCGAGGCCGAGGAGCTGGTCTACCGGTACGGCTCCTGCGACCGTGACCGCACCTGGCCCCGGCTCGCCGAGACCGGCGAGGTGGCCGACCGCTTCACCGGCGACGTGACCCGGCTCGAACCGGAGCAGCTCACCGTCTTCGTCGACCTGACCCTGGTCAACGAACTCGACGTGATCGCCCAGTCGCCGGCCGTCTTCGACCGCAACCGGGCGTACTTCACCGAGCTCTTCAGGGCCTGGGAACCGGTCGCCTCCGAGCAGTTGGTGAAGGAGACCCGCGAGCTGCTGTCCCGCTGACCTTCCCGGGGCCCGGCTGCGGTGTGTTGTTGTGACACGCCGGGCCCGGCGGCGATGGGCTGCAGCCGGTTGCGGGTTATGCGTTCAGGCGCTTGTAGATGGGGGCCAGCTGCTTGTGGAGACGCGTGTAGATGGCGAATATGTCGTTATAACGGGCGTGATCGCTACTCGGCACAAACGACTCATTATTTCGCGCTAAATCCGAGATGTCGGAAAAGCTGATCATCCCGGCCCCTACCGCTCCGATCCACCCCGCCCCCCGCGCGTTGACCATGACGGGGTGCGCGTCACGGCGGATCTCGATGCCGAGAACGTCCGCGAAGATCTGGCACCAGGACGACGAGCGGGCCGCCCCACCCGTGATGACCAGCGATTTCATCGGCGTGCCGAGGAAGCGGTCGACGGCCCCGGTCATCCAGCGGGTGTTCAGCGCGACCCCCTCGAAGACCGCGCGCAGCAGGTCGGAGCGGGTCGTCTCGAGCGAGATGTTGAGGAAGCCGGCGCGCAGGTGGGGGTCGTCGACGGGCGCGCGCTCGCCGTAGAGCCACGGCATGTAGATGACGCCGTCGGCGCCCGCCGGAACGGACGGGATGATTTTGTCGAACGCGTCGAAAATGGTGCCCTCGTCGCGGCTCACGTGTCCGGCCGAGACGATCGGGTCGTCGAATTCCACGATTTTGTCGCGGAGCCAGGTGAGGTTCGCGCCGGCCGTCGCCTGCAATGCCGTCATCAGATAGCGGTCCGGGATGGCGCACGGGATCGACGCGATTCCGGCGGCGATGTCGGTCTTCTTGCGCTTCACGTGCGCGGCGATCCACGACGACGTTCCCAGGTAGAGGTGGGCCTCGTCGTCGCGGACGGTTCCGGCGCCCACGGCCGCCGCGGTGTTGTCCACGGCACCCGCCACGACCTGCACCGATGTGGGCAGACCGAGGTGATCGGCAGCGCTGGGGGCGAGCGTGCCGATCACCTCGGTGCATTTCACGATCGGCGGGAATTTGTCCGCGTCGATCCCGCTGGCGGCGACCAGTGACGGCGCATAACGGATCGCGTCGGCTTTCCGGTTGTCGGTCACCCAGGACGTGAGAATGGAGTCGACGGTCGCCACGGTGCGCCCGGTCAGCTTCAGATTGATCCAGTCGAGCACGTTGAGGAACGACTTCGTCCTCGCATAGACCGAGGGCATTTCGTCGCGGATGAACAGCATGTGCGCGGCCGGGTCCTTGCCGGTCACGGAGGGCATGCCACCGGTGAGGCGCAACCACCGCACGATTTTGAGGAGCGACATTCCATCGTACGAAGGAAAGCCGCCGAATTGACGCCGCAGATGCGACGCACCCCGCATGTCGAGCCACGTTATGCACTGCGTCAGCGGCTGCCCCTGCGCGTCCACGGCGATCGTCCCCTCGCCCTGGGTGGACGAGCAGATCGTGGTCACCGCCGCCACATGATCGGGATGCGCGCGGCCGAGATCGGCGACGACCTCGGCGAGCGCGTCCCACCACGCGTTCGGATCCTGCTCGGCGCCGCCCCCGGGCAGCACGCGCAGCGCCACCGGCCGCTCGGCCCAGCCGGTGACCGTGCCGTCGGCCGCCACGAGCGCGGCCTTCATCCCCGAGGTGCCCAGGTCGATGGCGAGGACCTGGGGAGGGGCGGCCGTCACTCAGACCCCCTCGACCAGCGCGAAGACCTGATCGAAACGGGACAGGGCGTCGTCGATGACCTCGTCGGTGTCGGCCATCGAGGTGTACATCCGCGAGCCGGCGAGGGTGATGATGCCGTGGGCCGCGTACGCCGCGCCCATCTGCTCCATCAGCGTCTTGCGCCCCTTGTTCTCCTTGAGCAGCTTCACCGGGTTGCGCATGTCGAGCAGCATGACGCCGCTGCACTCGAGGTGGACGATCGAACCCTGGTTGTACGCCACATAGGGCAGGCCGTACTTGTCGATCAGCCGCTGGAGCCCGCGGGTGAGCCGGTCGCCGGCGCGTCCCGCGATGACCGGCGCGTTGGTGCGGGCCATCTCCTGGATCGCGAAGTACCCGGCCGCGCAGGAGAGCGGGTTGGCCGAGAGCGTGCCGCCGACCTGGATGTGCGCGCCGCTCTTGCCGTCGAGACCGGAACCGAACACGCTCATGACGTCCGCCCGGCCGCCCACGCCACCGGCCATCGGGTAACCGCCGGAGACCGCCTTGCCGAAGACGGTCAGGTCGGGGGTGACGCCGAAGTAGCCGGCCGCGCCGCCCATACCGGTCCGGAAACCCGTCACGACCTCGTCGAACACCAGCATCGCGCCGAACTCGTCGCACAGTTTCCGGACGGCGGCGTTGTATCCGTACGGGACCGGCCGGGTGCCCGACTCCGGTCCGAGCGGCTCCACGATCACGGCGGCCGTCCCGCCGCGCACGCGGTTTTCGATCAGCTTGCGCTTGAGCGTGCCCAGATCATGCGGAAAAGCCTCCCGGGTACGTTCGGTCGCGCCCCACGGGATGCCCTTCGCGTTCATCCGGAAGCTGCCGGGCACGCGCAGGCCGTAGACCATGGTGTCCGACCAGCCGTGGTACGCCCCGCCGACCTTGATGACCATCTTCTTGCCGGTGAACGCGCGGGCGGCGCGCACGGCGGCCATCACGGCCTCGGTGCCGGAGCCGAGCGAGCGGTACATCTCGATGTGCGGCATGTACCTGTTGATGATCTCGGCGAGCTTCAGTTCGTACTCGTGGAAGAGGCCGGTGACCGGGCCGCTCTCCGCGATCACGGCGGCGACCTGCTCGTTGACCGGGCCGTAGTTGCTGCCCAGGATCGTCGGGCCGCCGGCCTGCAGGAAGTCGATGTAGACGTTGCCGTCGCGGTCGGTCAGGTGCGCGCCGTGCGCCTTGTCGATCGCGAGCGGGAACGGGTAGTTGAACGCGAGGTTGTGCTGCACGCCGCCGGGGATGCGCTTCTTGGCCCGCTCGGTGATCTCCTTGCTGGCCGTGCACTTGGTCTCGAAGTAGTTCAGGGTGTCGAGCAGCGCGTCGTGGCGCAGGCCGCGGAGGGGTTGCGCGACGAGGGCCTTGAGCCGGCGCAGGGTGTCGTCGACGTCGAGATACTCGGAGATCGAGTAGCCGAGGTCTTCCGGACGGTCCGATTTATCGGAAATTTCGTTCAGAACAGCGCTGGGCAGCGCCTCCTCGACCGGCACCCGCACCGGCTCCACCGCGTCGACGATCTGCGACGCGATCCGCTTCTCGTCCTTGCGCAGCTTGCTGAACGCGATCTCGCGGATCGTCGACGGGATCGTGTAGACCTTGCCGGCCTCCGAGGTCAGCGCCATGAGATAGGCGATCGACACCTTCTCCAGCAGCGCCATGTTGAACACCGCGCGGTCCGGGTCGGTGCCCACCGCCACCACGCCGTGGTTCGCGATGATGAAGGCGTTGTCCCCGCTCACGACCTTCTTCTGGACGTTCTTGGCGAGGAAGCTCGTGCCCGACGGCGCGTAGTCGATGATCGCGACCTCGCGCCCGAGGAACCGCACCTGCTCGTCGGTCAGCGCCGGGATGGGCTTGCGGAGAAAGGCCAGAGCCGATGCGTACGGCTGATGCGTGTGCACGATCGCGTTCACATCGGGGCGGGCGCGGTAGATGTTCGCGTGCATCCCGCACTCGATCGACGGAACCAGGCCGCCGGCGCCGCCCTCGTCGGGCACGTGCTTGCCGTTGAAGTCGACGATGCAGATGTCCTCGTCGCGCATCCTGTCGTAGTCGTAGTTGCTCGGCGTGACCGCGTAGAGCTCGTGACCCGGGATGCGGACCGAGACGTTGCCCTCGGTCGCCTTGAGGTATCCGCGTTCGAGCATGGTCCGGCACATGTCGACCACATGGCGGCGGGAGAGCTGGTGCTTCACGGGCGATGTCCGATCCTTCTCCGATGGTGACCAGCACCATGGTGCTCGCCACCGGAGTCGGGTTCACCGTATTCGAGCCAGCAAGATGCGGCCGTTCCTTTATCACCGGGTGACAAAATCGACGGATGGAAACACCGTGGCAGCGGTTGCCGACCGACCTCGGCCCGGCGATGCGCCCGCGGCTGCCCGCCACCGTCGACGCGATCGCCGTCGCGGTCGAGGACACCGCGGCCGAGGCGGCCGGAAGCGCGAAGTTCGCCCGGGACGTCCGGAACGCGGTGCGGGTCGCGCTCGATCGGTTCCTCGACCTGGCCGGGACCGCGGAGCCGGCCCTGCCGCCGCCCATCCGCGAGGTGTTCGTGGCGCTGGGCGCGGCCGAGGCCCGGGACGACCGGGGGCCGGAGATGCTGCTCGGCGCGTTGCGTACGGCGGCCCGGCTGATGCTGCGGACCGCGTCCGAGTCGCTCGCGGCGCGGCGGCCGGTCACCGTCGACGAGCTGATCGATCTGGCGGACGCGACCAGTGCCTACGCCGACGAGCTCGCCGCGGCCTGCACCGACGGGCTGGCCCGGCAGCTGCGCGAGCAGGCCGGCGAGGGTGATCGGCGGCGCCGGCAGGTGGCCGACCTGCTGCTGCGCGGCGGCGCTCCGCCGGAGGTGGCCCGGGACGCCGCGGCCGGGATCGGCTGGCCGGTTCTGGACGCCGTCGTCCCGGTGCTGCTGCCGCCGGACCAGGCCCGCGACGCCCGGTTCCGGTTCGGCGCCGACGGCGTGGTGGCCGAACGTGGTCGCGACGCGGTCCTGCTGCTGAGGTCCGGCCCGCGGGCCGAGCGCGCGGCGCTCACCGAGGCGCTGCAGGGCCGGGAGGCGGTGGTCGGCCCGGCCCTGGCGTGGGCCGAGGTGCCCGAGGCGGTCCGGCTGGCCGAGCGCACGGCCGAGCTGATCAAAGCCGGTCAGGAGCCGATCTTCGCGGACGATCACTTCGCGGCCTTGGCGCTGCGCGGCGAGACGGGCGCGCTCGCGGTCCTCTCGGCGCGCCGGCTCGCGCCCCTCACGGGGCTTCGCGCGAGCCAGCGCGAGCAGCTTCTGGTCACTCTGGAGAGCTGGTTGCGGCATTGGGGATCGCGTACGTCGGTAGCCGCCGAGTTGTTCGTGCACCCGCAGACCGTCAGCTACCGCCTGAACCGCCTCCGCGACCTGCTCGGCGACGACCTGGACGACCCGGACGCCCGGTTCGAGCTGCTCCTCGTGCTGGCGTACCGCGCCCGGCCGACCTCGATCTGACAGGCACCCGGACAGAACTGCCCTATCATCGCGAAATGGACGATTCCGTACTGGTCGTCGGCGGTGGCATCGCCGGCCTGGCCGTGTCCCGCGCGCTGCGCGAGAGGGGCGTTCCGGTCAAGGTCGCCGAACGCGGCGGCGCGGGCTCCGGTGGGGCAGGCTCCGGTGGACTGGCGATCAATCTGCCGGGGAATGCGATCACCGCGTTGACGGCGCTCGGGGTCGGCGACGGGCTGCGGAGGCTGGGCCGGCCCACCGGGCGGCGGGAATACCGGTCGGCGCGCGGAAGGCTGCTGTTCGCCGTCGACGAGGACGCGTTCTGGGGCGACGGGGCTCGGCCTCGATGCGTACGCCGCGAAGATCTCCTGGCGCTCCTCGGCGACGGCCTGGACGTCACGCTCAGCGCGCCCGCCACCGTCAGCCGGGTGCGCCCGGTAGCCGGCGGCGCGGAGGTGCACTACGCGGGCGGCGAGCGGGCCAAGCATGGATTCGTGGTGGGCGCCGACGGGGTGCGATCGGTGGTCCGCGCCGCCGTCACGGATCGCGCGGGCACCCGGTCCTCGCTGCTCAGCGCGGCGAGCTGGCGGTTCATGGCGCCGAATCCGGGCGTCGACTGCTGGACCGTGTGGTCCGGCGCCGGGGGAGCGTTCCTGCTGATCCCGGTGGACGACCGTGAGGTGTACGGGTACGCGTCCGGTGTCCGTGGCGGTCCGATCGGTGACACGCCGGAGTGGCTGCAGACGACGTTCGGTGACTACCCCTCGCCGGTGCGCGCCGTGCTGGAGAACATGACCTCGGTCTACCACTCGCCGATCGAGGAGGTGCGCGCGCCGCGGTGGTCGTCCGGCCGGTGCGTGCTGATCGGGGACGCCGCGCACGCGACCGCTCCGGTCTGGGCGCAGGGGGCGGCGCTCGCCGTCGAGGACGCGCTCGTGCTGGCCGGCCTGCTCGCCGACGGTTCGCCGTGGGACACCGCGGGCGCCCGCTTCGAACAGCGCCGGCGTGATCGGGTCACCCACGTGCAGGACGCCACCGACCGGTTCTCCCGGGCGGCCGGCCTGCCGATCTGGCTGCGGAACCCGCTCATGCCGGTGATCGGTCCGCGGGTCTACCGGGAGGCCTACTCCTCGCTGCGCTCCTTCGAGCTGCCGTGACCGAAAGCCTCGTTCTCCTTGACCTCAAGTGAGGTCGAGGTCGGATGCTGGCACGCATGGATCTCTATCTGGAGCGGATCGGCCGGCCCGCCACGACGCTGCCCGAACTGCATCGGGCACACCTCGAGACGGTGCCGTTCGAGAACCTCGACATCCACCTCGGCGAGCCGATCTCGCTCCACCCGGACGCTCTCCACGACAAGATCGTCCGGCGCCGGCGGGGCGGCTTCTGTTACGAGCTCAACGGGATGTTCGCGCTGCTGCTGGAAGACCTCGGGCACACCGTCGAGCGGCTGGCCGCACGCGTCTTCGGGGGTGAGCGGCTCGGGCCACCGTACGATCATCTCGCTCTTCTCGTGGACGGCGCCTTCCTGGTGGACGTCGGATTCGGTGAGCACGCGACGTACCCGCTCGAGTGGGTGACCGGAATCGCCCAGAAGGACCCGGGCGGGGTCTTCACCCTCGTCGAGGCCGCCGACGGCGACGTCGACCTGCTCAAGGACGGTGTGCCGCAATATCGGCTGGAGCGGCGGCCGCGCGCGCTCGACGACTTCGCGGCGACGTGCTGGTACCAGCAGACGTGGCCGGAGTCGCACTTCCGGAAGGGGCCGGTGTGCTCGCGGCTCGACGGTTCCGGGCGGATTTCGATCAGTGGCCGGAAGCTCATCACGACGTCCGGCGAGGGGCGTCGCGTCGTCCCGCTCGCCACCGACGAGGAGGTCCTCGCGGCGTATCGGGAACAGTTCGGTATAGCGCTCCCGCGCGTCCCCGAGCTTTCGGAAGTCAGGTGATATGACGGTTCAGTTCAGTTTCGCCCGATAGTTACCGACTAGCGTTGGGGGCGAGGAGGATGGCCTTGAGCGCTGGTCGAGGCGATGATCGGGATCGGTCAGCCACCCGGTGGATGCGCGGCGCGTTCGCGACGTTCTTCGTGGTGCTCGCAATCGTTGACTTCCTGCTGCTCGACGGATTCGCCAGGCTCTCGACGACCATCCTCGCCGCCGGAACCGGTCTCCTGCTGGCCGTCGCGGCGCTGTGGCGGCGGGACTGGGCGGACGGCCTCGGCTACGTGCCGGTCGTGAACGGCGTCTGCCAGGTCGCCCTCACCGGCGAGATCCACTGGACCACCACGCTGATGCTCACCCTCGTCTGCGTCGCGGCGGCGGTGCCCCACCGGCGGACCTTCGCGGGCGCCACGGTGCTCGGCTGCGCGGGATGGGCGGCCGCGGTGATCTGGGTGCCGTCGTTGCGGATGACCGATCTGGCCTACTGGGTAGTGCAGCTGTCGATCGCCGCGCTGGTGGCCGCGATCCTGCACGAGGCCCTCCGCCGCCGGCAGTGGCAACTGCGCCAGGCGCGGGACGAGATCGCCGCCGTCGCCGACCGATTCGGAAGCCTCTTCCACGCCTCCCCCTCGGGCGTCGCCATCGCCGACGAGCGCGACGTCATCGTCGCCGTGAACCAGGCCTTCTGCGACCTGGTGGGCCTCCCCGAGAACAAGCTGGTCGGCTTCAGCTGCGCCGCCTTCGCCTCAGCGGGCCCGTCCGCCCCATCCGGCTCCGCCGCCTTCGCCGCGCCGGCGCCGTCATCTCCCGCGGCCTCGTCTCCCTTGTCCGATTTGTCGGGACCTGCTCCTTCTGGAGGCGGGTCGGCGTCCGGGGGCTTCGAGCGCCGGCTGGAGCGGCCCGACGGGTCGGTGCGGTGGGTGTGGTCGGCGGTGGGGCGGAGCGCGGACTCGGTGCTGATCCAGCTTCAGGACGTCACCGACCGGCACCTCGCGGAGGCCGCCGTACGCGACTCGGACCGGCTGCTCGCCGCCGTCTCGCAGGCCGCGCGCCGGATCCGCACCGGCGAGGACGCGCGCAGCACGATCATCGACGCGGTCCGGGAGCTGGCCGAGGCGGACAGCGTCAGCCTGATGGAGCCGCTCAACGCGCAGGCGCTCGTGGTGACCGGCGCGGCCGGCGCGCAGGTGCTGGGCACCCGCATCCCGCTGGACGGCAGCTCGATGACGGCCCGGGTGTACGGCGACGGGCAGCCGGTCTTCCTGGCCGACGCCACCCGGGATCCGCGGGTGTCGCCGTCGCTGCTCGCGCTCGTCGACGGCCGTTCGATGATGTGGCAGCCGGTGATCGCCGACGGCGTGGTGCTCGCCGTCCTGGTCGTCGGCTGGACCCGCAGCGTCGACTCGGTGAGCGACCACCGCGCCCGGGCCGTCGCCATGCTCGCCGACGAGACCGCGCTCGCCCTGGAACACGAGCGGCTGCTGCGCCGCCTCGAGCAGATGGCGTTCACCGACACGCTGACCGGGCTCCCGAACCGGCGGGCCTGGCAGTCCCGGCTGGCGACGCTGTTCGCGCAGGACTGCCCGCTGGCCGTGGCGATCGCCGACCTGGACCGGTTCAAGCGCTACAACGACACGCACGGCCATCTGCTCGGCGACGAACTGCTGCAGCGGACGGCCCTGGCCTTCGCCGGCGAACTGCACGGCGACGACGTGATCGCCCGCTGGGGTGGCGAGGAGTTCGTGATCGCCCTGCCCGGCCGGACCACGGCGTCGGCCTTCGAGGTGCTGGAACGGGTGCGCCGGGCCACCCCGGACGCCGAGACGTGCAGCATCGGCTACGCCGTGTGGGACGGCGCGGAGTCGGCCGAGCGTCTGCTGGAGAGGGCGGACGCGGCGCTCTACCAGGCGAAGAACAACGGCCGCGACATGGTGAAGGCGGCGGAATCCCCGGCGGTCGTCCGAAGCTGACCCGACCGGGGAGAACCGGAGCCGGCTGGAGAAGGTAGGGCTCCCTCAGCCGGCCGTGGCGGGCAGCCGCCGCCGTCCGGCGAAGCCCAGGTCCGCCCGGTGGTACCAGGACAGGTCCGGGTCGCCCTCCAGCCAGCAGAGGAGGACGGGGATGCCGTCGAGGTCGGCGGGGAAGTCGACCAGCAGGGGCGCTACGCCCTTGAGCTCGGCCCCGGTCTGCTGGACCTCGGTCATGAGCTCGTTGAGGCGGGCTTCGGCGGCCTTGCGTTCGGGGAGGCCGCCCAGGTCGGTGGGTTCGCCGCCGGGGGTCAGGGCGGCGGACAGCTCGACCAGATCGGCTCGGACGGCGATCATCTCGTCGAGCACCGGGCGCAGGCGTTCCAGCTCGGAACGGGCCTGTGGCAGCGTGAACAACCCCATGCCCGCAGTGTGTCAAAGGAGTGCCCCGGCGGCCTCGGTGGGTGCGCCGGGGCCGGCGGAGAGCGCTCGGAGTCGGCGCGACGGTGGCCGCGCCAGCGGACATGAGGTGGTGGTGTCCGAGAACGGACGCTATCGGCGACCTGCTACAGCGCGGTAGATCACGGAGTGACCATCACACCATGCTATGACCGATAGGGATCAGGGCTCGACGTGCTTGTCGAAGCCGATGTAGAGGCGGGCCTCGGCGTTCGCGCCCAGCGCGCCCAGCGTCTCCAGCTCGCGCAGGCGGAGCAGGGCCGGGTGTCGCGCGTACGCCTCGGCGGCCTCGGCCAGCCGGCGCAGGGCGTCCACCTCGGCGTCGGCGCGGATGCGCTTCGCCGCGGCGTCGGCCTCGGCGGCGAGCCGGGTGGTCTCGGCGCGCGCCGACGCCTCGAGGGCCTCGCGGTCGGCGCGGGTGCGGGCCTCGACCATCTGCGCCTCGGCCATGCGCTGGGCGGTGAGCACCCGGTTCATGACGTCCTGCAGGTTGCCGGGGAAGACGAGGTCCTTCACGTCGGCGCGGATGATCTGGACGCCGTACGTCGCGGAGACGCCCTCGACGTCGCGCAGGATGTCCTCGCTGAGCTGGTTGCGGTTGGTCAGGATCGCTTCGAGCGTCATGGACGCGAGCGAGCGCCGGGCGGCGAGCTGCACGTCGCTGTAGACGCGGTCGGCGTAGTCGGCCACCCGCTCCACCGCGGCGACCGGGTCGGTCACCCGGAAGTGCGTGATGATGTTGACCCGGACCGCGACCTTGTCGGCCGTCAGGATCTCCTGGCCCTTGATGTTGAGCTCGCGCTCGCGCAGGTCGATGTGGGTGATCTCGACGTGCGGCACGCGGCCACCCAGCGCGCGTCGCTTGGGCAGCTCGTAGCGGCCCGGCTCGAGGACGGCGTCGAACCGGCCGTCGACGTACTTGAGTCCGCGGAATCCGCTGCGGACGATGACTTCGGACATGGTGAACCTCGATGGAAGGGAAGGGTGGCCCCGGAGCGGTTCCGATGTGAAGGATCGGTCGCCGAGAAGGCAAAAGACCAGCGTGGTGTGAGCGCCAGTGCGTCTGATGCGGAGGGACTCGCTTCTGAAGCCGCCGGGGCCATCACCAGGATGACCCAGCGGCGGCGAGCGCTCAACGCAATATCGAGATGGCCCCGGTCGGGCAGACGGCGGCGGCCTCCTCGACGGCCCGCTCCTCGGACGCGGGCGGGGAGGGCGCGAGCACCAGGACCCGCGCGTCCTCCTCGTCCTGGTCGAAGACCTCGGGCGCGAGCAGCACGCACTGTCCCGCCCCGCAGCACACCTCGCGGTCGACGGTCACCTTCACCACGTCACCATGAGCTTCTCCAGGCCCCCGATGATGAGTCCCTCCCGGCGCGGCAGGTCGGCGGCGGCCTGCGCGAGGCGCAGCCCGGGGAGCCGGTCCAGCAGGGCGGTCAGTGCGGTCTGGAGTTCGGTACGGGCGAGCGCCTGCCCGATGCACGAATGCGGACCGGCCCCGAACGCGAGGTGCGGATTGGGTGACCGATTCAGGTCCATGCCGTCGGCGCCCGGGAAGGCGCTCTCGTCCCGGTTCGCCGACCCCATGCTGCTGATCACCGTGGTGCCCGCGGCCAGTGTCACGCCGCCCACCTCGATGTCCTCGGTGATGTAGCGCGGCATCCCGAAGCCGGGGTTCGCGTCGAACCGCAGCGCCTCCTCCACCGCCGTACGGATCAGGGACGGGTCGTCGAGCAGGCTCTCCCATCGGGACCGGTCGGCCAGCAGCATCGCGACCATCTTGCCGATCATGTTGGCGGTGGTCTCGTGGCCGGCGATCAGCAGCCCCTGGGCGGTGCCGATCAGCTCGATCGTGGAGAACTCCTCGATGAGGTCGCTGAGCAGGTCCTCGCCGGGCGAAGCGGTCTTGGCCTCGATCAGCCGCCAGAGGTACTCGCCGAACTCGAGCTGCGCCGCGTCGATCTCCTTCTGCGTGTAGCGGGTGAGGCTGAGCATGGTGTCCGACCAGTACGAGAACCGGTCCCGGTCGGCGTCCGGCACCCCGAGCAGGTCGCAGATGACCCAGACCGGCAGCGGGAAGCCGAAGGACTGGACCAGGTCGGCGGGCGGCGGCTTGGCCACGATGTCGTCGATGAGCTGGTTCGCCATGGCGGCGATCCGGGGCTGCATGGCCGACATCCGCTTGGCCGTGAAGTACCGCCCGACGAGCTTCCGCCAGCGCTGGTGCGCCTCACCCATCGGCGTCCGGGAGGCCTGTTCGGCGCCGAACACCCCGCCCGACTCCTGGGCGGTCACCCGCGCGGCCCCGTCGGCGTCGAGCAGCCGGGTGAACCGGGGGTCGCTGAGGACCTGGCGCACGTCGGCGTACCGGGTCAGCAGCAGAGCCTCGTCGCCGCTGGACAGCCGCACGTGGGAGACCGGGCATCCGGCGCGCAGCGCGTCCCACTCGGGCGGCGGCTCCAGGGCCGCAGGCTGGGGGAACGGATATTCCGGCAGGTCAGCATCCATGGTGCCCTCCTGAAATTCATCCAAGAGGGTCAATGTAAGACGGGCGGGGCGGCCCATGGAAGCGGGCCGCCCCGAGATGTCACTTCTTCTTCGACTTCTTGGACTTCTTGTCCTTCTTCTTGCTGTCCTTCTTGGCCATGGGTGCCTCCTCTCGCCGTGGGCGACGCGGCGCCGGGGCGCACACGCGATGGTCACTCGCTGTTCACCGTATGTGCACCCTCGGCGGCCGTCCTCATCCGAGCGGGATGATTACGGCACGGCGACGATGTCCCGGCCGAGCGGCCACAGCGCCGCCGGCACCAGCTTGAAGTTCGCGATGCCGAACGGGATGCCGATGATCGTGACGCACTGGGCGATGCCGGCCGCGATGTGCGCGAGGGCGATCCACCAGCCGAAGAGGATGAGCCAGAGGATGTTCGCGAGCCCCGAGGCGATGCCGGCGCCGGGGTCGTCGACGATCGTGCGGCCGAACGGCCACGCCGAGTAGATCGCGAGGCGCAGCGCCGCCACACCGAACGGGATCGTGATGATCAGAAGGAAGCTGATGGCGGCCGCGAGCAGGTAGGCCAGGGCGAGCGCCCAGCCGAAGAAGATGAACCAGAGCACGTTGAGGATCAAGCGGATCACCACTCCAGCGTGACGCATCCGCGCCACCCTTGGTCGTTTGATGCCCGCCTCATAAGGTGTGTCCGGATCACCGCGCCACCGAGGAGACCTCGCAGTCCATGTTCCGAAAGCTCGTCGCCTCCCGGTGTGCGTCCGTCGCCGCCGCCCCGTGGTTCAACGTCGCGTCGTTCGCGGTCATCATGATCAATGCGGTGACGCTGGGGCTGGAGACCTACCCCGCGGTGGTCGCGGCCGCGGGGCCGCTTCTGCATGCCATCGAGTACGTCTGCGTCGCGCTCTTCAGCCTCGAGCTGATCATTCGATTCGGGCGCCACGCCGAGCACCCGGCCGGCTTCTTCCGGGACGGCTGGAACCTGTTCGACCTCGCCGTGATCGTGGCGCCGCTGCTGCCCGGCGTCCGGGAGAACGTGACGCTGCTGCGGCTGCTGAGGCTGGCCCGGATCGTCCGGACGTTCCGGCTCTTCCCGAGCCTGCGGGTGATCCTGGTCGGCATCCGGCACAGCCTGCCCGGCCTCGGCAGCTTCCTGCTGGTGACGGCGCTTCTCCTGTACGGCTACGCGATCCTCGGCTGGATGATGTTCGGCGCGGCCTACCCGGAGCGGTACGGCACCGTGGGCCAGGCCATGCTCACGCTGTTCCTGCTGCTGTCGCTGGACGGGATCACCGACACGCTGCAGGCCGGCCGCGAGGTGACCGGCTGGGCCGTCCTCTACTACGTGTCGTACATGGTGGCGGCCTGCTACCTGCTCACGAACCTGCTGGTCGGGCTCGTGCTGACGGCGCTGCAGGAGGCGCACGAGGCGGAGCGGGCGTCCCGGGTGAAACCGGAGCCGATCAACCCGGATCAGGCGTCCGTCGAGCGGAACCTCGCCGAGCTGCGCTCCGCGCTGGAGGCGCTGGAACGGCAGCTCGGCGAGCGATCCGTGACGAAGGTCCCCGAGCAGGTCAGTAAGTGACGCGGAAGGTGGCGTCCTGCTTGAGGGTCGCCGCCGACGAGCTGGTCACCGGGTCGATCCGCAGCACGTAGCCGGAGTGCCGCAGGTAGCGGTCCGGATAGTTGTACGACCGGAACGACGTCCACGACGAGTCGGCCCAGCCGGCCACCCGGGTGAAGGTGGCGTCGGCCGCGAACGTGCTGGTCCCGTCGTTGGCGGCCAGCACCATCGCGTAGTTCGAATGCCGCAGGTAGCGGTCGGGGTAGTTGACCGACCGGAACGACACCCCGGAGGAGCTCGCGAGGCCCGGCACCAGGGTCCACATCTGATCCTGGTACGGGTCGAACGGGTACGCGTCGATCCGGCCGACGTTGCCGGCGTGCCGGATGTAGCGGTCCGGGAAGTTGTAGGACTTGATCCGATTCCAGGCGGGTGTTCCCCAGCGGCTGGTCAGCGCGGACATCTCGGCCGCCGTGATGGGCGTGATGCCGAGGTGCTTCGAGTTCAACGGCTGGGTGTACGCCCGGTCGTTCAGCAGCGTCCAGGCCCCGCCGGGGATGTTCCCCGACTGCCAGCAGAAGAACCGGCCGTTCGGGCTCCAGGTGTCGCCCCACATGTACCAGGTCTCGGCCGTGTTCGACTTGACGATCTGCGGCGCTTCCACACCCCGGCCGGGCGTGATGGCCCCGGTGTAGATCGAGAAGCTGCCCGGCGCGAAGCTGCTGGACCGCGTACCCAAGAGGGTGCTGTTGGTGTTGTTCTTGTAATACATGTAGTTCGTCGAGCCGACCGTGACGAAGTTGCCGTCGATGGCGTCGTAGCCGGGGTCGAAGAAGACCTGCCCGGTCGTGGCCGTCGCGAAGTCCGTCGTGTAGCTGACCATCAGCACGTTGTGGCCGCCCACCACCGACGAGTAGACGATGGCGTACTGATTGCGGGCCGGATCCCAGACCGCCTCGGGCGCCCACGCGTGGGTGGCCAGCGAGTGCACCTTGAGCAGGCGGTACCCGGTGAAGCTGCGCAGATCGGGTGAGTCCCAGACATGCAGATACTGACTCTGGTACGCCCAATCCGTCCCGTTCAGGTCCGTCGCCAGGACCACGAACCCGCCGTTCTGCTTGCGCAGGATGAACGGGTCCCGCAGGCCGCCGCTGCCCAGCGTCGGCGTCGCGACCGGCGCGTTCTGGTTCAGCGGGGTCCAGTTCAGGCCGTCCGCGCTGACCGCGAGGTGCACCCGGTAACTCGCGGCGCTCATGGTCGGCGACTCGGTGAAGTACGCCATGGCGTACCCGGCATAGGTCGCGGCCCGGGCCGCGCCCGGAAGCAGCAGCGCCCCCGCGGTCGCGCCACCCACCGCGGCGAGCAGATCCCGGCGCTTCACTTGACCGTCGCCGTTCCGTGCCGGCAGCCGGAGCAGCCGACCGCGCTCAGGCCCGTCCAGGTGTTCAGGTCGGAGCTGGTCGCGGTCCAGACGCCGCCGTTCGTGTACTTGTCGACGTAGATCCGCCAGCGGCCGTCGTCGAGCCGGACCAGCGACGGTCCCTCGTAGCCGGACGACCAGAGCGTGCCCCGGTTCACCCAGCCCTCGTAGAGGTTCGCCGTGGTGGTCCAGTGCTCGATGTACTTCGTCGTCTCGTTCTTGGTGAACGCGTGCCAGGTGCTGCCGGACTTCACCACGAAGGTGTCGATGTGGTTGGTGCCCAGGCCCCACATCTGCGACGGCCCGGACCAGCTGGTCAGCGACGAGTTCCGGGCGGTGTAGACGTACGGGCGGAAACACCAGGCGCACGCGGTGGACGCCACGCTCGTGATGATCCGGACGACGCCGTTCTCGACGTAGAACTCGGGCGCCCACGTGTAGTTCGCGTTCGCGATGCCGGCCGGGACGCTCGCCACGTTGGACCAGGACGTCAGGTTCGTGCTGGTCGCGATGTTGAAGTAGGTGGAGTTCGTGGTCCAGGACTGCACGGTGTACGCGATGTAGTAGCGCCCGTTGTACTTCAGGATGCTCGGGTCGCGCAGCACACCGGTCGGGCCGCGGAAGTTGGTGTCGGACAGGACGGAGTAGCTGGTGCCGCCGTTGGTGGACTGGTAGATCCAGAGTTCCTGGTCGGCGGCGCCGTCACCCTTGAACGTCGAATAGACCAGGGTGGTGGCGGCCGAGGCGGGCTGGGGGATGGCGAGCGCGCCCAGGACGAGGGCGAGCAGCGCGACGAGGAGTCTTCTCATGACGACCTCCGGGGGGAGCGTTAACAGCTCAGAGGCGGGCGGCGCCGACGGCTACGCCGGCGGCGTAGGCGGCGAGCGCCAGCACAGACATCAGGCGTACGAGTTTCCAGGGCATCGGGGAATCCCTTCGATCTCGTGTTTCGTTCATGTTAACGATCACATGATGACTGTCAATGTCTTGCCGTGCGGCGCCGTCGGGTTCGCGGGGGAAGGGGTGGCGCGCGGCGCGCTCGGGTCCGCTGGGACGCGCGCGGTGTGCTCGGCTGGGGCTGCGCTTGGTCGCAGGGTCCGCCGGCCGAGTCGGTGTGCGAGCCTGCCCGGCCGCGGCGTATTGCTGCCGCACGCCCGATTCGCAGCGATGGGCTGCAGCCGGCTTCCGGTCAGAAGGTGGCTGAGGCCGGCGGGTCAGAAGGTGGCTGAGGCCGGCGGCAGGTGGGCCGGGTCGCCGGTGGGCCAGGCTGCGGGATTCGCGCCGAGGGCGGTCAGCTCGGCGATCTGCAGGCGGCACCAGGGGGAGTAGGCGTCGTCGGTCCGGGCCGACGAGAGGAAGGACTCCCACGGCACCCAGCGGGTCGCCTCGACCTCGTCCGGGTTGGGGGCCGGGTCGGTGGCGGCGGTCGCGTAGAAGACCGGGCACATCTCGTTCTCCACGACGCCGTCGAGCTCGGCCCGGTAGCGGAACGACGGGAGGACCAGGCGGACCTCGCCGAGGGTGAGCCCGAGCTCGAAGCCGGCGCGCCGGCGGACCGCGTCGGTCATCGCCTCGCCCTGCGCCGGGTGGCCGCAGACGCTGTTCGTCCAGATGCCCGGCCAGGTCTTCTTCGTCAATGCCCTCTGCGAGACGAGAAAACGGCCGGCAGAATCGAAAATGTAACAGGAGAACGCCAGATGAAGGGGCGTCGAATCCGTGTGGACCGTCTGTTTGTCGGCAACGCCGATCGCGGTGCCGGATTCGTCGAGCAGAATGACATGTTCCACGGGTGTTACCTGTTCTTGCGGAGAAAATGAACGCTCGGCATAGGCAGATTAACCGGTGTTCTGGAGATCCGCTAGACACGCAGAGTAGTTGATTGACACTGTGGAGCGTGACCGGTTCCGTCCCGTTGCACCCCAAGGGACACGGTACCTCCGGGATAGCGTTGAAGATCATCTATCGAGTACGCTCCGTGCATCCTGAGAGCTTCTCACCTTGTTCGCGGCGAGGTGGGTTCCTCTCCGGTAAATGCGCGTTAACCACTGCGGACAGTCACATGAGTCCACTGTGATCTATGTCGCACTCGACTAAGCGCGTTGATCCAAATAACGATTGGTGGCAGAAAAACAGGGAAGGTCGGCCGTGAGGGGGTCGGACGACCGGGTGGCCGGCGGGCTGCCGGATAACAGGGGTCGCGATGCAAGACTTGTCTGTTTTTGATCACCTCGGCGGCCAGTTGCGCCGGCTCTGCGACGTCGTCGGAATGGATC
This sequence comes from Actinoplanes sp. NPDC023714, assembly GCF_040639855.1. NCBI lineage: Bacteria > Bacillati > Actinomycetota > Actinomycetes > Micromonosporales > Micromonosporaceae > Actinoplanes > Actinoplanes sp. NPDC023714. Next base: position 125,647 of record NZ_JBFAAR010000009.1, read on the forward strand.
CGTCGACGCCCGTGGAGCTTCTTTCCGAACTGCTCGGCGAACACGGCCGCCGCTCGATGCAGGAGCCTCCGGCCTGGCCCTCCGACGTCGCCGACGACCACACGCCGGTCGAGTTCTCCATCGCGTACAACGAGAGCGAGCCGCCGGCCCTGCGCATTCTCGCGGAGGCGTTCGGCAGCACCCCGGGAGTGCGCGCGAACGCGCTCGCCACGTACGAATTCCTGCGCCGCCAGTCGGAGCGCCACGGCCTCGCGACGAGCCGCCTCGAGGCGATCCGCGACCTGTTCGAGGCGGACGACCCGCAGGGCGACTTCGTGCTCTGGCTGTCCCTGGTGTTCCGCACCGGCCGGGCGCCCGAGTTCAAGGTCTACTTCAACCCGGAGCTGCGCGGACCCGCCGGTGCGGCGGACGTCGTCCGGCGGGCGCTCGATCGTCTCGGGCTCGGTCCCGCGTACGAAAGAATGCTGAGCCAAGCCATCCGCCCGGCGGAACTCGGCCGCCGGGATCGCCTGACCTTCTTCGCCCTCGATCTTCACGACGGGCCGCAGGCCCGGGTGAAGCTCTACATCTCGCACCACGACGCGCGCGCCGAGGACGTGGCCCGCGCCGCGGCGGTGGTGCCCGGCGTCGATCCCGAGCTGGTGGCGGCCTTCTGCGCGGAGGCCGGACGCGCCGAGCGGTTCAGCGGGCGCCCGCTCGTCGGCAGCTACACGATCACGCAGGGCGCGGACCGGCCCAACGGCTACAGCGTCTACGTGCCGATCCGCAGCTACGTGACCGACGACCGGGAGGCCCGCGAGCGCGTGCTGCCGCTGCTCGAGCGGTACCGGTTCGACCCGGCCCTGCTCGACGAGGCGATCGCCGCGGTCACGAGCCGGCCGCTGGACGGCGACGCCGGGCTCATCGCGCACGTCTCGCTGCGGCTCGGCCCGCCCCGGCCGGGCATGACGGTCTACCTGTCGTCCGAGGCCTACCGAGGAGCTTCCCTTGTCCACTGATCACATCCCGCTGCCGCCGCCCTACCGCATCAAGGTGGTCGAGCCGATCGCCTTCCTGTCGCCGTCGCAGCGGCGGGAGGCGATCGAGGCGGCCGGATACAACCCGTTCAACCTGCGCTCCGACCAGATCGCGGTGGACCTGCTCTCCGACTCCGGCACCGGCGCCACCTCCTCGGCGCAGGAGGCCGCGGCCGCGCAGGGCGACGAGTCCTACGCGGGCGCCCGGTCCTGGTTCCGCTTCCGCGAGGAGGCCGCCGACCTGACCGGGTATCCGCACCTGCTCCCGGTGCACCAGGGACGGGCCGGGGAGCGGGTGCTCTTCTCCAGCCTGCTGAAGCCCGGCCAGATCTGCGTCAGCAACACGCACTTCGACACGACGCACACCAACGTCCTGCTGGCCGGCGCGAAGCCGGTCGACCTGCCGATCCCGTTCGACCTGGACGACCCGGCGCCGTTCAAGGGCAACATCGATCTGGACGCGCTGGAGGAGTTGCTGGCCGGCCCCTCCGACGTCGGCCTGGTGCTCATGACGATCACCAACAACGGGCTCGGCGCGCAGCCGGTCTCGATGGCGAACCTGGAGGCCGTGCGGAACCTCTGCCAGCGCTACCGGGTGCCGTTCTTCCTGGACGCGGCCCGGTTCGCGGAGAACGCGTGGCTGGTCCAGCAGCGCGAGCCGGGATATCAGGGCTGGTCGCCGCGGCAGATCGCGACCCGTGCCTTCCAGCTGGCCGACGGCTGCCTGATCAGCCTGAAGAAGGACGGCCTCACCGGCATCGGCGGGCTGATCGGGCTGCGCGACGACGCGCTCTTCGCGCAGTGCGAGTTCAACCTGATCGCCACCGAGGGGTTCTCCACGTACGGCGGGCTCTCCGGCCGGGACCTGGAGCGCCTCGCGGTCGGCCTGCGCGAGGTCGTCGACCCGCTCTACCTGGCCGGCCGGGCCGCGCAGACCGCGCGCTTCGCCCAGATGATCCGGGACGCCGGCGTGTCGATCGTGGAGCCGGCCGGCATCCACGCGCTCTACCTGAACGCCGGGCGCCTGCTGCCGCACCTCACGCCCGCCGAGTTCCCGGGGCATTCGCTCGGCTGCCAGATGTACCTCGACGGCGGCATCCGCTCGGCGGAGCTGGGGTCGCTGTACCTCGGCACGCTGGACTCCGGATTCCAGCTGACCAGCCCGGCACCGTTCGAGCTGGTCCGGCTCGCGATCCCGCGCCGGGTCTACACGTCGGAGCATTTCGAGTACGTCGCCGCCGTGCTCGGGGCCATCGCGAAGGACCCGGAACGGATCCGGGGCTACCGGATCGTCTCGGCGCCACCCCTGCTGCGGCACTTCAAGGTGCGCCTCGCGCCGCTGTGATGACCCGCCGCCCCGCCCGCCGCCCCCCTTTCGCTGAAGTGGGCGGGCGGGGCGGCGTTATCGTGAGCCGGTGAGTCGTCCCGCCGCCGTGTCCGTCCCCGTATCCGCGTCCGAGGACAGCAACCGCCGGATGCTGCGGGCCCGGGACGCCATGGACCGGGCCTACGCGTCGCCGCTGGACGTCCCGGCGCTGGCCCGGATCGCGCACGTGTCACCGGCGCACTTCAGCCGGGTCTTCCGGGCGACGTTCGGCGAGACGCCGCATCGGTACCTGCAGCGGCGCCGGGTGGAGCGGGCGATGTTCCTGTTGAGATCGTCGGCGACGCCTATCACCGACATCTCGTACAAAATAGGATTTGAGAGTCCTGGGACCTTCAGCCGGACTTTTCGCGAAATAGTCGGCAAGTCACCTCGGGACTACCGCCGCTCGTCGCCACCGCTCGCCGACGCCCCCAACTGTTTCGCGATGGCCTGGACCCGGCCCGGATGAGCAGTTTCGGATAAGTTTTCCGGCCACCCCGGCGAGTAGCGTGACCAGCATGTTCAACGCGATCACCCACTCCCAGATCTACGTTCTCGACCAGGACGAGGCGCTCGGCTTCTACGTCGGCACGCTCGGCTTCGAGGTGCACACCGACGCCGACCTCGGCTTCATGCGCTGGCTCACCGTCAACGTCCCGGGTCACCCCGACCGGCAGATCCTGTTGTCGCTGCCGGGCGGCCCCATGATGTCGGCCGAGACCGCCGGCCAGGTCCGCGACCTGCTCACCAAGGGCGCCCTCGGCGGCACCCACATCCTCGCGACCGACGACTGCCGCAAGACCTACGAGACGCTGCTGGCCCGTGGCGTCGAGTTCACCGAGGAGCCGACCGAGCGCCCGTACGGCATCGACTGCGGCTTCCGGGACCCGTTCGGCAACCACCTCCGGATGACCCAGCCGCTCTGAGCGTCCCGCCCCGGGCCGGCACGGCGGCTCAGGCGGCCTGTGGCAGGCGTCCCATGGCGTGCCGGACCAGGGCGATCAGCGCCAGCTTCGACGACGCGCGGTCGCGGGCGTCGAGCCAGACCAGCGGCACCTCGGGGGTGAGCTCCAGGGCCGAGCGGATCTCGTCCTCGGTGTACTCGCACTCGCCGAAGAACCGGTTCACCGCCGCCACGAACGGGATGCCGCGCCGTTCGAAGTAGTCGATGGCGGGGAAGCTCGTGTCGAGGCGGCGGGTGTCGACCAGGACGATCGCGCCGAGGGCGCCCTGCGCGAGCTCGTCCCACATGAACCAGAACCGGTCCTGGCCGGGCGTGCCGAACAGGTACAGCACCACGTCCGGGCTGATCGTGATCCGCCCGAAGTCCAGCGCCACCGTGGTGTGCGTCTTCGACTCCACACCCGTGACGTCGTCGATCCCGATGCTCGCTGACGTCAGGAGCTCCTCGGTGGTCAGCGGGGATATCTCGCTGACCGAGCTGACCAAGGTCGTCTTGCCGGTGCCGAAGCCGCCGGCGATGACGATCTTGACCGATGTGCGATTCACCATTACTCCTAGAGCCGTTCGAGACCGGCGAGGACTGCGTTGAGCAGCCGCATGTCGACGACCTTGTGCTGTGCCGGGGCGCCGCTGTCCAGGTAGCCCTGTTCGAGCAGCACGTCGACCATCACCTTCACGATGGTCAGCGGGATGTGCAGGTACGCACCGATCTCCGCGATCGAGATCCAGTTGCCGCAGCGGCCGAGGATCTGGAGGTACTCCGGCTCCAGCCGGCTCGCGTCGACCGGGACCGCGATCACCTGGGTGGCCAGGTCCAGGTTGCTGTCGCGGGGGCTGGTCCGCCCGTTGACGAGGACGTACAACGGGACGAACCGGCCTGCCGCGGTCTCGTCGTCGCCGTCCCAGGCCTCACCCGTCATTACTGCGGGCGGGCGCGCTCAGGTAGTCGCCGATGCGGGTCACGAGCCGGCTCACCTCGTAGGCGACCATGCCCATGTCGACGTCCTGCTCGCAGAGGACCGCGAGGCGGGCGTTCTGCCCGGCCGCCGCGATGAACAGCGTGTGCTCCTGGAACTCGATGACGACCTGCTGGACGCCACCGCTCTTGAAGTGCCGGCCCGTCCCGGCGGCGACGCTGTACATCGAGGACGCGCCGGCCGCGAGGATCTCGGCGAGGTCCTGCTGCATCTGCGTGGACTTCTGCACGATCAGGCCGTCGGTGGAGAGCACGACCACGGAGACGACCTGCGGAACCTCGACGAGGTCGTCCAACATCCAGGGGAGATCGATGGAAGATGTCGGGTGGGTCATTCGTTCCTGCCTTGCTCACTGGGGGTTTCGGTGTCGGTAGCGGGGGTTGCGTTCTGTCCCTCGGCCCAGCCGCGCTGATACCGCGCGAACCGGCTGCGCACCTCCTCCGGCGACCGCGGCGCGGGCGCCGGCTCCGGAGCCGCCGGTTCCCCGGGAGGGGTCTGGAGAAGACCGGGCGCGAGGTGCTGCTGGGGACGGCGGTGCGGCAGCGGCGGCTTGCCGCCTGGTTGCGCCGCTTGAGGGGTACGGGTGACCGGCTTCGGCTTCTCGGCCGCCACCTCGACCTTGACCGGCTTCTCGAGGACCGCGATCGGGCCGTCCTCGCGGGCCGGAAGGCCCTCCTCCCGGGCCGGCGGCACGGCGGGCGTGGGCGCCGGCGGGATCACCGAGCCGGTGTCCTCGTCGGGCTCACTGTTGCTGATCAGCAGTCGCTCGGGCAGCAGCACGATCGCCAGTAGACCACCGTATGCCGATCGGCGCAGGCTGACCTGGAGGCCCTCGCGCTTGGCGAGCTCGGCCACCACGTAGAGACCGACCTGCGAGCCGTCCTTCAGCTCGGTCACCTCGGGCGTCGGCGCGGTCGCGAGCAGCGTGTTCGCCCGGTCGATCGCCTCCTGGCTCATGCCGACGCCGGCGTCCTCGATCTCCACGGCCACGCCGTGCTGGGCCCGGCTCGAGGTGACCCAGACGGTGGTGCCCGGCGGGGAGAAGGCGAGCGCGTTGTCGAGCAGCTCGGCCATCAGGTGGATGACCTCGGCGACCGCGTACCCGACCAGCGCCACGTCGGTGGCGCCGCGCAGGTTGATCCGCTGGTAGTCGCGCGCCTCGGCGAACGACGCGAGCAGCACCCGGCGCAGCGGCACCGGCTTGGAGAACCGCCGGCCGATCTGCCCACCGGCGAGGATGACCAGGTTCTCCAGGAATCGCCGGGTCTGGTTGAGCTGGTGGTGGATGTCGAAGAGGTGGGTCAGCAGCTTCTCGTCGCCGATCTGCCCCTGCAGGTCCTCGATCACCTTGAGGCCGCGCTGCAGCGGTCGCTGCGGGCGCCGGGCCACGCCCATCAGCATCGCGGTGCCGGCGGCGCGGGCCTTCGCCTCGTCGACGGCGGCCTCCGCCGCGACGGTGAGCGAGCGGTGGATCACGTCGGCGACCTGGCCGATCTCGTCGGCGCCGTAGTCCTTCGCGGCGAACTCGGTCTCCAGGTCCACGGCCTCGCGCTTGCGCAGCCGGTCCATGACGGCCGGCAGCCGGGTGTCGACGAGCGCGCCGGCGTCCTCGCCGAGGCGGGACAGCCGGGTCGACAGCGCGCGGTCGACGAGCACGGCCGACGAGCGCAGCGCCCAGAAGATGACGCCGATCGCGACGGCGAGCGCCACGAGCGAGCCGACGAGCGCGGTGAGCAGCTGGTTGTTGCCGGTGCGCAGGGTGCGCGCGGAGACCTGGTCGGCCTCGTCGATGGTGAGGTCGACGAGGCTCTGCGAGACCGTCCCGGTCACCATGGCCCAGCGGTCGCGGTTCATCGTGACCGCCGCCGGCACGCCCTTCTTCCACGGTCCGGCCGCGATGATCGAGTTCTCCGCGGCCGTCAGGTTCTCCCAGGCGCTGCTCGACTCCATGGTCTGCAGCCGCTCGCGGACGGTCGGCTCCAGGTGGTCGCGGATCTCGTCGAGTTCGGCCCGGTACGCGCCGACCAGCCGGACGAACTCCAGGTAGTCGGTGCGGCCGAGGGCCTTCGCGGCGTACGCGCCGTCCATCGTGGAGGCGGCCCGGGACATCATGTCACTGGCGCTGAACAGCTCGACCGAGGTGACACCGCCGAGGGCCGCCGTCGCGTCCGGCGTGATCCGGGCCTGGATGTCGAACATCGCGGTCGCGGCGTCGAGCAGCTCGTTGTAGAAGTCGTACGCGCGGCTCGACGTGGTGGAGCGGGCGTCGATGGCGCTGCGCTGGGTCGGTATCTGGTCGAGGTACCCGACCAGCGTCGACCACTGGTTCTTGATCGAGTCCGGTGCGGCGCTGAGCGCGCCGTCGGCGACCTCGCGCAGTTCCTCGAGCTGCTGGTCGGTCCGGTTCCGTTGCTCGAGCAGGGCGTTCAGGTTCGTCGACGGCCGGGCCAGGTAGGCGACGCTGAGCCGGCGCTCCTGCTGGATGTAGGAGAGCGCGGAGACGGCCGGGATCGACACCTCGCGCACCGAGATGGCGACCGCGCGGTTGTAGAAGCCCTGGAAAATGAGGTACCCGGAGGCGCCGAACCAGATGAGCAACGCCACCACACTGGGCACGAGCACCAGGCGTACGACGCGTCGTTTGATCGACTGCTGACGTCGCGTGCGCCCCGGGGTTGCGGTCGACTGGTCGGCCGGTGATGGCGCCACGTTCATCCAATCTGGGCAGCAGAAAGCACCGACCGGGAGGCGGCTTTCTCCACCTCACCGACGTGCGAGGACACGGTAGCGTCGTGACTTGATCTTCGCCAGCGAAGGATCCTCCACTTTCGCCCGATTGGCCGGTCATCGTCCCAGGTCAGTGCGATCGGGTCGACACGTAAATTCCTCATGTACGTCCATCGTGATCCAGAATGGAGCGGTGCCGAAGATTGTCGACCACGACGCGCGCCGTACCGAGATCGTCGACGCGTACCTCGCGGTCGTGGCGCGGGAGGGCATGCCGGCCGCCACGAGCCGGGCCATCGCCGCGGAGCTCGGCCTCGCCGCCGGCGCGCTCTGGCACTACTTCGACGGCTTCGACGAGGTGGCCGCCTCGGCCTACCAGCGGATCTCGGAGCGCACCAACGCCCGGCTCGCCGCGTTCGCCGAGGGCCTGCGCGGGCTCGCCGCCGTGCGGGCCATGCTGCGCGAGATCTGCCCGCTGGAGAAGGAGACGGTCGACGAGGCGCACGTCGTGGTCGGCTTCTGGGGCCGGCTCGCCGGCAACGAGCGGATCCCGTCCGGCAACGACGTGGGGGAGCAGTGGCGGGCGCTGGTCCGCACCCACCTGGCCGAGGCCGTGACGGACGGCGAGCTGATCGCCGGCACGCCGATCGACGACGTGGCCGACGCGCTCTTCGCCGTCGGGATGGGACAGCAGGCGCTCGCCGTCCTGCGGTCGCCGCTCGCCGCTCCGGCCCGGCAGCTCGCATCGATAGAGCACTGCCTGCGACCATGGGTCGTGGTTTCACCCACCAACCCGATGGGTACGCTCCCAAAGCTTCACTGACCAACGGAGGACTGTGTCGATGGACTGGACGATCGCCCGCGAGAACGACACCATCGTGCTGTCGCCCGAGGGGGACCTGGACGTGGCGAACGCCGCGGTGCTCCGCCAGGTGCTGCAGCAGGTCGTCGAACAGCGGGAATGCACCCGGCTGGACGTCGACATGAGCGCCGTGACCTTCCTCGACTCGTCGGCCCTCGGCGTGCTCGTGGCGGCCCGCCGCGCGGCCTCGGCCAACGGCATCACGCTGCGGGTGCGCGAGCCGGGGCCGATGGTCCGCATGGTCCTCGAGGTGACCAACCTGTACGACTCGCTGGTCACCGGCTGACGACTCAGCCCTCCAGCATCGCCTGCAGCCCTGCGATCCTGGCCACCCGCCGGACGTAGGGCTGCAGTCCGGTGGCGGTGACCGTCACCCCGCGTACCCTCGCCGCCTCGTGCACCGCGATCAGCACGCCGATCCCGGCCGCGTCGAGCAGCGGCACGCCGCCGAGGTCGAGGACCATCCGCGTGCCCGGCGCCGCCTGACGCACCACGGCCAGCACCGGCTCGCGCAGCCGGCCCGCGTTGTCCCGGTCCACCTCGCCGTGGACGTGCAGGCGCACCGGCCGGCCGTCGCCCGGCTCCACGGTGACCCGGACCCGGCCGTCGTCCTCCGGCTCCGGGCTGCCCGGCCACGGCGGGACGGTGTCGCTCAGCAGGGCCGCCCGCAGCCAGCCGAGGGTGCGGCTGAGCAGCCGGGAGACGTGCATCTGGGAGAGGCCGAGCGCCGCCGCGATCTCGGTCTGGGTGTGCTCGCCCTGGAAGCGCATGGCGAGGATCCGCCGCTCCCGGGCCGGCAGCCGGCCGAGCAGGCCGGCGACGGTCACCTCGTCGGCGATCCGGTCGACCGCGGCGTCGAGATCGCCGAACAGGTCGAGGAGCTCGGCGCCGTCCGAGCCGATCGGCTGATGCAGCGAGACCCCGCGGTACCCGGCCCCGGACAGCCGGGCGGCCGCCAGGTCGGAGCGGTCGACGCCGCACCGGCCGGCGACCTCCTCCTCGGTGGGCCGGCGGCGCAGCTCGGCGGCGAGCTCCTGGTCGGCCTGGTGCACCGTGAGGGCCAGCTCCTGCAGGCGACGCGGCACGTGCACGGTCCAGGTGTGGTCCCGGAAGTGCCGCTTGATCTCGCCGGTGACGCAGATGACGGCGTACGCCGTGAACGAGCCGCGCGCCGGGTCGTACCGCTCGACCGCCTTGACCAGGCCGAGCCGGGCGGCCTGGCGGACGTCCTCGGAGGGCTCCCGGCCCACCCGGTACCGGCGGGCCAGGCGGTCCGCCATCGGCAGCGCGGTACGGATCATCTCGTCGCGCAGACGTCGTGCCGCGCTCTCCGAGCAGTGGGTGCGGGCCGAATAGAAGCGCTCGGCGGCCCGGTCCAGATCCTCCAGCGGCAGGCCGGCACGGGTGGCCGGCTCGGTGTTCGCGGACATGCGTCGTTCCTCTCGAAACGTCGGCCGCGGACACAGGGCGGAGATGATCGGGTATCCGAAGCTTTCCCCTCCGTGCCGGCCGCAAACATTCCGTTTCGACAGGGGCCGCGTGGGAAGCCTGGCGCTGACGCCGAACCCCCTGTCGTGAGGAGGTCCCATGCCCCTGGACCAGCACGCGCTCACCGAAAGCCTGCACGCTCTGTCGGCCTCCGCCGCGACGTCCGAGGGCATCGGCGCCCCGGACCTGGTGGATCGCCTCGGCCAGGTCCTGACCGCCGCCCGGGACCTCATCCACGTGGACGGCACCGGGCTGATGCTGCTCGACACCGAGGACGAGCTGCGGATCGCGGGCACCTCCGATCCGGCCGCCACCGCCCTGGAACAGGCCCAGCTGGTGGCCGGGACCGGCCCGGGTGTCGACTGCGTCCGCGAGGACCGGACCGTCGCGGTCGATGATCTTGCGGACTCCGCGGACTACGCCGCGGTGTGGGAGTCGCTGGCGGCCGATCCGGGTAATCCGGTTCGCGCGGTGCTCTCGGTCCCGGTGCGGGTCGGGGGCGTCGCGGTCGGGACCCTCAACGCGATGCTCTCCCGGGCCGAGCCCTGGAGCACCGAACGGATCCGGGCGGCCGAGGCCTACGCCGGGATCATCGCGGTGCTGCTGCGCCTCGGCGCCGCGCAGCGCACCTCCACGAGCCGGCTGCGGCTGGACTGACTGAAAGGGGCACCACATGTCCACCCTGGACCCGGCAGTCCTCGCGGCCAGCCTGCGCCGGCTCGGCGACCTGGAGGAGCACGACATCGCCACGGCGGTCGGCGAGGTGATCCACGCCGCCGTCGACCTGTTCCAGGTGGACGGCAGCGGGCTCATGATCGTCGACGCGCAGCACGACCTGCGGTACGTCGCCTCCAGCAACCGGCAGAGCGAGGTGATGGAACGGGTCCAGAGCACCGCCGGGGAGGGCCCGTGCGTCGCCGCGTTCGTCACCGACGGCGTGGTGCACACCGACGACCTCAACACCGACGAGCGGTGGCCGCTGATCCGGGAGCCGTTCCTGCGCAACGGCGTCGTGTCGGTCCTGGGCGCCCCGGTCCGGCTCGGCGGCGCGCCGGTCGGCACCCTCGACGTCTTCCGGAACCGGCCGTACGCCTGGAGCGAGGCGGAGGCGGCTGCCCTCGAGCGCTACACCGACATCCTCGAGTCGATGCTCGCCACCGCCCTCGCCGCGCACCAGGCCGGTGAGCTGGCCGGCCAGCTCCAGTACGCCCTCGACTACCGCGTCGTCATCGAACGTGCCGTCGGCTATCTCATGGCGCAGCGCTCGACCGGCCCGGACGAGGCGTTCTCCCTGCTCCGCAGCACGGCCCGCAACCAGCGCCGCAAGGTCGCCGACGTGGCCGCGCACCTCCTCGAGCACGGCACCCTGCCGAAGCCGCCCGCCTAAGGTCAGGGCCGCCGGCTGTTGTCCTTGTCGCGGTCCCGGCGGGCCAGCACCTTCCGCCCGCGGATCGACGCCTGCCGGAGCGCGGTTATCACCTCGTCGGCGGCGTCGGACGGCACCTCGACCAGCGAGAACCGGTCCGCGATCTCGATGGCCCCGATGTCCCGCCCGCTCAGCCGGGTCTCCCCGGTGATCGCGCCGACCAGGTCCTGCGGCCGGATCCGGTTGCTGCGCCCCGAGTTGATGAACACCCGGGTCGTGTTGAGGCCCTTGCGGCCGGGCGGGCGGCCGGCCACGTCCCGGCGCTCCCGGTCGGGCCGCAGCGTGAACTCCGGGATGTCCTGCTCGTCGTCGAGGTCGCCGCCGTTCATCTCGTGGGCCAGCTTCACCGCGGCGAGCGCCACCTCCATGACGTCGAACTCGTCGGTGAGCGTCTCCACCACGACGCGGAAGCGCTCCAGGTCGTCGGTGAGCAGGCTCTCCTGCAGCGCGGCCCGGGTCAGCTCCAGCTTGCGGGCGCGCAGGTCGGCCACGGTCGGCACCTTCTGCAGGGCGACCCGCTGCCCGGTGGTCCGCTCGATCGCCTTGAGCATCCGGTGCTCGCGCGGCTCGGCCAGGGTGATCGCGGTGCCCTCCCGGCCGGCCCGGCCGACCCGGCCGATGCGGTGCACGTAGGTCTCCGGCGCGGCCGGCAGGTTGTAGTTGACGACGTGGCTGAGCCGGTCGATGTCGAGGCCGCGGGCCGCCACGTCGGTGGCGACCAGCAGGTCGGCCCGGCCGTCGCGGAGCCGGTTCACCACCCGGTCGCGGTGTTCCTGGCTCATCCCGCCGTGCAGCGCCTCGGCCCGCTGGCCGCGCCCGTTCAGCGTCTCGGTGAGCTGGTCGACCTCTTCCCGGGTGCGGCAGAAGACGATCGCCGCGGTGGGCGCCTCGACGTCGAGCACCCGGCCGAGGGCGGCCGGTTTGTGGGCACGCGCCACCACGTAGGCGCTCTGCCGGACCAGCGGGGCCTCGCCCGGCTCCGGCTCGGCGCGGCCCATCTGGATGCGCACCGGCTCGCGCAGGTGCCGCCGCGCGATCGCGTCGATGCGGCCCGGCATGGTCGCCGAGAAGAGCACCGTCTGCCGATCGTCCGGCGTCTCCTCGAGGATCGCCTCGATGTCCTCGGCGAACCCCATGTCGAGCATCTCGTCGGCCTCGTCGAGCACCACCGTGCGGACGGTGCTCAGGTCGAGGGTGCCGCGGGAGATGTGATCGAGGGCACGGCCCGGTGTGGCGACCACCACGTCGACGCCGCGTTCCAGGGCCTGCAGCTGGCGGCCGATCGGCTGCCCGCCGTAGATCGGGACGACCCGGGAGCCGAGGTCCCGCGCGTACCGGTGGAAGGCCTGGGAGACCTGCATGGCGAGCTCGCGGGTGGGCACCAGGATGAGCGCCGACGGACCCTTCCCGGCCGTCTCCCTCTCGGCCGCCGCCCCGGCCAGCCGCTGGAGCACCGGGAGGGCGAACGCGGCGGTCTTGCCGGTGCCGGTGGCCGCCTGTCCGAGCAGGTCACGGCCCTCCAGCAGGGGCGGGATCGACTCGGCCTGGATCGGCGTGGGCTCCTCGTACCCGAGGTCGGTGAGTGCTCGCAGCAGTTCGGGGCGCAACGCGAGGTCGGCGAACCCGGACACGGTCATGCAGAATCTCCTGTGATGCCGGCGTGCGGTTGTTGCTCCAGTATTACGGCCCGGGCTGAGGCCCGTGCGGTCAGGAGCACGACGGCGATCCGCTCGGCGTGCGCGTACGCGGGCCCGTCCAGCTCCTCACCGTAGACGTCCGGGTCCAGCTCACGGTATTCGACGGCGAGCCCGGTGCCGGCCAGGCGCTCCGCGGCGGCCTCCTGGAACGGGTCCCGGCCGTCGACGATCCCGGTGCCGGTGAAGAGGACGAGCTCGCCGCCGGGCGCCAGCCGCTCCACCGCCTCGTCGATGATCCGCAGCGACAGCTCGTAGCCGTGCTCGCCGCCGTCCCGGTAGGCCCGCCCGGCCGGGTCGATCATGAACGGCGGGTTGGTGAGGATCAGGTCGAACTCGCCGTCCACGCCGCTGAGCAGGTCGCTGCGCACCGGGTGGACGTTGCCGGTCCCGGCCAGCGCGGCGTTCACGGTCGCGTAGCGGAGCGCCCGCTCGTTGATGTCGACGGCGAACACCTCGGCGTCCGGCGCCCGCTTCGCCACCGCGATCGCCCCGGCCCCGGTGCCGCAGCCGATGTCGACGGCCCGCCGGATCGTCCGCTTCTCGGCGGCCGCCGCCGCGGCGCCGGCCATCCGGTAGGTGTCCGGCCCGAAGAAGACCGAGTCCTCGGCGTCGGTCGGGAACGCCGAGTGCACGAACAGCTCGCCGTCGTAGGTGGAGAACCGGACGCGGCTGCGCCACACGTCGCCGTCCCGGTCCAGCACGTCCGCGGCGTCCATCAGCTCGATGATCCGGGGCGGCAGCACGCCGGGCCCGAACGGGCGGCTCCACCCGAAGACGCCGCGCAGGTCACGGGCGCGGGCGTTCTCCGGCCTGCGGTTGACGCGCTCATGCGTCGCCGGGGTCACCGTCGTGAACCGGTAGCCGGCCGCGTGGAGCTCCTTGGCCAGCTGCGACAGGGCGCTCATGCGGCCATCGCCGGGCTGGTGCGGGTTCCGGCGGGTGCGAGCTTTTTCCTCGTACGCAATGAGGTGTCGCTCTTGTCCCAGGCATCGAGAATGTCGCGAGCCCAGACGGCGTCGAGGGCGAGGGCACAACGGGCGCCGAACAGCACATCGCCGGCCAGCTCCGGTTCGGCCCGGGCGAACGCGCCGGCCATGTCGTGCGCGGCGATCTGCTCGTGCACGGCGTCGGCCTCCACGTGCTCGTCGTAGAACGCCGTCGCCACCGGATCGCCGCCGAGCCGCCGCAACCCGTTCCCGTAGGCACGGTTCGGCTGCGTCGACGTCATCTCGTAGGCCGCCAGATGCCCGATGATCATCCCGCGGTTCCGCCGGTGCAGCCCGAACAGCGACATCAGGTTGTTGTTCGCGAGCGTCCGCGTGCTCGCCACGTCGACGTGCGCGCCGTACGCGGTGTCCAGCCCGAACCAGCGCATCGTCTGCTTGAACAGCTCCTGGTGCATCTTCGGGGTGCGCCCATTGCCGTACTCGTCGAGCTGGATCTCGATGAGCGCCGCCTTCGCGTCACCGCCCAGCCGGGGAATCGCCCAGGTGTGCGGGTCGGCCTCCTTCAAGTGGTAGACCGAGCGCTGCATCACGAACTCGCGGAACTGCTCGTAGGTGGCCCGCCCGCGCAGATACCCGGAGAGCGACGGCCCGTCGTCGGCGTCCGCCAGCTCCCGCAGCCGCGCCGGCACCGTGGCCGGATCCACCGGCTCCGGCGCGCCCACCAGCTCGTGCAGCTGCGCCGTGAACCGCGCCTCGGCGAGGGCCCGCAAACGCAGCACCTCCGGATCCCACTCGAACGCGTCGTCGACGCCATCCCATCCGCGGTAGGCCAGCTCATAGCAGACGAACAGCGTCATGTGCAGGTCGTCGTCGTTCCCCAGATCCGGTTGTGCCGGAATCGTGGTGCTCTGTCCGGTGAGGTAGCCGATCAACGCGGCCGACACCGGACCGCGGGCGGACGGAAGTCTCATGGCCGTCAGCCTTCCCCGGCTGGACCGGCCCAAACGATCGGTTTCGGCCTGATGTCAGAGGGAACTCCAGCGGCCGTGACCGCCTCCATCGTCCCCTACGAAGACGGGCCGCTGATCGTGCGCGGCGACTTCGAGCTGCTCACGCCCGACGGGCGCCCGATCGATCCCGGTCGGGGGACGGTCGCCCTGTGCCGCTGCGGCCGTTCCGCCATCAAGCCCTTCTGCGACGGGACGCACAAGGCGGCCCGGTTCAAGGCCGGTTCGGACCGGGAGGGGCCGGCGCCGCGGAGTGGGCCGGTTTCTGGTGAGCGGGAGCCGGAGGCCGCGACCTAGTCTCCTAGGACGCCTTTTTCGCCAGTTGCCGAAGACGTCAGCACTCCTCGATCTTGTGAAGTTCTGCGAGAGCGGTCCAGTGGAACTCAACAAGATCGAGGGTTCGGCGAGGCCGGGGCGCGCGGCGGTATAGCTCTTTCGGGCCCGGCTCCGACGCGTGCCACCGCTGCGACCGCAAGCGCGCGGCCTGGCCTCCGAGGACGTCGTCACTCCTCGATCTTGTGAAGTTCTGCGGGAACGGTGCAGCAGAAGTCAACAAGATCGCGGTTCGGCATCCGGTTTCTGGCGCACGCCACCGGCGGCCGGGCTTTTCAGGCCGCGCCTGGCCTTCAACACGTCGTCCACTCCGCGATCTTGTGAAGCTCTGCCGGAACGGTGCGGTGGAAGTCAACAAGATCGCGGGCCGGCATCCGGCTTCTGGCGCATGCCGCCGCCGGCCCAGCTCTTCCGGCCGCGCCTTGGCCTCCAACGACGTCGTCCGGTCCGCGATCTTGTGAAGTTCTGCTGGAACGGTGCTGTGGAAAGTCAACAAGATCGCCGGGGGAGTCGTGGGACGCCGGCGCGGGCGGCGATCCAGCTCCTTTGAGAGGCCCCGGCATCCGGCTCTCGGCGCATGCCACCGCGGGCCCGAGCCCTTCACGCACGACCTAGCCTCCTAGGACGCCGCCATCGTGACGCGACGATCTGGGGTGGTCGGAAACGGTCAGTCTCGGATTTGGAGGCCCAACGCCATGGCGATCGTCGTGGCCTGGTCGGCCGTGATGAGGGCGTTACGGATCTCGGTCTCGGTGGGGTTCAGGGCGGACAGGTCGGAACCTCGCAGATCGCAGCCGGTGAGGTCGGCGGCTGTGAGGGTGGCGCCGGAGAGGTCGCAGGCTCGCAGGGTGCCGTTGCGGATGCGGGCGCCGGTCAGGTCGGTTTCGCGCAGGCGTACGCCGGTGAGGGTGGCACTGCCGAGGTCGGCGCGGATGAGGCTGGTGAAGGACCAGTCACCGCCGTCGATGGTGGTGATGTCGAAGGTGCAGCGTTCGAAGTGGCTGCCGACCGCCTTGCAGTTCTCGAACGTCGCGTCGAAGAAGTTGCAGTTCAGGAACGTGCAGTTGAGGTAGGCCACGTCGGTCTGCCGGGAGCAGTTGAACCGGGCGTCGCGGAAGGTGCAGCCGTCGAACTCGACGCCGGCCAGGTCGGTCTCGCAGAGGTCGAGTCCGGAGAACTCGACGCCTTCGTGCCGGGTGAGGCGGCCCGCCCCGGCATCCCAGTCCTTCGTCGTGACGATCGGCATGCGCCTCACCTTAGGCCCTGGTTCGTAGAGGATGGCTGGGCTGCGGCGTGGCCCAGCCGCCGTGCGGCCAGACGACACCTGGACCTCGCCTCGCTCCTGCCCCCTCTACGAACCAGGGCCTAAGCGAGCGGTCACCAGGTCGGTGAAACCGTTCGCCAGCAGGATCACGGCGATGGCGGTGAGCAGGATACCGGCCACCCGGTCGAGGATGGCTGCGGCCTGCGCGGAGATGCGGCGTTCGACGTGCCCGGAGAGGTAGAGCGTCACGCCCGTCACGATCGCGTAGGCGAGGGCGGCCAGGGTCAGCCACAGCCGGCCCGGGATGTCGCCGGCGTCGGCGGACGCGGCCACCCCGAAGGCGAACGTCGTGCCGCCTACGGTGAGCGGGAACGTCAGCGGCGTGAAGAGGATGTCCTTCGGAGAGGGCGGCGGCGCGGGCGGAGGAGCCGGAGGAGCCGGAGGAGAAGGAGAAGAGGAGGGAGGAGGGGGAGCAGAGGTGGTGCCGCGCATGAGCGGGACCGAGGCCAGGATCAAGGCGATGCCGCCGGTCGCGGTCAGCGCGGCCGTGCTGATGCCGAGCAGCTCCAGCAGCGGCTCGCCCACCCAGACCGCGACCAGCACGAAGCCGAACGCGTTGGCGGCCAGGCCGAGGGCGAGCCGGACCTGCTGGCTGTGGGTGTAGCCACGGACGTACGGCAGATAGGAGGAGAGCGCCGCGACCGGGCTGTAGAGGGCGAAGAGCGCGAGGAAGAAGACCAGCGCTTCGTATTTGAACGACATATCAGAAATCGACGGCGTCCCGACTGATCGGGCAGGTCATGCAATGCCCGCCGCCCCGCCCGCGACCCAGCTCCGCCCCGACGATCGTGATGACTTCCACCCCGGCCCGCCGCAGCAGCGTGTTCGTCGTCGTGTTCCGGTCGTACGTGAACACCACGCCCGGCTCCACGGCGACCGCGTTGTTGCCGCTGTCCCACTGCTGACGCTCCGACGCGTACACATCTCCGCCCGTCTCGATCACCCGGAGAGCTTTGAGACCGAGTGATTCCGCGACGACCTCGGTGAATTTGCGATCGCCCTCGTCGGCCACCTCGACGCCCGGGTCACGGTCGGACGGATACAGCGAGAACGTGTGCACCCCGTCCATGATGTTCGGGTAGAGGGTGACGATGTCCCGGTCGGCGAAGGTGAAGACGGTGTCGAGGTGCATGGCCGCCCGCAGCTTCGGCATCCCGGCCACCACGATCCGCTCGGCCGCGCCGGCCGCGAACAGCGCCGCCGCCACCTGCGTGATCGCCTGCCGGGAGGTGCGCTCGCTCATCCCGACGAGCACGACGCCGTTGCCGACCGGCATGACGTCGCCGCCCTCGAAGGTGGACAGTCCCCAGTCCTGCTCGGGGTCGCCCCACCAGACGGTGGCGCCGGCGAAGTCCGGGTGGAACCGGTAGATCGCCTTCATGAGCAGCGTCTCGTCGTGCCGGGCCGGCCAGTAGAGCGGGTTGAGCGTGACCCCGCCGTAGAGCCAGCACGTGGTGTCGCGGGTGTAGAGCGTGTTCGGCAGCGGCGGCATCAGGTATTCGCGGACGCCGGTCGCCTCGCGGGCCAGCGCCACGTACCCGGATCGGAAGTCGTCCGGCAGGTCGGACGTGGCGAGGCCGCCGATCAGGAACTCGGACAGCTCGCGCGGCTTGAGCTCGTCGAGGAACGCCCGGGTGTCGGAGACCAGCCCGAGCCCCACCTCGTTCGCGACGATCTTGCGGTCCAGCAGCCAGGTCTTGGCCTCCGGGATGGCCACCGTCTCGGCGAGCAGCTCGTGCAGCTCCACCACCTCGACGCCCCGGCCGCGCAGCTTGTTGACGAAGTCGAGGTGGTCGCGCTGCGCGTTCTCCACCCACATGACGTCGTCGAAGAGCAGGTCGTCGGAGTTCGTCGGGGTGAGCCGGCGGTGTGCCAGGCCGGGGGAGCAGACCAGGACCTTGCGGAGCCGGCCGACCTCCGAGTACACGCCGAAGTTGGTGGACATGGAACGAGCCCCTCTCAGATGGAGATCCATCCCGCGGCGAGCGCGGTGATGCCGGCGACGGCGCCGATCACGGAAACGGCGAGGATGACGAGCTCACGACCGGAGAACAGCTGCCGGCCCTGCTCCCGGCGCGCCTTCACGAAGAGCAGCGTGGCCGGGGCGTAGACGATGAACGAGACGAGGATGAACTTCGGACCGGCCGCGAAGAGCAGGAAGATCGTGTACGCGACGGCGAGGAACGCGACGATCCGCTCGCCGCCCCCGCGCGCGATGCGGAGCGCGTAGCCGGCCGCGAGCAGGAACGGGATCAGACTGAGCGCGCTGGTCAGGTCCAGCGCGAAGTTGAAGGCGTCCTCGGAGAAGTACGTGACGATCAGGACGACCTGGACCAGGATGCTGGTGAGCAGCAGCGCCGCGAACGGCACGTCCCCGCGCCGGGTCCGGCCGAGGAACCGCGGCATGTCGTCGTCCTTGGCCGCGACGTAGAGCACCTCGGCCGCCATCAGCGTCCACGCGAGGTAGGCGCCGAGCACCGAGACGACCAGGCCGACGCTGACGAACGCCTTGCCCCAGCCGCCGACCGCGGCCTCCAGGACCCCGCCCATCGAGGGCTGGCGGAGCTGCGCGATCTCGGCGGCGGGCAGGATTCCGTACGAGACGATGGTGACCGAGGCGAAGACCGCGAACACGCTGAGGAAGCCGAGGACCGTGGCCCGCCCGACGTCCTGCCGGCGCTGCGCGTGCCGCGAGTAGACGCTCGCCCCCTCGACGCCGAGGAAGACGAAGACGGTCACCAGCATCGTGCCCTTGACCTGCTCGAACAGGGATCCGTATCCGACGCCGCCGCGCAGGTTGTCGGCGAACACCGCCGGGTCCAGGGCGAAGAGCGCGAGAAGGACGAAGACCAGGATGGGTACGACCTTCGCGATCGTCACGATCCGGTTCAGGACCGCCGCGTCCTTGACCCCGCGCTGCACCAGGTAGAAGAAGAGCCAGACGCCCGCGGTCGAGCAGAGCACCGCGAGCAGCGTGTCACCGTCGCCGAACGCCGGGGCGACCGCACCCAGGGTCGACATGATCAGCACCCAGTAGGTGACGTTGCCGACGCAGGCGCTGGCCCAGTAGCCGAACGCCGAGAAGAAGCCGAGGTACTCGCCGAAGCCCGCCTTCGCGTACGCGTACACGCCGGCGTCCAGGTCGGGTTTGCGCAGCGCCAGGGTCTGGAAGACGAACGCGAGCATCAGCATGCCGGCGCCGGCGATGGTCCACGCGATCAGCGCCCCGATGACGCCGGTCTCCTCGGCGAAGCGGCGGGGCAGCGAGAACACGCCGGCGCCGACCATGCCGCCGACGACCATCGAGGTCATCGTCAGCAGGGTCAGTTTCTGGGTCGCCGTGGTCTCGGTGGTCGTCACAGGGCTGGACGCTATTTTCGGCGCCCAGCCCCGGACCTCATCCCCGACGGGTGATTCAGAGGATCGCGACGTCGAAGACGTGCATGATGCCCCTGTCGGTGGACTCCGGAAGGACCACGGCATCCACGATCTTCGCTGTGTCGAGCGCGGCCGGGTCGGTGGCGAAGATCCGGAACGTGCCGCTTCCCCCCGTACCGTTGGCGTTGTTGCGACCGCTCAGGGTGACCAACGCGGTGTTGCCGGTGGGTGCGGCACCCGCCCAGTCACCGAAGGTGACGGAAACGTCCTGGCTCGTGCCGTCGGTGTACTCGACGCGCGCCGTGCCGGTGGCCGGGCCGTTCGTGGCGAGCCCGAGGAACGAAACGCTGCCGGCCGCGGCGTCCGGGAGATCGATCCGCTGGCCGTGCGGGATCCAGTTGTCGGGCTCCCCGGGTGCGGCGTCCGGCCAGGTGAAGGCGCCGATCCGGTCGCCGGGCGCGGCGCCCGCCTGCGCCAGCGCGGTGCGCGAGAGCGACCAGTCGCTGAGGTCCAGCGAGCCGAGGTTCCCCTGCCCGTCCGGGGTGGTGCCGACGTTGTTGCGGGCGTCGGCGCCGCCGGTCCAGGACCGCGGCGTGATCTTCCCCCAGTCACCCGGCGTGGCCGACACGGTCATGTCGAGGGTGCCGGTGGTCCGCGCCGGGATCCAGTTGGCATCGGTCCACCGGCCGTTGACCCGCAGGCCGGTCGTGTAGCGCCTGCCCTCCGCGACGCCGTGCGCCTTGATCTTCAGCTTGCCGATCGTGACGCGGTCGAACATCGGCGCGCTGACCAGCAGGTCGCCGGTGCCGTAGACGGCCGGGTAGAGGCCGATCGTGGCGAAGACGTACCAGGCGCTCAGCGAGCCCTGGTCGTCGTTGCCGGGCAGGCCGGACGGCGTCGTGTCGTACATCTCGGTGACGGCGCGGTAGAGCACGTCGGTCGTCCGGTCCGGCCGCCCGAGCCAGTGATGGACCCACGGCGTGCCGAACGCCGCCTGGTTCGACAGATAGTTGCCGGTCTGGGTGTAGGCCCCAGCATCAAGATCTTTATTGAGTACGTCGAGAGCGGCCGTGGCGGCGTCCGTCCCGCCGCGCTTCGCGATGAGCGTCGCCATGTTGTGCGGGACCATCCAGCCGTACTGGTAGCCGGTGGACTGGTTGAACTGCCCGCGGCCGGCGCCGTCCTCGCGGACCCGCAGGTCGAACGAGCGGTCGAACCCGGTGCGCTCGCGCGGCCGGATGTGCCCGGTCACCGGATCGAAGACGTTCATCCAGCTCTGCGAGCGGGCCAGGAAGAAGTCCCGGTTCGCGGTGTCGCCGAGCCGCTCGGCGAGCTGGGAGATCGCGAAGTCGTCGATCGCGTACTCGAGGACGCGGGAGGTGGCGAAGTCGCCCTTCCGGTTCTCGATCATCCCGGTCGAGAAATACTGGTACGCCTCGCTGCGGGTGGTGCGGGTGGCCGGCAGCTTCTGGGTCTCGACCATCGACTCGAGCGCGGCCCGCCGGTCGTAATCGGTGGCGCCCATGTCGTCCAGGGTCGCGAGGACGACCTGGTAGTTGTCGCCCTGCATGCGGGCCGCGCCCGGCGCCCACCTGCCGGTCTGCTCGACCATCGCGACGATCGACCGGCTCAGGTCCTGCGCCACGTCCGGGAAGGTGAGGGCGATCAGCTGGGCCTGGCTGCGGTACATGTCCCAGCCGGAGCCGGCGAAGTTGAGGTTCTGGTAGAAGTGCTGGTTCTTCTCGATCTCGTGGATCTGCTTGTCGTAGCCGAGGTACTGGCCGTTGACGTCGTCGCGGATGTTGGGGTGCAGGAAGGAGTGGTAGAGCGCGGTGTAGAGCTTGATCCGCTGCTCGTCCGTGCCACCCTTCACGTCGACCGTCCCGAGGGCCTTCTCCCAGGTGCGCTTCGCGTCCTTCCGTACGTCCTGGAAGGTCTTCTTCTTCGTCTCCCGGTCCCGGTTCGCGGCGGCGTTGCCGACGCTCACGTAGCTGAAGCCGGTCTTCGCGGTGACCGTGGCGCCGTCGGCGAACGTGACCCAGGCGCCGGTGTCGTGCCGGTAGTCGACGCTCGTGTCGGTGCCGGCCTTGACCGCATGCGTGGAGCCGGGGGTCAGGTCGGCGTCGTTCCAGGTGCCGTAGCCCGTGAACGGCTGGTCGTAGGTCGTCGAGAAGTAGGCCCGGTAGGTGTTCCCCACGTCGCAGACGTCCGCGCCGAACATCCAGCCGCTGACGGTCCTGGTGGCCGGGTCGATCGTCACCTCGCTGCCGAAGGTGCGGTTGTTGGGACCGCTGACGTCGAGGATCAGCGTGGATTTTTCGGAAAAATCGTATTTTGCTACGGCGGTCCGCGTGGTAGCCGTGAGCTCGGTCGTGACGCCGTTGTCCGTGGTGACCCGGTAGTAGCCGGGCTCGGACTCCTCGTTCGCGTGGTCGAAGCCGAGGTAGTAGCCCTTGATGTCGGCCGACGGGTTCACCGGCAGGGTGTCCCCCGCGTACGGGATCGTCGGGAACTCGTATCCGCCGTACCGCCCGGTGCAGCCGGTCCCGGAGTAGCGGGTCATGCCGAAGCCGCGGATCAGGTTCGCGGTGTACTCGTAGCCGCCCTTCTCACCGACCAGCGCGTTGCCGGGCTTGTAGGTGGTCGGACTGGGCTGCACCATGCCGAAGGGGAGAGCGGCGCCCGGGAACGTGTTCCCGTACGCATCATTGCTCTTGTTCTGCGAGGTGTCGAACTCGGTGCCGATGAACTGGTCGACCGCGTCGAACGGCGCCAGATCCGGCGACTGTGCGTAGGCCGGGGCGGGGGTGAGCAGCACGGCCAGACCCGCGGCGAGCCAATGACGTAGGGGCATCCCTCCATGCTGGACCCGCCGGCCGAATCCGGGTTGTCCTCGAGGCGTCCTCTAGATCAACATGGCGTGGTGTCCCCACTCGATATGACCGCCGCCGCCGCGTTCTGGAAGTCGTCGGGCTTGACCGGCGACTACACGGTCGAGCGCTTCGGCGACAACGCCGCCCTGGCCGACGAGCTGCTGGAACTGGTGATCTCCGGCCGCAAGCGGGCCACGGCCTCGCTGGTGCGCCAGTTCGGCGACGAGCCACTGCCGCGGATCGGCGTGCACTGGATCGTCTGCGACGGCGCCGGCCGCCCGCGGGTCATCCTGCGCACGGTGTCCCTGCGCCTGGGCCCGTTCCTGAGCGTCACCGACGACTTCGCGCACGCCGAGGGCGAGAACGACCGCACCCGCGACGGCTGGCTGGCCGCCCACCGGGCCTATTTCACCCGCGTCTGCGAAGGAGCATTCGACGAGGACCGTGAGGAGGTCCTCTTCGAGCGTTTCGAGGTGGCCCACCTACCGGCATAACGTCCGCGTGTTGAGTTGGGGTGCGGATCGGACCGTTACTCAACACGCA
>NZ_JBFAAR010000009.1:148667-385691 GCF_040639855.1 Actinoplanes sp. NPDC023714
CACGCAGGTTGGGTGTGCCGCTCGTGTGTTGAGTTGGGGTGCGGGTTGGACCGTTACTCAACACGCAGGTTGGGTGTGCCGCTCGTGTGTTGAGTTGGGGTGCGGGTTGGACCGTTAGTCAACACGCAGGTTGGGTGTGCCGCTCGTGTGTTGAGTTCGGGTGCGGATTGGACCGTTAGTCAACACGCAGGTTGGGTGTGCCGCTCGTGTGTTGAGTTGGGGTGCGGGTTGGACCGTAAGTCAACACGCTGGCCGGGCTCGCTCGCTGGCGTGTTGAGGTGGGGTGCGGGGCTACCAGTTGTGCATGGTGCCGTCCTGGAGGCGATTCACCGGGAGCTGGGCCGGCCTGTAGGGGTAGCGCGCCGCCAGCTCCTCGTCGATGTCGACGCCCAGGCCGGGGGATTCGGACGGGTGCAGGTAGCCGTCGGCGAAGTGGTAGCCGTGCGGGAAGACCTGGTCGGTCTCGGGGGTGTGGCGCATGTATTCCTGCAGGCCGAAGTTGGGGATCGCGACGTCGAGGTGGAGGGCGGCCGCCATGCAGACGGGGGAGAGGTCGGTGGCGCCGTGCGAGCCGGAGCGGACGTGGTAGAGGGCGGCCAGGTCGAAGATGCGGCGCAGGTGGGTGATGCCGCCGGCGTGGACGACCGTCGTACGGATGTAGTCGATGAGCTGGCCCGTGATCAGCTCCTGGCAGTCCCAGATCGTGTTGAAGACCTCGCCCACGGCTATCGGCGTCGTCGTGTGCTGCCGGATCAGGCGGAAGCCCTCCTGGAGTTCGGCGGGGACCGGGTCCTCCATCCAGGTGAGGGCATAGGGTTCCAGGGACTTGCCGAGCCGGGCGGCCTCGAGCGGCGTCAGCCGGTGGTGGACGTCGTGCAGCAGCCGCAGGTGGGGGCCGAATTCCTGGCGCACCTCGGCGAAGACCTTCGGAATGTGGTGCAGGTAGTGCTCGGTCGACCAGACGTTCTCGGTGGGCAGTGCCGCGTCGGCCGGCTCGTAGAACATCCGGTCACCGCCGACCCCGTACGTCGACTCCAGGCCGGGAATGCCCGTCTGCACCCGGACGGCCCGGTACCCCAATCCGACATATCCGGAAATTTCCGATAGAACGGTCTCTACATCCACGGCGTTAGCGTGACCGTAAACGGTCACCCCGGCCCGGGACCGCCCACCCAGCAACTGATACACCGGCAGACCGGCGACCTTCCCCTTGATGTCCCACAGTGCCGTGTCCACCGCCGCGATCGCGGACATCGTCACCGGCCCGCGCCGCCAGTACGCACCCCGGTAGAGGAACTGCCAGGTGTCCTCGATCCGGGACGCGTCCCGGCCGATCAGGGTCGGCACGACGTGCTCGGTCAAGTAGGCGGCGACGGCCAGCTCGCGGCCGTTGAGGGTGGCGTCGCCGACCCCGGTCACCCCGTCGTCGGTGACGATCTTCAGGGTCACGAAGTTGCGGCCGGGGCAGGTGACGATGACGCGGGCGTCGGCGATCTTCATTCCGGATCCTCCTTGACCCGTGCGACGAGTTGGGTGGGGTTGACGAAGCGCAGCGCGACGACCAGCAGCGTCAGCATCATGAGGCAGTAGATGACGGCCATGGCGTCGACCGACTGCTGGGCGCGGATGCCGGCCGCCGACATCGAATAGAAGAGCGCCACGACGAGCGTCTGCGAGTCCGGGCCGGCGGTCAGGAACGTCAGCTCGAACATCCCCACGGTGCGGACCACCACGAGGATGCAGGACGCGAGGATGCCCGGGATGAGCAGCGGCGCGAGGATGCGCAGGAAGACGTGCCGGGTGCGGGCGCCGCACATCCGGGCGGCCCGTTCCACGGCCGGGTCGATCTGCTCGATGAACGGGGTCATCGTGAGGATGACGAACGGGATGGACGGGACCAGGTTGGCGAGGACCACGCCGGACAGGTGGCCGGCCAGGCCGTACTTGTAGAGCACCGTCGCGAGCGGGATGCCGTACGTGATCGGCGGCATCAGGATCGGGAGCAGGAACAGCAGGTAGAGCAGCCGGCTGCCGGGGAATGCGCGGCGGGCCAGCACGTACGCCGCGGGCACGCCGACCAGCACCGAGATGCCGGCCACCAGCAGGCAGACGACGAGCGTGACGGTCAGGACCGGGAGCAGGGTGAACTCGTCCCAGGCCTGGCCGTACCACCGGGTCGTCCAGGCCTCCGGCAGCCACGAGTCGAACCAGCGCACGCCGAACGAGTTGACCACGACCGAGCCGATCACGCCGGCCAGCCCGATGAAGAAGATGATCACCGCGCCCCAGACCAGCCAGGCCGCCGGGGAGGCGACGATGGAGCGTTTCACCCCTTACCTCCCGCCGTCGATCCGGTGTAGAGCAGGCCGCGCAGCCCGAGCACCACGGCGATCACCGCGAGCTCGACCGCGCCCATGACGATCGCGGCGGCCGACGCGCCGGCGTAGTCGTAGCGGACGTAGGCGGCCTCGTAGGCCGCGATCGAGATGACCCGGGTGCTGCCGGACGGGTCGCCGACCAGGATCGCCGACGGGAAGACGCTGAAGGCCAGCACGAACGTGAGGCAGAACGTGGTGGCGAGCCCCGGCGCGAGCAGCGGCAGGGTGATCCGGAAGAACCGCTGCCGCCAGCCGGCCCCGAGCGTCGCGGCGGCGCGTTCGAGGCTCGGGTCGATGCCGGACAGGTACGACAGCACGAGCAGGAACGCGAACGGGAAGCCCGTGATGATCAGGGATAGGAAGACGCCCCAGTAGTTGTTGGTGAGCCGCACCGGCGCGTCGGTGAGGCCGGTGGTCGTCAGGAACCGGTTGAGCCACCCGGCCGGCCCGAGGAAGTTGAGCAGGCCCTCGGCGGTCAGTACCGTCCCCAGCGTGATGGGCACGACGAGAACCGTGGTGAGGACGCGCTTGCCCCGGAACCTGCCCCGCATCCGGTACGCCACGGGCACCGAGGCGGCGACGTTCAGCAGGGCGGCCGGCAGCGCGATCACGAGCGTCGTGACGATCGTGTCCCGCTGGTAGGCATCGGTGAAGAAGGCCTGGTACGCGCCGAGCACGCCACCCTCGGCCGGTTGCAGGGAGACCGCGATCCCGTAGGCGAAGGGGTAGATGAAGAGCGCCACCACGAAGATCGTGGCCGGCACGAGCAGCAGCATCTGCCGGTCCACGCCGCGGTCGGCGAGCCGGTGCCGGAGCGCGACCGCCGCGGTGGTCACGACGCCGCCGGGAAGATCAGCAGCCGGTCCGGCGGGAAGCCAGCCTTCACGTGGTCGCCGACGGCGAGCCGCTGCGGGGTGCGCAGGTGCACGACCAGCCCGTCCGCCGTGCGGGCCTCGACGGTGAACTCCCGGCCCTGGTACTCGACCACGTCGACGGTCGCCTCCAGGTCGCCGTCGAGGCTGATGTCCTCGGGGCGGATCGCCGCGACCGCCGGTGTGCCGGGTTCCAGCGGCCCGGCGGGCGCGCCTTTCACCTGTACCCCCGAAATCGCCATCTCGAAGGAGTCGCCTCCCGCGGAATGACCATGCAGCAGATTGCGGTAGCCCATGAAATCGGCGACGTGCCGGTTCGCGGGGCGGGTGTGCACCTCCTCCGGCGTGCCGATCTGCTGGACCCGGCCGTCGCGCAGCACCACCAGGCGGTCGGAGAGCGAGAGCGCCTCCTCCTGATCGTGCGTGACATAGACCGTGGTGAGCCCGAGCGACTGGTGCAGCCGGCGGATCTCGGTGCGCATCTCCAGGCGCAGCTTGGCGTCCAGGTTGGAGAGCGGCTCGTCCATGAGCACGAGCGACGGCTCGATCACGACGGCCCGGGCGATCGCGACGCGCTGCTGCTGACCGCCGGAGAGTTGGCCGGGCAGCTTCGTCGCGTGCTCCTCGAGGTGCACGAGCCGGATCGCCTCGGCCGTCCTCCGGCGGGCCTCGGCGCGTGCCACGCCGTGCATCCGCAGACCGAAGGACACATTCTTCTGTACGGACATGTGCGGGAAGAGCGCGTAGTTCTGGAAGACCATCCCGAACCCGCGTCGCTCCGGAGGCAGCGTGTCCAGCCTGGTGTCGTCGCGCCAGATGCTGCCGCCGGTGAGCGGGAGCAGGCCCGCGAGGCAGTTCAGCGCCGTCGACTTGCCGCACCCGGAGGGGCCCAGCAGGGCGATGAACTCGCCCCGCCGGATCTCCAGGTTCAGGTCGCGCAGCGCGTCGGCGTCCCCGAACCGCCGGGTCACGCCGTCGAGGCGGAGCCGCTCGAAACCGGTCACTTCTTCACCTTCGCGCCGCCGACCTCGCGATCCCACCTGTCGAACGCGGCCACCAGCGCCTTCGCGTCGAGCGGCACCTCGAGCGGGTTGTCCAGGATGAGATCGGTGTACTCCGGCCGCCCGTACTCGTTGATCGCCTGCTGGCTCTCCTGCGGCGCCATCGTGAGCGGCACGTCCTTGATCGCCGGGCCGGGGTAGAAGTAGCCCTTGTCGTAGGCCTTCGCCTGCTGTTCGGGCGTGAGCATCCACTGCAGCAGCGACAGCACGGCGGCCTGTTTGTCGGTCGAGACCCCCTTGGGTACGACGGCGTAGTGCGCGTCGGTCACCCAGTGGAACCCGTCCAGGGTCCCGATCTTCGCCTCCTTCGGGACCGTCCCGAGCACGCGCGGGTTGATGTCCCAGCCGGTCGTCGTCAGGATGATCTTCGCGGAGCCGTTGGCCAGGTTCTTCATCGTCTCGCTGGTGCTCGACGGGTAGAGCGTGACGTTCGCGTCCAGGTCCTTGAGGAACTGCCAGGTCTTGGCCCAGCCCGCCTCCGGGTCCTTCGGGTCGCTGTCGCCGAGCAGGTAGGGCAGGCCCATCAGGAAGGTGCGCCCCGGCCCGGAGTTGGACGGCCGGGCGTACTGGACCGCTCCCGGGTTGGCCTTCGCGTAGTCGAGCAGCCCCTGCGCGGTGGTCGGCGGGTTCGGCACGTTCTGCGGCAGATACTCGATCAGCGGGCCGGACGGGTAGTAGGTGATCGTGACGCCGTTGTCGCCGGCCAGCTTCTGCATGGCGGCGGCGCCCGGCAGGTAGGCGGCCATCCCGGTGAGCCGGTCGGCGTGCGCCGAGACGAGCGGCAGCCAGAGCCCCTGGTCGATGCCGCCGGCCAGGCCGTCGACGCCGGTCAGGACGAGGTCGATGTCGACGCGGCCGGCGTCCTGCTGCGCCTTGACCTTGCCGACCAGTTCGGGGGCGGTCGCCTTGGTGTAGGTCACCTTCTCGATGACGTCGCTGTTCTTCGCGACGAAGTCGTCGATCATGCCCTGGGTCAGCTGGAGGTTGCCGGCCACGTCGAGGACGTTGAGGGTGACCGGTTTCGAGGGCTTTTCGGGTACGGGTCCAGCGGTGCTCGTGGTGCCGCCGTCACTCTCGGGCGGGCTGCAGGCCGCGAGGGCGAGCGCGAGGATGGCGAGGCCTATCTTCCCTTTCATGATCAGCTCCTTGCTGGTCCGGTGGATTCGCGCACGATCAGCTGGGTGGCGGTTCGCCTGTGCAGGGGCCGGCGGTCGTCTCGCTCGTTCCGGGGCCTGGGGTTCTCTCGCTTGTTCGGGTTCCTGCGGTCGTCGAGCAGGTCGATCAGGAGCTCGACGCCCCGGCGGCCGATCTCCTCCTTGGCGATCGCGACGGTGGTGAGCGGCGGCACGACCAGGCCGGAGAGCAGGATGTCGTCGAACCCGACCACGCTGATCCGGCCCGGCACGCCGATGTCACGGGCCCGGAACCGGTGGAGCAGGCCGAGCGCGACCAGGTCGTTGTAGGCGATCACGGCGGTGGCCGGGGAGGCGGCGACCAGGTCGGCGACGGCCGCGCCGCCGTCGACGGTGGGCGCCACGTTGCCCGCCTCGATCAGCTCCATGTCGTAGGAGGCGGTGGCGGAGCGCAGGCCTCGGAGGCGGTCACGGTTCGACCAGGAGGCGCGCGGGCCGGCCACGTACGCGACCCGGCGGTGACCCAGGGCATGCAGATGGCCGATCGCCTGGCGCATGCCGTCGGCGCTGTCCGCGGTGACCGAGGGGAACGGGCTGACCCGCCGGTTCAGCACCACGATCGGCGTCCGCGGCTCGCCGCTCGTGGCGCCCAGCTCGTCGCCGAGCGCGCGGAGCTCCTCGTCGCTCGCTCTCGGGGAGCACAGCAGGAAGCCGTCGACCTGCTTGGCCAGGGCCCTGATCAGCGAGGCCTCGACGGCCGGGTCCTCGTCGGTGTCGCTCAGGAAGACCGCGTAGTCGGATCGGCGGGCGTGGGTCTGGATCGACTTCACGACGCTGGGGAAGAACGGGTTCGCCAGGTCGGGCAGGACCACGCCGATGTTGCAGGTGCGGCCGGTGATCAGGCCGCGGGCCGCCCGGTTCGGGTAGTAGCCGAGGTCGCGGGCGGCGCGCTCGACCCGCTCGCGGGTGTCCGGGCGGACCTGCTCGGGTCGGGCCAGCGCCCGGCAGACCGAGGACTGTGAGACGCCGGCGAGCCGGGCCACGTCCTTGATGGTCGCCGCCATGCGCCGCCCCCTCCACTCGCGATCTTCATAGAGATCGATCGATGTGGGGTCAGTCTGGAAACCTTTTCAGGAACGTGTCAAGACGGCGTCGGCCCGGTTTCAGTTCGCGCTGAAACCGGGCCGTGATGACGTTTTCAGTGGTTGGCCGTCAAACCGTTCAGCAGGGCGGCCGGGGTGCGCGGGTCGTCCATCGTGACCGCGAAGCGGCGGCCGTCGCGCAGGTGCAGCACCAGCCCGCGCCCGCCGCGCAGGACCAGGGCGCTGCGGCCGGGCAGCACCCGGTATCCCCAGCCGCCCCACTCGGCCGGGTTGATCTCGGCGGCCTCGGCGGTGCGGATCTGGTCGAGCGGGATGCGCTTGAACGGCACGCCGGCCAGGCCCGCGACCAGCCGCAGCCCGCGCCGGTCGGCGGTCACCCGGATCCGGGCGAACACCAGCCCGAGCAGCAGCGGGATCGGCGCGGCGAGCCAGAGGACCGGCTGGGTCAGCAGGGCGGTGACGGCCAGCACGGCCGACGTCGCCAGCATGAGCCCGAACATCAGGTTCGACCGCAGCGTGGTGCTGAACGCGGCCCGCTCGGTCGGGGCCAGGTCGAGCGCGTCCACCGGCGGCTCGGCCGGCACGTCGATCTCCGGCGTCCGGCCGGCGATCAGCCACGCGGCCAGGCCCCAGGCCATCCCGAGGACGAACCAGCCGAAGCGCCAGCCCAGCCGCGGATCCGCCGGATCGGCGAGCGTCGCGGTAGCGGTCGCCACCCAGACGCCCGCCGCGCCGCCGGAGACGGACGCCGCGCCGATGACGACGCCGCGAGCGGCCGCCATCCGCCGTACCCGGTCCGCGGGTTGTGCATTCGACCTTGTCGCTGTCGCGGCGGCCGCCAGAGCGGCGATGCCGGACACCAGCCCGGCGACCAGCATGGCCAGCCAGAAACCGGTCGTCGAACTCCATCCGTCGGCCGGTCCGGAGCCGCTCCAGTGCGTCGCGATCCTCTCCGGCAGCTCGTCCCGCCACCCGGCGGTCGCCGCCGTCACCACCACCGGCAGCCACACCGCCGCCGCGGCCGTCCACAGTCTTCTCACGGTCGCGCCCCCTTCACGATCTCCAACATCTCCGTCTCGCCGAGCCCCTGCCGCCGGGCCTCCCGCACGAAATCGCGGGCCAGCTCGGCCAGCCGCAGCCGGGCCGCGTCGGCGTCACCCCGGACCATCGCGCCCCGGCCCCGGCGCAGCTCGATCAGGTCCTCGTCGCGCAACTGGCCGTAGGCCCGCAGCACCGTGTGCAGGTTGACGTCGAGGACCTCGGCCAGCTCCCGGGCGGCGGGCAGCCGCTCGCCGGCGGCCAGCTCGCCGCGCATGATCCCGCCGCGCACCTGAGCGGCGATCTGATCGGCGAGCGGCTCGGCCGCCGCCACGTCCACGCGGAACAACATGTTTGCATTCTACTATAACAATCACTCGCTCGGGAAATTGTCGGTGGCGGGTGGCACACTCCTCGCACGTTCAGCGACGAGGGGATCTCCATGGGCTGGGTGCCGGCGGGTGCCGACTATCAAGTGAGCGTCGACCGGGGCAGGGTGGTCGCCCGGACAGCGCAGGGCAAGCCGCTGAAAGCGCTGCCCAAGGCCCTGCGCGACCACGAGGCGGTGGCCGGCCTCCGCCAGCTGATCGAGTGGCTGAAACGGCACGAGGCGTCCTGCCGGGCCGAGGTCGAGCGCTGGATGATCCGGTCGCTGCCGGTGCCGTCCGCCGTGATCGGGCAGGTCTGGGCCGACGAGTCCTGGCGGTCCGTGCTGCGCGACCTCGTGGTCGTGCCGGTCGGCCCGGACGGCACGTGGGACGTGGCCGCCGCCGGCCTGCTGCGCGACGCCGACGAGACGAAGGGCCTCGGCGTCGTCGACCTCGACGGCGAGTCCACCCGGATCACCGCGGCGACCGTCGCGATCCCGCACCCGGTCCTGCTGCCCGACCTCGACGACCTGCGCGAGTTCGCCGCCGACCTCGGCGTCGAGCAGGGCACCCTCCAGCTGTTCCGCGAGGTGTGGCTCACCCGGTCCGCCGACGACCTCCGGCTCTACTCCGGTGCGCGCTTCAAGGAGCTGCGGCACGTGCAGTCCCGGGCCACCGCCGCGGGCTACCGCGTCCAGGGCGGCACGGCGGTCTGCCGGGTCTGGGAGTCCGGGGTCACCGTCCTCGCCTCGGTCTGGATCGGCGACGGCGACCCGTCCTACGAGACCGAGACCGGCGACCTCGTCTTCACGGACGCCGCCGGCGAGGTGCTCGCACCCGACCGGGTGCCGCCGGTGGCCTGGTCGGAGGGAATGCGGATGGCCGCGGCGCTGCACGCGGGACGCGTCGTCGAGGAGGAGGGCAAGTGATGAGCGAGCAGCTGCTGGAGGCCGGGGCGATCCTGGCCGGCGCGCCGTCGGACGGCGCCGACGACGTGGTGACCGCCCGGGCCTACCACCATCCGGTCCTCGACGGCCGGACCGTGGTGCGGCTCGTCGGCGCCACCGTCGGCCCCGCCGAAGACCTCACCATGGAGTTCCTCGGCTTCGACCCGGCCGGCCCGCCCGCGCCGGTCGGGCACGCCCGGCGGCAGGCCCTCGGCTTCCCGGCCTGGGCGCTGGTGCACGACCCGGCCAACGGGCGGCACGCCCTCGCCCTGGTCAAGGAGATGGAGAGGCTCGCCCGGGTGGCGCGCAGCAAGCCGGGCAACGCGAAGGAGGGCTACGACGTCCTCGCCCGCCGGCTCGGCACGGCAGCGCCCGCGTTCCTGCCCACCTTCTGGGAGCAGGCCGGCCGGGCCTTCCTCGCCGCCGACAACCAGCGGACGGCCGGCACCTGCTTCACCGAGGCCCGCCGCGCCGAGCAGGTGCACGGCCTCGCCGTCGACGAGGACCGGGTGCGCGACGTCCACCTCGAGTTCGCGTTCGCCGGCGCGCTGACCGCCGCCATGCTGGCCGAGTACGCCCGCGGCGTGGTCGTCCGCCGGCCCGCCGCCGAGGCGTACGACCTGGTCCGCACGCTCGCGCTGCGCCGGGTCGCCGGCGGGCTCCCGCCGCACGCCTCGATGGCCGCCGACCTGGCCCGGCTCGCCAAGGCCGCCGGTCTCGACCCGGAGGAGCAGGCCGACGCGATCGTGCCGCGGCTGCTCACCTATCCCGCGATGGGCCGCGCTCATCCGTCGGTGTGGAAGGCCTACCGCAAGAGCCTGGTCCGGGCCGGCAAGCGCGACGACGAGGTGCGGTCCCGGCTGCTCGCCATCGTCCCCGAGCCGCCCGGCTGGCGCTCCGACATCACCGACCAGTGGCTGGAGATCCTCGAGGCGAGCGGCGCGGCCGCCGACCTGATCGCCGGCACCGGCGCCGGCGCCGACCCGGGTGCGCCGGCCCGCTGGCTCGGCCGGATCCTGGCCGGCCGCCGGGCCAACCGGGCGAGCGAGAAGCGCAGCGAGCCGCTGCTCGGCCTGATCGGGCGGATGCTGCCGCGGCTCGCCGCCGGTCCGGCCGTGCCGATCGCGGACAGCCTGTGGCGGGTCGAGCTCGACGTCCTCGACCTGTGCCTGTCCGCCGGCGTGCCGGTCGAGATCGGCGAGCGGGTCCGGCGCTCCGGCTTCGACGTCGCCGAGTGGGCCGACGACGACGGCCCCGGCCGGCGTGACCTCGCCGCGATCGCCGCCGACCCGCGCTGGCGCCCGGTGCTGCGGCAGGGCGCCCGCGACGCGATCCGGCGGTTGCGCAGCGGCGACTCGCTCACCGGGCCGGCCCTGCCCGAGCAGACGCTGCGGCACGCGTTCGGTGCGGCCGGCGTCCGCGACGTGCTGGTCGAGCTGGTCACCGAGCTGGCCGGCCGGGCCGGCGACGGCACCCTGCGCAGCCTCGACCTGCACCTCACCGAGCTCGCGCCGCTCTGGTCGCCGCACGGGATGGCGCTGGCGCCCGAGGCGTTCCGGAGGCTCGGCGCGATCGACATGGCCGCCGTGCTGACCCGCAGCCTGCGGGCCGGGCTGCCGGAGGAGCTGGCCTGGCCGGCCTACGAGGAGGTGACCGGCCGGCTGAAGGCCGTCCGGATCGGCGAGTCCTGGCCCGAGCTGCTCGTCCACGACCAACACGCCGCCCACGTGATCGCCCCGGACGGCACGGTCACCGAGCACCACTTCCGCTACCCGGCCGGCGGCCACCCGCACGCGCCGCAGCGCTGGTCCGAGACGGCGTGCCGGCTCGTCGACGGCGACCTGCTGGTGATGTGGCGCGGCGAGGAGGGCGGCGCCGGCTACTGGTCGTCGCGGCCCTCCGAGATCATCGCCGCTGAGATGCGCAGCGAGCCCGTGCTGTGGAACGCGCCGGCCGAACCGCTGCCGGTCCCCGGCGGCGGCCTCACCACCGGCGGGCGGCCGGTCCACCCCGGCGACGCGCACGGCCCGGGCACGGCCCACCCGCTGGCGAGCGACGGCCGGGCCTTCTGGCGGTGCGAATACGTTCCGGGCAGGAACGGGCCGGGGCACTGGCAGTGGCGCGAGTTCGATCCGCGGACCGGCGCCGGCGGCCGGGTCAGCGTGCCCTCCTTCTTCGCGTCCGGCGACGGCGAGCTGGACGCCTTCGCCTCCCGCCTCCGCCCTATCCCGGCCGCGTTCGCGGCATCCCCGCTCGGCGCGGCTCCCCTCCCGGGCGATGGCGCCTCCCCGGGCGGCGGCTCGCCGGCAGGCGCGGCGGCTTCTGCTGGCGGTGGTGACGCGGGCCTGCTGGGCGGGTGGCGCACCTCTGTGGCGGCGGACGGGACACAGGCCGGTGAAGGGGTGGACGGGCGCCGGGCGGTGCTGCCTCCCGGGGCCGACGGTGTGCTGGTCGGTGCGTTGACGCTGCCCGGTGCGGAGGCGCCGCTGCCGATCACGCAGGACGGTGACCACCGCAACGGCCGGCTCACCGTCTGGACCGCCGACGGCGGCCATCAGCTCGTCACCCAGAGCCAGGTCACCAGCCTGTTGCCGCCGCTCGCCTGGTGGCACGCGCTGCGGCCGCGCGACGAGGCCGGCTCGGCCGCCCTGCGCACGCTCGCCGCGCCGGTCGCGTCCGCGCTGATCGCCGTGGACGGGAGTGTCACGAAGACGCTCGAGGTCCGCGACGCCGTCACCGCGAACCTCGAGGCCCACCTGCCGGGTGTCACCGACCCCACGCTGCGGGCCCGGCTCGCCGAGGTGATCGCCCGGGCGGTGCGGATGAACCGCCGCCTCACCGAGGTGACCGCTCACCTGCAGGCGGAGCCGGAGACCGAGGCGGACCTGCCGCCGGCCGTCTCCGACGAGGCCCTCGACAAGGCGTGGGAGGGGCTGACCGGCTCGCGCCGCTCCTACTACTCGGGGACCGCCGGCCTCCGGCACGAGACGATGCAGCAGATCCGCGCCGTCGCGGACCACCTCGGCGGCAGCGCCGGAGACCTTGCCGTCCCGGCCGTCTCGGGCGGCTGGACCACACTGCTCGGCGGGCTCGGAGCGGTGGCTCTGCGGGCCGCCTCGCCGGTGACCGGGGACGCCGATCGGGAGGCGCTCGCCGCGTTCCTCTCGGTGGTGGCCGGGTCGCCGCTGACCGGGGAGGGCGCACCGATGCGGGTGGTCGTGGCGAGCCAGAAGCGCGAGGGCGCCCGGGAGGTCGAGGTTCACCGCGACGGCGGGCGGGTCACCGTGCTGTTCCCGCCGGACAACTACCACTGGAGCAGCGCGCCGGTCTGGGACCGGATCGCCGTGCAGGTGTCGCCGGACGGTTCGTTCACGGCGCCGCCGGAGTCGGCGGTGCGCGACGAGGCGTACCCGAGCGGCAGGATGACCACCGACCGGCTGGAGCGATTCGCCGGGCTGCTCGCCGCGCGCGGCCCGGCGCCCTGGCGGCCGGAGTCCGCCGAGGCCCTGGCCGAGGCGACCGGGATGACGCGCGCCGAGGCGGTCCTGCTGCTCGCCGGGCTGCCCGGGATCAACGACTGGGAGGCGAACTTCCTCAGCCCCGAGCAGCGCACGACCCTCGGGCTCACCGCGGCGCACGCCAAGGTCGGCCGGGAGGCGCTGCGTGACCTGACGGCGCGGCAGCGGGTGACGCTGCTCGACGCCGCGATGCCCGCCGACCCGGCCGCGCTCTGGGAGACCGGGCCGGACGTCGCGGCGGTCGCGGAGCAGTGGGTGCGGTTCCGGGGCAGGCGGGTCGCCGTACCCGAGAAGCTCGTCGCCGCCCTGGCACGCCATGTCGATCGGGTCCGCCCGGTCACGCTGCTCCAAGCGATCGCCGATCCGCGGCCGGGCGACTGGCTCAGCACCGACGGACGCTCGGAGATGACGCACTACAACCATCTGACGACGACGGCCGACGACGGCACCGCGTTCGAGCAGGAGCACCTGCACGCCGCCGCTGCCGCGCTGCCGTGGCTCGCCTACCACCTGGGGTGGGACGATCCGCTGCGCCGGCGTCTGCCCGAGGCGCTGCGGCTGGTCCGGGAGCGGCTGCGCAACCCGGAGCTGCTGGTGGGCTGGGCGTTCTTCGAGGCGAAGAACCGCCCGGCCGGTCTTCCCGCGCTGGTCGAGCGGGAGACGAACAACGACTGGATGTACCTCCATCTCGCCCCGGCGAAGCTGACCGGCCTCGACGACCCGGCGATCCTCTACACCGACGACGCGACCCGCACCGCGCTGCGGATCCTGCTCTCCGACTGGATCGACGCGGCGGTCGCGACGCCGCCGGACGCGAGCGGCGACCCGCACGATCCGCGGGTGGCCGTCCCGGAGCTGGTCGGGGAGGTGGCCGGACAGCTCGGGCTGGACACGGACGCCGCGGCGTACTACCTCCAGCTGCTCGCGCTGCCCGACCCCACCGACGCCAACGTGCAGGCCTGGAACGGCTGGAAGGCCGCCGGGCTGCGCAACGCCCGGGAGGCGCTGCTCGCCGCCGGGCTCGTCGTCGCCGCGAAGCGGGAGCGCGCCGGCCGGCCGGTCTTCCTGCCCGGTGGCTGGCTCGCCGCCCGCACGCCGATGCTGCCGGTCGAGACCTGGAAGGCCGAGATGTACGAGCATGCCGTCCAGCAGCGCCTGGTCACCCGGTCGCTGCCGGACCAGTTCGCCATGGCCTGGTCCCGGGTCACCGGCGGCGACGTCCCCCGCTACAGCACACTCGAGGAGCAGAAGCCGTGACCGCCGTCCGTCAGATCGACCCGCCGGAACACCGGTACGCCGAGGAGCTGGAGTTCCTCGCGGCCGCCGACACCGGGCTGCGCCCGCCCGGCTGGCGGATGACACCGCGGTCGGTCGTCACGTTCGTGGCCGGCTCCGGTGGCGTGCCGGTCGGCGGCCGGGTCATCGCGCCGAAGTTCGTCGGCGAGCGCGCCCTCGTCGAACGCTGCGTCGTCACCCTCGCCGGCGAGCGCGGCCTGCTCCTCGTCGGCGAGCCCGGCACCGCCAAGTCGATGCTGTCCGAGCTGCTCTCCGCGGCCATCTGCGGGACCAGCGCGCTCGCGGTGCAGGGGACCGCCGGCACGAGCGAGGATCAGCTTCGGTACGGGTGGAACTACGCTCTCCTGCTCGCGAAGGGGCCGTCCGCCGAGTCGCTCGTCCCGTCCCCGATCCTGACCGCCATGCGGACCGGCGCCGTGGCCCGGGTCGAGGAGATCACCCGCTGCCTGCCGGAGGTGCAGGACGCGCTCGTCTCGATCCTCTCCGAGCGGCGGATCAGCGTGCCCGAGCTGACCGGGCTCCCGGACGCGACCTCGTACGCCGCACCCGGGTTCTGCCTCATCGCCACGGCCAACCTGCGCGACCGCGGGGTCTCCGAGATGTCGGCCGCGCTGAAACGCCGGTTCAACTTCGAGGTGGTGCCGCCGATCGCCGACTTCGACGCGGAGGTCGCGCTGGTCACCCGGCAGGCGAAGGCGTCGGTCGAGCGGGGCGGTGCGGCGTTCGCGGTCGACGACGCGGTGCTCGACACGCTGGTCACGGCGTTCCGCGACCTTCGTACCGGCCGCAGCGCCGAGGGCTGGGAGGTGGAGCGGCCGTCGTCGGTGATGAGCACGGCCGAGGCGGTCGCGGTGGCGGCGTCGATCGGGCTGTCCACGGCGTACCTGCCCGGCCCCGATCCGCTGTCGCTGCTGCCCGGGCACCTGCTCGGCGTGGTGCGCAAGGACGATCCGGACGACGCGGGCCGGCTCCTGGCGTACTGGGACGGCGCGCTGCGGCGGCGGGCCGAGGCGGGCGCGCGGATGTGGCGGCAGCTCTGGGAACACCGGGACGTCCTGCGGTGACCGACGTCCGTTCGGAGGTCGAGCGGCTCGCCGGCGATCCGCGCGTGCTGCTCGTCGGGGTGCGGCACCACTCGCCGGTGCTGGCCGCGGCCGTGCCGGCGATGCTCGACGCGTTCGCGCCGGAGGCGGTGCTGGTCGAGCTGCCCGCCGAGATGCAGCAGTGGGTGCGGTGGCTCGGCGACCCGGGCACGGTGGCGCCGGTCGCGCTCGCGGCGGCGGACGAGTCCCGGCCGGTCGCGTTCTATCCGTTCGCCGATTTCAGCCCGGAGCTGGCGGCGGTGCGGTGGGCGGTCCGGAACGACGTACCGATGATCTGTTGTGATCTGCCGTTGAGTGATCCGGCGTGGCTCGCGCCCTCCGCGCGGGGGCATTCCTCCGACCTGTCGGATTCGGTGCGGGCGTCGCTCTCCGGGCGCGAGGGGGATGACCTCTGGGATCGGTGGATCGAGGCGGGCGCGCCGGGCAGCTCACCCGAGTCGGTCCGCCGGGCGGCGCTGGCGGCCGGGTGGGCGCTGCGGCACGACGCCGAGCGGGCCGGGGTCGATCCGCTCGATCTGCGGCGGGAGTCCTGCATGCGGGGACACCTCAGGGGTACGCCGGGACGGGTCGCCGTGATCGCCGGCGCCTTCCACACGCCGGCGCTGCTCGACGGTCCCGTGATCGCGTCGTCCACCGGCCCGGCCGGGCCGGTCGTCTCGCTGGTCCCCTACACGTTCGACCTGCTCGACGCGCGCTCCGGCTACCCGGCGGGCATCCGGGATCCGCGCTGGCAGCAGGCCGTGCACGACTGCGGCGCCGACCCCGAACGGATCCGGCTCGCCACGCACGCGTTCGCCGTGGAGGTCACCCGCGAGCTGCGCGCGCAGGGCCGGCCCGCCGGTCCGGGCGAGGCGGCGGAGGTCGCGCGCCTCGCGGGAGACCTGGCCGGTTTGCGTACGCTGCCCGCCCCCGGCCGTGGCGAGCTCGTCGAAGCACTCCAGACCGTCCTCGCCCAGGGAGCGCCGGCCGGCACCGGGCGAGGCGTGGCGCGCGCCATGGAGACCGTGCTGGTCGGTGACCGCCGCGGCCGGCTGCCGTCCGGTGCACCGGTGACCGGCCTGCTCCCGGCCGTGCGGGCGGAACTGTCCCGGCTCCGGATGCCCGGTCCCGGCGCCGCCGCCCAGCGGATCCGGCTCGACCCGCTGCGCTCCCCGACCGATCGCGCCCGCGAGCTGGTGATCCGGCGGATGGCCGCATGCGGGGCCTCGTACGCGTCGGAGGGCGCCACCGGCCCGGTCACCGGGGGTGAGACGCTGACCAGCACCTGGCGCCTCGAATGGAACCCGACCACCGACGCCGCCCTGAACCTCGCCGGCCTGCACGGCGTCACCCTCGCCCAGGCCGCCGCCGGGATGCTGGCCGCGCGGCGCAGACGTGAGGTGACGGCCGGCGGTCCCACGCCCGAGCAGGCCCTCGCCGGCCTGGCCGAGGCCGTGGCGTGCGACCTGCCGGCCGTGGCGCGCGACCGCCTCACCGACGTCCAGGAGGCGGTCGGCCGGGGCGGCGGCATCGAGCAGATCGTGGCGGCCCTGCACCTGCTCCGCCGCATCCTCACCGCCGTCGCCGCGGACGCCGGCTCTTCTCCTGAGCGCGATTCTTCGCCTGGGTGCGGTTCTTCGCCTGAGCACGGCTCTTCGCCTGGGCGCGGCTCTTCGCCTGGGCGCGATTCTTCGCCTGGGAGCGGTTCTTCGCCTGGGCGCGGTTCTTCGGCCGCGCGCGACCCCGAACTTCGGGGCGACGAGGTGGCCGTGGTGCGGGACGACCTGCATGCGGCGGCGGTCGCGGCGGTGGCGGGGCTGACCGGGTCGACGCGGGTGGAGGACGCGCGGGCGCTGCACGACCTGGTGCGGGCCGCTGACGAGGCCGGGCGGCTGCTGCGGCTCGGGCATGCGATCCGGGCGCTGGCCCGGGACGGCTCCCCGCTGATGAGCGGCGCCGCGTCCGGCGTAGGGGTGCTGCTCGGCCACGAGGAACCGGCCGACTTCGGGGAACGGCTCGCCTCCTGGGTCACGCTGCCGGCCGACCTGGCGACCGGACGGCTGCGCGGCGCCCTGAGCGTGGCCGGCGCCCTCCTCCAGGCGGGCGGCCAGACCCTGGAACCCCTCCTCGACGTCGTCGACACCCTGCCGGACGACGAGTTCGTGCGGCGGCTGCCGGTGCTGCGCGGCGGCTTCGACGCGGTGAGCCCGGCCGATCGCGACCGGCTGCTCCGCACCGTCGAGGAACGCCACGGCCACGTCGGCGAAGACCTTCCCACCGATGCGCGGACCCTCGCCGGCTGGCTCGCCGCCGACCGCGCCGGCCTGGCCGCGATCGAGGCGTTGGGCCTCGGCGCCGCCCCGACCTCGACCGGCGCCGGTCCGGCGCCCGGCTCGGCCTCCGCGCCCCCGGACGCCGGGGCTGCCGGTCGAGCACCCGGTTCCGCACCCCCGGACGCCGGGGCTGCCGGTCGGGCGCCGGCCTCCGCCACCGGTCAGGAGCCCAGCGCCGCGGCGATCCTTCCCGGTCAGCGGTGGCGGCTGCTGCTCGGGCGGGAGACCGGCGGCCTCCCCGCCGAGCAGCGACGACTCGCCACGGCTCTGGACGAGCTCTATGGGGCCGGGCAGGGGGAAGGGGCGTTCACCGTGGGTGCGGGCGGTGGCGGGCGCGACGCGGCGTACCCCGAAGTGCGTGACTGGCTCACCGACCTGGAAGCCCTCTTCGGCGCGCGGGTGCGCGACGAAGTGCTGGCGCGCGCCGCAGAACGCGGCCGCGTGGATGCGGTGCTTGCGGCAGACCCCGAGCGCGTACGGCCTTCCGTCGACCTCCTGCACACCGTCCTGTCGCTGGCCGGTGGGCTGCCGGAGGCCCGGCTGGCCCGGCTGCGGCCGATGGTCGCGCGGCTCACCGCCGAACTGACGGCGCAGCTGGCCCGGCGGATCCGCCCGGCGCTGACCGGGATCGGCACGCCTCGTCCTACCCGGCGCCGGACCGGACGGCTCGACCTGGCCGCGACCGTCCGGCGGAACCTGCACACGGCCCGGTTCGACGAGAGCGAGCCGGGCCGGGTGACCATCGTCCCGGAGCGGCCGGTGTTCCGCAGTCCCGGGCGGCGCAGCGTCGACTGGCAGGTCATCCTCCTCGTCGACGTCTCCGGCTCGATGGAGGAGTCGACGATCTGGGCCGCGATGACGGCGTCCATCCTGGCCGGGGTGCCGGCGTTGCGTACGCACTTCGTCACGTTCTCGACCGAGGTCGTCGACATGACCGACCGGGTCGGCGATCCGCTCGCGCTGCTGCTCGAGGTTCGGGTCGGCGGCGGCACGCACATCGCGGCCGGACTGCGGTACGCCCGGCAGATCACCCGGGTGCCCAGCCGCACCCTGGTCGTCACGATCAGCGACTTCGAGGAGGGATACCCGATCGGCGACCTGCTGGCGGCCACCCGCGCTCTCGCCGACGACGGCGTCACCCAGCTCGGTTGCGCGAGCCTCGACGACAGGGGGCGGCCGCGGTACAGCACCGGCGTCGCCTCGCAGCTGGCCGCCGCCGGCATGCCGGTCGCCGCCCTGAGCCCGGTCGAACTGGCCGGCTGGATCGGGGAGCGGGTCCGATGAGCCTTCCACCGGTGTCCGCCGAGGTCACCGCCGACGCCGTGGCCGCCCTGCCGGGCCGTCTGCGCGCCCGCCTCGACGCGGTGATCGAGCAGGCCCGCGGATGGTCCGTCGAGGCCGGGGGTACGACCGTCGTGGTGCGCCCGGACGACCAGATCACGGTGACCCTCACCGATCCGGTGACCGCCGCCGGCGACGCGGTGTGCAGCTGCCTGCTCGCGCCGAAGTGCCTGCACCGGACGGCGGTCCTGAGCATCGCCCCGATCCTGAACGCCGTTCCGACGGCGGAGCGGGCCGGCGATCCAGGGACGAAGGCGCAGCGGGCCGGCGATCCCGATGCGACCGAAGAAGGCCGGAGCAGCGGGATCTCGACCGCCGGTTCGGCTAGGCAGGGCGTGTCCGGCGAGAGGCGGGGCCGGGACTCCGCGCCGGTCGGTCCCGGTCAGCGGGAGGCGGCGTCCATGCTCTGGACGGTCGGCGCCGATCTGCTCAGCGGCGGCATACCCGCGGCGGGAGCGGTCGCCCAGGCGGATCTGCTGCGGGCCGTGCACCGGGCACGGGCTGCCGGCGTGCACGCGGCCGCGGCCGGCGCGGTCCGGGTCGTGGAGCAGGTGCGGGCAGCCCGCCGTGACGAGCCGGGGTTCCGGTTGGCGGAGCTGACGGCAGACGTACGCGAAATGCTCCTCGCCTGTCACCGGGTAACCGCCGGGGAAGCGAGTGCGCTCGGCGTGGCTCGGCGGGACTACGAGCCGGTCGGTGATCTGCGCCTGCACGGGATCTTCAGTGAGCCGGTGCGGGCGGCCACCGGGCATGCCGGGGTGGTGACCTACCTGGCGGACGCGGCCGGCACGGTCTGGATCGTCTCCGACGTGAAGCCCGCCGACGGCCGGCCGTCCACCAGAACGTCGGTCGATCTGGGCGAAGTACGCCTCAGCCACCACGACCTGGCCCGCGCCGGCCTGCTCGCGGTGAACGCCCACGCCTCCACGGCCCGCCGGCTCAGCCACGGCCGCGCCCGCCAGGCGGTGGCGACGGCGGGGAACGGCTGGTTCGCCGAGCCGCTCGACGCCCTCTGGAAGGCGCCCGTCGCCGACCAGGTGGATCGCTGGCTGACAGCGGAGGCATTGCCCGCCCAGGAGAGGCCGGCCGCGTACGACCTGGCCTTCCTGGAGGGAACCGTCCTCGGCGCCGGCCGTGAGGGCCTCCTCCTGGAGATCGACGGCGACCCGGCAGCGGGCCTCGTCGTGACGGTACGGGCGGCGGTGGCGTCGACGGCGGCGCCCTACCTCGGCAACCTGCGGCTGCTGGCCACGCATGCGGCCGGACAGCGGATACGGCTCGCCGGCCGCTTCACCGGCGCGCGGCAGGTGACGGGTCTGGCGTTCGCGGCGGAGTGGCTGCCCGAGGTCCACGGCGGCCACACCGACCTCGGCGCCACCACCCTGACCAGGGCCGACATGCCGGCTGCCGCATCGACCACGGCCGACATGCCGGCTGCCGCATCGACCAGGGCCGACATACCGGCTGCCGCATCGACCACGGCCGGCATGCCGGCTGCCGCATCGGTCACGGCCGACGTGCCGGCCGGGACCGGCGCGGCCGGAACGTGCGCGGACACGCCGGGTGGGCCGCCTCTTCACCTGCTGCGGCATCAGCTCGAGCGTGTCGTCGCCGCCGGTCGTTCTGTTCTGCTCGCGGGCGTCGACGACGACGTGCGGCGACTGGGTGCCGCCCATCTCGGCGGGGCGGCCGCTGTTCTGGCGGGGCTCGGGGCGGCGGGCGTACGGCGTACCCGTGATGTCTTCGGCAGGCTCGACCCGCACGATGCGCAAGTGCTGGCACGCGCCTGGCTCGCGGCGGCGGTCTATGAGCGGGCGGCCGGGCGGGAGGTGATGCGAGCGGCCTGGACGCGGCCACCGGCCGGAGGATGATGCGGCATCAGAACGGGCGGATCATCGGCCATTGCGCGGTGCGGGTGTGGATGGCTTGCAGGTAGGAGTCCTCGGCCTCGATGAGCCGGGCGAGGGTACGGCGGAAGACCTCCCGGTCGGGGCGGGCCGGCCGGCCGCGCAGGAGCGCCGGTTGCTCGTCGTGGACGGCTGTCAGCAGGGTGTCGAGCGCCTTGCTGAAGACCTCCGTCCCGTCGCGGGCGATGACCGGTCGTGCGTCCGCGGCCACCAGCAGGCGGGCGAGCGTGGCGCCGGTCGCGGCCTCCCAGAGCGGGTCGGTGTAGCCGTCCGGGCCGGTCGGTGGGCGTCCCGGGCGGTCGCGCATTGCGTCGGGCCATGCGAGGAACCGGCCGGGATCGCCGGTGGCGTGGACGATACGGGCGTCGAGCCACACCGCCTGCCAGGTGCCGCAGCAACTGCCCGCCAGCCGATCCGGGATGAACTCCGCGCCGCGCAGATCACCCGGCGCGATCAGGAAGCGACCGGCCGGACCGCCGGACGGCGACGGGACGACCGCGCAGCCGTCGCGGCGTGACGGAGGGGTGGGAGGGAGCGGTTCCGCCGCATCTCACCCGGACGAGGGACGTGGGGTGGCGGTCGTTGCGAGGCGGACGCCCCTGACTACTCTGTTGAAAATGAAAATCGCTTTTACGGGTAAGGGTGGCAGCGGCAAGAGCACCCTCGCCACGCTCTTCGTGAATCACCTGCGCGCCACCGGCCGGCGGGTCCTGGCGATCGACGCCGACGTGAACGTGCACCTCGCGCCGCTGCTCGGGGTGGAGGTGGAGGCCGGGACGGCGCTGTCGCACCCGGACAACGTGCGGAAGGTGCGGACCCACCTGCTCGGTACGAACGAGCGGGTCGCCGGGGTGGAGCACTTCGTCGCGACGACGCCGCCCGGGCCGGGGTCGAACCTGGTCACGCTCGACGAGGGCGACCCGGTGCTGAGGGCGCACGCCGCCCGGCTCGACGACACCACCCACGTCATGCACGTGGGGACGTACGAGCCGGAGGACATCGGATCCGGCTGCTACCACGGGCACCTCGCGATCCTGGAGAACCTGCTCTCCCACCTGAGGATCGAGGAGGAGAGCGACTGGGTGGTCTGCGACATGGTCGCCGGCACCGACGCGTTCGCGAACTCGCTGCACGCCCAGTTCGA
Organism: Actinoplanes sp. NPDC023714; assembly: GCF_040639855.1. NCBI lineage: Bacteria > Bacillati > Actinomycetota > Actinomycetes > Micromonosporales > Micromonosporaceae > Actinoplanes > Actinoplanes sp. NPDC023714. Next base: position 170,189 of record NZ_JBFAAR010000009.1, read on the forward strand.
CGTGATCGTGGTGGTGGCCGAGCCGACGCCGGAGTCGGTGTCGGTGGCGCGCCGCTACGCCGAGCTCGCCGGTGCCGCGGGCGTCGCCGACGTCCTCGCCGTCGTGGGCAACAAGGTCACCGACGAGGCGGACCTCGACTACCTGGCCCGGGAGCTGGGCGTCGCGCCGCTGACGGTGCTCGGCAACGAGGCCGGCCTGAGGCGGGCGCGGCAGGCCGGGCAGCCGCCCGCGGTGACCGATCCCGGACCGCTCGAGCGGATCGCGGAGCACGCCCGCGGCCGGGTGATGTCCGGGGATCGGCGGGACGCGCTGATGCGTACCCTGCACCTGCGCATGGCGCAGAAAGGGTGGGTCCGCAGCGCCCACGGCGACGTCAGCACCCAGCTCGCGGAGGTTTGACACGATCATGGCGTGAGGGCGTGGCGTGTGGCGAGAGTGCTGATCCTGCTGCTGTGGGTGGCGGGCGCCGCGATGACGTGGTGGACGCACCCGCGCCAGGTGGACTACGAGCGCGCGCTCGACGCCGCGCAATCCGGCGAGGTGACGGCCCATCGGTGGGGGAGAACCTGGAACGACGGCAGCGACCGCTGGTTCGAGACGCCCTATCTGACCGGTGGGGAGGGGCCGTGGTTCGCGTGGCGGGCGGCCGATCACCGGGTCTACTGGACCGACACGGCCGTGGCCCGGGACGGGGCCGAGCGGATCACCCGCGAGCTGGGCCCGCCGTCCGGTGAGCTGATCCCCTGGCGCGGATGGCTCCAGGGGATCAGCCTCGTGCTCGCCCTCACGTTCCTCGTCGTGCTGGTGACCGGGCCGGCGCCGGCGCTCGGCACACGGTGGTACTGGTTCTGGGTGGTGGTGCTCATCCCGTACGCGATCGGCATGGTCTTCTGGGTGCTCCGCGACCGGCCCTGGACGGCCGCGGCGGCGGCTGCCGGCGGCGAGGGGGAAGGGCGGGACCGGGGCTGGTTCGGGCTGGTCACCGCCATCGTCGCCAACTTCGTGATAGCGATTCTCACCCTTGTCGCCGGAAGTCTCCTGTCATAGCCCGAACGACTTCCCGATGATCTCGCGCTGCACCTCACTGGTCCCGCCGTAGATCGTCGAGACCAGCGTGGCCCGCACGTGGCGCTCCATGTCGTACTCGGTGGCGTACCCGTACCCGCCCATCATCTGCATCCCGGCCAGCGCGGTCTCCCGCGCCACCTCGGTGACCTTGAGCTTCACCATGGAACTCTCCCGCGGCAGCACCTGCCCGGGGTTCCGGTCGACGAGCTCGGCGGTCCGGCGCACCAGCAGCCGGCAGCACTCGATCTCGGTGGCCAGGTCGGCGATCCGGTGCCGCAGCACCTGGAAGCTTCCGATCGGCCGGCCGAACTGCCGGCGCTCCTTGATGTAGGCGAGGGTGTCGTCGAACGCCCGCTGCGCCGTGCCGAGCATCAGGCCGGCCAGGATGAGCCGTTCCACGTTGAGCCCGGCCATGAGCTGCCACCAGCCCTTGCCGGCGGTGCCGACCACGGCGTCGGCCGGCACCCGGCAGTCGGTGAAGTAGAGGTCGTTGACCTCCTTGCCACCCATCGTCTCGATGCCGCTGATCCGCAGGCCGGGCGTGTCGGCGGGGGCGAGCAGCATGGTGAGGCCGTCGTGGTCGCCGGGTGAGCCGCCGGTCCGGGCGACGAGCAGGATGGCGTCGGCGAAGTGCGCGTTGGAGATCCACGTCTTCTGTCCGTTGATCACCCAGCCGTCGTCGTCGGCTACCGCACGGCAGGACACGTTCGCGACGTCCGACCCGGCCTCCGGTTCGGACATGGCGATGGAGTACGAACGCCCTGCCGTGAACCCGCCGAGCACGGTCTTCTTCTGCTCCTCGGAGCCGGAGCGCCCGATCGCGGCCGCCACGATCGCGGACACCGCGAAGCCGCCGACGGGCAGCAGCCCGTACCCGATCTGCTCGAGAAACAGAACCGTGTCGGTCATGCTCTCGGTGGCGCCGTCGATCCAGCCGAGGTCGGCCATCTTCTGATAGAGGCCCTGATGATGCGCGTGGCGGCCGCCGTCGGTGAGCGCGTCGCGCTGTTGCCGGGTGCCCGCCTCCTTCTTCGCGAACTCGGCGACGGCCTCGGTGAAAGCGCGCTGCTCGTCGGTCAGATCGATGGTCATGTCAATCCCTCCCGAAGGTTCCCGCAGGTGGTGCCGGGGATTGACAGTGAACGTAACATATCAAATATCAAATCTGCGGTGCGGAGGCACGACGATGGCCACCCTGCGTTCCCTGAATCCCGCGACGGCCGAGCTGCTGGCGGAATACGAGATAGCCGATGCCAAGACGGTCGACGAGGCCGTCGCCGAGGCCCGGATCGCGGCGGGGTGGTGGGGCGGGCTCGGCTTCCCCGCCCGCCGCGACCGCCTGCTCGCCTGGAAGCGCGCGATCGCGGCCGGGTCCGACGAGCTCGCGAACCTGATCCACGACGAGACCGGCAAGCCGTTCGGCGACGCGCTGCTCGAGGTCATGCTCGCGGTCGAGCATCTGGACTGGGCCGCCCGCAACGCCGGCCGGGTGCTGCGCCGCCGCCGCGTCGGCAGCGGCCTGCTCGCGTCCGACCAGGCCGCCGCGCTCGAATACCGGCCGTTCGGCGTGATCGGCGTGATCGGCCCGTGGAACTACCCGGTCTACACGCCGCTCGGCTCGGTCTCCTACGCCCTCGCGGCCGGCAACGCCGTCGTCTTCAAGCCCAGCGAGCACACCCCGGGCGTGGGCGTCTGGCTCGCCGCGGCGTGGGCGCGCGCCGTGCCCGGGCATCCGGTCCTGCGGGTGGTCACGGGCGACGGCACGACCGGCGCGGCGCTCTGCGAGAGCGGCGCCGACAAGATCGCGTTCACCGGTTCGGCGGCGACCGCGCGGCTGGTCATGGCCGCCTGCGCGCGCACCCTCACCCCGATCGTGGTGGAGGGCGGCGGCAAGGACGCGATGATCGTGGCGGCCGACGCGGATCTCGATGCGGCCGCCCGGGCCGCGGCCTTCGGCGGGTTCGGCAACGCCGGTCAGACCTGCGCGGGCGTCGAGCGGGTCTATGTGGAACGGCCGGTCTATCAGGACTTTCTGGGCCGGTTGACCGAGCTCACTGCCCAGATCAAGGGCGATGCGTACGGGCCGATGACCACTCCCGAGCAGCCCGAGGTGGTCCGGCGGCACGTGGCCGACGCCCTGGTGGCCGGGGGACGGGCCGTCGTCGGCGGGGCCGACTCGGTGCGCGAGCCCTTCGTCAGGCCGGTGCTGCTCGCCGAGGTGCCGGAGGAGAGCGCGGCGGTCACCGAGGAGACGTTCGGCCCGACCCTGGTGGTCAACCCGGTCGCCGACCTGGACGAGGCGGTCCGGCTCGCCAACGCCTCGAAGTACGGCCTCGCCGCCTCGATCTTCTCCCGCGACCGCGGCCGCGCCCTGGCGATCGCCCGCCGGCTGCGCACCGGCGCCGTCTCGATCAACGCGGTGCTCGGCTTCGCCGGGGTGCCGTCACTGCCGTTCGGCGGGGTGGGCGACTCCGGGTTCGGCCGCATCCACGGCGCCGACGGCCTGCGCGAGTTCAGCCGGGCCCAGTCGGTGACGTGGCGCCGCTTCGGCGCGATGATCGACCTGATGCGCCTCGACCGTGATCCGGCCGCCCTGGAACGGGCCCGCAGGCTGTTCCGGCTGCGTCACGCCCGGGGCGCGTGATCTTCAGTCGGCGGTCGTCACGACCAGATGCCGAGCTCGTCGAGGTGCTTCACGAGCAGCGACGCGCCGTCCGTGAAGTGCCGGGTCATCACGGCACGGGCGGCCGCCGCGTCGTGCGCGCCGAACGCCGCCAGCAGCGCCTCGTGGTCGTCCCGCATGCCAGTCCGCCAGCCGGGGTCGGCCGCGTAGAACCGGGCCGGCGTGTAGCGCGTGGCCACGTGCAGGAACCAGCTCAGCTTCCGGGCCTGCGCCACCAGGTTGATCGCCCGGTGCAGCTCGAACTCGAGGCGCTCGACGTCGGCCGTCCTCTTGGCCCGCAGCAGCGCCCGGTTCGCGAGCGTGATCTCGTCGAGCTGCGGCGCGGTGATCCGCTCGGCGACCCGGGCGGCCAGCTCGCCGGCGATGTCGCCCTGGAGCTGGAACAGGTCGACGACGTCCTGCTTGGAGAGCGGCGCCACGACGTACCCCTTGCGGGGTTCCAGCTCGACCATGTCCTCGCCGCGCAGCGTCAGCAGCGCCTCGCGCACCGGCGTGATGCTGACCCCGAGCTGGGCGGCGACCTCCTCGAGCCGGATCCGCGCGCCGGGGCGCAACTCACCCGACATGATCCGGCCGCGCAGCGCCGCGGCAACTTCCTCGGACAGTTGGGGCCGGTCAGCGGGCACGTCGTTACAGTATCAAATATCAAATCCCGAAAGGTGTGACATGTCCCGTCGCTACGCGAACGCGCACCGCATCGCCGCGCTGGACCCGGTCCGCGACCACCTGGAGATCTACCGGATCTCGTCCGGCCTCGACTTCCCGTGGGACTACACCCGGGCGCTGGAGTTCGCGCTGTTCCGCACGTACTGCGTACCCAGCATCTCGAAGCTCCTCGCGGCGACCGGCGAGTTCCGGGACCGGCCGCAGAAGCGCTACGACGACACCGCGCTGCTGATGGCCGAGATGGCCGCGCACGGATACGACTCGCCGCGCGGCAAGGAGGCGCTCAAGGTGGTGAACCGGGCGCACGGCCGGTATGCGATCAGCAACGACGACATGCTCTACGTGCTCTCCACCTTCATCTACGACCCCATCGACTGGATCGATCGGTACGGGTGGCGGCCACTGCACGACAACGAGCGGCTCGCGGCCTTCCACTACTACGCGGAGGTCGGCCGGCGGATGGGCATTCGCGACATTTCTGGCGACTTCGCCGCTTTCAAGAGCTTCAAAGATGCGTACGAGGGTGAGCATTTCGTCTACTCGCCCACCAACGCGGAGATCGGCCGCTACACCGTCGACCTGTTCGCGAGCTGGTTCCCGCCGTTCCTGCGGCCGGCCGCGAAGGTCGGCGTCCGCAGCCTCCTCGACGACCGGATGCTGCGGGCGTTCGGCTTCCCACCCGCCCCGCGCTGGCTCACCTCGGTCGCCGAGGCCGGCCTCCGGGCGAAAGCGGCCGGCGAGCGCTTCCTGCCCCCGCGCCGGGTGAGCGTGCTCGCCAACCCGAAGCGCAACCGCACCTACCCCGGCTACCCGGACGGCGTCAGCCCCTCCGACCTGGGCCCGCCACCCACCCCACCCACTTTCCCCACCGAACACCTACGCCGCAGTTGACCCTCCTCGCCCGCGCCCTCCCGTCCGCGGCCCCCACCGTCCGTGCCCCTCTCCCTCCGCGATCTTGTTGATTGCGAACGCCCCGTTCCTGTGCGAAGTAACAAGATCGGGCGAGTGGTGCCGCGGCTGACGCTTCCCGTCCGCGATCTTGTTGATTGCGGGCGCTCCGTTCCTGCGCGAGGTCACAAGATCGGGACAAGGGGCCGCGGGGTGTGGGGCGCGCGGGGTGCGGAGTTCAGTCTTGCGTGGGCTGCGGGTTGTGGCGGCGATTCAGGCGGCGGCGCAGGTCGCTCAGGTAGAAATCCTTCGCGGCGAAGCGGACGCGGTGCGGGAGGTGCGGGTAGATCGCCGTGGTCGCCGTGAAGGAGTGGTCGAGGAGGTGCTGGCGGCGCGGTGACCAGGAGTAGCCGAAGCCCTCCCGGATCGGCGGCGGGAGGAGGCCGATCGTGACGAAGCGGTGGAGTGGCATGGCCGGGCGCAGCGGCAGGGGGAGGCTGCCCGGCCGGAGCAGGGTGTCGGCGATCCGGCGTGCGGTGTCGCCGACCCGGAGGGTGCCGACCATGTGCGCGAAATAGCGGGCGAAGGCGTCCCGGTCGGCCGGCCACCGGTCTGAGGGGCAGCCGATCGCGGTGGCGAGGACGCTGTACTGCCGGTAGCACTCGTCGCGCTCGTCCTCGGTCAGCGGGCCGAGGACCCGTTCGTAGAGGGTCGTCGCGGTGTCGTAGAGCGTGGCGTTGACCCAGACCATGAGGTCCGGGTCGTTCGCCGAGTAGCCGGGCCCGGTCACCCGGGCGTGCAGGGCGGAGACCGCGCGGCTGATCGCCCCGGCCTCCGCCCTGGTGCCGTAGAGGACCCCGTAGACGTAGTTCATCGTGGTGCGCAGCCGGTCGAGCGGGCGTTCGGCGAACGTGCTGTGCTCGGCCACCCCCTGTGCCACGGCCGGATGCGCGATCTGGAGCAGGGTGGCCCGGCCGCCGCCGGCGAGCGGCAGCAGGCTCTCGCCGGCGACCCGGCGGATCACCGCGTCGTCGTCGAAGAGGCCGTCGCCCATGGGCGTCAACCTATCCGGAGGACCGGTTTGACGACCCGGCCGGCCGCGGCGTCCTCGACTGCCGTCTGGATGTCGTCGAAGACGTACTCGGCAATGATCTTTTGAAGTGGCAGATTCATCTCGATCAGCTTCGGGATGAACGTGGACGGCTCGGCGTCGCCCTCGATCACGCCGCGGATCTCGATGCCGTTCGTCATGACGGTCATGATGTCGAATTCGGCGGTCCCGCCCATCCCGACCAGGGCGAGGGTGCCCCGGCGGCGGAGCGCGCCGATCGCCTGCCGGATCACTCCACCGCGCCCGGTGGTGTCGATCGCCTGATGGGCGCCGCCGCCGGTGAGTTCGCGCAGTGCCCCGGCCAGGTCGGGCGCCGCCGGATCGAGGGCATCGGCGGCGCCCAGGTCGCGGGCCAGTTCGCGGCGTGAGGGGATCGGGTCGACGGCGATCACGGTGACGCCGTTCGCGGCCGCCGCCATGACGGCGCTGAGGCCGACGCCGCCGGCCCCGAAGACGATCAGGGAGTCGCCGGGCCGGCTGCGGAGGACGTTGATCACCGTTCCGGCGCCGGTCTGGACGCCGCAGCCGAGCGGGGCGGCGAGGGTGTCCGGGTAGTCGTCGGGGATCCTGATGGTGTTGTCGGCGTGGGAGAGGGCGTAGGTGGCGAAGCTCGACTGCCCGAAGAAGTCGCCATGGGCCGAGTCGATGGCGTTCTTCCGGCCGCCGCGGGTGTTGAGGTCGCTGCGGAGACAGTAGGCGCGCCTCCCGGCAGCGCATTCCGGGCACGTGCCACAACTGCGGAAGCTCAGGCAGACACGATCGCCGGGGGAGACCGTGGTGACCCGGTCGCCGACGGCCTCCACCACACCCGCCCCCTCGTGGCCGAAGACCATCGGCAGCAGCCTCGCGGGCCAGGCCCGGCTCATCGCGAGGTCGGTGTGGCAGATCCCGGCCGCGGTGATCCGGACCAGGACCTCGTCCGCCGCCGGTTCGTCGATCTCGACGTCCTCGATGGCGAAGGGGCCGCCGGGGGTCCTGACGAGGGCCGCGCGGGCTCTCATTCGCGTTCCAGCAGGAAGTAGTAGTACCGGCCGTCGTCCGACCTCACACCCTTGCCGTTCATGACGCCGAGCAGCGTGTTCTCGTCGATCCGCTTGAAGTGGTCGAGGATGGGCCGGCGGTCGTAGACCATCGTGGCGGTCGGCTCGCCCCGGAACTCGACGCTCCAGAGGCTCGCGCCGCCCCGGGCCCACTCCTTGTCCGCGTACTGGTTGCCGTCGGAGTCGACGCAGACGATCGGGGTGACGTCGGTCAGGGATCGGAACGTCTTCCCGTACCAGCCGATCGTGGCGAGCCGCCCCTCGAAGGGGTGCCCGCTGACGAATTCGCTGCCCTTCCAAGTTCCGATCAAATCCTCCGGCCGGAGCGCCGGAAGCTCTGCCCAGAGCCGATCAAGTTCATCGGGAGTCACCTTGTTGCCGTTGTCGCGGATCTCGGTGAGGCGTGCGGGTGCGTCCATGGCGACAGCTTGCCTCCTCATTGCAATCCAGTAAATGACGTGAGTCAATGGGAGCGCTCCCAACATCGTCCCCTTCCCCCGAGGTGACTCATGAAGAGAACCATCGGCGCTGCCGTCCTCGCGGCCATCGCCTCCGTGCTGTTCTTCGTCGCTCCCGCGTACGCAGCAACCGGCCTGCATGTCAGCGGCACCGACATCGTCGAGGCGAACGGTCAGAAGTTCGTGATGCGCGGCGTCAACCACATGCACACCTGGTACGCGAACCAGACGAACTCGTTCGCCGACATCAAGGCCGCCGGCGCCAATACGGTGCGGGTCGTGCTGAGCGGCGGGCGCTGGACCGCGAACAGCGCGTCCGACGTGCAGAACGTGATCGATCTGTGCAAGGCCAACAAGATGATCTGCGTTCTGGAGAATCACGACACCACCGGGTACGGGGAGGACGCCGCCGCGTACTCGCTGGACCAGGCGGTCGACTACTGGATCGGGCTGAAGAGCGTCCTCACCGGCCAAGAGGACTACGTCGTCATCAACATCGGCAACGAGCCGATCGGCAACACCAACGCCGGCCAGTGGACCGCCGCCACGGTCGCCGCGATCCAGAAGATGCGGACGAACGGCTTCCAGCACCTGCTCATGGTCGACGCGCCCAACTGGGGCCAGGACTGGCAGTACACGATGCGGGACAACGCGCAGACCGTGCTCGACGCCGACGTCCAGAAGAACACGGTGCTCTCGATCCACATGTACGCGGTCTTCAACACGGCCGCGTCGATCGTCAACTACCTCGACACGTTCGAGAACAACGGGTGGCCGCTGGTGATCGGCGAGTTCGGCTGGCGGTTCGACTCGTCGCAGGTGGACCACGAGACGCTGCTGGCCGAGGCGGTCGAGCGGGACCTCGGCTACCTGGGCTGGTCGTGGGCCGGCAACACCGACCCGATCCTGGACATGGCGATCGGCTTCGACCCGGACAACCTGTCGACCTGGGGTGACCGGATCTTCAACGGGGTCAACGGCATCAAGGCGACCGCCAAGCAGGCGTCGATCTTCGGAGGGGTGCAGCCGTCGCCGTCCTCGTCCTCGGCGTCGCCGTCCCCGTCGCCCTCCACCAGCACCCCGCCGCCGTCCGGTGGTTGCACGGCGACCTATGCGGTGACCGGACAGTGGCAGGGCGGCTTCCAGGGTGAGGTGAAGGTGACCGCCGGCGCGGCCGCGATCAACGGCTGGACCGTGACCTGGACCTACGCGAACGGTCAGAAGGTGACGAACGCCTGGAGCGCCGACGTGACGAGCAGCGGCACGGCGGTCACCGCTCGCCATGCCTCGTGGAACGGCAAGCTCGCGGCCGGCGGCACCACGTCGTTCGGCTTCCTCGGCTCGTGGACCGGTTCCAACCCGGTCCCGTCGGTGACCTGCACGGCCGCCTGACGACCTGCCGATCTTGAGGAACGCATGGCAGACTACTCGCGAGTAACCGGAAGGCCGGTGGTCTGTCATGCGTACCGCGTACCGAACCTGCCCGCTCTGCGAGGCGGCCTGCGGTCTCGAGCTCACCGTGAGCGAGGACCGCGTCGTCGCCGCCCGCGGTGATCGCGAGCACGTGTTCAGCCAGGGTTTCGTCTGCCCGAAAGGCGCCACCTTCGGGCAGCTCACCGGCGACCCGGACCGGCTGCGGCGGCCACTCGTGCGGCGCGGCGGCGAGCACGTCGAGGTCACCTGGGACGAGGCCTTCGCCGAGATCGAGACCCGGTTGGGGCCGATCATTCATGCGTACGGGCGGGACGCGCTCGCGGTCTACCTCGGCAATCCGAACGCGCACACGATGGCGGGCGGCCTCTACGTCACCCCGCTGATCAAGTCGATCGCCAGCCGCAACGTCTTCTCCGCGTCGACCGTCGACCAGATGCCGAAGCACGTCTCCTGCGGCTACCTCTTCGGCAACCCGCTCACCATCCCGGTCCCCGACCTCGACCGCACCGACTTCCTGCTGATCCTCGGCGCCAACCCCTGGGAGTCGAACGGCAGCCTCGCGACGGCCGCCGACTTCCCCGGCCGGCTCAAGGCGATCCGGTCGCGCGGCGGGCGCTTCATCGTGGTGGACCCACGGCGTACCCGGACTGCTGAGCATGCCGACGAGCACCTCTTCATCAAACCGGGGACCGACGCCTATCTGCTCTTCGGCATCGTGCACACGCTCTTCGACGAGGATCTGGTGCGGCTGCGCGACCTCGACGGGCACGTGAGCGGTGTCGACGAGGTCCGGGAACTGGCCTCCGCCTTCGCGCCCGAGAAGATCACGGCCGCCTGCGGCGTGCCGGCCGAGCGGGTGCGAGATCTGGCACGGCAGCTTGCGCATGCGGATCGGGCTGCCGTGTACGGACGGATCGGCACCTGCACCGTCGAATTCGGCACCCTGACGAGCTGGCTCGTCGACGTCGTCAACGTGCTGACCGGCAACCTGGACCGGCCCGGCGGCGTGATGTTCCCGCAGGCGGCGCACGTCCGTGTCTCCGCCCGTGCCGGCAGCCGCGGTTTCAGCGTCGGGCGCTGGACCAGCCGCGTCCGCGGGTTCCCCGAGGTCAAGGGCGAACTGCCGGTCGCCACCCTGGCCGACGAGATCGAGACGCCGGGGGAGGGGCAGGTCCGCGCGCTGCTCACGGTGGCCGGCAACCCGGTGCTGTCCACGCCGAACAGCGGCCGGCTCGACCGGGCTCTCGCCGGGCTCGAGTTCATGGTGAGCGTCGACCCCTACCTGAACGAGACGACCCGGCACGCCGATGTGATCCTGCCGCCGCTCGAGGCCACCCAGAAGGGGCACTTCGACTTCTCGTTCCTCGGGTTCGCGGTCCGCAACTTCGCCGCGTACTCGCCGCCGGTCTTCCCGGCCGACCCGGGCGGCATGGACGAGGTCGACATCCTGGCCCGGCTCATCCTGATCGCCACCGGCCGGGGCTCGGCCGGCGTGGCGTCGGTGCACGATCACCTCCTGTCGCAGGCGCTGGAGAAGTCAGGCTTCGCCTCGTCCCGTGAGCTCGTGCGCGGCGACGGGCCGGCCGAGCGGCTCCTCGACGTGGCGCTGCGCGCCGGCCCGTACGGTGACCGCTTCGGCGAACGGCCCGGCGGCCTCACGCTGGAACGCCTGCTGGAGAACCCGCATGGCATCGATCTCGGGCCGCTCGTACCCCGCATCCCGTCCGTCCTGAAGACACCGAGCGGCACCGTCGAACTGTGCGTGCCGGCGCTCGCGGCCGAATCGTCCCGGCTGCTCGACGCCCTCGACCGGGACCGTGACCGGGTCGTCCTGATCGGCCGCCGGCATCTGCGCTCCAACAACAGCTGGATGCACAACGTGCCGGCCCTGGTGAAGGGCCGCGACCGCTGCACCCTCCAGGTCCACCCCTCCGACGCGGACCGCCTCGCCCTCACCGACGGGGATGCCGCGCAGGTGGTGTCCCGGGCCGGGGCGCTCGCGGCCCGTGTGGAGGTGACCGACCGCGTCATGCCCGGCGTGGTGAGCCTGCCGCACGGCTGGGGCCACGACCTGCCCGGCACGCGCCTGTCGGTGGCGTCCGAGCACCCGGGAGTCAACGCGAATGTCCTCACCGACGAACTGGTGATGGACCCCCTCTCCGGCAACAGCGTCCTCAACGGAATCCCGGTCGACATCAAGCCGCTCTGACGAGCCCACCCGCCCGGCCGGTTGTCCCGGTTGCGTGTTGAGTTCGGGTGCGATGCGCACCTCAAGTCGACACGCTGGCTGGTGGTGCCGGTTGCGTGTTGAGTTGGGGCGTGATGCGCACCTCAAGTCGACACGCTGACCGGTCGTGCCGGTCGTGCCGGTCGTGCCGGTTGCGTGTTGAGTTGGGGCGTGATGCTCACCTCAAGTCGACACGCTGGCCGGTCGTGCCGGTCGTGCCGGTTGCGTGTTGAGTTCGGGCGTGATGCGGACCTCAACTCGACACGTCTGCCGGTTGTGCGGGTTGCGTGTTGAGTTGGGGCGCGATGCGGACCGCAACTCGACACGGTCAGAGGGAACCTACGCGGAGCACCTCGCTCAGGCGCTGGCGGCGGCGCAGGGCGGCCTCCAGCGGCGCCACCGTGCGGGCCGCCGCTAGGAACAGGGCCGCCACCAGCGCCAGCGCGGGCCAGGGCGGTGCGGGCAGCGGATCCGCGGACTGGCCGGTCAGCAGGCGCAGCGAGAGCGGCCCCAGCGTGAGCCCGGCGAGCACCAGCCCCAGCACCGGCCCGGCGATCATCGCGGTCAGGGTGAGCGGCAGCAGTTCGGCGGTGGCGACGCTGCGGGCGTCCCGGGGGCGCAGGCCGATCGTGCGTAGCCGCGACAACGTCTGCCATCGCGCCGGCGCGGTGGAGGCGGCGCTCAGCGCGAAGCCCAGCAGCCCCAGCGCGAGCATGACCGCCGCCGACGCCCAGGCCAGTTCGCGCAGGCCGGCGACGAGGGGGGCGTCGCGGCGTTCGCGCAGTACGTCCGAACGCAGCACCATCCCGGCGGCGACACCGCTGGAGGTGACGGCCCGCTCGGCCCCGGGTCCGGTCACCCAGATGGTGTCCGGAACGCTCGTCACCCCGGCCGCGGCCAGCGCCTTCACGTCGACCAGGACGACGTCGGGCGCACCCCCGACCGCGGGCGCCGTACCGACGGCCGCCAGAGGAATAGCCCCGCTGCCGCTGCTGCTGTCGTCGCTGTCGCGGAGCAGCTGCAGCTTCATGCCAGGCAGCAGGCTCCCGTCACCGGACAGGACGAGCGCGGGAACCGCCCCGCCCGACATGACGGAAATGTCGGGAATGTCGCTTGGTAAATCGTCGGTCAGCGGCGTGCCTTCGAGCATCTCCCGCCAGGCGGAAGTATCCACCACGACCAGGCGCGGCGTGGCGGTCACCTCCTCGGTCACGACGCGGGCCCCGTCCGTCACCTGGGCCGCCACCACGCGGGAGACCCCGGGCTGCCCGCCGAGGGCCGCGACCACCGACGCCGCCGCAGCGCCCGCATCCGAGGACGCCGAAGCCGACGCCGACGCCGACGCGGGAGCCGACTCCGAGGGTGCCAGGTCGAGACGGGCATCCGCGCCGACGGTCCGCCAGGCGCCGTCTTCAAGGCCGCCCTCGACCGTCGCGGAGACGCTGAACGCGAACGTCGCCAGCCCCGCCGCCACCACGAGCGTGACCAGCGGCAACGCGGCGTGGGAGCTTTCCGCCGCCCGGGCCGCGCCGAACACGGCGAGGGGCCTGCGGGATCGCAGGGAGCGGCGCAGCACGAGGCCGGTGACGACCGGCACGAGTCGCAGAATGATCAGGCCGCCGACGATCACGCCGAGGGTCGGGGCGGCGGCCGGCAGCGCGACGGCGGCGCCCGGCTGGACCCCGCGTTGATAGAGCGCCGCGAATGCTCCGGCAGCCGCGAAGACGACTGTCAGTTCGAGGGCGGCTCGGCGTAGCTGGGCGGTCCTGAGCAGCCTGCGGCGGGCGTTGCGGTTCGCCGGGACGCGGCGGTCGCGGGTGGCCCGGGCGGCGGCGACGACGCCGAGAGCGGGTGCGGCCGCGATGGCGGCCACGACGACGGGGGCGATCCAGGCGAGTCCGGCGGCGGCTTCGGGGGTGGCCGAGGCCAGAGCGATGAGGGTACGGGCGGAGGCCACGCCGACGGCCGCCGCCAGGAGTGTGACCGTTATCGATTCGAGGGCGAGTTCGACGGCCAGCACCGGGAGCCCGGCTCCGCGCTGCCGGGCCACGGCGAGGGCCGGCGTCCGGCGGCGGATCAGCAGGCCGGCCGCGAGCAGCAGGACCAGAACGCCCGTGGTCAGGACCGCGATGAGCAGCACGGACGCTTGGGCGTACGCGGCGTCGACCTGGTCGCGGACGTCGCGCAGCACCGCGTCGAGCTGGGTGTTCCAGGTCGCGTCGGTGTCGAAGGAGCTGGTCGACGCCGAGGTGGCCTTCAGGTTGACGGCGGTCCGGGCGATCCGCTCGGCGGAGTCGAGGGTGAGCACGTCCGGGTCGGGGCTGAACCAGACGGTGCGCCGCATCTCGTCGGACTCGAACGCGAGCCGCGCGTCCGGCAGCGAGTCGGCGGAGAGCAGGCCGCCGAAGCGGGTGGTGCCCAGGCCGTCCGAGCCCTCGACCGGTCCGAGCAGCCACGGCGCCAGCCGCCAGGCCGGGTCGGCCGGGTCCGCCGGACGGAAGACGCCGCTCACCACGATGTCCTTGTCGTTGCCGTTCCGGTCCTTCACCGGGATGCGGTCGCCGGGCCGGTAGCCGAGCCGGTCGGCCGCCGTCTCGGACAGGCCGATCGCGACGGTCCAGGGCGGGCCGAGCGCGGGCGCCTCGACGTTGCCGTCGGCGGCCGGGACGGTCGGCCCGGGCGCGCTACCGGAGACCCAGGTGACGGCCGGGCCCGAGCCGGGCGTCCCGGGGGAGCTTCCGGAGGAGCCGGACGCCGCGGAGGGGCCGTAGGAGAGGTAGCCGAGCCGCAGGGTCCGCAGCAGGCTGCCGTCGGTGATGTTCAGGGTCGGCGAGAGGGCCCCGGCGACCGGCGGCCGCAGCGCGCCGCGCAGGTCGCCGTCGAGCTGGTCGAGGGAACGGTCGCGCAGCGCGTCGACGTCCTCGGCGAGCCGGGGCATCCGGAACCGGCCCTGGTCGCCGATGTCCGGCTCCCAGCGGGCCGCGACCGTGACGTCGGCCGCGTCGCCGGCGCGGCGTACCGCGTCCCGCACGGCCTCGTCGGCCGTCGACGTCAGCAGCGCGGGTACGGTGCCGGCCAGCGCCGTCACGATCACCACGACCAGTGCGGTGAGCAGCAGCGGCACGACGTCGGCGCGGGCTCGCCCCCGGACGCTGGGCCAGTGCGGAACGGGCGGCTTCATGAGGCGACTCGCAGGTGTTCGCTGTCGGCCCGGCGGGACTGGACCACGACCACGACGGTCACGGCCAGCAGGCATCCGGCGAGCAGGGCGAGGAGGAGACCGGCCTCGGCCGGCCAGGGCCAGACCGGGACGGCCTCCGGCACCGGGGCGGCGCCGTTCTCCGATCGGACGAGCAGGGGCGCGACGGTCCAGGTCGCCAGCGCGCCGACCACGGCCCCGGCCGTGAGCAGGGGCAGGAGCACGACCGTGTGCTGGCCGAGCAGGGTCCGGCGGATCTCCCTGCGGGTCATGCCGAGACCGCGCAGCCGGGCCACCTCCAGGGCGCGGGCCTGCAGGTCGCAGGTGACGTGCAGGAGCACCCCGGCCAGGAGCAGCAGGGCCGCGGCCGGGACGAGCAGGCGCAGCACGGCGGGCAGGCCGGCCGGGACCGGTCCTGCGGAGAGTCGTCCGACCTCGCTGGCCCGGGTGACGACCTCGCCCAGGTGCAGGCCGGCGAGGTCGGTGCGGTCCGGGTCGCCGGCCCACCAGGCGTCGACCGGGGAGGCCAGGTCGCCGCGGACGGCGAGGGCGCGCGACAGGGTGTCCAGGTCGGCGAGCACCGCGGCGCCACCGGGCGCGGCCGGGACGGCCGGGACCACGTCGGCGATCCGGATCCGGACGGCGGTCAGGCCCACCGTCAGGTCGAGCGCGCTGCCGACCCGTACCCCGAGGTCTTCGGCGAAGCCGGAGGAGACCGCCACGGGAACGGCTCCGGGATCGGGGAACGCGGTGGCGACGAGCTTACGGGCGGCCTCGGGATAACCGCCCAGCACCACGGTCCCGGTCATGGTGAGCCCGGCGCCGGACGGAGCGACCGCCGGATCCGTGAGCTGCTCCGGGGCGGGCGCGGCCGAGGTCGCGGTCCATCCGCCGGAAGAAGCGGGGGAGGAGGGACCGGGCACGGTCAGCGTGACGGACACCGTGCTGTCGTCCGTGGCGTCCCACTGGATCGCGTCGCCGGTGACCGGCAGGGCGACCGCTATCACCCGTACCCCCGGAAGCGGAACGCACGCACCCAGCCGGTGTGGCCGCCCGTCGAGCGCAAGCGGAACGCTTGCGCAGGTGGTCCGCAGGCCGGTCGCGTCCTCGAGGAGGAGCTCCGGCGTCACCGAGAGGTCCACGTCGCCGGAGGCCGTCCCGGTCAGCGTCGGGACCGCGGTCAGCTCGAGGCCGGTCGCGGCGGCCGGCGCGGCCAGCTTCGCACCCACATCGGCCCAGGTCCGTCCGTCGTCGAGCCGTCCGCGCAGCAGCGCGCCGGCCCGGTCGGCGTCGACCGCGACGAGCCGGGGCGCCGCGCCGTCGCCGCCCAGCCACTGACCGACCGAGACCCCGCGGTTCACCGCGGGACTGACCGTCCCGCCGGCCGCCTCGGCGACGACGGCGCCCTGGCCGGACGAGGGCGCGCGGGTGAGCGCCAGCGTGAGATCGGTGCCGACCGCGAGGGCCGCCTGGTCGCGCTGCGAGCGGTCCCAGGTGGCGTCGAGGGCGATCCCGAACGTCCCGGCCGCGCAGGCAAGCACCACCAGCAGACCGGCCGCGGTGGCCTGCGGGCGGCGGGCCGCCTCGAACGCGGCGAGCGGCAGGGGAAGGCTGTTCGCGCGGCGGGCGGCCCGGTCGGCCAGCGCCAGCGCGGGCGGGGCGAGGCGCAGCGCGAGGGCGGCGCCGGCCACCAGCAGCAGGGCCGGCGCCAGGACCCGGACCGCGTCGGGGCTGCCCGAACCGCCGGACGGCTGGGCTCGCAGCTGCCACCAGCCGCCCGCCGCGAGGGCCACCAGCAGCAGGTCGGCGCCGGAGCGGGCGAGCAGGTCGCGGCGGGTGCGTTCGCCGGTGCCGGCGGCCGTGCGCAGGCCCGCCACCAGCAGGATCACGGCCAGGACGAGGGCGCCGGCGCCGACCGCCAGGATCTGGACGCCCTCCACCCGGACGGCCGTCGCCTCGGCGAGGCCGGCGCCGGACAGCGGGGGCAGGTTCGTGAGGGCCGCGTGCAGCAGCGTCGAGGCGGGCAGCGCCATCGCGGCCGAGAGCAGGGCCAGCGCGGCGGCCTCGGTGACGGCCAGCGCGAGGAGCTGCGCCCGGCTCGTGCCGAACGACGACAGCAGCGTGGTCTCGCCGGCCCGCAGGTCGGTGGTGAGCCGGCCGGCCAGGGCGAGGGCGGTCGCGGTGAGGATGCCGCCGAGCACCGCGACGGCCAGCACCGCGGCGTTGGTGACCTGCTGCTGGTGGCGGGACGCGCGGAGCACGGACGGCAGGTCCGAGGCGATCCGCTCGATCTGGACGCGGTCGCCGAGGATCCGGGCGAGCCGGCGGTCGGCGCCCGCGACCGTGGCGGTGACCGCGTCGAGGTCGGCCAGGTGCGGAGCGGACAGGTCGGGGTGGGCGGTGATCTCCAGCCGGTCCAGGGTGGAGTCGCCGGCGAGCAGGTCGTCCCAGCCGACCAGGAACGGGCCGTACGCGCCGGTGGCCCGGTTGTCGCGGAAGGCCGGGTCGAACCCGGCGCCGCCGAGCGGGTCCCGGTCCCAGCCCGCGCCGGCGAGCGGGCGGACCACGCCGACGACCGTCACGCCGGTCTCCGGGGCCGGGTCGCGGACCATCTCCCGGCCGAGGCGCACCCGGTCGCCGGGGGCGAGGCCGAGCTGGCGCGCCGTGGTGTCCAGGACCGCGGCCTCACCGGGCTTCGCCGGCCAGCGGCCGGTGACGAGCTCGGCGCTGCCCCTCAGGTCCTCGACGGCGGAGAGGTAGGCGGCCGACCGGTTCGCGAAGTAGCGCATCACGGCCGAGGCGCGCCCGGTGGTCCGGGACGGGAACGGCCGGAGCGACGTGGTCAGCAGGTCACGGGTGTCGGCCGCGACGCCCGCCGCGTCCCCGCCGCGGATCGTGACGGTGTAGGCGGTGACCGCACGGTCGGCGGCCGTCGCCCGGGACGCGGCCACCTCCAGGGCGCGGTCGGCCGTCCGGGTGACGAGCAGCGCGCACGTGCCGAGCAGGGTGGCGCCGACGGTCACGACGGCGAGCAGGGCGCCGAGGAGCCGCCACTGTGCCAGCGCCCGGCCGGCGAGGAGCCTCAGCACGCCGCGGCGACCCGTCCGTCGCTGATCTCGATCACCCGGTCGGCCAGGGCCATCATGACCGGGTCGTGGGTGGAGATCAGCGCGGTGACGCCCTCCGACTCGACGACGCCGCGCAGCAGGGCCATCACCGACCTGCCGGTCTCGGCGTCCAGCTGGCCGGTCGGCTCGTCGGCGATGAGCAGCCGCGGCGACGCGGCGAGCGCCCGGGCGATCGCGACCCGCTGCTGCTGGCCGCCGGAGAGCTCGCCGGGCCGCTGCTCGGCGTGGCCCGCGAGGCCGACCAGGTCGAGCAGCAGCGCCACCCGCCGCTCCCGTTCGGCGGCCGGGGTGCGGGCCAGCCGCAGCGGGGCGCCCACGTTCTCGGCCGCGGAGAGCACCGGGATCAGGCCGAAGGTCTGGAATACGTACGAGACCTTCTCGCGCCGCAGCATCGACAGGCCGTCCTCGTCGAGCGCGGTCACCTCGGTGCCGTCGACGTGCACCTGCCCGGCGTCCGGGCGGTCCAGGCCGCCGATCACGTTGAGCAGGGTGGTCTTGCCGGAACCCGATCGTCCGACGAGGGCGACCATGGTGCCGGGCTCGACGTCGAAGCTCACGTCGCGGAGGGCGTGCACGGCCGTCGCGCCGGTGCCGAAGACGCGGTCGATATTTCGTACGCTAAGCATGGTCTTCCGATTTTTCGGCTGCTCGCAGGGTGATGTGGTCGGTTTCGAGAGCGAGACGGACACGCTTCGTCAGCGCCAGCGCCTCACGGTATTCGCGCGGGATCTGCACCCGGCCGGCCCGATCCATGACCGCGTACTCCTCGGCGATCACGTGGGTGTCGCCGTTCTCCGCGGTCGCGGTCCGGCGCAGCACCTCACTGCTGGTCCGGCCGTCCCGGATCGCCACGGTCCGCTCCACCTGCCCGCTCACCGACGGATCGTGGGTGACCACCACGACGGTCACCCCGAGTTCCCGGTTGACCTGCCGTAACGCGTCGAAGACCTGAGCCGAGGTGGTGGTGTCGAGCTCGCCGGTCGGCTCGTCGGCGAGCAGCACCCGCGGGCGGTTCGCGAGCGCCACCGCGATGGCCACCCGCTGCTGCTGCCCGCCGGACATCTGGGCCGGGCGCCGGTCCGCGCAATCGGCGATCCCGAGCGTCTCCAGCAGCTCGCCGGCGCGTTCGCGCCGGGCTCGCCGCGGCATCCGGGCGGCGGCCATCGGCAGGTCGATGACCTGACGGGCGGAGAGGTACGGGACCAGATTGCTCGCGGTCTGCTGCCGGACGAACCCGACCGTGTGCCGCCGGTAGCGCACCCGGTCGGCGCGCGACATGGCGAGCAGGTCCCACGTGTCGACGTGCGCCCGGCCGGCCGTCGGCGCGTCGATGCCGGCCAGGATCGAGAGCAGCGTGGACTTGCCGGACCCGGACGCGCCCACCACGGCGATCATCTCGCCGGCGTCGACGGCCAGGTCCAGGCCCTGCAGGGCCTGCACCTCGATGGAGCCGGTCTGGTAGATCCGGACCAGGCTCTCGCATTGGATCAAGGACACGGGTGCTGTTCCTACCCTCTTGCGGCGCGTCTTGTAAACAGGTCCGCTCGCTCGCCTCGTCTTTCATGGTGAGGGGGTCCTGTGATGCGGAGCAGCTTCGAGGAATACGTGAAGGCGCGGGGCGACACGCTGCGCCGGTTCGCCTACCTGCTCTGCGGCGACCGGCATCTCGGCGAGGATCTCGTGCAGGAGGTGCTGGTCAAGGCCTATCGGCGGTGGCCGCGCATGGAGGCCGAGCAGCCCGACGCCTATCTCCGTGCCGCGCTGGTGCGGTCGCATGTCAGCTGGCTCCGCCGAAGATCCAGCTCGGAGCGGCCGGGAGCGGTCGCCGAGGACCGGGCGGCGACCGGCGACCTCGCCGACGAGCAGGCCGCCCGGGACGACCTGTGGGCCCGGCTCCGGCTGCTGACCCGGGCGCAGCGGGCCGTGCTGGTGCTGCGCTACTACGAAGACCTCGACGACAAGCAGATCGCCGAGGTGCTGCGCTGCTCGCCCGCCACGGTCCGGGTGCACGCCGCCCGCGGCCTGGCCAGGCTGCGGGCCGAGTTGGCCGTCGAGAAGTCGGGAGCGTCGTCGTGAGCCTCGAAGAAGACCTGCGGGAGACCCTGCGGACCCGGGCCTCGTCCTTCCACGGCGAGGGGCCGCAGCTGGACATGTGGCACAACGTGAGCGCCGGCGTCCGGCGTGACCGGCGCCGGCGGGCGGTGCTGGCCGGGGGCACGGCGGCCGTGGCGCTCGCGGCGGTCGTCGCCGTGCCGGTGATCCTGGCGAACCGGGACGGCCGCGCCCTGCCGCCGCCCGCCGACGAGGTCGGGCCGTCGTGGCCGGTCCCGTCGTGGCCGGCGCCGGCGTTCCCGTTCGAGCCGGGCTGGGTGCCGTCCGGGGCAGGCTCGCCGGTCGTCACCGTGATGGGGGCGAACGTGCTGCTCACCTACGAGCACGACTCGTCGGTGCTGGCCGCCGAGACCGGTCCGGTCGAGCCGGAGTGGGAGGCCGAGGGCGAGGAGGACCACGCCGGCGAGGTGGGCGGCCGGCCGGCGACCGTGCGGACCGCGTCGACCTTCGACGGCGCCGAGCCGGGGGAGGAGTTCGTCGGGGTCCGCTGGCGGTCGGCGGGCGGCGCCTGGATGCAGGTGCTGAGCTGGGGCGACCGCAGCGAGCAGGACGTGCTGCGCTTCGCCCGCGGGCTCGAGCCGGGGAGTGTCCCGGCCGGCCCGGCCGACGTGACGTTCGCGCTGGTCCCGCCCGGTTTCGGGCTGCAGCACCAGAGCGACACCGCCCTCTGTGCGGCGGCGCCCGAGGTGGTGACGTCCGGGCGGCAGCCGGCCGGGCTCTGCGCGTTCGTGGTGGACGAGCCCTATGCGCCCCTGGTCGAGGCCGGCCCCGAGGCGGTGACGGTCGGCGGGCGGGCCGCGTCCTACTACAGCGATCCCGGCAAGCTCGACGTCGACCTCGGCGGCGGCCGGACGCTGGAGGTCAGCTGGGACTTCCCGCTCACCCGCGACGAGGCGATCCGCTTCGCCGAGGGGGTGACGGTGCGATGAGCGCTCCCGGGCGACCCGGGCACGGGGGTGGGCCAGGGTGTCCCCCTGGGGCGAGGCGCCCGGGTGGCGGGCCATCGTCTAGGTCAGATGCCGGACGGCATCGGCAGAGGGTGAGGAGCAGGGCGATGGTGGACTACAAGCTCGAGATCGTGGTGCTGCCCGTCTCGGACGTGGACCGGGCCAAGGAGTTCTACGGCCGGCTCGGATTCCGCGAGGACGTCGACTACGCGGGGCCGGAGGGATTCCGGGTCGTGCACTTCACGCCGCCCGGGTCGAGCGCCTCGATCATCATCGGGTCGGGGGTCACCGGCGCGGCCCCGGGGTCGTCGGAGGCGGTGCACCTGGTGGTGGACGACATCGAGGCGGCGCACAAGGACCTGACGGCCAAGGGCGTGCCGGTCAGCGAGATCTTCCACGACGCCGGTGGGGTGTTCCACCACGCCGGCACGGCCGCGCGGGTGGCCGGGCCGCAGCCGGACCGGACGTCGTACGGGTCGTTCCTGTCCTTCGCCGACCCGGACGGCAACCGGTTCTTCGTGCAGGAGGTGACCACACGGCGGCCGGGCCGGATCAGCCACGTGGTCTACGACGACGTCGCCGCGGTCGAGAGGGCGCTGCGCGAGGCGGCGATCGCGCACGGCGCCCACGAGGAGGCGGAGCTCGGCGGGGTTCGCGACGAGAACTGGCCCTCGTGGTACGCGTCGTACATGGCGAAGGCGGCGGGACTGGGCGCCTGAGTTCATCGAGAAGGGCGAGGATGAGGGGCATGCGAACTTTCGATGTGGTGGTGGTCGGTGCCGGGCCGGGTGGCGAGGTCGCGGCCGGATATCTCGCCGAAGCCGGGCTCAGCGTGGCGGTCGTCGAGGCCGACAAGGTCGGCGGGGAGTGCTCGTTCTACGCGTGCATCCCGTCCAAGGCCCTGCTCCGCCCCGGTGAGCTGCTCGCTCAAGCCCGCCGGGTCCCGGGCGTGGCCGAGGCGGTCACCGGCGGCCTCGACGTGGCGGCCGTGCTGCGCCGGCGGGACGAGCTGATCGGGCACCTCGACGACGCCGGCCAGGTGCCCTGGCTCGAGGAGCGCGGCATCGCGCTGATCCGGGGCCGGGGCCGCCTCGCCGGCGAGCGCCGGGTCGCGATCACGGCGGAGGGGCGCGACGAGGAGGTCGTCGAGGCCGGGCGGGCGGTCATCCTCGCCGGCGGCACGCGCGCCACGATCCCGCCGATCCCGGGGCTCGCCGAGGCGAAGCCGTGGACCAACCGGGAAGCGGTCACCGCGCAGGAGATCCCGGAGTCGCTGGTCATCATCGGGGCCGGGGTGGTCGGATCGGAGATGAGCCAGGCCTACACCGCGCTCGGTTCGCGGGTCACGCTCGTCGGCAACGTGCTGCCGAAGGAGGAGGACTTCGCCGGGGAGCAGGTCGTCGCGTCCCTCCGGGAGCAGGGCGCCGAGGTGCGCGAGGGGGTCAGAGCGGTCGGGGTCACTCGTACCGATAAGGGGGTTGTCGTGACGCTCAGCGACGGCGCCTCGGTGAGCGCGAGCGAGGTGCTGATCGCGGCGGGCCGCACGCCGCAGACCTCGGGTCTGGGGCTGGAGACCGTCGGCGTGACGTCGGTCGCGGTGGACGAGCGGATGCGGATCCCGGGCACCGAGTGGCTGTACGCGATCGGTGATCTCAACGGGCGGGCGCTCTTCACGCACATGGCGAAATACCAGGGCCGGATCGCGGCGGCGGAGATCCTCGGCGAGCCGATGGCGGAGGAGCACCTGGCCGACGGCGCCGGATCGCCCCGGGTGATCTTCACGGAACCGCAGGTGGCGTCGGTGGGGCACAGCACCGCGAGCGCCGCGGCGGCGAACGTGCGCGTCCGGGTGGTCGACATCCCCACCGACGGCAACGCGGGCGGGTCGTTCGCGGGCGGGAACGGCGGGACGGCCCGATTCCTCGTCGACGAGGACCGTGGCGTGCTGGCCGGCGTCACGATCACCGGCTCGGAGATCGCCGACTTCCTGCACGCCGCCACGATCGCGATCGTCGGTGAGGTGCCGGTCCGCAGGCTGCGGCACGCGGTTCCGTCGTTCCCGACCCGCAGCGAGATCTGGCTGAAATTCTTCGACGCGATGGGAGTGTGACGCTACGGTTGTCGGCATGGAAGGTGATCTGGACATCTCGGGGTAGCGCCCGGCGTGGTCCCGCCGTGTCCCTGCACCTTCTTCCATTGAGGCTTATCGATGTCCGACGCATTCGTCGTGGGCTCTGCCCTGTCCTTCTCCTGGCCCGATGACACCCCGGTCTTCCAGGACCTGTCCTTCTCCGTGCCGGCCGGGCGCACCGGCCTCGTGGCCGCCAACGGCGCCGGCAAATCCACCCTGCTCAAACTGATCGCCGGTGAGCTGCGCCCGTCGTCCGGCAGCGTCTCGGTGCGGGGCGTGCTCGGCTACCTGCCACAGCACCTGCCGTTCGTCTCCGGCCAGACCGTCGCCGAGGTGCTCGGCGTCGACGGGGTGCTGGCCGCGCTGCACGCCATCGAGGCCGGCGACGCGAGCGAGGAGCACTTCGCCACGATCGGCAACGACTGGGACGTCGAGGAGCGCAGCCGCGCCGAGCTCGACCGTCTCGGCCTCGGCGACGTGACCCTCGACCGGCTGCTCGGCACGCTCAGCGGCGGCCAGGTCGTCTCCCTCGGCCTCGCCGCCCAGCTGCTGAAACGCCCCGACGTGCTGCTGCTCGACGAGCCGACCAACAACCTCGACCGGGAGGCGCGCGAACGGCTCGTCGCGGTGCTGCGCTCGTGGGGCGGCTGCCTGCTGCTGGTCAGCCACGACCGGGAACTGCTCGACGAGGTGGACCGGGTCGCGGCGCTCGGCTCCTCCTCTTCCTCCTCCGCCGGCGGCGGCGCCGAGATCCGCTGGTTCGGCGGCACCTACAGCGACTACGAGGAGGCGCTGCGCGGCGAGCGCGAGGTGGCCGAGCGGCAGGTCCGCAACGCCGAGCAGGATCTGAAACGGCAGAAGCGCGAGATGCAGCAGGCGCGGGAGCGCTCCGACCGGCGGGCGTCGAACGCGTCCCGCAACCTCGCCGACGCCGGTCTCGCCCGGATCATCGCGGGCGGTCTCAAGCGGAGCGCGCAGGTGTCCGCCGCGAAGGCCGGTGACGTGCACGCCTCCCGGGTCGCCGATGCGCAGGCCCGGCTCGACGCGGCGGGGTGGGCGGCCCGCCAGGACGACCGGATCGCGATCGAGCTGCCCGGGACACGCGTGCCCGCCGGCAAGACGGTCTTCTCGGGGCAGAACCTGATTGCTGCGTACGCCGGCCGTGTCATCTTCGAAGGGGTCGACCTGACCATTCGCGGACCGGAGCGGATCGCGCTGACCGGGCCGAACGGGGCCGGCAAGTCCACGCTGCTCCGGCTCATCACGGGCGCGGTGCCGACGGCGTACCTCTCCCAGCGCCTCGACCTGCTGGACGAGGACCGCACGGTCGCCGAGAACATGGCGGCCTTCGCCCCGAACCTGCCGGACGCGGAGCGGATGAACCTGCTCGCCCGCTTCCTGTTCCGGGGCGGCCGGGCCCACCTGCCGGTGCGGGTGCTCTCCGGCGGCGAGCGGCTGCGGGCCACGCTCGCCTGCATCCTCTACGCCGAACCGGCGCCGCAGCTGCTCCTGCTCGACGAGCCGACCAACAACCTCGACCTGGTCAGCGTCGGCCAGCTGGAGGCGGCGCTGGAGTCCTATCAGGGCGCGTTCGTGGTGGTCAGCCACGACGAACGATTCCTCGCCGCGATCGGTGTGGACCGGTGGATCCGGCTCTCCGACGGCGAGCTCACGGAGGTGCGGCCCGTGTAGTCTCCGACCACGTGCACGGGGATATCGAGCTGCGCGGCAGGCGGCGGGAGCGGGAGACGCTCGACCGGCTGCTCCGGGACGTACGGGACGGGCACAGCCGGGTGCTGGTCCTGCGCGGTGAGGCCGGCGCCGGCAAGACCGCGCTGCTGGACTACCTGACCGCGCACTCACCGGCCGGCCGCGTGGTCCGTGCCGCCGGCGTCGAACCGGAGACCGAGCTCGCCTACTCGGCGCTCCAGCAGCTGGTCGCCCCGCTGCTGGAGCACCTCGGCAAGCTGCCCGGCCCGCAGCGGGAGGCGCTGTCCACGGCGTTCGGCCTCAGCGCCGGGCCGCCGCCGGACGCGCTGATCGTCGGGCTGGCCGTGCTCGGCCTGCTCGCCGAGGCGGCCTCCGAGCGGCCCCTCGTCGTGGTGGTCGACGACGCCCAGTGGCTGGACCGGATGTCCGAGGTGATCCTCACGTTCGTGGCCCGCCGGCTGGACGCCGAGTCGGTGGCGCTGGTCTTCGCGGCCCGTTCGCCCGTCTTCGAAGCCCGGTCGCCGGCAGCCGAGGCCCGGTCGCCGGTCTTCGAAGCCCGGTCGCCGGCAGTCGAGGCCCGGTCACCGATCTTCGAGGCCCGGTCGCCGATCTTCGCGGCAGGCTCGCCGGCCTTGCCTCTCCTCGCCGGTCTGCCGGAGCTCTTGGTCGACGGCCTGCCGGAGGCGGACGCGCTCGCCCTGCTGGACGCGGTGCTGCCCGGCCTGGCCGACGCCCGGGTGAAGGAACGGATCGTGGCCGAGACGCGGGGCAATCCGCTGGCGCTGCTCGAGTTGCCGCGCGACCTGTCGCCGGCCGAGCTGGCGTTCGGCTTCTCGTCGTCGCCGCGCTCCTTCCTCGACGGTTCCTCCCAATCCGGCGGGAAGCCGCGGCAGGCTCTCGTGGCGCGGATCGAGGAGAGGTTCCAGCGCCGGATCGCCGGGCTGCCCGCCGACACCCGGACGCTGCTGCTCACCGCGGCGGTCGAGCCGGTCGGGAACGTGCCGCTGCTCTGGCGCGCCCTCGACCGGCTCGGGGTCGGCCCGGACGCGGCGGCGCCGGCCGAGGCCGCCGGGCTGGTCGAGCTGGGAGCCCGGGTACGGTTCCGGCATCCGCTGGTCCGCTCGGCGGCGTGGCGCGCCGCCGACCCGGCCGCGCTGCGCGCCGTCCACCACGCCCTCGCCGAGGTGACCGATCCCGATCAGGACCCGGACCGCCGGGCCTGGCACCGCGCGCACGCCACCGCCGGCCCGGACGCCGCGGTGGCCGCGGAACTCGAACGCTCCGCCGACCGCGCCCTGGCCCGCGGCGGCCGATCGGCGGCGGCCTCCTTCCTGGAACGCGCCGCCGAACTCACCCTGGACCCGGGCCTGCGCGCCGCCCGTACCCTCGCCGCCGCCCACGCCCGCTTCGCCGCCGGCGCCGTGGCCCAGGTGCCCGACCTGCTCGCCGCCGCCGAACTGGGCCCCCTCGACGCCGTCCAGCGCGCCGCGGCCGAACGGTTGCGCGCCCGGGTGGCGTTCACCCGCAACACCGGGCGCGCCGCCATCCCGCCGCTGCTGGAGGCGGCCGCCCGGTTGGCGGAGCTGGATCCGGCCGCGGCCCGCGAGACCTATCTGTCCGCGATGGGAGCCGCCATCAACGCGGGCCGCTTAGGAGCGTCGTCGTCCGCGGGCGCAGTCTCCTCCGCGGGCGTGCGCTCTCCCTTGAGCGGGCCCTCCTCTGCTGGCGCTCCCTCTCCTTCGGGGCAGGCGCGGGGGAGCGCGGACCTGCGTCTCGTCGTGGATGCCGCTTCGGGGATGGCCGGTGGGGACGAGCCTGCCGGGCAACTGCTGGCAGGGCTGATCACCTGGCAGCGCGAGGGGATCACGGCCGCCGCGCCGGTGCTCACCAAGGCGGTCGCCTCCATTCCGGCCGATCGGGACCTCGAGCTGTTGTGGCTCACCGGGATGGTGGTGCACGAGATCTGGGACGACGCCGGTTTCTTCGACCGTACCGAGCGGGCGGTCCAGGCGGCCCGGGCCGGGCGGGTGCTGTCGGTGCTGCCTACGGCGTTGACGTTCCGGGCGACCGCGCTGATCTATGCGGGACGGTTCGCCGACGCCGCCGGCCTGCTCGACGAGGCGGCCGCGCTCGCGGAGAACACGGCCGGGCCGTCGCCGCATCCGGCCACCGCGATCATCCTCGCCGCTCATCGGGGGCGGTCGGCGGAACTGATCGACAGCGTGGAGGCGGACGCCCGCGCCGGTGGGGCCGGGTGGTTGCTGGGGGTGGCCGGGTACAGCCGGGCGGTGCTGAACAACGGCCTCGGCAACTATGCGGCGGCGCTCGCGGCGGCCCGGGAGGCGACCGCTTTCGACGACCTCGCGGTGACGCAGTGGGGGCTCGTCGAGCTGGTCGAGGCCGCGGCCCGGACCGGGGACGGCGTAGTCGCGGCGGAGGCGCGGGAGAGGCTCTCCGCGCGTACGGAATCAATCGGAACGGCATGGGCTCGCGGCACCCAGGCCCTGGCCGACGCGCTCGCGTCGCCCTCGACGGATGCCCGCATCGAGGGTCGTTATCGGACAGCGGTGGCGGAACTCGGGGCCACGCAGCTCGGCCTTCAACTGGCCCGGGCGCGGCTGCTGTTCGGCGAGTGGCTGCGGCGGGAGAACCGGCGTGGTGACGCTCGTGAGCAGCTACGGGCGGCGCATGAGGCCTTCGTCGCGATGGGTGCGGAGGGGTTCGCCGATCGGGCCGGGCGGGAGTTGACGGCTACGGGCGAGACTGTTCGGAAGCGGTCATCGGGGGTGCGTGACGAACTGACGTCGCAGGAGGAGCAGATCGCCCGGCTGGCGGCGGCGGGGCGGACGAACCCGGAGATCGGGGCGACGCTGTTCCTGAGCCCGCGGACCGTCGAGTGGCATCTGCGGAAGGTGTTCACGAAGCTCGGCGTGACGTCGCGGCGGGAGTTGGCGCAGGCCGTCTGAGAGCGCGCGTGTCCGATTCGGCCCAGGCCGTCTGAGAGCGCGCGTGTCCGATTCGGCCCAGGCCGTCTGAGAGCGCGCGTGTCCGATTCGGCCCAGGCGAGACCGGCTTAGGCGGGGGACAGATTCGGGGACGACGACGACCTCGCAAAGGGCGTGGCGGCAGACGGTCAGGGCAGAGGCGAAGGTCCCGGGTGGGCGGGATCGGTGCGCAGCCTCTCCAGGACCGTCCGCACGGAGGCCCGGTGCAGCGTTTCCGGCCTGGTCAGGACGTCGATGTGGCGGCCGGCCGGCAGATCGGTGAGGGGCAGCAGCGTGAGCCGTGGATCGGGGACGCTCGTGTAGCCGGGCAGCAGCGCGAGGCCGCCGCCCGCCGCGACGACAGCTGCCGCGACGGTGAAGTCGTTGATCCGGTGGGCGATGTCGAGGGGCCGGCCCGCGGCGGCGCCGATCGCGGTCAGCACGCCCTCCAGCGGGAAGCCGTCGTGGACGCTGATCCAGGGCTGGTCGCAGACGTCGGAAACGGTCAGCGCGGGGCGGGCGGTCAGGGGGTGGCCGGCCGGCACTGCCACGTAGAGCGGCTCGAAGATCAGCGGGATCACGGTGAGGCGGTCGGCCGGCCATGGCGGGCTGTGCGCCAGCCGGTGCGCGATCACCAGGTCGTAGTCGGCCACCAGCGCCGGGAAGTCGGCGTGCGCCACGTCCTCGTCGGAGCAGCGCACCGGCGGCCCCGTCTCGCTGATCAACCGGGGGAAGTAGGCGAGGGCGGCGCTGTGGAAAGCGGCGACGCTCACCGGAGATTCAAGATCTTCGAGGTACGTGTCGACGACCCGGGCCGCCCTGTCGAGCGCGGTCCAGATCTCCCCGGCAGCGGTGGCGAGGGCCCGGCCCGCCCCGGTGAGCACGAGCCGGCGGCCGCGGCGCTCGGTCAGGGGCACCCGCGCCGAGCGTTGCAGGACCTTGAGCTGCTGTGAGACGGCCGACGGGGTGATGTGCAGCGCCTCGGCGACGGCGGCGACGCTGCCCCGGTCACCGAGCTCGCGCAGGAGGCGCAGGTGGTGCAGATCCATTAGGTATGACTACACCATCGGTTCAGAAGCTCGGGGCTGGTCTTCATCGTCGGCGGGACGCAGGCTGCGGTGTGTGGTGAAAGATCTTCCGCTCCTGGCCGTCGCGGTCATCTGGGGCAGCAGCTATCTCGTGGCCAAGGATCTGACGGCGGCGGCCGGCGGGGTGCTGGTCCTGCTGGCGCTGCGTTATCTGATCTCGGCGTTCGCGATGTTGCCGGTGCTGGCCGTGCGGCGGGCGGTGAGCAGAGAGCAGCGGGCGCGGACTCCGAAGCGGGGACTCTCCGTGGGACTGCTCCTCGGGCTGACGCAGGCCTCGGTGCTGGCGTTCGAGACGTACGGGGTGGCGCACACGTCGGCCACCAACGCCGGTGTGCTGATCAGCCTGACGATCCTGCTCACGCCGATGCTCGAGGGGGTCGCGGGCCGGCGCTGGCTTCCGCCCCGGTTCTTCGTCGCCGCCGGGGTGGCCGTGGGGGGAGTGGTTCTGCTGGTGAGCGGGCCCGGGCTGGCCGCTCCGTCGATCGGGGACGCGCTCATCCTGGTCGCGGCGGTGATCCGTGCGGCGCACGTGACGCTCTCCGGGCATCCAGCCCTCGGCCGGAATCACGATACGTTTTCGCTGGTCACGGTGCAGACTGTGGTTGGCGCGGTGCTGTTCACGGCGGCCGTCGGTCCGGGCCTGGGGACGGCGCTTCCCTCGTACGAAATAAGTCAGTGGCTGGCGGTGACGTATCTTGCGCTGGGTTGCAGTGTGTTTGCGTTTCTCGTGCAACTCTGGGCGGTGCGGCGGACGTCGGCGGCGCGTGCCTCGCTGCTGCTGGGCACCGAGCCGGTGTGGGCGGTTCTGATCGGGGTGGGGATCGGCGGGGAACACCTGACGCCGATGGTCGTGGCCGGGGTGGTCCTGGTGCTCGCGGGAACCGTGGCGGGGCAGCGGGTGGAGGCAAACGTGCGCCTGGAGCAGCGGAAACCGATAGGTTCACCGGGGTGGCGAACTCGCGTCCGGGAGCAGACGACGGGCAGTTAGTGCCGCGTGGCACCGGGCCCATGCCCGAGATGCTCCGTGATCACATGACCGATCTCGACCACTTCCTGATGGTGTATCGGTTCGGACTTGCGGAGATCAAGACAAAGATCGAGATCCTGGCTGAGGAGCTGACCCATCGCGGGACCGGCAATCCGATCGAGCATGTCCGGCCGCGGTTGAAGACGCCCGCCAGCATTTCCGCGAAAGCGCAGCGCATCGGCTGCCCGTTCACGTATGCCGACTTGCGGCAGCGCATTCGCGACATCGCGGGCATCCGGGTGGTGTGCGGGTTCGTGTCGGACGTCTACACGGTCGCCGCGATGCTGACCCGGCAGCCGGACGTCGAGCTCGTGCTGACCAAGGACTACATCGAGAAGCCGAAGCCGAACGGGTACCGCAGCCTGCACCTGCTCGTCGAGATTCCGGTCTTCATGTCCGACCGGGTGGTGTCGGTGCCGGTGGAGGTGCAGCTCAGGACCGTGGCGATGGATTTCTGGGCGAGCCTCGAGCACAAGATCTACTACAAGCACAGCCATCAGGTGCCGGCGCGGCTGCGGGACGAGCTGACGGCGGCGGCCGAGGACGCGGCGCGGCTCGACCAGCGGATGGAGCGGCTGCATCGGGAGATCCACGGAGTCGGATCCCCGGCGCGGTCATCTTCCGGTCATCCGTCTGCAAGTTGATTCACACCTTGCAAGGACTTGCGAAACGATCAATTCACCCTAGGCTATGCATGCCTCCCTCCACTGGGGAGGATCTCTCGTGATTTTTCGGGTCATCGGGGGATCCTTATGGAATCCAGGAGTGCCATGCGTTCGATCAGCAAGTTGTTCCTCGCGCTGCTCATGGGCGTCGCCGGCGTGCTCGCCGCCGTCACGCCGGCCGGCGCGTCCCCGCCGCCGCCCACCCAGCTCGGCAAGCTCGACATCGGCGCCTACTGCCGCTCGATCGGCTACGCCGGCGCGACGCTGACCGGCTCGACCGCCTACGACTGGCACTGCGCCGACGGTGACCGCCGGGGCGACCTCGCGTTCGACGCGGCCTGCCGGCAGCAGTACGGGAACGAGCACATCGTCGACCGGATCGCCGACTTCTACGACCCGCAGTCGGTCTCGTGCTGGGCGGTGCAGCCGGACGTCGTCACGCCGGACTTCGAGAAGTACTGCACCGGTCGCGGCTACAGCGGATCGGCGCTGCTCGGGACCACCGTCTACGACTGGCACTGCGTGCAGTACAGCCGCGCCGGGCCGACCTACTACGACATCGACGTGGCGGCGGCCTGCTCGGCGCTGACCTCGGGGTATGCGCGGCTCGACCGGTTCGTGAACTTCTACGACGCGCGCACCTGGCAGTGCCGGGTCTGAGCTCGTTTCTGAGAGAGGGACGCCGGGGTGCGTGTCACCCCGGCGTCTCCCCGGACCTGACGCGGAGATCGTCGAGGCCGTTGAGCAGCAGGTCGAGAGTGAACTCGAATTCCGTCTGGCTGTCGCACCAGCCGAGGGTCGGGTCGCCGGCGGCGTGGATCTCCGACTCGACCATGGCGGCGATGTGCGGGACGAACGCCGCGATCTCCGTCAGATCGTCGTCCGCCGCGGCGGTGTCGCCGGGGCTGAACATCTCCTGCGCGAAGCCGAGGGTGATGCTGCCGAACGCGTGCAGCGCCCGGTGCGCCAACCGGTAGGAGAAGCCGCCCGCGAGCAGCGTCCCGACGATCTCGTCGTAGTAGCCGTAGACGATCGGCGGGATGGCCTTCCGGGAGGTCAGCAGGCCGGGCGCCCACGGGTGGCGCAGCATCACGCGCCGGGCGGTGAGGAACCGGCCCCGGATGTCCGTGCGCCAGTCCGCCTCGCCGGAGCGTGCCGGCACCTCGGCCCGGACCTCGGCGATCACCGCCTCCACGATGCCGTCGAGCAGGGCGTCCTTGGACGGCAGATGGTGGTAGAGCGACATCGCCTCGACGCCGAGATCGGCCGCGAGCCGGCGCATGGTCAGCGCCTTGAGTCCCTCGGTGTCGGCGATCGCCACGGCCGCCGCCAGCACACGTTCCCGGCTGAGCGCCGCCCGTCCCGCCACCGATGACTCCGTCTTCCGTCCGTTGACCCCGGCAGCTACCTTACAACGTAAGAGAGAACCTTACCTTGTAAGGCTAGGAGCTTGTCATGGATCCACTGGTTCGTACTGCCCGGACCACCGGGCTGCTCTACCTGGGTCTCGCCATCGCCGGCGGCCTGGGGTTCCTGCTGGTCCGGCCGCTCGTCCTCGACCCCGGAGATCCGGCCGCCACCCTGACCGACCTGCGCCTCGCCCGTATCGGGGTGGCCCTCGAACTGTTGATCGCCCTCACTCAGGCGCTCGCCGCCTGGTGGTTCTACCGGCTGTTCCGCGTCGTCGAGCCGGTCGGGGCGTTCGGCGTCGCGGTGTTCGGGATGGCCAATGCCGTCATGGTCCTCGGCAGCGCCGCGCTCTTGGGTACGGCAGTCGAAAGCGCCGCGGCCGGTCGGGGCGAGGTGGCCCTGCTCCATCTCGTCAGCGACAACATCTGGGGCGTCAGCGGGATCTTCTTCGGTCTGTGGCTGGTCCCGATGGGGGTCTGCGTGCTCCGCTCCGGATGGCTGCCGCTGCCGCTCGGCTGGGTGCTGATGGCGGGCGGAGCCGGCTATGTGGTGAGTGCCTTCCTGCGCTACCTGGCGCCGGACGTCCCGGTGCTGGCCGAGGTGCTGGTCATCCCGGCGTCGATCGGGGAGTTCTGGGTGATCGGCTATCTCCTGTTCCGGGGCGTGCGCCGATCCGCTTCCGCTCCGGTGCCTTCCGCGACCTGACCGTCCTTCGCGGCTTGACCGAGGTGCTCGCGCAGGGCCGCCGCCACCTCGCCGGCGGCGGTCAGCTGCGCGGGCGTGAGCGCGTCGACGAACAGCTCGCGGATCGCGCGCAGGTGCGGCACCGTGGCGGCGGCGAACGCGGCCCGGCCGGCCGGAAGCAGGACCGCCTCGGCGCCCCGGTTGTCGGCCGCGGCGCCCTCGCGGCCGATGAGCCCGCGCCGCTCCATCCGGCCCAGATGGTGCGAGAGCCGGCTGCGCTCCCAGCCGATGTGCGCGGCGAGGTCGGAGGAGCGCATCCGGTTGCCGGGCGCCTCGGACAGGGCGAGCAGCACCGCGTAGTCGCCGGGGGAGAGCCCGGAGTCGGCCTGCAGGCGCGCGGCGATCCGGCCGCGGAGCAGCTCGGTCGTCTCGATGAACTCCCGCCAGGTCCGCAACTCGTCGCGGTTGGGAAGCACGGGCATAAACAGCCACCTCCGATAGTTGACACGTCCATCATACTGATTGACACGTCAATTAAGCGGAGGAAGTCATGCTGCTCGGCCTCGACACGTTCGGTGACGTCCCCGAGAACGACGACGGCACGCTCGTCTCGCACGCCGCCGCGATCCGGCAGGTCGTCGAGGAGGCGGTGCTCGCCGACGAACTCGGCGTCGACGCGATCGCGCTCGGCGAGCATCACCGCCCGGAATACTCGATCTCCACGCCGGAGACCGTCCTCGCGGGCATCGCCGCCCGCACCAGGCGGATCAGGCTCGGCTCCGGCGTGACGGTGCTCAGCTCGGACGACCCGGTGCGCGTCTTCCAGCGGTTCGCCACCGTGGACGCGCTGGCGAACGGGCGGGCCGAGGTGATCCTCGGGCGCGGCTCGTTCACCGAGTCGTTCCCGCTGTTCGGCTACGACATGAGCCAGTACGACCTGCTGTTCGAGGAGAAGCTCGACCTGTTCGTGAAGCTGCTCGACGAGCAGCCGGTGACCTGGAGCGGCCGGACCCGGCCGGCGCTGGTGGACGCCGACGTGTTCCCGAAGACCGAGTCCGGCCGGCTGACGACGTGGGTCGGCGTCGGTGGATCGCCGCAGTCGGTGGTCCGCACGGCCCGGCACGGCCTGCCGCTCATGCTCGCGATCATCGGCGGGCAGCCGGAGCGGTTCGCGCCCTACGTCGACCTGTACCGGCGCGCCGCCGAGCAGCTCGGCACGGTCGCGCACCCGGTCGGCATGCATTCGCCGGGATTCGTGGCGGACACCGACGAGCAGGCCAAGGAGATCTTCTACCCGCACTACAAGGTGCAGCGCGACCGGATCGGAGCGCTCCGCGGGTGGCCGCCGCTGCGCCGGTCGGAGTTCGACGCCGAGGTGGAGCACGGCTCGCTCTACATCGGCTCGCCGGAGACCGTCGCCCGCAAGATCGCTCGTGGGGCCGGGGCGCTCGGGGTGGGCCGGTTCGACCTGATCTACACGGCCGGGGCGCAGCCGGTGAGCGCCCGGATGCGGGCCGTCGAGCTGTTCGGGGCCAAGGTCGCTCCGATGGTGCGGGAGATGATGGCGGCATGACGACGATCGGCATTCTCGGTGCGGGCAAACTCGGCACCGTCCTGGCGCGGCTCGCGGTGGCCGCCGGATATGACGTCCTCGTGGCGGGGTCCGGCGACCCGTCCAAGATCCGGCTGATCGTGCAGGTGCTGGTCCCGGGGGCGTCGGCCGTCACGGCCTCCGAGGCGGCGGCCAAGGCGGACATCGTGATCCTGGCGCTGCCGCTCGGGAAGTATCAGACGGTGCCGGTGGCGGACCTGCGCGGCAAGCTCGTCGTCGACGCGATGAACTACTGGTGGGAGGTGGACGGCGTCCGCACCGATCTGACGTCGTCGAGCGAGCTGGTGCAGGCGTTCCTGCCGGAGTCCCGGGTGGTCAAGGGGTTCAACCACATGGGCTATCACGACCTCGAGGGCGAGTCCCGGCCGGCCGGTTCGCCCGGCCGGAAGGCCATCGCCATCGCGGGCGACGACGAAGCCGACCTCGCCGCCGTGACGGAGCTGATCGACTCCCTCGGGTTCGACACGGTCGCCGCCGGTCCGTTGTCATCAGGGGTACGAATGGAGCCCGGCACCCCGCTCTTCGGTGCCAACGTCGACGCTACGACGGTGACGTCGTTGCTCGCCTGAGCTCCGCCGTCCGGCCGGCCCGGGCCGCGGCCGCACCGGCGGCGACCTGGAGGGCGGCGAACCCGGCCACCAGGAACAGCGAGGCCTTCCACGTGCCGGTCTGCTCGGCCAGCAGGCCCGCCAGGAAGGGGCCGGAGGCGGCGAGCAGATAGCCGAGGGACTGGGCCATTCCGGACAGCCGGGTGGTCTCCGCGTGGTCGCGGCCGCCCAGGCTGATCAGGGTCAGGGCGGTCACCAGCGCGGCGCCCTGGCCCAGGCCGGCCACCGCTGCCCAGAGGACGGCCAGATCCGGGGCGGCCAGCAGGCCGACGATGGCGATCAGGACGGGGAGGCTGGCGACCACCGCACCGGTGGGGCGCCGGCGTGCCGTACGCAAAAGGATCGGAATCGCCAGCCCGCCCAGGATTCCCATGCCCTGGAAGAGGAAGAGGTGGACGCCGGCCGTCCGCGCGGAGACGCCGCCGTCGATCTCGATGGTCGGCAGCCAGGTCACGAGCACATAGAAGGTGGTCGACTGGAGACCCATGAACGCCGTGGTCAACCAGGCGTGTGGCTGGCGCCAGACGCTGATCGCTTCCGGTCGGGACGCGGTCGCGGCGACGGGCCCGTGATCGGGGCGGGAGCGGGTCCGGGGCAGCCAGGTGACGGCCACGACCAGGGCCAGGAGGGACCACACGGCGAGCGCGAGGCGCCAGTCGGCGAGGCCGGCGATCGGGACCGCGAGCGCCGACGCGGTTGCGGCCGACAGGGTGATGAACGCCGTGTAGAACCCGGTCGCCCGCGAGACGTTCCCGGCGTAGTCCCGCTTCACGATGGCCGGGACCAGCACATTCCCCACCGCGATGGCACAGCCGATCACGACGGTGCCGGCCCAGAGGCCAGCAATTCCGGTGTACGAACGAAGCACCCCGCCCGCGGCCAGCACCAGGAGCGCCAGCAGCACCGCGCGTTCGGTGCCGAGTCGTCGCGACAGACGGTGCACCTGGGGTGAGACGGCGGCGAACGCGAGCAGCGGCAGCGCGCCGAGCAGACCCTGGGCGGCCTCCCCGAGCTGCTCGTCGGCGCTGATCTGCGGCAGGAGGGGTCCCACCGCGGTGATGGCCGGCCGCAGGCACAGCGCGACGAGGAAGACGGTGGCAGTCATCACGATCACTTTCTACACCCGCCGGTGATCTTCGGATGGCGACCGTGCGGAATGGATCTAGTAGGCTCGGTTCGCTTCCGGGTGGCAACAATCGAGGGACGTTGATGAACGACGAGGGTGGGTTCCGCGCGGACCGCACACAGGAGATCTTCCTTCCCGCTGTGGTTCCGCCGGTGCCGCCCCAGCACGGGGGCGCCGAGGTCGTGGAGGTGGCGGCCTACCGGGGGCGTACCCACTTCGAGCGCGAGGTCGTCGAGAAACTCGCGGCCGCGGCGGCCCGGTCGATCCCCGGCGTCGACGAACTCGGCGGCGACGTGGCCCGCTTCTTCAACACGGTCCTCGACAAGATCGGCCTCGACAAGGTGGGCGACGCCACGCGCGGCGTATCCGCCAAGGTCGACGGCCTGGACGTCGAGATCACCGTGGTCCTGGTGATCGCGGCCGGCAAGGTCGTCTCCGAGGTGACAGCAGCCGTCCGAACGGCAGTGATCGAGGCGGTCGAGAACTACGGCCTGCACGTCACCAACGTCGACGTCAAGGTCGACGACATCCGCCTG
Organism: Actinoplanes sp. NPDC023714; assembly: GCF_040639855.1. Taxonomy (NCBI): domain Bacteria; kingdom Bacillati; phylum Actinomycetota; class Actinomycetes; order Micromonosporales; family Micromonosporaceae; genus Actinoplanes; species Actinoplanes sp. NPDC023714. The sequence continues at coordinate 206,732 of NZ_JBFAAR010000009.1, forward strand.
CACCACGAGTAGCCGCCGCCCGTGCTCGCGCCGCCCGTGCTCGCGCCGCTCGTGCTCGCGCCGCGCGGGCTCGCGGTGCTCGGGTTTGCGCCGCTCGTGCTCGCGCCGCTCGTGCTCGCGCCGCGCGGGCTCGCGGTGCTCGGGTTTGCGCCGCTCGTGCTCGCGCTGCTCGGGTTTGCGCCGCGCGGGCTCGCGCTGCTCCCAGGTCACGGCGCCCCGGTTCGCGGTGCTCCGGCTGGCGGCAACATCACGGCGCGCCCTCGCCTCGTCCTAGCCTCCTAGGACGCGCTGAAGCGACCGGACCTCCTCCGCTAGGCCTTAAGCGACGGCCGCGCCGGCACCTGCGCGGCGCGGCTGCCCATCGTCCCGACCTAGCCTCCTAGGACGCCTAAAGGCGTGCGTGTCGGTGACCGCGAACTACGAGCGCCGGCGGCGGGCCATCAGCAGTCCCAAGGCTGCTCCGGCGACGATCATCGCGGTGGCGGCCGCTATGGCGCCGAGGGGGAGTTCGCGGGCGGCCGCGACCGGTGATGAGGCGCTCGGCGGCGCGGATTCCGAGGCCGGCACGGCGGGAGGTGCGGCCTGTGACGGCGGAGCCTGCTGCGAGGGCGGCGACGAAGCTACTGAGGGTGAGGCGACCGCGTAGCTTCGCAGCGTCGGGTTCTTGCCCTCGGAGATCGTCAGGAGGGCGGATCCGTCCTGGCTGACGGCTATGGCCTCGCCCTGCGGTTCGTCGGGTAGGGCGGTGGTCCGGCTGCTGCCTCCGGTCAAGGCCGCGATCACATCACCCTGGGTGACGGGAAATTCAAAGGCGTCGGCGTACGTGCGGAGCACCGCTCGCGCGCCGTCGGGGCTGAGGGCCGCTCCGGTGATCACCAGGCGGCCGGCGAAGCCGAAGGGGTTGCTGGTGCCGCTCAGCGGGATCGAGACGTCGCCGGCCCGGCGCAGGGGTGTCGTCTCGCCGGCGCGCAGTGGGGCGGTGGGGACGTAGAGGCCGGCCGTCACCGGGTCCTTGGTGATCACTACGGGGGTGCCGTCGCCGGAGATGAGGAGTGCTTCGGCGTCGTGCGGGCCGTCCGGGTAGGAGAGCCGGAACAGGGTCGGCTTCCGGGCGCCGGGGGCGAGCCTCCACAGCGCGATCGTCTCGCGGGTGTCGCCGTTGTCGCCGATGTCGCCGACCCAGATCGTGCCGTCCGGGCCGCGTGCCAGGTCCTCGGTGTCCCGCGGGCGCGACGGGTAGGAGACCGTGCGGACGACCTTGCACTTCTTGTTCAGGAAGAAGATCTTCCGGCCGTTTGGGTCATCCGCGCCATCGTTTATGACGACATATCCGGATTCGTCAGTGAGGAGGCCGGAGATCTCCGTGAGCCGATCATCGGTCACTCGACAGACCGTTTTCGGACTGACCGCCGAACCCGCCAGAACCGCCGAAACCGGGGGCGCCGCCGCCAGGGGGGTGGCCGCCAGGGCTAGAGCGAGCGCGGCGGCGGTGACGACCATGACAAGCACACTATCCGTACGGGGAAAGCGCCCCGCCCACCACGGAACCGGTGGACGGGGCGCTCCCCTCGTACGGAAGCTGGCTCTTAATTGCGCCAGGTGTCACTCAGGGTGACGGAACCGCTCGCCGGGACCGTGGCTGTTCGGTTGGCGCCGGATTCCCAGGTGACGCTGCCGTCGGCGTTCTTGCGGAGGTATTTGTATTCGAAGCTGGTGCCGGCCGGCAGCGCGACGGTGCCCTTCCAGACCGGGTAGGTCGCGGAGGAGAGGGCCACCGCGTTCGCCGGCGCCCAGTTGCCGAGCGCGGACTGGTTGCCGACCACGAAGATGTTCTGTCCGAGAGTGGTCGTTGCGTTCACACCGAAGGTCGCGCCGCCCGCAACACTCGTGGGGGAGGTGGTGGGCGTTACGCCGCCGGTAGCCCCGACGTAGATCGCCACTGCCTCACCCGGCGCGATCGTGGCCGTGAACTGCCCCGACGAGTTGACGGTGTAGGTCGCACCGGCGCACGACGACGGGTCGCCGTGCTGGACGTCGCAGTAGTTGCCAGCGGGGAGCGACGTCTGGAACGTACGCGTCAAGGAGCTGCTCTCGTGGTTGATGGCGACGTAGCCCCTGCTGCCGCGACCGAAAGCGATCTGGTCCCCGCCGTTGCTCCACCAGTTGGTGACGGCGGTGCCGGAGACGGCGTTGCGGAAGCCGACCATGTTGCCGATCTGCCGCCAGGCGTGCTGGCACTTCCAGCCGTCGCTGTAGCAGGCGTTCACGGTGCCGCCGTTCGGCGGTCCGGCGTCGTGGTCGCTGAACTCGTAGCCGGAGTTGATGTCCGGGGCGCCGTACGGCCAGGCGAGCGTGAACACCTGGGCGAGGGTGTATGCCGACCCGTTCTTGTAACTGAGCGTGTCGCCGCCGCGCTCGGTGTCGTGGTTGTCGACGAAGACGCCGGCCTGGTTGCTCGGCAGATAGCCCCACGAGGCGCCGAAGTTGCTGAGGTAGGCGAGGTTCTCGTTGAGGAACACGCGCTTGAGGTCGCGGGCGAACCGGAACTCCTGCACGTCGCCGGTGCCGGTGTACTCGGTCGGCTGCACGGCCTCGCCGGCCCCGAAGATGACCTCCTGCTTCCAGAAGGCGCCGGTGTTGCTCAGCTTCGCCTTGATGCCGGCCAGATCGGAAGCGGACATGTGCTTGGCGGCGTCGATGCGGAAGCCGTCCACGCCGAGCGACGCCAGGTCGTTCATGTAGCCGGCGATCTTGCCGCGTACGTAGTCGCTGCCGGTGTTCAGATCGGACAGGTTGACGAGCTCGCAGTCCTGGACGTTCGACCGGTTCGCATAGTTGTTGATCGCCGTCCGGCAGGAGTGGAAGTCCTGGTCGGAGTAGTAGCCGGGGTAGTTGTACTTGCTGTACGACGTGCCGCCGGTGCCCGTTCCCGATCCCGCGCTCATGTGGTTGATCACGGTGTCGGCGATGACCTTCACGCCCGCCGCGTGGCAGGTGTTGACCATGTTGGCGAAGGCGGTCCGGTCACCCAGCCGACCCGCGATCTTGTACGAGACCGGCTGGTACGACGTCCACCACTGGCTGCCCTGTATGTGCTCCTGCGGCGGCGAGACCTGCACGAACCCGTACCCGAGCGGGCCGAGCCGGTTGGTGCACTCCTTCGCGACGGAGGCGAACGACCACTCGAACATCACCGCGGTGACGTCCTTGGTGCCGGGCGGGGATGCGTACGCGTCGGGACCGTTGACGAGGGAGGCGACGCCAAATCCGCCGATCCCGACGGCGAGGGTGGTGGCGGCGAGCGCGGTGGCGAGACGACTTCGAGGCATGGGGGCTCCTGCCGGGGACGGGTTCAAAGCCGTGCGGGGACACGGCTTGCTGCAACAGGATTGAAACTTTCTGAAAATACTTGCGACAAAAATAGGTACCCGTCAGTTGTTCGTCAAGAGCGCTTGTCCTTGCGCGCCTGCTTCCGCGCGTTGGTGGCTCGGGTGGACGCCGCCCGTTTGCGCAGGTCCGGCGTCTGAGGGCGACGATCGGTGCGCTGCGGAGTCATTTTCTTCGCCTTCTGCCTCGGCGGCGCCGGCGGGGGATCGGCCTTCAGGCGCTCGGCCTCGTACTCCGCCGCGCTCGCCTGTGCCAGCACCGCCAACTGCCTGCTCACCGTCGCGAGCAGGCCCTCGAACACCTCGGCCTTCGCCCGCCGCCGGGCGTTCTGCGCGTGCGCCTTCCCCCGGCCGCCGGCCTCCTCGACCCGGTTCGCGGCCCGCCGCCGGTAGGCCTTCACATACTTGTTGCGCGCCCGCCGCACCCGGTTGTGCAGCTCGATCAGGGCGTCCTCGTCCAGCCCGGCGATCCGTTCCGGTTCGGTCTCCCGAACCAGGGCCAGTTCCGTTTCGGTCAGCGATCCCAGAAGAGCATCCATGGACCGACGCTAGGAGCGCCCGCGCGCGAGCCGCCTCACCCGCGCCGAGTGAGATACCCGAGCAGCACCTCTTCGGCTCGGTGATCAATGCGGGCCGGGCGAACCGGTGGCCCGGCGTCCGCGGCCCTTCACGCCCGAACGCCCCAACCGATGTCCGCAGCCCGCTGACAGGGATCCGGCTGTACGTGAGGGCTGGGTTTGCGCCCGATTTGTCGCTCTCCTGTACAGCCGATCGGGCCTGGCTGTACGCCAGGGCTGGGTTTGCACCCGATTTGTCGCCCTCCTGTGCAGCCGGTGTCACGCGACGCACGGGCGGGGGGAGGGTGCGGAGGCGGGCGATCTGGGTACGGTCGTGGGAGTGGAGAGCGCACGACAGCGTTTCGCCGGGGGGATGCGGGTCGGGGCGGGACTGGCCGCGGCCGGGTTCGTGCTGGCGATCACGTTCGGGGCCACGGCTCGGGAGCAGGGGTGGAGCGCGCTCGCCGCGATCGTGGCGTCGACGCTGATCTTCTCCGGGTCGGCGCAGTTCGCGCTGCTCGCGGCGCTGGCCGGCAGCGGCGGGATCGGGCCGGCGATCGGCGCCGCGCTGCTGATCAACGGACGGTTCCTGCCGATGGGGCTGGCCGTGGGGCCGAGCCTGTCCGGTGGGCGGTTCCGGCGGGCGTTGCAGGGTCAGGCCGTCGTGGACGGTTCGTGGGTGGCGGCTCATCTCGGCGGTGGGCGGTTCGATCGGTGGCGGCTGTTCGGCGCGACGATCGTGCAGTGGCCCGCGTGGGTGGCCGGGACGGTGCTCGGCGTCGTCGGCGCGCCCTCGTCCGATCTGGTCGAACGCCTCGGGCTCGACGTCGTCTTCCCGGCGTTCTTCCTGGCCGTGCTCCTCGACGAGCTGCGCTCCTCGCACGGCAGCCTGCGGTCGGCCCGGGCGCCGCTCCTCGCCGCGGCGATCGGGGCGGGGGTGGCCGCCGCGCTGCTCTGGTGGGTACCGGCGGGCGTCGCCCTGCTGGGCGCCACGGTGGGTGCGCTGGTCGGGCTTCGAGCGCGGGTGCCTGCTGCGCGGGACACGACCGAGAGGGTACGGGGATGACGCCGCGACTTGCGACGACCGGCAGGGGCCCGGCCGCGCCACGGTGGCGGTCGATGTCCGAGAGGGCGGAATCGTGATGCTGTGGGTGGCGATCTTCGCGGTGGCGGCGGGCAGCTTCGCGGTGAAGGCGGCCGGCCCGGCCCTGCTCGGCGACCGGGAGCTGCCCGGGTGGAGTCTCGGCGTCATCGCGATGCTGGCCCCGGCCCTGCTGGCGGCGCTCGTGGTGGTGGAGGTCCTCGGCCGCCGCTGGGCCGATCTCGACTGGACGGTACCGGTCGCGCTGGTGGCCGTCGTCGTGGCGCGGCTCGTCAAGGTTCCGCTGCTGCTCGCCGTGCTCATCGGCGTGCTGACGGCGGCCGGTCTGCGGGCCCTGACCGGATGAGAAAGCGCCCTGATGAAGCGCGCCCTGACCGGATGAAGCGCCCATGAGGAATGGGCGAAGGGGGATGTGGGTACACAAGGGACGTCCAGGAACCAGCCGGGAGGAGCCCGCGATGTCCCAGTCCACGACCACTCGGGGCGGCGTCACCGCCGCTCGCGTCTGCACGATCCTGGCCTTCGTCTTCGCCGTGTTGGCCTTCCTGTTCTCGCCGCTGCTGTTCGGCCTGGCCGGGCTGGTGCTCGGTGTGGTCGGCGGCTACCTCGGCGACCGGCCGCTCGGCTGGTACGCGGCCGGCGCCAGCGTCGTCGGCGCGGTCCTCGGCGTGATCGTCGCCTCGGCCCTGCTGAGCTGATCAAGAAAGCTTGCATGCTGAGCTGATCAAGAAAGCTTGAATGCCCGTTCGGGTCGCACGGCACTGCGATCTGAACGGGCATTCGTCATGTGAGCGGCACTTGACGTCGTACCCAATCAAGGGCTTTGACGGCGACGGCGTCCTGACTCTCGGTGAACGTGTGGGTGGCGCCGGGGATGACCACCACCTCGGAGCCCTCGGGCAGCAGGTGCGCGCCCTTCGCCGTGAGCGCCGCGAGGTGCTGCTCCAGCTCGCCGGTGTCGCCGTGGATGATCAGGACCGGCACCTTCACGGCGCTGAGCAGCTCCTCCTGGGTGCCGCGCGCGCCGAGCCTCGGCCGCCGCCGGTTCACCACGACGTGGGTACGGATCGAGGAGCCGGTGATCGGCAGGTGGATGTCCTCGTCGCGGTACCAGGCGGCGACCTGCTCCTCGGAGAGGAACGGGTAGGGGCGGTCGCCGTGGCCGGCCCCGGTGGAGGCGCCGGTCAGCACCAGCGTGACGACCCGCGGGCGGGACGGCGCGACGCGCAGGGCCACCGCCGAGCCGAGGCTCTGGCCGTGCAGGATCTGGCGGGTGTACCCGAGCGAGTCCAGGTGGTCGAGCGCCACGGCGGTGTCGTCGAGCAGGCGTTCGCCGTCGACGGCGTCGCCGAGTGAGTCGCCGAAGCCGCTGAAGTCGATCCGCAGGACCGCGTACCCGATCCGGGCGTATTCGGCTGCCAGCCGGTCGAAGCGGCCACCGGCCCGGCGGTCGGAGAGGAAGCCGTGCAGCAGCAGGACCGCGCCGTCCCCGCTGCCGGGCGTGAAGTCGTAGGCGATGCGGCCGTCGAGCAGAGCCATCAGGGCACCCTATATCCTATTCATTCAGTAGGCAATGTGTGCTTGGACATTGACAGTCTCCACTGGACGCGTCGACCATCGCGATCATGTTGCGAAGACTAGCCGCCTCCACCGCGGCAGCCGTCCTCGTCGTCACCGGCTGGAACGTCCCGGCCCACGCCGACGCCCTCCCCGCCGTGCCGCCGCGAGCGGACGCGATCGATGACATCGCCGGATACCCGCGGCAGAACACGCTCCCGGTCTGGCCGGACAACCCGGACGACGCGTCGATTCCGATCGGCGTGATTCCGTACGACGAGATCGCGCCCGCGCTCAACGCCCTGCAGAGGACGAGTGACCGGGTCTCCGCCCGGGTCGCCGGGAAGTCGGCCGGCGGCTACGACCTCTACGTCGTCACGGTGACCGCGCCCGAGTCGCGTGCCGAGGCGCAGCGGCAGGAGCGCTGGAAGCGGTGGATCGAGGACGACCCGGTGCGGGCGCGATCCGACAAGCGGCTGCTGCGCGACTACAAGACCCCGCTCTTCGTGAACGCCAACATCCACGGCAACGAGTGGGAGGGCACCGACGCTGCCCTGCGGGTCATCACCGAGTACGCGACCAGCACCGACCCGGCGATCACGACGCTGCTCCGGCGCAACCGGCTGGTCTTCAACATCACGTCCAACCCGGACGGCCGGGTCGCCGGGACAAGGGCCAACAGCGCCGGGTACGACCTGAACCGCGACCTCACGATCGTGTCCCAGCCGGAGACGAACCTGATCCGCGAGCTCGCTGTCGACGTCAAGCCGATCATCACGCTGGACCTGCACGGATACGTCAGCCCGACGCTGCTGCACCCGAGCACCCCGCCGCACAACGTCAACAACGAGTACGACCTGTTCATCAAGCACGCGCTGCCGAACGCGCTCGGCATCGAGCAGGGGCTCAAAGATCTCGGGTACGCCGAGACGCAGAGCGCCCGGATCCCGTTCCGCGACGACGAGCCCGGGGTGTGGGACGACTTCCCCCCGATCTACGTGCCGTCGTTCTCGCTGCTGCAGTCGAGCATCCCGTACACGATCGAGGCGCCGCTCAACCCGCGCGGCAACCTCACCCCGGAGGAGAGGCTGCGCCGCTCGGGGATCAACACCGACGTGCACGAGGTGGCGATCGAGAAGTCGCTCGAGTACATCCAGGCGAACCGGAACCAGGTCATCTTCGACCAGGCCGAGGTCTACCGCCGGGGCTGGGCCGGCGAGCCGCTGCGGGACATCCCGGACGGGTACGTGCCCGGCTGGGGACCCGAGGACGACTACCGCACCGAGTTCCCGCGCTCCTACGTGATCCCGGCCGGCGACCGGCAGCACTCCGAGGTGGCCGCGGCCCGGCTCGTCGACCTCCTGCTCGGTAGCGGGGGACGGGTCTGGCGGGCGCAGCGGTCGTTCCGGGTGGGCGGCACGGCGTACCCGGAAGGCTCCTATGTCATTGATCTTCACCAGCCCAAACGCGGGATCGTGAACTCGCTGCTGGAGCCGGGCGCCGACATCACCGACCGGGTCTCCGACCTCTACGCCGGTCCGGCGGGCTGGAGCCAGGGCCTGACCTGGGGCGCGACCGTCGACACGCTGTGGAACGCGATCCCCCGCGTCCAGGTGAAGCGCATCTACGACGGCGTGGCGCGCGGCTCCCTGCCGGACGGGAGGACCGACTACCGGCTGGACATCCAGGACGCGGCCGACCTGCGCGCCGTGAACGCCCTGCTCGACGGCGGCGCCCGCGTCCACCGGCTGGCCGACGGCTCGGTGGTGATCCCGCGGGCCGACAAGCGCCTGGTCGCGGACGCTGCCCGCCGGTACCGCATCGACTTCGAGAGAGCGCCGAAGCGCTGGTCGGGCACGCTGCTCGACGAGATCGTGGTCGGGTACGTCGGCGGCGTGGAGGCGCGCGACACCCTCGCCGACACCGGCTTCACGGCCCGCCAGGTCACCGCGGCGACGCTCGCCACCACCCTGACCGCCGACGTCGACGTGCTGCTGGTCGCGGCCACGCTCAACCCGGCCACGCTGACCGCCGAGAACCGGGCGGCGCTCGACGCCTTCCTGGCCCGCGGCGGCGGTGTGGTCGGCCTGGACACCGCGGGCCCGGCGTTCAGCAACGCGGCCGGGCTGCTCAGCGTCACCGCGACCGCCGGGCCGGGCCTGGCCAGCGGCGTCGTCAACGTGGTGAACAGCGGCGGGCCGGTCACCTCCGGCGCGATCCCGCACTCGTTCATCGCGCAGCCGGTCTGGTACACCGGGCTCGGCGCGGGCGTCACGGTCGAGCAGTCCTACGCGGCCGACCCGCTTCTCGCGGGCTGGTGGTCCACGGGCTCTCCCCAGGGGCAGGAGTCCGCCGCCGGGCAGGCCGCGATCGTGCGCGGGACCACGGCGGCCGGCAACGACGTCGTGCTGATCGGCACCGACCCGATCTGGAGGCTGCACGCGAAGGGCCTGCAGTCGCAGCTCGGCCGGGCGCTCATCTGGGCGAGCTGACGGCGGTCACTCGCGCGCTGGATGACGATCGCGATATTTGCTGGTAGACAAATACTGTGCCGGACGACTATTTCATGATCAGCCGGGAGCCCTCGGCTCCCGGCCCGATCCGGCTGTCGTTCTCCGGCGACCTCGACATGGGCGCCCGCGACGAGATCCGGGACGCGCTGATCGAGGCCGTCAAGGACGCCGACGCCGCCGCTACCGCCGACGATGCCGAGGCTACCGCCGGCGCCGTCCTGGCCGACCTGCGCGGGGTGCGGTTCATCGACTCGGAGGCGGTCAGCGCGATCCTGGAGGGCTACCTCGCCGCCGAGCGCGCCGGCCTGGGGTTCCGGCTCTCCGGGGCGCGCGGCATCGTGCGGCGGGTCTTCGAGGTGATCGGCCTGGAGCACCTCTTCGACGACTAGCCTTTGTGGACCGTCGCTGTGACGATGAGGTATGGCTCTCGCAGCGGTGGTCGCGGCGTGCGCAGGCGCGCTGCTCGGAGTTCTCCTTCTCGGCTGGTTCGTACGACATCTGCTGGATCGCCGGGCGGCGCGGCACATCCCCGGCCTCGACCCCTACTACGCGGCCGCGCTGGCGGATCGGGCCGGCCACGGCGACGTCACCGAGCCGGCGACCGCGGCGCTGCTGCGCGCCGGGCTGATCGGCATCGACGACGTGGGCATGGTGACGGTCACCCCGGGGAAGGGCGAGCCGGAGCATCCGATCGAGGCGGCGATGCTGGCCTGGTACGCCAGGGCGGAGGAGCCGGTCACGCTGCGGCGGGCCCGGTGGGACGAGGAGCTGAGGGCGCGGCGGGACGCGTTCGTGCGGGAAGAGTCCCGGCGTCTGCCCCGCGGCGCCCGCCCGATGGAGGACGGCCTGCGCGGGGCCGCGCTCTTCGTCGTCTTCCTGGTCGCGACCTTCTACGCCGTCCAGGTCGTCTACTTCGGCGCGCTCGAGGTGAACAACGCCGGGGACTTCCTGCTGTCGATCGTCGTGTTCCTGGTGTTCTGGCTGCTGATCCTGGTTCCGGCCGTCTGGATCACCGCCAGGATCTGGCCGAAGCGCCGGAACCTGCTGCGGGAGCACTGCGCGGCGCAGCCTCCGTACCCGGCCGTCGCGGCCCTCAGCAGCCGTCAGAGGGAGTTGCTGAGAGCCAGCCGGGACTATCGGACGCCGGCCGAGAAGGAGCGGGCGGCCGCGGCGCTGCGGGAGGCCGAGAACGTCAACACCGGGTCGGACACCTTCTAGATCGCCGCGATCAGGGTGTCGATCATGCCCTTGATGTCGTCGCGGAGGGCGGTCACGGCGACGATCAGGCCACCGGCGATGAGGGCGGCGAGCAGCGAGTACTCGACGGCGGTGGCGCCCTCCTCCGAGGAGCGGACGTCGCGCAGGTATGCGAAGAGAAGCTTGAACTGCTCCACGGTGATCACCTTCCATCTACGGGTTCTTGTGCGCCGTCTTGGATCGGTCGCGCGCCGCCCCGCTTGAGGCCCGGAAGGGTCAGATGATTTCCGGGAGGACGGCGTCCATGTTCCGCTCGGCCAGGGCGGCGATCGTCATCGACGGGTTGCAGGCCCCGGTCGAGCCGGGGATCAGGGCGCCGTCGGTGACGTAGAGGCCGCGCTGGCCGCGGACCCGGCCGTACCGGTCGCATACCGCGCCGATCACCGCGCCGCCGAGCGGGTGGTAGGTGGTCGTGTCGAACCGCGTCGTGTCGATCAGCAGCGAGCCGCCGACGATGCCGGTGATCCGGTCGCGGATGGCCGCGGTGAGGTCGGCGTCGTAGGACTGCTTCCAGTGCAGGACGGCGTCGTCCGTGCGGGCGTCGTAGCGGAACTCGCCGAGCGGCTTGACCAGGCCGAAACCGATCAGGCTGGTGGTGCCGACGTCGTCCGGCAGGTCCGGGATCAGGTTCTTCGCCTTCGCCTTGACCAGCAGCTGGGTCGTGCCGGCCGAGCCCGCGCCGAGGAACAGCGCGTCAGTGACGATCCGCCGGCGGACCGCGACCCGGCCGCCCGTGGTGATCCGGTCGACGTGCACGATCCATCTGCCGGAGCGGTCGCGCTCGATGTCCCGTACCCATGAAAGGGTCTGGATCTGAACGAGGCCGGTCGCCTCCGCCTCGGCGAGATAGGTGACGTCCAGGGTCCGCTTGCCGGCGTTGTTGGCGCCGTAGATCACGTCACCCGTCGAATAGGACGGCGGCAGCTCGCCGCGCAGCTCCCGGCGCACGACATCCCAGTCCACGGGGAGCGGGACCCGGAACGGGCGCAGGCCCTTCCCCAGTACCTGATCGTGGAACTGGCGGGCGGCCCGGTACTGCTTCGTGCCGAGCAGGTCGCGCGGGATCGGCGCCGGGCGCAGGCGCCGCTCGACCCGGCGGTAGAAGTCCTGATCGAAAGCGGTCCAGTCGAGCCCGGACGGCATCGACCGGGCGAACGCCTCCTCGTCCGGCTGGATCGTCATGCCGTGGTAGACGAGCGAGCCGCCGCCGACCCCGGCGCCGCAAAGGATGTCCATGCCCCGGTTCGATCTTCCGGGGGTTCGGCAGCCCGACCGCTGCCGTGCCGAGGGCTGACGCTTTCAGTACCGATCGTCTCCGCAATGCCACGGGCACGGAGTCAATCAGACATTTCGCAGAATCGGGCCGTTAATCACCCGATCTAGTATTCAAGGTACTTCCGTGTCAATTTGGCGACTTTCTCCACCAGCTTCATGCCGTTATCCTGCGACAGGTTGTGGTGCGAGAGGACCGCGATGGACACGTCGACCTCGCCCTCCGGTGACGTGACGCGGCCGATCGTGTTCACCACCCACCTGCCGTTGTCGGCGGAGCGGGTGTCCCAGCCGTTCTTCACGGTGGCGGTCTCGCCGTCGGCGGCCACCGCCGGCACACCCCAGTCCTGCTCCTCGTCGACCCCGGTCATCAGCTCGAAGGCGGTCTCCCGGGAGCCCTCGTCGAGCGGGCTGTCGTCGCCGTCGAACTGCTCGAGCAGCTTCACCTGATCCTCGGCCGTGGTCTTGGTGAGTCCCCAGTGCACGTCGATCGTGGTGGCGGTCAGCCCGAGCGTCTTGTTGCACTTGGTGACCGCCGCCTTGCCGCCGATCTGCTGGAACAGCGCCGTGGTGGCGTCGTTGTCGCTCAGCTGGATCATCGGCTTCGCCAGCGCCATCTCGCCGGCGGAGAGCGAGCGGTCGGCGGCCTGGGCCTTCAGCAGCGTGCAGGCGAGGATGTCGGCCTTCACGATGCTGGCGGTGTCGTATTTCGTGGCGCCCTTGTACTCGTACGTCAAGCCGGTCTTCGCATCGAGGATCGCCACCGAGAAACTGCCCGTGACCTTCTTGAGGGCCGCGTCGAGAGCGTCCGCCTTCTTGGCCCATCGGACGGCGGCGAGCTCCTGCGCGGACGGGCCGGCTTTGAACTCGACGGTCGGGGAGGAGCGGAGGCCGGCATAGACGAGGCCGCCGCCACCGAGCACCACGACGGCCGCCACCGCCGACATCATCAATGCACGCACGGGGGTCATCCTGCCTAACTCAGCGAACTGCCAGTTTCCCGGGGCCCGGACGTGGTAACCACCAGGGACGTGATCAGCGAAGAGATCTGCCCACCCGAGCCGTGGCAGGTGCGGGAGACCCGGCTCGACACCGGCCTGCTCGCCCAGACCGAGTCGGTGCTCGCCCTCGCCAACGGCTACCTCGGCCTGCGCGGCAACCTCGACGAGGGCGAGCCGCACGAGATCTCCGGCACCTACCTGAACTCGTTCTACGAGGAGCGGCCGCTGCCCTACCCGGAGGGCGGCTACGGCTATCCCGAACAGGGCCAGACCGTCGTGAACGTGACGGACGGCAAGCTGATCCGGCTCATGGTCGACGACGAGCAGTTCCACGTCGGCAACGGCATCCTGCACGCCCACGAGCGCGTCCTCGACCTGCGCGCCGGCGTGCTGCGCCGCAGCGTCGACTGGGAGTCGCCGGCCGGGCAGCGGGTGCGCATCCGCAGCCGGCGGCTGGTCTCGTTCACCCAGCGGGCGATCGCCGCGATCTCCTACGAGGTGGAGGCCACCGACCGGCCGGTGCGGATCACCGTGCAGTCCTGCCTGGCTGCCAACGAGGAGCAGGTGAAGGTCTCCGACGACCCGCGGGTGGCGGCCGCGCTGAAGGATCCCCTGGTCGCGGTCGAGCAGGACGAGGAGCAGCACGGCGCCGTCCTGCTGCACCGCACCCGGCGCAGCGGTTTCCTGATGGCCGCCGGGATGGATCACGTGATCGAGGTCGAGGGCGACTTCGACGAGGAGACCGACGTCCGGGCCGATTGGGCACGCACGTCGGTGGTCACCCTTCTGCCGCCCGGCGGGCGCCTGCGGATCATCAAATTCCTGGGGTACGGGTGGAGCACCGAGCGGTCGGTGGAAGCTCTCCGGGACCAGATCGCCGCCGCCCTGAACACCGCCCGGCACACCGGCTGGGACGGTCTCGTGGCGGAACAGCGGGCCTACCTCGACGACTTCTGGGAGGCCGCCGACGTCGAGATCGACGGTGATCCCACGCTGCAGCAGGCGGTCCGGTTCGGGCTGTTCCACGTGCTGCAGGCCGGCGCCCGCGCCGAGGGCCGGCCCATCCCGGGCAAGGGCCTCACCGGTCCCGGGTACGACGGCCACGCGTTCTGGGACACCGAGGGCTACGTCCTGCCGCTGCTCATGTACACCTCACCGCGGGCCGCCGCGGACGCCCTGCGCTGGCGGCACACGATCCTCACCCACGCCCGGCAGCGCGCCAGCACCCTCGGGCTGCGCGGTGCGGCGTACCCGTGGCGGACCATCGGCGGCGCCGAGTGCTCGGCGTACTGGCCGGCCGGGACCGCGGCGCTGCACCTCAACGCCGGGGTGGCCCGCGCCGTCGACCGGTACCGGCTGATCACCGGCTCGCCGCTGCCGTTCGGGCTGGAGATCCTCGTCGAGACCGCCCGGCTCTGGGTGTCGCACGGCCACTTCGACGCCGCCGGCACGTGGCACGTCGACGGGGTGACCGGGCCGGACGAGTACAGCGCGGTCGCCGACGACAACGTGTTCACGAACCTGATGGCGGCCCGGAACCTGCGGGCGGCTGCCGCTGCGTGCTCCTCCGCTCCGCCGCCGCCGGAGCTGAACGTCACCGCCGAGGAGATCGACGAGTGGCGGGCCTGCGCCGACGCCGTGCACATCCCCTACGACGAGCGGCTCGGCGTGCACCCGCAGTCCGAGGGGTTCACCCGGTACGCGCCCTGGCACTTCCCGGCCGAGCCGTCCGGGGAGCCGCTCATGATGCAGGCGCCGTACTTCCAGCTCTACCGCCGGCAGGTGGTCAAGCAGGCCGACCTCGTGCTCGCGATGCACTGGTGCGGCGACGCCTTCACCGACGAGCAGAAGGCGCGCAACGTCGACTACTACGAGCGGATCACGGTCCGGGACTCGTCGCTGTCGGCCTGCACCCAGGCGGTCATGTGCGCCGAGGTCGGCCACCTCGACCTGGCCCACGAGTACGCCTGGGAGGCCGCCATGATCGACCTGCGCGACCTGCACGGCAACACCCGCGACGGCCTGCACATCGCCTCGCTGGCCGGTGCCTGGTCGGCGATCGTCGAGGGCTTCGGCGGCCTGCGCGAGCTGTCGTCCGGCCCGGCCCTCCAGCCGCGCCTGCCGGAGGGGATCACCCGTCTCAAGTTCGGTCTGCGGCACAGCGGCGCGCGGCTGGTCGTCGAGGCGGACCACGAGACGGTGCGGGTGAGCCTCGCCTCGGGGGAGCGGCTGACCATCAGCCTCTACGGCGAGGAGGTCGAACTCGGTCCGGGCTCGCCGGTGACGCGTCCCGTCGTACCCCTGAAGCCGCTTCTCGATCCTCCGCAGCAGCCGCCGGGTTACGCGCCGGGCCGCGCCGAGTAGTGCAGGACCACGACGCCGCTCGGCAGAGGCTTGGCGTCGAGCAGGGTGAATCGGTGGGGGTCGAAGCCGGCCCTCACCAGCGGGATGCCGTCGCCCGCGACGATCGGGTTGAGCTTGACGACCAGCTCGTCGACGAGCGGCAGCAGTTGTCCGGCGAACTCGCCGCCGCCGGCGAGCCAGATGTCCCGGCCCGGTTCCTGCTTGAGTTTCGCCACGAAGTCCTGCGGGTCGTCCGCGACGATCTCGACGTCCTTCGACTCCTTCAGGGTGTGGCTGAACACGATCTGGCGCAGGTGGCTGTACGGGCTGGTGATGCCCTCGGCCAGCGCCGGATCGTAGGTGCGCCGGCCCATCACCACGGTGTCGAACCGCGGGTTCGGCGCGTCCGGCACACCGAGCGGACCGCGGGCGTGGGTCGGGACGGTCTCCGGATAGCTCTCGACCATGAACCGGACCACGTCCTCGGTCACGCCCATCCACTCCCACGAGCCGTCCGGCGCCGCGATGAAGCCGTCGATCGTGCCGGCGACGAAGTACACGAGCTTTCGCATATCCACTCCTGACCACTACGGGTGTCGTGGTCGTCAATGTACGGCATCTGTAGTGGTTACTGCTACCGTGTTTTTCATGCCGAAGAATCCGGAGCGCCGCCGGGCCCTCGCCGACGCCGGTCTGCGGGTGCTCGCCACCGCCGGCGCCCGGGGCCTCACCCACCGGGCCGTCGACACCGAGGCGGGAGTGCCGGTCGGCACCGCGTCCAACTACTTCCGCTCCCGGGACGCCCTGCTCGGCGCGCTCGGCGAGCGGATCATGGAGCGCTTCGCCCCGGACCCGGCGGTCGTCGCCACGCTCGCTGCCCGGGAACCCGGCCCCGACCTCTTCGTCGACTATCTGCGCTACATCATCGAGCGCACCACCCGGGAGCCGGAGCTGACCCGCGCCCTCATCGAGCTGCGCCTCGAAGCGGCCCGCCGGCCCGGGCTGGCCGCCGTCCTGGGCGCGACCCTGCGCGGCGGATACCGGGCCGACGTGGCCTATCACGCGACGACCGGCCTGCCCGGCGGCGCGTTCGAGATCGCCCTGATGCACTACGCGATCGACGGACTGCTGCTCGACATGCTGACCACGCCGATCGATGCGGACCTCGATCCGGACGAGGTGGTGAGAGCGTTCGCGGCCCGGCTCGTGACATCATCCGCGGATGGAGATTCTGCCGGGTGAGGGTGTTTCGCTGGTGCGCATCGGGGAGAGCCGTGAGGTGGTCGAGTGCAAGCTCGGCACACCGGTCCACCCGGGACGCATCGATCGGCAGATCTACGAGACCAGCCCGATGCTGATCCTCACCTACACCGACGTCGACACCGTCGAGCAGGTGGAGATCGCGTACTCCGGGGGCGGTGGCGAGGAGGCCTGGTTCGACGGGGTGCAGCTGACGTACCGGTTCCTCGACGAGGTCGTCGCCGAACTCGCCGGCCGCGGCCACCGCTATCAGCAGACCGACGCCGGTTTCCGCTTCGAGCCCGGTTTCACGCTCTACTCGATGGGGTCCCGCAGCGCCCAGGACCTCGACCCGGACGCCGCCGACGACGACCCGCGCCTGCTCTGCGAGGGCGTGTCGATCGGTGGTTCCCCGGACTGAGCCCGGTTCGATCGCGGTAAACGGTTGCGGCGTGATTGCGACCGGCCGGTAGATCTCAGACCCGGCCCGCCGAGGCCGACTCCCACGTCACGTACCCCTGGACGTTGGGAGCCGTCATGCCGCGCAAGACCCGTACCCGTGCCGACGAGGTACGCAAACAGATACTCATCGTGGCCGCCGTCGTCACCGGCGTCGCGTCGGGCTTCGGTGGCCTGGGCGCCTTCGCCGTCGACCGCTGGACGACCGACCGCACCTGCACCGCCATGATCGAGCTCGGCGCCACCGACGGCACGCCCCAGAACCAGCGCGAGTCCGGCGCGCAGACCGCCGACGAGGCGACGGCGCAGCTCGCCACCATCCGCGACGAGCTGACCCGGACCGAGAGCCGCCTCTTCTTCAACCGGGACCTGCGCGAGGCGGTGCAGGGCTTCTCCGCCGACACGGCCCGCGTCGAACAGCTCCTCAACGACCTGACCGCCTTCACCACCGTCCCCAAGCCGGCCCAATCGGCGTCCGCCTCGATGACGGCTGCGCAGGCCGAGGCTCAGGTCGAACTGGTGAAGAACAGCATCAGCATCCTGCGCTCCATGGACCAGCACACCCGCGACGCCCAGAAGGCCTGTGGTCAGGCGCCGATCGGCATCCCCGCCGTTCAGGAACAGCTCGACGCCCTGAGCGCCTGACCGGTCAGGAGGTGGTGAGCAGCTCGGTCAGCGCGGGGTTGCCGATGTCGTCCGCGAGCAGGTTCGCCACCTCCATCTCTCCCGGTTCTCCGAGGGCGGCGCTGTGCCGCATCGCGCGTACGCTCATCTCCCTCATCCCGGACCGCGCCGCCAACCGGCGAAGCGCGTCCACCCAGGTCGCCGTCTCCGGGTGACCGTGCCGCCGGCCGAGCTCGCACTGGGCGTCGAGGATGTGGGCGTCGAGCCACACGTACGGATCGGCCAGCCGATTCGACCGCGCCCGCGCGTCGGCGAGCAGCTCGAACGCCCGCCCGGTCGCACCGCCGGCCTCGGCCACCAGCGCCAGCGAACGCGCCGAGATCCCCTCCCAGCACGGATCCCCGATCTGGCACGCCCGGGCGAACGCCTGCCGCAGCACCCGACCGGCCGCCACCGGATCGCCCGCCGCCAGGTGAACCTCCCCGCGCAGCGCCTGCGGCCACGGCAGGAACGCCAACCAGTGATCGTTCTGCGCCGTCCCCTCGGCCTCCTCCAGGATCGTCCCCGCCCGCCCGAGATCACCCAGCAGCAGGTGCAGTCGTCCGAGCATGGACAACGCGTACGCCCCGACCCGCGGCTCACCGGCCCCGCGCGCGAGCCGGACCGCGCGCCGCAGAAGCTCATGAGCCCGCTCGTAGTTCGCCCGGTCGCTGTGCACCGCCCCGAGATAGGTCGTGACCCGAGCGGTGATCACGGCGTCCCCGGTAGCCGCGCGCAGAGCACCGGTCAGCCAGTGATCGGCCCGGTGATAGCGCCCCCGCAGAAAGTCGACGTAACCCAGCTCGGCCCGGGCCCGCGCCGACGCCCGCCGATCGTGAGCCGCGACGGCCAGCCGGTCGGCCTCGTGAAGCGTTGCGAGTCCTTCCTCGTCCATGCCCCGCAGAGAGTGGATGAGAGCCTCCGCCAACCGCAGCCGGGTGTCGATCCGCAGCCGATCGGGGCCGGCCCCGCGGGTCGTGCCCGGAGGATCGGCGGCGGCCCCGCCGGTCGTGCCCGGAGCATCGGGGCCGGCCCCGCGGGTCGTGCCCGGAGGATCGGCGGCGGCTTGCGCGGTGGCGGAAGGCTGGTCCGGCACTGATTGGTCGGCGAGGCGTACTGCGGCTCGCAGGGAACGGACGCCCGCCTCTATCGCGCCGGCGGCGACCGCTGCCGCTCCGGACTCGGCGATGGCTTCGATCGAGGCGTCGTCGGCGGGTTCGCCTCGTTCGCGGCGGGTTTCGCGCATCGCCTCGTCGATCGCCGGGCCGGGGCGCACGCCCAGCTCGTCGTGGAAGAGGGCGGCCACCGACGCATACTGTCGCTGCGCCGCCTCGTCGTCCCCGGCCAGCCGATAGAGACGGATCACGAGAGCCTGGTGGTTCTCGTCGAGCGGGTTCGTGGCGGCGGCCCGCAACGCCAGGTCGCGGGCGGCCTCGACGTCACCCTCGGCGAGCCGGCCCAGAGCGGCCTCGTGCAGGATCGCCTCGGCCGCCGCCGCCACCCGGCGACGCTCGGACAGCAGCCAGGACTCGAACGCGGGCGCCCCCCGGACATCCACGCCGTCGAGCAGCTCGGCCCCCAGCCCGGGAAGACCGGCCGCCGCCGCCCACGAGCCGTCACTCAGCACGTGAACGTCGACGACCGCGCCCTCCGGCAGACGCAGCACGACCGGATCGCCGTCGACAGGTATGCCCAGACACCGGCGGATCTCGGTGAGCCCCCACCTCAGCGCCCGCAACGGGTCTTGCGCTTCGGGGTAGAGCAGCCCGGCAAGCCGGGCGCGAGTCTGCGGCCGGTCACCGAGCAGGAGGCAGGCGAGCAGGGCCCAGCTCTTGCGGCTGCGCACCTGGTAGGGCACGCCCTCCCGCCGAACACGCGGCGGCCCGAGCAGATGAACGCTCAGCCCCATGCTGTCTCCTCCCGGAACCCGCCCGGCTCAGCCCTCTGCGCTGATCGGGTAGATCTCGTCGGCGACCAGGCCGTGGGCCTTGGCGTGCACCGCGTTCGCCGCCTCGGCGTCGGGGGCGTCGACCAGGCAGAAGATCTTGCCGGCCTCTTCGTCGACCCAGTACTTCACGTAGTTCACGCCGAACTCGGACTGGGTGGACAGGTCCTTCTCGTGGGCGGCCGCGACGTCGCCGGCCTTCACGCCGCCCTCGACGTGGTGGATGTCCATGAACAGGGACATGGGGTCCTCGCTTCTCTGCGCCGGCCCGGGACGCTCCCGGGCCCTGCGTCCATCAGAGCGCCCCACCGTTTGACGCAGCGTTTGACGCTTCGCGGGAAACCGGGGCGCCGGCGCGGATGGCACGCGGGATCTCGGCGATCTCGTCGACGCGGGCCAGGAGGACGGCCAGCTCGGCGGCGGTGGCGGAGGAGTCGAGCTCGACCCGGTAGGTGATGCCGGTGGACTCCCATGTGCCGCGATCGAAATCGCCGTGGGCGGTCACGCGTACGCCCGCAATGGGGATCTTGAGGCCGGAGGCCTCGCGGTAGAGGTCGTTGAGCACGCAGCCGGCGGCGGACAGATGGAGCAGGTGGGCGCCGGTGAAGTCGGCCTCCACGGTGACGCCCTGCTCGGTCCATCGATGCGGGAACCGCACCGCGCCCGGGCTGTCCCGCTGGAACGAACCGGCACTCACCACCACGGCGAACTCAGTCACGGACTCGATATCACCACGTGCGGGAGGCGGATAGGGAGTCGGATGGCCGATAGAGCGCGGGAAACACCGTGGCGATGATCGATCCGCCGGCGGCCGGGACGACGATGCGCCTGGACCGGAGCCCGGACGCACCGTCTCGATGAGAGGGAATCAGCAGGGACCGAGGTCCTGCCACTGCTCGGTCCATCCCGGCTCCGAGCCCTGCGTCCACCACCGCGCCTTCCAGAGGTGGGCGCCCTGACCCGACGGCGGCCCGGACGGGTCGCCGTACCGGCTCTTCTCGTGCTTCACGACGCTGCCGCCCTGATAGGTGGTCGCATACTGCCAGGCCGCCGCGCCGGAACAATCAGTGGGAGGCGGCGAGGAAGGCGACGAGACCGAGGGCGACGGAGACGACGGCGTGGGATCGACGCAGGGCCCCGATGAGGCCACCGTGTCCGTGAACACCGTCGCCGACGACCGGTACGAGCTCGTCTGCGCCGCCACCTGCGCCGGCGACAGCACCTGGTTCTTGGCGAACAGCACCCAGTCGACCTGCTCGATGTAGGTGGACAGCCCACCCGTGTGGGCGGCCAGGTCGATGAACCACAGGTTCCAGTTGATCGTCATGGTCTGGCGGGGGTAGAACTTGCCGCCGTGGTCGCCGACCTGCACCCCGTCGATCCAGTAGACGACGTGCCCGTTCGCGACCTGCGCCACCAGGTCGTGCCATCCGTCCAGGCTGGACCGCTGCGAGGAGTGCAGGTTGTCGGCGTACCAGGGCTCGTTGCGATACGTGTACCAGGTCGTCTGGTAGTTGATCGGCCCGGTCTCGCCCCAGCCGCCGTTCGGCAGATATTCGGAGATGTCCAGCTCGCTGTAGGTGGGGTCGAGATCGCCGTTCAGCGGGCTGATCGTGAAGAACGTCTGGTTGATGTGGTCGCCGTCGTTGCCGGAGATCGGCGCGTCGGTGAACCGCACCCGGCTCGCGTAGGTCCCTTCCAGATAGCGCTTCTGCGTGGAGTAGAGCTCGGCGTGCTTGGTCCCGGCGGCGGTGCCGTCCGTCGACGCCGTCAGCTGCATAACCTTTTGTCCGGAAATTTCGGGGAAAGTGATTGCGGCGGGCGACCAGTTCGCCCCCGCCACTCCGGGCCCACCCTGGTAACTACGGGGAGTCCAGCCGTTCCCACTCAACGCCGGATCAGACGACGAAGAATAGTGGAAATCGTCGAACAGATAGCCGCAATCAGCCGCGGCGGCGCTGCCGGCGTTGACGGCGACCAGGGAGACGGCGGCCAATGCGGACGCGGCGAAGCCTGCGAGCAGGCGCATGTCCACTCCTAATTGAGAGGGGGGATCAACGGACCGCGCCGGCGGTCATCCCGGCGCGGATGTGCCTCTGGAACGCGACGTAGGCGACGAGCACCGGCAGCATCGCGATGGTCATGCCGGCGAACAGGCCGCTCCAGTCGCTGCGGTAGCCCTGGCTGACCGACAGGGCGGCCAGACCCTGCGCCAGGACGTACCGGTCCGGGTCGGGATTGAGAACCAGGGGGAGCAGATACTGGTTCCAGAGCCCGAGGAAATTGAAGATGCCGACCGCGACCAATCCGGGCCGGGCGAGCGGGAGCATGACGCGGAGGAAGACGGCGCCGTGCGAGCACCCGTCGAGGAATGCGGCCTCGGCCACCTCGGCGGGCAGGGTACGGAAGAACGCGTGCAGGAAGAAGACGGTGAACGGGACGGCGTACGCGGTGTAGACCAGGATCAGCCCGGGATAGGTGCCGAGCAGTCCCAGTTGCTGCACCACGAAGAAGAGCGGCACCAGGGCCAGGAAGACCGGGAAGAACATCGCCGCGACGAACGTGTAGTAGACGATCCGGTTGCCGCGGAACCGATAGCGCGCGAGCGCATAGGCGACGAGCGATCCGAGCAGCATGGTGAGGATCAGGGCGCCGCCGACGACGACGAGGCTGTTCAGGAAATAGCGCCCGATGCTCGCGGCATTCCACGCCCTCGACCAGTTGTCGAATCTCCAATCCGCAGGCAGGGACCAGGGCGAGGACAGGATCTCGTCGTCGGTCTTCAGGGAACTCAGCACCGCCCAGATCAGCGGCAGCGCGGTGACCACCGCCCATCCGAACATGGCGAGTTGCGGGAAGAAATCAAGCCTCTTCATGCGAGCGCCCCCAGCGCAGCGCCAGAATCGAGAAGGTCAGCGCCGCGAAGAACAGCGCCACCCCCATCGCCGTGGCGTAACCGAATTTCCCGTACGTGAAAGCGGTCCGGTAAAGCGTCAGCCCGACCACCTCGGTGGCGCCGTCCGGGCCGCCCGGCCCGACCGACATGACCTGGACCAGCACGAATCCGTCGAGCGCGATGATGCCGAGATAGACGAACGCGACCTGCACGTTCTCCCTCAGCAGCGGCAGCGTGATGCCACGGAATGCGGCCCATCCGCCGGCGCCGTCGAGTCTCGCGGCCTCGAACAACTCCTGCGGGATCCCGTCGATGGCGGCGCGGAACAGCACCACGTAGAAACCGACCGACGACCAGATCACCACCGCCATGACGGCCGGCAGCGCGAGCGACGGTTCGGCGAGCCAGCTCCGCGCGAGCGAGCCGAGGCCGATCGCCCGCAATCCCGCATTGAGCAGACCGGTGTTCGGGTTGTAGACGAAACTCCACAGCACCGCGATGATCACCAGCGACAGCATCTGCGGAAAGAAGAACACTATCTGGTACGCCGTTCCGCCGCGCCTCGCCGAAAGCATGCTGGACAGGAACAGGGCGAGCGCGATCGTGGCCGCCGGAACGACGAGCAGCATGACGGCGTTGTTGCGGACCGCGTCGAGGAATAGCGCGTCGCCGCCGAGACGGACGAAATTGTCCGCCCCGACGTACCGCGCCTCGCCGGCCACCCCGGTCCAATCGGTCAGTGACAGGTAGAACGCCTGGGCGTACGGCGACAGCACGAACACGACGTGCAGCACCAGCGCCGGGATCAGCGCGCCGGCGAGGAACCGCCACCGGCCGTGCCGCATCAGCGGGTGTACTTGACGACGGTCGAGTCCTTGGCGAGCGAGTCGGACGCCTTCTGGATCCGCGTCGACCAGTCGGCCACGCTGATCCGCCGATTCACCAGTTCGCCGGTGGCGTCGTCGACGGCTTTCGCGAGCGGCACGTACCACGTACGGAATCGGTAGTTGAAAGCGTCACCACCGGCGGCCTGGACGGCATCGCGCACCGAGCCCGATCCGCTGGAGAGCGTGAGCCCGTCGGTGGCGCCGGCGACGGCCGGAAGGGTGCTGTTGGCCTGGGCGAAATCGCGGGCCGACCGCAGCGAGAACAGGATCCGCAGGTATTCCTTTCCGCCCGGGACATTGGCGGCCTTCGACGGGACCAGGAACGATTCGCTGCTGGCCGCCTGAACGGCCGTGACCGGCAGCGCCCCGGCGGCCGGCACCACCCCCATCACCATGTCGAAACCGGCCGGCGTGACCGATTTCTGCTCGGCCTCCAGCCACGAGCCGCACGGGATGAACGCGGCCTTGCGCTGGCACCAGGCCGCCTGCGCCTCGGTGTGCGACAGCGCCTCCGAGCCGGACATCAGATAGCCCTTGCCGGCGAGCTCGGCGAACGCGGTGGCGGCCTCGACGAGTCCCGGCTGCTTCCAGGCGTCCGGCGCGAGGTTGTCGACGGCCTTCACGAGATCCAGCCCGCCGATCTTGGCGGCCATGGTGAGCAGGGGATCGTTGATGTACTCGGGGTACTTGCCCTGGTAGGTCCAGGGCGCGATGCCGGATTTCCGGATCTCGTCGCAGAGGGTGAGCATGGCCGGCCACGAGTCCGGATAGGTCCAGCCGCGCTCGGCGAAGAGCGCCTTCGAGTACCAGATTCCCCACACCGTGTACGTGAAGTTGAGCGCCACGGTGCTGCCGCCGAACGTCCCGTCCTCCACGACACCGGGCAGCAGGGTCTCCCGCACGGTCTTGCCGGGCTGATCGAAAGCGGGCGCGGCGAGCAGTTCCGCCAGATCGCTGACCTGCCCGGCCGACACCAGCGTGGCGATGTCGAGCCGGCCCGCGCCGGTGTTGTCGACGACGTCCGGCGGGTCGCCGGCCACGAACCGGGGCTGCATGGCCTCGCCGACCTTCTGCAAGCCCTTGTGGTCGATCTTCGCGGATGGATATTTTTCCTGATAAGTCGCCTCGGCCTTGATCGCGTACTCGTCGCCGTACCCGCCCTTGAAGACGACCACCTCGAGCGGGGCGTCGGCCTCGACCCCCAGCGGGTTCTCGGCGCTCTTGGCGCCGCCCTCCGCGGCGGGGGAGGGGTCGTCGGAGGAGGACGAGGTCACGCAGCCGGCCAATGCGGGCGCCGCGAGCGCCGCCGCCGCGAGTAGGGTTCTTCGCGAGGTAGAAGGGTTCATCGCTGGGCTCTCCATCTCTATGCGGTGCGCCGGATGCGCCCGGCGTACCGCGCCTCGAGTTCCGCGTTGTGTTCCTTGCCGCCGGGCACGTTGTCCGACAGGTAGACCGGCGGGGTGATCCCCACCGCGAGCAGGCGCTCGACCACGGCGGTGACGATCTGCCAGGCCAGCAGCGCCGCGGTGATCGACGAGACGGCCCCGACCGCGCCGCCGCCCGGCAGCGGCAGGGTGGCGTCGCCGTAGGGCGCGCCGTTGTCGAGGGTCACGTCGGCGATGTCGCCGAGCTTGCGGCCGCTCGGATGCCGCGAGTCCACGCCGGACGAGTGCGCCGCCGACGTGATCGCGATGAGCGGGTGGCCGCGTTCCTTGACGAGCAGCGCCATCTCGACGACGGCGCCGTTGATGCCGGAGTTGGAGGCGATGACGAACGCGTCGTCGGGCTTGACCGGCGCCAGCTCGTAGAGCCGGTGGGCGATCGCGGTGTCCCGCTCGACGAACGGGTCGGCGAGGGCTTCGAGCGGCTCGCCGCCGTAGAGGACGATGTCGCGCAGCGCGATCCGGTTCGTCGGGACCAGGCCGCCGGCCCGCCCGGCGATCTCCATGGCGAGCGCCTCGGAGTGCCCGCAGCCGAAGGCCTGGATCACGCCGCCGTCGGCGATCGTCCCGGCCAGGAGGCCGGCCGCCCTCGCCTTCTCGGCGGCCTGCCCCTGACCGACCTTGCCCATCAAAAGCGATATCTCCGATAGATAGTTCATGATCCCCTTCGTTTGCGGCTCGGCATTTTTTCCGGCAGCCGGTGCGCGTCCACGGCCCGGACCGTCAGCTCCAGCGCGTCGGCGGTCCGCTCGTAGGTGCGCTGCGCGACCGCCACGTAGATCAGGTCGAGGACGAGCAGCTGGGAGTGCAGGGCGGAGAGCGCGGCCAGCCGGAACGTCGTCTCCAGCACGCTGGTCGTGAAGACCACGTCGGCCACCTCGGCGAGCGGCGACCGGTTGAAGCTGGTCACCGCCACGGTGAGCGCGCCGTGGTCGGCGGCCTCGGCCAGCGTCTCGATCACCTCGCGGGTGCGGCCGGAGTGCGACAGCCCGATCGCCACGTCGCCGGGGAGCAGCAGCGCCGCGTTGGTGAGTGCGGTGTGGCTGTCCTGCCGGTGCCAGACCGGCACCCGGATGCGCTCCAGGCGGAACGCCATCTCGCGGGCGGCCGTGCCGCTGCTGCCGAGGCCGAAGAGCTCGACGCGCTGGGCGCCGGCGATGGTGGCGGCGACCCGTTCCACGGCGGCGATGTCGATGGCG
Organism: Actinoplanes sp. NPDC023714; assembly: GCF_040639855.1. Taxonomy (NCBI): domain Bacteria; kingdom Bacillati; phylum Actinomycetota; class Actinomycetes; order Micromonosporales; family Micromonosporaceae; genus Actinoplanes; species Actinoplanes sp. NPDC023714. The sequence continues at coordinate 232,450 of NZ_JBFAAR010000009.1, forward strand.
GCGGCGGTGCTCTGGATGGCCCGGGTGTCGGCCGCCGCCACCACGCCCAGCACCTGGTCGAGCGGATCGCCGGGGGCGATGTCGCCGCTGATGTCGGTCTCCCAGCGGGCCTGTTCGGCGCGCCCGGTCTCGGTGGCCACCGCGACCCGCAGGCTCGCATATCCTTTGAAGCCGAGCGTGCGGCTGAACCGGGTGACCGTCGCCGTCGACGTCCCGGAGCGCTCGGCGAGATCCACGATGCTGGCGTGGGCCGCGGTCTCCGGGTCGGCCAGGATCGTCTCGGCGATCCGGCTCAGCGCCTCCGGCATCTGCGGACCCTCGATGCGCAGCCGCCCCAGCAGCCCGCCGCTCTCACCTGTCACTGTGTGGACCTCATTTTCATAAGTTGCTGTTGCTGATGAAAATTACGACCGTCCGCTCAACTAGTCAACAATGAATTTCTGTGTTTCGATCTCCACCATGGACCTGGTAGTCGGTGTCGACGCCGGTGGCACCGCCTCGCACGCGGTCGTCGCCACGGCGGCCGGCGTGGTGGCGGGCCGCGGCCGGGCCGGTCCGGGCAATCCGCTGTCGGCCGGTCCGGCGGCGGTGGAGGCGCTCGCCGCGGCGCTGCGGCAGGCCCTGTCCACCGTGGATCCGGCGGCGGTCGTGGGTGGCGTGCTGGGCCTGGCCGGGTCGTCGGCCTGCGCCGATCCGGCGTTCACCGCGGCGCTCGAGACGGAATGGCGGCGAGCGGGCCTGCGCTGCCGGTGGCGGGTGGTGGGCGACGCGGTCACCGCCTTCGCGGCGGGCACCAGCGCGTCCGGCGGCGCCGTTCTCATCGCGGGGACGGGCGCGGTCGCGGCCGAGATCCAAGAGCATCAGATCGTACGGGTGACCGACGGGCTGGGCTGGCTTCTGGGCGACGAGGGGTCGGGCCACTGGCTCGGCGTCCAGGCCCTGCGCGCGGCCGTCCGGGCGTGGCCCTCACCGTTCGCCACGGCGGTCGCCGCGGAGGCCGGCGCCGGTGACCGGGACCGGCTGATCGGCTGGGCGCAGGAGCTGCACCACGCCCGGATCGCGGCGCTGGCCGAGGTGGTCTGCGCGCGGGCCCGCGCCGGCGACCCGCAGGCCACCGCGATCACGGCCGGCGCGGTCGCCCGCCTGACCGCCACCCTGGACGGGCTGGGGCCGGTCGGCGGCCCGGTCGTGCTGGCCGGCAGCCTGCTCACCCGGGACACCCCGATCCGCGAAGGGCTCCTGGCCGCACTCCGGGCCCGGGGAACGTCCGCGCTGCCCGGCCGCGACCCGGCCGCGGCCGCCGCCTGGCTGGCGACGCCCGGCCGGTCCCCGGACGTGCACGCCGTACTCACGGGGTTTCATTCGCGCGCCGCATGAGGTGACGGCGATTACCATCGATGGAGCGCGCATCTTTCGGATGGGGTCAGCCTTGGTGACACGGTTCGAGGTCGGCGTCGGTTCCCGGGTCCTCGCGGTGCAGGTGTCCGGCGCGCCCGACGGAACCCCGGTCTTCCTGCTGCACGGCACCCCCGGTTCGGGCTCCGGCCCGCGGCCCCGCAGCAGCGTGCTCTACCGCCAGGGAATCCGGCTGATCAGCTACGACCGTCCCGGCTACGGCGGCTCCACCCGGATGCCGAACCGGCGGGTCGTCGACGCGGCCGCCGACGTCCGGGCCATCGCCGACCGGCTGGAGGTCGAGCGGTTCGCCGTGGTCGGCCGCTCCGGCGGCGGCCCGCACGCGCTGGCCTGCGCCGCCGTGCTGCCGCACCGGGTCGAGCGGGCCGCCGTGCTGGTCGGCCTCGCGCCGGGCGACGCGATCGGCCTGAACTGGTACGAGGGGATGGCCGCCGAGAACGCCAGCAAGCACGTCGAGGCCGACGTCGGCGCCATCGAGATGATGCACGAGCTGCGGGCACTGGCCGAGCAGACCGCCGCCGACCCGAAGAGCCTCATCGAGGAGCTGCGGGCCCAGATGTCCGCGCCGGACCTGATGTTCATGCAGAGCGTGCTCTACCGCCGCCTGCTGGTGAAGAGCTACGCCGACGCGCTGCGCGACGGGCCGTACGGGTGGCTCGACGACATCCTGGCGTTCCGCCGGCAGTGGGGCTTCGCGCTGGACACCATCGTGCCGCCGGTCCGGCTCTGGCACGGCGCGCACGACACGTTCTCGCCGGCCAGTCACAGCCGCTGGCTGGCGCAGCGGATCCCGCGCTCCGAGGTGCACGTGCAGCACGACGCCGCGCACTTCGGCGCCATGGAGGTGCTGCCGCGCATCCTCAGCTGGCTGGCGGCCTGACGATCAGCGAGCCGGCCTCAGGATCATCGAGCCGGCCCGGCCTCGGTGGCGAACGCCTCCAGCTCGCCGCAGAGCTGCAGCAGATGGTCGACGCTGTGCAGGTGGACGATGGCGGCGTTGCGCAGCCGGGTGGCCCGGTTCGGGTTGGGCGCACCCCGGGCCAGCTCCTGGTGCCCGGCCGCCATGATCTGCCGCTGGTGCCGCAGCGCCGACTCCAGCTCGTTCCAGATCCGCTCGAAGCGGGCCGACTCGGCGGTCGGCTCGCCGTTGCGGACCCGCTCGCTGAGCAGCGCGCGCAGGTGGTTGCCGTCGATCCGCAGCGGCGTCACCACCCGCTCGTAGAAGAGCCACTGCTGGCTGTCCATGTGCGCCTGCAGCAGGTGCGCCGCCTCGGCCGCCCGCTCCGGGTCGGCGAACCGGCCGTTCACCACCCGGGCCGCCTCCACGAAGGCGTTCGTCGAGGCGCTCACCTCCTGGACCAGGTCCTGCACGTAGTCGCTGGTGGTCCGGACCGAGGCGGTCAGCTGCTCCAGCGCGGCGCCGTACCGGGCCTCCAGCCGGACCCGCTCCAGCTCCTTCACCTGGTACTCGGCCAGCCGGGCGATGATCACCAGGGCGAGCGGCAGCGCGAACAGCCCGCAGATCAGCTCGGCCAGGATGTTCGTGACGAACTGCAGGCTGCCCCACCGGTTCTGCACGTCCGCCGTGATCGCCAGGATCACCGCGACGGCGCCGAGACCCCACACCCAGTACGTGAACCGGCGCAGCACCGGCGGGGCGGTCCGCCACGCCGAGGCGATCAGCGACGGGATGGTGCTCTCCTCGCGCTGCCTGTCCGCCATGGGCCCGTCCCTAGAACTGGTGGGGGTCGATGATCCGGTACAGGTACCGGCGCCGGTCCAGGCCGCTCACGATCGGATGCGTCGCGCCGAGCCGCAGGACCATCCGCTCGCGCAGCGCGGCGAGCCGCTCGTCGGCCGGCTCGAGGCCGATCGCCTCCTCGACGAGCGCGAGGTTGGCCTCGTGCCGGAACGTGTTGGGATGCTCCGGCCCGAACACCCGGCGGACGTCGCCGGCGATCGCCAGCAGGATGTCCCGGGCGGCGGCCGGCCCGGCGGCGCCCTCGGACGGCTCGGCCTCGCAGATCGCCAGGTTCATCTGCGCGGAGAGCGTGTACGGATGGTCCGGCCGCAGCACCTCGACCATCGCCGGCACGGTCGGCCGGATCCACTCGCGGGACTTCGGCAGGTCGCCGAGCCGGCGTTCGGCGATGGCGAGGTCGTTGCGGCACACCAGGGTGTACGGGTGCCGGTCGCCGAGCTTGCGCTTCCAGAAAGCGTGGATCTCCAGCAGCTCGGCCACCGCCAGGGCGCCCTCGCCGGCGCTGTGCAGGGTGAGCGCCCGGCTGAACCGGCAGCTCACCGTCTCCGGGTTGTCGTCGCCGAACAGGTGCAGGAGCCGGTCGTACGCCTCGTGGTGCAGGGCCAGGGCCTCGTCGATCCGGCCGATGCTGCGCAGCGACACCGCGTAGTTCGACTTGGTGGTGAGCGTCGACCGGGAGTCCGGCCCGCGGGTCTCCATCAGGTCGTCGAGGGTCTGCTTGAGCAGCGCGGCGGACCTGTCGAAGTCGCCGGCGTCGCGCCAGTCCCGGGCCAGGCAGGCGGCCGTGCCGAGGGTCCACAGGTTGGTCTCGCCGTTGACCTCCCGGCGCCGCAGCCACGCCTCCTCGTCGTGCTGCCCGGCCAGCCGGAACTGCCCCATCAGCCGGTACGAGACCGCCAGGTTGTTCTGCGCGGCCAGGGTGCGCGGGAAGTTGTCGCCGTACTGGTCCTGCCACGCGCGGTAGGTGACGGCGTCGATGTCCAGCGCCTCCGGGTAGTGGCCCAGCCCGCGCAGGTCGGCCGCGTAGCTGCCGCGGGTCATCAGGGTGTGCGGGTGGTCCGGGCCGAGCAGCCGCTCCTGCTCGGCGAGCACCCGCTCGTCCAGGTCCCGCGAGGCCTGGAACTCGCCCAGGTCGCGCAGCAGGTTGGCCAGGTTGAACCGGAGCTGCAGCAGCTGCCGGCGCAGCAGGTCGGCCTGCTCCGGGTCGGTCGTCCCGGCGAGCTGCCGCTCCCAGACCCGGGCGACCCGCTCGGCCCGGACCCGGCCGGTGACCGGGTCGGCCTGGACGTAGTAGTACCGGATCCGGTCGATCAGCAGCTGGCGGACCGCCTCGTCGGTGCTGTGCACGGCCTCCGAGGCGTCCAGGTGCGGCCAGAGCATCCGGAACCGGGGCCAGTGCTCCGGGTCCTCCACCTCGCCCTCGGGGCGCGCCTTCGCGAGCACCTGGTGCACCTGACGCCGGGCCTCGTCGCGCTCCTCGTCGGTCATCCGGTCCCGGACGGCGTCCTGCACCACCTGGTGGATCAGGATCTGGCCGCTGCGGTCGCTGCTCCCCGCCGAGCCGGGCCGCTGGTCGAGCCGCAGCAGCGCCAGCCGGTTGATCTGCTGGACCAGCGCGCCGCGCAGCATCCGCTCGGAGACGGCCGGGTTGTGCGGCTTGAGGAACTCCGCCATCTGGTCGCTGTAGACCAGGTCGAGCGAGATCTCCGGCGCCAGCACGCTGCAGAGCTGGAACAGCCGGTACGCGGCCCGGTCCCGTTCCCGCAGCCGGTTCAGCGACAGGTCCCAGGTCCGGGCGATGGGCCGGCCCGCGGTGTCGACGAGCGCGGCGGCCGGGCCCTCCGCCTGGATCAGCTCCAGGTACTGCTCGACCGGGGTGTTCGACTCGTCGAGCAGGGCGGCGGCCGCCGCGATCGCGATCGGCAGGTCGTCGAGCTGCTCGGCGACCAGGCCGGCGTCGTGCTCCTCGATGCCGCGGACCCGCTGCATGAGATGGTCGACGCTCTCGGCCCGGGTGAAGACGTCGACCTGCACCGGTTGGGTCTGGTCGCCCCAGCTCATGTTCCGCGAGGTGATCAGGACGTGCGCCGGGCCGTGCGGCAGGTAGTCGAGGATCGCCTCCGGCTCCTCGGCGTTGTCCAGGATCAGCAGGTAGCGCCGCTTGTCCCGGCTCAGCTCCTGGACCACGGCGCGGGCGAACTCCCGGCCGGACTGCTCGGACTTGAGGTGCAGCCGGCTGCCGAGCTCGCGCAGCGCGTTCTGCAGGTTCTCCTCGCTGTCCGCCTTGAGCCAGGCGACCACGTCGTACGCGGCCCGGTAGCGGTGCGCGTACTCGAGCGCCATCTGCGTCTTGCCGACGCCGCCCATGCCCTGCAGGGTGACCGCCTGGGTGCCGAAGAGCACCACCGCGGCGCCGGACCGCAGCCGGCCGCGCAGGTCGCGCAGCCCGTTCTCGCGGCCGGTGAAGCGGGCGTTGCGGGCCGGCAGGTTCACCACCAGGTCCGGCTCCTCGCCCGGGTAGCGCGGCGCGCCGGCCAGCACCACGTCCAGGTCGCCGGCGGGCCGGCCGATCAGGTTCAGGATCTCCTCGGCCGCCGCGCCGGCGTCGAGGCCGGCGATGAACGCCGAGTTCGCGGTCGGGATGCTGCGCCACGGGGTGATGTCGGCCGTGTAGACGGCCCGCAGCCCCGGGTCCGGGGTGAGCGGGCCGGCCGCGCCGGTGAACCAGTCGGTGCCCTCGGCCCGCGAGATGATCTTCAAGTGCTGGGCGTTCAGCGCCGGGTCCCTCCCGCCGTCGCCGTCCGGGGCGTGCTCGACCCGCAGCCCGCCGGCCAGCAGGACGTGCTCGACCCACTCCCGCCACACCTGGTCGAGGCCGGAGCCGGACAGCAGCACCGTGTCGGCCTCGGAGAACGGCTTGCGCTCGAACCGGGTGACGATCTGCTGGCGCAGGCTCGGGTTCATCGCCGGCATCGCCGTGACCCGCCCCTCGGTGATGTGCGCGGCCAGCGCCTCGTACGCGCTGAGCAGCGTCCCCCGGGCGCCGGGCGCGTCGCCGAAGGTCGCCAGCGTCTCCTCGTACCCGTAATAGGCCTGGTAGGGGACCTCGACGCCGTGCCAGTACGCGCGTCGCCGGTGCTCGTCGAGGCCCCGGGGCAGGTCGGCGAACTCGCGCATCGCGACGGTCCGGCCGGTCTCGGCCTTGCGCTTCTCGGCCGGGTCCACCCGCATCGGCACCGGCAGCACCCGGATCTCGCGCGGGCTGTGCAGCTGCCGGGCCATCCGGGCCGCGCCCTCGATGCCCTGGTCGCTGAAGGTGAAGCAGTCCACCAGCACGTCCGGGAGGTGACCGGTGCAGATCCCGGCGATGTCGCTGTGCCCGGTCCGGCTGTCGATCAGCGTGTAGTCGTACCGGTCCTTCATGTCGGCGCGCATCGCGTCGAAGAACCGGCCGCCGCCGCGGTCCTCGTAGAACTCGTCCCACCGGATCTGGCTGAGCCCGCCGTCGTAGGCCGGGTTCTGCCGGCCCGCGGAGAGGAAGTCCAGGGTGCCGCCGTCCGGGAAGTGGTCCCAGTCCAGCGAGAACGAGTGCTGCTGGACGCTGGCGTAGCCGGCCAGCCGGGCCGGGTCCCAGTCCGCCTCGGACGAGTCCCACTCGTACCTGTTGATCATGTCGACCACGCCGCCGGTGCTGGCCAGGAACCGCGGGTCCATGAACGGCGCGAAGTAGCGGTGCAGGCCGGGCGACTCCAGGTCCCAGTCGACGGCGAGGACCCGGTGGCCGTTCGCCGCCAGGATCCAGGCGACGTTGGCGAGCGCCATGGTGCGCCCGGTGCCGCCCTTGTACGAGTAGAAGGTGACCACCTGTCCGTCGCGCCCCCTGCTCATGGCAGGCCCTCCCATGGTCGGATCGAACGCCTGCTGCGGAGGAAGTTCCGGCGGGCCTTCGTGACCGCCTCGTCGACGGCCCGCTGCAGTTCCGGCGCGTCCCGGGCGATCTGCACGCCGTTGCGGGTCATCGCCCTCGCCCGGGCGGCCAGCTCGTGCGACCGGTCGGCGCGGTCGCCGCCCTCCGGCCGGATCACCATGACCACCGTCATCCAGGGCGGCATGTCCCGCAGCATCCGCTCGGCGGCCAGCAGCGCGGGCGGGTCGTCGAGCACCGCCGAGTCGAGCAGCAGCACCCCCGCGGAGTCGTGGAAGCCGTTCCCCGCCCCGAGCACGATCTCGGGCAGCAGCGACAGCCGCTGGGCGGCGTGCCGGGCCCGGTCGGTCACCCCGCCGGCGCCGGCGCCGAACGGCGACCAGTCGGCGCCGGAGCCGCGCGGCCGGACCACGGTGATCAGGAACCGGGCGTGCGGCGCCGCGCCGCCCGCCGGAAGCTCCGGCCGGCCCTGCGACCAGGGCTCCGGCCGGCCGTGCAGCCACGGCGGCACCTGATCGGGGTATTCGGCGGCGGTCACCAGGCGATCCGCCAGCTCCTCGATGATCTGCCGCAGCTCCGCCGTGTACGCGCTGAGCCGGCAGATCGAGACCATCCCGTACTCGGCGTACTCCTGCACGGCGGCGCCCAGCGAGGTGGCCTGGGCCAGCCCGTTGACCCGGCGGGCCGGCAGGTGCGGCTCCCAGAGCACCGGGTGCACGAAGGGCGGCTCGGTCGGGTCGCCGGCGCGGTGCAGCCGGTCGCCGAAGTCGGGCGGCGGCTCATGCAGGAACTCGCGGCTGTAGAGCGGGACGAGCACCCGCACCCGGGGGACGCCGGTCTCCATCGCGCGCCGGCAGTCGCCCGCGGTGGCGAAGTAGAGGGAGCCGCGGCGCAGCCCGTGCGGCGGGTCGGCCCGGCGCTGCACCTCCAGGTCGAGCCGGTGGTAGAAACCCTCGACCCACTGGTTCGGCACCGACGTGCGCGCATGGATCAGCGCGAAGTACAGGTCGGGCGCCGGCACCGGTCGGGATCCGATCAACAGGCCCGGTGAGCGGGCATGGTTCCCTCAGCGCGCACGTCCGCTCCGATCCCCGAATCCGGTCACGACCTTGCGTGCAGCGTAATGCTCCCGTTCCACTGTGTCACCGACGAAGGTCAATATCATTATTTGTACGAAGATTAGCGATTCAAGCTGAACCATTCCGTGGCGAGATCCACGGCCGGGACCATCGGGAACAGGTGCGATCGCGCCCCGCCCACCCGTCCGGTGGACGCCCAGGGCTGTTCCAAAAGATCGTTTCCGGCGGTTCCGAAATCGCTGTCGTCGAGCCGCAAAGCCTCGAATGTCACCCGTCTGCGCTGACCGTTCTCGGTCACGAAGCAGCAATACTCCATGATCTCTCCGGGCCGCGGGAGCCGGTATTCGGCGAGGTGCAGCGCCGTGCACTTGTCCATGCCGACGCCGAGCAGCAGGACCGCGGCGCCGGCCCGGTAGAGGGCGCCCAGCGGCGACCGCTCGCCCAGATGAGAGCGCAGGTCGTGCTCGCCCACGATCGCGGCGGCGGCCGGCCCGAGCGCGGCGAAGGAGGTCTGCGGATGACGGCTGCGCAGCGCGCCCGGCCGCGTGCGGACGTGCTCGGCGAAGCCGCCGACGCCGTAGGAGGGGGTGGCGCCCGGGTCGAAGCCCGGCATCGCGGCGACGTACCGGGCCCGCTCGCCGTCGGTCATGCCGGCCGTGGCGGCGCGGAAGACCGGGCTGGTCAGCGAGTTGTCCGGGGTCTGCGCGGGCACCACGATCGTCGCGGCCGGTCCGGTCACCTCGCGCAGCGCCGCGAGCAGGGCGGCCGGGCCGCCGTCGATCCAGCCGATGTTCCGCATCGAGCAGTGCACGAGCAGCGCGCCGCCCGATTCCTTGCCCACCCCCAGAGCGATCAGATCGGCGACCAGGGCGGCGCGAGAGACCGCAGCACCGCGCGCTGCGGCATCGGTCAGGACTCCCATGACGCCACCGTCGCGGCCATCCGGTCGACGAACGCGGTGCCCAGCGGCGTGAGCGCCCCGGTCGCGCGCAGCGCCGCGACGGCGTCGACGGTCCACCGGTGGTACATCGCGTAGAGCTCGGCCGCCCGCGGGTCACGGCCGGCCCGCAGCCGCCACACGTCGGCCACCGCGGCGTGCGCGTAGACGCCCTGCAGGGCGGCCTCGACCGGCCGTGGCTCGGGCTTCCAGCCGACCATGATTTTGGTGTCCGCGTCCGGGTCGTGCAGGTCGTAGAGGTCGAGCAGGGCGCCCAGCTTGGCGTGCTGGAACTCGTGCACCAGCAGGACCGTGAGCTCGTCCGGCCTGGCCGGGGCGGCGGCCAGGGACCCGAACGCGTCCATCGCCGTGGAGGCCCGCTGCCGACCGGCCGGATCCTGTTCCAACGGCGTGATCACTTTCAGTCCGGTGCGCAGCGCCGGGGCGTACGCCGGCAGCTCCGTGCCGATCAGCCGCCAGGCGGCCGTGAGCGTGTCCCGCCACCGCGCCGCGGCCGGCTCGTCCAGCCGGCCGGCCGGGGTCCAGCCGTGGCAGTCGCGGGCCGGGTCGGCGTCCTCGATCCGGACGCTCCAGCCGTCCCACGTCACGTGCCGGGCCGGCTGCCAGTGCGCCGACGCCACGTGCCGGGCCGGCTGCCGGTGCGCCGACACCCCTGGCCGGGTCGGCTGCCGGTGCGCCGACGCTTCGGGCCGGGACAGGTCGGCGGTGAGCACCACGTGGTCCGGGCCGGTGAGCCGCAGCTTGCCGTGCTCGGCGGCGATCCGGGCGGCGGCCGTGACCGGCTCGGGCCAGTACAGCGTGCCCACCGTGGGCAGGGTGACCACCCCGCGGTCGATGCGTACCTCGGTCTCCACCGGCACGCCGGCGTGCACGGCCGCCGCGGCGGCGAGCCCGCCCAGGTACGCCAGCCCGGCCGGGTCGCCGGTGCGCAGCATGCCGACCGCCCAGGCCCGCACGTACGGGTGGGCGAGGACGTGCCGCACCGCGCCGGCGTGGCCGGTCTCCAGTTCGGTGAGCGCGCGCCATCCGGCGTTCGCGCCGTGCTGCTCCACGGCCGCGGCCACCAGCGCGCGGGTGATCGACCGTTGCTGCCCGGTCAGCCAGGTGATCGTGGCCTCGTCGCCGAAGCCCGAGGCGATCCGCGCGATCACGCCGGCCGGTTCCGGCGCGCCCGTCCCGCGAGCCCGGCCCGCCTCGAGCGAAGAGCCCGCCTCACGCAAAGAGCTCGCCTCGCGCAAGGAGCTCGCCTCGAACGAAGAGCCCGCCCCGCGCGAAGAACGCGAAGAACTCTGCTCGTGCATCCGGCTCTCCTCGTTCGTCCGGTCGATCAGGACGCGCAGGTCGGCGCAGTAGACCGACGGGTTGCCGAATCCGTGGCCGGTGCGGAAGCGGTGCGCGTAGAGCCCGCCGGCGCACTGCCGGACCACCGGGCAGGACCGGCAGATCGGGCTGAGGGCGGCGATGCCGTCCTGCCGGTCCGCGATCGGGCGCAGCCGGGAGACCTCGTCGACCGTGTGGGTGAGCACGCTCAGCCCGGTGGCCGGCGCCCCGTCGTACGCGGTCTTCACCGAGTCGGCCTGCTCGTACTGGCCGCCGGTCTCGATCACGACCAGGTCGGCGGCGGTGGCGCCGAGCTGCTCGCTGCCGCTCGGGCCGCCGTGCGCGGTGGAGCGCAGCCCGTCGAAGAGCCGGATCCGCATCGGCCGGTCGTCGGCGAGCCAGCGGCGGTGGATCGCGGACAGCCAGGTCGCGTACGGGGTGGGGTCGCCGTCCGGGCGCAGCGGCGGGTTGTCCCAGGTCGCGTGGGGCAGGAGGAAGTCGACGGCGGGCGGGCGCTCGGCGAGCAGGGCCTGGTAGACCCGGTCGGGCGGATTGCGGACGTCGACGGTGCAGAGCAGTCCGGCGTAGAGCTCGCGGTAGGCGGGGGAGCGCAGCAGCGCCAGCGCGGCCCGGACCTGGTCATAGCTGCCGGCGCCGTTCGCGAACCGCCGGTGCCGGTCGTTGGCGGCCCGGTCGCCGTCGAGCGAGACCCCGACCCGGACGCCGTGCCGCTTGAGCACGTCACCGGTCGCCGCGTCGAACCGTACGCCGTTGGTCTGCATGGTCAGCGAGAGGCGGCTGACCTCCTCGATCGGCGCGCGGATCGCGGCGATCAGCGCGTCGAGGCCGGCCGCGCCGAGCAGCAGGGGCTCGCCGCCGTGCACGATCACCCGGACCCGGGGGAGCCGCCAGCGGGCGGCGTGCTCGGCGATCCTCCGGGCGGCGGCCCGGGCGACGTCCCGGGACATGGCCCGCGGTTTCGAGCGCCAGCTCTGGTCGGCGTGCTCGTAGACGTAGCAGTGGTCGCACTTGAGATCGCACCGGCCGTGGACCTTCAGCACGAACTGGCTCAGCGGACGGGCGTCCGGCTCGGAGTCGCCCGCCGGGCCGGGCATCAGTGTGCTGACTGGAACGCGGCCACATCCAGCCGCTTCAGCAGGGCTTCCTTGTCGACGATCCGTCGCACCACGCGGTCGGCGTGCTCGGCCCGGATCTCCCGCAGGGGGGTCTCGTCGATGACGGCCAGCGGCTCGACCAGGTTGTCCGGGGTCGCGACTTCGGTGTTCACGATATCTCCAGGTCATATCAGGTTCGAGGTCTGGCGACCGGCCGTGTGCAGTCGTTCAACGGGAATGGCGCCGGATTGGTTTCGCCGGTTTCCGGGCGAGGACCACCCACCATCGTCCCACAGCGTTTCCAACCCGGTGCTCGGTTTGCGAATCAGGCGCTGATGATAGTGACGGCCTTCCGTCACGGCCAGATCTCAATTGGAGGATGACGACGGACGAGAGGACGAGCAGGCCACCCGCCAGTTGTGCGGCGGTCGGGGACTCCCGCAGCAGCACCGCGGCGAGCGCCGTCGTGACCACCGGCTCGAAGGTGGAGAGGATCGCCGCGGCCGACGGTCCGGTCCGGCGTAGACCGGCGAAGAACGCCAGGATCGGCAGCACAGTGGAGACCACCACGATGGCCGCGAGCCACAGCCAGCCGACCGGCGCGAAGCCGAGGCCGAGCCCGCCGCCGGCCAGCGCGCGGGTGCCGAGGGCGGCCGTCGCGCCGGTCAGCACCAGCGTGGTGAGCAGCACCGGCGGCATCCGCCGGACCACCCGGTCGGAGCAGAGGATGTAGGCCGTGTAGGTCAGCGCCGACCCGAACGCCAGCGCCACGCCCGCCGGGTCGATCCGGGCGCCGCCCGCCCCGGCCAGCACCAGCAGCACCCCGGCGGAGGCGGCCAGCAGCGCGCCGATCCGGCCGGCCGTGAGCCGATCCCGGCCCAGCGCCACCGCCGCGACGGTCACCAGCAGCGGATACGAGTAGAAGACCAGCGACAGCACGGACGCGTCCATCCGGTGCAGGGCCTCGAAATAGAGCGTCGCCTGCCCCGCGTACCCAAGAGCGCCGAGCCCGAGTGCAACGGCCAGGAACCTTCCCGGGGTCCTGATCTTCGGCGTCGAGAGACGCCGATGCCGCAGAGCGAGAAAACCGCCGAGCACCACCGCCGCCAGACCGAAACGGATCAGCAGCAGCGTGCTCGGGGAGACGCCCGCCTCGAACGCGAGCTTGCCGAAGACCCCGAGCGCGCCGAAGCAGACCGCCGAGATGAGGCAGAGAAGGGGACCCATGCCTTCGAGCGTCGGGCCGCCGATCGTTCACGTCCAGTGACGATTCATGGAGCTGATTGTTTAGGATTCGTGCATGGACCTGCGACGGCTGCGTTTCCTGCGGGAGTTCGAGGTGCGCGGCACGCTGGGCGCCGTCGCGACGGCCCTGGGCTACAGCCCGTCGGCGATCTCCCAGCAACTGGCCATCCTGGAGCGGGAGGTCGGCGCCACGCTCCTGGAGAAGGCCGGGCGCGGCGTGCGGCTCACCGATGCGGGCCGGATCCTGGCGAGCCACGCGGTGGTCCTTCTCGCTGCCGCCGATGCGGCAGCCGCGGATCTCGCGGCCCAGACCGATTCCGTACGGGGGACCGTCCGCGCGAGCGGCCTCCAATCAGCCGCCCGCCGCCTCCTGGTGCCGGCCGTCGCCCGCCTCGCGGCGCCCTATCCGGGCATCCGCGCCGAGGTGCGCGAGATGGAGGTGGAGGACGCGCTGCCGGAGCTGCGCCTCGGCTCGGTCGACCTGCTGATCAGCGACGAGTACGACGGGCATCCCCGGCCCCGCCCGGCCGGCCTGCGCTTCACCCTGCTGCACACCGAGCCGCTGAAGCTGGTGCTGCCGGCCGCCCACCCGCTGGCCGCGGGCGGCGGGCCGGTGCCGATCGCGGCGCTGCGCGACGAGGTGTGGGCCGCCTCCGAGACGGGCAGCGGCCACCACACCATGGTGATCGGCACCTGCCGGTCACTCGGCGGCTTCGACCCGGATCTGCGGCACCGGTGCTACGACGCGGAGGTGCAGCTCGAGCTGATCCGGCGGACCGGCGCCGTGGGCCTGCTGCCGGCGCTCGCCCTGCCCGCCGCCGACCCGGCCGTGGCCTGCCGGGACGTCGCCGAGAAACGCCTGTTCCGGCGGCTGTTCGTGGTCACCCGGGAGGGGCCGGGGGCACCCGCGCTGACCACCTTCCTGTCCGCATTGCGGGACGTGGCAACCTTGCTCGGTGATCCCCAGCGAGAAGCAGATCCAGGCGATGCACCGCGAGGCCGCGCCGACGCGTGAGGCGTTCGAGTCGGTCTGGACGCACTGCCGGATCGTCTGGTCGATCGCGTCGCAGCTTCTTCCCGCGACCGTGGACGGCGATCTGGTCCGGGCCGGCTGCCTGCTCCACGACATCGGGGTCTACCGGCTCGACCCCGGTGACGCCTATGTGAAGCACGGCATCCTCGGCGACGAACTGCTGCGCGAGCTGGGCCTGCCCGAGGTGCTCTGCCGGTTCTGCTCGCACCACACCGGCGTGGGGATCACCGCGGCCGACGTCGAGGCGCAGGGGCTGCCGATGCCGGTGGCCGATTACCTGGCCGAGACGCCGGAGGAGCGAATCGTGATGTATGCGGACAAATTCCACTCGAAATCGTCGCCGCCGTCGTTCGTGACCAGTGACACATTCGTGGCCGCCGTGAGCCGCTTCGGCGCGGACAAGCCCGCGCGTTTCGCCGCTCTCACCAGGGAGTTCGGCGAGCCTAACCTAACCGCGCTGAGCAGTGACTTCGGCCACTCTGTCCGGTAATGCCCCGGTTCGGCCACCCGAGATCGACTTGATCTCAACCTAGGTTCAAGTTTTAGAGTCCTACCGTTTTCCTTTGATCATCGGCGAGAGCGCGAGTGAGGGATTTATCTATGGATCGCCCCCTGCGGGTTGCTGTCATCGGTGCGGGCCCGGCCGGCATCTACGCCGCCGACCACCTGATCAAGGCTTCGGAAACGGTCACCGTCGACATTTTCGACAAGCTGCCCACCCCCTACGGCCTGATCCGGTACGGCGTGGCGCCCGACCACCCGCGGATCAAGGAGATCGTCAACGCCCTCACCCGGATCCTCAACAACGAGCGCATCCGGTTCATCGGCAACGTCGAGTACGGCACCGACGTGAAGCCCGAGGAGCTGTCCCGCTTCTACGACGCCACGGTCATCGCGACCGGCGCCGAGAAGGACCGCGCCCTCGACATCCCCGGCATCGACCTGCAGGGCAGCTTCGGCGCCGCGGACTTCGCCTCCTGGTACAACGGGCACCCCGACGTGCCGCGTGAGTGGCCGCTCGAGGCCAAGGAGGTCGCCGTCATCGGCGCCGGCAACGTCGCCATCGACGTGGCCCGGATCCTCGCGAAGACCGCCGACGAGCTGCTGGTCACCGAGATCCCGGACAACGTCTACCAGGGCCTCAAGGCCAGCCCGGTCACCGACGTGCACCTGTTCTCGCGCCGCGGCCCGGCCCAGGTCAAGTTCACCCCGCAGGAGCTGCGCGAGCTCGACCACTCGCCGAACGTCGAGGTGATCATCCACCCCGAGGGCATCGAGTTCGACGAGGGCAGCCTGCAGGCCATGCGGGACACCCGGCACGTCAAGATGTGCGTCGACATCCTGCAGAACTGGGCCGTGCGCGACCCGCGGGACCGGCCGCGCCGCCTGCACCTGTACTTCCTGCAGGCGCCCGTCGAGGTGCTCGGCGAGGACGGCAAGGTGGTCGGCCTGCGCACCGAGACCCAGGAGCTCACCGGCGACGGCTGGGTCCGCGGCACCGGCGAGTTCACCGACTGGAACGTCCAGGCCGTCTACCGCGCTGTGGGCTACCTCAGCACCGCGCTGCCGGACCTGCCGTTCGACACCCGGACCGGCACCATCCCGCACGAGGCCGGCCGGATCCTCGACCTCGACGGCGAGCACATCCCGGGCATGTACACCACCGGCTGGATCAAGCGCGGCCCGGTCGGCCTGATCGGCCACACCAAGGGCGACGCGAACGAGACGATCCAGAGCCTGCTCGCCGACGTCGACAAGCTGCCCGCCCCGGCCGACCCGACGCACGAGGGCGTGCTCGAGTACCTGCGCGGCCGCGGCATCGACATCACCGACTGGGAGGGCTGGCAGAAGCTGGACGCCCACGAGGTCGGCCTCGGCGAGCCGCACGGCCGCAAGCGGATCAAGGTCGTCCCGCGCGACGAGATGACCGGGATCTGCAACGGCATCTGAGCTCCATGAGAAAGGCCCGGCGCGTCGTGCGCCGGGCCTTTTTCGTTGCGGGCCGCCGTCAGCCGCGCAGGATCGTCGCGGCGATCTCCCGGGCCCCGTCCGTCCACGGCTCGGGGCGCATCGTCGCCGGGTCGAGGCGCACGTTGACCCGCCGGCCCTCGGCGAACACCGTCGAGGAGTCGGTCGAGGTCACGCGGAAGCGGTAGTCCGCGCTCGTCGTGCCGATGGCGTCGAGCCAGAAGTGCACGACGATGTCGCCGGTGCCGCGGACCGGGCGGTGGAAGGTGATCGAGTACTCCCGGACCACGTTGAACGCGTCCGGCGTGGTCGGGCGCCCGCCGGAGAACGAGACGCCGCGCTCGGCCCACCAGAGCGAGATGGCGCGCTCGACGAGGACGGCGTAGCGCGAGTTGTGCAGCACGCCCATGGCGTCGAGGTCGTCGAAGTGGACCGGGATGTGCATCACATCGCCGTACGTCAAGGCAGTGGTCATGAGAACTCCAGGAGGAACGAAGGGTCGGTGGCGATCGAGCGCAGGTGATCCCGCAGGGCCGCGCGGGCCTGCCGGAACGTCGGCGCGGTCCCGAGCGTCGGCGCCTGCATCACGGCACAGACCCCGAGGGATTCGGTGTGGTAGGCGAGCCCTTCCGGGCTCACCGTGTCGCGCACCTCGCCCCGCTCGACCGCGTCGGCGGCCGTGCGGGTCAGGAACGTCATCCAGTCGCGCAGCTCGGCGGCGAGCCGGTCGCGGATCACGCCGGGCCGCGCGTTGAACTCGAAGTGCGCGTTGGCGAAGAAGCATCCGCCGGGCAGCACCCCCGACTCGTAGAACGCCAGCCGGCTGTCGTGCACCGCCCACAGCCGCCGCAGTCCCGGCGGCCGGGCCCGGGCCGGCCCGATCACCAGGTCGGTCCACTGCGCCCGGGCGTGCTCGATCACGGCGAGCTGCAGGGCCTCCTTGGACCGCCAGTGCGCGAACAGCCCGGACTTGCTCACCCCGAGCGCGTCGGCGACCTGGCTGAGCGACAGGCCGTCGAGCCCGTTCACGGTGGCGAGCAGCAGGGCCTGATCGAGCACCGCGGTCCGGGTCCGCTCGCCACGGACCAGTCTGCCGTCCTGAGTCATGGCCCGACCCTACAAAACGACCGACCGTTCGTAAATATAATCCCAGTCACGCGTCAGTGCCGCGAACTGCCGTTTCGTCACGAACGACGGATTCGACGCCTGCGGCTGCCGCAGCACCTCCAGCCCGGCCAGCTCGTCGTGGGCGCGCAGCCGCTCGCGCGGGATCCACTCCTCCGGCGGCGCGATCGTGAGGTCCAGCGGCACCTCCCAGCCGTTCCCCGCGCTCTCCTCGGCCGGCCCGATCAACTTCCCGAGACCCCAGATTCCGTACGGGAAACCCCGTCGCCGGCTACCGCTGCCCCAGAAGAGCACCGGCTGTCCCGCACGCATCAGCTCCAGCCGATAGCTCCGCTGCACACACCACCGCCCGACCCGCGGCTCCCGCGCGAACCGCTCCGCCAGCCCGCCGTGGTCGGCGTTGCCCTTGAGAAGCCACGCACCGAGCTCCTCCAGCCGAACCAGTCCCGTCGTCGTCACCACCCCTGCATACCCCGCAACCGGCTTCGTCCCGCATGGAAGGATGCCGTCCGTGATCGATCCATGGCTGCGCCCGTCGTTCCGCCCCACCGGTCGCGACGCGATCGTCGCCCTGATCGCTTTCGCGGATGAGGACGTGCTCGGGGCCGAACCGGATCTGCGGCTCGGCGCCGCCCTCCCGGAGTCCGCCCCCGTCGCGAACCTGGACCTCCGGGTCCACCATCACGCGGTCAGCCCGGACTGGATCGACGGCTGGCGTACCGGGGCCCTGCGCAACCTCGCCGCCCGGAAGCTGGACGACCTGGGCCGTCTCGACGCCGCGTCCTGCTGCTACTCGATCGCCGTGGCGGCCGAGGACCCGGCCGATCTGACCCACCTCCAGCTGGGCTGGGCGGTGGCGGCGGCGATCGCCGAAGCCGGCGCCTTCGCAATACTCGACGCCCACGCGGCGAACTGGCTTCCCGGCCCGGCCGTGGCGTCGCTGTCACCGCATCGGCCGTTCACCGTCCAGCAGGAGGTGAGCCTGACCGCCGAGACCGAGCCGGTCCCCGGCTTCGGGCATCCGGTACACACCCGCGGCATGGTCAAATTCGGCCGCCCGGACCTGGTGGCCGGCGTACCAGCCGACCGCATCGAGGAGACCGGGCGAATCCTCAACCACCTGGCCCGCATGCTCGCCGAGGGCGACAACCTCACACCCGGACAGCAGTTCCGCATCGACGGCCGGCGAGTCCTCACCGTCGCCCCCTACCGACCCGGCGACACGATCCCCGAGCTGAATCTCAACAACGACGCCCTCCTGCTCGCCGACGCGTAACCGAGCCGATGATCTGCCACTGGTAGCGCCGGCCTATCGCCCGATCGCCCTGTGAAGCCGACTCGGCTGCTGCGCATGGCAGGATGCCGTCATGGCCTCTGTGGACGACGTGCGGGCTTCTGCCCTCGCCCTGCCCGAGGTGGTGGAGAAACCGCATTTCGGGATGCCGGCCTTTCGGGTCGCCGACAAGGTATTCGCGTCCGTGACCAAGGACCAGCAGCGGTTGTTCCTGCACCTCGGCGCGGCTGAGGTCGAGGCGGAGCTCGTCCACGGCGACTGTCAGCGGCTCACCCGGGGCGCCACCCTCATCGGATTGGATGCGGACCTGGTGGTCCTCGACGCCGACCGGTTGCAACGGCTGCTCCTCGCCGCTTGGCGGCACCGGGCGCCCAGGAAGGTAGCTAGGTCCGGGCCTTCTTGATGCGGGATTTGAGGGCTCGCCGGGCCAGCGGTCCCAATTCGTCGACCACTTCGACGAGTACCGCCAGCTGGTCCAGCGCTTCGAAAGCGCGCTCGGCGCCGGCCCGGTCGACGCCCTCGTAGAGCTCGATCCCCACGAATGCGGCGGCCACGGCGCGCGCCAATCCCGGCACGTCGGCGACCTCGGATACCGGCGAGCCGGCCAGCAGGCGGGCCAGGACGGCCTCGATCTCGGCGGTCCAGAGGTGCAGGGCGGCGGCCGTGGGTTCGGCGAGGCGGTCGCCGGTCTGGGCGGCGGCGAGGAGTTGGGCGAGCACCGAGACATTGCCCTCGGCCAATTCGGTGGCGTGCAGTTCGCGGCCCACCTGGAGCAGTTCGCGCAGCGAGTCCACCGCCGCGAAACGGTCGGCGAACAGGGCTACGCGCTGCTGGGTGGCCTGCCGGCACGCGGCGCCGAGCAGTTCGTCGACCGAGCCGTAATGGTAGAAGACCAGTGCCTGATTGACCCCGGCCGCCGCCGCGATGGTGCGGGCCGACGCGCCGGCGACGCCGTGGTCGCGCATGGCGGTGAGGGCGCCGTCGATAAGGCGCTGTTTCGTGTCACTCATCGGCCGCCATTCTTCCGCACACGCCCTCGCTGGGAGGCAACGGCCGGATGCGGCGGCGCGATCAGCGCGTCCACCACCAACTGCGCCAGAAGATCGAGGCCCGGGAGGATCAAGAGCCAGCCTGTGTACGCCGGAAGCACCCCGCAGTGCTCCATCCCCCGAGCCACCGCTGCCACCCCGGACACCTCATGGCCGTCCGCCCCGACGTAACGCGCCCGCCACAGCACCGGGCCGTCGAACTCCGCCGCCGGCCGGATCACGAGACCGACCGGCGACGACCGCTCCAGGCAACGGCGCACCGCGGAGCACGGGCCGCAGTCGTCGTCGAGCCACAGCTCACCGCCGACCACGGCCGGTCTGGCCCGGGGCCACCAATCCCGGACGGCCGCCCGATACGCACGCCACGGTTCCCCGTACCGAAGCCGAAGGTCTCGCCGCTCGGAAGCCGCCGCCAGACCGCTCGCGAAGGCTGCCGCGCTCAGCGCGGCACCCGCCAGGGAGAGACTGCGCGTCGCGGCGGCCAGGAGGATCAGCAGCGCGACGGCGCTGACCTGCATCGGATTGGCGACATAGGCGTAGACGCCGGTGGTGACGAGCCGGACCGGCGGATCCCACGGGAACGGCGTGCCGCCACCCCGCAGCGCGAACTCGCGGACCGCCGCGAGCGCCGGCGCCGCGATGATCAGCGCGAGCTGACCGAGAACGAGCAGGGTCGTCCCGGAGAGGGCGAGCAGCCGGTCCCAGCCGCCGTCACCGAGGGTGAACGCCACTGTCGGGATGAGCCAGAGCAGCAGGACCGCGAAGAGGCCCACCTGCAGCGTCACCCGCGGGATCAGCCGCCGGCGCGTGGCGGTCCAGCGGCCGAGGAGCTGGGCCGGCAGCGCCACCGCGACCAGGCCGAGCGCCTCGCCGGACAGCCAGTGCGGGCCGAGCCGGAGCAGCGGGTCGAGGGCGGGCATGGCCACCACGTCGATCCAGAGCAGCAGGCCGAGGGCGACCGGCAGCGGGACGAGGCGGCGCAGCAGGACCGGGATTGGGCCCCAGAGCAGTGCCCAGCCGAGCCAGAGGTCGACCGGGAAGCCGCGGAAGGCGCCGTCCACCGCGGCGAACGTCCACCAGCCGAGGTGGGTGGCCGTCTCGTGGAGGACGGCGAGGCCGGTCGCGGTGGCGATGAAGGAGAGGGAGGCGCCGGCGCGGTCCCTGTCGTTTCTCAACGCAGCCAGGAGCGCCGCGACCGGGACCAGCAGGGACAGGTAGCGGGCGGTGGTCACGGCAGATTCAGCATGTCGAGGAAGTGCTCGGCGCCGGCGTGCATGAACCGGTCCTGGAGCGGGCCGAAGTACCAGGACGGGTCGAGGCCGCGCCGGTAGTCGATCCGCAGCGCCACCTCGGTCCCGCCGTGATCGCCGGCCCGCCAGCTCAGCGTCGCGGACCGCATGCCCACCCATCGGCCGGTGATCGAGCTGTCCTCGCGCACCGCGAACGTGATCGACCGCGGACCGGAATCGATCACCTCGGTGACGATCTGCCCGCCGGGACCGTGCGAGCTGCCGTGATAGCCGAACACCCATTGATCGCCCCGGTCGAGCCCGCTGCCGTGCACGTGTTCCGGCGTCGGCACGCCGAGCACCCGCAGCGCGATCGGCCGCGCGTCCTTCGCCTGCGGCCCGGCGGCGAGCAGGGCCGGCATCAGCGCCGGGCCGGCCGCGACCTCCCGGGTGACCCGCACCGACTGGTCCGGGTCGATGCGCCAGTCCGGCTGCACTCCCTCGACCCCGGTCAGGAGCAGGGGCAGGGGAAGCAGAACGGCCAGTCTCCTGCTGTCGCGGAATCTCCGGACCAGTCCCGTGACGGTGTGGGCGACGGCGTAGACCAGCGGCGCCGCGAGCACGACGCAGATCGCGCCCTCGTGCAGCGCCACGGCGGCGAGCAGCAGGCCGATGGTGGTCAGCCGGAACACCCGGCCGTGCGTGCTCCTCCCGGGCGTGAGCGCCAGCGCGGCCGCGAGCCCGACCGGCAGCACCACGAAGAGCAGCGCGCTGTCGGCCCGCCCCGACCGGACCGTTCCCCAGAAGAACACCACCCCGGCGACCACGATGAGCGCCGCCAGCACGGCGTTCGCCGGCCGGACCCTGATCTTCTCCACCATCGACCTCCTTTTGAGCACTCGCTCAAGTCGAACGGTAGACGGGGTTGAGCGCTCGCTCAAGTACGATTTGAGCGAGCGCTCAACTGCGGAGAGTGAGATCGGCCTGGGAAAGCGGTCGCCGAGCAGTAAGGATTCGAGGAAGGCTATGTAGCATGACGGGCCGAGCAACGGGGTGAACGTGAAAGGCACGACATGACTGATCCGGTGGCCGGGGGAAGCAAGGAACCGGGTCAGGAGGCTGCGTCCTCGCAGGAGGTTGTGAAGGAGGCGGAGCCGGAGTCGGGCGCGGTGGTCGAGGCTTCGGAGGAGCCGCCGGCCGAAGAGCCGCGGGCCGAGGAGCCGCCGGCCGAGGAACCGCCTTCTGACGAGCCGGCTGAGAAGCCGCGGGAATCTGCTGATGGTGATGAGCCCGCGGTGGTGTTCTCGCGCGGGACCGCCTCCGCCGCCGAGCCGGATCCCGATCCGACGACCGTCGTCGTGCAGGATGCGAACGGGCGGAACTACGCCGCTCCGGTCGATCCGTGGGCGGGGCACGGGGCGGGCTTCCAGACGCCCGTCGACGGGCATTTCGCGTACCCCCGGCCATTGACCGCGGCGAAGAAGCCGCGCCGCCGGACCTGGATCCTCGCCCTGGTCGCGTCGGTCGTGACGCTGGTGCTCGCGGTGGCCACGGCGGCGGTCGTCTACTTCTGGCCGCGCTATCCCTCGCTCGACTTCGAGCGGCTCAGCGAACCCACCCGATTCCCGCCCGTGGTGCCGGTCGGCTCGACGTGGTCGGACGCGACGGTGGCGGGGCAGCGGATCTACTTCGCCAGCTCGGACCCGGACGGCAAGGTGGGCGTGACCGCTGTCGACGGCGCCAGCCGGGAGCCGGCCTGGAGCAGCACCGCGGCCGGCACCGCGAAACGCTGGGCCGGGATGGAGGCGCTGCCGTTCGGGGTGGCGCTCGACGGGCGGTTCGACGACAAGGCGCACCCGTCGAAGATCGTGCTGCTCGGCGCGGCGAACGGCGAGCTGCTCTGGACGCTGCCGCTCGCTCCCGGCGACAAGCCGATATACGGCAAGAACGTCGTGGTGCACGTGGACACCGCCGGCCACCAGCTGATCGGCTTCGACGCGGCGACCGGCAACGAGCGGTGGCGGCTCGCCGACCTCTCCGACACCGGCACCCGGACCCTGCCGGTCGGCTCGGCCGGCGACCTGAACGGCCCGACCAGCCTGCGCGGGCGCCCGTTCGACCCGCAGTACACCGACCAGCGGCTCGTCCAGATCAACGCCGACCACTCGGTGCGGGTCATCGACCTGAACTCGGGGACCGTCGGCAAGAGCTGGCAGACCGGCGCGGCCACCGACGACGAGGTGTTCGCGCACAACGGCCGGCTCGTGGTCCGCGAGTCCGGGAACGTGCGCCGGGTGGTCGCCTACGACCTGGAGTCGGGCAGCCCGGACGTGCTCTACACGGCCGAGCCGGACGTCGAGGTGACCGGGCTGACGCCGTGCGGCGACGAGGCGGTCTGCTTCGTGAAGACCCGCAAGCCCGACGGCCAGCAGACCGTCGTCCGGATCGACCTGGCCTCCTCCGGCTCCGAGGGCACGTGGGAGAGCGGCGCGATCGCCGACGTGGTGCGGGCCGTGCCGGTCGGCGCCTCGGTCGTCGTGCAGAGCAGGGCGAACACCACGCTCATCGACGAGAAGGGCGCGACCGCCTGGACCCATCCGGGCACGGTGGCCCGGCTCGACGCCGGCAACATCCTGCGGTTCGGGCACGTCCAGACCGACCAGGTGATCGACGAGTCGGTCTCCGGCCAGCACCTCGGCGACGAGCCGGTGGAGCTCGGCGCGGTCTACGACGTCCGCACCACGACGTGCGCGTGGACCATCTCGGTGCTCGGCTGTGTCACCGCGACCGATTATGTGACACAGCGCTTCGCCAGGTGACGGCTTCAGTCGTACCTCCGACTGTCGCTGGTGGACCGGGCCCTCGTCCGATTTCAATCATGGAAATCGCATCTGAGGGGGAGGACCACATGCACGACCTGGTACGCCGCGCTCACGACCTGGCGCCGTCGCTCGAGGCCCGGTCGGCCGAGCTCGACACGGCCCGGCAACTGCCCGCCGACCTCGTCGCCGAGCTGAAGGAGGCCGGCTTCTTCCGGATGTTCGTGCCCCGGTCGCACGGCGGTCACGAGGCCGACCTGCGTACCGGGATGGCGGTCCTCGAGGCCCTGGCCACCGCCGAGCCGGCCGTCGGCTGGACCGTGATGATCGGCTCGGAGACGCCGCAGCTGCTCGCGTTCCTGGACCGGGCGGTCTTCGACAAGATCTACGCGGCCGGCCCGGACGTCGTGGTGGCGGGCGGCTTCAACGCGCAGGGCACGGCCACCCCGACCGGGGACGGCTACCTGGTCGACGGCCGGTGGGCGTTCGGCAGCGGCAGCACCCACGCCGACTGGATCTTCGGGAACTGTGTGGTCGTGCCGCCGGCGACCCCGCCGCAGCTGCGGTCGGTCCTCGTGCCGGCGTCGCAGGCCCGCGTCGTCGACACCTGGAACGTGCTGGGCCTGCTCGGCACCGGCTCGCACGACGTGGAGATCAGCGGCGTGGACGTGCCGGCCGAGCACACGTTCGACCTGTTCGGCGGGGTGCCGTCGATCGCCGGGCCGGCGTTCACGGCGCCGCTCATGCACTTCGTCCTGCACCTGGGCGCGGTCGCGACCGGCATCGCCCAGGGCGCCCTCGACGCGACGCTGGGCCTCGCCGCCGGCGGCAAGCAGCGGCTCTACGCGAAGGCCCGGCTCGCCGACACCCAGCTCTTCCAGGTTCAGCTGGGCCGCGCCGACCTGACGCTGCGGGCCGCCCGGGCGCTGCTCGCGAGCACCGCCGACGAGGTGTGGGAGGCCTGCTCGTCGAACCCGGCCGCGCCGGCCGAGCTGGGCCCGCGGGTGTCGGCGACGCTGACCTGGGTCACCGACGCGGCGCTGTCCGTGGTGGACACCTGCTACCGGGCCGGCGGCGGTCAGGCGGCCCGGGACTCGTCGCCTCTGCAGCGCCGGTTCCGGGACATGCACACGTTCAGCCAGCACGCCGCGGCGGCCGAGGGGTGGCTCGGGGGTCATGGGGCGGCGATGCTCGGCAATCCGGGAGGGCTCGCCTACTGAGCGTCCTATGGTCTCGCGATACATGGGTGGGGCGTCAGCCATGGCGGACTCGCACATATGGTGGAGCGCCGACCGGCTCGTAGTCTGACGCCCATGGTGGTGAACCTCGATCTCAGCGGCCGGACCGCGCTGGTCACCGGCGCGGGCAGCGGCATCGGGCGGGCGTGCGCGGTGCGGCTCGCCGGAGCCGGGGCGGCCGTGCTGGTCGCGGATGTGGACGAGGGGGCGGCCAAGGAGGTCGCCGCCGCGATCGACGGGCGGGCGGTGGTCGCTGACCTGTCCGAGCCGGACGCGGCCGACGAGATCGACGCGAACGTCGACGTGCTGGTCAACAACGCCGGGCTGCAGCACGTCGCGGCGCTGCAGGAGTTCCCGCCGGAGCGGTTCGCCTATCTGCAACGGGTCATGGTGGAGGCGCCGTTCCGACTGGTCCGGCGGGTGCTGCCGCACATGTACGCGAACGGCTGGGGCCGGGTCGTCAACATCTCCTCGGTGCACGGGGTGATCGCCTCGCCGTTCAAGGCCGCCTACGTGGCCGCGAAGCACGGGCTCGAGGGACTCTCCAAGGTGACCGCTCTGGAGGGCGCCGGCCACGGCGTCACCTCGAACTGCGTGGAGCCGGCGTTCGTCCGTACCCCGCTCGTGGATCGTCAGATCGCCGGGCAGGCGCGGGCGCACGGCATCCCGGAGAGCGAGGTCGTCGAGCGGATCATGCTGGAGCGTGCCGCGATCAAGAAGCTGATCGAGCCGGAGGAGGTGGCCGAGCTGGTCGCCTACCTCTGCACGCCGGCCGCCGCCCTGATCACCGGGGCGTCGATCCCGATCGACGGCGGATGGACCGCGCACTGATGAACCTGGAGTTCCTGGAGCTGCTGGCCCGCGAGGCCGCCCTGGTCGAGTTCGAGCGGCCGGTGCTGGCCGCGCGGGCCTCCGGCGTCCCGGCGGCCGAGCTCGACGACCTGGAGCAGGCGAAGGCGCTGGCCCTGCGCGTCCGCGCCCTGCTGGAGCGCCGCCGCCGGCGGGAGGAGGAGCTGTCGGCGCTCTACGACACGGCCGGTGACCTGGCCGGGCTGCGTGACGTGGACGCCGTGCTGCGCGCCATCGTGCACCGGGCGCGCACGCTGCTCGGCGTCGACTGCTCCTATCTGACGCTCAACGACGACGAGCGCGGCGACACCTACATGCGGATCACCGACGGTTCGGTGGCGGCCAGCTTCCAGCAGCTCAGGCTCCCCTCGGGGGCAGGGCTGGGCGGTCTCGTGGCGCTCACCGGCACCCCGTACGCGACGGCGAACTACCCGACCGACCCGCGCTTCCAGCACACCACCGAGATCGATCTGGGGGTGGCCGACGAGGGACTGGTCGCGATCCTCGGCGTGCCGCTGCGCCTCGGCTCGGCGGTGATCGGCGTGCTGTTCGCGGCGAACCGGGCCGAGCGGCCGTTCGCCCGCGAGGAGGTGGCGCTGCTGTCGTCGCTGGCCGCGCACGCTGCCGTCGCGCTGGACACGGCCCGCCTGCTCAGCGAGACGCAGACGGCGCTGGCCGAGCTGTCCGCCGCGAACGCGGTGATCCAGGCGCACAGCGAGTCGGTGGAGCGGGCCGCCGACGCCCACGACCGGATGACAGCGGTGGTGCTGCGCGGCGGGGGAGTGGACGACGTCGCCGCGGATCTGGTCGGCGTCCTGCACGGCGCGCTCGTGGTGATCGACGCGCAGGGCCGCACGGTCGCGACCGCGCAGACGCCGGGCTCTCCGGCAGAGCTTCCCGACCCCGAGGGGGTCGAGCTGGGTGAGGCGGTTGCTGCTTCCCGATCAGAGGGGCGCAGCGTACGAAGGAACGACCTGGTCATCGCCGCCGTGGTGGCCGGGGCCGACAACCTGGGCGCGCTGCTGTTCCGCCCGGACCGTCCGCTGGCCGCCGCCGACCAGCGGATCCTCGAGCGCGCCGCGCAGATCACCGCGTTGCTGCTGCTCTTCCGGCGTACCGTCGCCGACGCCGAGGCGCAGGTCCGCGGCGACCTGCTGGACGACCTGATCAGCCGGCCGGTGCGCGAGCCGGACGCGATCCGCTCCCGGGCGGCCCGGCTCGGCCTCGACCTGGACGCCCCGTACGTCCTCGTCGTCGCCGGTCAGGAGCTGCGCCAGCGGGCCATGTCGTGGGCGCGCACGTTCGCGGCCGGCCGGCGGGGGCTCGCCGTGATGCGGGAGGGCCGGATCGCGCTGCTGCTGCCCGGCGCCGATCCGGCGGCCCTCTCCCGGCTGGTGGCCCGGGAGCTCGCCCGGGTGCTGGGCGACGAGGTCACCGCCGGGGCGGCCGGCCCGGCCCAGGATCCCGGCGGGGTGGCGGCCGCCTATCGCGAGGCCGACCAGTGCCTGGACGCGCTGATCGCGCTGGGCCGGTCCGGGAGCGGCGCCTGCGCCGACGACCTCGGCTACGTCGGGCTGCTGCTCGGCGACAGGCGCGACGTCGGCGGGTTCGTGCGGCGCGCCGCCGGGCCGGTGATCGAGTACGACGAGCGGCGCGGCACCGCCCTGGTCCGCACCCTGGAGGCGTACTTCGCGGCGGGCGGCGGTCTCGCGAAGGCGGCCGAGGCCCTGCACGTGCACGTCAACACGGTGACGCAGCGGCTCGACCGGGTGGCGCAGCTGCTCGGCGACGACTGGGACTCGCCGTCCCGGGTGCTCGACCTGCAGCTCGCGCTGCGCCTGCACCGGCTGCGCTGAATCCACACAAGCCCCGCACCGAATGTGTGGGCGCGATCCATGGGCTCCGATCCGCGGCGGCCGTAACGTCCCGGTAACACCTTCTGGAAGGGGGCACCCATGTCCACCACCGACGCCCGGCGTCCGCCCATCGTCAAGGTCGTCTTCGCGTCCCTGATCGGCACCGCCGTGGAGTGGTACGACTTCTTCCTCTACGGCTCGGCCGCCGCCCTCGTCTTCGGCACCCTCTTCTTCCCGGAGTCCGACCCGGTCACCGGCACGCTGCTGGCGTTCGGCACCTACGCGCTCGGCTTCGTGGCCCGCCCGCTCGGCGGCGTCGTCTTCGGGCACTTCGGCGACCGGCTCGGCCGCAAGAGGATGCTCGTCGTCTCGCTCATGCTGATGGGTCTCGCGACCGTGGCGATCGGGCTCCTGCCGACGTACGCCACGATCGGCATCGCCGCGCCGATCCTGCTGCTCACCTGCCGGCTGCTGCAGGGCTTCGCGGTCGGCGGCGAGTGGGGCGGCGCGGTCCTGATGGCCGCCGAGCACGGCGACGACGCCCGCCGCGGCTTCTGGTCGTCGTGGCCGCAGGCCGGGGTGGCGCTCGGCAACCTGCTCGCCACCGGCGTGCTGTGGGTCCTCGCCCTCGTGCAGTCCGAGGAGGCCTTCCAGGCCTGGGGCTGGCGGATCCCGTTCCTGCTCAGCGCGGTGCTGGTCCTGGTCGGCCTCTGGGTGCGGCTGACCATCGAGGAGTCCCCGGTCTTCCAGCAGGCGCAGGCGCAGCTCGCGCTGAAGAAGGGCACCCACCAGCCGCTGCTCGAGGTGATCCGCCGCTACCCGCGCGAGGTCCTCATCGCGATGGGCATGCGCCTCGCCGAGAACATCTCCTACTACCTGATCACCGTCATCTCGATCACCTACTTGACGACGTTCGCCGGCACCTCCGCCGACAAGGGCATGATCCTCAGTGCCCTGTTGCTCGGCTCGGCCATCCAGTTCGTCATCATCCCGCTGATCGGCGGCCTCTCCGACCGGATCGGGCGGCGCCCGCTCTACCTGGCCGGCGCGGCCGGCGTGGCGATCTGGTCGTTCTTCTTCTTCGACCTGATCGGCAGCCGCTCCGAGTCGCTCATCATCCTGGCGGTCGTGGTCGGCCTGTTCCTGCACGCCCTCATGTACGCACCGCAGGCCGCCTTCTTCTCCGAGCTCTTCGGCACCTCGGTGCGCTACACCGGCGCCTCGGTCGGCTACCAGCTCGCCTCCATCCTGGCCGGCGCCCTCGCCCCGATCATCGCGCTGCGCCTGCTCGGCGACGTCGCCGACCCGAACACCACGGCGGTGGCCGTCTACATGACCGTCGCCTCGGTGCTGACGATCGTGGCGGTCCTCGCGGCGAAGGAGACGGCGCGCACCTCCCTCCGCCATGACCGCACCCTCGACGACCCCGAGCCGTCCCACGACGAACTGCCAGTCAACAACCCGAGCCGCTGACGGCTCCCCGCTCGCGTGTTGAGTTCGGGTGCGGTGCGTGCCTCAACTCGACACGCGGAGGGGGTGCCCTGCTTGCGTGTTGAGTTCGGGTGCGGTGCGCGCCTCAGCTCAACACGCGGGGCTGGTGCCGTGCGGTGCGTGCCTCAGCTCGACACGCGGGGCTGGTGCCGTGCGGTGCGTGCCTCAGCTCGACACGCGGAGGGGGTGCCCTGCTTGCGTGTTGAGTTCGGGTGCGGTGCGCGCCTCAACTCGACACGCGGAGCGGGTGCCGTGCGGTGCGTGCCTCAGCTCGACACGCTGGACGGGGTGTCCAGGGGGAGGTCGCGCAGGGTGCGGACCGGGGAGAGCAGCCAGGCCGCCGGGGCGCAGAGAGTCACCAGGGCGAAGAGGAACAGGGTGGTGCGGGCGCCGAGCGGGCCGGCCAGCGCCCCCGCGACGAGGCCGCCGATCGGGATGGCGCCCCAGGACACGAACTTCACGGTGGCGATGACGCGGGAGAGCATCTCGGGCGGGCTGACGATCATGCGGTAGGTGCGGGTGGTCACGCTCAGCACCACGACCGAGGCGGCGAAGACGAGATTGCCCGCGGCGAAGGCGAGGAAGCCGCCCGCGGGGATCAGCAGGGCGCCGGCCACCCCCGTGAAGCCGGCCACGATGATCCCGCGGGCGGTGCCGAACCGGGTGGTGAAGCGGGTGGTGAGGGCTGCGCCGATCAGCGTGCCGAGGCCGTCGGCGGCGAGCAGCAGGCCGACCGCGGCGGCCGGCGCGTGCAGGTCGCGGACCAGGTAGAAGGCGAAGAGGGCGTGCTGCGCCCCGCAGACGAAGTTGACGGCGGTGGCCGCCCACATGCCGGGGCCCATGACCGGGTGCCGGGTCACGTAGTGCCAGCCCTCGCGGATCAGGACCGCCATCCGCTCCGGGGATCGCGCGGCGGTGCGCCGGGCCGGGAGGGTGCGCAGCAGGACCGCCGAGAGCAGATAGCTCGCCGCGTCGACGAGCAGGGTCGGCACCGCGCCGAGCACCTGCACCGCGACCCCGCCGAGGGAGGGGCCGCCGAGGGAGGTGGCCGCGTGCGTACCCGAGGTGAGGCTGTTGCGGGCCTGCAACCGATCGGCCGGAACGATCTCGGGGAGGAACGTCTGGTTCGCCACGTCGAACAGCACGTCGGCGAAGCTCACCACGAGCGCCACGATCATGAGCTGCGGGATGCCGAGCACCCCGAGCCACCAGGCCAGCGGGATCGACGCCACCGCCAGGGCCCGGACCAGGTCGGCGCCGACCTGGGTGCCGCGCAGCGGGAGCCGCTGCACGACCACTCCCGCCGGGAGGCTGATCAACAGGTACGCGAGATACGCCGCCGCCGTGATCAGGCCCATCTCGAACGCCGAGGCGTGCAGGACCGTCAGGGCGGTGAGCGGCAGCGCGACCCCGCCGACCGCCGAGCCGAGCCCGCTCGTGGTGCCCGCGGTCCACCAGCGCCAGAACGTCGCGTCCGGAAGCCCAGTCAGTTTCATTATGGAACGCACTATACTCAGCAAGGTGAGACGGGTCGACCTCGCGGACGCGGACTGTGGCATCGCGCAGGCGGTGGGCGTGCTGGGCGATTGGTGGACCTTTCTCCTCGTACGCGACATCGCCGGCGGCACCACCCGCTTCGACGCCCTGCAGCGATCGCTCGGGATGAGCCGCCGGGCGCTCGCCGAACGGCTCGCCGAGCTGGTCGAGCACGGCGTCCTGGAGAAGCGGCGCTACACCGACCGGCCGCCGCGGTACGACTACGTGCTCACCGCGAAGGGCGAGGGCCTGCTCCCGGTGCTGATCGCGCTGCAGGAGTGGGGCGACCGGCACGTCATGGGCGACGGCTCGCTCACCGCCACGGCGGCGGCCACCTCGGCCGAGGCGCGCCGGGCGCAGGCGCTGGCCGGCCGGACGGTGTCGGCCGCCGAATTCCGCACCGGCGCCTGGACGGTGCTCTACTGCTTCCCCGGCGCGTGGGCCCCGGCCGCCCAGGGCTATCCGCCGCACTGGACCGAGATCCCCGGGGCGGCCGGCTGCACGCTGGAGTCGACCACCTACGCGGCCCGCCACGACGACTTCGCGGCGGCCGGCGTGCAGGTCAGAGGCGTGAGCACGCAGCGGCCCGATCAGCTCGCGGCCTTCGCGGAGCACGCGCGCCTGCCGTTCCCGCTCCTCTCCGACCAGGACCAGAAGCTGGCGGCCGGCCTGCTGCTGCCGACGTTCCGGGCGGCCGGGGTGGACCGGCTCAAACGGCTCACCCTGCTGGTCGACCCGGCCGCGACGATCCGGGCCGTCCAATTCCCGATCACCGACCCGGCGGGGTCGGTCGACGAGATGCTGCGCCTGGCCCAGGATTTCACCAAATAACCGATAAATTAGGGCAAGCTGGGTATCCGTGCCGCCTCGAACCCTCACACGGATAGGAGCACGGAACCGTGCGCAGTGCACTCGCCCTGAAAGCCCTCGTGACCTCGTGCCTCGCGGTGGTCCTGACCCCGGCCGCCGCGGCGCGGGCGGACACCGCGGACGCTCCGGACCCCGGCGCCTTCACCCTCAACGGCACCGCCGCCTTCGTGACCGCGACCGGCAACCCGGACCGGGCCCGCGTGCTGCGGCTCACCGGCGGCGGCTTCCGGCAGGCCGGCTCCGCCTGGGCGACCGATCAGGTCGACGTGACCCTGTCGTTCGACACGACGTTCGTCGCGTACCTGCACCGCGGGACCCGGGGCGCCGACGGGATCGCCTTCCTGCTGCAGCGCTCCGGGCCGCGGGCGCTCGGCGGCTGGGGCGGCGGCCTCGGATACCGCGGCGTCAAGAACAGCGTGGCCGTCGAGTTCGACGACTTCCGCAACGTCGGCGACCCGGCCGGCGACCACGTCGGGCTGGTGCTCAACAACAACCCGGACTTCCACGCGGCGGTCGCCGAGACCCCGGAGCCGCTGTTCGGGCGCCCCTTCCGGGCCCGGATCACCTACGACGCCGGATCGCACCGGCTGACCGTCGCGGTCGACGGCCGGCAGCTGATCCAGCAGACCGTGGACCTCGCCGCGCACCTGGGCGGCAACCTGGCATGGGCCGGGTTCACGGGCGCCACGGGTGAATCCGTCTCGAAGCAGGACATCCGATCCTGGAGCGGCTTCTAACACCCGCTCAGGGTTTCCGCGCCGGTGCCGAACGGTTGTATGTGGCGACCCTGTTGTACCGGCTCGGACGGTTCTCGTATCGCCGTCGCCGTCTGACCCTGGCGGGCTGGGTGGTGCTGCTCGTCCTGTTCGCGGTGGGCGCGGCCACCCTCTCCGGGCCCACCACGAGCGCCTTCTCGATCCCGGGCACCGAGTCGTCGCGGGCCATGGAGGTGCTCGCCGCGAAGTTCGGCGCCGCCTCGGACGACGCGACCGCGAAGGTCGTCTTCACCGGCGAACTGTCCGAGGAGGCGCTGGCGCCGGCGGTCGCCGAACTGACGAAGCTGGCGACCGTCGCGGACCCGGTCTACGCGCCGGACAAGCGGACCGCGTACGTCACTGTCACCTACGACGTGCCGGCCGCCGACGTGAGCATCGCCGACCGGGAGAGGCTGCTCGCCGCCGGGGACGCCGCGAAGCGGAACGGCGTCGGCGTGGAGTTCTCCGGCGAGGTCACCCGGACCGTCGAGGAGAGCCACGCGGCCGAGGCGATCGGCATCATCGTGGCCGCGTTCGTCCTGCTCATCACGTTCGGCTCACTGGTGGCGGCCGGCCTGCCGCTGGTGACCGCGCTGGTCGGGGTCGGCGTCGGCATGCTCGGCATCCAGATCGCCACCGGCTTCTTCGACCTGTCCAGCTCGACGTCCGCCCTCGCCACGATGCTCGGGCTCGCGGTCGGCATCGACTACGCGCTCTTCGTGGTCTCGCGCTACCGGCACGAGATCGCGATCGGGCGGGGCGGCGTCGAGGCGGCCGGCCGGGCGGTCGGCACGGCCGGGTCGGCGGTGGTCTTCGCCGGCCTCACCGTGATCATCGCGCTGGTCGCGCTCAGCGTGACCGGCATCCCGTTCCTGACCGCGATGGGCGTGGCCGCGGCCGGGACGGTCGCGGTGGCCGTACTCATCACCCTGAGTCTGGTCCCGGCCGTGCTCGGCTTCTGCGGGACGCGGATCCTGCCCCGCCGGCACCGCGCCGATCCGGCCGCGCTGGAGCATCACGCGAAGGTGCCGTTCGGCGAGCGCTGGGCGCGCAACGTGGTGCGGCACCGCTGGATCGCGCTGGCCGGCACGCTCGTGGTGATCGGCGCGGTGGCGGTGCCGGTGATGGACCTGCGCCTCGCCCTGCCGGACGACAGCACCGCGGCCGAGAGCTCCACCCAGCGCAAGGCGTACGACCAGCTCGCCGCCGGGTTCGGCGCCGGCTTCAACGGGCCGCTGATCGTCGTGGTGGAGGCCGCCTCCGGCGCCGCGCGCAGTGCCGCGCTCCAGGCGCAGCAGGCGATCGGCGACCTCGACGACGTCGTCACCGTCGGCGACCCGGTGGTGAACCCGGCCGGCGACACCGCGATGCTCACCGTCATCCCGGGCAGCTCCGCGACCAGCGAGGCGACCAAGGACCTGGTGCACGACATCCGCGGGCACACGGTGACCGGCGCGACCATGGCGGTGACCGGCACGACGGCCGTCAACATCGACGTGTCCGAGAAGCTCACCGACGCTCTGGTCCCGTACCTCGGCATCGTGGTCGGTCTCGCCTTCGTGCTGCTGATGCTGGTGTTCCGGAGCATCCTCGTGCCGCTGAAGGCGACGATCGGCTTCCTGCTCTCGGTCGGCGCCGCGTTCGGGGCGCTGGTCCTGGTGTTCCAGAAGGGTCACCTGGCCGGCCTGCTCGGCGTCGAGTCGACGGGTCCGCTGGTCAGCATCATGCCGATCTTCCTGATCGGGATCCTCTTCGGTCTCGCGATGGACTACGAGGTCTTCCTGGTGACGCGCACCCGGGAGGACTTCGTGCACGGCGCCGCGCCGGACGACGCCGTGATCAGCGGCATGCGGCACGGGGCCCGGGTCGTCACGGCGGCCGCGCTGATCATGATGAGCGTCTTCGCCGGCTTCATCCTCGCCAACGACACGATCATCAAGTCGCTCGGCTTCTCGCTGGCGTTCGGCGTGGCCGTCGACGCGTTCCTGGTCCGGATGACGATCGTGCCGGCGCTGCTGTCGCTCTTCGGCCGCGCCGCCTGGTGGCTGCCGGGCTGGCTGGACCGGATCCTGCCGAACGTCGACGTCGAGGGCGAGCAGCTCACCCGGCGTCTGCACGAGCAGGCCCGGGCCGCCGCCCGCGAGGAGAGTGAGATGCCGGCCGCAGCGGCCTGAACCGGTCCTGTGACACCGTGCCCTCGTGATCAACGCGCTGTCCGGGTTCCTCCTGCTCGCCGTCATCGTCCTGATCGGTTGGGCGCTACGGCGATGGGCGGCGCTTCCGGACAACGCCGAGGCGGTGCTGGGCCGGCTCGCGTACACGGCCCTCGCGCCCTGCCTGCTCTTCACCGGAACCCTCGGCGCCGACCTGCGCCTGCTGGTCAGCGGGCCGCTGCTGGTGTCCACGCTGGCCGCCGTCGCGTGCTTCACGATCTTCGCGCTGATCTTCCTGCGCCGCGACCGCCGGACCCGCGTGCTGGGCGCCCTGGCCGGTGGCTACACGAACGCCAACTACATCGGCATCCCGGTCGCGACCTATGTCCTCGGGGACGCCTCTCTCGTCGTACCCATCGTCTTCCTGCAGTTATTGATCATCACGCCGCTCGCGCTCACGCTGCTCGAGAGCACGACGGCGTCGCTGCTCAAACCCGCGCGCAATCCGCTGGTCGTCGCGGTCGCGCTGGGTGCGTTTCTCAACATCCTGGGGGTACGGGTACCGGCGGCGCTCCTCGACCCGATCCTCACGGTGGGGAACGCGGCGGTGCCGGTCGTGCTGATCGCGTTCGGGATGTCGCTGTCCGGCCGGCGCGTCCTCGCCCCCGGCCCGGACCGGCTGCCCACGGTCGTCGCCGTCACCCTGAAGCTGCTCGTGATGCCGGCGGTCGCGTTCCTGCTCGCCGTCGCGCTCGGGCTGTCCCGCGACGCGGCCTACACGGTGACCATCCTGGCGACGCTGCCGACCGCCCAGAACGTCTACCTCTACGCCCAGCGCTCCGGCGGCGACCTGGTGCTGATCCGCGACGCGATCTTCCTGTCCACGGTGGGCTGCCTGCCGGTGATGCTCTCGATCACCGGGATTTTCTCTTGGACACGCTAACAATCTTCGATTTTTTCTGGGATGTTAACGGGCAACCGCTCGTCCCCCTTCGTGGAAGGAACATCCCCCATGTCCCTTGCCATATCCCGCTTGTCCAAGGCGGGACTCGTCCTGCTCCTCGTGCTCGCCGCGGTCGTCGTCGTGCAGCCGCGGCCGAGCCGGGCCGCCGTGACGTTCACCAACCCGGTCGCCGCCGCCCCCTACGGCGCCGACCCGTGGATGGGATACGACAACGGCTACTACTACCTGGCCGCCACCACCTGGAACTCGCAGATCGTCATCAAGCGCGCGAAGTCGGTGGCCGCTCTCCCCGGCGCCACCGAGTCCGTCGTGCACACCGGGACCGCCGCGGCGAGCTGCTGCAACGTGTGGGCGCCGTCGATGCACAAGCTCAGCGGGCCGAACGGCACACGCTGGTACCTCTACTACTCGGCCGGGACGGCGGCCTGCTGCGACGGCCAGCGCTCGTTCGTCCTGGAGAGCGCCGGCACCGACCCGATGGGGCCGTACACCTTCAAGGGCCAGCTCAATGTTCAGGCTAACAACGGCTGGGCCATCGACGGCAGCGTCGCGACCATCAACGGGGCGAACTACTTCCTCTACTCGTCCTGGGTCGGCGATCTGCAGAGCCTGTTCATCGCGCCGATGAGCAACCCGTGGACGGTGTCCGCGTACGGGACCCGGATCTCCTACCCGACCTACGACTGGGAGAAGGTCGGCGGCAACACCGAGGAGGGCCCGTACATCCTGCAGCGCAACGGGAAGACGTTCCTCACCTTCTCGGCGAGTTCCTGCAACACCCCCGACTACAAGATCGGGATGCTGACGCTGACCGGCACGAACCCGCTCTCCGCCTCGTCGTGGACGAAGAGGAGCACCCCGCTGTTCCAGCGCAGCGACGCCAACGGCGTCTACGGCCCCGGCCACCACTCGTTCTTCACCTCGCCGGACGGCGCCGAGACGTGGATGGCCTACCACGCGAACGAGACCACCGGTCAGGGCTGCGGCGCGACCCGCACCACCCGGATCAAGAAGGTCACCTGGAACTCCGACGGCACCCCGAACCTCGGCACCCCGGACCGGCTCTCCACCGCGCTGACCGCACCCTCCGGCGACCCCGGCGGCTCGGTCTCGTTCCCGGTCGCCGGCACCCGCTATCGGCTGGTCAACCAGGCCAGCGGCAAGGTCCTCGACGCGCAGAACTGCGGCACCGCCAACGGTACGGCCGTCCAGCAGTGGACGTCGCTCGGCAACGCCTGCCAGCAGTGGACCTTCACGAAGACGACGAGCAACTACTACCGGATCACCAACGCCAACAGCGGCACCGTCCTCGACGCCGTCAACTGCGGCGCCGGCAACGGCACGGCCCTCAACCTGTGGGCGTCGCTCGGCAACGCCTGCCAGGAGTGGAGCCTCACCCCGATCAACGGCGGCTACCTGATCGCGAACCGCAACAACGGCCTGGTCCTGGACGTCACCAACTGCGGCGCCGCCGACGGCGTGGCGGTCCGGCACTGGGCCTCGCTGGGCAACGCCTGCCAGCAGTGGAACATCATGACCTGATCCAGCACCGCCGTTCCCGTCCCCGCTCCATCCCGCGTCCCCTGTCCCGCGTCGCCCTCTCCCGCGTCGTCCTCTCCCGCGTCGCCTCCCACCCGCGATCTTGTTGATTGGCTCCGCCCCGTTCCTGCACAGATCAACAAGATCTGGACGGAGCGGGCGAGGGGTGAGGGGCGGGGCGGCGCAGGAGCGAGGCGGGGCGAGGCGGGGCGAGGCGGGGCGGCGCGGGGGCGGGCCGGCGCGGGTGGAGCGGGGCGGAGCGGGAGCGGCGCGGGGCGGGCCGGCGCGGGTGGAGCGAGAGCGGCGCGGGCGGGCGCGGGCCGAGGGCGGGAACGGGTGCTGGTGGGTGGTCGGGCGTTCGGGGCTGCGGCCCGGCGGGCGATCGCCTGGTCGAGGCGGTGGGTGGTCAGGCGTTCAGGGCTGCCGCCCGGCGGGCGATCGCCTGGTCGAGGCGGCGGGCCATGCCGGGCATCGGGCCTGCGGCGCGGAGTCGTCGCAACTCGGCGAGCGCGGAACGGTCGCCGAGGGATTCCAGGGTGAGCACCGCGGCGTTCGCGACGATCGGGCTGCGCGGGCCGTAGCCGGGGACCTTCTCGGCGGCGTGGTGCGCGAGCGCCCCGACGGCCTCGGCGTCGCCCGGTTCGGCCCGGGTGACCGCGATGACGTGCAGCAGCCCGCGCAGCGCCTCGGCGTTGTGCACGTCCAGCACCGCGTCGACGTCGTAGCCGTAGTCGCCGCCCAGCGCGATGGTCCGCTCCCGCGGCACCAGCGTGAACCAGCCGTGGATCAGCGCCCGGCTCTCCGCCCGCCCGGCCGAGGCGGTCAGCGCTACCGCCTCCTTGGACCACTTCGCCGACGGCGCCGCACCCTTGGACCGCAGTGCGTGCGCGATCAGGGCCCGGACCGTCTCATCCCGCGCGGCGGCGGCGTTCGCGGCCTCGGCCCACACCTCACCGGCGTTGAGCGGCTCGGCGGGATCGTCGAGGAAAGACCGCAGATCTCCGGCGAGCGGCGCCATCCATCGCGCCGACCGGCGCATGACGGCCAGCAGCCCGGGCGGCACCTCACCGTTCTCCCGCACCGCGACCTCACCGAGAACCGCCAGTTCGGCGGGCACCCCGGTAGGCCGCCGTGAAGCAGCACCGATGAGGACCGCACCGGCCGCACCCGACAGATCAGCCGCCCTCAATCCTCGACCGAGCCAATGCAAAAGCGAGCCCACCGGTACGGGGTGACGACCCTCCCCGCCGCCCGTGGCGACGGCTGTCACCCGGAGGATCAGGTCGTCGCGGCGGGCCGGCGGCAACGTCTCCACGATGCGGCGAACCTCGGCGCCGTCGAAGCGCCAGACGTCGTCGTTGTCGGCGGCCAGACCTACCAGCTCGGCGGCGAGGGCGGCGTCGTCGCGGGCGACGAGGTCGCGCACGTGTGCCACCCGCTCGGGGTAGCGGTCTCGGTCGGCCGGGCGGTTGATCATGCCGGACAGGATAGGCAGCCCGACGAACCCGCGCCGATCGAGCCGGTCCGGCCACCGC
Organism: Actinoplanes sp. NPDC023714; assembly: GCF_040639855.1. Classification (NCBI taxonomy): domain Bacteria; kingdom Bacillati; phylum Actinomycetota; class Actinomycetes; order Micromonosporales; family Micromonosporaceae; genus Actinoplanes; species Actinoplanes sp. NPDC023714. Next base: position 270,573 of record NZ_JBFAAR010000009.1, read on the forward strand.
GCCCGGACCCGCCGGTCACACGCCGAGGTGGGCGGCGCGGGCCGAGGTGGGTGGACGGCGCGGGCCGAGGCGGGTGGACGGCGCGGGCCGAGGCGGGTGGACGGCGCGGGCCGAGGTGGGTGGACGGCGCGGGCCGAGGTGGGCGGACGGCGCGGGCCGAGGCGGGCGGACCGCGCGGGCCGAGGTGGACGGCGTGGGCCGAGGCGGGTGGACGGCGCGGGCTGAGGCGGGCGGATGGGGCAGGCGCGCCGGAGCCCGCCGGCCGCGGGTGGAGGGGCCGCGGACCGGCGGGCTCGGTGGGGGAGTGTCGTCAGCGGGCGTAGGTCTCGAACTCGCCCACGCGCGGCGTACCCGAAGCGCTGTTGATCTTGTAGGTGACCTTGGTCAGGGAAGTGGCCGGGAAGGAGATGACGCCGCCGCCGCTGCCGCTGGCCAGGACCGCGCCGGTGGTGCCGTTGAGGAGCTGGTAGGAACCGACCGTGCCGCTACCGCTCGCCAGGCGGACGTTGACGCGGGAGATCGTGGTGGCCGAGTCCCACTTGATGGAGATGTCGCCGGTCGTGCCGCTGGGCGACCAGTACGTAGCGACGTCACCGTCCCGGACGTTGCCGTAGCTCGTGCCGCTCGCCTTGCTCGAACCGTCCGAACCGGCGCCGATGCTCAGGTTGGTGCCGGACGGGCTGGTCGGCGTGGGGGACGAGGACGGCGGGGTCGACGGCGAGGTCGGCGGGGTCGAGGGCGAGGTCGGCGGCGTGGACGGCTGCGAGGTCGTCGAGCAGGTGCCGGTCGACGACTTGATGCCCTTGTTGGCGCCGGCCGTCAGCGACACGATCGACGGCACGCAGGACGCGTTGTCGAGCCCGTACGAGTACGGCACGCTCACCGTGGTGTTCGAGGTGACGTTCGGCCCGGCCGGCCTGTTGTCGGTGCCCGGCGCCGACCACGTCACGTTGTCGAAGATGTTGCCGCTGACCTGCCAGTATCCGGCCTGGTCGGTGTAGAACGTGCCGAGCACGTCCTTCGAGTTCTGGAAGTAGTTGTTGTCCACCTTGGCCTTCGCGCCGGCCCGGGAGTTGATGCCGGACTCGTTCAGCGAGACGTAGTGGTTGTTGTAGATGTGCGCGACGCCGCCGCGCAGCAGCGGGGTACGCGAGTCGATGTTCTCGTACTTGTTGTGGTGGAACGTGATGTTGCCACTGCCGGTGTCGGACTCGCTCGAGCCGATCAGGCCGCCGCGCCCGGAGTTGCGCAGGATGCTGTACGACAGCGTCACGTACTCGACGTCGTTCTTCATGTCGAACAGCCCGTCGAAGCCCTCCGACTCGCCGCCGGACGCCTCCAGCGTCACGTGGTCGACCCAGACGTTGCGGACCGTGCTCTCCATGCCGATCGCGTCCCCGCCGTTGGAGGTCGGCGAGCCGGACTTCTTGACGTTCCGCACCGTCACGTTCTGGATGATGATGTTGCTGGAGTCCCGGATGTGGATGCCGAGCTGGTCGAAGACCGCCCCGCTGCCCACCCCGATGATCGTGACGTTGCTGATCTCCTTGAGCTCGATCACGCCGGCCGCCGTGTTGCAGCTGTCGCCGGACACCTTCGCCGTGTTGCCGTGGTTGATCGTGCCCTCGACCTCGATGGTGATCGGGGTGCTGGCACTGGCCCGGTTGCACAGCGCGGTGTGGATCGCCGTGCCGGTGGTGGCCCGGACCGTCGTGCCGTTGCCGCCGCCGGTGGTCCCGCCGTTCGCCGCCGCGAACCCGGTGGCGCTGCCGACGGCCGCCGCGTTCGCCTGGGCCAGGGGGAGCGCCAGGGCGGCGGCGGCCACCAGGCCGGCACCGGTGCTGATCGCAAGTGCTCTTCTCATCGTCGCCTCTTCTGATAGACGAAGACCGATGCTCGGGGACGCACCGGTCTTCTCAGGGGGATGGGGACCAAGTGCAGGAAAGCGCTTTCCTCGGAACGATAGAGACGTCTCGATTAACTGGCAAGAAACATCCGGGCCAAATTAGTTGCAGGTTTGTTGTTGTGGGTGGGAGCGCTCCCGCATCTACCGGACATCCCCGTGAGTCTTTGTAGAGGAGTCCTCCGTGAGAAAGCTCGCGCTTCTCCTGATCGTCCCCCTCGCCCTGCTCGGCTGGTCGGTGCTGCCCTCCGACGCGGCGACGCTCCCGGCCGCCGGAGCCGCCTATACCCTGAAGGTCACCAAGAGCGGCAAGTGCATCGACGTCCCCGGCGCCTCGAAGGACAACGGTGCGCTGCTGCAGCAGTGGGGCTGCACCGACGGCGCGAACTGGCAGCAGTTCAAGCTCGTCGCGGCCGGATCGAACTACCTGCTGCAGAACGTCTCCAGCGGCAAGTGCATCGACGTACCGGGCGGCTCGGCGACCTCCGGCGTCCAACTCCAGCAGTGGGGCTGCGCGAGCGCGCAGACCAACCAGCAGTGGCGGCTCGCCGCCAGCGGGACCGGCACCTTCCAGATCATCAACGTCGGCAGCGGCCTCTGCGTCAGCGACAAGGACGCTTCGACCGCCTCCGGCGCCGCGATGATTCAGGAGACGTGTACGGCGAACTCGAACAAGCAGTGGTCGTTCACCCAGGTCGGCGCCGCGGCCCCGGCCTCGGCACTCGTCGGCTGGGGCGCGGGCACGACCGGCGGCGCCGGCGGCTCCACCACCACGGTCACGACCGCGGCCGACCTCGACTCCGCCCTGCAGGCTTCCGGCGCCCGGATCATCAAGGTCTCCGGCATGATCTCGTTGTCCGGCATGCACCGCGTCGCCTCGAACAAGACCATCCAGGGCGTCGGCTCCGGTTCCGGCCTGAAGGGCGGCGGCCTCACCCTCTCCGGCGTCAACAACGTCATCATCCAGAACCTCAACTTCACCGGCTCCAGTGACGACGCCATCAACGTCCAGGACGGCTCGCACCACGTCTGGATCGACCACAACACCTTCTCCTCGGCCACCGACGGCCTGGTCGACATCCGCCTCGCCTCCGACCTGGTCACGGTCTCCTGGAATATCACCCGCAGCCACGACAAGACCATGCTGCTCGGCTCGAGCGACGACAACACCGGCGACCGCGGCAAGCTGCGCGTCACCTACCACCACAACTGGTTCGACGGGACCAACCAGCGCCACCCGCGGGTCCGCTTCGGCAACCCGGTCCACGTCTTCAACAACTACTACGACGGCGTGACCAGTTACGGCGTGGCGTCGACGACCGAGGCGGGCGTCCTGGTCGAGGGCAACTACTTCGAGAACGTCGCGCGCCCCACCACCCTGGCCCAGGGCACCTCCCCGAACGGCAACCTGGTGCAGCGCAACAACCACTTCGTCAACTCGGGCACACCCCAGACCAACGGCTCGGTCAAGGCGATCACCTACGCCTACACCCTGGACACCGCCAGCACCATCAAGTCAGTGGTGACGGCCGGTGCGGGAACCGGAAAACTCGGCCTCTGACACAGACTGAGGACAGAAAAGAGCCACAGCCGTCCGGTCGAGCGATTCCAGAAACAGGAGGAGCTCAACCGGACGGCCCACCACAGCCGCGCAAAACTCCAGGTGAGAGTGACGGTGGCGTCGTGCGGAATCGTGTCTGTTCCATGGATGAATGGTCCTGCGAAGACGCCCCGGCGCCCACCGGAAGATTTCAAAAGAAGCGACAGGATCTCCGGAGAAGAGGTAAACAAAACCCGCAGCCTCCGGACGGCCCGGACCAGCGACACCGCAACCCACCACCCACCGCGACGGCATTCATCGAGTGGCAAGCCGACCCGCACCGCAAGCGCGCCAGCGCCGAGGAGCGGAAGCGGCGCGGCAGCAAAACGGCCCGGACCAGCCACCGAGCGCACGGCGAGGCAGCAAGCGCAAGAAGGCGCACGGCGAAGCGGCAAGCGCAAGAAGGCGCACGGCGAGGCAGCAAGCGCAAGAAGGCGCAGGCCGAGGCGGCGACCAAACCCTCAGGCCTGCCCCGACAGCGGAATCCACACCCTCATCGGCCCCGGCTTCCGATTGGCCCACAAGAAATAGGGGATCGCCGTAGCCACCGCCGCCGCCGGCGAAGGCGCCGCCGGGACGAGGTTGCGGTAGAGCGACGACTCCGCGACCGGCCGCACCCGCACCGGCGCCTGCAACGTGACAGGAGCGATGCCCGAGGTGTGATAGGCCACCGCGAGCGGCGCCGAGGGGTCCAGTTCCAGATCCTCCAGAGCGACCCCGGCCAGCTTCCCCACGGCGGGAAGATCGGCCTGTTCCAGGCAGTACACCAGCGGCCCCCGGACCAGCGCCACCGACCCCCGGGTGGCGTCGACCCGCGGATGGGCGGTGATCCGGCGCGCGGGCATGGCCAGGGTCAGGGTGATCCGGTCGCCGGGGTGCCAGGACCGGTGCAGGCGCAGGTATCCCTTCTCGACGAGCCGGCGGGCCGGCGCCGGGGTGCCGTTCACGGTGAGGCGCAGATCCGCGCACCAGGCCGGGATCCGGAGTGCGAGCGTCCACGGCTCGTCCGAGGTGGACTCCACCGTGACGGTGACCTGCTCGTCCCACGGATACCGGGTCTCGACCGAAATCGATCGGGACCCGGATGCCACGGTGCTGGTCCCGTACAGATGAAGCTCGATGCCTTTGATGGAGGAAGTGGCGACATAGGCGTGCAGCGAGGCCATGAGACCGGCAAGGTGGGGCGGGCAGCAGGTGCCTTCCGAGCGCACGAGCGGGGTCCGGGCCTGGAGCGGATTCGTCCGGAAGAAGGAGGCGCCGTCCACGCCGATCGCCGCCGCGATGCCGTTGTGCAGCACGCGTTCCATCTCGTCGGCGTAGCGGACGTCGCCGGTCGCCAGCAGCAGCCGCCAGGACAGCTGGAAGCTCGCGATGGCGGCGCAGGTCTCGGCGTGCGCGCGGTCCGGCGGCAGCTCGTAGGGGTCGCCGAACGCCTCGTCGCGGTGCCGGGAGCCCTGCCCGCCGGTCAGATGGGTGCGGCTCTCGATGGCCGAGTCCCACAGCAGGATCACCGCCTCCAGCAGCTCATGATCATGCATTTCGACAGCCACGTCCACGGCCCCGGCCAGCAGCGCCAGCTGACTTCCGACGTGGCCGGCGACCTCGCGCGCCTTCCGCAGCGGCACATGATCCTGCAGGTGGCTCGGGCCGAACTCGCCGCCGTCCATCGTTCCCTTGCCGCGGTTCTCGATCGATTCAAGAGCGGCTTCGAGGTACGGGCGATACCCGGTGACCCGGAACATCTCGGCGAGGGCGCCCGGGTGGCAGTCCGGCGGCGGGACGTCGGCGTAGTGGCGCGCGGCGTCGTCCGGGGCGGAGCGCATCGCGGCGACGGCGGCCCGCAGGAGATCGGAGGCGGGGCCCTCGAAGGGGAGGCCCTCCGTGGCCGGATGGTGCCGCATCGTCACGGCGGCGTTGCGTGCCTGCCAGCCGCCGAGGAGCCCGCCCGGGTCGAGCCGCACCGCGCCGGCGTCGAGCGGCCGGAGCGTCGACAACGCTTGCGGTGTGGGGACGACCGGTCCACTGCTCATGTTGCCCCCAGAAACTTCCCGAAAACGTTTTCGACAACGCTAGGAGCGCCTTCTCTCCCTGTCAATGGGGTGATCTCGGGACCCTCGATGAAACGGCCCGATGCGCATAGAGTCAGGTCGTGCCGACAGTCGTTGAATCAGATGGCCGGGGCTCTTTCAAGGAATGTCCTACTAACGAGTAGGCACAAACCGCGAGGGCCTTCCGGCGGGCACTGTTTACTACAGTCCGGGCCGGTCGCTGCCGGCCCGGGGTAGAGAAGGGGTTCGTTCGGTGTTCCGTCGTATCGTGATCGTCAACCGGGGTGAGGCCGCCATGCGGCTCATCCACGCGGCCAGAGACCTGGCCGCGGAGACCGGGACACCGATCGAGACCGTTGCGCTGTACACCGACGTCGACCGGCACGCCACCTTCGTGCGTGAGGCCGACGTCGCCTACGACCTGGGTCCGGCCGCCGCCCGGCCGTACCTCGACCTGAAGGTCCTCGAGCGGGCGCTCGTCGAGACCGGCGCCGACGCGGCCTGGGTCGGCTGGGGCTTCGTCGCCGAGGACCCGGCGTTCGCCGAGCTGTGCGAGAAGGTCGGCGTCACGTTCGTCGGACCCAGCCCGGAGGCGATGCGCAAGCTCGGTGACAAGATCGGCTCGAAGCTGATCGCCGAGGAGGTCGGCGTCCCGGTCGCGCCGTGGAGCCGCGGCGAGGTCGCCACCCTGGAGGCGGCGAAGGAGGCGGCCGAGCAGATCGGCTACCCGCTCATGCTGAAGGCGACCGCCGGTGGCGGCGGCCGCGGCATCCGCGTGGTGCGCAGCGCCGACGAGCTCGAGGACGTCTACGAGCGGACCAGCCAGGAGGCGGCCCGCGCGTTCGGCAGCGGCATCGTCTTCCTGGAGCGCCTGGTCACCGGCGCCCGGCACGTCGAGGTCCAGGTCATCGCGGACGGCCAGGGCACCGCGTGGGCGCTCGGCGTCCGTGACTGCTCGGTGCAGCGGCGCAACCAGAAGGTCATCGAGGAGTCGGCGTCGCCGGTCCTCAGGCCGGAGCGGGCCGCCGAGCTGAAGGCGTCCGCCGAGCGGCTCGCCGTCGCTGTCGGCTACCGCGGCGCCGCGACCGTCGAGTTCCTCTACCACCCCGGCGAGGACCTGCTCGCCTTCCTCGAGGTCAACACCCGGCTCCAGGTGGAGCACCCGATCACCGAGGCGACCACCGGCTTCGACCTGGTCAAGGCGCAGCTGTGGGTGGCGTCCGGCAACCGGCTGGAGGGTGAGCCGCCGGTCGAGCGGGGTCACGCCATCGAGGCCCGGCTCAACGCCGAGGACCCGGACCGCGACTTCGCCCCGGCGCCCGGCCGGATCGCCCGCCTCGACCTGCCCGCCGGCCCCGGCATCCGGGTCGACACCGGCGTGAGCGAGGGCGACACCATCGCCGCCGACTTCGACTCGATGATTGCCAAGATCATTGCGTACGGGAAGGACCGGGACGAGGCGCTCGGCCGGCTCCGCCGGGCCATGACCGAGACCATGGTGGTGATCGAGGGCGGCGCCACCAACAAGAGCTTCGTGCTCGACCTGCTGCACCAGCCCGAGGTGGTCGACGCGAGCGCCGACACCGGCTGGATCGACCGGGTCCGCGGCGAGGGCCGGCTCGTCTCCAACCGGCACTCCGCGGTGGCGCTCACCGCCGCCGCCATCGAGGTCTACCAGGAGGAGGAGCACGCCGAGCAGCAGCGCCTGCTCTCCACCGCGTTCGGCGGCCGGCCGCAGGTGCAGCACGAGAGCGGCCGCCCGCTCGACCTGAAGCTGCGCGGGGTGACCTACCGGGTGCGGGTGGCCCGGGTCGGCCCGCAGCGCTTCCGGGTCGGCATCGAGGCCGGCGCCGAGACCGGGTTCGCCGACGTCGAGCTCGACCGGTTCGACCGGCACACCGGCCAGATCCGGGTCAACGGCGTGCGCTACCGGCTGCTCACCGGCACGCACAAGTCCACCCACGTGGTCGAGGTCGACGGCGTCACCCACCGGATCAGCCGGGACGAGGGCGGCGTGCTGCGCTCCCCGATGCCGGCGCTCGTCGTCGCGACCCCGCTGGAGATCGGCGCCGAGGTCGAGGCCGGCGCCCCGGTCCTGGTGCTCGAGGCCATGAAGATGGAGGCGGTGCTCCGCGCGCCGTTCAAGGCCCGGCTCAAGGAGCTCGTCGTCTCGGTCGGCAGCAAGGTCGACGCCGGCGCGCCGCTGCTGCGCCTCGAGCCGATCGCGGCCGACGAGGCCGAGGCGGTCGAGGTCACCGAGGCCGTCGAGCTGGACCTGCCGGCCGAGCCCGGCGAGGCCTCGGCCCGCGAGCGCGCCCTGCGCGGCCAGCGCGACCTGCGCAGCCTGCTGCTCGGGTTCGACGCCGACCCGCACGACAACCGCCGGGTGCTCGACGACTACCTGGCCGCGCGCACCGAGGCGGCCGCGAGCGGCGCCCGCCCGCTGGCCGTCGAGATCGAGCTGCTGGAGGCGTTCGCCGACCTCGCCGAGCTGAGCCGCAACCGGGCGGCCGGCGACGAGAGCGGCGGCGACTCGCGGGTGCACAGCCCGCGCGAATATTTCCACACCTACCTGCAGAGCCTCGACGCCGAGCGGGCCGGCCTGCCGGAGACGTTCACGGCGAAGCTCAGCAAGGCGTTCGGCCACTACGGCGTCACCGGCCTGGACCGGACCCCGGAGCTGGAGTCCGCGGTCTTCCGGATCTTCCTGGCCCAGCAGCGCGCCGCGACCGACGCCTCGGTGATCGCCACGCTGCTGCGCTCCTGGTTGCAGGAGCCGCCGCCGGACGACGTGCTGCACGAGCCGGCCGGCCTCGCCCTGGAGCGGGTCGTCTCGGCCACCCAGGTCCGCTTCCCGGTCCTCGCCGACCTGGCCCGCGGCGTCGTCTTCGCCTGGTTCGGCCAGCCGCTGCTGCGCCGCAACCGGGCCCTGGTCTACGCCGGGATCCGCAAGCACCTGCGCCACCTCGACGAGAACCCGCAGGCGGCGGACCGCGCCGAGCGGATCGCCGAGATGGTCCGCAGCACCGAGCCACTGATCCGGCTGCTCGGGCAGCGGCTGTCCCGCCCCGACCTGGACAACTCGGCGATGCTCGAGGTGCTGACCCGCCGCTACTACGGCAACAAGGGCCTCACCGGCGTCACCACCCGCAAGGTGGAGGGCTGCGCGTTCGTCGTGGCCGAGCGCACCGACCTGCGGGTCGTCTCGTCGGCGGTGCCCTACGAGGAGCTCGGCAGCGCGCTGAGCGGGCTGGCCGAGCTGGCCCGCGGCGGTGACGTGGTCGCCGACATCTACCTCGGCTGGGAGAACCAGCCGGCGTCCGGCGACGAGATGGCGGTCGCGCTGCACGGCGTCGTCAGCTCGGTGCCGCTGCCCGACCAGGTCCGCCGGGTCACCATCGCGGTGGCCGGCCGGCACGGCGCGGTGGCCCACCACCACTTCACCTTCCGGCCGTCGTCGACCGGGATGGGCGAGGAGCGGCTGATCCGCGGGCTGCATCCGTACATCGCCACCCGCTTCCAGCTGGAGCGGTTCTCCAAGTTCGACCTGACCCGGCTGCCCTCGGTCGACGAGGAGGTCCACCTCTTCCAGGCGGTGGCCCGGGAGAACGAGTCCGACCAGCGTCTCGTCGCGCTCGCCCAGGTCCGCGACCTCACCGAGTTCCGCGACCACGAGGGCCGGCTGGTCGCCCTGCCGACCGCCGAGGACGTCGTGGCGAGCTGCCTCGACTCGATCCGGCGGGTGCAGTCGCGGCGCCCGGCGAAGGCCGCGTTCAAGGGCAACCGGATCGTCATCTACGTCTGGCCGGAGATCGAGCTGACCGTCGCCGAGCTGCAGATGATCGCGCAGCGGGTGGCGCCGACCGCGGCCGGCGCGGGCCTCTCGGAGATCCTGTTCATCGGCCGGCACCGGGAGTCCGGCGGCCTCAACAAGATCGCCCTGCGGATCGCGTTCGGGCCGACCGGCCGTCCCGAGTTCTCGGTCGGCGAGCCGCCGGTCGCGCCGGTCGAGCCGCTCGACGACTACCAGCAGAAGGTGCAGCGGGCGGCGGCGCGCAACACCGTCTATCCGTACGAGCTGACCGCGATGCTCGGCGCCTTCGTGGAGCACGACCTCGACGAGAACCACGTGCTCGTCCCGGTCGACCGGCCGAAGGGCCGCAACAGGGCGGCGATCGTGGCCGGTGTGATCACCACGCCGACCGTGCGGCACCCCGAGGGCGTCACCCGGGTGCTGCTGCTCGGCGACCCGACGAAGGCGCTCGGCGCGCTCAGCGAGCCGGAGTGCCGCCGGGTGATCGCCGCGCTCGACCTGGCCGAGCGGATGAACGTGCCGCTGGAGTGGTACGCCCTCTCCGCCGGCGCCCGGATCTCGATGGAGTCCGGCACCGAGAACATGGACTGGGTCGCCGCCGCGCTCAAGCGGATCGTCGAGTTCACCCAGGACGGCGGTGAGATCAACATCGTGGTGGCCGGCATCAACGTGGGCGCCCAGCCGTACTGGAACGCCGAGGCCACCATGCTGATGCACACGAAGGGCGTCCTCGTGATGACCCCGGAGTCGGCCATGGTGCTCACCGGCAAGCAGTCGCTCGACTTCTCCGGTGGCGTCTCGGCCGAGGACAACTTCGGCATCGGCGGCTACGACCGGGTGATGGGCCCGAACGGCCAGGCGCAGTACTGGGCGCCCGACCTGGTGGCCGCGAGCGGTGTGCTGATGTCGCACTACGACCACACGTACGTGGCTCCGGGCGAGACCGGCCCGCGCCGGGTCGCCACCGGCGACCCGATCGACCGGGACATCTCCACGTTCCCGCACACGGCGGCCGGCAGCGACTTCACCACGGTCGGCGAGATCTTCTCGGCGGCGACGAACCCGGACCGCAAGAAGGCCTTCGACATCCGTACGGTGATGCGCGCCCTCGCCGACCAGGACCACCCGGTCCTGGAGCGCTGGGCCGGCATGGCCGACGCCGAGACGGCCGTGGTCCAGGACGTCCACCTCGGCGGCATCCCGGTCTGCCTGCTCGGCATCGAGTCCCGGTCGGTGCCGCGGCGGGGCTTCCCGCCCACCGACGGCCCGGACACGTACACGGCCGGCACGCTCTTCCCGCGCTCGTCGAAGAAGGCGGCCCGGGCGATCAACGCGGCCTCCGGCAACCGGCCGCTGGTGGTGCTCGCCAACCTGTCCGGCTTCGACGGCTCCCCGGAGTCGATGCGCAAGCTGCAGCTCGAGTACGGCGCGGAGATCGGCCGGGCGATCGTCAACTTCCGGGGCCCGATCGTCTTCTGCGTGATCTCCCGCTACCACGGCGGCGCGTTCGTGGTGTTCTCGAAGGCGCTCAACGAGAACATGACGGTGCTCGCGGTCAACGGCTCGTTCGCCTCGGTGCTCGGTGGCGCCCCGGCCGCGGCGGTGGTCTTCGCGAGCGACGTGAACGCGCGGACCGCGGCCGACCCGCGGGTGCGCGAGCTGGAGGCGCGGGCCACCGAGGTGACCGGCACCGAGCGCAGCGCCCTGCTCGCCGAGCTGGACGGCCTGCGGTCGTCGGTGCGGTCCGAGAAGCTGAACGAGGTGGCCGCCGAGTTCGACCGGGTGCACAGCATCCAGCGCGCTGTCGAGGTCGGCTCGGTCGACGCCGTGATCGAGGCGGCCGAGATGCGCCCGCGCATCATCGAGGCCATCGAGAACGGCCTCCGCTAGTTCCCGGCCGGGCCGGTCCCCCGTGGGCCGGCCCGACGGGGGCCGGGTCCGGCTGCCTTTCAGCAAGCCTTCAGCGCCACCTGATAAGTTCCGATTTGTGAGTGATGATTCAGCCGAAGGCTGTAGTACGAGGCCGGGGATGACCCGGTGCTGATCTTTGTTGGTGTTCTGATCATTGTGTTGCTCACCGCGGCGACCGGCTATTTCGTGGCGCAGGAGTTCGCCTACGTGGCCGTCGACCGGGAGCGGCTGCGGGCCATGGCCGACGAGGGGGACGCCGCCGCCGAGCGGGCCCTCAAGGTCACCCAGCGACTCTCCTTCGTTCTCTCCGGCTCCCAGGTCGGCATCACCGTGACCGCGCTGCTCGCCGGTTACGTGGCCGAGCCCTACCTGGGTGAGGGCACCGCCGAGCTGCTCGGCGCGACGGGCGTACCGGAAGCGGTGAGCACCAGCATCTCGATGGTGTTCGCGCTGGTGTTCGCGACGGTCGTGCAGATGGTCCTCGGCGAGCTGGCCCCGAAGAACCTGGCGATCGCCAAGCCCGAGACGCTGGCCCGGGCGCTGTCCCGGTCCACCCTGATCTACCTGACCGTGGTCGGCCCGCTCATCCGGGTCTTCGACGCCACGGCCAACCGGCTGCTGCGCGCCGTCGGCATCGAGCCCGTCGAGGAGCTGCCGCAGGGCGCCACCTCGGAAGATCTGGACCGCATCATCGCGGCGGCGGGGACACACGGTTCGCTCGATCCCAAGGCCGCCCAGCTGCTCGACCACGGGCTTGATTTCCGTACGCGGACCGCTGCCGAGGCCATGCGTCCCCGCGTCGACGTGACCACCATCCACGCCTCCGAGCCGGCGTCCCGCGTCGTCGACCTGCTGGACACCGGGCACTCCCGGTTCCCGGTGATCGGTGACGACGTCGACGACGTGATCGGCGTGGTCGCGATCGCCGACGTGGTCACCCTGGAGCCGGCGGCCCGGGCCACCACCCCGGTCCGCGACCTGTGCACCGCCGCCGTGGCGCTGCCCGAGTCGGCCCGCCTGCCGGAGGTGCTCGACCGTCTCAAGGCGGCGCACCGGCAGCTCGCGATCGTGGTCGACGAGTACGGCGGCTTCGCCGGCATCATCACCCTCGAGGACGTCGCCGAGGAGCTGGTCGGCGAGATCCGCGACGAGGACGACCTGCCCGAGCCGGTCATCGAGCAGGACGCCGACGGCACCTGGACGATCCCGGGCCGGGCCCGGGTCGACGAGATCGCCGAGGCGACCGGGGTCCGGCTGCCCGACGGCGAGCTGTACGACACGGTCTCCGGCCTGATCCTGTCCCGCCTCGGCCACCTGCCGTCGGCGCTGGAGCAGGTCGAGATCGAGCTGCCGCCGCTCGTCGACGAGGACGGCAACCCGCAGCCGCAGGGCGTCGCCCGGCTGACCGTGCTGGCGGTCCGCCGGCACGTGCCCGACAGGATCGCGCTCAGCGTGATCCGCGAGAACCGGGAGGTGTCCGCGTGAGCACCACCTGGGCGTTGTTGATCTCCCTTCTCCTGCTGGCGCTCAACGGCTTCTTCGTGGCGGCCGAGTTCGCGCTCGTCGCCGCGAAACGGCACCGCCTCGAGCAGGCGGCCGGCGACGGCTCCCGGGGCGCCCGGGTCGCGCTCGCCGGCACCCGCAGCCTGTCGATGATGCTGGCCGGCGCGCAGCTCGGCATCACGCTCTGCACGCTGGGCCTCGGCGCGCTCGCCAAGCCGACCGTCGCGCACCTGCTCGAGCCGGTCTTCACGACCGTCGGGCTGCCGGAAGGGGTGGCGTACGCGATCGCCTTCGTCCTCGCGGTCGCCCTGGTCGGCTTCCTGCACGTGGTGATCGGCGAGATGGCCCCGAAGTCGTGGGCCATCAGCCACCCGGAGACCTCGGCGCAGCTGCTGGCGATCCCGTTCGTCGGGTTCACCACGGTGCTGCGGCCGGTGCTCTCCGCGCTGAACGGGCTCGCCAACGCGTGCCTGCGGCTGTTCAAGGTGACCCCGCAGGACGAGCTGGCGCAGGTGCACAACCCGGAGCAGCTGCGGATGCTGCTGGAGACGTCGAAGGAGCACGGCACCATCGCCGACGCCGAGCACGAGCTGCTCACCGCGATGCTCGCGGTGCAGTCGACCGAGCTGCGCCAGGTGATGGTCCCGACCGACCGGATCGTCTCGGTCGACGCGGGCGCCGACGCCCGCGCGGTGGAGCTGCGCAGCACCGAGTCGGGCCGGTCCCGGCTCGCCGTGACCGACGCGTCCGGGGCGATCGTGGGTGTCGTGCACGTCCGCGACGCGGCGCGGGCGACCAGCCACGGCGACCCGGTCACGGCCGGGTCGATGATGACGGCGCCGCTGCCGCTCTCCGCCGACACCAGCGTGGTGAACGCGATCGCGGCGATGCGCCAGCGGCGCAGCCACCTCGCGCTGGTGTCTGAAAGTGATCAGGTCATCGGCCTGGTCACCCTGGAGGATCTCCTGGAGCAGGTGATCGGCCAGTTCGACGACGAGACCGACCCGGTCATCGCCGCGGCGAGCCGGGCCGGTCGGACGGCCGTCAAATAACCCCAGCCGACGAACAGCGCTAGATGGCCTGCCCGGAGATGAAGGGCAGCCATCCGGCATACCAGCCGGAGAGCAGCGCCAGCGTCCCGAGCAGGATGACGGCGTTCCGGTTGGAGATCCTGGACAGCGCGACAGCCGGCACCAGCAGCACCGTGAAAGCGGGCAGCAGGTGCCGGCTCATCATCGAGATGTGCGCGTGCGAGCCGACCGCGAGCACGAACGTGGCGACCGCGTAGAGCGACAGCACCCACGGCGCCCGGTTCGCGATCAGCATGATCATCAGCAGGATGAACCCGAACAGCACCAGCACGTTGAGCACGCGGATCGGCTTGGTCGCGTCCTCGCTGTTGCCGAGCATGACGTCCCAGACCAGCTTCGTGGTCGACTCGCCGTAGTCCCACCAGGCGCCGAACGTGTTGCTGTGCACCTCGAAGTACTTCCCGATGCCGCCGACCCGGCTGCCGGCGTAGGCCACGTAGGCGAGCAGCCCGGCCGGCGCGAGGACCATCGCGGCGTACGGCCGCCAGGAGTCCTTCCGCTGGATCGCCGCGACGATGGCGGCCAGGCCCACCACGCCGATCAGCGCGGCCGCGGTCGGCCGGCTCAGGCCGCTCAGCCCGGCCAGCACCCCGGCGAGCAGCCAGCGCTCGGTGAGCAGCGCCCACAGCGCCCACGCGGCGAGCGCGGTGAACAGCGACTCGGAGAACGCGCCGTTCTGGGTCATCGCGGTGGGTGCGACCGCCCACGCGGCGACCAGCATGATCCCGACCCGGTGGTCGTGCACGTGCCGGCCGATCAGGTACAGGCCCCAGGCCGCTGCGACCGCCGCGATCGCCGAGACGATCAGGCAGGCGGCGATCGGGGAGATCCCGGGCAGGAACGTGAGCGGGCGGGCCAGCCACGGGTAGAGCGGGAAGAACATCAGCCGGTTCAGGTACGGCACGCCGTTCTCGTCGACCGCGCCGACCGGCCCGCCGATGCCCTCGCCGGCGATCAGCGTGTACCAGCGGGCGTCCCACGAGATGAGCGCGTCCATCGACGAGGTGTAGCCGCGCCACTGGTTGATCGTGCCGTCCGGGTAGACCTGCTTCCCGGGGTCCTGGGCGTGCGCGTAGCGGGCCAGGATCGCCATGACCTCCAGGCTGACCAGGCGCAGGAAGACATAGACGCCGATCGCCGGCATGGCGTCCCGGACCGCGGTCTTCCAGCGCGGGGTACGGACCTCGGCCGGGGCTTCGTTCGTGATGGTCATCGGGCCCTTCAAAGACGTTTCCTGCTCCCGCCGGGAGAGTAGACGATCCCGCCGCCGCAGGTGGGGACGACGTTGCATCCATCTGCAAGTGTCTATCCCGAGCCGGGATGGTCCCGGCACGGGAGGCATCGCATGCATCGAAGACTGCCCGCCTTGATGGCCAGTTCGATCCTGGCTGTGGGGCTGATGTCGGCTCCGGCGGCGGCTGCTGGGCAACCGCTAAATCCCGAAAAATCCGTACGAAAAGGCGCTGTCACCCTGATCACCGGGGACCGCGTCGTCGGCAACTCGATCCAGCCCGGCCCCGGTCGCGAGAAGATCACCTTCTCCACCTGGACCGAGGGCGACCACCGCTACGTCCTGCCGTCCGACGCCCGCGCCCTGCTGCGCGACGGCCGCCTGGACAAGCGGCTCTTCGACGTCACCGAGCTGGCCGCGGTGACCAGGGGCGACGAGCTCCCGCTGCTCGTCTCCTACCCGAACGCCGGCGCGTCGCGCGCCCGCTCCGCGCTTACGGCGGGGGAGGCGCGGGTCACCCGTGACCTGTCGGCGCTCGGCACCCTGGCGGTCCGCGCGGACATGGCGGGCCGGGCGAGCATCTGGTCGTCGCTGACCGCCGGACCGGAGAACGCCCGCACCCTCAGCGCCGGCGTGCAGAAGGTGTGGCTGGACGGCCACCGCAAGATCAGCCTGGACCGCAGCGTCCCGCAGATCGGTGCGCCGGCGGCCTACCAGGCCGGGTACGACGGCACCGGCGTCACCGTGGCGGTGCTGGACACCGGCATCGACGCCACCCACCCGGACTTCGCCGGCAAGATCTCCGCGTCGGAGAACTTCACCACCGAGCCGAGCACCGACGACGTGGTCGGCCACGGCACCCACGTCGCCTCGACGATCGCCGGCAGCGGCGCCGCGTCGGGCGGCAAGTACAAGGGCGTGGCGCCGGGTGCGAAGCTCGCGATCGGCAAGGTGTGCGAGACGTTCGGATGTGAGGAGTCGGCGATCCTGGCCGGCATGATCTGGGCCGCCGAGCGCGCGCCCGTGGTCAACCTCAGCCTCGGCGGCACCGACACCCCCCAGGTGGACCCGCTCGAGCAGGCCGTCGAGGACCTGACCGCGTCGCACGACACGCTCTTCGTGATCGCGGCCGGCAACGCCTTCGACAGGGGCACGATCGGCTCGCCGTCGTCCGCCGACTCGGCCCTGTCGGTCGGCGCCGTCGACCGCGACGACCAGGTCGCGGACTTCTCCAGCAAGGGACCGCGGACCGGGGACGGCGCGGTCAAGCCGGACATCACCGCGCCCGGCGTCGACATCGTCGCGGCGAAGGCGGCCAACGGCGAGATCGGCGACCCGGCCGCTGACGGCTACGTCGCCCTCTCCGGCACGTCGATGGCGACCCCGCACGTCGCGGGCGCCGCGGCGCTGCTCGTCCAGCAGCACCCGGACTGGTCGTCGAAGCTGCGCAAGAACACCCTGATCGCGTCGGCGAAGCCCACGCCCGACACCAACGCCTACGACCAGGGCGCGGGCCGGGTCGACGTGTCCCGGCAGATCACCCAGACGGTCACCGTCGACGAGGGCAGCGCCAGCTTCGGCATCCAGGCCTGGCCGCACGACGACGACCAGCCGATCACCCGTACGGTCACCTACCGCAACGTCGGCAGCGCGCCCGTCACGCTCGCCCTGAACGTCTCCGGGGCGCCCTTCTCGGTGGCCGCGAGCTCGCTGACCGTTCCGGCCGGTGGCACCGCGTCGACCACGGTCACCGCCACCACGGACGAGAGCACGCCGGAGGGCGAGCTGGGTGGCTATCTCACGGCCGTGGCCGCTTCGGGCGTACGGGTGTCGACGGCGCTCGGCGTCGTCAACGAGGTGGAGAGCTACAACCTCACGATCAACGTGATCGGCCGCGACGGCCAGCCGAACGAGGAGGCCCTGACCGCGCTGCTCGGCCTCGACAAGTTCGCCGCGTTCGACCTCTTCGGCTCCGGCACGGTCCGCGTCCCGAAGGGTCGCTACGGCCTCTTCTCCTGGGTCTACCAGGGCGAGGAGAACACGTCGATGCTGACTGAGTCCGAGCTGGTCGTGGACGGGGACCGCACGCTGACGATCGACGCCCGCAAGGCGAAGGCCGTCAAGGTGACCCCGCCGCAGCGCGACGCCGGCACCCTGCTGGCCGCCGTCAACGCGGACTGGATGCTGGAGGACGGCGGGTACGGCGCGAGCCTCGTCGGTGACGACTTCGGCACCATGTTCGCGGCCCCGCTGTCGAAGGTGTCCAAGCCGTTCTTCGTCGGCTCGGTCAACGGCTCGTTCGCGAGGCTCGACGCCGAGGGCAGCAGCCACAACAGCCCGTACACCACCGACCTGGCGTACTTCAGCCCCGGCCGGATGTTCAACGGGCTGGTCAAGGCGCCGAAGGTGCGCGAGCTGGCGACCATCGAGGCGTCCTACGGCGTCGAGGCCACCGGCGTGCACGGCGTGAAGGGCAACGCGCCGCGCTACACCGAGGAGAGCGGCTACTGGACCACCTTCGCCCCGTTCGACCTGCCGTTCCAGCGCACCGAGTACGTCAACCCGGACGTCAAGTGGTCCGGCGAGTTCCACCAGGAGCTGCCGGTCAACGAGGAGGGCTGGTCGGACTGGCTCGACGAGGCGATCAGCGCGCCGCAGGCGTTCAAGGCCGGGCGGACGTACCACCAGCAGTGGAACAAGGGCGTGTTCGGGCCGAACGTCACCCAGCCGCCGTACGACCCGTACTGGGTGACCCGCCAGGGCGACCTGATCATCGCGAACGTGCCGCTGCACGGTGACGGCGCCGGGCACCCCGGCTTCGCGTACCAGGCTTCGTACACGGCGAAGCTCTACCGCAACGGCACCCTGGTCGGCGAGGGCGTCGAGTTCGAGGTGCCGGCGGCCCGTTCGTCGTACCGGCTGGAGGCCTCGGCCACCCGCGGCGCGCCGCACACCCTCTCGACCGACGTGCGGGGCGTGTGGACGTTCAAGTCCGGTCACGTGGCCGGCGAGGACTTCCAGCGGCTGCCGCTGCACACGGTCCGGTTCGCGCCCCGACTGGACGCGCGGAACGCGGCGCCGGCCGGTAAGCGGTTCGACATCCCGGTCGTGGTCGAGCACCAGCCGGGCGCCAAGGTCGGCAAGATCAAGTCGCTGAAGGTGGAGGTCTCCTTCGACGACGGCAAGACCTGGAAGAAGGCCTCCCTGAAGGGTTCGGTCGCCTCGGTGAACCACCCGAAGGGCAAGGGCTTCGCGTCGCTGCGGGTCAACGCCGCCGACTCGCACGGCAACACGGTGAGCCAGACGGTCATCAGGGCCTACGCCCTGAAGTGACGATCACCCGTTGCGCCCGACTCCGCCCGATCCGGCGGAGTCGGGCGTGACGGTCCATGGTTGCCGGCAGCCACCCGGCCCGGATCAGGAGCCGACGGCGGCCGGCATGGCGGCCGCCCGCGCGCACCCGACCAGATGATGCAGCGGCTGCGGCAGATTCCGGCGGAACTGGTCGGACAGCCGCGCCCGGTCCCGCGGATTGAGCGTGTCGAAGACCATCTCGTCCAGGCCGGTGGCGAGGAACAGCCCGGCCAGCATCAGATCCACCGTGTCGAGCGGCTGGTTATAGGACAGCCGCGTCCGGATCCGGACGGCGGGCTGCCCGGTGCTGCGCGGATCGTCGAAGACCAGGGACGTGTTCGTGCCGAGCAGCCGGCGTTTCGTCTCGCGGCGCAGCACGCCCGCCGCGAGCAGGCGGTGCTCGATCAGTTCGGTGGCGGGACCGGCGGCCAGGTGCGGGATCCACTGGCGCAGATCGTGCGGGCCGGCCGTCCCGGCGAGACGGCCCAGCACGGCCGAGGCGGCCTGGTCACCGGTCGGCTGCGGGTCGACCACCTGGAACGCGGTCTCGCTCACCGACTGGATGCGGCGCCAGAACATCAGCTCGCCGAGCAGCCCGGCGGCCAGGCCGACGCCGAGCACCCGGTCGGCGATCAGCGTGCGGCCGCCGATGCCGTCGTGCGCGGCCAGGTAGAAGTCGTCGGCGGGAGGGAGCTGCTGCGGCGATGTCATGGCATTCCAGCCCTCGGTCGGCAGCCGTGCGGAGACGGTCGACTGTAGCCGCGAAGGGTTGCCACAAGGTTTCGCTGCGTCGAAAAGCGGGATGATCTGGCAGCATTCCAGCACGTGACAGAGTTGGTATTTCGTACCGATATCGCGGTGACCCTGGTGCGCAGCGCGGCCACCGACGCCGACGTGCTGTTCGCGGCGCGGGTGTCGACGGCCGGCGAGGCGTCGCTCGACGAGCTCACGAAGGACCCGGAGAAGTCCACCGGCCTGATCAACTATCTGATGCGGGACCGGCACGGCACCCCCTTCGAGCACAACTCGATGACCTTCCTGGTGCAGGCGCCGATCTTCGTCTTCCGCGAGTTCCACCGGCATCGGGCCGGCTGGTCCTACAACGAGGAGAGCGGCCGATACCGCGAGCTCCAGCCGGTCTTCTACACCCCGGCGCCCGATCGCAAACTCGTGCAGCACGGCCGCCCCGGCAAATACGAGTTCAGTGCGGGCACCGAGGATCAACACCATCAGGCCGTGTACGCGATGGAAGCGGCGTACCGCCGGAGCTACGAGTCCTACCAGGAGATGCTGCAGGCCGGCATCGCCCGCGAGGTGGCCCGCGCGGTCCTGCCGGTGGGCCTCTTCTCCTCGATGTACGCCACCTGCAACGCCCGCTCCCTCATGCACTTCCTCTCGCTGCGCACGAAGAAGGAGAACGCGAAGGTCCCCTCCTTCCCGCAGCGCGAGATCGAAATGGTCGCCGAGCGGATGGAGTCGGAGTGGGCGACCCTGATGCCCCTGACCCACGCCGCGTTCGAGAAGCACGGCCGCGTGGCCCCCTGACCTCCGCCGTACCCGTTCCTTGATCCGACCGTCCCGGCAGCAACACGCTGCAGCCCACGTCGTCCGGCTGCAGCGTGTTGTTGCCGGCGTCACCCGGCTGCAGCCCATTGCTGTGGATCAGGAGATGGCTACGTCGTCGAACCAGACGGTGCCGGTGTTGTCGCCGGACTTCAGGTGCAGCTGGACCGCCGCCGCGTCCGCCGGGGCCACCGTCTCGACCACGAGCTTCGTCCAGGTGGTGTCGCCGGCCGGGAGGCGGTTCGAGAGGTCCTGGCTCAGCCACTTGCCGTTGACGTCGAACCAGCTCAGCGCGATCTCCGTGGTCCCGGTGGCGTCGATGCCGCGCGCGTACGCCTCGGCCCGCCACCGGTAGCCCGGCTGCACCGGCGTGATCGGCGACGTGACGAGCGAGGGCAGCCCCGCGGAGGTCCGGGTGGTGTCCGAGAAGCGAGCGGAGAAGCGCCCGTTGCGCGGCATGTCGGTGCTGATCTCGGCAGCGCCCGCCTGCGGGAGGTTCTGCCGCCACGGCGAGTCCCCGGCCGGCGCCTCGAAGCTCAGGTTCAGGAAGCTGTTCGGCATCGTCCCGGTCGTCCACGCCGTCCGCACCACGGTGGCGGCGAGCTTCGCGGTGCCGTCCGCCCGGTAGAGGCCGAACCGGTACTGCGCCGGGATCGTCGACACCGTCGAGTTGGAGGGGATGGCGTTGTCGGAGAAGTCGTTGAGCGTCCACGGCGCCACCGAGCCGACGCCGGCTTCCTTCGCGGCCCGGAAGACCCGGGCGAAGTACGCGGCCTGCTCACCTTCGCCGGTCAGCGAGCTGACGCCGGTCTCGCCGATGACGACGGGCGAGGGGGCGACGGCGGCCTGCGCCTTGCGGATCTCGGCGAGGGACCGCTCCGAGTTGCCGTAGAAGTGGAAGTCGTAGTAGTCGAGCGGCGTCGCCGACAGCGCCGACTTGATCTTCGCCATGCCGGCGGCGCCGGTGCTGCCGTCGACCGAGAGGGTGAGCGGCATGGTGGGGACGGCGGCGCGGATCGCCGGGATGACCTGGCGGACCCAGGTGACGGCGTCGGGGTTGGCGATCTGGAACTCGTTCTTGAGCTCGACGGCGATGACCTGCGGGTCGTTCGCGTACGGGGCGAGGAGCGCCTTGGCCCAGGAGATGCTGTTCGCGACGTCGCCGTAGCCGGCCCACCAGTCGAAGAGGGTGAGCTTCACGGTGAGACCGTGCGAGCCCGCGATGCTGACGAACTTGCGCAGCCGCTCGGTGTAGGTCGACGTCGGCGTCGGGAAGCCGAAAGTCTGCGGGAAGACGATGACCCGGACGTTGTCGGCGCCGAGCGAGGCGACCCGGGCCAGGTCCTGGTCGATGCGGGCGGCGTCGAAGCCGGTCCACATCGCCGACCAGCCGGCGTCGGACGGGTAGTAGTTCATGCTCTTCGCCGTCGTCACCAGCGCCATCCGGCCGGACAGGGTGGCCGGCGCCGCCGCGGTGACGGCGGCGCCGGTCTCGGCCTGGGCCGGGGAGGCCGTGCAGAGGGTGCCCATCATCAGCGAGGATGCCAGGATCGCGGCACAGACGCGGGCGACTCTCATGTAGGGCCTCTCCAGGGGGTCGTTCGTTGTCGGGTCACCCCCTTTTCGGTTGATGGCCGGTCGTCAGCAGGACTGTGTTGATGTCATTGCGGGTGCAGCCCGGTTGTCCCGGTCCGGCCCTAGGCGGGCCAGTCGACGCTCAGGTACCGCGTCTCCTGGAATTCGCGCAGGCCGTCGCGGGCGCCCTCGCGGCCGAGGCCGCTCTGCTTCACGCCGCCGAAGGGTGCGGACGGATCCGACACGAGGCCCCTGTTGATCCCGACCATCCCGGCGTCGACGGCTTCGCCGAGCCGGATGGCGCGCCGCAGGTCACCGGCGTACACATAGGCGGCCAGCCCGTACTCGGTCGCATTGACCCGCTCGAGAAGCTCCTCCTCGCCGGTCCAGGTGCTGATCGGCGCGACCGGCCCGAAGATCTCCTCCGTCAGGTGGGGCGCGTCGACGAGCACGGTCGGCGGATAGAAGTGCCCGGCCGCGTCCGGGACGGGGGCGCGGTGAGTGATCCGGGCGCCGGCTTCGATCAACTTCTTCACTGTACGGGTGACCCGCTGGACTGCGTTTTCGCTGATCAAAGGGCCGATCGCCGACCCGTCGCGGGCCGGGCCGACCGTGAGCTTCTCGACGGCGGCGCCGAACTTCGCCACGAACGCGTCGGCCACCGCGGCGTGCACGAGGAACCGGTTCGCCGCGGTGCAGGCCTGCCCGCCGTTGCGGAACTTGGCGATCATCGCGCCGGCCACGGCGGCGTCCAGGTCGGCGTCCTCGGTCACCACGAACGGCGCGTTCCCGCCGAGCTCCATCGACGAGTTCACGACCCGGTCGGCGGCCTGCCGCAGCAGCACCCGGCCCACCGCCGTGCTGCCGGTGAACGAGATCTTGCGGACCCGTTCGTCGGCGAGCCAGGCGCCGACCACGCCGGACGCGTCGGTCGTGGTCACCACCGTGACGACACCGTCCGGCAGGCCGGCCTCGGTGAGCAGGCGGGCGATCGCGAGCGCGGTGAGCGGGGTCTCGGCGGCCGGCTTCACGACCGCGGTGCAGCCGGCCGCGAGCGCCGGGCCGATCTTGCGGGTGATCATGGCGGCCGGGAAGTTCCAGGGCGTCACCAGCGCGGCGACGCCCACCGGGCGGTGGCTCACCAGGGTGCGGGCGCCGCCCGCGGGCGCTTCGCCGTAGTCGCCGCCGGGCCGGACCGCCTCCTCGGCGAACCAGCGGAAGAACTCGGCCGCGTAGGTGACCTCGCCGGCCGCGTCGGCGAGCGATTTCCCGTTCTCCGTGGAGATCATTTCCGCGAGCTCCGCACGGTCCCGGAGCATCAGTTCGAACGTACGGTGAAGGATCTCGGACCTGTGCCGGGGAGCCGTGCTTGACCAGGAGCGGAACGCGGCGCCGGCGGCGTCCACGGCCCGGCGCGCGTCGTCGAGCCCCTGGTCCGCGACGTCGGCGACGGTCTCGAGGGTGGCCGGGTCGATCACTGCGAAGGTGCTCATCCGTGGAGTCTCGGACGCCGGACCTATGCTCGTCCAAGACTCATTGAGCAGCCTTTTCATGCCTCGGAGGCATAGGTGGAACTGCGGCACCTCCGCTACTTCGTGGCGATCGCCGAGGCCGGCACGGTCAGCGCCGCCGCGGCCCGCCTGCACGTCACCCAGCCCTCCCTCTCCCGCCAGCTCCGCCAGCTCGAACGCGACCTCGGCGTCGACCTGTTCGACCTGGTCGGGCGCCGGTTGCTGCTCTCCCCGGCGGGCCGCACCCTGCTGCCGCTGGCCCGGGACGTGCTGGGCCGGGCCGGCGCGCTGCGGGCCGCCGCCGCCTTCCACGCGCGGGGCCGCCTCGAACGCCTCACCATCGGCGCGCCGACCGTGACGCTCACCGACGTGGTGGCGCCGTTCATCGCGGGCCTGCGCGCCGACGACCCGACCGCCGACGTGCTCGGCGCGGACGGCCTGTCCCCGGCCGAGACCCTGCGCCTCGGCGCCGACCTGGCGATCAGCACGGTCGCGGCCGGCGACCCCTTCCGCTCCCGGCCGCTGGCCGTGCTGCCGGTCTGGGCGTACGTCCCGCCGTCCCACCCGTGGGCCTCACGCGCCACTGTCACCCTGGCCGAGCTGCTGCGGGAGTCGCTGATCGTCATGCCCCGCTCGTCCACCGCCCGCCAGTCCCTGGACGCCGCGGTGGCCGGTTCCATGGCCGGCGAGTTCCGCGCCGTCGAGGCGGCCAACGGCACCGTCGCGCAGGCCCTGGCCGCGGCCGGCCGGGGCATAGCGGTGGCCACCGACGACCCGCGCTTCGGCCTGATCCCCCTGGCCGTGGACCTGGAAGATCGCCACCTGAGCATCCGCCTCATCGCGGTCTGGGACTCCCGGCACGCCGCCGCCGCTACGATCGAGCAGTTCGCCACCCGCCTCGCCACCTTCGTCCGAACCCGCTATCACGCCCCGCCGTCCTGAGTGGTGTCCACGCTTCGGATTGCGGGGACTGCTTGGTGTGACGGGCCGGTAAGATCCGGCTTCATGTCTTCCGACCAGTTTGAATTGACCAACGCGAATGGGTTGCGCGTCCGGGTCCTCAGTTACGGCGGCATCGTTCAGTCGATCGAGGTGCCCGATCGCGACGGTGTTCTCGCCAACGTGGCGCTGGGGTTCGCCGACGCCCAGGGCTATGCCGACCATCCCGGGCCGTACTTCGGTGCGATCATCGGGCGGTACGGCAACCGGATCGCGAAGGGCCGGTTCACGCTGGACGGGGCGTCGTACTCGGTGCCGCTGAACAACGGTCCCAACAGCCTGCACGGCGGGCTCTCCGGGTTCGACCGGAAGATCTGGGACGCCCGGGCCGTCGACGGCGGGGTGGTCCTGACCCTTGTGAGCCCGGACGGCGACGAGGGGTTCCCGGGCGAGCTGTCGGTGACCGTCACCTACACGCTGACCGACGACGACGAGCTGCGCATCGACTACGAGGCCGTCACCGACGCGCCGACCGTGGTGAATCTGACGAACCACAGCTACTTCAACCTGACCGGGGTCGGTTCCGGCTCCGATGTGTACGGGCACCTCATGCAGATCCACGCCGACGGCTTCCTCGAGGTCGACGCCGGGCTGATCCCGTCCGGCGAGATCCTCCCGGTCGAGGGGACCGCCCTGGACTTCCGCTCGCCGGTCGCCATCGGCGCGCGGATCCGCAGCGACGAGGCGCAGCTGCTGCTGGGCGGCGGCTACGACCACAACTGGGTGCTCGGCGGCGAAGGGCTGCGCGAGGTGGCCCGGGTCGTCGAGCCGGTGTCGGGGCGGACCCTGACGGTGCTGACCACCGAGCCGGGCATGCAGTTCTACTCGGGCAACTTCCTGGACGGCACGTTCGCCGGCTCGGGCGGGCTGGCCTACCGCCAGGGCGACGGGTTCGCACTGGAGACCCAGCACTTCCCGGACGCGCCGAACCACCCGTCCTTCCCGTCGACGGTCCTGCGGCCGGGCGAGACCTACCGTTCCACGACGATCTACCGCTTCGGCGTCGAGGCCTGACCCCCGCCCCGGCCGGTCGCCGTCTCACCCCACCGGAGGCGGCGACAGCCACCGGCCACCGGCTGTACGCCAGGGCTGCCTCCGCGCCCGATTTGTCGCCCTGTGGTACAGCCAACCTTGCCTGGCTGTACGCGAGGGCTGTGTTCGCGCCCGATTTGTCGCCCTGTGGTACAGCCAACCTTGCCTGGCTGTACGCGAGGGCTGTGTTCGCGCCCGAATTGTCGCTCTCTCGTACAGCCGGGTTGTGGGCGGCCGTGCGTCAACCACGAGCGGCCGCGAGCGCCTCCTCGAGGGAGTCGAAGCGGTGGACCGCGCTGACCCGGCCGTCGCGCAGGTGGAAGACGGTCGCCACGCGAGCCGGCGCCGGCGTCTCCGGCCAGGTGGCCTCCTGCTCGACGACCACCGCTGCGCCCGAGGTCTGGTGAGCGAGCGGTCGGAGGCGGATTCCGGAGCGCAGGATCCAGTCGGTGAAGGCCTCCGCCGAGATGGACTGCCTGCCTCGCGGGCCGGAGACCTCGACCGGATCGGTGACCGCTGCCCGGGCGGCGTCCAGGTCGCGGGCGTTGACGGCGTCGTGCCAGGCGGTGATGGCCGCGTCGAGCATGAGAACCCCCTCAGGACCGGATCTGACAAGGGTACGGACGATCGGCGGGGGTGGCACCGCCGGTCGGGGGAGTGAGGACACCCGGTCAAACCCGGTGAAATAGGCTGCTGAAGACACGGGGCTGGAGAACGGCGGTGGGCGGTTGATCCGCGTGATCGTGGTCGACGACGAGGCGCTCGTCCGTTCCGGATTCGCGTTGATCCTCGGTGCGGCCGCCGACATCGACGTGGTGGCGACCGCGACCGGCGGCGACGCGCTCGCGGCGGTCCTCGAGCACCGGCCGGACGTGGTGCTGCTCGACATCCGGATGCCGGACGTCGACGGGCTCACCGTGCTCGGGCGGATCAGGCAGCTCGACGAGCCGCCGGCCGTGGCGATGCTGACGACGTTCGACGCCGACGAGTACGTGCTGGCCGCCCTCGACCGCGGGGCCGCCGGGTTCCTGCTGAAGGACACCGAGCCGGAACACCTGGCCCAGCTCGTGCGCACGCTCGCGGCCGGCGGTGTGGTGATGTCGCCGAAGGCGTCCCGTACCCTGCTGCGCAGCCTGCCCCGGAGCACCGCCCCGAACGGCGAGCTGGACCGGGTGCAGCGGCTCACCGGCCGGGAGCGCGACGTGCTCGTGCTGCTGGCCCAGGGCCTGTCGAACGCCGAGATCGGGGTACGCCTGCACCTCGGCACCGGCACGGTGAAGGACCACGTCAGCGCCCTGCTCACCAAGCTGCGGGTGTCCGGGAGGGTGCAGGCCGCGCTGCTGGCCCAGCGGGCCGGGCTGCTCGAGAAGGAGCGATCGTGAAGGCGCGGGCGATCGACGCCGGCCTGATCGCCCTCGCCGCCGCCGACATCTACTTCAATCCGCTCACCGACGCGCCGGCCGGCGTGGCGGTGGCGGTCCTGGCCTGCGCGGCCCTGGCGCTGCGCCGCCGGTTCCCGCTGCTCGTCGTGGCGCTCACCCTGCCGGCCGCGCTCGTGCAGGGCGCCCTGGTCGCGCCGTCCGTGGCCCTGTACACCCTGGCCCGGCAGTCCCGGGACCGGCGGCTGCTGATCGCCTGCGCCGTCGTGGCGTCGATCGTCGGCGCGGTGCCGTCCCCGTTCGACGAGGATCCCGGTGACCTGGTCAGCAGCCTGGTCTACTTCGGGTACACCGTGGCGACCTCGGCGTTCCCGGTCGTGCTCGGCCAGCTCGTGCAGGCCCGGCAGGAGTTGCGGCAGCGGCTCGTCGAGATCGAGGACGCCAAGGAGCACGAGCGGGTGCTGCACGCCCAGGCCATTCTCGCCCGCGAGCGCAGCCAGCTGGCCCGGGAGATGCACGACGTGGTGTCGCACCAGGTCAGCCTGATCGCGGTGCAGGCCGGCGCGCTGCAGGTGGCGGCCGGTGACCCGCAGACCCGGGAGGCGGCCCGGACGATCCGCTCGCTCAGCGTCGGCACCCTGGACGAGCTGCGGACCATGGTGACGCTGCTGCGGTCCTCCGGCGACGACACCACCGAGCTGACCCCGCAGCCGACCCTCGCCGACCTCCGTACGCTGGTGGGCAACAGCGGCATCGAGGTGGAGTTGTCGGGCGACCTGGCGCTGCCGGTCGGTACGCCCGCCCAGCGGGCGCTGTACCGTACCGTGCAGGAAGCTCTCACCAACGTGCGCAAGCATGCGCCGGGAGCGTCGGCGACCGTCGAGGTCTGGCACGACGGCAAGGTCGTCGGCGTCACGGTCACGAACGGGCCGCCGTCGCGGCCGTCGCTGCCGCTGCCCGGCGCCCGCCAGGGTCTCGTCGGCCTGCAGGAGCGGGCCGACATCCTGCACGGCAGCTTCGAGTCCGGACCGACGAGCGAGGGCGGATTCCAGGTACGGATGAAGTTGCCGATCCTCACCGAATGAAACCGGTATTGTCTGATTTGTGGCGATAAACACGATAACCGTGCCGGCCGGTAGCAGCCTGACGCTGCGCTGCCCCGGCTCGGAGGCCATCGTGCTGGTCACCCTCGCCGAGGTGAGCGCGCCGTTCATCACCGACCTGCCGCCGATCCCGGTTCTGAGCCTGGACGGGCCGGGCGTGCGCCGCATCGGCGTGCTCGAGCTCGTGACCAGCGCCGGCGTCACCTGGGTCGAGGGCGAGATGCGCGACGACCAGCTCCGGGTGATCGGCGACGCCCCGGCCGGGGTGGTGCAGCGGCGTACGGCGGTGCGCCACGCGGGACCGTTCCCGGTGGCCGGCACCGCCCAGATCGTGACCGCCGAGAGCCGCCGGCTGGTCGCGATCACCGGCCGGGTCGAGGACGTCTCCACCGACGGGCTGCTGATGCGCGCCGACGTGCCGTCCCTGCCCTACGGCATCGAGCGGCTCCTCGTGCACGTCACCATGCCGTGGGGTGATCTCACCGCCGCGGTCGACGTCGTCGATCAGCAGGCCGATCTGCTGCGCGGCACCTTCGAGTGGGTGGAGCCGGAAGCGGCGGCCTCGCTGGCGGACTTCCGCCCTTCCCGCTGACCGCTTTCTCCGGGCATCTCGCTCACCGCTTCCTCTTCGATCTTGTGAAGCTCTGCGCCGATGGTGCTGCGTGGTTTCACAAGATCGAGGAGGGAGGGCGCCAGGGCGGGGCGATCTTGTGAAGTTCTGCGGGAATGGTGCTGCGTGGTTTCACAAGATCGAGGGAGGGAGGGCGCTGGGCGGGGCGATCTTGTGAACTTCTGCAGCGCCGGCATACGCGGGAATCAACAAGATCGGGAGGGGAACAGCGCCATCGCCGAGAGCAGCTCATATCCCGCGTGCGCTGCCGCTATCCCGGTGATCTCGGCGTGGTCGTAGGCGGGCGCCACCTCGACGATGTCGCCGCCGACCAGGTCGAGGGCCGCGAAGGAGCGGAGGATCGCGAGCAGTTCCCGGCTGGTCAGGCCGCCGGCCTCGGGTGTCCCGGTTCCGGGCGCGAAAGCCGGATCGAGCACGTCGATGTCGACGGAGACGTACACGGGTCGATCTTGAACTCTGGCGGCGATCCTCTCGATGACGCCGCGAGCGCCGATGTCGTCCATCTCGTGGGAGTGCACGATCTGGAAGCCGAGCGCGACGTCGTCGGTCAGATCCTTGCTGGAGTAGAGCGGGCCCCGGGTGCCGACGTGCAGGCAGCCCGCGCCGTCGAGCAGGCCCTCCTCGGCGGCGCGGCGGAACGGCGTCCCGTGCGTGTAGGCGGCGCCGAAGTACGAGTTCCAGGTGTCCAGATGAGCGTCGAAGTGCACGACGGCGATCGGCCCGTGCCGGTTCGCCATGGCCCGCAGCACGGGGAGCGCGATGGTGTGGTCGCCACCGACGGTGAGCAGCCGGTCCGCACGCTCCAGCATGTCGTGGGCGCCGTACTCGATCTCCTTGATCGCACCGTCCAGCGAGAACGGGTTCACCGCGAGGTCCCCGGCGTCCACCACCTGCAACCTGCCGAAGGGTTCGACATCAAGAGCGGGATTGTACGGGCGGAGCAGGCGCGACGACTCCCGGACGTGTGCGGGCCCGAACCGTGCCCCCGGCCGGTAGCTGACCCCGGAGTCGAACGGCACGCCCATCACCGCGACGTCGACGTCGGACACCTCGTCGATGCGGGGCAGCCGGGCGAACGTCGCCGGTCCGGCGAAGCGGGGCACGGCGCCCGCGTCGACGGGGCCGACGCGGCTGCCCGAGCGGACTCGCAGTGGCCGGGAGTGAGCAGCACGCACGTCGGAATCCTTCCGTCACCGGGCGTCAGTCTCTGCTGACCTCCAGTGAGCCCATCCCCGCATCCGCGTCGATGTCAAGCCCGGCCTCGTCGCCGAGGTCGCCGGATCGGATCGTCTTCCCAGCTCCGACGCCCCCTTCGCTCCTCCCGTAAAGAGTCACGTCGCCGGCGCCCTGGCCGACCTTCACGCGCACCGGGACCTTCCGCGCCGTCTCGATCCGCCAGGCCGACACGCCACCGGTCATCCGGATCGGGATCGTGTGACCGATCCGGCCCAGCGACAGCTCGAAGCGCTCGGCGCCGCCGTCCAGGTCGATCCGGCTCACCGTGCCGGAGTCCATGTCGAACGCGCCGAGCCGCACCCCGGCGGAGAGCCGCAGATGCCAGACGATCCGGTCGCTGAGCCGCACCGTGAGCTTGCCCGAGCCGCTGCCGTCCGAGGTCGCCGAGACGCGCAGGACGCCGTCGTCGAACGAGGCATCGACGTCGAGTCCGGAGTCGTCGGCGGCCCGCACCTGGAACTCGTCGTCGATGCCGCCGGTCCGGATGTCGAGCTCGGTGACGCCGGAGGTCAGCTCGAAGCGGGCGGCTGTGATGGCCGGCGGGACGGCGGTCGCCGGGATCTCGGAGGGCGGAGTGGTGGGCGCGGTGGTGGCGGGCGGGGCCTTGCTCGCCGCGGACGGCTGAACGCTCGGAGCGGCGGCCGACGGCGGCGCCGCCGCGGACGGGATCTCGACCGGCGCCTCGGTGACCGCCTCGGAGGTCGCGGCGGCGGGCGGGGCGACGGCGACCGGGGCGGGCCTTTCCTCCTCGTGGATCAGCGGTTTGACCAGCAGGACCGTGCCGCCGACGATGGCGAGCGCGAGCGCGCCGGCGAGCATGACCGGGCGCAGGTTCCAGTCCCGATGCGACGGTGACGGCGGCGGCGCGACCGGGGCCGGGACGCGGGCGGGCGGCAGGGGCGGCTTGATGCGGGCGGCGGCTTGGCGTTCGGCGGCCTTCCGCGCTTCGGCGGCCGCCTGGCGTCGTTTCGGGGAGTCCGGCCAATAATCCGAAATATCAGGGAAAGTGACCCCGGTAGGTTCCGGCGACCCCATCGCCGCCTCCGCGTGACCGGGAACGTACCCGGCAATGCGCAGCTGAGGTTCCTCCCCAGGGTGATTCATGCGTTCCACGCGCGCCCCTTCGCCGTGATCCTCCGTGGAGGGTACGGCGACGTAACGTACAAGGTTCAATGCGATCGGCGACGAATCCGTTCCGGTCAGTCAGCGATGTGGGCGGTGTTGTCGAGCCAGTGCCGGGCGAGCGCGACGTCGCCCTCGGCGCCGGTGAGCGGGAGCCGCCGGGTCAGGATCAGCAGCAGCGATCCGGCCGGTCCGGTGACCGTCACATCGGCCGGTCCCGTCCCGGGCCGCCACGTCGCCCCGTCCGGCCGGCGCTCGACGAACCAGGAGTCCGCGGTGTCGGTGGCCGTCCACCGCAGGGTCTGGCCGGTGCCCCGGACGGCGTCGGCGGACGCGGACCGCAGCGCCGCCCAGGTGGGTGAGGTGAGCATCGCGAAGTGGTTGCTGACCAGGGGAGCCGCGATGAGGGGGTCGACGTCGTAGGGCCGGCCCGCCGCGTCGGCGCCGTGCACGACGCTCTCGTTGAGGACGCTGGACAGCCAGAAGCGGCCCCCGGTCCGCTCGTCGCCGGCCGCGTTGAACACCGGCGCCTCGAGGGCGTCGTCGGAGAACGCGGCGGAGACCCGTCGCGCGGCCGCGGCCAGCCAGTCCGGCCACGCACCCGGATCGGCGGGGAGCGCGGCCATCGCGGCCGGCAGGGCGGCGGGGTCGGCGATCCGCCGTTCGACGATCTCGGCGACCCAGTTCTGCGTCTGGCCGACGTGCTCGACCAGTTCGGTCATCGTCCATCCGGGCGTCGTCGGGACGGGGGCGGCCGGCCCGGCGGCGACGGCGGCGTCGGCCAGGCGCCGGGTGTGCTCGACGATCGCGCGGCGGGCGGCGGAGGGTTCCAGGGAAGTCATCATGCCCGTGCAGACTCGGCGAGCCGCGCGAACTCATCGCGGCGTCAGTGCCGCCGCCGCTTCCACGGCGCGGGCCGCGATGTCCTCGACGGTGCTGTCGTTGCGGGCGAAGAACCCGTCCGCGAAGAGCGAGGTGTATCCGTGCGCCACCGCGATCGTGGCCTCGACGAGCAGCATGTCCTCCCAGTGCGAGGAGCCGGTGCCGAGCCCGATCAGCGTGTCCATCAACGCCCGCGTATCCTCGCGCCGCTGATCGTCGGCGACGTCGTACAGCTCGGCCGCGAAGATGACGTGGAAGCCGGCCCCGGTGCGGGCGACATAGCGTACGTATGCCCCGGCGGCCTCGGGCAGGGAACCGGCGTCGGCGATCAGCGCGCGCAGGTCGTGGGCCGCCACCGCCGAGACCGCGCTGAGCAGGTGGGGCCGGTCCGGGAAATGGCGGTAGGGCGCCGCCGAGCTCACGCCGAGCCGGCGCGCCACCGCCGCGACCGAGAACTTCTGCAGGCCGCAGGAGGCCAGCACCTCGAAGCTCGCGGAGATCAGCGCGGCGCGCAGGTCGCCGTGGTGATAGTTCTGCGGCATTCCCGCCTCCCGCTTGCAACCGTGTAAGTAGGCTCTTACATTACCAAGTAAGAGCCCTCTTACATCTGGAGGCAGCGTGACCATTCGGCTCGGATACCAGATCCCGAACTTCACCTATCCCGGCGCGGTCGAGAACACCTTCGACACCGTCGCGGCGCAGGCACGGGAGGCCGAGACCGCCGGGTTCGACACCGTCCTGGTGATGGACCACTTCTATCAGCTGCCGGGCATCGGCGCCCCCGAGAACGCGATGCTGGAGGCCTACACGACCCTCGGCGCGCTCGCGTCGCTGACCTCGACGATCCAGCTCTCCACGCTGGTCACCGGCAACACGTACCGCAATCCCGCCCTGCTCGCGAAGACCGTCACCACCCTCGACGTGGTCTCGCACGGCCGGGCCGTCCTCGGCATCGGGGCCGGCTGGTTCGAGCGCGAGCACCACGACTACGGCTTCGAGTTCGGCACGTTCGGGCAGCGCTTCGAGCGGCTCGAGGAGGCCCTGACGATCATCACGCCGATGTTGAAGGGCGAGCCGGGCGTGCTCGACGGCAAGTGGTACACCGCTCGCGGCGCCATGAACAACCCGCGCGTCCGGGAGACGATTCCGGTCATGCTCGGCGGCTCGGGTGAGCAGAAGACGTTCCGGCTGGCGGCCCGGTTCGCCGACCACATGAACATCATCTGCGACGTCGACGACCTGCCCCGCAAGGTCGCGGTGCTGCGCGAGCGGTGCGAGGAGATCGGTCGCGACCCGGCCACGCTCGCCACGTCGTACCTGGTCATGGGCCTGGTCGGCGAGGACGAGCAGGAGGTCAAGGAACTCGGCCAGTCCATTCCGGAGGACCGCCGCAACCGGGCCTTCCTCGGCACGGCCTCGCAGGTCGCCGAACAGCTGCACGAGCAGGTGATCGGCGCGGGCATCGGCGGGATCACCATCAACCTGATCCGCAACGGCCACCGTCCGGGCGTGGTCACTGCGGTCGGCGAAGCGCTCAAACCGCTCGTGTCGGCATAGGCTGGTCGAATGAAGCGGATCGTGGCGGCGGTGCTGACGGGCGGTTTGACCTTCACGGCGGGATGTTCCGCGCCGGAGGAAGAGAAACCGACGGCCGCGTCGGCCGCCACGCCGCAATCTTCGGCCTCGCCTGCGGCATCGGCGATTGATCTTCAACCCACTTCGGTACGCGTGGCAGCCGGCCTGGCAGCCGACGCGCCCTTCGACCAGGACCGCGCCGTGGACGCGCCTCAGGGGTGGACCGTCACGGCCTGGGCGCGGGTGCCGCAGGCACGGCTGCTGGCCTGGGCCCCGGACGGCAAGTTGCTGGTCTCCCGCCCGAAGGCCGGCGACGTGGTGATCCTGACGCCGGGCTCCGGGGACGCCGCGCCGGCGCAGGCCACGCTCCTCGACGGCCTGAACCAGCCGCACGGCCTCGCCTTCGACGGCGACACCCTCTACGTGGCCGAGAGCGATCAGCTGGTCGCGTTCACCTACGCCGGCGGCCGGGTCTCCGGCGAGCGGGTGGTAGCCGGCGACCTGCCCGACGCGAAGAGCCCGGAGCTGGGCGGCGAATACGCCCACGCGCTGAAGAGCGTCGCGGTCGGCGAGGACAGGTCGCTCTACATCTCGATCGGCTCGACCGGCAACGTGTCCGTGGACGATCGCGAGGCGACCCCCGAGCGGGCGTCGGTCCTGCGGGTGCCGCCGGGCGGTGGCGAGCCGGCGACGTACGCCAGAGGTGTCCGCAACGGCACCGGCTTGGCGATCGATCCGGACGGCGGGCTCTGGACCGCGGTGAACCACCGGGACAACGTCGCCTATCCGAACGACGACGACTACGACGGCGACGGCGAGAACGACCAGGGCAAGGTCCTGCAGGAGTACGTCAACGAGTACCCCATGGAACAGCTCGCGAAGCTGACGCCGGGACGCGAGCTGGGCTGGCCCTACTGCAACCCCGACCCGGACCTGAAGGCCGGCGCGCTCGCCTGGACGAACCGGCCCTTCGTGCGCGACTTCCAGCTGAACCCGGACGGCGACAAGCTCGACTGCGCGAAGCTGCCCCCGACCGAGCAGGGTTTCGGCGCGCACTCGGCGCCGCTGGGCCTCGCGTTCGGCACGGCCGGCTCCTACGGTGAGGGCGCCCTGGCCGGCGTGCACGGCTCGTGGAACCGCAAGCCGCCGCGCGCCCCCGAGGTGTCCTTCTTCGCCTGGCGCGACGGGACCCTCGGCGAGCAGCAGACCCTGCTCGGCGGCTTCCAGCTGGAGGACGGCTCGCGGTGGGGACGCCCGGTCGCGGCCGTAGAGGGCCCGGACGGGGCCCTCTACGTGAGCGACGACTATGCGGGAGCGGTCTACCGGGTGACCACCGGCTGATTCAGCTTCGTCAGCAGCCCAGGCCCTCCTTGTACCAGTCCGGAACCTCGCCGTCGGCGACCTTGTCGGCGAGGTCCCAGACCGCCTCCGGGTAGTCGCCCGCGGCGTCCAGGTCCTTGAGCACCTTCCACTGCCGGCTGGTGGCGAGCGCCGCGGCGGCCCGCTTCGCCGCGCCGTCGTCGCCGGCCTCGTCGGCCCGCTTGAACTCGCCGATCCAGCCGCAGGCGACCTGGCCGGCCACGAACGCCCCGAACTGGTACGGGTCGTTCGCCCCGTCCTTCTCCAGCGAGGCGATGTCGAAGCCGGGCGGCAGCGGCACGTCGGCCAGGATCTTCGTGGCTTCCGCGCGGACGTCACCCGGCGTGATGATCTCCTCGGGCAGCGACTTCAGGAACGTCTCGGCGTCGACCTTCACGACCTTCGTCAGCAGCGCGTCGAACGAGGCGCGCGTCCAGTCCCCGCCCTGCACGCGCATCTCGGCGAACGTGCCGTCCTGCGGCTTGCGCATCGCCGCGAAGTCGCTCGCGGTGTAGGTGACGACGCTCGCCTCGACGCCCGCGAGGGTGGTCCACTCCGGCTTGCTGACCTCCAGGCGGTCCTTGTAGTAGCTCGGGTAGTGCTTGGCCGCGTACCAGTCGATCGAGACGGCGCGGTCGCCGTTCTGGTACGTGATGTTGCCGTCCTCCCGGGCGAACCCGTAGACCGAGGTCGGCTTCCAGCCCGGCTCGTCGATCACCAGGCGGGGCAGGTTCTCGGCGGCCTTGAGGTCCAGCTCCCAGCCGTTCACCGCGGGGCCGCCCGCCTCGGTGACGCCGAGCGCGCCCTGGTACGGCTCGAGGGGCTCGCGGCGGGCCACCGTCGCGGCGGTCACGGCGACGGCGAGGACCGCCGCGGCGGCGACCGCCATGGTCAGCCGCCGGGCCAGGGTGCGCCGCAGCGGCGGCACGGTGTCGAGCTTCGGGGTGGACATGATCTCCTCCAGGAGATGCTGCTCCGCCCCGTCGAGCCGCGCCGCGACGTCACGCCGGTAGGGGTCCGCGTCTTTCAGCAGTTCGTCGGTCATCGGCCCTCCTTCGGGGCGGGAACGGTCAGGACGTCGAGTACATGTCCGGGTGATCCGCGGTCGTCACCGACGAGTTCGCGCAGCCGTTTCCGGGCCCGCGACAGCCGGGTACGCACCACCGCCGCGTTCTCGCCGATCACCTCGGCCACCTCGCGCGGCTCGAGGCCCTCCCACGCGGTCAGCATCAGGATCTCCCGATCGGTCTCGCCGAGCCGCTTCAGCGCGTCGCGGACGGCCAGCCGCTGCGGCACCTCGTGGCCGGGGTCGGCCGCCGTGACCGCGGCGAGGCGCTGGCGCAGCCGCTCGCCGAGCCGGTCCCGGCGGGTGCCGCTGCGGTGGTGGTTCGCCAGCACGCGGCGGGCCACCCCGTAGAGCCAGAGCCGGACCTCGTCGTCGGGTGGCAGGTCACCGCTGCGCCGCCAGGCCACCAGGAACGTCTCGGCGACCACGTCGGAGGCGTCCTCGGGCTGCTCGACGCGGCGCATCGCGTAGGCGAGCAGCGCCTCGAAGTTGACGGCGTAGAGACGCCGGAACCGTTCCTCAGAGCTCACGTCTCATCCATGTCCGGCTGCCGGGCCATCGTGACACTACGATTTCTCCCATGAGTGCTGTGGGGACCACCGAGCTCCGGGCCCGCTTCGCACGCCGGCTCTCCGACCTGTACGGGACGGAGGTACCGGCCTACACCACTCTCGTCGACGAGTGCCACCTGGTGAACCAGCGGGTGCTCGACCGGGACGGCGCCGCGGCCGAACGGTTCGGCTCGATCGGCCGGGTCACCGCCGAACGCCACGGCGCGATCCGGGTCGGCACGCCGGAGGAGCTGTCCCAGGTGGCCCGGATCTTCGGGGCGCTCGGCATGCACCCGACCGGCTTCTACGACCTGCGCGACGCCCGTCCGCAGCCGATCCCGGTGATCTCCACGGCGTTCCGGCCGACCGACCCCGCGGAGCTGGCCCGCAACCCGTTCCGGGTGTTCACCTCGATGCTCGTACCCGAAGATCGTCGTTTTTTCGATCCTGATCTTGAGGAAAGGCTGCGGAACTTCCTCGGACGCCGGCGGCTGTTCCCGGACGAGCTGCTGGCGCTCGCCGACCGGGCCTCCGCCGAGAGCGAGCTGTCCGAAGCCGACGCGGCACGCTTCCTCGACCTCGCGGCGGCCGCGTTCGCGCTCTCGCCCGAGCCGGTCGACCGCGCCTGGTACGCCGAACTCGAGAAGATCTCCGGGGTCGCCGCCGACATCGGCGGCGTGACCAGCACCCACATCAACCACCTGACCCCGCGCGTGCTCGACATCGACGAGCTCTACGCCGGGATGCGGGCCCGCGGCATCGCGATGATCGACGAGATCCAGGGGCCGCCGCGCTGGGCCGGCCCCGACGTGCTGCTGCGCCAGACCTCGTTCCGGGCGCTGGCCGAGCCGCGGACGTTCCGGGAGGCCGACGGATCCGTCACCGAGGGGCGGTTGCGCGTACGTTTCGGTGAGGTCGAAGCGCGCGGCATCGCACTCACGCCTCGCGGGCGTGGTCTCTACGACGACCTGATGGCGACGGTGGATCGGCGGGTGGCGGCCGGTGAGGGATCGCGGCAGGAGATCGCCGCTGACGTGTGGCGGCAGGGCATGCCGTCGTCGGAGGCCGAGCTGGCGCGTCGTGGCCTGGCGTTCTTCACCTTCCGCAGGGTCGGAGCGGGCTCGGGAGACGGCGATGTCGTCGCGGAACCGATCGTCTACGAGGACTTCCTGCCGCAGTCCGCTGCCGGGATCTTCGCCTCGAACCTGAGCGACGCCGGCGCGATGGACGCCTCGCAGGGCGGGGCGCCGCGCGACATCGGCTGGCTGTCCGAGGTGATCGGGCGGACCATCCGGGTGCCGGAGGACATCTACGCCGAACAGCAGGCGGCGTCGCTCGCCACCCTCGGTGGTGCCTTTGGTGGTGCCTTTGGTGGTGCTAGCCCTACCTCCGATGGGGGTGCCCGCCAGGTCGGCTGAGAGCCCGCGCGCGCCTAGCGTCGAGGCATGACGACAATCGATGCGCCCCTGGTCTCCACGTCGACGTTCGCCCGGCTCACCGCCGACACCCGATACGTACTGACCGGCTTCCCGATCGCCCTGGCCGGCACCGTCATCGCCACGACCGGCGTCTCCCTCGGCGCCGGTCTCGCGGTGCTCTGGATCGGCGTACCCATCCTGGTCGCCACCATGATGTTCGCCCGCGGCCTGGCCGTGACCGAACGCCGGCGCATCGGCACCACGCCGTTCCCCTACCGCGGCGCCACCGCCGACACCGTCCTGAGCCGCGTCGTCGCCGTCGTCCGCGACCCGCAGAGCTGGCGCGACCTGCTGCACACCACCTTCCGGATCATCCCGAGCACGGTCGCCTTCTCCGTCGTCGTCTCCTGGTGGGCCGCCGTCGTCGGCGGCGTGAGCTGGGCGCTCTGGGGCTGGTCGCTGCCGGAGAGCGGCATGGAGCTCCCCGAGCTCCTCGGCTTCGGCGACGGCTACCTCACGATCGTCAGCTGGTACCTGGTCATCGCCGCCGCCTTCGCGCTGACGCTGCCCACCGTGACCCGCTGGGCCGCCGGCCTGGAGGCGCGCTTCGCCCGGGCACTGCTGTAGTGAGGGCCTGGTTCCTGGACCACGCGGAACGCCTGCTGACCTCGCTCAACGGCGTACGCAGCGCCGGGGCGCCGGTGGTGGGCGCGCTGACCGGGCTGCTGGCGGGCCTGTATCCGGCGTGGCGAGCCACCCGCATCGAACCGGCCGACGCCCTGCGCCGCTGACCGGTGGTCCACGATGATCACGCATCTCGAACCGGGAAAGGGCGGCGTGATGATCCTTCGGGGCTACTCCGAAGAGTTCGTGGGCGTGGACGTGGACGCGCTCACCTTCGACGCGTGGGACCTCGTGACCACTCCCGGCTTCTGGCCGGCGCACCTCGGTGACGTGGTCGACGACGAGGAACTGCTCGCCGAGGCGTGGGGCGTCGACGAGGACACGGTGCGGGCGACCTACCAGCGGCTCAGTTCCTCGGCTGCCTGGCCGGTCTTCGCCGTGGACCTCGGCGGTGGCGCGCGGCTCGCCGCGGTCTGGCGCAACTACGACGAGGACGCGGCGATGGACTTCCTCATCGTCCCGGCCGGCGAGCAGGACTGCATCCTGCTCGCGACCGTCGGTGGGAACCATGTCGGCCCGGGGATCTCCTGGGCCGAACTGGCCGGGCTGGCCGAGCGGGCCGAACGGGCCGGGCTGGCCGAACGGGCCGAACTGGCCGGGCTGGCCGATCGCCAGCCCGATCCGCTGCGGCGGGCGCACGTGCTGCTGGTCTTCCTGCCGATGATGGCCGACGAGAAAGCTTCGTCGAAGAAGGCCGCCAAGCAGGTCAGGAAGGCGCTGAAGGCGACCGGCGCGTCGGGCGATCTCGACGAACTGGTCGAGTGGCTCGTCTCCGAGAACGCGTGTTTCGGCCCGGTGCCCTGGGGCCGTGCCGACGGCGGGACGACCATCTGTGAGGACGTCAGCAGCCCCCGCAGCCCGGGCGGGTCGGCAGCGCTCGAGCCGGCTTCGCTGCGGCTGGTCTCGGATCTGCTGACGCTGTCCGGATAGCCGAATCAGCGCGGCCCCGCGCCGGCCTCCGCCTCCGACCACTGTGTCCCGAGGACGCCGAGCAGCTTCAGCGCCTCCGCGGCCGGGCTGCCCGGCGCCGCGCTGTAGATGATCAGGCGCTGGCCGTGGCCGGCGATGTCGAGCACCTCGCACTCCAGCGTCAGCTCCCCGACCGCCGGGTGGCGCAGGTGTTTCACCGTGGTGCCGCGCCGCACGCATACCCGCAGCTGCTCCCACTGCCGGACGAAGTCGGGGCTGGCCAAGCGCAGATCGGCGATCAGCCGGTGGATGCCCGAGTCCTGCGGGAAGCGGGCGGCGGCGGCGCGCAGTTCGGCGACGCATTCGGCGGCGAACGCGGCCGTGTGCGGGTCGGCGAGGGCGGCGGCGGAGTGCTCGCCGGTGAACAGGTTCCAGATGATGTTGCGGCGTTGGGCGGGCCACGGCGTCGGGTCGCCCATGAGCGCGGCGGCCATCCGGTTCCAGGCGAGGATCTGGTATTTCGCGTCGATGACGTACGCCGGGGTGTCGTCGAGCCGGTCGAGCAGGTGCAGGACACCGGCCGGCACGTCGGGGCTGGGGCCCTCCGGTGCGGCGGGTTCCTCGCCGGCCAGGTGGTACAGGTGGGCGCGTTCGGCGTCGTACAGTCGCAAGGCGCGGGCCAGCGCCGAGAGCACCTGCCGCGACGGTTGCGGGCCACGAGCCTGTTCCAGCCGGCTGTAGTAGTCCACCGAGATGCCGGCGAGCCCGGCCACCTCCTCGCGGCGCAGGCCGGGGGTGCGGCGCCGGGTGCCGGCCGCCAGCCCCACGTCGCCCGGCTGCACCCGGGATCGGCGGCTGCGCAGGAACTCGGCGAATTGGCGGCGATCCATGCGGCCATCCTGCACCGGCGGGCGCCGCGGCAACCAGGGACTGCCGATCCGTGGTTCAACCGGTCTCTGCACAGGGCGGCGGCGCGGCGGCAGGCTCAGCGCCATGAGTGAGCCGAAGGTCGCCCTCGTCACGGGGGCAAACAAGGGCATTGGGTACGAGGTGGCGAGGGGCATCGGGGCCACCGGCGCGGTCGTGCTGATCGGTGCGCGCGACGCGGCGCGGGGTGCGGCGGCGGCGGGGAAGCTCGCCGCCGAGGGGATCACCGCGGAGGTGGTGGAGATCGACGTGCTCGACGAGGTGTCGGTGTCGGCGGCCGCGGCGCGCATCGACCGCGAGCACGGCCGGCTGGACATCCTCGTCAACAACGCGGGCATCCTGGTGGAGCGCGGCCAGGCGCCGAGCCGGATGCCGGTGGCGCTGCTGGAGCGCACGTACGCCACCAACGTGTTCGCCGTGGTGACGGTGACGAACGCGCTGCTGCCGCTGATCCGCCGGTCGCCGGCCGGGCGCATCGTCAACATGTCCAGCGGGCTGGGTTCGCTCGGGATCACCAGCGACCCGGAGAATCCGTACGCGCAGTTCCCGCTGCTGGCCTACAACTCGTCGAAGAGCGCGCTCAACGCGGTGACCGTCTCCTACGCCAACGAGCTGCGGAACACCCCGATCAAGGTGAACGCGGCCGACCCCGGATACTGCGCCACCGACATGAACGGGCACGCCGGCCCGCGTACCCCGGAGCAGGGCGCGATCGCCGCGATCCGGCTCGCGACCCTGCCCGAAGAGGGCCCGACCGCCGGCTTCTTCAGCGAGGACGGGGCCGAGCCCTGGTAGGTCCGGCCTTTCCGGAGCGCCGCCGTTCCCGGCGCAGCACGGCGGTTATCGATACGACCCGGCCCGCCATTCCCAACGCGGCACGGCGGTTATCGATACGACCCGGCCCGCCGTTCCCGGCGCAGCACGGCGGGGGAGTAGCGGGCCGGCGTGAGCGCCCACTCGGCCGGGACGAAACCGGCCGGCAGCCCGGCCCGGCGCCAGGTGTCCGGTGGATGCCCGACCGGCAGCCATTCGCGGCGCCAGATGCCGAGGGCGGTGTCGAGGTCGGTCAGCGCCGGGGTGAGCCGGGGGTCGAGCGGCGTGCGCAGGTGCTCGGCCCACAACCGGACGCGCAGGTCGCGGACGAGATCGCCGGTGGTGACCAGGGTGGAGGTGATCTCGCTGTCGGTGCCGACCATGGACCGGCTGAAGAAGTTCGCCGACCCGATGCTGGCGAACACGTCGTCGACGAGCATCAGCTTGGTGTGCACGGTCAGGTTGTCGACCCGGTACATCACCACGTTGCGGCGGTCGACGGCCGGCAGCCGGTCCAGCACCCGGCGGCGCAGGTCGTGCGTGATCACCGGGCGGACCGTGCTGTCGCCGCCGTCGGCCGGGTCCTTGCGGCCGGAGCCGACCAGGATGACCTTGACGCCGCGGCGGGCCGCGGCCCGCAGCCCGCCGTACAGCTGGAACCGGGGATCGCCGCCCGGCGCCTCGTGGAAATACTGGTCCTCGAGGTAGATGTAGCGCTCGGCCGCGCCGATCGCGGTGGCCATCGCGTGGTAGATCTCCTGGATGCCGGCCCGGACCACGTTCGCCCGGCGCATCCGCCGCCACCCGCGGTGCCGGTACAGGCTCCACGGCCGGTAGGAGCGCACCACCTGCACGGCGGTCCCCTCGGCCGGGTGCTCGGGCTGCGCCGGGGCCGGCGGCAGGTCGACCGGCGCGTCCGGCGGGTTGAGCACGGTCCGCTCCCGGCTGCTCAGCAGGCTCGTGGCGCTGTACCGGGGCGGCAGGGCGGCGGTGTTCTGCCAGCGGAACTGGAACGTCTCCCACACCCGCGCCGCGGCCGGTCCGTGCAGCCGCGCCGCCGCGTCATGCCAGCCCCACCGATGACGACCGAGCCGCAGACGACGATGCGGCGAATGATCGAATCGCGAGGGCGAAAGATCAAGACCTCCGACGTACGCGGTGAGCACGCCTCCATGCCGGAACACGACCAGCTTCTGGTGGTTGGAGCCGAGCACCGGACCCGACCAGTCCAGCAGCACCCGGTTCTGCAGGGTCGGGCCGCTGTCCCGGGTGGACGGCTTCCACGTCCGGATCACCCGGGCCGCGAGCGTGTTGGCCAGGAACGGCCCGAACGGCAGCCACGGCCCGGCGCCGGGATATTCGGCCGCGCTCAGCACGATCCGCACGTCGGCGCCGTCCGCCGCCTTCTCCGCGAGCACGTCGGTGAACGGCCGATACCCGTCCTCGCCGGGCATGCGCCCGGCCAGATCGAGCTGCGGGTCAGCCTGATACCCGGCGATGCAGACGGCGTCCCCGGGCCCGAGCGCCTCCATGTGCCCGGCCAGCTCGGTGAAGTACGTGACCCCGTCGATGATCGGCTCGAACGGCGAGTTCTCCGCGAACGTCGGGCACGCCTCGGTGGCCGGCGGCAGATACCGCCCGATCAGATCATCCAGCGAAGACACACGAGACATGCCCGCGATTACACCCGAATCCCCGACCGACCTGAAGCCGAGGGGTGACCCGGCCCGTGCGGCGCCTCCATCCCGGGGCGCATCCGGTCCGTCGTACCCATGAGGTCTTCTCCTCGTCGATGGTGGTCAGGCCCGCCGGCCGCGGGACAGGACGAACGGGATCACGCCGAGGGCGAGCACGCCGCCGGCGATGGAGAGGGCGGCGTAGCTGGTGGCGGTCATGACCAGGCCGCTGGCGATGCCGCCGCCGGCGCCGGCCAGGGCGATGCAGAGGTCGACGGTTCCCTGGATCCGGGCGCGGGTCGCGGGCGGCGCGGCATCGGTGATCATCGCGGTGCCGGAGACCAGGCCGAGGTTCCAGCCGAGGCCGAGCAGGATCAGGGCCAGGGCGAGCAGCGGGACCGAGTCGTCCGGGGCGGTGGCCGAGACCAGGCCGGCGGCGAGCAGGGTGACGC
Source organism: Actinoplanes sp. NPDC023714 (assembly GCF_040639855.1). Lineage (NCBI taxonomy): Bacteria > Bacillati > Actinomycetota > Actinomycetes > Micromonosporales > Micromonosporaceae > Actinoplanes > Actinoplanes sp. NPDC023714. Next base: position 313,491 of record NZ_JBFAAR010000009.1, read on the forward strand.
CGGAGGCGACCGCGACCGGAACCCGGCCGATCCGGTCGACGAGGACGCCGGTGACCAGTGACGGCAGGTACATCGCGGCGATGTGCAGCGAGATGACCAGGCCGGTCGCGGCGAGGTCGTGGCCGTGGGCCCGCATGTGGACCGGGGTCATGGTCATCACCGCGACCATGACGAGCTGGGTGAGGACCATCGTGACGGCGCCCGCGACGACTCCCGACGAGGCCGGCGCCGGGGACGTGCCCCGCGCCGGCTCTTCCGGGGCGGGCAGGTCGCGCGCGACCAGCAGGGGGTCGGGGCGCAGCAGCAGGAACAGGATGACGCCGGCGATCACGTAGGCGATCGTGGCCAGGGCGAACGGTCCGGCCAGGGCGGGCAGGCCGTAGTGTTCGGCGGCGCGGCCGGTGGACGCCACCAGGTTCGGCCCGATGACGGCGCCGACGGTGGTGGTGACCAGCACCGCGCTGACGGCCCGGCCGCGCCGGCGCGGCTCGGAGAGGTCGGCGCCCGCGTACCGAGCCTGCAGGTTGGTGGCGGTGCCCGCGCCGTAGACCAGCAGCGAGACCAGCAGCAGGGGAACGCTGCCGAGGCCGGCCGCGACGACGACTCCGGCGCCGCCGAGCGCGCCGGCGGCGTATCCGGCGGCGAGGCCGACGCGCCGGCCGAGCCGCTGGGACAGCCGGCCGACCAGGAACGCAGCGGCGGCGGATCCGCCGGTGTAGAGGCCCGCGGGCAGGCCGGACAGTGAGCTGGTGCCGAGCATCTGCTCGGCGAGCAGGGCGCCGACCGTGACGCCGGCGGCGAGTCCGGCGCCGCTGAACACCTGCGACGCCATGACGACGCTCAGGGTTCGCTGGTGCAGCGCGGCCCGCGCTTCGATGGTCGTCATAGTTCGTAATGTATACATCATGTATCCTACAAAGGCGAGGGGTGCTGAAACGGCGGACGCCCCCTGCCCGGGCCGCCGACCGGAAGGGATAATTCCGGGATGGAACCGGCGGTGGCAGGCAGCGCGAGCGCGGCGGAACGCGCCTATCAGGCGATCCGTGACGGCATCCTGAACGGTGTGCACCCGGCCGGGACCATGTTCGGCGAGGAGGCCCTCGCCGCCGAGATCGGGGTGAGCCGCACCCCGGTCCGCGCCGCGCTCACCCGCCTGCAGGACGAGGGCTGGATCGTCATCTACCCCAAACGCGGCGCGCTGGTGCAGGGCCTCACCGAGCGCGCGGTGGCCGACCTCGAGGACGCCCGGCTGATGCTGGAGTCGACCGGGGCGAGCCGGGCCGGCGCCGCCGCCCGGGACCTGCTCGCCGCCCGCCTGCGCCAGTCGATCGAGCAGCAGCGCGCCGCGTTCGAGGCCCGCGACCTGCGGCAGTTCATCGAGCTGACGGTGGCCTTCCACCGCGCCTTCGTCGAGGCGGCCGGCAACGACATCCTGCTCGAGCTCAACGACCGGCTCGCCGACCGGCAGCGGTTCCTGCTGTTCAGCAAGGGCGACCGGTTGCTCGCCCGGTCCACGGAGATCCTGGCCGAGCACGAGATCCTCGTCGACCTGCTGCACGCCGGCGACGCCGACGGCTTCACCGACATGCTGCGCCGCCATCTGGCCGAGAACTACGTCCCGCAGGCCGCGGGTGGCTACCAGCGCGGGTCGCACGTCACCGGGTAGCGCGATCGCGCAGCACCGATGGTCACCGTGCCGTGGAGATCCCGCTTGGGGGTTGACGTGTCCGAGCCCAACACCCCCGGACCGGCCGCTCCGCCACGCCCAGGACGGCGTCCGCCGGCACGTACCCGAAGTGCCGGGAGTCCCGGCTGCGCGGGTTGTCCCCGCGTACCACCACCTGGCCCGCCGGGACGCGTCCGGCGCCCACCCGCGCCGCGACGTCGGCGGGGACCGGGTCGCCGGGCACCGCGACGGCCCGCTTGATCAGGTAGGGCGGACCGGCACCGGCCGTGTCCGGCGGGTTCGCGAAGACCAGCAGCGCGCCGGGCGGCGGGATCCGGCCGCGCGTGCGGCGGGCCAGCCAGCGCTGCCCGTCCGTCATGGTCGGGCTCATGCTGTCGCCGACCACGGTGATGACGAAGTAGCGCCGGGCCAGCAGCTTCAGGAGGTTCACGTGGCCACCCGGCCGTCCTGGTAGCCGCGCGCCTGGAGGCCGAAGAGCCGGGCGTAGTGCGAGTCGGCCGCCATGAGCCGCTCGTGGTCGCCGAGCTCGGCGACCACCCCGCCGGCGAGGACCGCGATGACGTCGGCGGAGCGGATGGCGCTCATCCGGTGCGAGATCAGCAGGCTCGTTCGGCCCTCCCGGTACGCGCTCAGCGCCTCGTGGATCCGGTGCTCCGCCTCGGCGTCCAGTCCCGAGCTGGGTTCGTCGAGGATGAGCAGGTCGGCGTCGTCGTGCAGCAGGGCGCGGGCGATCGCCACCCGCTGCCACTGGCCGCCGGAGAGGGTGACCGCCGGTTCGTCGCCGGGTTCGTCGTCGAAATAGACGCGGCTCAGCAGCGTCGCGTACCCGCGCGGCAACGCCGACAGCATCGCGTCGACCTCGGCCCGCTCGGCGGCGCGCCGGACGGCGGGCAGGTCCGTCATCCGGGCGGTGTCACCCACGCCGATGTTCTCCCGCGCGCTCAGGTCGTACGTCATGAAGTCCTGGAATGTCGCGCCGATCCGCCGGCGCAGCTGCGCCACGTCGAGTTCCCCGATCTCCACGCCGTCCCAGGTGATCGTGCCCCGGTCCGGCCGGTAGAACCGGCAGAGCAGTTTGACCAGCGTGGACTTCCCGGCACCGTTGACACCGACGATGCCGATCGCCGACCCGGCCGGCAGGAACAGGTTCACGCCGCGCAGCACCCACGGCGACTGGGGGGAGTAGCGGAACCACACGTCCCGCAGCTCGATCCCGTGCCGCAGCGGCGCCACCGGCAGCCCGGTCGCCGGCTGGTCCGGCGGCGTCGCCCGGACGTCGAGGTAGTGCCCGAAGAGCCGCAGGGCGGAGGCGGTCTCACCGACCTGGCCCGCGAGCCCGGCGAGCGAGCCCTGCACAGCGGTGACGGCCGCCAGGAAGAGCATGACGTCACCGATCGACAGCCGGCCCGCGCCGGTGCCGACGACCACCGCGATCGTGCCGGCGCCCGTGACCATCGCGGCGAGCAGCGCCAGCGAGCTGTTCATCAGGATGGCGCGGCGTTCGACGGCGAGCTGGCGGCCGGTGGCGGCGGTCGCGGTGTCGAGCATGCGGCGGCGGAACAGCCCGCCCAGGTCGAAGAGGCGGACCTCCTTGACCGCGCGTACGTCGGTGAGCAGGGACTGGTAGAACATCCGGCGCCGGAACGTCTCGTTGGTGACCTCCTGCACGGCCGCCCGGTGCCGGGCCAGCGTGAGCTGCACCAGCAGGACCGGCACGGCGGCCAGGGCGATGAGCCCGGTCATCGGCGGCCAGATGGTGACCAGGGCGGTCACGAAGCCCGCCACGACCACGACGGTCTGCACGGCGTCCAGCACGAAGGCGATGATCGACTGGGGTGCGCCGGACGCCGCCTCCTCGGCGAGCCGGAGCCGGCCCAGGAACGCGGGATCCTCGAAGCGGCCCAGGCCGACGAAGCCGTTCACCGACGCGTACAGGTCGTCCTCGACGGCCAGGCCCACCGCCCGCTGGTGCGCCATCGCCAGGTAGGACCCGCCATGCGTGGCGAGGACGGCGCCCACGCCCAGGGCCGCGGCGCCGACAGCGTAGGTGGCGGCGCGCCCCGTGTCGCCCGCCTGTCCCGCGCCCAGTTCGTCGAAGAGCAGCTTGGTCAGCCAGGAGGCGGCGACCGGCAGCACCCCGGCGAGCAGGGTGAGCCCGACCCGGCCCGCCAGCAGGGCGGGCCGGGCGCGCAGACCGAGTCGTACCGCCTCGGCGGTCCGCCGGTACATCCCCACGGTCAATGCCGTCCCGCCGGGGACATGACCTCGTGCAGGTCGTACCCGGCGGCCCGGATGGTCCCGTCGCGTACCAGGAGCACGGTCGGGAACGAGTCGACCCCGAACGCCTTCGGCACCGGGCCGAACGGCACCACCGCGACCCGGCCCACTTCGCGCGCCTTGTCCACGAGCGCCACCGTCTCCTCGTCCTCCGGCTCCCCGGTGTGGATGAGGATCACCGGCTTGAGGTCACCGGGGTCCGCGGCGAGCTGCGCGAGCACGTCGTCGCACGAGCCGCACCCCGGGCTGAGCAGCGCCACCAGCGTGTCGGATCCGGCGAGGTCCGCCTGCGACAGCATCCCGCCGTCCACGGTGGCCGCGACGAACGGGTCGATCCGGTGTCCCACCTGCGGGACGTGTTCGGCGGAGGGCGCCTGGGCGACCCGGGTCTCCAGGTCGCGGAGCTTGCGGATCATCGCGAAGCCGATGGCGAGGTTCACCGCGCCGAGTGCTCCTACCAGGACCACGGCGACGGCCAGCAGAGATGTCAAGGTCGGCTCCTTCGGTAAGCCCGGCGCCGGCTCATCGGCCGGCGGCGGTGGTGGTTTCGGCCGGGCGGCCGAAGAGATAGACGAGGTCGTCGAGGCGGATCAGGGCCGTGGCGGCCAGCGCACCGCCCGCCGTGGCGAGCAGCAGCGACAACGGGCCCGGCAGGGTGCCGCCTGCGGCCAGGTGACCGCCGGCACCGGCGACCGCGGTCAGTGCCAGCAGGGTGTTGCGCACGAGGTGGCGTACCGAGACGGGTGAGCCGCCGGCGCCGAAGCAGCGGCACCTGACCACCCGGCCGCGGCGCAGGGTCAGCGCGATCCCGCCGGTGAAGCCGAGCAGGAGGAGAAGGCCTAGGCCGTACCCGATCAGGACCGTGCCGGACGGCACCAGAAGGACCACGGCGGCGGCCTCGGCGACCGGCACCAGCCGGGCGACGAGGGCGGCGAGCCGTGGCCGGCGGACGCCCATGGCGCGCACGGTGGCACGGAATTCGGCGAACGCGGCGGGTCCGCGCAGCTTGCCCGCGGCCGCCACGGCGAAGATCGTCACTAGCAGGGCGCGGCAGGCGATGTCGAGTTCGGGCACGATCCGTCCTTCCCGGTGGAGCGGTCCGGCCGCCGGTGGCGGCCGGACCGTCGAACTACGGCGATCAGCAGAGCTGCTGCGTGGTGGTGCACCGGGTACGGCCGGTGTTCACGCAGGTTCCGGTGCAGTTGATCCGGCACTCACAGTCCTTGCGGACGTACCGCCGGCCCTCCACACAGCTGCACGTTCCGCAGCCGTTACGCCAGACGAGGTCGCCCATCTCGGGAACACACGCGCCGGCCTCGACATGACCGAGGAACTGACCGAGGACCCGGTCAGCCCACCTGTTCACACGCTTCGTCATAGACATCCCGCTCTCCGGTAGCCGGCCCGCCGGTCTGGCGGGCCGTCCCCAAGCTACGAAGTCGCGCTTACAAATCGTTTACAACCGATCTACGGAGAGAGACCATAACGATCGTTCGAACGGGGGAGGTTCGGTGGAATTCCGCGTGCTCGGAGAGGTCCAGGTCGAATCGGACGGTCGTGCGGTCCCGCTGGGCGGCGCCCGGCAGGCGGCGGTCCTGGCCATCCTGTTGCTGGAGGCGGACCGGCCGGTCAGCCCGGCCGAGATCGCCGACCGGCTGTGGCCGGACGATCCGCCGCGGGACCGCGGCGCGGTCCAGGTGTACGTCTCCCGGCTGCGGCGCACCCTGAAGGCGGCGAACGCGCAGCGGTACGGCGCGCGGATCGCCACCACCCCCGGTGGCTACCGGCTGGAGCTCGGTGACGCCCACCTGGACGCGCGCCGCTTCCGGGACCTGCTCGGCGCGGCGCAGGACGCCGGCCGGTGCGAAGAGGTCGCCGAGCTGCTGCGGCGGGCACTGGCGGTGTGGCGGGGACCGGCGCTGGCCGGGCTCCCCGACCATCTGCGCAGCCTGGCCGCGGACCTCGAGGAGGCCCGGCTGGTCGCGTTCGAGGACTTGATGGCGGCCGAGCTCGACGCCGGGCGGCACGCCGAGGTGATCGGCCCGCTCACCGACGCGGTGCAGCGGCACCCCACCCGGGAACCTACGCACGCACTGCTCATGGACGCTCTCTACCGCCTCGGCCGGTGGGCCGACGCGCTGGCCCGGTACGAGTCGATCCGCCGTCGCCTCGCCGACGAGCTCGGCGTCGACCCCGGTCCCGACCTGCGCCGCCGGTACGCCGAGATCCTGCACGCCGACGCCGCGACCCCGCCCTCCGCGGCGCCCGCGGCCCGCCCGCCGCGCCCGGCCGAGCTGCCGCTGGGCACCCCCGGGTTCACCGGCCGCTCGGCCGAGCTGTTCCGTCTCGACGCCGTACCGGGGCGCCCGACGCCGATCGTCGTGATCACCGGCGCCGGCGGTGTCGGCAAGACCGCCCTGGCCGTGCACTGGGCCCAGCGGGTCGCCGACCGGTTCCCGGACGGGCAGCTCTATGTGGACCTGCACGGCTGCTCGACGATCCGGCCGCTGCCCCCGGTGGAGGCGCTCGCCCGATTCCTGCGCGCGCTCTCGGTGCCGGCGGCCCGGATCCCGGCGGACGTGGACGAGGCGGCGGCCACGTACCGCTCGGTGCTGAGCCACCGGCGGGTCCTCGTCCTGCTGGACAACGCGGCCGGCGCTGATCAGGTCCGCCCGCTGCTGGCCGGCGGTACGGGCTCGCTGACCGTCATCACCAGCCGTAACCGGCTGACCGGGCTGCTCGCCCGCGACGGCGCGCAGCGCCTCGACCTGGACGTGCTGACCGAGTCCGAGGCCGTCGCGCTGCTCGCCACGATCATCGGCGCGAAGCGGGTACGCGACGACCCCTGCGCCGCCGCGTCGTTCGTGGATGCCTGCGGCCGCCTGCCACTCGCCCTGCGGGTCGGCGCCACCAAGCTCGCCGAGCGGCCGGACTCCGGCATCGCCGGCTTCACGGCCGCTCTGCACGGCGCCCGCTCGCTGGACCTGCTCGGCGTGGAGGGGGACAGCCTCGCGTCCGTGCGCGCCACATTCGACCTGTCGTACTCGGCGCTCCCGGCACCCGCCCGCCGGCTGTTCCGCCTGCTCGGCCTCCTGCCCAGCCCCGACGTGTCGGTGGACGCGGCGGCCGCACTCGCCGCCCTGCCGCGCGAGGAAGCGGCGGCGCTGCTCACGTCGCTGACGCAGGCGTCACTCGTCGAATCCGCCGGCGGTCAGCGGTACGCCCAGCACGACCTGCTCCGGCAGTACTCGGCCGACCTGGCGGCGCGCGACGACGCACCGGCCGGGCGAGAAGCGGCGATCCGGCGCCTGGCGGACTGGTACCTGCACTCCGCGGACGCCGCGGCCCGGGAGCTCTACCCGCAACGTCTCCGGCTGCCGGTGCAGGCCGCCGAACGGCCGCCGACGACCGCCCGCTTCGACGGGCACGCCGACGCCCTGGCCTGGTTCGACACCGAGCGCACCGGCCTGGTGGCGATGATCCGGCAGGCCGCCGAGCGCGGCCTGCGCACCACCGCGGTGCTGCTCGCCGATACCGTGCGCGGCTACTTCGGGCTCCGGCTCCCGATCGTGGAGTGGCACACGGCCGCCACCACCGCGCTCGACGCGGCGCGCGCCGACGGCGACGTCCGCGGTGCCGGCGCCGCCGAGATGAGCCTCGCCGAGCTGGACCTGCGCCAGAGCCGGTACGCCGAGGCGATCCGCCACTACTGCCGGGCCGTCGACCGGTTCCGTGCGGCCGGCTGGCCGGACGGGGAGTCGGCCGCCGCCGGCAACCTGGGCTCGGTGTACTGGGAGACCGGCCAGCTGGAGCGGTCCGCCGACGTCCTCCGGCGCGCCCTCGTGATCGACAGGCGCCTCGGCCGTCGTGACCTGGAGGCGATGAAGCTCGGCTCGCTCGGCCTCGTCTCCTTCGAGATGGGCCGCCTCGCCGAGGCCGCCGATCACCAGGCCGCCGCGGCGGCCATCGACCGCGAGCTGGACGCCGTCGCCAACGAGGCAACCGACCTGCTCAACCTCGGCGAGGCCCGGCACGCCCTGGGCCGGTTCGCGGACGCCGAGCGGGACCTGGAACGGGCGCTGCTGCTCTGCCGGGAGACCGGCAACCGGGGGTCGGAGACCGAGACGCTGCGCGTCCTGGCCGAGCTGCACGCGGACCGGGGCGACCTCGGCCGGGCGGCCGAGCTGGCCCGGTCGGCGGTGGCGCTCGCCCGGGACACCGACAACGTGCGGTTCGTCGTGCACGCGGTCAACACCCTCGCCGGCGTGCTCGCCCGCGCGGGCGAGCATCTCGACGCGGCCGTGCACCACCGTGGCGCCCTGCACCTGGCCCGCCGCCACGGCGTGGGAACCGCGGAGGCGAACGCCCTCATCGGCCTCGGTTCGGCGGCCGGCCGCCTGGGCCGCCCGGACCAGGCCTGGCAGCGCCTGCGCCGGGCGGTACGGCTCTGCCGCACCGCCGGTTACCGGGTGCTGGAGGGCCGTGCCCGTACCGCCGGCGCCGACCTGCTCCGGGCGTGCGGCCACCGGGACCGGGCGTGCTGGCATGCCGAGCAGGCGCTCACGCTGCACCGCGAGTGCGGTCACCGCCTCGGCGAGGCGTACGCGCTCAGCGTCCTCGGCGGCCTCGGTGACCGTCCGCACCGGCCGTCCGCCCGCGACTACCGCCGGGCGGCCGCCGGCCTCTTCGCCGAGCTCGGCGCGGCCGCCACCGCGGACCTGTGGTACGTGCTGGCTACTCCGACGAGTTCCCCGCCTCCCCGCCCACCCGGTACGGCGTGCTGACGTCCACGTGCGCCAGTCTGTGGCAGTGGTCGGCCCGGATCCCCGGGTTGTTGGCGACGAACGCGATCTCGTAGCTGTCGCCGTCGGCCACGTCCAGCGAGTCGACCCACCACGGGTTGCCGGTCGCCGCTCGCGCTACCCCCGCATCCTGGACGCCGGCTGCTGCGGCGGTTCCGATCGGGCCGAGCTGATCAACCTGATCGGATGCGACGCACGTGGGTCTACGAGCGGCTCCCAGCCTATGCCGCTGCCAGCCGCGCCCGGATGACTCGCCGGACATGAGGTGCGCGTTCGACGGACGAGTGTCGACCGAAGACCAGCAGGATCCGCGAGCGTCCAAGGCCTGGCAGCTTTCCCGCGTCCGCGGCCTGATCGAACCGGCCGGCGGCGAGATCGTCGCCTAGTTCTTCGACATCGGGCTCTCCCGGTCATTGCAGTGGAAGCGCCGCCCCGAAGCGCTACGCCTCCTCGACACGATCAAGAGCCCAGAGCGAGACATCGCCGCCGTCGTCACCGACGCACCACCCCAGCGGATGACCGAGGACCAGCTCGACGCCATCGCTGCGGCCTTCAAAGACTTGATCAAGCTGATCCAAGGGCGGACCCATACGACCGCGCCGAGCTATACAGCCGCATCGGCCTCAGGATGACCTACCAGCAGGCCAGAAAACACTGAAGGCCGAGGTCGTCAGCGACGACTTCGGCCGTGTGTATTACGTGTGTCCGAGGGTCAACACAAACCTATCCCCAAAACACCATATTGCTATCTACTACTATTCCATTGAATTAACCCACGAGGAACCCCGGCCAGGAGCAGTTCACCCAACCGGGGTTCCTCGCTTTACGCACCACCAGTTCGTGGCCGCATTCCGGCTCGCGGGGACCGCGCGGGCCGGCACCTTCGGCGGGCGGCTGCGCCGGCAATGAGCTCACCAGTTCGCTCACGTCGGCCGCAGCTCCTCGCCACTGGCTTCGGACAGCAGCAGGCGCTGCGCGGCGGCTGCGAGACTATAGAGTTCACGCTCGAAATCACGCGCGGTGTTCTCAGAAATGCCACTCCAGAATGCCCACGCACCGAAGGCCGGCTCGGTGCCGTGCAGGACACCGTCGTGGGCTGTGCGGGATCGCCAGTTGTAGAACTTCCGGCCGAGGGCATCGGCCTCCTGTGCCGGGATCACACGTGCCAGGGCGTCTCGGAACCGATCTCCGCTGCCGGTCACCACCCTGCATTCCCGGCAGCGTGGCAGCTTCTTCACCTTCCGGTTGCCGAGTGCCTCGACTGTGGTCACGAAAGCCAGCGCGGCATGTGAGGGGTGGTGCGCCATCATGAGCTGACCCTCGTGATGATTCAGCAAGGCATCGACCATCCTCTTGTCCCTGGTGATCGTTTCCCACCGCCGGCCGATCCAGCGTGGGATCTCGACGCTTTGTGTCAGCGCCTCCGTGTCTGGCGGAACCTCGTCATCGCGGTCCCACGGCGATATCGCCGGAATATGAATGTCATCCACATTCATCGGTTCGGTGTCCCCGTGGCCATTGAATCGGGTCAGCGGATTCACGCTGCTCCGCTGAATCCAGGGCATCCCAAAAGCGACCGACAGTAGCGAACACAACAGCCTGATCCGCCTCGCGGCCTCCTCGTGAGCGACGTTGCTGTTGTAACCCATCGAACTACCGGTGACCTTGACTAGGCCGGTGTGCCGGTCGTTGCTCTGGAAGATGTTGAATCTGCCCGGCACGTTCTCGTAGAAGAGTTCTAGTGCCGGAACGAGTCTCAAGCCCGCCACTTCAGTGGGCTCGCTCAGGCGAAGGGCGACTACGTCTGGTGTGTTCGGATCGCAGCCGATGATCGTCCACCAGGCGAAGTCAGTTACCGCCCCGATCTGGCCGATGGCATGCGTCACCGCATCACGCCATGGTTCGACGGCTACCTCTGACGGGTCGCCGTCGCCCAGTACAAGACAGATCGGGCCCTGGCCGGTCGGGAAGAGTACCCACAGCGCAGTGCGATGCTCCGTGCCCGATGGTCTATAGATGTGTCCGCCGGGGAATGCGGCGTGGCCGGACATCTGGAAACCCGTCGCCCGCAGCCGCCGAAAGACGAGGTGGATCCACTCGTCGCCGTTCTTGCGGCGGTCGAGGTCGAGCGGCGCGCCGTCGTTGAGTGGCACGAGCCAGGTGAATCCGTCCGGGAGCGGGAACATCAGGCAAAGATCCCACCCAACGCACGATCACGCGATCCAATTCGCCGGCGTGGCCCTCCTCACGGCGCCTTCGCGAACCCGTCGGCGGTGGCGTTGGCGGGGAGGCGATCGGCGTAAAGCCCGTGGATTTTCGATTCCTCGCCCATCGCCTATCAGTATTTGTTCGGCGCAGGCGAAGTCGCCACGGTGTTCGGCGGCGATGAGCCAGGCAGTCTGCTGGGCGCCAAAGAGGCGCCAAAGAAGAACTGCCCAAGCCCGTGTCAGCCGAGGTGCCGGACCCGCGCGGTCTTCGCGCTCCGGTCCGGTGCCGGGTCACGGAGCGCCGATGATCGGGGCCTGCGGCGTGAGCCGCGCGGTCAGTTGAGACCGGCCAGGTGGACGGCGGCGACGGCCACCAGGCCGGCGCCGAAGAGGGTCACCCCGCTCGACGCGAAGATCGGCGTCACGCGAGTGGCCGCGCGCAGCGCCGCGTACGTCCGGGCGCTTCGGGTCACCAGCGAGCTGCCGGCGACCGCGAGGACGCTGACGCCGAACAGCACGACGGCCATGCCGATGCCGAACGTGATGACCATCAGCAGCGCGAAGCCGCCGCGGCCGAGGAACAAGCCAGTGGCCAGCACGAAAAATGCAGCGAGAGAGGGGTCAGGCCGTCGGATATGCCGAGCAGCAGCAAGCCGGGTCGTCTTTCCTCACCGTGCGCGTGACCGTAGTGACCGTGGTGGTGATGATGGTGGCGTGACCGTCGTGGGAGTGTGAGTGGCCGTGCAGGTGACGCCGCAGCATCCAGGCGCCGGTGCCGAGGCCACCCCCGCGCCTGGCTCACCACCCACCCCGGCGCCGACGCAATGCCTCTACGAGGCGACCGGCTGGGTCCACCGCGCCGGCTTCGCCGCCGGCGGCGACCAGGTCGTGCTCTACACCCGCGAAACCCCGGCAACCCGCACACCCTCCTCCTCATCGACGTGCGGTGTCTCCCGCTCCACCTTGTTCACGCCACCGGACCGCAGGCCAACCCGCCGCCCGGTGTGACAGTCTCACCAGCACGGCGCCGGACACGCCGGTCCAGGCAACACAACGATCTACCCAGGCATCGCTGGTCATCCGAGGCCACTTGACCTTGCTTCGCCTAGCGAGATCGATGGATCCTTCCGGGGCGGTGCTGATTCCTCCCAGGCCAACGCGAGCGCTACCAATGAACGCAAGGCCCGGTGACTTTCGATCGGATTATGCCGGTTCACCGCCCAGCACCGCGGTGTGGAACTGCCGGAGCATGGCGTGCTGCGCAGTCGTCTGACACACGATCGAACGGTTTCCCATGAGTCGGTGACGAGCAGGAGACGGCAGCCGGGCATCAGCCCGTAGCGGTGCCGTACGGGGGCCTGCAGGCGGAGCTGGCCTGCGTTATCCGGAGACCGCCTGCTCGGCGGCCCTGATCAGGATCAGGCCGCCGGTGAGCCGCATGTCCAACAGGGCGCCGGGCAGCCAGCCGAGAGCGGTCAGCAGCGTCGCCGGGGCCACCCGGCCGTCTACGAGGAACCTGACCGGAATGGTTCACTCGGTCGGGTTCCTCGTGTCTGGGCTAGGACGGTGTCGGCAGCCGCAGATTCTGGGTTCCCCGATCGTGACGGCCGATGTTCTGCGACCTACTCCTTCCCGACCGTGCAGCTCAAACGCGAGGCCAGCGATGCGGTGGTCCGGTGTCGAGGGCGGTGAATCTCGGAAACCTGCGCCAGAATCGCGTCACGCATGACATTGAACTCGGCTACGGGTATCGGTCGTTCACCGATGCCGAACCCTCGGTGTACGGAGCACCCACAGCTCTGGGCAACAGCCGGGAACGCTCGCGAATGGCTAGTCATCCAGCGGTAGGCAGTAGTTGGCCGGTGACTGGCGCACCGGACGGTTGAACGGAAATCATGTTGACACCGCTGTGAAGACTGGAGGAAGGGGTGATGCTCAGCGTGAGAGGGAAGCGTGCCGGGTTGCGGTGGGTTGTTGCCGCAGCGTGGGTAGCGGTGCCGCTGTTGGCAGCTGTTCTCGTTCTGTTCCCCGGTTTGCCGATAGCCGCTGGTGACGATGCCGGTTCCTACCAGGCCACTGTCGATGCCGCCATTGCGGCAATCACCGCAGCTATGCTAGTGGTTGTGCCAGCCGTAGTCGCGGTTACGGCACAGGCGCTATCACAGTTTTCGTGGCAAACCGTAAGCGTGCTCGTGGGCTGGCGAACTGCGATCTCCCTGGCCGCGGCCGCATTGGTCGGTATCTGCCTTCCACTTGGTTTGGCCGTCAACCCGAGCCCGCCCGGAACACGGGTTGCTTTTTCCGGATTCTTCGTTGCTATCGCCATTATCGGATCCGCGGCTGCAGCGGCGGTGCTACATGCCACTCCTGAGTGGCTGGTCGGACAGGTGAGCAGGCGGGCTCTCAGGCGACGCAGGTCGAGCCGCTACGCCGCAATACTGGGCGATCTGATCAGCAACCCCCGGCTTCCGGTCGGTGAACACCGCCTCGCAGTCGCGGCATGGGTTGGCGCAATGCTGAACCAGGCAGCCAAGAGCGCAGACGCCAGCGAGATTGGGCAGGCCGTACGCGAGATCGGGGCCGAGCTCGGCAAGGAGGTCGGTCCGACTCATCGGGCGGCCGTGGCCGGCCTGATCGTGGTCGGTCTTCGGCTGCGGCACGAGTCGGAGGTCAGTGAAGCAGTTTGTGATGTCCTTTTCGAAATTGCCGTCCGGGCGCGCGCGGCCGGACGGCATGACATCGCACGGGAGGCGCTCGACGGACTGACCGAGACAGTCGCCGGGCGCCTTGAGTACCTCATCGCGCCTAAGAAGCTGCTGCACCTGTTCGAACCGGCAGCTACCGCGGACGACGAGTGCTTCGTTGACCGGCCAGCAACGGCAGATTTCGCAAGAGTGGCAGAACTGGCGAGTCAGCCATTGACGTGGGAGTCACTGGAGCGGTGCTTTCCCGACCATGATCGACCGGATCACCGGTACGACGATTGGTCGGGTTATGAGCTACTGGAGTCGACCGTCGATCGGCTGGTCTCGGTCATGAGCCCGTCCGGCGGCGCCCCCGCTACCAGCCACCAGGAGGCAGCCGAGTTCGCGACCGATGTCCGACGTCTCGGCGCTCTCGGAACTCGTCTGTTCCGATGCTTTGCGTATTCGCGCTGTGACGCCGTGGAGACCGACCTGGAGACGGTGGCGGCCCGGCTAATTGGAGCTGACGTTCTACCTCCACGACCGATCGACCGCACGGGCTGGCGGCGCGGGCACTTTGAACGACGTCCCCACCCCGCGTCCGTCCTCGCTGAGGTGATGAGCGACCTGGCGATGGCCGCGTTCGAGAGCGGCTACGATCGCCGGGCGCTGCTGACCGGGCGGCGACTCATCAGCCTTGCCACGGCAGCCGCGCAAGCCGGCGACAAGGCGTCGGTAGTGGCCTATGTAGATGCCGTTTATCGGTTCGTCAATCGGAAGATCTATCACTCGAGCTCGCGAGTCGTGGCGGCTCGCGGAGCGGTTGTCGTCGCTGGGCTTATCGAGGAGTCGGAAGAGCTGCGCCGAGTGTTGCCGTGGAAGCCAGATGAGCGGGACAGCGCCCGGGACACCCTCGGGGTTATAGCCTGGCAGCCGAGCGGGCACGAACGGGAATTGGCGGCCGCGGCCTGGCTTGTCGAGGCCCGCGCAGCACATCGGATGTCTCCGGAGTTGCGTAGCGCAGCCGTTGAAGAGCTGCGGCCATACTCATTGGGTGCTGGTACCTTGTCGGCCACTATCCTGCTTACGCTTTGGGCGGACAGTGTGCAGGCGCATCGCGACGGTGACGAGAAGCCCGCGCTGGAGCTGGCCGCGTTTCTGAAGAGCGCCGGCAAGCAGAGGGGAAGGCTCGGTGACGCAGCAGCCGCGTGGGCGTCCGTGCCGGCTAGCAAGGCTGTGTTGCGCGCCTCACGTGACGGAACCCTGAATCTCGGGCGAGTGATCAATGCCGAACGGAAGAGGCCGGGATTCGCCGATTGGACCTACCACGGTGTCACCGACGCGGACGACTCCAGTTTCGTCATCGTCACCTACGACAATGGCGAGAAACTCCTCCTGCGCGATCGGGAAGCCGGCGCGCGCGGCGTTTTCACCTGGGGTTACGAAGGAAACGGTCCGGACGCACTGGCCGAGGAACTAGCGGCGCATCTTGTCGGCCGCCGACATCTGCTATGCGCGGACTGCTTCGGCGCTGCAGCGGCATTGTCAGATTTGATCACTTGCATGGCTTGTCGAAGCAGCGGCCGACGCCGAGGCGCCACGGCATTCACGGCAACTCTGGCCGAACGTGTCGTCACCCGCCTGCCGCGATCACAGGAACGGCCGGTGGCTCCGGAGGTGTTGTGGTCGCGGACCCGAGTCGAAATCCTTCAAGCGGTGCTCGATGTCCAGTGAATTTCGTCTGTCTCATGGCGAACGTGCTCGCAACCAGTAGTGGCAGCGGATCGACACGCCCCGTTTGACGAATTCGTACCCGATCCGGTACGGCGACGAACCGCGCGACGCCCGAATCTCGGCCGGCGCCCGGGAGCAGAGACTCGACGGCTGAGTCGCTCGCCAATGGCAACTCCTCTTTAGACTTTGGGCCTGTCCTGGGGTGTGGATCCTAGGCTGGTGGCCGTGGGTGGGGATCAGCGCCGGGGCCAACCTGACCGCCGCGTTGTGCAACGACCTGACGACCGGGCCGGCCTTCCAGATGCTGCTCTATCCCGCGACCGACCTGGCCCGTGTGTCAGCGTCACGGCGCGACCTGGCCGACGGCTTCATGCTGACCGAACGCGACGTCACGTTCCTCTACGACGCCTACGCCTTGACGAGCCATCGGACCGACCCGCGTCTCTCGCCGCTGTACGCGCCTCTCGCGCCCCCGCTGCCGCCGACATACATCGCCACTGCCGGGTACGACCCGCTACGCGACGAAGGCATCGCTTTTGCCCGAGCCTCGCGACGGCGGGCGTCGCGGTGCAGCACCAGGCTGTTGACGACCTCATCCATGGCTACCTCGTTTTCGCAGGAATCAGCGCCCGGTTCCGCGAGGCCGCGATCGACGCCGCCACGCACTGAGGGATGGGATCCGCCATCGAGCGGGCACCACCTCTCCGCGCTGCCAGTGAGCAATTTTCAACCTGGCATCGGGCCGGAGGCTGCCGGGCCGTTGACCGACGCGGCCGGCGAGGCCCTCGCGACGTTGAAAAAAGCTCGATGTAAGCGACGTCCTTGCCGATCTGCAGGCCGCAGCCCGCGCACGGGTAAACGGTGCCAAGCCGCCGACCCCAGAGCCCGCGTCGTCGGCTACAACGGGGGCGGGGTCGTAAACCTGGCGGCCTGGCGCATCCGCCGTACGGGTAGCGCCAGAGCCAACCAAGCCGGGGTCCTACAGCTAGGTGACGGGCTTAGCGACCTCGATGACGACGACCACGCTCGGATTGTCCGGTTGGAGCAGCCCAACCACATCAGTAGTGGCGGACACCATGGACATCAGCGCGGCGATGATGGTCGCGTAGAACGCAACTCGTTCGCGCACTGAATGCTCGTGGCGAGGGGCACCGAGACTTGAGGGCCTTGGGTGAATCTGCCTCGTGGACTGCTGCGCCTTCAGGCAGAGCAGTGCGACGATGGCGAGGGCGGTGAGCAACGGGGCCTCATCTACTGGAGAGAGGACGGTGCCACGCTCCGGGCGGGCGCTGTGGCGTACGAACAGGGCGGTGTTTGTTCCATGAGGCCTGGAACGAGGCGACGTTCGGGCGCTCCCGCGCTTCTCCACGCGACGGCGAGCGCACTGCCCGGAATCGATTGAGTGTTGCTCTCCTTCGAGAGGAGCACGGGTTCACGCAAGATGCGAGCATTTGTCAGCCACTCGACAGAATGACGGTCCGGCCGGCCCGCCTCCTCCATGGCGTTGCTCGCTCGGCAGGCAGCAGCAGAACGAACTGGACGTGGCCGCAGCAGCGCGATCGCGGGCGCTCGGGCACCTCGGTGCAACGAGCATGATCCCGGCCTCCGTCCCCCCACGCGCGGACGCGACGGAGCAGCGAACCCGAACCGCCGGTTTACGGCTCGGAGAACTACGAGGACAACGCTGTCCGGCCGCGACTTTTACCCGGCGATGTCGCTGTGCGGATATCAGCAGGGTGTTTCGGCAGGGTGGACCATCGGCTCGTACGGGCGGTGATCTTGTTGAGGTCCGCACCGGTGACGTCCTCGTACCGCCGCCACCATGACACTGCGCCCCGCATGGCCTCTGAGTCTTCGACGTCACAGCCTTTTCATCGTGCGTAGCGGTCGGTTTCGACGTGGTGCAGGACGAGGATGGCCTGCATGATCGCGGTGGCGCGACGCGGGCAGCAGTGCAGCTTGGTCAGGATCTTCCAGGTCATGAGGGTGGCGATCGCGCGTTCACCGCAGGCGCGGATCTTCGCGTGTGCCCGGTTGACCGCCTTTTGTCGGCGTGACCGCTTCGGCCGGAAGCGGCGCCGCTTGAACGGGGTGCGCACGCTGCCGGGGGCTCCTTGGTAGCCCTTATCTGCGAAGGTCATCACTTCTGCGATGGTCAGCGCGTCGATGATGCCGTGAGTGCGCGGCGGTCAGGTCGTGGGTCGCTCCGGGCAGCGCGCCGGAAGCCCACACGAGTCGCCCTGCGGCATCGGCGATGACCTGCACGTTGACGCCGTGCCGCTTGTGCTTGCCGGAGTAGTACGGTTTCTGGTCGGCGACCCGGTCGATCGGGATCAGCGTGCCGTCCAGGATCGCGTACGCCAGCTGCCGGATGCGCCGCATAGCGGTGGCCAGGTTTTCGGAAGCAGCGCGGAGCAGGGCAACCGCTTCTTGGGCATAGCGTCACGCGGTGGCGACGCCGATCTCGAAGCTGGCAGCGAGGCGGGTGTAGGTGTCGCCGTTGCGCAGGTGGGCCAGGGCAAGCAGGGCTTGCCGGCCCGGGGCCAGCTTGCGCCATCGGGATTTGCGCTGCTGGCGGTGGCCTCGGATGCGATCGGCGAGGTGGTTCAGGGTCCGGCTGGACAGCGAGATCGTGGCAGGGTGGGACAGCATGGCGATGCTCCCGGTCGGGGCATTGGGTTCTGGTCGATTTGCTGTCCTACCTGGAGCTTCGCCCTCATCGAGCAGCGGCCCCCGACCGACCGGACTGACCTGCAAGATCAGGTTGGAAAAAGCTCAATGACCGCGACTTACCAGCAGGCGTGGACCCTGGTCAGCGTCGGCCGGCTTCGGACTCATTGACAACGGAACCGGAGACGACCGGCGAGATCGTTTCGAACCGTGAGACGGCTGTACCAACGTTCGAGGTCTGGCTGGATGCGTCGCGTCCGCCTCATCACAACTTGACGACCTTAATGATGTCGGGGAGCTTGATCGCCCCTGTGGCGAGGAGGACCAGGACGGCGAGCACGGCAACGATCGCTAGTGTTCTCATGAATCCCTGATGTGTTCTTTCGAGTCCGGTGAGCAGCCTGTTCGTGACAACGGCGAATCGGCCGGGTGTCTCGCTGCGGTAGTCCTCCTGAGGGTTTCCTGATTCGTCAAATGCCCGCATGCGGGCCGCAATCGTTTCGAACAACCTTGTTGAGGTGGGATAGCAGAGAAACGCCGACAGCATGACGAGGTCTGAGCGGACGTCTTCGAGCTTCGCGCCGACCGAAATCCTGTTCGACAGAAAGGCGCGGAGGTTTCCTGCCACGCTACGCAGCAGTACTGCGTTGAGGCTCTGGATGCGTGCCGCTGATTCCCTCCTAGATACGACGACGGCATGCCGGTCCAGGAGTTGGCACACGCTCATCAACGCGTTGCGAAGCGGAGCACCCCCGTGCGCCGCGGTGCCGTGATCGGTGGTCTGTATCAACAGTCTAAATACGGCCCAGCGAGGAAAGGCCCACGGCAGCAGGCGCCGGAACAGCCATGCGACCACGGCGACGGGCACGATTCCCGCCAGGTATATCAACTCGATCGGATCGGCAAGTTCTCCGTTCGGCCCAGTGGTGACGTGCGAGGCGGCTGCCAGTACGGCCATAAAAGCAAACGGCACGATCATGCCGTCGATGAGGCTAAGGCGAGTAGTTGCAGCCACCATTCGGATGCGTGTCCGGTTCGCGATAACCCATGGGTGCAAATCGAGTGCAGGGTATATCTTGCCGGATTGCCGACCACCGCTGACTACATAGGCAAACGTCGCACCACTGAGGGACAGGCCCAGCAGCCCGCTCGTGATAGATAAGAACGGTTCAGGTCGGTTTCCCGGAATAGCGGCACCTAGTGGAATTACGATGGCTACGGAGAAGCAAATAGCTACCGTGAGAAGGAGAAACGTTGTGAAAACCGGCCGCCCTCCGTAGGCGATTGACTGGGCGGCGAGCCACAGGCGCCCCCACAGGCTTGGCCGAGGCTCCTGACGCGCCAGGACTGCCACGATGCGCCTGTCTTCACTCACGTTCGCCAGAATCCACGTGGCGAAGCATGTCGCGCCAGCTGCGAAAGACAAACTGAGGATGTAGGTGCCTGCCGCAAAGAAAAGCATCTCAAGCGCCGACCGCATGACCTATATGTACCATCGTGAATCAATGTGGCGGTGGGCCAGGTGGGCGGATGCCGCGAGGTCGGCACGGGCCGTCTGCTTCGACCTCTGCGCGCCCGATCGGCGGATCTGACCGGCGTTGCTGTTCCATCAATCAACGCCACGGAGCCGGCGAGCGAGACATCGATCCGCTGAACCCAGGACGCGCGGCTGGCGTTTACAGGTGTGTAGTTGCCACCTGTCAAGGCCTTGGCCGGCCCGCTCCTGCTCGGAGGATCAGTCGATGGACAAGCGGTTGCTGGGCATTACACCATCGGATCATCATTCCGACTCGGCAGGCTTCGGCCTTGCTGTGAGAACACGTCAGCCGCTTCTGCCGATCAACGGCTACCCAGCCGTCGGCACGAGGACGAAGCCGTGCCGCTGAGCCCTGATGACGTTCTCGAGGATTGGCAGGCCAGCGCACAGCGGGTAGCGGAAGCCGGCATGGAGCTCGCCGAGCGGCTACGGCAAGTCAGTGCCGCCGCAGAGTCCGCCGACGGCGATGTTCGAGTGTCGGTCGACCATGCCGGCGGGCTGAGCGGCCTGACGCTGGCCGACCGTGCGATGCGGCTTGAACCTGAGGAGCTGTCGCGCCTGATCGTCGCTACCAGTCAGCTCGCGCAGACCCGGTTGGCGCAGAACGTCGCTGACCTCGTCCGGCGGATGCGGGCGCCGACTCTCCGACGACGGACTTCATCGCCGGCGCCTACGCCGAAGCGTTCCCCGACCTGGAATCCGGTGACGAGTCAGGGTACGGCCGGCGATGAGTCACCCCGTGTTCCGTCTCGATGTGGACGCCGTCCAGGGCCACGCCCGGATGGTCGACGGGGTCGCGGAAATGCTGGACGCCGTGACCGCGGCGGTCGGTCACCTGCAGCTGCACAGCGAGGTGTACGGCGAGTGGCCGGGGCCGTTCATCACCGGGTTTCTTGGCATCGCGCAAGAGCAGGCGATCCAGGACATGCGCAGTGGCACTGACGCCACCTCCCACCTCGCCGATCTGCTGCGCTCGCTCACCGCGGACATCGCTCTGACCGACGATGAGGCCGCCCGGGAGTTGCGGGAGGCGGGGCCGTGAATGGCGCCTACGTGGGTTGGCCGGGACTGATCGCCGGAGAGCGACCCACCAAGGCCTATGAGGGCACCGGCATCTTCGAGTCTGCCAGCGGCATGGTGGACAGCGGTTTCCGCGGCGATGTGCCGGGCTTTGCCGGCAATGGCGTCGCCGCCGGCCTTGCTGCCATAGGCGCCGTGATGGATCCGCTCCAGGTCGTGTTCGCCGCTGGTGTGGGATGGCTGATGGAGCACGTCGCCATCCTGCGAGAGCCCCTCGACAAGCTGATGGGTGACCCCAAGGCCATCGACGCGCACGCGCAGAGTTGGAAGAACATCGAACAGCGGATCTACGACGCGACCGATCTGTTCGTCGATGAGGTCAACCGCACCACCACGGCTTGGACGGCTGCCTCCGCTGATGCGTACCGGCAACGGGCCCGTGAGCACGCCGAGTCGATCCAGGCCATGGGCAAGCTCGCCGACGGCATGGGCCGGGCCACCACAGTCCTGGGCGCGATGGTCGGCATCGCCCGCAATACTGTGCGCGACATCGTCGCCGAGGTGGTCGGCGCGTGTATCTCCGCGGCTATGCAAGCCGTCAGCGTCGTACTCATCCCCAAGATGGTCGCAGAGATCTCCATGCTGGTGTCCAAGGCCAGCTTGAAGATCTTCACCGTGGTGAAGCGGCTGATGACGACGATCGAGAACACGGGTCTCTTCGTCCGGCAGATGCAGGCCATGATGAGCCAGATCGGGCAGTCCAGCCGCAACGTCTTGCGCCTGGAGGCACACCGCATCGAGGCGGTCGGCACGGCGGGGCAAGGCTGGCGCGGAACCGCCGACGCATACAGACTGCTGAGCGAGGGACACATACGAGCCCACGGCGCTGTCGGCCAGGTCATGGTCAACACTGCCCGTACGGCAGCACAGGGCAACACCTCGCAGAACACAGGCTCGGGCGCCTCCGACACGATCGAAGGCAACCCGGCGCCACCACCCATCGGGGTCGAACCTTAGCGATGACGAAGGGGAAATCCGCCGTGGAATCCCACGACGAACGGTTAGCCAGACGCGCCGCCGAACGCGCCGAAATCGAGCGGCAACTCGACCGCGAAGAAGCAGAGGCTCAGGCATCGGCAGCGATCCCGCGCCAGCGGGGCGGGAAGCTGCGCTCGGCAGCCGCCTTCATCGTGATCGTCCTCGTGGCTGCCACGCTGATCAGCCTCTGCGTGACCCTGATTCGCCTGGCAGGGTACGACTTCGCCGATGCAAGCCGCACCGGTCAAGCAACCGCCACTTACTGTACGAAGCATGGACCGGTCACCAACCGAGGCTTCGGCTACTGGCACCGCTGCGTCGCCACCATCCGCTGGGACGACGGCGGCACCGACCGGCTCGTCACCGACGAGGTGTTCACCCCGGCCGACATCGGCGAGGCGGTTCGAATCGGCGACGTCGGCGAACACCGCGGTCGCAGGGAACTAGCCCGTGAGGACACCCCGGTAAGGCCCTGGTTCACCTGGATCGGCGTCCTCGTCGGCATCGTTGCCCTGATACCTACCTTCTTCGTGGCGATGATCCTCCGCGAGTCGCTTCGTTTCCG
Organism: Actinoplanes sp. NPDC023714; assembly: GCF_040639855.1. Lineage (NCBI taxonomy): Bacteria > Bacillati > Actinomycetota > Actinomycetes > Micromonosporales > Micromonosporaceae > Actinoplanes > Actinoplanes sp. NPDC023714. The sequence continues at coordinate 335,712 of NZ_JBFAAR010000009.1, forward strand.
CCGCAGATGACACGAGGCGTCAGCCTTCGCCGCGCTGCTGATCAGCTGACTGGGGTTCGCAGATCGAGCGCCATGGCGTCGAAGGTGGGCGAGTCCTCGAAGGGCTTCTTCGTGCCGATCCTGAGCCAGCCCCACCGGTCATAGGCGATCTGCGCCGGTTCGTTGTCGCCGCGAACGAGGAGGTGGGCGATCCGTTCGGGGCGCCGGTGGAGCAGCTCGTCGTGGATGCGGCGTCCGTAGCCGTGTCGTTGGTGATCCGGGGCGACGGCGAACTCGCGGAAGATGTAGATCGGACCGGGCTCGCCGATGTCGGAGACAACCGATGCGATCTGTGTCCAGGTTTCCTCGTCCCCGTCACGCGGGCTGCCGAACGCGTAGCCGATGCATTCGTCGCCGTGCCAGCCGGTCACGAGGTCGAAGTCACGGGTCTTGACGTAGATGTCGGTGAGGCGGGACCAGTACGTGTCCGGCGAATACCACGGCTGATCGATCAGGTGGGCGTGGGTTGCCGCATAGATCCGGATAAGGTGGTCGCTCAGTTCAAGGGCTTCCGTGGGGCTTGAGTGGCGGAGAGTCAGCTCGGTCACTGGTCAGCCGATCTGGCGAGGGGCGGCAAGGAACTCCCGATACTCCCGCACCTCGGGCAGGCTGCCGGCCGAGGCCGGGATGGCGTTGAGGACCTGGTGGGACAGCCCGACGATCGGGCGGATGTGATCGGCGGCGGGCAGGCTCTCCAAGATCGCGCGGGCATCACGGGCGGCTTCGGCTGCGGCGCCGACCTCAGCGACGCAAAGCGCCCTCTGGAGCCTGATCGTGGCGGGACCCCGTGTGAGGCCAGCTGGATAGAGCGCGATGGCGGCATCTTGAGCCTTCTCGGCCTCGGGGTAGTTGCCGTTGAACGAGTGAACATAGGAGCGGGTGAAGCCAAGGCTGAAGTCGTGCCACTCGAGAGCAGATGCGCCCTGGGCGCCCGCGGCCTTGGGCAGATTGGCGCAGGCTTCCTCCAACTCGATCAGGCTGCTGTCGGCTTCTTGGGCTCTGCCGGCCAGCGCCAGCGCCTCGGCCTTGCCACCGAGAAGGGTCGGCGTAGCCACTCGAGTGAGGTCGCCGAGTTCCTGCTCATAGCGGCCCGCCATGGTGACGACGGAATCGACAGGTCGTTGTTCATACAGCGCCCGCACGACCTCGCTGCCCCGTACCCAGTTGCGGGCCACCGGATCAGTTGACTCGTCGGCGAGAGTGCGCGCAGTACGCCACCACCGGCGGGCTTCCCGGAGCCGACCCAGGTTCGACACGGTGAACGCGGTCAGTGCGGCGAGCATCGCGCTCGCACGTTGCAGGTCCCGGACACCGGCGGCGTCGCGGACTCGTGTGGCGGCGTACTGAATGGCGACCATGTCGATCATCAGGACTTCTAGCAGGTCGTGAGGGGGCATGGTCATGTAGTTCTGGCCGTGTTCCGAGACGATCTCCTGCCACTCGTCGACCGAGACCTCATCGCGGTGCGTCATGGCGGCGCCGATGCCGTGGCGGGTCGCTTCGAGGGTCAGCGCGGGCAGGATCAGTCCCGCGTGTAGGAAGGTTCGTCGCTCCACAGCGTCATCTCCTGACGATTCGATCTCCGCCGTGAGCAGAATTCTGGCGAGATCGGTGTAGCGGTTCGGGCCGGTTAGCAAGGCACAGGTGGCGATCGACAGCGCCGTGGTCCGGGCACGGCGGACGGCTGTGGCCAAGGTTATGCCCGATTCCAAGACTAAATCCAGTTGCTCAGCGTCACGAGGGTCGACGTTGCGGCCGTCGCCGTGCTCCATGACGCCAATTTTGGTCTTGGAGATACGGGCGAGCTCGGCCAGCTGCCGCACCGACATGCCGCGTGCGGTTCGCAACCGGCGCAGTGCCTCGCCGAAGTTCTCTTCTTTGTAGATCATTGTCAGCCCCCGGAACGGTTCGGCGTGACTGTCCCGCTGTCCCGGACGTGGAAACGGACAGCTATGGCGTTTCAGGGATCACCGTATCCGAAATAATCGGATCACAAAACGGTGGGCGGCGAATTCTGCGGCGGCGCGACGGTCTTTACATTTGACTACACGCGCCGCGGATTCGCCATGCCTTTGATGGGCCCGAGGCTTGGCAGGCCACCCCTTCCTGCCACTGCAGAAAGCCTATAACCGCAGGTGAGTTCCGCTGCTGGGCAGTCACGCACGATCTGCGAAGCCCACGTCGCGAACTCGCCCTTGTCCCGCAGCAGCTATTGCATTGGCCTCCACCGGAGATCGGCGGAGGCAGTCTTTCTCGAATCGAGTTTCACTACAAACCCCTCAGGAGGAGTCCGCCATGCGCGGATCGCTTTTCGACGCCCAGCCCGGCCATTACGTGCTCGACTACGAGGCCGCATCCCTGGTCGGATGGTCGACGTCCACCTCGATCGCGGAGGTTATCGCATGACGAGCGGACCGAGGGTGTTGGCGCGGTTCACGCTGGGGCCGGCCGCACTGGCGTGCACCGCGGTGGTCGCGAGCTCGCCGCAGACGGTGCTCAACGGTGGTATTCCGGCGACCTATGCAGCGACCGGCGCGGCGGGGGTTCCGTTGTCGTTTGCGCTGCTGATGGCCGTGATCGGGTTTCTCGCGGTCGGCTATGTGGCGGTGGGACGGCATGTGCGGCACGGTGCGCCGTTCTACGCCCAGCTGGCGCGTGGCGGTAATCCGGTGCTGGGGCTGGTGGGTGCGGCGGTGGCATTCGTCGGGTACAACGCGTTGCAGATCAGCCTGTATCCGCTGCTGGGGACCACGATCGCCGCCCTGACCGGCGGCGGCCCGTGGTGGTTGTGGGCGTTAATCGGCTGGCTGATCGTGTTGCTGCTCGGCCAATACCCGGGTGCGGTCGGCGCGAAGGTTCTCGGCGTGCTCCTGGCGCTGGAGATCACGGTAGTCGTGCTGTTCATCGCCGCGGGCTTCACCCATCGCACGCACGGTGTCGAAGCGGGCATGGTGTTCGCGCCGTCGAGCCTGCTCGTGTTCGGTGCGGCGGCAACGCTGCTGGTTTACGCGGCAGCCGCGTTCGCCGGCCTGGAGACGCTGCTCGCCTACGCCGAGGAAGCGATCTCCCACCGCGCCCTGGTGATCGGCACGGTCGTGGCGATCAGCGGGTGCGGGGTCCTGTACTGCCTGGCGTCGTGGGCGTACGGGGCCTGGGTCGGTTTCGACAAGCTGCGGGTCGCGGCAGCCGATGGGGCACGGCAGCCGCTCGCGCTGCTCGGCGACGTCTATGGCGTCGGGATCGCTGACCTCGCCACGCTGTTGCTGGTCACCAGCGTTTTGGCGGCGATGTGCTCGTTTCACGCGACGGTGGCCCGGTACGTGTTCGCCCTCGCCCGGGAGCAGGTGCTGCCGGCGGGGTGGGCGAAGGTCAGCCCTGGCGCCAGGGGTGGTGCGCCGCTGGGCGGCACCGTGGTGCAGTCGACGACCGCGGCGATCGTTCTCGGTCTGTTCATCGCCGCGGGCGCTGATCCGATCCGGACGATCTTCTCGTGGTTGTCGACGATCGGCGCGGTCTGTGTCCTGTTGCTGCTGACCTGCTCGTCGTGGGCGGCGCTGAACTTTTTCGATAAAGGCCATGGGGGCAGCGAAGGCTTCTGGGTGCGGCAGGCGTTTCCGTTCCTCGGCGGGATTCTGGGTGTGTTCGTGCTGCTGTTCATGACTTCCAGCCTGGGCACCCTGCTGGGCACGCCGTCCGGGTCGCCGTTGCCGTGGCTGGTCGCCGTGCCGATCGCCGCCGCGATCGGCGTCGGTGTCATCGCGGGGCTGTGGCTACGAGCCGCGAGGCCACAGGTCTATGCGCTGATCGGGCGGGGTGTGCCGGATGGGCGCACCGTCAAGGACCCGGCGCTCGAGGACGTCGAGGTATGACAACGATGGCCGAGAACCAGCGCGCCTGGCCGATGCCGCGATCACCGTTTCAGCATCCCCGAGCCCGCCGCCCTCTATCAGGATCAGACCATTCGGGTACGGGGGCCAGTACCCGCGACGACCACGAGTTTGCCGCTCATGTGGCCCGGAGGCGCCAGGAACTGCAGTGGCGGGTCGTCGAGCGCCTGCACGAGATGAACCTGCGCCACGGTGATGTCGCTTGGGAACGGCGTTATCGGCGGCCGCTTTCGCCGTACGGAATCGCCTTTGTCTTTGGTCTGAAAGGTGTGGTCTCCGCGGCGACCAAATTGTGGCTGGCCGGGCCCGAACCCGACGATCCGGCCGATCTGCTCGGCGCGCTGGTGGAAGTGGCTCGCAGCCGGGACCAGCGCAAGCCGTGGGATGTCCGGGAGCAGATCGCGAACCGGGCGGTCGGCGTGGCTGACGACGCGACCTACCTGGGGCTGGGCATGTCGTTATTGGACACGGGCACCGGGACGTGGACGCAGGTGTGTGCGACCGCGAGCAGCGCGCTGCAGATTCCCGGGACCATGCTGTTCGTCGCTGGGGCACCCGACGGGCCGGACGGGCAGCGGGCCTTCGTCGCGGACCGGCGCGGCGCGGCCGGGCACAACAAGGTCAGCATCTGGTCGCACCGGGCGCTGAGCACGCCCGCACTGCTGTCCCGCTGGCCTTACGCGCAGGTCAGCCTCGACACGCTGTACCGCGAGCACGGTGTCGGACAGCTACTCGGCTGGATGACCGCTCTCGACCATGAGGTGCGGGCCGCTGAGGCCGGACGGCGGGGGTTCTCATGACCGGCCCGGATCGGTGCTTCAACCTGGCGTTCCCCGGCGCCACCGACCTTACGTTCCCGCAGCTCGCCGACGTGATGACCGGCACGCTGCTCAACAACGTCGGTGACCCGTGGCAGGGCGGCTACGGCTCGAATCACACCAAGAGCGTCGAGATCGCCGTCCTGCGGTGGCTCGGTGAGCTGTTCGGGGCCGGCGACGACGTCTGGGGGTACGTGACCGGCGGCGCCAGCGAGGGCACCCTGCATGCTGTCGACGAAGCGTTCACCGCTCACCGTGACCTGGTCGTCTACGCGTCGGCGGCCGCACACTACTCGGTCGCCAAGGCCGCTCGCCTGGTCCGGGCTCCGCTGGTTCAGGTAGGTGTCGACCCGGACGGGCGGATGCTGCTCGACGAGCTCCGGCAGCACCTCGCGGCGCATCGCCCGCGGGCAGTCTTGGTGGTCGCGACCGTCGGCACCACTGAACGCGAAGCCGTCGACGACGTCGCCGGGATCGCTGCGCTCTGCGACGACCTGGGGATCACCCGGCGCCGCATCCATGTCGACGCCGCTCTGGCCGGGATACCGCTGGCTCTGCTGCCCGCTGCCGACCGGCCGGCGTTCGACTTCCGGGCCGGCGCGACCAGCCTCGTCGTGTCCGGGCACAAGTTCCTGTCGACGCTGACCCCGTGCGCGGTTCTCCTCTATCCGCGCCGGCCTGACGGGCAGGACCGGCAGCCGATCTCGTACACCGGGACGGCGGACACGACGATCACCGGCTCCCGATCGGGGCATACCCCGCTGCTGCTGTCTGCGGCGCTGTTCCAGCACGGCCTCGACGGACACCGTCGCCGCGCCGAGCAGTCCCGCCGCCTGGCCGAATACACCCTGGAAGGGCTGCACCGCATCGGCTGGCCCGCGCAGCGACTCCCGCAGGCGTTCACCGTCACCCTCAACCAACCGTTGCCGCTGCCCCGGCCGTGGGTTCTCGGCGGCGACCGCACCGGCCGCATCATCTGCATGCCCGGCGTCGAGCGGGCCTGGATCGACGAGCTCCTCGCCGACCTCACCACGCAGCTGTGCGGCCGGGTTCATATCCCTGTTTCCCGCGGCTCTTTCCCGCGCGGCGACTCGAGGCGGTGAGCCATGGCGGAGGCGGCGCACCAACCGGACCCGACGACCTACGACTGCCTGCGCTGCGGAAAGGCCTGGCCGTGTAGGCCGGCACGACGACGTCTGCTGGCGCACATACCCGACAGGCTGCAGCTCGGCATGCGCATGTGGGCCGAGCTGGAACAGGCCTCCTACGTGCTCAAAGATGCGTCGCCCGAGGAGCTGTTCGAACGATTCCTGAAGTGGTGGCGGTGACGATGAACGACCCGATCGACGAGATCGCCGAGAAGGTCGCCGACCTGTTTGCGGCGCGTGGCTACGCCTTCGTCGAGGAAGACCACCTGGAGGCACTGGCGGCTGTCTTGTCCGCCTTCCTCCTCACGGCAGGAATCGCGGTGCACGAGACCCGACCCGGTGCGGAACTCACCGGCCCGGCAGCAGCCCCAGGTCACGCCCTGCCTCCGTCTGGATGACCAGAGCCGCCAACGCGACCGCGTCACGCAGCGCAGCGCAGGTATCGCACCCGAACCTCTCACAGCCGGACTTGTGGACCTCGGCGGTAGCGAGCACCGCCCCCGCCAGCGTCTGCGCCTCGAGGACATGCCGGTACTTGTCAGGAGTCCCGGAGATATCGACGCGGCTCCCGTCGAGCACCCAGTCCGGCACGTCGTAGACGTCTGCCAGACGCCGGCTGCGGGACAGGTGAACGGTGAAGGGGTTCATGGCTGGGATACTAGGCCTGAGGCAAGGGGCGGGACGTGCCATCCACCCCACATATAAAGGCCTTGTCGGACGTCAAAGAATGCCCTTTGAACAGCTTCAACCGCCCGGCATCAGCGGACTCCAGGCAATCAGAAATCACCTGAACGAGCAAGCCAGGATGTATGCGGTGGTGGGCAGGCAAAGCCGCCCACCACCGTCTTGCGTCACTCCATGGCGCTGTCCGGGTCGCGGGAATCTGCTCGACTGCCGTGGACCCTCACTGTCGTGCTCAGTTTGATGGGCAGGCTCGGGTCGCCTTTGAGGAACGGGTCGATGTCGATCTTCTTGCGTTGGCTTCGCCCCGGCCCACACGCTTGCTGACGTTCGTGACCGGATACCCAGAAGCGGTAGTCGGGTCTGGCCCGCTCACCGGAGCCACGCGCCTTCACGGGTCCCGGTGACGGCGCTGCGGTGGGAGGTCTGTTTCGTATGACGCGGACGTCGGGTGCGGCGCGTTTGCGGTGTTCGTACGCCTTAGTGATGCCCTTGGGCAGCTTCGCCGGCACTGCCTCGGCCAACTCCTGTTTGATCAGGAGCAAGGTCGTGATGAAGGGGCCTAGTGGATGGCTGCCATCGATGATGGTGCGTCGACTGACGTGTTCGGTGTGGATGGGCAGAAGCCATCCGATCTCGTGACGGAACTGGGTCGACAAATCCGGGCCCTGTTCGCGACCGCCACCGATGCTGCCGTAGCCGATCAGTCGCCAGCCGTCGGCTTCGGGCATCCATGAGACGGCGGCCAGCCGTCGCTTCTCACCGACGAATCGAGGCCAGACAAGGAGGCCGATTCGGGTAGGTAGAAGGTCGTCCCTGAGACGTGCCGGGGGTTGATCCCCGGTCGCCGCGTTGACCGCTTCGGCGGTTTCAGGAGTGACCCAGTGCATGGCGTTGCGCTCGAGTTCTTTGGCCCACGCCTGCCTCTTACCGCTCTCGTTGATCGGCTCGGGCAGAGCCACTGGACCGCGGAGCAGCCCTGCCAGCCGGTCGCGAACCTTTGGAAGCATCGCGGCGGTGATGCGCGCGGGTGCCCACCGCGTGGTGGTGAGCAGTGTTCGCCCCTCACGGCCGAGCACGATGCCTTGATGCACCGCGCTCACAATCTTGTGGGCGTCGCTGTGGGACGGCCACCGCAGGAAGGTGGCGCAGTAGGCCGTCAGCGCTCCGGCGTCGCCTGCCTCGATGAACTGAGCGCATTGATAGCAGACGTGCCATTGGTCGTTGTAGGTCTTCATGGCGCCGCTGCTGAAGTCCGCGATCGCTATCAGGCCGGTTCGGTATTCCCAGATCGGGAGGGCGTTGGTGCAGGTGTGGCAGCGGTTGAAGACCTGCGACACGGGGTCTGCATCGACCGGTACGACCTCATGGTCGTCTTCGGTTATCGGATGGCGGAACCTCTCGCCGGTTCCGTCGCGGTCCACGGTCAGCGCCAGGTGGCACGTCGCGCAGGCCATGATGGTTGCGAGGTTCATGCGGCACCGCCCTGATCGCGACGGTGGCGGTCGCGTAGACGGGGGCCTCGGCGCGCTTCGCCTCCGGGCATGGTCATGTCGGGGCTGAAGATCGAGTATTGGTTTCTGCCGGTGCGCTTGGCGTGATACATGGCGATGTCGGCTTGGCGCAGAGCGGTGTCCTCGAGCGGGTCGGCGCCCGTCACGACGGCGACACCGATGCTCGACGTGATCGTGAGGGCGGTCGTGCCCTCGTTGCTGTCAATGTCGACTGGCGTCGCCGCCATCTCGCCGGCTAGATCTGCGGTCCTGTGAAGGTCGAGATCGCTGAGAGGGATGGCAATGGCGAACTCGTCGCCGGCGAGCCGGGCGGCTATTCCTCCACAGGATTCGGCGAGTTCGCGGAACCGGGCCGCGACGGTCTTGAGAAGATGGTCGCCGGCATCGTGGCCGTAGGTGTCGTTGACGTCCTTGAAGTAGTCGAGGTCGATCAGCATGACGGCGATGCGCTGCTCGCCGTCCGTGCCGGTGATCCTGGGATACGTCGCAAGCAGGCCCGTCCGGTTGTAGAGGCCGGTGAGAGGATCGAGGCTCAGCTTCCAGAGTGCGACGGTGAGCATGGTGCGTAGTCGTCCGATGGTGGGGCGGATCGCGAGGTAGGTTGCGCCGGCTCCGATAGCGGCGGCCAGGGTGGCGATCACGAGGTTCGTGATGAACACTGGGTTCCTCCACTCCTTGAAGAACCCGGGGCGCGACGTTTCGCTGGCGAGGCGCCCCGGATTCGGTGGATACGACGACGGCCCGCTCTCCGGCGGGCCGTTGTTTCGTTGGTGGCTGGCAGTGGCCCGTGGTTAGCGGACGTGCGCCAGTTCGGTGAGAACGTCTTCGACGTTGTGGATCAGGCGGGCCTGCGGGTTCCTGCGCAGGGCCTGATGTGCACCGGCGGATTGGGCAGAGGTGACAGGTCCGGGCATGACCATCGCGTGCCGACCTCGCCGAACCGCTTCCTCCAGCGAGGCGAGAGAAGTGCTGCGCAGCGCGGCCTCGATCAGGACCGTTCCGCTGGAAATGCCGGCGAGCAGCCGCCCTGCCTCTGCGGCACGTCGTGACGTCGGCTCGGTGCCGGGCGGGTAGGCGGTGACGAGAAGCCCATTGCGGCTGACCTGGGTAAGCACGCTGGTGAGCTTCGGCGGATGTAGGCGGTCGATTCCACCGGCCAGGACGACCACCATCGAGCCGCGAGCGGCGAGGGCGCCGCGCAGGGCGGCATGCGCGATGCCGAAGCCACTGGTCGTTGCCACGATCCATCCGGAACTCGCGAGGGAATGGCCGAACTCCGAGGCCATGGCGGTGCCGTAGGGAGTCGCTGCCCGGCTCCCGCAGAGGGCGACGGTTCGGGCCGTGATCGAACCTTGGGTGCCACGAACCCAGAGGCACAGCGCGGAGCTGGATGCTGCCGCGTATTCAACGCGGGATAGATCATCGAGCCGCGCCGGCCAGCCCTCATCTTCAGGAATCAGGATCCTGGCACCCGCATCCTCCGCTGCGTCGAGAACCTCGGCGGCATAGGCGCGTACCCGCTGGACCGGAATGGCACCGAGGTAGTAATCGCGCGACTCCGCAGGCAGATCAGGAGACAGCAGCATGTCCACCGCGTCGACCGGTCCGAGTGTCACAGCCAGCTCATGCACCTTCTCGGCGCGGCTCGGAAGGCACACAGCGATGTAGGTGAGAACCGCCCTGGCGATCCTGATCTGCTCCAGACCGGTCGTCACCGGAACCCTCCCGTCTCGGTCGGGGCATCGCCATTGGGGTCATCAATGGGCGTCAGGTCGGCGAGGATGCTTTTCGCGACGCGCAGCACGGTGGCCGCGCACTGCTGGACCAGCTCCATGTCACTGTCGGCCCAACCCAGGACGTAGGCGTCGCTGTAGGCCGCGGTGTCCAGACCGAGCGTCGCGCACACGATGTGCGCGACGCTCTCCGCCTCGGTCTCCGCGCGGCCGCGGTGAGCGTCCATGCTCGTTCCGGTCTCGTCGAGATGGCCGCAGCGGATGTGCGCCAGCTCGTGCAGCATGGTCTTGACCCGCTGCGCGGGGCTCACGTCATCGCGGACGCGCACCAGCATCAGGTCACCGGCCACGGTGATCCCGTTGGCGACACCGAGGTACCGGCTGCCCGGCGGCGCCAGGTCGAAGCCGTACCCCTCTGCTTTGATCAGTGACACCAGGTCGTCGAACGCCCCGGTCACATCGTCGCCGGCCAGCAGTTCCGGCATCCCGGCAGCACTCGTCCGCATTCGGCGCCGCTGTTGAATGGTGGGGATCTCGAACGGTTCACCGTCGGTCTGGGACACGTCGAACGTGGCAGCCAGCCTGAAACTGACGACCTGCCGGGCGAGCCGGCCAGACGGATCCCGACGGACCGAATTCCCCTGCGACTCCCAATCGCGGGCCTGTTCCTCGGTCGGCCGGCGTTTGACCGGCGCCCACACCTTGAACGCCTTCTCGCCCTGACGAACCTTGCGGCCGTGGCTGAGCCAGCCGCTGGTCCCGGCTTTGTTGCCATAGGACAGGAAGTACCGCGGTTCCATACCGCGCTGCTCGGCCTGCATCATCAGCAAGAGCTGGTTGCTGAGGCTGTAGCGGGCGCCGAACACGGCGACCTGCTCGATGAACTCGACCCAGCGAGCCGGGTCCGACGCCAGCGCGGCAAGCCGAGCGTCGAAATCATCTTTGACTCTCTGCAGGAAGGCATCTCGTTCCTGCTGTCTGGAGACCATCGGTGGTCCCTCCTTTTCTCCGCCATGAAGCGGCGGACAGGTTGGGACCACGCGGTCCCAACCTGCCCGTCGACACACGGGCGGGAGACCGCGCGAACGCGGAGTCGTGCTTCAGTCGATGTCGGTCACGGCGATCGAGCCGTCGATGCTGAGGGCGGCGCCGACGCGGGCCGGGAAGCGCCCCGTACTGAGGTAGCTACTCTCACCAGCCGGCCTGTACGGATCGCTTGTACGCGCCTGCCTTCCGACGACCTGAGTGGGATCGGGAGGGCTGCCTGCCGATTGCAATTCGTAGTGCTCGAACAGCAGCCGGGCATAGTCGACTGCGGACACGAACGGCACGTAGCGACCGTCGCGGATGGTGCCGCCGAGCCGGTCGCAGCAGGGCACCGAGACTGGATAAAAGCCGGTGACCCAGGCCAGAACAACGTGACCGCAGGACAGGTCGAGACTGAAGAGGCAATCCCGGCGCAGTTCGAATCCCGGCGGGGCCATCCCGTCGTTCGGCACCGGCGTGCAGCGGCCGCAGAGAGGGCCGGATTCAACCTGGTATCCGGTGTCGCAGCTTTCGCACATGATCCGCAGGCACTCGCGGCACTCGCCCGAGGCGATCGTTTGCAGGCTGGTGCCGCAGAATCCGCACGGCCCGGTCAAGCAGGCGTCGTCGTGCTGTCCGGGTTTGTGGCGCAGGCACGGATGCTTACGCATCCCGGCACCACGCGTGCCGAAGGAACGCCGTGGCGGTGAGTGGCTCGCCGATCATGCGTGGCGGCCCGCCGATACGACGCCAGCCGGTCGCCTCACAGGCCAGCCGGACCGTACGGCCGTTGCGGCTCACCGCGACGACATCACCGACCGACAGCGAGCGCCGCCTCAGCATCCGGTAGACGCCGGCGATCAGGAAGTCTTCTTCGCCACCGGGTTCCCCGCGACGAAGGGACAGGAGTTCAAGGTCGGCGTTGAACACCGTGAAGGCCCAGCTGGCAACCTCTTCCTCGGTGATGGCGGCCGGCAGATACCGCCAGTGGGAGATGACCTCCTGCAGGACGTGGTCATCGGTGTAGGAATCGAATCTGCCGTTCAGGTTGTGGTAGACCTCGATCAGATGCCGGGTCACAGCATGACCACTGCTGTAGACGCCAGGAATGGCCTTGTTCATGGAGTGCTCCTCCGTGCTTCGATGGCATCCCGGGCACGGCAATCGGCCGCGCCTGGAGGTTCGGATGGCCGGGCGCGGCCGGGTGGGTGTCTCTGATTCAGGCCTGTCAGCGAAGCGGGAGGGCCCGCATGTCGTCCTCAAGCCGGTCGATCAGATCGTCAGGGATGAGCGCGTACGGCTCGACAGCGCGCACGACCACCGCGGGATCGAGAACCTGCTCGACCAGGCCGAGCTCCACCAAGTCCGGCGGGTTGTCGGGCTCGGCCTCGGCATCCCAGTCAAAGTCGGCGACAGTGGCGAACAGTGTGCGCCCCGGGTCCCAGCCCACGCGGATGGTGTAGCGCTCGAAGCCGGGCCTCGGGGTGAGGCCATAAAGGCTCACCGAACGCCGCCGTCGAGGACGCCATAGGCGTCCCTCAGGTTTCCGGTGAGCATCCCTCCGCAGGCGCCGGCACAGCGCAGGTGGAAGGCGAGAGCCCGCAGGGTCCTGGCGGGCATATCAGCAGTGCCCTTGAACGCGCGCTTGTCAGAGTTGTGAACCATGCGTTCCATGGCCTGCGCCAGGTTGGCCTGGATGAGGGCGAGGCCGCAGACCAGCCGTGACAGGTCGGCCAGGTCATGGCTGGCGGCGGCGTGCTCCATGTACTCGCCGAGGCGCTCAGCGCAGATCCGCATCACCTCGATCGCCGCGAGCGAGTTGGCCGGCTCGAAGGAAGCCAGCATCTCGTCTACGACGTAGATGGTCTTCAACGCTTGCTCACTGGGCTGAGGCGCGGACTCGAGTAGCTGGTGCCAGTCGACGTCCGGCAAGTAGGCAGCGGGTTTGAGCACGATGTCCTCCCAAGGACAGGGATGAGGAGGCGGCCACCCATTGGTGACCGCTGATCTACCGCGGCCATTCGCGCAGGCGAGCGGCGGCAGCGGCAGGAGTGCCGGGAGGATCCGGAGCGCGACCGGCGGCCGACCGGGGTCGGTGGGCGCGATGCGGTCGCGAGACGGCGGATCAGCGGCACAAGGAGATAAGGAGAAACTCCAGGCTAGGCGGCATACCGGGCACGCGGCTGCGGCTGTCAGATCCGGCGTTCTGTCCGAACCTGACAGCCGCGTGATCACCGTCAGCGGCTCAGCAGCGTCGGAGAACCAGCACATCCTCATGCGCCACGAGATGCACCGGGATACCGTCGGCGCGGGAACGGCGGACCGCGATCAGCCCGAACATGTTGGCGCGATGCACGATCTGCCCGTCCCGGACCGCAGCGAGCATCGCCGCGCACCGCTGCACCGGCAGCAGTCCCACCGACTGAGCGATGGACAGCAGCTCGCCGGGCAGGTCGATCAGATCGTCTCGGTGCCGGCGAACCGGCCGGCAGGTGATCACGACTGTTCCACCCGGTCGGAGCAGCTGGTAGCTGGCGGACAGGATCGTGGCGAAGCCTTCCAGTAGACGGGTCCAACCGCCGTAGGCGAGGTTGCCGTGCTCGCGGTCGCCGTACAGATGATTGTGCTTCTGCACCTTGGTGCCAGCGATCTTGACGATGCCGTGGGTGCCACGCCCGTATGGGGGTGAGGTGAGCACAAGCCCGACCTTGCCGACCGCGGAAGCGGGGACCAGGTCGAGTAGTTGGGTGGCGTCGCCTGTGATCACCTTCGCGGTGCCGAAAGCCGCCTGCGTCAACGCGAGGTCGACGTTGGCGGCAGCGATCGCGGTGAACTGAGGCTCGATATCGATGCCGATCGCGTGGCGTCCGAGGTGCATGGCCTCGACCAGCGTGGTGCCGGCGCCGCACATCGGGTCGAACACGAGGTCGCCGGGTGCGGTGTACGCGTTGATCGCGTGAGCGGCGAGGTGCGGCAGCATCTTGCCGGGGTGGGTGGAGGTCTTCGCGACGTAGCGGCCGCGACGCTGTTCGCGAGCGGGCTGCTGACAAGTCAGCCAGACCGATGTGACCGGCATGGTCTCGTCAGGCGTCATCGTTCTCTCCTGCCTCGCGCGAGTTGCGGGTCAAGATGAGTACGTCGGTGTGGATGTCCAGTTCGGCCCGCTGACCCATACGCGGCAGGCGGTGGGCCGCCACGATGTGCTGGAGGTAGCCCAGGCCTGCGGTCTTGGCGGCGATGACGACTTCCACCGGAGCGACGGCGTCGTGCGGCAACAGAACCGCCACGCAGCCGCCGGGCAAGAGGCCGGCCCGGCAGCGCTCGAAGAACTCAACCGGCGTGGCGGTCTCGTCGGCCGGCCAGCCGGTGACGATCAGGGTCGCCGGCTCGGCGCCCCAGCCGGTCTTCCGGAGGTCTTGAAGATGGCTGCGGCGCTGGGCCGCGATGATGGCGCGGGCCAGGTGCGGACCGGCGGCCAGATCGATGACCAGGTCCGTCGGGTGGGTCAGGTTGTGGACCAGACGCACGCCCATCGCGGTGGACATGGTCGCGTCGGGCGGCGGGGCGGGAACGGGCCAGACGGTGATCGGCACGGGCGGGTCGCCGGACACGGTTTCCCCGACGGGGATCGGTGCCGGGCGGCGGGTGTTGTCGGTCATGGGCGCGGTGGCCCCCGGACCGGCGGGCGTACTGACGATCCCTAGTGCCGTTCTGTCAGGCCGATCGAACCCACCCCGGACCTGACAGGACCTGTCACCGTCGCGATCTGCCGGTAGGCGGAACTCAATCGGCTGATCGCCGGTGTGACGATGTGATCGTTGTCAGTACGTTGGGTTGGTGGTGCGAGCGTCCTGGCATGGTGTGTGGCGGCATGTGGTGTCGGCGCTGGCGTTTGCTGTGGTCTGCGCGGCAGGGGCGTGGACGGCATTGGCGGAGAACAAACCGGCATGGGCGGTGGTCGCCGCTGCGGTGGCAGCGCCCGTCGGTGCCTTCGCTCCGTCGGTGCTCGAGCGGTTGCGAGCCGGGCGCGCGCTCGCTTCAGAACGTCGTGGCGCGGTGGCTCTCGGAGCGCGGCAGGATCTGCCAGCGTCGGTGGCATTGCTTCTGCAAGCAGATCAGCAGGTGGTGCCGTTCTTCGGTCGAGGCTGGGTGCTGCAGACCTTGGAGTCCTGGGCGGCCGAGAAGGACGCCATGGCGGTTCGGCTGGTGGTCGGGGCCGGCGGTGTCGGCAAGACCCGGTTGGCACGTGAGTTCGGCACCCGGCTGAGCGGCTGGGACTGTGTCTGGGTCCGGCCCGGCGGCGAGGCAACCATGGCGGAAGCGATCGCCGCGGACTCCATCACGCAGCGACGGTTGCTAGTGGTGGACTACGCCGAGACACGCGACCGGGCGGGGCTGGCGGCGCTGATGTGTGCGGCGCAGCGGGTTTGCTCGGCCGATAGCCGGACGCGGGTTCTTCTGCTCGCTCGGCACGCCGGTCTGTGGTGGGAGACCATGTCCGCCGCCTATCCGGATCAGGAACATGTAGTCGATGTGCTGACCGTTGCTGATCATGTGATCGCGTTGCCGGTCGAGTTCGAAGGACGGGACCCGCAGCAGATCGTGTCGGAGGCGGTCACCGCGTTCGCCCGGAAGCTGAAGTATCGAGTGCCCGAACTGGTACCGAAGGCCGGCCGGGATCCGGCGACGCCGATCCTGCGGTTGCATGCCGAGGCCCTGGTGGCGGTGTTGGGCGCGCCGCGTAATGATCGCTTTGACGTGCTCGATGAAGTCCTACGGCACGAAGCCCGGTACTGGAGGCACGCTGCCCGCCGGGCAAAGCTGCTCGTCGGCGATGACCCTGAAGCCGATGTGGTGTTGCGGCAGGTCACTGGGATCTCCTCGCTGCTGGGTGCGCATAAAGATTCTGAGGTGGCGGCTCTGGTGGTTCGGGTCCCATCGCTGACCGGTGCCGATGCCGAGCTGATACGGCGATATGTCGCCTGGCTGCGAAGCTTGTACCCGACTGCAACCGGAGTGCTGGGCACAGTGCAGCCGGACCTGCTGGGTGAGACGCTAGCCGTGGAGGCGTTGCGCGGATATAGAGCAGGCCAGCGGTCGGTGGTGTTCTCTGACTTGACGGTGGCTCAGGCGGCCCAAGCGCTGACGGTGCTCGCTCGCGCCTGCGAGCATCAGCTTGACGCGCAGGCATTCATCGAAGAAGCGCTCACGGTCGAAGTGCCAACGATGACCGAGGCCGTGCTGGAGGTCGCGATGCAATTCCCGGGCCGTTTCAGCGCACGGATGGCCAGCTTGCTCGCCAGTGCTGACCTCGACCCAGGGTGGACACAGCGGATCGCCTCACAGATCGCTTATCCATCGCTTGAACTCGGCAGAGTGGCGTTGGCCTTAACTACTCGAATCGTCGCCGACATGCACGGCTCGCCGGACTCACCTGCGTGTGGAACCTGGATGAACATTCACGCGATCCGGTTAGCGGAGGCGGGTCGGCGAGACGAGGCACTGATTGCCAGCCAGAAAGCCGTCGACCTACGCCGGGACCTGACTGCTGGTAACCGCGACGTCTATCTACCCGAACTAGCCGCTTCGGTGAACAACCACGCGATCCGGTTAGCGGAGACAGGTCGGCGAGACAAAGCGCTGGATACCAGTCAGGAAGCCGTCGCCATTTACCGGGAGCTGGCTGCCGATAACCGCGAAACCTATCTGCCTGATCTAGCTGCGTCGGTGAACAACCACGCGATCCGGTTAGCGGAGGCGGGTCAGCGAGACGAAGCACTGACTGCCAGCCAGGAAGCCGTCGACCTACGCCGGGACCTGGCTGCCGGCAACCGCGATGCCTATCTGCCCGACCTCGCGACATCAGTGAATAACCACGCGATCCAATTGGCGGAGGCGGGTCGGCAAGATGAAGCACTAACTGCCAGCCAGGAAGCCGTCGACCTACGCCGGGACCTGGTCGCTGGTAACCGCGACGTCTATCTACCAGGCCTCGCGACATCGGCAAATAACCACGCGAACCGGTTGGCGAAGGCGGGTCGGCGAGACGAAGCACTGGCTGCCAGTCAGGAGGCCGTCGACCTCTACCGGGAGCTGGCTGACGGTAACCGCGACGCCTATCTACCAGGCCTCGCGACGTCGGTTAACAACCACGCTCTCCGACTGGCCGAAACAGGTCGCCGAGACGAAGCACTGGCTACCAGTCAGGAGGCCGTCGACCTCTACCGGGACCTGGCTGCTGGCAACCGCGACGCCTATCTACCCGACCTAGCGACATTAGTAAGCAACCACGCGATCCATTTGGCGGAGGCGGGTCGACGAGACGAAGCGCTGGCCACTAGCCAAGAAGCCGTTGACTTACACCGGGACCTGGCCGCTGGCAACCGCGACGCCTATCTACCAGGCCTCGCCAAATCAATGAGCAACCTGCCGATCGATCTGGCACAGGCAGGCCGGCGAGACGAAGCACTGACTGCCGCTCAGGAAGCCGTCGACCTTCACCGCATGCTGGCCGCCGGTAACCAGGACGCCTATCTACCCGACCTCGCTAAGTCGTTGTGGAACATCGGAGTCGTGGCGGCCTACACGGAGAATCCGTCCGAACGAGCTCTCGCGGCGATCACCGAGGCGATTGAGCTGTTTCTCACCCTAGCGGCCGCCGAACCAGATGCCTTCACTGTAGAAATCCAGGCCGCATCCAGGACGCGCGCCCTGCTCCTGGAGATGCTCGGAAGCTCGCAAGACCGGATAATCCATGAAGATCCGAAAAATGCGAAAAACTCCGACGGGCTATAGCAAACAATTACAGACGACAGAGACGACTGTTGACCTATTCATCCCTTGTTAATTCGGAATCACCGTCTGGGTGTCAATGTAATCGAATGAGGCGCGGATCGTTTCGGCGCGCTGATCGAAGCAAACCACCGTCGCGTGGAGCAAAGGAGGTTCCTACGGGCTAAAGCTGACCGGCCCTGTCATGGTCTGACAAGTGCTTCTGGTGTCAGCTCGCACTGCCTCAATCGGTGTCTGTAGCGCGCTGCGTGGTCGAAGCGCAGCGCCAGACTCCGAACGAGGACGACACGATGACATCTCGCACCCGCATCAACGAGACAGCTCTGACCACCGCCGAGAAGGCGTTCGCCTCGCTGACCTGCGAGCCCGCTCCGCTGGTCTTCGACGCGCGGCGGGTTCCCGGTCTGCCGAACAGCACGTTGCCGCTCGACGAGCTACGCACGCTGCTGGTTTACGAACGCCATGACAGCGACACGACCGACTGCCTCTGGCAGCAGCTCGCCCTGCACGCTCGCGAGTGGGGGCCGGCCTGGGTGGTCGGCGCGATCGGCCTGGCTCTTCCGGCGTTGACTCACCTGGCGGCCAGGATCAGCCGCGACCATCCACGGCACGCTGACGACGTCGATTCCGAGGTCTTGGCCGGCTTCCTCGAGGCCCTACGCACAACGGATCTGAAGCCGCCCCGGCTCTGGTTGCGGATGTGCTGGACGGCGTGGCGGGCTGGCACTGCCGTCGTCAACGCCGAGGACGGCGAGGAACTGCCTCTAGACTTCTCGACCGGTTCGCGTTCCCCGCGCATGCCGTACGGGCATCCGGACCTGCTGTTGGGCCGGGCGGCCGCGGCCGGCCTGATCACAGCCGAGGCCGCCGAGCTGATCAGCATGACCCGGTTCGGCGACGCGATGATCGAGCAGCTCGCCGTCGAGCGCGGCGTGACGCCAGCGTCGTTGCGGATGCGGCGGCGCCGCGCGGAGCGGACCGTTGCTGCTGCGGTGACCAGCGGAGACCTGTCGGGTCCGGCCCGTTCGGGCGGGAGAGCTGCCTGACGAACGTGTTGACGAGGCCGCACCGGACTGAGCCCGGAGCGGCCTCGTTGCGTGTCCAGGGCGGCCGACGGGCGCCTCACAGCTGGCGGGCGGCACGAGTGACAGCAGCGAGGTCGGGCCAGCGTCGGCGGGCGCCTTGCCGGGTCATGCCGATGGCGGTACCGATGTCGGCGTAGTCGGCACCGACCTGTGCGGCGCTCACGGCCGCGTCGTCGCGGTGTGCGCCGACCTCGGTGTGCAGTAAGTGGGCTGCGGCCAGTACCGCAAGCCTCACCTCGCGGTCGGTCAGTTCCTGTTCGTCGGCGCTGCAAAGCTGCTGGGCCATCTGCAGGACTATCTGAGCGATCCGGTCATTGAGCTGCCGCAACACGGAGTCAGGAAGTCTCGGCGAAGTCACGTCAGGGCCCGGTCGACGTGAGCGGGATCGGGTTGCCGGTGGCCGTAGTCAGCTAGGAGCGCGCAGGCGTTTTCGGTGTTCAAGACGGCCCGTCCCATCAGCTCGACAACGACGTTCGTCGATGATGACGGGCGCAAGGAGAATCGACAATAGGAATTTTCGCTCCCAAAGTCTGTTCGGCGGCAGCACTCGTTGTCGCTGCATGATCCGGCACGACATCATCCGTTGCCGGTCCAAGATTGCTCCGGACAACACCTGCTGTCGGAGACAGATGAGCGAGGCGTCACGTCGGGCAGGGTCTTGTAGCTCGCCAGCCAGCGTCTTCGGGCGCTCCTTGCGAAAATTCTCGACGAGCCGTGCGGCGCACGCAGGATCGAACTCGCCCGACCACCCTGCGGCGCTCAACCGGTTGCGAGCGTCGTGGTGTTGGGGCTGCCCTCGGTCGCACCGCGCTTGTCGGCTGACTCAGTCGCGGGCGGACTATCAGGTTCCTCGACGAGGGATGTCCTGCTGAGACAAGATGGGCAGGCCTGCTACCCGAAAGGGTGATGCTGTCCGAAATAATGTACGCCGTAAGCATGATTTACGAAGTAGAGAATCCTGAAATATCCGGTTCATTAGACTGATGCCCTTGTCGCGCTGCGCACGTCAAGTAATGTGTGATCTGAGTTGTGTCTAAGAACTCGCTCGCAATTACTTGCTTCGCCCTCGTCGCGGCTATCGTCGCCATCCTCGCAGCGTGGCTGGCCTGGTCGGACGGAGCTTCACGCACGGTCAGTGCTGGATTCGCCGGTGGTGGATTCACGGCGACATTAACGCTCGAATTGCTCATTTGGGCGGCTATCAGATACGACAGCGGTAGTCAACCTACGCCTTGACCAGGGTTTCGAGGTGCCCTTCCGTCGGGCTTCATAAGCCCGACGAGAGGGCGTTAATCGCCCGGCGACCGGAGTAGCCCTCAGTCACGGTCTACCAAGGCCCTAAAGATGATCTTTCCGACCTTGTTCCTGTCCCGAGTCGGAGAGGGCAGAGCGCCCAACAAGCCCGTCAGTGGACGTCTTACCTCGCCCGTCATTGAACAGCGCGGCGAGGTCGAGCGGCACGAGCTCCTGTCCCATTTCGTCGGAGACGACGATGGGATCCGTCTGTCGTTCCATAGGCGGACTGTACTGCGAGCAACGCGCCGACGGCCTTCTGCACGCGCCGGAGCCCAGCGCCGCCACGAGGCTAGATTCTGTCAGGTGGTGACAGATCGTCGGTGAGTTCGATCGGCCTGACAGCGCGGTTCTGAGGTGTGCATGTCATCCACGACATGTCCGCCCGGTGGGGATCACCTCGCGTGGCGGAGAACCTGTTCCGGCATGGCTGGCGCGGCGTACTGACACCGCATTTCCTTCGCGTCTCGTGAGGGAGGAGCGCCCCCACCGGACTCGGTTCTCGCCCTGATCCTCACCGTGGCGGCCCCACCGTTTGTGGAGCGCCGCAGTGCACACGACTCTCTCGGTTCTTTCCGAGGTCGCCGCCATGCCGCACGTGCTGGCGGCGCCTAAGACCATCCCTCAAGTCATCGACGGCCTCACCGGCTGGATCATGGGCATCCTCGCGCTTGTCGCGTCACTGTTCCTGGTCATCGCAGGCCTGCGTTACACGGCAGCCGGCGGCGATCCGGCTCAGGTGGAGCAGGCGAAGGGCAACTTCAAGTCCGCTCTGATCGGCTACGCGCTGGCGGTCCTGTCGCCGACGATCCTCGACGTGCTGCAAAGCATCATCGGTGGCTGATCGATGATCGATTGGCTGTACGACGGCATCGTCGAGTGGCTCGCCGAACAGGTGGTGAGCATGCTCGCCGGCCTGGTCGGGTTCCTGACCGACGAAGTGTTCCTCTCGCCAGACGTCACCGTGTTTCCTCAGGTTCAGCAGCTGGCCGAGCGGTCGCTGCTGGTGGTGAACGCGGCCTACGTGCTGGCGTTCATCACCGCCGGCCTGCTGGGCATGACCCATGGCTCTCTGCAGACGCAATACCAGGTCAAGGAGCTGCTGCCCCGGCTGGTGGTCGGGTTGATCGCCGCGAACTTCGGTGTCGAACTGTGCGGCGCACTGATCGAGATCGGCAATGCGCTGACGCTCACGCTGGCCGGCGAGACCGCGGCCGGACCGCAGGTGGTCCGGTTCGTTCAGAACCGCATCATGTACGCCTTCACCAATCCCGGTGTCGCTCTGCTGGCCGCCGTCCTCGGTGTGCTCATTGTCGTGCTGCTCTACCTGCTCATCGTGAGCTGGTTCGGGCGCGTCGCCATCCTGATCGTCCTGGCGGGAATCGCCCCAGCGGCGCTGGCCTGCTACGGCCTGCCGCAGACCCAGGCGGTCGCCGGCCTGTGGTGGCGCAGCCTGCTTGGCTGTCTGGCCACCCCGGTGCTTCAAGCGCTGTTCTTCGCCGAGGGCGTCAACCTGTTGCTCGGGCCGACCTACCGCGTGCCGGAGCTGCTGGGCGCCGACGCGGACGGCAGCGACTTCGAGATCGCCAACCTGTTCATTGCGACGTGCCTGCTGATGCTGACCGTTCGGATCCCGAAACTGGTCGGCCGTTACCTCACGAACTCGGGCGTCCAGCGCAACCCGGCGGGTGTCCTGGTGCGTGCGGTCGTCATGCAGTCGGTGACCAGAGGCCTGCTTCGCATGCGGCCCACGCGCGCAACGCAGGTAGCGGTGCATCAGCACAGCCATCACCACTACCGGCGGCTGCGCCGGATCATCTTGAACGGAGACCAGCAATGATCGACAACGACGACGTTCCGCAGGCCTCGGTTCCCGCCGACATCGGCGCCCCGGACACCATCGCCTGGGGTCTGACGTTCCGCCAGCTCGCGATCCTCGGCACGGTCGCCGCCGCGGGCTGGCTGCTTTACTCGCATTTCGGTTCCGTGCTGCCACCGGCCGCCTGGCTCACCATCGCCGCCCCGGTCGCCGCGATCACGATCGTCGTGGTGCTCGGCCGCCGTGACGGCCTGCCATTGGACGTGTGGCTGCGACACGGCCTCGCTCTGACACGCAGCCCGCGCACGCTCAGCCCCGGCCGTACCCGGGCAAGCTCGGTCGCTGTGGCGGCCGGATCGCCGAAGGTGCCGGCACCGTTGCGCTCGCCGGTCACGAGTATCAGCCCGACCGGAGTCCTCACCAGCGAGGGCGCCGCCCGGGTGCTGATCGCCTGCGGCACCACGAACATCCATCTGCGCACCGGCAACGAGCAGAGTGCGCTGCTGGACGGGTTCGCCCGGTTCCTCAATGCGCTGACCGCACCAGCGCAGATCGTCGTGGCAGCACAACGCCATGATCTGCGCGTTCAGGCGGAGGCTCTTGCTGATCAGGCGCCGCGACTGCCGCATCCTGCGCTGCAAGCGGCTGCCGAGGACCACGCCGCGTTCCTGGCCGACCTCGATAGCCGACGTGATCCGTTGCGACGGCAGGTCATGGCCGTCATCACCGGTGAGCACGCGGCTGAATCCGCGGTGCGTGCGCTCTCCGGGCTCGGCGTCGAGGCCGCCGCACTCGACGGCCCGGCTGTCGCTGCGGCGCTGGCCGGCGCGGTCGACCCGTTCTGTCCTCCTGTGCCCGGGCCACGTGCCGTGCCGGGCATCCCGATCACCCTGCGGAGCACAGCATGAAGTTGCTGCACAGCACGAAGAAGTCGACGGCGGCCGGGGAGATGCCTTCCCCGGCCGTTTTGTGTGTCGAGCCCGGGCACGTCCGCATCGGCGATGGGTACGCCGCCACGTTCGCGGTGTGCAGCTTCCCCGCACAGGTCGGCCCGGCCTGGCTCGACCCGTTGCTGTCCTACCCCGGCCGTGTCGACGTCGCGGTCCACATCGATCCCATTCCGCCGCAGCTGGCGACGCCGATGCTCAGGCGCCAGCGCGCCCGCCTGGAGTCGTCGCGCCGGCTCACCGCCGACCAGGGACGCCTCGACGACCCGATGACGGAAGCTGCGGCCGAGGACGCTGCCGATCTCGCCGATCGGGTCGCCCGCGGCGCGGCGAAGCTTTACGACACCGGCCTCTACATCACCGTGCACGCCCGCGACCTCGACGAGCTGCGCACGGTCAGCGCGGGGGTGAAAGCGGCGGCAGCGAGCGTGCTGCTCGACCTGCAGCCGGTGACGTTCCGCCAGCAGCAGGGTTGGATCGCCACGCTCCCGATCGGCGTGGACCCGCTGCGCATGCGCCGGGTGCTCGACACCACCGCGCTCGCGGCGGCGTTCCCGCTCGCCTCGGCCGACCTGCCCGCGCCGGCGCCCGGTCTGGTCGCCGAGCCCGAGGGTGTGCTGTACGGGCTGAACACCACCAGCAACGGCGTGCTGCTGTGGAACCGGTGGGCGCAGGACAACCACAACAGCGTGGTCCTGGCCCGTTCCGGCGCCGGAAAGAGCTACCTGGTCAAACTCGACGTGCTCCGCAACCTCTATCAGGGCACGACCGTGTCGGTCATCGACCCGGAAGACGAGTACGCCCCGCTCGCCGAGCACGTCGGCGGCACCGTGGTGCGGCTGGGCCAGCCCGAGGAACGCCTCAACCCGCTCGATCTGCCCGCTGACGGCCGGCCGGACGCTCTGACCCGGCGTGGCCTCTTCCTGCACACACTCATCACGGTGATGCTCGGCGCGGTCCCACCGCCGGCCGAACGCGCCGCCCTGGACCGGGCGATCATCGCCACCTACCACCAGGCCGGGATCAACGCCGATCCGGCGACCTGGACCAGGCCCGCGCCGCTGCTGCGCGATCT
Organism: Actinoplanes sp. NPDC023714; assembly: GCF_040639855.1. NCBI lineage: Bacteria > Bacillati > Actinomycetota > Actinomycetes > Micromonosporales > Micromonosporaceae > Actinoplanes > Actinoplanes sp. NPDC023714. The sequence goes on from NZ_JBFAAR010000009.1 coordinate 359,569, forward strand.
GGCCACCGTCCTGGCGGCCGACACCGATCCCGCCGCGACGCAGCTCGCCGCACGGCTCGCCCCGTGGACCCGGGGCAGCTTCGCCACCCTGTTCGACGGCCCGACCACCAGCACGCCAGGCGGACATCTGACGGTGTGGTCGCTGCGGCACCTGCCCGACGAGCTGCGCACCGTCGGCACGCTCCTGGCCCTCGACACGATCTGGTCGAGCATTGACACCCCCGACACCGGTGCGTCACGGCAGCGGAGCCTGGTGGTCGTCGACGAGGCCTGGCTGCTGATGCGTGACCCGGAAGGCGGCCGGTTCCTGTTCCGGATGGCGAAGGCCGCCCGCAAGCGGCGGGCCGGGCTGAGCGTGATCTCCCAGGACGCCGCCGACGTGCTGTCGACCGATCTCGGCCTGGCCGTGGTGTCCAACGCGGCAACGCAAGTGCTGATGCGCCAGTCCACCCAGTCCATCGACGCCGTCACCGCCGCATTCGCCCTCACCGCCGGGGAGGCGCGGCTACTGCTGTCAGTGCCGCGCGGGGAGGGCCTGCTCGTCGCGGGCCGCAACCGCATCCCGTTCCGCAGCGTCGGCTCCGCTGCCGAACACAAGATCGCCGTCACCGGCATCGGCGAGGCCGGATGACGGCTGCCCCGACCTGGCCCGAAGATCTCGCTCAATGGATTCTCGCGCGGCCGTGGCTCGGCATCGTCGCCGCAGCCGCGGCCGTCGCGGCTCTCATCAGCCACGATCAGCTCCACGCCTGGCGGCACCGCCGTCACACGACCGATGCCCGATGGGTGACGATCGCTGCTCCGCCGGAAGTCACCGGTGAAGCTGCCGCCGTTTTCTGGACAACCCTGGCCAGCGTCCTGACCCCATCGATCTGGCGACGACGACTGTACGGCTACTCGCACGTGGCTTGGGAGTACACATGGACAGGCCGCGTTCTGACGATCCGGGTCTGGGTTCCGGGCACCGTGCCTCCCGGCGCGGTGGAATTCGCCGCCCGGGCGGCCTGGCCCGCCGCCACCTTGACCACCGAACCGGCCGCCGAACCGATCCCGGCCACGGTCGCCGAACAGACGGGTGGAGCGCACTGGCCCCAGCACACCGACGTGCTGCCGCTGCGCTCCGAGCACGACGCCGATCCGCTGCGAGCGCTGCTCGCCGCCGGCGCCGAGGTCCGTAGCCGTGAGCACGCCTGCGTTCAAGTGCTCGCCCGTCCGGCCACTGCCCGGCGGGTCCGCGCGGCGCGACGAGCGGCGGCGGAGAGCAGCAACCATCCGCGCGGACGGCCCGATTTCGCTACCCGCTCGGCCCTTGGCGCCGTGCGACTGCTGATCGAGCCGTTGCTCTGGCTCGTTGAGGTCTTCCTGCCCGGCCCGCCGCATCGGCGGAACACAGCGGCTCCGGTCCAGCGGCCCGAGCGCGACCCGGTCGCCGCGATCGAAGCGCGCACGCTCGTGGACAAGGCCACCCGGGTGCCGCATTTCGAACTCGCGATCAGGTACGCGGTCGCCGCCGATGCCGGCCGCACACCGCCGACGCCGGAGCAGGCGGAGCGGACACGGCAACGCCTCGCCGGGCTTGCTCACACGATCGCCTCGGCAGCCGCGGCTTACACCGGCCCGAACCGGCTGCGGCGCATGAAGATGTCGCACCCGGTCGCGGTCATCGCAGCACGCCGGCTGCAGCGCGGCTTCCTGTCCACGGTGCCCGAGCTCGCAGCGCTCGCGGCTCTGCCGCAAGACCTGGCAGTACCCGGCTTGGACCGTGCTCGAGCCAAGGCGGTACCGGCCCCCGTGCAGGTGCCGTCCGGTGGGCGCAACGTGCGGATCCTCGGCCGTTCGCAGGTCGGTGGCCACAGCGTCGGACTGCGGGTGGTCGACAGCCGGCAGCACGTACATCTGGTGGGGAAGACCGGCGTCGGTAAGTCGGTGCTGCTGCTCAACATGATCCTGGGTGACATCCGGGCCGGACGAGGCACGGTCGTCATCGACCCACGCGGCGACCTGATCATCGACATCCTCGATCGGCTCCCCGCCAGCTACGCGGACCGCATTCACATCATCGACCCGGAGCAGGAGAACAGCGCCTGCTTCAACCCGCTCGATGACCAGGGCGATGCGCACCTCGCCGTGGACAACCTCGTGGGGATCTTCGCGAAGATCTTCCAAGGCCAGTGGGGGCCACGCATGGACGACACCATGCGCGTCGCCTGCCTCACCCTGATGCGTCACGCCAAACCCACGTTGAGCCTGGTGCCGTCGCTGCTCCAGGATCGGCAGTTCCGGGCCCGGTTCACCCACGGGCTTGACGATCCGGAAGGACTCGGCGGGTTCTGGCTCTGGTACGACGGCATCAACGAGCAATTCCGCGGCCAGGTGATCGCCCCCGTCCTCGCGAGGCTGCGCGCGTTCCTGCTGCGTGACTTCGTGAAGAACGTGATCGGCAACGCCCACAGCTCCTTCGACATGGGTCAGGTTCTCAACGGCGGCGTACTGCTGTGCCGGCTGCCCAAGGGAACCCTGGGCGAGGAGACCGCACGAATCCTCGGCTCGCTGCTCGTCGCCCGGGTCTGGCAGGCCGCGATCGCCCGTGCCGGCGTCCCTGAGGAACAGCGCAGGGATGCGGTGCTCTATCTCGACGAGTGCCAGAACTTCCTGACATTGCCTAACAGCGTCAGCGACATGCTGGCCGAGGCGCGGGGGTTCCGGCTCAGCCTCGTCCTGGCCCATCAGGATCTGCACCAGCTCCCGGCTGATGTCGCCGCGGCCGTGTCAGCGAACGCCCGGTCGAAGATCTTCTTCAACGTCGACCCGGACGACGCCCGCGAGCTGTCCAAGCACACCAAACCTCAGGTCGACGAGCACGACCTCGCCAACCTCGACCTGTTCACCGCCACCGCACGGTTGCTGGTCGGCAACCGGGAACTGCCGGCATTCACCATGGTCACCAACCCGCCGGGGCCGAAGGACGGCGAACCCACCGCGATCCGGCAGCTATGCGCGGCAGCGAACCGGCCGACGGGCGAGGAACCACCGATGCAACAGATCGCCCGCAACGCGCTTCGTCGCCGAATGGCTTCCGGCGACACCTGACCCGGTGGTGCGTGGGGGTCCTCGCCGGGTTCCTCGCTCGGGTGCTCGCCGGGGTTCGCCTGCCAGGCGAGCACCCCGGCGAGCCCTGCTTCTACCGCCTGTCAGGCATCTGAGCTGCCCTTATATCGCCGACGCCGGGCGTACCTCCAAGATCGACACGTCACGACTCCCTACGGGTCTCTCTCCCCACAGGGGTGATCACCATGGCTTCCAGCCTTCTCTCCCTCTACCCACGGATCACCATCCGCGACCGAACCCTGCTCCAGCTCCTCGACGAGCACCAGGTCCTGACCACCGGCCAGATCCATCGCATGCTGTTTCGAGCCCGGCGCACCTGCGAGCTACGCCTGCGAGTACTGGCCGACCTCGACTTGCTCGAGCGATTCCGGTTCTTCCGCGACGGCGGAGGCACCCAGCCCTGGCATTGGACGCTCGGCTACAACGGCCGACGGTTCCAAGCCTCAGTCCACCGCCGGCCCGAGCTCACCCCGCGAGCCAGCGATCAGCTCGTACAGAGACTGTCGACGAACCCGCACCTGAACCACCTGCTCGTGGTCAATGAGTTCTTCGTCCGCCTCCAGGCGTACAGCCGCCGGCATCCCGAAGCGCGCCTGGATCGCTGGTGGTCCGAGACGACGACCAGCAACCAGTTCCGGGCTGTCACCGCCGACGGACACGGCCTCTGGAGCGAGGCCGGCATGACGGCCGGGTTCTTCCTGGAAGCCGACACCGGCACCGAGGCTTTGGGCCGTGTGATCGCCAAACTCGACCGCTACGCCGCCCTGGTTCGCGATGGCGGCCCCCGATACCCGGTCCTGATCTGGCTCGGCAGCGAACAGCGCGAAGACCACTTGCACCGGCTCCTGCGTGACGAACAGCCGGTGATCACCCCGGTCGCGACCGCCACCCAGAACCACGAACCGGCCGACCCGGTGTGGCTGCCCGCCGGTGAGATCCACCGGGTACGCCTGATCGAGCTGCCCAGCGACCACGGGGCGCCCACCGCCGCCAACCCGAACTACGGCGACGACGGATCCTTCCAACTCTGACAGCTGTCAACAGGCGCGAAGCCGAAACCTGTCAGAGCAGGTCACGTACATGATCGCGGTTTCTGACAGAGGTGGCGCTGTCAGGTGGTGGAGCTACGGTGCGGATTCCTTTTGTTCGCACCGCCGCTCGTCTGCCCCCGCTCGGGGTATCTGCCCGCGCCCGCCGCGATCACTCATTGCCCACCTCCATGGTCGGCTCGTGATCCCGCGCCGCGCCTCGTTCGCAGATGTCTCAGACCAGACGCCGCGCTCCGGTGGCACCACCCACCCCCGCTTCACCGCTTCGTGAAGGGAGCACCCCTGCCATGTCCACGTTCGCTGGGAAACGAATCGTCACCGTCTGCTTCGCGCCCGACACCGATGCCAACTGGTTTACCGCCTCCGAGCAGCTCGACGAGTTGCTGTCGACCAACGGGGTTCCGGTGCAGCGGTTCCACGTCCGGCATCGGCCATTGATCGGCTGGCTGACGCGGTTCCTGAGCTACTGGCTGATCAGCGCCGCTCGCCGATTCGGTGCGGTCACCACGACCGCCGGAGGACGCAAGAGCCGCCTCGATCTCGACCGCACCGCGGCTGCCAGTGCCGACCGGGCCGCGGCCCGCTGGCGTGATTGGTACACGCAGGTCGTCGCCAAGACACCGACGGCCAGGTGCTGGGAGGACTTCCTCGCTCAGCACCGGGCCGCGCCGGACGACGTCAGTGAGGACGAGGCGCGCCGACGTTTCGAGCAGCAGCCCCGGGTCCTCGCGATGCTGGCCCACGTCGGCGACCAGCGGCTCGACCCCTACGAGCTGGGGCTGTATCAGGCCGGCGAGTCCGCATACGTCGGCTTCTACTGGCGGGTCGCGCTCGTCGGCGACGCGCTGATCACCACCGACGGAACCCTGATGCGGGCGGCCAGCAGCAGCCACGCTGACCGCTTCCGGTTCCTCGACGAGGCGTGCGCCTACCTGGGCGCACTCCAGGCCGGCACGCGCCTCTGTGCTCTCGCCGCCGACTGAACCCCCTACTCCGCCCCACAACGCGAAGGCCGGCCACAGATAACTGTGGCCGGCCTTCCTCATGTTCCGGGCGGGCAACAAAGCCCGGCGCCGATCGCGCCGGGTTCCACCCCACAGTTCCCGAGGAGGGAAACCGATGGATCTCGCAAATCTGCAACCTTCGGCCCAGGCGGTACTCCGCGCGGTCGCCGAAGTCGGCCCGGCCACCGCGGCCGAACTCGTCGACAAGACGGGTAAGTCGAAGTCGACCGTCGACAGGGCCGTGAAGGTCCTTGTCGAAGCCGGCCTGATCGTCCCGGCCGACCCGGACGCGGACGAGGGCGCACCGGCACGTTGGGTCCTCTCCGAGGTCGCCGCCGACGAGCTGCACCCCGGCGACTTCCACAAGGCGAACGCCACCGACGATGCTGTAGTCGACGACACCGATGCCGCTGACTCGGCACAGGAGCCGGACTCCGACGGCATCGAGCCGTCTGAGAACCACGCCGAGGCGGAGGGCGACGGCACGAGCGACTCGTCCGGCGGCATCGAGCCTACGGACGGGCAGGACACCGACTCGGTCGGATCCACTGGGGTGGACGCCAGCGCCACCGGCACAGCACCGAGTTCGTCGGCAGGCGCCAGGAGGCAGAACCCCCGGTTCGCGGACCGCAGAGTCATGTCGGTCAAAGGCGTGCTTGCTGAGTTCGGCGACGACGGAGCAACGCTCGATCAGATCGTCGCCGAAACGGGCATGAGCCACCCGACCGCCAGCCGGTTGCTCGACGCGATGGAGCGGGTAGACGCCGCTCGCCGCAAGCCCGACGACACGCGGCGGTGGGTGCCCGGCCCGACCAAGGCCAGCGAAGTCGACCCGGACCCGAAGCCGCCGCGCTGCCCTCTCTGCACGCAGGTCATCCGCGGCACGACCACGATGCCGGCCTCGATCGCAGCCCTCCTGGCACTCGCTGACCCGGACGGCACGCTGAGCATCATCGGCTCCGACGGTGAGATCCACACGATCAAGCTGTCCAAGGGCACACCGCCGCTTGCGCCGCGTGCGACGAGCACCGGAGCTCGCAGCAACACGGCAGGCGCCAACGGCGACGGCAACCAGCCGTTCGCGCGCGGCGAGCTGGAGAGACTGACCCTTGCCGTCCTGGAAGCCGCACCGGGCAGGCCGATGACGCCCCAGGACGTCGCCACCGTGATCAGCGCGCAGCACGGCCGCGCGGTCAGCTCCGGCGCGGTGCGCAACAACTGCACCAAACTCGCCGCCGCCGGTCGTCTCGTGCTGGTCGCCGAGACGCCGCTGACCTTCCTCTTCCCGAAGGCGCAGACCAGCGAACCCTCGGTGGACGACGAGGCCGGTAACGCCGGGCAGGCCAACGAGGACGACGAGCCTCCGGCCGAGACCGAACAGTCCTGAACTGCATCGTCCAATCCCCGCCGGGGCCGAGCTCAGGTGCTCGGCCCCGGCGCTGTCGGAAGGGAAAGATCCGTGCCCCATCCAATCCAGCGGCCTACTGCCCTCAACCTCATCCCCGCCGTTTTGGCCGACGGAGGCGCCGAATGAGCCAGTTCTTCCAATTCGGCCCGTGGGTGTTCTCCATCGACGCCGCCGAGGCGGCGATCACCGCGGAACCTCGCCCCACCCAGCCGCTTCCTGTCGCGGCATGGGCTGCCTTCTACGGGCTCAAGCATCTCGACGACCCGAGAAGGTCCGCAGCCGCGCTCATCGGACCCACCAGCGACGGCCTGGACCGGGAGTACGCCATGACGACCGACCTCACCAACCCGGTGATCGTCGGCCAACTCCTCGTCGAGCATCAGGCCGCGCCACTGCTCATCGACGGCACACACCGGCTCTACCGAGCCTGGCGTGAGAAGGTGCCCGAGCTGCCGGCCCACCTGCTCACCGTCGAGGAGACCCTCGCTGTCAGGCACGAGGTCAGCCTCGGACCGGACGGCGCCATCACCGTTGCGGCGTATTCGGTCTGACGCACACTCCGAGCAGCGACGCATGCCCCGGGTCCGCCAGCCGAGCCCGGGGCACGCGTCCGCATCTTTGTAGGGAGCGGCCGTGAGCGCCCTCGCTCGCGTCCGGGTGCTAACACCCGGCAGTTGATGCCGCCGATCTTATTGAAGATATGCGTCCACATCCATTTCGTTTTCACCCGGCCCGGGCGTGTGCTTCAAGCCTTCGCCGGGTGAAGGAGGTAAGGCGGCTGTGACCGATTTCCATGACGAGGTTGCCGGCGAAATCGAGGCCAGTAAGCGACCACCCGACCGACTCGATCGTGAATCCGCTCAGATAGTGCGCGCGATCTCCGCATATGGGATCGGCACCCCAGAGGAACTCTCCAAGCTGACAGGGCTACCTCTGTGTCTGGTACTGCATCGGCTTCGCTTGCTTGAAACCGCGGGCATCGTAGAGCGCCGCGACGAACGAGTTGTCCTGCCGCTATACGACGGAGAAGCAATAAATGCTCGTTGGGACTACTCCTGGCCGACGGGAAACGACCCCACTGACCCCGGCCATGAACACAGCCCCGTACTCCAGGCGCCGGTAGCGAACCAACTCGGGCGACCCTGGTATCTAGAGTCCGAGTCACCTGGCGGCGACTACGTCACGTGGCTCGACCTGCCCGACGGCCGCCGTGTCGGCGTCAGCCCACACCTCGCCGGAGACGGCTACATGCGCTGGATGATCGGCATCCTCGACCAGCACGGCAGGTCGACCCACCACGAGCACGAACTGCTCATCACCGCTCGCCCCGAGCACGTCGTCGCCCGAATCCACGCGGTGATGGCCGAACACGACATCAATCTGCCGTAAGGCATGGTTGCTCGCCTCAACATCTATTGGGGCACGCAGTCAACGTGCCCCTCGCGAGAGATCCAGGCGAGCTGAAGTCGCCACCACCAACAACTTCCACGTCAGCCCGAGCCGGGAACCCCAAGCGCGTCCCCGGCGAAATCGGGTCACACGTAGGCGAAGGGTTCCCTGGCACCGACAAATCTGGGGATATCCATGACCAGCATCGACCAATTCGACCCGGACCAGCCCGCCGAGACGGCAGCCCTCGTGCCCTACATGCTCAGATTCTACCCTCACGATCAGCTCGTCATCGTCCTGCTCCGTGGAAGACACATCATCACTGCCGCCGCCACGACCACGAGCAACTCGGCCTACACCGCCGAAAGTGCAGCCACGACCGCAAAACTTGTCGCGGCGCACAAATGCGACGGCGTCATCCTTATCGGGTATGGCACACACGAGGCGGTCACCAACGTCTTGGCGCTCACCAGAGCGGCGCTCAACGCAGATGGCATCGCCATCCCCGCGATGCTGCGGATTCACGACGACCGGCTTTGGTACATCGATCACGACGCCCTTGAATCGCCGGCCGACGGCATCCCGTTCGATCCCCACATCACTGCTGCTGCCGCCCACGCGACCTACCTGGGCTGGACCGCAGCCGACAGCGGGGACGCTGTCGCTCGGCTCACCCCGATCACCGGAGCCGAGCGAGAAGCGATGCGTATCGCCCTAGCGGACGCCCACAAGCAAATCGCTGAGATCGAAAGCGTCACCGCGGGGAGCCGCACTCGCTGGCACGACCTCGTCGAGGAACTCATCAACGAAGCACTCGCTACCTACCAACAACACCGCCACCTCCCCGACGACCGGGTGGCCCTCATACTCGCCCTACTCACTGATCCCGAACTGGAAAACTGCGCGATCGAGCGGCTCGCCGGCGAAGACATCGACGTTCGCATGTGGACAGACCTGACCCGCCGCGCCGACGATCTTCACGCCGCGGCTCCAGCCACCCTCCTCGCGCTTGCCGCAGTGCAGCAGGGAGACAGCCTGCTGGCACAGCTGGCAATCGAACGAGCCTATGAATCTGATCCGGACGACACCCTCATTCAAGCCATAGCCATCGCTATGGCGGCCGGGGTACTTCCAGCAGTCGTCCGTGGACTGCTGCACGGGTAGATCCGTCTAAGCCGCCGCCAGGATCAATCGGCGTACACCACACGGTGGGCCGCTCAGGTGGGCGGCCCACCGGCCTTTTTGGGTTCTGCGACAAGGAGACAGCTACGTACCGTCACTATCAAAACGCGCACGAACACCCCTGCGACTGCCGATGTCCCAAACACAATGACAGACGCCGCCGGATCTACAACGATCCCGCATGCCACTGCTTGATCACATGCTCCAGCCAGCCTCTGACGTTGCTCGCCCCGCAGCTCAACAGCGCAATATTCCTCGACCAAGAGAACGGCCTGTGGATCGTGCGCGGGCTTCAACCAGGCCATTGGGACTGGTGCACTGCCTTGCCGGTCGGTGTCGGCCACCCGCTGTACCCGCATCGGGCTCTACTGACGCGGCTCCTCACCGACGCGCACGAAAGCGTGCTTCCACTGGTCCACCGCCTCTGAAGAGGGGCCTTCGGCCGGCCAACTGCATGGCGCCAGCCCTTTTCGTCTTCGCCTGAAAGGCCGCCCATGACCAAAGCCGTCATCGGCATCGTCGTAACCGTCATCGCCGTCGTCCTCGGCCTCCCAACGGTGCTGCTGTCCTCGATCGGTGGCAGCGACTCTGGCGCCTGTGCCGAATTCTCCGCACCCGGTGTTGCTCCTTCCGAGGCGACGGGGACCACGCCTCTCTGGGATGCCGACCAGGTGTCCATCGCTCAGACGATCATCGCTGTCGGAGCAGCCAAGAAGGTCTCCCCGCGGGGCTGGTCCATCGCCCTCGCCGTAGCGATGCAGGAGTCCGGCCTGCGCAACCTGCCGCACCTAGGAAGCCGCAACGACCACGACTCCATCGGCGTCTTCCAGCAACGTCCGAGCCAAGGCTGGGGCACCACTGAACAACTCTCACAGCCCACCTACCAGGCCGAACGCTTCTACGAAGAGCTCCTCGAAGTCCCGGGCTGGGACACCCTGCCACTCACTCAGGCCGCGCAGGCGGTCCAGATCTCGGCCTTCCCCGACGCATACGCGAAGTGGGAGGCAGAGGCCACCCGTCTCGTCGACGCCCTCAGCGGCGCCGCGCTCCCATGCTCAATGCTCGGCACAGCTGAACCCGCTCCGCGAAACCCCGACGGATCCTGGCCGCAGGAGCAGTGCGACATCCGTCCTGATCCAACCACCGGCGCCGGCTGCATCACGCCTCGGCTTCTCCACCTCGTCGGGCAAGCAAATGCCGCCGGCTTCCCGAAGCCCTCGTGCTATCGCATGGACGACCACGGTGAGCACCCCTCAGGCCAGGCCTGCGACTGGAAGATGACCTCCGGCACCGCAGCAACCGGCATGCAACGCGCCCACGGCGACGCGATGGCCGCCTGGGCGGCCACGAATGCCGCCCGGCTCGGCATCCGATACATCATCTGGTTCTACGAGATTTGGACTGACGACGAAGGCTGGCATTCCTACAACAATCCGTTCGGGGGCGACGACCCATGCGGCTGGCACACTAACCACATCCACATCAGCGTGCACTGACCAGATTCGAACTATCAAGGGCTAATCTTGAGTACCGAACTCCTCGTTTGTCCGATCATGGTCTGCGAACACGTCTGCTAGCGTGAGCCTATTTCTTCGCATGTAACGATCAATGCCGGTGGTCATCGCCGACAGGGCGGCATTCGTGTTTCTCAATGTCGACTCTTGCGGTGCTCCGAGCTCCTGAGCGCACCATGCCCACCCTCGATCGGTTAGTTCAAGAAGCAACCTAGGACCGCTCTTGCGTACGTTGATGAAACCGAGCTTGGTGAGAGCATCACGATCCCACTTCAGGATGGTGAGTCCGTAACGGTCCCGTAGCTCCCGGCTGCTGGCTGACCCTCCGCCGATAGACATCAGTGTTAGCAAAGCCATCCGCTGGCCCGCTGGCAACGGTGGGTTCCTAGGACCTGCGGAAGCCGACTGAGCTGCGGTACTTGCAGCAGTCACCTGAGATGGGGCCTGCAGCGGGTTGGTGATGGGGCGAATCGGTTGGCGGGTTCTGGCGCAGATCGCACTCAGGGGACCACAGGCCGTCACATCCAGCCGTTGCCGATCCGGGATGACGATCTTCCAGCCAATCGAGGTCAGACTCACGTGCCGCGCCTCGATGTGGACCCAGTAAGCGATTTTATTTTCGACGTCCACCAGGACAAGTAGAACCGGCAGCTCGTACCCCAACCAGTAGTCAAGGTGGTCGCGGACCCCCCGGTAAATCCACCCGTCGGGTACCCGCTCACCAAAAAACGATGCCCCACTCTTGATCTGCACCCCCATCAAACGCCCTGTCGCCCTATCGCCGGCGCGCTGCTCGATGATCGCATCGATGCCAACATCACTAACCGGAAGCTCCCGGAAGATCCATTGAAGGTGCTCATGCACGAACTGGTCGACGAGGGCGACACCCAGTCGCGCCGTCAGCTGGCGTTGATCAAAATGCACCAATTCAGTCTCCTCCTGAACGCTCGATGCCGAAATGCCAATCTGGATCCACGCAGGAGCTGCTCCTGTTTCGTGCTGCAGGCTGCCAGCGTGTTTACACGACGCCGTATCAGACATCTCCGGGGAGTGGCTATGCCCTGCCGGGAACGGGCGCCGGCAGGGCATAGCGTGAAGGCGGTCGGCAAAGTCGCGTGCGGCCGCCTTCGTGTCAGGCCGTCCGCTGCGGCATGGCTACGTGGTGCCTGCGGAAAAGGCTGCATGCGCTTTTCGAGTTCGCACGCTACTTGCCGATCCGGATTCAACGAATCCCGTCAGATCAACTGATGCGCCTAGGACTCGATCTCGATCGAGGAACCCCTATTGGCCACTCGCATCGACCGATCTATGTATTATCGACATCGTCCGTCCTGGCCCGCCCATCCTCATCGAAGTAGGGCAGGGCCGGTCGATTTATTCCTTCGCTTGCGATGGATTCAAGCGCGGATCGCGCGAGGCCGGATGCGTCACCCCCAACATCCCCGAGCTCCGGTATCCCATCACCCAGAGCTACAACTATCTCTGTTTTGTTTAATAAGCCAACACGCAGGGAAAGGCCATTCCCTCGGTGTGTCAGATCTACTGAAGAGACGGCATCATGGCGGAAATTAATTCGCTCCTCATATCGGTAATCTCCGCTTGCAAAGTCAAGCGCTGCTCTACCGTGCCGGACACCGTCGGTCGCGAACAAGAAATTATGAACGTTATAACCAGAGTATCGCGCAGGGCCATATGGTGCGCGGACGCGGCGACTGCCGTCGAGTGGTTCAGCCAACGTCACCGTCGCTATGAGATCTTCAGCCTTCAATCGGAAGCGCCGCATCTGAGCTCGCCGGAAATACAGCTTGTCGAAGTCAAGCCAGCTCGCAACCTCACTGTCGGTTGGGGTGGCCGATCGAGCCATCCTCGAGTCCGTCGAAAATAATTTCGGTACTCGATGAACGCGATCATTCTTGAATCTGCGGAATGTAACGTCGTCTTCGGCATCCATCAGCATGTCCAGGTGTCTACTGATCTCATCGCGACGGCCTTCGGGCAGCTGCCGAAAAGCGCGGATCGCCTGCCTGCGGCTATCATCCGACCCATTAAGTTGCAGTACAACTGAGAGCGCCGGCCGCCAAGGGTCATCATCCTTGGCGGCTTCGAAGGCTTCGGCGGCCGCCTCAATGCCAACATGCTGTGGGCGGTAGATTGTAGTGTCGCTGAGTACAGCTAGCGCCCAGTAGTATGCCGCCTCCGCAGTTTTCTGACCGACCATTGCCATACGGAGTAGGCGCTCAGCGAGCAGGGGCAGGCCACCAGCTAGGTAATTCCGCCCAACACGCAATTTTTCGTCCGCCGTTTCGGCGCGTAGGCGGTATAGCAAGGCCTCGCCCTGACCGGCATGCTCGTCATTTTTGCTTGACGCAGAAGGTAGATTAACAGAACGCAGTGACGCTACCCCCGTCGAGGGCGAGGCGCCTCCGGCAATGAGAATTTCATACAGCCATCGCGGAGCACTGACGCGGATCCGAGGTTGGCGATCTTGAGCGGCCAACGCAATCCGCCCTAGAACACTTTCAGCTTTGACCATAAGTATCGCTCCCCGGCTTTGATTCTTGCACCTCTATGCGGGACAACACTCCTCTTACGAGTGACGGTGCAGCTGCACCCATAATCAAAGCCGGCCACTCTCCGGTGATCTGGCCGTGGGCGGCAGCGGAGACCGTCGCCCCGACAAATAGCCCAGCGCCCGCGACGAACAATCGTGGCCAAATGCCGTCTCGACGCCCACGCCAGGGCCAGCGAAAGTTTGCAGCGACAACAGCCGTAGAAATACTGATCATCCCAGCAACAGCGCCGCCAGCTACGCCCCATGCTGCCGCTTCGATGATGTGCACAGCAGTAGGGTAACTCGTCACTTGAAGCTCCGGCAGCCTGCACGGACTTGGTAACGTGGAAAACAAACCAAATCGCCATATATTGAAGCGAATCTAGTGCGTACTGGTTTGCATCGATCTTGAAACAAGATATCGGAACTATTTTCGTCGAGTTGACTGGGCCGCCAGGCAGATCTAGTCATTGACTTGACGGGGGGCCGCTTGATCAGCGTTTGCCAAGCTGCCGCGGAGTTCGTTGGCTAGCGCGGTCGTGGATTCGCCTGGCTCAGCATCGAGATCAGCTAGTGCCTTGCCCAGTGCCCGAAGCAAACCTCGGATGCCCTCGGCGTCGCCGAGGGCGTGGCGAGCGCGCATTCCTTCGGCGTAGAGGGTCTCGTTGTAGCGGTCCAACGCGATGGCACCGTCGACCAGGTCGGACGCGGCCTGCGGTTCGCCCGCATCCATGAGGGCGGCGGCCAACGCGAGACGCGCCTCCGTACCCCATCGACGCACTGCTTCCCGGTGTGGCTCGAGCCAGTCGTAATGCTGATGTTCCGCCAGAGGCGCACTGCTCAGTTCGCAGGCGGCGATAAGCAGCTCCCGCTGACGATCCCCGGTTGCGATGGTCGCGTCACGCAGGAGGTTGCGAAGGGTCCAGACGTCGACGTCCACGGCTGCGGGATCCAGCCGATACCGCCCGCCAGTCATGATGAGGTAGGCCCTTTTGGCCTCGACGTTGCCGGCCCGGCCGAGTACGTGCCGCAGGTTCGAGGCGATGGTGTGTACCCGCTGATCGGCCTGACTGAGCCGAGCATCGGGATAGAGGTATTCGCCGATCTCGCGCGTAGTGGCTCCGTCCGGATGGACCGCCAGGTAGACCGCAAGCTCCAGCGCCTTGGCCCGCAACGGCCGGCCCTCAGCGACGATGTCCTCAATACGAGGCGGACCGATCACCCGCAGCTGAACCCGCATTACTTCAGCGGCAGCCGGGACTGCCGGAGGAGCGCTATCCGGAACAGCCTGTGTCCGGCTGGCGTGCAGTGGCACCACAGCAGGCGGCGCCGACTCCGGAGCGGTCGCGGGCGGTTCACCGGTGTGGGCTTCGCGCAACGCCATCAGGATCTGATTCGCCGCGTCCTGGTCGAGGACAGGCAGCCGGACCGGTACCGGTGTCGTCGATTGCCCCGAGAAGATCCGAGTATGGCCGCCAGCGCCCACGTCGATGGTGATGCCATGTGCCCATTCGCCGATCAGCAGCCCTGACACATCCAGCTCTTCACCAACGGCAAGAGCCACTTTGGTACGCATCCGCGCTCCGGCCTGCGGCGTCCCCACGACGAGCATCACCGGCTGCATCGCCTCCTCATCAGGGGCAGCGCGCCGCAGCTGGTCGAGGCTGGTCACGTCGTGCTCGTCGAGGATCCGGCGACGATGCAGCAGCCGTTCCTCGATGACGGCGAGGGCGTCATCGACGGTGTCCGCGACATGCACACGCGGCCACGCGCCAAGGGTGCCGGCGTCGAGGCCGAGTAGCGCTCCCAGGGCGCCGACGTCGATCACGACTTCTCCGCGTCCTTCGGGGCGGTAGGGGTCGCCGGTGGCCAGGGCGGCGACGATCGCCGCGCGTGCGGCAGCTTGTGCGCCTTCTCCGACAAGACCGACCCCGCCCGCAGGCCACGTCACGTCCGCGGGAAGTTCCTCGCTGGTGGCCGGCGGCGGCTCGGGTTTTCGGACTACGGCTCGGCGTATGGCGGAGGCCGCGGGCGGCAGCTCCGTCGGCGGATCATCGTCGGGCTGGCCGGTGTATCGACGACGGCGCTGTCGCCAGAGCATCGCGACAGCGGCGCTGACGGCGGCGGCGAGCGCCCACGACACCCAGCTCTCCGGCGAGAGTTGCACGCCGTCCTCAGCGCTGGGCGCCGCAGCGTCGCTGTCGTCGTCCGGCGGCGAAGGCGCGGTAGGCGTGGAAGTCGGGAGTGGGCTGCTCGGCGGCGACGTGCTGGGCGGTGTCGTGATCGGTCGTTCCGTTGCGGGAACAGGGCTCGGCGGTGCTGTCGGCGTACCCAATGGGGGTTTTGTTATTGGCGATGACGCCGCAGGTGGCCGCAGCCCGGTCGGTGGCCGAGCGTCGTCGGGAAGCTTCAAGCTCCAGCCCGGGAAGATGAGGTCGCAGTCGGTGAGACGCGCCCCGTCGGTCTGGTGCTGGTGCCGATTCAGCCGGCAGATCTCCGGCCAGCGGTCCGCGTCGCCGAGCCAACGCCGCGAGATCTTCGACAGGGTGTCACCACGCTTGACCTCGTATTCGAAGCGCGTTTCACCGACGAGCACGGTGACGGTGCCCGGCCGCAGCGCGCTCGTTCCCGCGCCGTCTGGCTCCGGTGCGGTGGCGCTCGGTGGTGGCGTTCCCGGTCCGGGGCTGGCGGCGAGCGCGACGACGGCCGTTCCGGTCAGGCCGAACAGCAGGCGGTGGAGGGACGCGGGAAGCCCCCACCGAGGAATCCGTAGACCGAGCACGACGCGCACCAGGCTGCCGAGAAGCAGTAGCGCCATCACCGCCCAGAGCAACCACAGCAGCACGACCACGGCCGGCACGATCAGGTCGCCATCGCCGCGCACGCCCCGATCACTGACGACGAATGCTGTGACGGCATCCCAAGACGGCACCAAGTCGGCGGGCGAGCCGAAGACCAACGCGAGCAGCGTCGGGGGCACGACCGCGAGGGCGACGACGCCCATCAGGGCGCGAGCCACTGCGAGGGTACGCCGCCAGGCGCGCCCTCGAGCTCGTGGCGGCGCTGTTTCGGCGGCCCAGATCGTCGGCTGACGCGCCAGAGCCGCCGCCTTACGCTGCACCTCGTTGTTGCCGTCGGTCATCGCACCTGCCCAGAAGCCGTCGCTGAGAAGGTCTTGTCTCTACCGGCTAGGCGGACCCGGCGGCCACCGAATAGGCAAGCGTCTATCACTATGCGAAGAACCCTCGAAAGGTCACGCATCCCAAACAGTCCTTTTGCGACACTGCTCCGCATGCCTGCGACCGATCTTCACCTGGCCGTCGACTGCGCCGCCTGGCAGATCACCGCGGCGTCCGCCACGGCAAGCGGATTCCACCCCGTCCTCTTCGACGGCTATCCAGGGCTGCCCAAGGGCGTCTACACCGATCCCGGCACCGGAGCGCTGATCACCGGCACCGCCGGACTCACGGCGGGCACGGCGGATCCCGATCGATATCAGCCCGATCCACTCGGCGCGCTGTACGCGGAGAGCGCCCCGGATCCCGTTGCCGCGGTGTCGGCCGTCCTGGCGCATGTCGCGAACGTCGCCTCCGCACAGACCGGCGTCCCGATCACCGCCCTGACGATCATCGACCCACGGACGTGGGGACATCGCGCCCGGCAACGCCTCAGCCAGGCCGCGACCAACGCCGGCCTACCCGCACCGAGCATCGTCAACCCGGCGGCGGCAGCGGCAGCATTCGCTGGAAATACCGGCCGGTTCGTGCTGGTGGGCACAGCCTCGCTAGACCTGACGATCCTCGACGTCAGCAGCGGCTACCAGCAGCTCGCGACAGCACGAGTCTGCGACACCGCTGCACCAGCCATCGACGAGGCACTGTTCCAGACCGCCGTCACGGCCGGCCCGGTCACCCACGACTGGCGGACAGTCCGCGAAGCACAGCAGGCCAGAGCCTTCCTGGCGGTGCAGCCCCGTGTCTCGCTCTTGATGCCCGACCCGCATCCGCCGGCCGTGATCACCCGGGCCGAGGTAAGCACCGCCGCCCAGCCTCACCTCGCCCGCTTCGGCGAACACCTCAAGCAACTACTGGCCGACGCTGATCTCGATACCGCCGACATCAGCGACGTCATCCTCGTCGGCGACGACCCCGTCACTGCCGGCCTCGAAACCGCTCTCGCTGCGACGACGCTTCCGGCGGCGCGGACTTTGCGTGACCCGCACGCGATCCCGAACGGCGCGCTGCGCCTCGTCACGCCCTCGAATGCGCAGCAGGGCGAAACCGCGGCAACCGTGCGGCTGCCCCGGACCAAACTCACCATCTCCCGCCTGGCCCGGGTCGCCGTGCTCGCCGTGTGCTCGGTGACCTTGCTGTTCCAGACCATCGCCACCGCAGACCCTTACACCTGGGGACTCGACATCATCCAGGTCTTCTGGGCACGGGAAAACCTGGCCCTCGCCGCCGTGCTCGCGGTCCTGACCGGCTGGGCAGCAGCCCAACTCGCCCCCACCACCTGGATCATGGCCGCCGGCCTCGAAGACCCGGCGACCACCGGCATGCTGCTGCGCCGCAACTTCCTCGGTGCAGCTCTGCTAGGTCTGCTGGTGGCAGGAATGTGGGGCATCGGAACCGGCGTCGCCGTCAACTTCATCAAAGACGAGTTCCTCATAACCGCCCTGCTCGGCGCCGTCCCGATCGTCGCCTGCGCCGCCCTGATCGCGATCGCGGCACCTCGCATCCCCGCCGACCGCATCCAGACCTGGCTGCGCCGCGTCAGCCCACCGGTCACCCTCATCGCGATCGGCACCACCGGCATCTGCCTGCAGCGGTTCGCCGCCGCAACGGCGTTCTATCCCAGCGAGGCCTGGATCCGTGGCACGACCCAATTCCTCGGAGCCGTCCTGCTCGGCGTAGCCACCGGATGCCTTACCACCCGACAACCCGTACTTCGCTTCTTCACCGCCGCCATCCTCGGCGCCGGCTACATCCTGATCGCCAACTACAACACGGTGGAGTACCTGACCAGCGCCTTCATCATTCTCTTGGTCTGGTGGGCAGCCACCGCGACCGCCGTCACGATCAAGCTCAGCGCACCGCGGGTCGCAGCCTGGTTCAGCCGTTGGGTTGGTACGCCTCGCACCGCCAAGGCGCCGCTCTCAGGCTAAGCCCCATCCGGTGCGCCACTAGTCGCATGCAGTCGACATGGAACAGCGCTTCGGCCGCCGTTTAGTGGGTGTAATGCACTACCTCTTGGTGCCGCGTATTGCTGTGCCGGTACGACTCGTGTACCCGTAGCCATTCAGGCATTGATGAGATGAGGTGCAATGAGCGATACGAGAGCGGTATCCGAACGCAGCGGCGTGGCCCGCCGGCTGGCCGCCCTCGTCCAACCGGCCTTTTCACTTCCCGTCGCAGGGTTCGGCCTCGTGCTCATCGGTGTTCTCGTACTCCTTCCAGAGCACGCATGGTTACGCCCGTGGAGGGCGTTCGTTGCAGTGGGGTGGCGGTGGCTGCCCATAGTGCTGATCGTGGCCGGGGCTTCTGCCGTCGGCGCGGCTGCTGTGCAGCGCTGGCGTCGAGGTCGTACCAGGCAGAGCCGCCCGGTCGCCGAGCGGGTTCCGCTGTTCGGACACGTCGCGGCCGTACTGCTTCTGGCGGCGATCGTGGCTGCCTTCGCAGGGCTGAGTCTGTGGTGGGTCTTCGGGCATTTGCACCCAGCTGGTGCGGCTGGCAGCACGCCAACGAGCATCCCTGCGGGCCCTGCAGTGTGGAGCGTGCAAAATTCCTTCGAAGCGATCAAGATCGTCCTTGCGCTGGTGGCTGGTATCGGCGGTGTCGTCGCACTAACTGTGGCCTATCGCAAGCAGGATCATGGAGAGGCGGCCGAGCACAGGGAGAACACAAAGCTTTTCAACGAGCGCTTCGGTAAGGCCGCCGAGCAACTCGGCTCGGATAAGGTCGCGGTGCGTCTGGCCGGGGTCTATGCCATGGCCGGTCTCGCCGACGACTGGGCTGAAGGCCGGCAGACCTGCATCGACGTGCTTTGTGGCTATCTACGCATGCCCTACACCCCACCAGACGATGACACGGCATCGACTCCAAAACCTGCCGCCCAGGAATCCCCAGCCGCGAACGATCGGCGATCCGAGCGGCAGGTCCGTCAAACCATCATCTCGCTCATCCGTGACCACCTACTCCTCGGCGAGGCGGCCCCATCCCCAAGGGCCAGCTGGCACGGCCGGCAATTCAATCTCCGCGGCGCGACACTCGACGGCGGCAACCTTGCGGGCATTGTCATCACCCGGGGAACTCTCCTGGACTTCACTGGAGCGAATTTCCCCAGCGACACGGTAAGCTTCGACGAAGCATCGTTGGCCGGCGGCATCGTCTTCTTCACCGACGCCACTTTCTCAGGCGGTACGGTCAGCTTCGCTGACGCAAAACTCTCTACTGGCAGAATCGGATTCACCGGCGCAAGATTCTCCGGCGGTGGGTTGAGTTTTGTGCGCGCAATGTTATCGGGTGGCGAGCTAGACTTCTTAGCCGCGGAATTCTCCGCTGGCAGGGTGCACTTCACCAACGCGAAGTTCGACGGAAGCTGGCTGCTTTTCCAGAACGTGAGATTCGCCGGCAGCAGAGTCTACTTCGCAAGCGCGAATTTCTCTGACGGCGGGTTGCGCTTTGACCACGCACGTTTCGAAAACGGCGAAATGCACTTCACCAACGCAAGGTTCGGCGATGGTGCCGTGAGCTTCATCGATGCATCGTTTTCCGGCTGCGCGCTAAACTTTACCAACGCATGGTTTACCGGCGGGGCAGTCAATTTCGCCGACGCGAGGATCACCGGTGGTCCTCTGGATTTCCGTCGACCAGAGTCCTGGGCGGTGCCGCCGCTCGGCATTGCCAGGTCAAACCCCAACGTACTGTGGCCGTCACCGCAGGAGTTGAAGAAGGACTCGAGAAAGCCTGGGCGGAGCGGCGACGACGCCCGCTAACTGGCCCCGTGCTCCAACTGCCGCGCTGGCGCTGCCGGTGACAGGCGAGGCTCGATTGCGACTTTGTCCGCATGAGCTAACGGGCGGGAGTACGCAATAAGAGCACGCGGACGGCGAGCCGGCAGGGCTGAGTGCAAAAATTCGATTTTCGCTTATCTATAAGTATTTTTCTCAAAATTCCGTGGCCCGAAGCCTGGGCAACTAGCGTACGGCAACCAAGGGAAAGGTGAAGACCGAATGAAAATAGTTACGAGAGTCGCCTTTAGGGCGCACCACCGTGAACGGAATAAAGCATTTGAGAGATGCCAATCCTGACCCCAAGAATCGTCCCACTGGGGGCTATAGTCGTGTTGACGAATCTGCCGCGCCCGCCGCCATCGGGCAATTTTTGGTGATTTGCCCATCAAATCCTCCGGAATTTACCCCTGCTGCGGCACGCGCCCTTGTTCGTCTTCTCGTTAATGCAAGACGCAAGGACATCGAGCAAACCAACGGAAAACTTCCGGAGGAAACATGACAGTGGACCATGACCGCATTTCGGTCGACCTCGCCAATGCGAGCTTCACCATCCCGAAGATCTCGTTCGCCTTCTATGGTCGCGTCTCGACCGAGGACAATCAGGACCCGGAGTCGTCGCTGCAATGGCAGCTCACCCTGGCCCGCACCTTGATCGCACCCCACGGCGGCGTCATCGTCGCCAAGTTCTTCGACATCGGCCAGAGCCGGTCCCTGCCCTGGCAGCGCCGCCCCGAGGCCAGCCGCCTGCTGGCCTCCCTGAGCGACCCGCAGCGTGGCTTCACCGCGGTCATCATCGGTGAACCCCAGCGTGCCTTTTACGGCAACCAGTACGGACTGACCATGCCGCTGATGGCCCACTACGGAGTCGCGCTCTGGGTGCCCGAGATCGGCGGCCCCATTGACCCTGACAACGAGGCTCACGAAGTGGTCATGTCCGTCTTCGGCGGCATGAGCAAAGGCGAGCGCAAACGCATCAAGCTCCGTGTCCGCACGGCCATGGAGTCTCAGACCAGGCTGGAAGGGCGTTATCTGGGCGGACGCCCGCCCTACGGCTACATGCTTCAAGATCTCGGCCTGCATCCGAACCCGGCGAAAGCCGCCACAGGCAAACGTCTGCACGGTTTGATCCCAGACCCGCAGACTGCTCCGGTCGTGCAGCGGATCTTCGGCATGTACCTGGGCGGCCACGGGATCTACGCCATCGCGGAGGCGTTGACCCGCGACGGCATCCTCTGCCCGTCGGCGTACGACCGGAAGCGCAACAGCCACCGCGTCGGCATCGCTTGGTCCAAGCCCGCGATCCGCGTCATCCTCACCAACCCGCGCTACACCGGGCGGCAGGCCTGGAACAAGCAGCGCACTGACGAAGTCCTGCTGGACGTCAACGACGTCGCGCTCGGATACACCGCTCGCACCACGTGGAACCGACCCGACAAGTGGATCCTTTCGGAAAAGCCGGCTCACGAGGCCATCGTCGATCAGGTGGTCTTCGACAAGGTCCAGGAGACGATGGCA
The DNA here is from genome assembly GCF_040639855.1 of Actinoplanes sp. NPDC023714. Lineage (NCBI taxonomy): Bacteria > Bacillati > Actinomycetota > Actinomycetes > Micromonosporales > Micromonosporaceae > Actinoplanes > Actinoplanes sp. NPDC023714. The sequence continues at coordinate 381,301 of NZ_JBFAAR010000009.1, forward strand.
TTGCGTGCCAGGACCTCGACCGCACCCCGCCGGGGTTACCGGACCAGGCATCCCTACGCGTTCAAAGGTCTCGTGCACTGCGGCGTCTGCGACCGGCGGATGCAGGGCCAGCACTCACACGGTCTCGCCTACTATCGCTGCCGCTTTCCGGACGAGTACGCGCTGGCGAACAAGGTGGCTCACCCGCGCAGCGTGATGCTGCGCGAGGACCATCTGACCAGACCGCTCGACCACTGGCTGGCCCAGGAGTTCGACCCGCTGCGACGACGCCACACCGTCGCGAAGCTGCTCGAAACGGCTGCGGTCGGCGTGCCGACCGCAGAGCCCGTCCCGGTGGAAGGCGGGCCGACTGTCACGGAGTGTGATGCGAAGCTCGAGAAGTACCGGGCGGCCCTTGATGCCGGCGCGGACCCTGCTGTGGTCGCTGGCTGGATCGCCGACACGCAAGCCGAGCGCGCCGCCGCCATCGTCCGCCAGCGCGAGGAACAGGCCGCAGGACCTCGTGCCGCCGAAGAGCTGGAACACCTGACCGAGGAAACGCTCCTCGAGATTCTCGACGAACTCGGTGGGCTGGCGGCCGCTCTGGAGAAGGCTCACCCCGACGACAAGCTGCAGGTTTACACGAACCTGGGGCTGCGCCTGACCTACTTGCCAGATAGCAAAACGGTGCGGGCAGATGTAGATCTTGCCACGCACCGTTGGGAAACCGTTTGTGTCCGAGGGGGGACTTGAACCCCCACGCCCGATAAAGGGCACTAGCACCTCAAGCTAGCGCGTCTGCCATTCCGCCACCCGGACTTGCGTGGATAACTTAGCAAGACCCCGAGGCCACCTTCAAACGGGGTCGTACAGGGCCACCATCGCGCGGGCGCTGGCCCTCATCAGCTCGCGCAGCTCGGGTGGGTCGAGCACCTCCACGTCCCCGCCCAGTTTGAGGAGCTCGGCGTGGGCGTGTTTGACCGACTCGATGGGGAGGGTCAGCGTCGTCCAGCCGTCCGGGTCGGGTGGGCCCAGGGAGGAGCTGACTGCCCGGTTCATGGCCCGGGTCATCAGGTACGGGATACGCGTCAGCGCCGCCGGGGCGAGCCGCACTCTGGCCTCGTACCGATGAAGGTTTTGCTCGAAATCGGTCGCCCAGCTGGACCAAGCGGCGGCCAGGTCGAAGTCGGCGGGGCGTTCGAAGGTCTCGTCCAGGACCTCCAGGGAGAGGACTGTCGACACCCGGTACGTGCGGATGGATTCGCCGACTTGGGCGACGAAGTACCAGACCCCGGCCTTGAGCACGATGCCGAGCGGCGAGATCTCGCGGGTCACCTCGTGTGGGGCCCGCCAGCGCCGGTAGAGCATCCGGGCCCGCCGGCGCTCCCAGACGGCATGGGCGAGAGCGGACAGGTACGGATGTGTCTCGGTCTCGCGGAACCAGCCGGCCGGGTCGAGGTGGAAGCGGTCCTTGATCTCGCCGACGCTGCGGTTGAGGCGGGCCGGCAGCGACGCCCGCAGCTTCAGTTCGGCGGTGGCGAGCACGGCGCCGAGTCCGAGCTCGGCCGCGGCGGAGGGGACGCCGGCCAGGAAGATCGAGCCGGCCTCCTGCGGGGTGAGCCCGGTCAGCCGGGTTCGGTAGCCGTCGACCAGCTGGTAGCCGCCGCCGGCGCCGAGTTCGGCGTAGACGGGGACGCCGGCCTCACCCAGCGCCTCGATGTCGCGGTACACCGTTCGTACGGAAACTCCCAGCTCTTCGGAAAGCTGCTGGGCGGTGAGGCGGCCGCGGTCCTGGAGCAGCAGAAGGACCGACAGCAACCGGCTCGCACGCATGAACGGAAGACTGCCACACCTGACTGACAGAGGATGTCAGTCATTCCGGCGCAGACTACGACCCGACCGATTCCGAAGGGACAAGATCATGGCTCTTGCGCGCTACGCCGGGTTCTCGCTCGACACCGACGACCCGCAGGCTCTCGCCGAGTTCTACTGCAAGCTGCTGGACGCCGAGGTGTCGTACACGAGCGAGGAGTTCGTGTACTTGAAGGAGCCGAGCCTCGGGTTCGTGAAGGTCGACAAGCACGTGCCGCCGACCTGGCCCGCCCCCGACGTGCCGAAGCAGGCGCACCTCGAGCTCGGCGTCGACGACCTGGAAGCGGGGGAGGCCGCCATCCTCGAGCTGGGCGCCACGAAGCCGGAACACCAGCCGCAGCCGGACCGGTGGCGGGTGCTGCTCGACCCGGCCGGCCACCCGTTCTGCATCTCCGTGATGTCGTGAGGATGATGGGCGCGCCTGAAAGAGGCGCGCCCGCCCCCGCCTTTGCCGAGGCTGGGGCGCAAGCGACTCGCGGCGGTCGCCGCCGACGTCGGTGCCGCCCGAGGTGTTCTGGCCACGGCCGCCGCGCTGGCGCATCACAACCCGCGGGAGGCCTACGCCGTGCTCTTCCCGGGCGACCGCCGGACCGCGATCCGGTATCTCGGGGCGGCGTTCTTCACCAAGTACCTGTACTTCTGTCCGGGCGCGACGGCCGGGAAGCAGGCGCCCATCCTCGACGACCGGGTGGCTCGAGCGCTGAGCACCCGGCACGGCTGGGCGAGCCTGCGCACCGGCGGTTCGTGGCCGGCGATGACCTACGAGCGGTACTGCCGCCTGCTGTCGCGCTGGGCCGGCGAGGCGTCGAAGGCGCAGGGCCACGAGGTCTGGCCTGATCAAATGGAGCGCTGGCTGTTCGGCGACGGCGGTCAGTGAGCCACGCCACAGCCGGTACTAGATTGGGGCCATGGGAGATTCAGCGCGCCGGGAAGTCGCCGCGACCATGGCCGATGCCGCCCGGCTGTGGCTGGAAATGCTCACCGATCCACAGCGGAAGATCGCTATCGGTCAGGCTCCGGCGGACGACGCGAGCGACAACGAGCGCCGGCGTTGGTTCTACACCCCTACCGATCACGGCGGGCTCACCTTCCACCAGCAGCGGCCGGCTCAGCAACGGGCGGCGATGCGGCTGGTCTCGACCGGTCTTTCCCGAGCCGGGTACGTCACTGTCGCGACCACGATCGGACTCGAGAACATCCTCGATCACACCGAGGGATTCGTGACCCGGTTCGACCGGGAGCGCGGCCGCGACCCGGGTCTCTACTACCTGAGGGTGTTCGGCGAGCCGGGCGGTCACGGTCTGTGGGGTTGGCGGTTCGGCGGTCACCACGTCTCGCTGAACAACCTGGTCGCGGACGGTGAGCTGGTGTCGTCGACGCCGTGCTTCATGGGCGCCGACCCGGCGAGCTCCGAGCTGCTCGGCGGCGCTGTCAGCCGTCCGCTAGGCCGGGTCGAGGATCTCGCCCGTGAGCTGGTGCGGTCGCTGCCCGCAAGCGTGATCCTCTCGCCGAAGGCGCCGTCCGACTTCGTGACCGCGAACCGCACCCTGCTGTCCGACGGCGATCGCGTCATCCCCCTGTCCGGGATCTGGCGCGACGAACGCTTCCCCGACCCGGTCGAGCAGGCGAAGCTGCAGGCGGCCAGCGACCGGATCGATGCGGCGGCCGGCTACACGGACGCCGACCACGAGGCCCTCTCCTACACCTCGCGACCGAAAGGGATCGCCGGCGCCGATCTCCGGGAGCCGCAACGAGAGCTGCTGCACGCGCTGCTCGGCACCTACTTCGGGCGGGTGCCTGACGCGGTGTCGCCCATGGCCTCCTACGACGACGCCGCCCTGGACGCCGTGCACATCGCCTGGGCCGGTTCGACCGAGCCGGGCGCGCCCCACTACTACCGCGTCCAGGGCCCGAACCTGCTGATCGAGTGGGACAACACGCAGCGCGACGCCAACCACGCACACTCCGTGTGGCGCGATCCATCGAACGACTTCGGTCTCGATGTGCTCGCCGCTCACCGCCTGCAACACCATTAAGACCTTCTTGGGTACGCCGGGAGCACCGTGCGGACCGGCTCCCTCAAGGCTGTGACGCGGCTCGCCCGGGGCCGATTTGGCGTCGCGCCACCGGCCATGTAATGTTTTCCGAGCCGCCAGGGAGACGGGCGAGCGAGCGGGACTCGAAAGAGGCCCGGAGCGGCCGTCCTGGAGGAATCCTTCCAAATGATCGGTGTATCGTTTCGTGGGCTTGTTTTCCCGATGTCTTATCCGCCGAAAACGCGGATTTGACGGGGCGGAAAACGAGGCAGTAAAGTTGAACGAGTGCCCCGGAGAACGGGCCGCGAAAGCGGGTCGGACAATGGTGTGCGGTTGTTCTTTGAGAACTCAACAGGGTGCTTGATAAGCCAGTGCCAATTATGGCAATACCCCGGCCTGTCTGCTTGCAGATGGGTGGGAGATTCCTTTGGCAACATATCATGTTGCTGGGAATCAGATTTTCCACAGATTTTGTTGGAGAGTTTGATCCTGGCTCAGGACGAA
>NZ_JBFAAR010000010.1:0-330842 GCF_040639855.1 Actinoplanes sp. NPDC023714
TCCAGCCGCTCCCAGTCCTGATCAGTCAGATCACCAGCCACAACACGCCAACGATCGACCACAGTCATCCGTGATGATCCGTCAGATGCGCTCTATGGTTTCCGGTGATGCCCAGTTCCGAGGCGTTCTGCTAGTCGTTGGGGGTGGCCAATGCCGCGGCGGACTGTTGTTGCCGATCCCGGCTTCGGCCGCAAGCTCAAGGAGCTTCGTGAGCAGCATGGATTGTCGCTGCGCAGGCTCGGCGGGATGGTCCATTGTTCGCACGGCCACCTGTGGGATCTCGAATCGGGGACCAAACGGCCGAGCCTTTCGGTGGCGGTTCTGCTGGATCAGGCGCTCGAAGCGAGCGGGCAGTTGTCCGCCATGGTGTCCGAGGTGTCAGCCGACACCGATGCCCGGCCCGGCGCGGTCGAACAAGCGGTGGTGGCCATGCCGTCCGGGCTAGAGTTCGCGCCGGACTGGCGGCACGGCTTAGATGTCGCTGTTGATCTTTGGCGAGGCGATATGCAGCGGCGGAACCTTCTTCGGCAGGTGGGCTTCAGCGCGACGGCCTTCCTGCCCGCGGCGATGCGATGGCTGATGTCGTCGCTCGACGAGCGCCCGGCCGGCAACGGTGAGCGGCTGATCGGAGCCCCCGATGTCGAGACCGTACGCCGGATGACCTCCACTTACCGGACGCTGGACAACCAGTTCGGTGGCGGCCACATCCGCGACAGCCTCGTCCGGTTCCTCAACGCTGACGTCACCGAATTGATCAACGGCCGCTACGACGCGGCTACCGGCCGCCAGTTGCTGTCGGCGGTTGCCGAGGCGACCCGGTTGGCAGGTTGGGCTTCCTACGACGCCGGGATGCACGGATTCGCCCAGCGGTACCTCATCCAGGCTCTGCGCCTTGCGGCCGGCGCCGGTGATCGGGCGCTGGGGGCGGAGATCCTGGCGGCGATGAGCCATCAGGCCGCGTTCCTCCGCGCGTCCGCCGAGGCGGTCGACCTGGCAAAGGCCGCCAGCCGCGCAGCAGCCGAGGCGGGCATCGCCGCCATCGAGGCGGAATCAGCCGTCCTCGAAGCCCACGGCCATGCCGTCGGCGGCGACGAGAAAGCCTGCGCGTCAGCGCTGAACAGGGCCGAAGCGATCTTCGACAAGGCTGACCGGACCAGCGAGCCGCAGTGGATCGGCTACTTCGACGAGTCCTACCTGGCGGCGAAGTTCGGTCACTGCTTCACCACACTCGGGCGGGGCGATCTCGCTACGCGGTTCGCCACCCGGTCGCTGGACATGGACGGCCAGCAGTATGCGCGGGGACGGCAGTTCAATCTCGTTCTGCTCGCCGTAGCGCATGCGCAGAACGGCGAGCCGGAGGAAGCAGCTCGTGTCGGTGTCGATGCGGTCGAGGCCGCGGAGGGGCTGTCCTCGTCCCGCGCCCGCGACTATCTGACCGACCTCGCCGATCGCCTCTCCAAGCATGTCGGACTCCCTGCGGTGCGGGACTTCGCCGAGCGGGCCCGGCCGGTCCTGTCCAGCGCCTAGAGTTTTCCGGTCGCCTTCCGCAGCAGCAGGGCGAGCAGCCCGGAGACCGAGCCGGCACCGACGATGGTGCCGTTGTCGATGTGCTGCTGGATCTCGTCGAGCGGGATCCAGCCGAGGCGTTCGGCTTCGTTGATGTCCGGGGCCGCGCCGGTGAAGTCGGCGCCGCGAGCGAGGTAGACGATGTTCTCCTGGTCGATGGTGCCGACCATCGGCTGGAAGCTGATCAGCTTCTCGATGCTCCGTGGCCGCCAGCCGGTCTCTTCCTCGACCTCGCGGGCCGCGCAGGTCATGGAATCCTCGGCAGGGTCGAGGTAGCCGCCGGGCAGTTCCCAGACCCACCGGTCCACGATGAAACGGTGCCGCCACATCATCAACACGCGTTCGTCGTCGTCGAGCACGATGACCATCGCGGCGGCCGGGATACGCAGCACGTACTGCTCGAAGCGGACGCCGTCGGGTAGCTCCACGTCCGCGATGCTCAGCACCGCCCGGCGGGTGTCATCGACAACCCGTTCCCCATGGATGGTCCACTCACTGGCCCGTTTCGGCTCCACGCTCATCAGCGCACAGTAGCCGTACGCCTTCCGGGTTGTACTCCGACACCTGCCGCGTCGGCTGACAGCGGCTGACGCCTGTCGCCTTCATTTCCGGGTCAACGGACCGCCACGCTGTGACCGCAACACCCGGCAGTACGTCGCAGGTCGGGGTGCCCCCGACATCACGGAAGGCAGGACATGGTGACGACCACGAACCGCCGCGTTTGCGGAGGTGAATCCCAGTGGTGGCGATAGCGGCGACGAGCGCGCTCCTGGCGGGTTTCCTTGCGGGTCTGATCAGCTTCAAGGTCAAGAGCCGGTGGTGCCCGCAGTGCGGCGCAACGACCACCACCGACCTTCCCACCGCGACCACCCCGCCACGAACTCCGAGCGCGCCGAGCTGGGCGGCACTGCCGACGCAGTCCTACAACCAGGTCGGGCGAGCCGGAGCACTCACCCCGGCTCAGCGGCGCCGCGCAAACGGCGGCCATTGATGCTCGTCCCGAGGACATCACATCAGCCCGACCGGCCGACGTGGAACTGCACTGCTTGCGGTGAGCCATGGCCGTGCGCCCCTGGCAAGGTCGAACTGGCCGAACAGGGCACAGTGCATCGCCGATCGCTGCGGCTCTACCTGGAGTCCTGCGCGATCGACATGATCGACGACCGTGCCGGCGGACATCACGCCGGAGGCCGTGACGACGCGATCTACGACCGCATCCTCGGCTGGCTCGAGGCGTCCCTACCTGCCTCGGCCGACCACGCGAACCGACGCGCCACCCGACGATGACCATGAGGAACTGAGGCACCGGTCCTGGGGGCGTGCTATCGGTGCCGGGGCGATCTGGTCAAGCAGGCGCTTCCCAGCGAGCGAAGCTGATCACGGTCAGGTCACCGGCTCGGCGAGCCGCCAGCCCTCTCTCCCCGCTGGGTCGGTCCGCCTCGGCGCGGGCGGGCGCGACCTCGGCGTCGGTGGCGATAATGGCGATCTCGGGACCGCTCCAATTGGCGTGGAGCGGTCCCGAGCTGACGACGGCTACGGAAGAACGGTGAAGGTGTAGGTCTTCGCTCCCGAGGTGACCGTCGCTCCGGTCGCGGCCAGGATGGCGGTCGCCTCGAAAGTGACCGTGTAGGTGCCTGCCTTCGTGAAGGCCCAGTTGGCGTGGGCGTGGCTGTTGCGCGCCACCGTCCGGGCGTCGGGCAGGCCGTCGCTGCTGTCGAACTGCCTCGTCGGTGTGCCGGCGGCCACCGTGTAGACGCTGAAGTCGCCGGGGCCGCTCACCCCGATCAGGCGGAACGTCACGGTGTTGAGCTGGAGTGCTCCGGCCGGCACGCCGAGGGTGTTCCATCCGGCGTAGAGCAGGCCCGGCGTACCCGACTGGGGCAGAACCCAAGCGGTGCCGCCCGACGGACCCAGGAAGGACCAGGCGGAGCCGGCCGGGACCGTGATCTTCGCGGCGGCGGGCACCTGGAACACGACGTCGGCGGGTGCCCGTTCCACGTCGGCCGGGCCGGTGCCGTCGAGGACGTCGAGGGACAGTGCGCCGGCGGCGTAGTCGACGTCGAGGATGTCGGCGTGGCCGCTGGTCAGCGTGATCGGCGCGGCCTGGGCGGGCGCGGCGAGACCACCGACGAGGACGGCCGCGAGCAGTGCGGTCAGGGCGCGCCGGTTCACGGTTGAACCACGAAGGTGTACGTGGCGGGCGCCGACGAGACCACGGTTCCGGTGCCGGCCAGGGTCGCCGTCGCCGCGAAGGTGATCCGGTAGAGGCCGGCCCTCTGGAACGCCCAGCTGGTGTGCCGGTGCTCCCCCGCCGTCAGCGGTACGACGTCCGGCAGCCCGTCGCCGCTGTTCGCGAGCACGTGCGGCGTGCCGACGGCGTCCTCGGTCCAGACGGCGACCCGGCCCGGGCCGGTCACGCCGCGGACCTTCAGCGCGACCGTGTCGGCGGCGAAGACGCCGGCCTCGAGTTCCTCGGTGGAGAGCCCCGGCCAGAGCAGCTCGTCGTCCTGGATCTCCGGGAGCACCCAGATCTTCGCGCCGGCCGCGCCGAGGAATGCGAACGCCGGGTCGGCCGGAACGGTGGTCTGCGCCTGCCGCTTCACGAGCAGGACGACGTCGGAGGGTTCGCGCTCGACGCCGGGTTCGACGCTCTCGTCGTGCAGGCCGAGTTCGAGGGCGCCGTCCTCGTACTCGACGTCGACGACGTCGACGTGACCGGCACCGATCACGACGGGCGCGGTGGTGTGGGCCTGAGCCGGGACGGCCGGCCCGGCCAGAGCCACGGCGATGACCACCACGGCAAGAGACTTATGCACGGATACTCCTTCACGGACGTGCCGTCCCGTGTGGACGGCACGCCTAGACGCTAACGGTTTTCATGTTCATTAGGAAGGAGCAGAGCGTGACCGGCATCGTCAGGCCGGCGGGGAGGACCCGCCTCCGGAGCCGCTCGCCGAGCGCCTGGCGCAATCGATGACGGTGGGGATCGGTGACGACGCGGGCACGCGGTTCACGCTGATCGGCAGGAGCAGCGGGGGCCATGCGGGCGAGGCCGCGCTCTACTGCGAGTGGGTCTTCACCCCGGCCATGCCGGAGTCGGCCGGCACCCTGACGGTCACGTTCGCAACGGACGGCGGCGCGACGAGCAGCTCGACGTTCTACCGGCTCAGCTGACCGGCGGCGGGGGGAAGGTAGGGAAAGGACGCCGAGGCCCGGGTCGCCGTCGTGGTGCGATGCCTCGCATGACGACCCGGGCTGTCGAGCAGACCTCAGCTGACGGAGACGGTCTCCTGCTGGGGGCGGGGAACCGGGTGGCTGCGCTCCAGCGCCGCCCCCTCCACGTCCACGTTCGGCAGGATTCGGTCCAGCCAGCGCGGAATCCACCACGCCGACCTGCCGAGCAGGTGCATGACGGCCGGGATCAGCAGCATCCGGACCAGGAACGCGTCGGCGAGCACGCCGAACGCCAGGCCGAAGCCGAGCGACCGGATCATCGTGGTGTGGCTGAAGATGAAGCCGCCGAACACCGAGATCATGATGATCGCCGCGGCGGTCACGACGGTGCGGCCGGCGTGCAGGCCCTGCCGGACGGCGAGCCGGGCCGGGGCGCCGTGGGCGTACGCCTCGCGCATGCCGGAGACCAGGAACAGCTGGTAGTCCATGGCCAGGCCGAACAGGATGCCGATCAGGATGGTCGGCAGGAAGCTCAGCACCGGGCCCGGGTCGTGCACGCCGAAGAGCCCGCCGAGCCAGCCCCACTGGAAGATCGCCGTGATGCCGCCGAACGTGGCGAACAGCGACAGGACGAAGCCGAGCGTCGCGGTGAGCGGCACCAGGATCGAGCGGAACACCAGGATGAGGATGAGCAGCGACAGGCCGATGACGACGCCCAGGTAGAGCGGGAGTACGTCGGAGAGCTGCTCCGAGATGTCGATGTTGCCGCTGGCGCTGCCGGCCACGCCCAGGGTGGCGTCCGGCACCGACAGGGCCCGCAGGTCGCGGACCAGCTGCTCGGTGGTCTCGCTGTTCGGACCCTCGGCCGGGATCACCTGGAACGCGAGCAGCTGCTTGTCGCTGGACTGCCCGATCGGCGCGACGGCCGTCACGTTGTCCACCGCGAGGATGGCCTCCCCGATGCGAGCCTGCTCGGGCTCCGGGCTGTCGACGGCGTCCGGCAACGAGGCCACCACCAGCAGCGGACCGTTGACGCCGGCGCCGAACTTCTGCTCGATCAGCGTGTAGGCCTGGTACTGCGTGGAGTCCTCGGCCTCCGAGGAGCCGTCCGGCAGGCCGAGCCGCATCGACAGCGCCGGGATGGCGAGCACGATCAGGACGGCCAGGCCGGCGACCGCGGTGATGATAGCGCGGCCGGTGGTCATCGGCGTGGCGGGAAGGGCGCCGGCCTTCTTCGCCCTACGCGGCAGGATGCGGTGGCCGAGCAGCGCGAGCAGGGCGGGTGTCAGCGAGACGGCGATGACCACGGCGACCGCCACGCAGATGGCTCCGACCGTACCCATGAGCCCCAGAAATCCGATGCCGGTGACATTGAGGGCCAGCAGCGCCACCAGAACCGTGGATCCGGCGAAGACGACCGCGTTGCCCGACGTGCCGTTGGCAAGGGCGATCGACTCGTGGAGGTCGACGCCGTCGAGGAGCTGGCGGCGGTGCCGGTTCAGGATGAACAGACAGTAGTCGATGCCGACCGCGAGGCCGAGCATGACGCCGAGCACCGGGGTGATCGACAGCATGTCCACGGCGCCCGAGAGCGCCAGCGAAGCCGTCACGCCGACACCGACGCCGACCAGGGCGGTCAGGATCGGCAGGGCGGCCGCGATGATCGAGCCGAGCATGACGAGCAGGGTGATCGCCGCGACGACGAGGCCGGCCACCTCACCGACGCCGAGCACCTGGGGAACACTCTGCGTGATCTCGTTGGAGAAGTCCGCCTCGACGCCGGCCGGCACGCCCTCGGTGACGTGATCGACCACGCCCTCCTTGGTCTCCGGCGTGACGTCCATCTGCGCCTCGTCGAAGACGATCGAGGCGACCGCGGTGGTGCCGTCCTCGGAGACCATCCGGATTTTTCCGGACATGTCCAGAAGCTTCTGCGCGATCTCCAACTGGGCGGCCTGGGCCTGCAGATCCTCGGGCAGGTTGCCGCCGAGCTGCTCCCGGGCCGCCTCGATCTGCGCCCGGCCGCCCGCCACCTCCTCGGCCTGCTTCGTGAGCTGCGCCTGGGTCACGAACGGGTCGGTCGTCGCCGCCACCCCGTCCCGCTCACCGGTGCTCTTCAGCAGCGCGCCCACCGCCGCCTGCTGCTCCTCGGTGAACTTCGCGCCGTCCGCGGTGTGGAACACGATCGTCCCGCTGCCGCCGCTCGCGCTCGGGAACCGCTCGGCGAGCTGGTCGGTGACCTTCGCGGTCGCGGTGCCCGGGATCGTCACCTGCGACGAGAGCGTGCCGCCGAATGCGAAATAGGCGGCGACGGAGAGCCCCAGGATCACCATCCAGGTGATCAGGACCATCCAGGCGCGCCGGGCGGCGAAACGCCCCACGCGGTACAGCAACTCAGCCATTTCCACCCTTTGTCAGTAGCCTTGTCGAACGCTGGAGATGAGCCTGTCGAGCAATCCGCGCCACAATTCCCGGGCGGGCTCGTCGGTGGCCGCCCCGGTTAGCGCGAGCCAGTGCTCCGCGATCACCTCGGTGCCGTGCATGAGCGAGCTGACCAGGAGTTCAGCTTCGAGAGGATCAAGACCTGCATTCCGTACGGCCAACTCCCGTGCCAATTCCGTGGACGTGCGCGAGAACGTCGCCTGGAATATCTGCCGGGGGCGCGGGTCCCCTTTGTCGAATCCGCCCAGCGCCCGCCAGAGAAAAGCGATGAGCCCGGGTACGTCGGTAGCACGCAGCGCCTCGGTCAGCGTGGCGAAGGCTGCCTCGCGGGTACCCGGGCCGGCCGGGTCGGTCGTCACCACGTCCCGGAACTGCTCGATGACGACGCCGAGCACCTCGCTGCACACGCTCGTCACGACGTCGTCGATCGAGCTGAAGTGGTTGAAGATCGTGCGCCGCGAGACGTCGGCGCGCTCGGCGAGCTGGTCGACGCTGAACCGCGCCGCCTCACCCTCGGTGATCAGCTCCTTGGCCGCGTCGAGGATGGCCCGGTGATGGCGGGCCTTCAGCGCGGCCCGGCGATCCATCTCCACGTAGGTATACTAAGTGCATCGTTGCACCGAGTGTAACGAGGGTCAGGAGAGGGCGGCCGACAGTTCGGGGAACGCCGCGCGCACTCCGGCGAAGGCCTCCCGGTAACCGTGCTGCCCGTGGACGTAGGCGATGCAGACCAGCACCTCGAGCACGGCCGCGAGCGAGTCGTCCAGAGCCGAGTGGAAGATCGCACTGGCCGCCCAGTCCTGCGGCGACTGGTCGTACTCGCCGTCCGGCGGGGCCGGCACCTCGGTCCGCGGCACGGCGAGGTGACGCAGGACCGCCCAGACATGTCCCGAGTCGTCGAACGGCACCGGGACCCGCTCGCCGCGGCGCAGCGCGGCCACGGCCGGCGCGAGCTTCGGCACGCCGATCAGACCGGCCCGCTCCAGGCAGCGCAGCGTCACCCAGGAGGCGATCCGGCGGTGCGCGTCGTCGGGGAGCCCGGCGACGGCGAACTCGAGGTCGATGTCGAGCCGCGAGATCGCCGGCAGGTGGAGTCCTTCGGCGTTGCGGAGGCGCTCGCCCGGCTCCCGGTCACCCCAGCGCTCGCGGGCCTGCCGCTCCCGCTCGGCGGCCTCCTGCCGCTCGTCCTCCGCCCGTTCGGCGGCGGTGAGCGGGCGGCGGGCGCGGTGCCAGTACGCCGCCTCCTCGCTGGTCTGCTTCACGATCCGGCCCCGCTCCGGCGCGGCCGGCCAGAGCTGGAGAAGGTAGGAGTCCTCCTTCTCCCGGTCGAAGTTCCGGGCGTGGTAGCGGACCCGGTAGTCGTCGCGCGGCAGCTCCAGGCGGTGCCGGTCACCGTCGAGCCCTTGCAGGTAGACCTTCTTCCTCGCCGCGGTGAAGGACACCTCGACGATCTCGCCCCAGCTGTCGTCGAGCGCCGGCTCGGCGTCGTGCAGCTCGACCCGGAACGGGACCCAGCCGGTGTGGGTGCCGACGGTCAGGTGCATCCGGCCTTTCCGGCCCGCGCCGGCGAGCCCGTTCGAGTGGTCCCGCCAGGCCTTCCCGGTGTCGCCGCCGAATCGATCTTCGCCGCTGTAGAGCGAGGCCGACCCGTACGTGACGAAGACCCGCGGCTCGTCCAGCAACACCTTCACGCGCTCCCCCGTCTCCACCGTCCGGCGATCACGAGCAGTCCTGGAATCGCTCCGATCAACATGATCAACGGCCGGGGTCGGTAGATCAATCGGCCCGCCGCGCCGCGGAAGTGTCCCGCGTCGGCGACGTGGTGGTCGAAGACCTCGCCGGCGCACGTGATCTCGTAGGTGCCGGCCTCGGGGATCACGAAGTCGCCGATGTGGGTGGTGCCGGCGGTGCCGTCCACGCCCGGGGTCGTCGGTTTGATCGGGATCTCGTGCAGCGGCAGGCCGGACGCCGTGCACTCGGGATGCGCCGGGGCCGGGTCGACGGCGATCAACCGGTAGCGGCCCGGCGCCGGGAAACGGGCGCCACCGGGGCCGGGCTCCACGCGGGCGGTCACGACGAAGTCGCTGAACTCGGCGGCCCGCTGCACCGTGAGCGGGGCGGCCGCGGCGCCGAGCAGCGCGATCGCCGGGCCGGCGAGGAGGGGCCACCCCCGACGGCCGAGCCACGGGAGTCGCTTGCCGAGGTGAGCGGAGCCACCACGGCGACGAGCCACCAGACGAAGAACCAACCGGGCACTTCGCCAGCATGACGCAGAACGGCCCGGCCAAGCGGGGGCTTGGCCGGGCCGGTGAGGGGAAGATCAGACGCGGTACGCGGCGACCGTCTGCTGGAGCTCGGCGGCGGTGCGGGCCAGCTCGGCGGCGGTCTGCTGGGTCTCGGTGGCGCCGCTCGTGACCTGGCGGGACGCCTCGGCCACGCCCGCGATGGTGTCGGCGATGGCCTCGGAGCCCTCGGCTGCCTGGCCCACGCTGCGGGAGATCTCGGCCGTGGTGGCCGTCTGCTCCTCGACCGCCGCGGCGATCGTCGTGGTGTAGTCGTTGATCGTCTCGATGACCTGGCCGATCTCCTGGATCGCGGTCACGGCGGCGCCGCTCTCGGCCTGGATGGCGGCCACCTGCGCGGTGATCTCGTTGGTGGCGCGGGCGGTCTCCTGGGCCAGGTCCTTCACCTCGGAGGCGACCACGGCGAAGCCCTTGCCCTGCTCACCGGCGCGGGCCGCCTCGATCGTGGCGTTCAGGGCCAGCAGGTTGGTCTGCTCGGCGATCGAGGTGATCATCGCGACCACCGTGCCGATCTGGGCGGACGCCTCGCCGAGACGCGCCACACTCGCGTTCGTGCTCGCCGCGGCGCGGGCCGCCTCGGCCGCCACGCTCGCGGCCTCGTTCGCGTTCGTGGAGATCTCGCGGATGGAGACGCCCATCTCGTCGGCGCCGGCCGAGACGGTACGCACGCCCTCCGACACCGCCCCGGCGGAGTCGGAGACGGTGGCCACCTGCACGGCGGTCTCCTCGGCCGACGCGGACAGCTGTGCCGCCACGGCCGACATCTCCTCGGACGCCGCGGCGAGCATGGACGAGCTCTCGCTGATCCGGCCGACCATGCCGGCCATCGACTCGGCCGTGCTGTTCAGCGCCTCGGACATCCGGCCCACCTCGTCGGCCGACTCCACCGGCACCCGCGCGGTCAGATCGCCGCCGGCGATCCGGGAGAGAGCGTCGACGGTACGGGTCAGCGGGCGCACGATCATGCGGGCGATCGCGGCGGCCAGCAGCAGCCCGAGCACGGTGCACCCGGTGAGCAGGCCGATCACCCAGTTGCGGGTGGAGTCGTAGCGGGACTGCGCGACGGCCTCCTGCGCGACGCCGGCCTTGACCGTCTCGTCGGCGAGGGTGCTCAGGTCGGCCCGGACCGCCGTCTGGCGCTCGGCGAGCTCCCCGGCGCGCAGGTCGGCGAGCGCGCCGGTCCGGCCCGCGTCGGCGAGCGGCATCAGGTCCGACTCGACGGTGCCGGTGTACTGCGTCCAGTCGTCCTGGAACGACCGGATCGACTCGGTGGCGACGCTGCTGATCGAGAACGTCTGGTACGTCTTCGCGTACTCGGTGACCTGCTTCTGCGCCGTGGTGATGGCCTCCCGCGCGGCGGTGCGCTGGGCGTCCGTCGTGGCGAGCTGGTAGTCGTCGACGCCGAGCCAGACCCGGTTGACCGCGCTGCGCAGGTTGCCGATGGTGTTCAGCTCGCCGTTCATGACGTAGGCGCTCTTCACCTGGTCGTTGGTGGCGCCGAGGCTGTCGAGGGCGAAGAGCCCGTCACCGACGCCGAACGCCGCGACGATCCCGACGGCCGCCATGATCTTCGTGCTGACCCGGCGGTCGCCCAGAAGGCCGCGCATCGGGTTCGTTCCGGTCATCGGTTCTCCTCGCAGGCTTCGCCGGTGTTCTCGACGACAGTTGGTTCGGCCGCCGGCCCGGCCCGAACAGGCCCGGAACGGTGTCCCTCGGGAGCGAACGGGTTCCGGGCCGTTTGGCGTCCTAGGAAACTAGGCTGAAGGCGGCGGGCGGCGCGGCCGGAATCCGCCGGGTTGCCGGCCCCGCGGTGACTTCCTCCGGCCGCCGCGCGAACAAGCCGCAGCCAGGCCGCCGTGCCGATCCCGGAGTTGGCCGCCGAACCACGTCACCGGCGTTCGAGGCGGCGGCCCGCGACCGTCGCGGCCGTGGCCACCAGCACGACGGCCACGGCCGGGGCCAGCACCAGGTGCGGCGCGGTGAACAGGTAGGCGCGCCCGTCCGCGACCATGGCGCCCCACTCCGGGGTGGGCGGTTGCACGCCGAGGCCGAGGAAGGACAGGCCGGAGACGGTGAGCAGGGTGCCGGCGAAGCGCAGGTAGAGGTGCGCGAGCAGGGCGCCCGCGACGTTCGGCAGGATGTGCCGGGCCAGCACCCGGGTCCGGCCGGCGCCGAGCGAGCGGGCCGCCGTCACGTAGTCGCGGCCGGACTCGCGGACGGTCAGGTGGTGGGCCTGCCGGGCGAACGGCGTCCAGCCGGTCAGGCAG
This sequence comes from Actinoplanes sp. NPDC023714, assembly GCF_040639855.1. Classification (NCBI taxonomy): domain Bacteria; kingdom Bacillati; phylum Actinomycetota; class Actinomycetes; order Micromonosporales; family Micromonosporaceae; genus Actinoplanes; species Actinoplanes sp. NPDC023714. The sequence continues at coordinate 11,753 of NZ_JBFAAR010000010.1, forward strand.
ACCGCGACCAGCACGGACGGCAGGCCGGGTCCGAGCACGGCGGCCGCGACCAGGCCGATCAGGACGGCGGGCAGGGCGGCGAGGAGATCGGCGACCCGGATGAGGAGCCGGTGGCCGAGCATCCCGATCACGGTCCCGGCGAGCGCGGTGATCAGCACGGTGGTGACGGTCAGGCCGAGGGTGGTCACGCCGCCGGCGGTCAGGCGCGCGGCGACGTCCCGGCCGAGCTGGTCGGTGCCGAGCAGGTGCGTGAGCGACGGCGGCCGCAGCACTGCCGAGAAGTCGGTGGCGAGAGGATCAAAGACGAAGACCTTCATTCGGGTACGGGATCCAGCGCCCGTTGCGCCACTTCCGACAGCACCCCGGCGACCAGCGCGATCGCGACGACGGCGAGCACACCGGCCTGGACGACCGGCAGGTCCTGCGCGAGCACCGCGTCGTAGAGCAGCCGGCCCAGCCCGGGGATGCCGAAGACCACCTCGACCACGACCGAGCCGCCGATCAGGCCGGAGACGAACATGCCGGACAGCGCCAGCACCGACGTGGTGGACAGCCGGGCCGCGTGCCACCACAGCACCCGGTGCGGGGTCAGGCCCTTCGCCCGGGCGGTGCGCACGTGCGGGCTGCCCAGCACCGCGATGGTCTCGGCGCGCACCAGCTGGCCGGCGAGCGCGGCCGGGTAGACGGCCAGGGTCAGCACCGGCAGCACGACGTGCGACGGGCTGCCCCAGCCGATCGCCGGCAGCGCACCGGCGTGCACCGCGAACAGCAGCACGAGCACCGGGGCGAGCACGAACTCCGGCACCGACACGCCGGCCACGCCCGCGCCGGTGACGAACCGGTCCAGCCATCCGCCGGGGCGCCGCGCCGCGTACACCCCGGCCGGGATCCCGAGGGCCGCCGCGAGGACCAGCGCGAGCGCGGCGAGCAGCGCGGACACCTGCAGCGCGTCACCCAGTTGCGGGGCCACCGGGGTACGGGTGACGAACGAGTACCCGAGGTCGCCGCGGGCGGCCGCGCCGAGCCAGCGCAGGTACTGCTCCGGCCACGAGCCGTCCAGGCCGAACTCGGCGGCGACCCGCGCCTCCGCCGCCGGGTCGGGCACCGCCGACGCGGTCCGGGCGCGCAGCACCGTGCGGACCGTGTCCGCCCCGGTGAGCCGCGGCAGCGCGAACACCAGGACCGACGCGGCGAGCAGCAGGGGTGGCAGCAGCAGGAGCCGCCGCAGCATGCTCACCCGGCCGGCGCGAGCTGGGCCGGCTTCAACGGGGGCAGCACCGGTCGCACGCCGAGCGGGTCCGGGGTGAAGCCGGTGACGCCGCGCAGGCCGACCGTGTTGTTCGGGTGCACGATCATGACGCCGACCGCCTCCTCGGTGAGCATCGCGGCGGCCTTCGCGAACCCCTTCTGCCGCTGCTCGACGTCCCCGGTGGCGGCCAGGCCGGCGACCAGGCCGTCGAACCGCGCCGAGCAGAAGTGGTCGATGTTGTAGCTGCCCGTGCAGGTGTAGTCCGAGCTCAGCACGCTCGCCGCGTCGGCGAAGTCGGAGAGGTAGCCGCGCGAGTTGAGGAACATGTCGAAGTCGCCGGCGAGCAGCTTCGGCTCCTGGGCGGCGTAGTCGCCGACGGTCACCTCCACGGTGATGCCCGCGTCGGCGAGCATCGACTGGATCGCGGTGGCGAGCACCGGCATCTCGGGCCGGTTCGGGAACGTCTGGAGACGTACCCTCAACCGGTTGTCCGGACCGTGACCCGCCTCCGCCAGCAGGCGCTTCGCGGCGGCCGCGTCCGCAGCGGGCGGCGCCGCCGCCGCACCCCACGGCACCGCCGGTCCGAACAGGTCGGACGCCGGCACGGCGGCGCCCTCCAGAACCTGCGCGGCCAGCACGTTCCGGTCGATCGCGGCGGTCACCGCCCGCCGGACCCGGAGGTCGCCGAAGGGCTTCGCGGACTGGTTGAGCAGCAGTTCGACGGTCCGCGCGGCCGGGTAGGAGACCACCTCGCCGCCGGCCGACCGCACCGCGGCCGCCGAGGCGTGCGGCAGCCCCTCGGCGAACTGCACGTCCCCGGACTGGAGGGCCAGCGCCCGGCTCTGCGGGTCGGTCACGTACCGCACGGTCACCGTGGCGGCGCCGGCCTTCGTGCCCCAGTACGCCGGGTTGCGTTCCAGCACCGCCGAGTCGGCGCCGTTCACCGAGGTCAGCACGTACGGGCCGGTGGCCGTGCGGATCACCGAGGGCTGCCTGCCGCCGGCGTAGGCGGCCGGGGCGAGGATGCCGAGGTTGCCGCTGCTCATCCGCAGCGGCAGCACCGGGTCGGGCTGCGCGGTGGTGAGCAGGACCGCTTCTCCGGCGCTCGCTCTGTCGGCGGGCGCTTTTTCGGGGGCCGCTTCTTCAGCGGGCGCTTTTTCGGGGGCCGCTTCTTCGGCGGTCGCGGTCAGGCCGATGCCGGCGATCGCGCGGGGCGGGGCCGTGACGCCGGTGATGTAGGTGATCGCGGTGACCACGGCGTCGGCGGTGAGCGGCGTGCCGTCGTGGAAGGTGACGCCCTCGCGCAGGGTGAACCGCCAGGTCCGCGGGTCCTCGGTCTGCTCCCAGGCGGTCGCGAGCGAGGGCGCCGGCCGCGCGTCGGCGTCGACAGCGGTGAGGGTCTCGGCCACGCCGAGGGTCATCAGCAGCGCGCCGTCGTCGGCGTCGAAGGCGTACGCCGAGCGCGGCGGGAACTGCAGCGCGACCGCGAGGGCGTCGCCCGGGCCGGTCGTGGTCGGGCCGGAACACGCTCCGAGCAGCAGGAGCACCGGCGCCGCGGCGGCGGCGAGTCGCAGGCGGGCGGGGAAGAGCACGGATACCTCTCCGGGAGCGTCGCGTCCCTGGGGCCGGGTGAACGAGACGGCACCGGGTCTGACTTCTCCCCGGACGAGCGGGGAGTCACAGTGGCGCGACCGCGCCGGTTTCGCACCGGCTTCCGGTTGCCGTCCTTGCGGGCTACAACCTAGTTGATCGACTGGCGTACCCCGGATGCGGCTTTGCACAGTACAGCCTGCGCTGTACTGTCCGGGGCATGGAGACGCTCACCCACGGCTCGGTGCTGGCGCGCTTCGGGCACGCGCTGTCCGACCCGACCCGGGCCCGGCTGCTGCTCGCGCTGCGGGACGGCCCCGGCTATCCGGGCCGGCTGGCCGAGCTGCTCGGCACCACGAAGCAGAACCTCTCCAACCACCTGGCCTGCCTGCGCGGCTGCGGGCTGGTGGCGGCCGTGCCGGAGGGCCGCCGGATGCGCTACGAACTCGCCGACCCGCGGCTCGCGCACGCGCTCGGCGACCTGCTCGGCGTGGTGCTCGCCGTCGACCCGCAGGCCTGCGGCGACGCGGCCGCGAAGGACTGCTGCTGATGACCGGCGTCGCCGTGCCGCGGCGCGCGACCCTGGAGCGGCGGGTGCGGCTGCTCGTCGCCGCGACCATCGCCTACAACGTGATCGAGGCGGTCGTCGCGATCACCGCGGGCGCCGCCGCGTCCTCGACCGCGCTGATCGGATTCGGTCTCGACTCGGTGATCGAGGTGTCGTCGGCGGCCGCCGTGGCGTGGCAGTTCGCCGGTACCGACCCGGAGCGCCGGGAAAAGACCGCGCTGCGGGTCATCGCCGTCTCGTTCTTCGCGCTGGCGGCGTACGTGACGGTCGAGTCGGTGCGCGCCCTGGCCGGCGGCGCCGAGGCCGGGCACTCCACGGCCGGGCTGGTGCTGGCCGCGCTCTCGCTCGCCGTCATGCCGGGCCTGTCGTGGGCGCAGCGCCGGGCCGGCCGCGAGCTGGGCTCCCGCTCGGCGGTCGCCGACTCGAAGCAGACGCTGCTCTGCACCTACCTGTCCGCTGTCGTACTCGCCGGCCTCGCGGTCAACAGCCTCCTCGGCTGGTCCTGGGCCGACCCGGCAGCCGCCCTGATCATCGCGGCCGTCGCGCTGAAGGAGGGCCGCGACGCCTGGCGCGGCGACACCTGCTGCGCGATCCCGGCGGCGGCCGCGTCGCCGGCCTGTTCCTGTTGCGGCTGACATCGCCCCGCGAGGGTGTCGGATCCGGCGGCACGCCGGTCGTCTTACTTGCTGAGGACACCGACACCGAAGGGGGTCACACCCATGACTCAGTCCATTCCGGCCGGATACCGCAGGGTCACACCGTGCCTGGTCGTCGACGGCGCGGCACAGGCGCTCGCCTTCTACGCCGAGGTGTTCGGCGCGACCGAGCGGATGCGGCTGCCCGGCCCGGGCGGGACCGTCGCGCACGCCGAGATCGAGATCGGCGACGCCGTCGTGATCGTCGAGGACGCCGATCCGCAGCGGGGCACCGCCGCGCCGCCCGCGGGGGGCCTGCCCGGCACGCCGGTCTTCCAGTTCCTCTACGTCGAGGATGTCGACGCCGTAGTGGCACGGGCCGCCGAACGCGGCGCCGAGGTGAAGCGCGCTCCGGAGAACCAGTTCTACGGTGACCGGGACGCCTTCGTCGTCGACCCGTACGGGCACGCCTGGACGGTCGCCACCCACGTCGAGGACGTCGGCCCGGACGAGATGAACCGGCGGATGGCCGCACTGTTCGCCTGAGGGGAGACCATCGTGAAGTACGTGCTCATGTTCGCCGACACCGAGCAGTTCGCCGCCGGCCTGGCCGCCATGGACGAACCCGAACGCGAACGCGCCTACGCCCGGGTGCAGCAGTGGTTCGGCCAGAACGCCGACAAGATCACCCACCATGTGCATCTGCTGCCCGCCGACGCGGCCACCACCGTACGCCTCGACGGCGCCGAGCCGCTGATCACCGACGGCCCGTACGTCGAGGGCAAGGAGATCGTCAGCGGGTTCGCCGAGATCGACGTCGCCGACCTCGACGAAGCGCTGCGCCTGGCGAAATCCTGGCCGGCCTGCCCGATCGTGGAGATCCGACCGGTCGCCGGATGACCCCGCCCACCCACGACGAGCTGGCCCGGGTGGTCCGTGACCACGCGGGCCGGCTCGCCGCCGCGCTGATCCCGCTGGTCGGGGACTTCACCGACGCCGAGGATCTGGTCGCCGACGCCGTCGAGGCAGCGCTCACCCACTGGCCGGCCGACGGCATCCCCGAGCGGCCGGACGCCTGGCTCTACACCGTCGCCCGCCGCCGCGGCCTCGACCGGCTGCGCCGCGAACACCGGCACCGCCGCAGACTCGCCCTGGTGGCCTGGCCCGCCGAACCGGAGCCCGACGCCCGGCTCCGGCTGATCTTCACGTGCTGCCACCCCGCCCTGCCCCGCGCCGCCCAGATCGCGCTCACCCTGCGCGTGGTCTGCGGGCTCACCACCACCCAGATCGCCCGGGCGTTCCTCGTCCCGGAGAGCACCGTGGGGCAGCGCATCACCCGCGCGAAACGCAAGATCCGCGACGCCGGCATCCCCTATCGCATCCCCGGCCCGGACGAGCTCGGCTCTCGCCTCACCGAGGTCCTCGCCGTGATCTACCTGCTGTTCAACGAGGGCTACCTGCCCACCGGCGACCAGCCGGCCGCCGCCCACGACCTCACCGACGACGCCGAATTCCTCGCCGCGCTGCTGCACCAGCTCATGCCCGCCGAGCCGGAACCGGCCGGGCTGCTCGCCTTGATCCGCCTGCACCGGGCCCGCGCCGCCGCCCGCTTCACCGGCGACCACGAGATCGTGCGGCTGCAGCAGCAGAACCGTGCCCTGTGGGACCACACCGCCATCGCCGACGCCGGCCGGCTGATCGCCCGCGCCGCCGCCCTGCGCCGCCCCGGCCCGTTCCAGCTGCAGGCGGCCATCGTCGCCTGCCACGCCGAGGCCGCCTCCTGGGAGGACACCGACTGGGCCCAGATCGTCGTCCTCTACGACATCCTGCTCCACCTCGCACCGTCACCGGTGACCCGCCTGCACCGCGCCGTCGCCCTGCGCTACCTGTCCGGGCCCGCCGCCGCGCTCGCCGAGACCGACGCCCTGGCCGCCGACCTCGAGCACTACCACCTTCTGCACGCCACCCGCGCCGAACTGCTGCGCGACCTCGGCGACCACGACCGGGCACGGCTCGCCGGCGCACGAGCGCTCGGCCTCGCCACCAACCCGGCCGAGCGCAGGCTGCTGCGGCGCCGCCTGGCCTGGTCCTGAGCGCTCCCGCGTTCTCAGTGGGACTCGCGGGAGACCTCGTCGCCGCTCGAGCCGAGCAGGAAGTCCAGGTCGGCGCCGGTGTTGGCCTGGCCCACGGTCGCGGTGTAGAGCCTCTCCCAGCCCCGGGACGGCCGGGTGAACGCGGCGACCGCCTCCGGCGCCGGCTCGCGGTCCTCGAAGCCGGGCGCGTCCACCTCGAGGCGGCGATTCGGGACGTCGAGGACGATCACGTCGCCGGTGCGGACCTTGGCGAGCGGGCCGCCCGCGGCGGCCTCCGGGGCGACGTGCAGGACCACCGTTCCGTACGCCGTGCCGCTCATCCGCCCGTCGCACACCCGGACCATGTCGCGGACGCCGCCGGCCAGCAGTTTCGCGGGCAGCGGCATGTTCGCGACCTCCGGCATGCCGGGGTAGCCGCGGGGCCCGCAGCCGCGCAGCACGAGCACCGAGTCCGGGGTGACGTCGAGGTCCGGGTCGTCGAGGCGGGCGTGCAGGTCCTCGATCGAGTCGAAGACGACGGCCGGGCCGCGGTGGGTGAGCAGTTCCGGTGAGGCGGCGGCCGGTTTGATGACGGCGCCGTCCGGGGCGAGGTTGCCGTAGAGGACCGCGATCCCGGCCTCCGGCTGCAGCGGGCGCTCCCGGGTCCGGATGACCTCGCGGTCGTAGACCCGGGCCGCGTCCAGGTAGTCGACCAGCGGCCGGCCGGTCACCGTGATGGCCGCCGGGTCGAGCAGGTCGCGGACCTCGGCCAGGACGGCGTGCAGGCCACCGGCCCGGTACAGGTCGTCCATCAGGAAGCGCCCGGCCGGCTGCAGGTCGGCCAGCAGCGGCACGTGCGAGCCGACCCGGTCGAAGTCGTCCTGGGTCAGGTCGACGCCGAGCCGGCCGGCGATGGCGAGCAGGTGCACGACGGCGTTGGTGGAGCCGCCGAGCGCGGCCAGCGCGACCACGGCGTTGAGGAACGACGCCCGGGTCATCACGGCGCTCGGCCGCAGGTCGCGCCCGATGAGGTCGACGACGAGCCGGCCGGTCTCGTGGGCGGCCTCGAGCAGCCGGCTGTCCGGCGCCGGGGTCCCCGCCACACCGGGCAGTGTCATCCCGAGCACTTCGGACAGCAGGCCCATCGTCGACGCCGTACCCATGGTGTTGCAGTGGCCCTTGCTCCTGATCATCGAGGACTCGGAGCGGGTGAACTCGGCGGCCGACAGGGTGCCTGCCCGGACCTCCTCGGAGAGCTGCCAGACGCCGGTCCCACAGCCGAGCGGCACCCCGCGGAACGTGCCGGTCAGCATCGGGCCGCCCGGCACCACGACGGCGGGCAGGTCGACCGAGGCGGCGCCCATGAGCAGCGCCGGGATGGTCTTGTCGCAGCCGCCGAGCAGCACCACGCCGTCGATCGGGTTGGCACGCAGCATCTCCTCGATCGCCATGGCGGCCAGGTTGCGCCAGAGCATCGCAGTCGGGCGCACCTGCGTCTCGCCGAGCGACATGACGGGCAGGTTCAGCGGGATGCCGCCGGCCTCGTGCACGCCGTCGGCGACGCTGCGGGACACCTCGTCGAGGTGGGCGTTGCACGGGGTCAGGGCGGACGCGGTGTTCGCGATGGCGATGTGCGGCCGGCCGTCGAACGCGCCGGACGGCAGGCCGCGGCGCATCCAGGCCCGGTGGATGTAGCTGTTGCGGTCGTCGCCCGAGTACCACTGGGCGCTGCGATGCGGCGGCATGGGTGACCTCCGGGATTCCGTCGAGGGAATCGATCGTGGTCGAATGGTAACCGTGACGCCACAGTTCGCCGCACGACCGGCCGGGCCCGGGACGTACGCGCTGGCCGAGGGACCGGTCTGGGACCCGGCCCGGCAGCGCCTGCTCTGGGTCGACATCGACGGCCACGCGGTCCACGCGGGCTCGCTGGCGGCGGGCGTCACCCCCACCGGGCGGTGGGACTTCGGCGCCACGGTCGGCGCGGTCGCGGTGGCCGCCGACGGGTCGCTGCTGGTGGCCGAGCGCGAGACGCTGACCCGGGTCGGACCGGACGGGTCTCGTACCCATGTCGCCCGGGTCCTGAAGGAGGGCCATCCCGGCCGGCTCAACGACGGCGCGGTCGATCCGGCCGGCCGGTTCCTGGTCGGCAGCCTCGACCCGGCCGGGAAGTCCGGCACCGAGGTGCTCGTGCGGCTCGACGACGGCGGGCTCACCACGATCGACGACGACCTGACCCTGTCGAACGGCCTGGCCTGGAGCCCGGACGGCCGGACCCTCTACAGCATCGACACCGTCCCCGGGGTCGTCTGGGCCCGCGACTACGAGCCGCTCGGCGAGCGGCGCGAGGCGTTCCGGATCGCCGACGGCCACCCCGACGGGATGTGCGCCGACACCGACGGCAACCTGTGGATCGCCATCTGGGGCGGCGGCCGCGTCGAGTGCCGCACGCCCGAGGGCCGGCTGCTCGCCACGGTCGCGGTCGACGCCCCGCACACCTCCAGCGTCGCCTTCGCCGGGCCGGACCTCGACCTGCTCGTCGTCACCACGGCACGCCAGGACGGTCATTCCGGCTCGGGCCGGCTGTTCCTCGCCCGGGTGAATGCCACGGGACTGCTCCCGCCGTACTGGAAAGGGGTTTGATCTTTGTCCGAATTCACCGGTCTGGCCGCGATCGTCACCGGCGGCGCCTCCGGCATCGGCCTGGCGACCGCCCACCTGCTCGCCGCGCGCGGCTGCCGGGTCGCCTGCCTCGACGTCAATCCCGAGGTCGAGGCCCCGCTGAGCGGCCTGCGCACGGACGTCACCGACGACGACTCGGTGCGCGCCGCGGTCGCCGAGGCGGCCGGGCGACTCGGTGGGCTGGACATCGTGGTGAACAACGCGGGCATCGGTGCGCAGGGCACCGTGACCGACAACGACGACGCCGAGTGGCAGCGGGTCTTCGACGTGAACGTGCAGGGCATGGTCCGGGTGTCCCGGGCGGCGCTGCCCTGGCTGCGCGACTCCGCGCACGGCGCGATCGTGAACGTGTCCTCGATCGCCGCCACCGCCGGGCTGCCGCAGCGCGCGCTCTACTCCGCCTCGAAGGGCGCGGTCCTCTCACTCACCCTCGCGATGGCCGCCGATCACGTCGCCGACGGCATCCGCGTCAACTGCGTCACGCCGGGCACCGCCGACACGCCGTGGATCAACCGGCTGCTGGCGAAGGCCGGCGACCCCGCCGCCGAGCGGGCCGCCCTCAACGCCCGCCAGCCGATCGGCCGCCTGGTCAGCGCGGACGAGGTCGCGCACGCGATCGTCCACCTGGCGAGCCCGCTCTCCTCGGCGACGACCGGGACGGTGCTGGCGGTCGACGGCGGCATGCAGGGGCTACGCCTGCGGAAGTGACACGCCCGCGGAGACGACGGGCCGCCGGATCAGCGCCACCAGGGCGCCCAGAACCGCCGACCGTCCGGCTCGGCAGGCTCCGGCTCGGCGGGCGGCAGGTGGAACAGGTCGCCGAGCCCGCAGATCTCCAGCACCTGCCGGACGTTCTCGTGCGCCTGGCTGATCTCGACCCGGCTGCCCCGCTCCTCGGCGAGGTCACGGCAGCGCAGCAGCGCCCGCAGGCCCGCCGAGCCGAGGAAGACCAACCCGCTGAGGTCGAACACGACGAGCTCGGACGACGTCTCGCCGAGCCGTCCGAGGATCTCGGACTGCATCGCGTCACTGTTGCTGGAGTCGACCTCACCGGCCACCGCGATCACCGAACGGGCGGTCGTGCGGGTGAGGAGCTGAACGGACAGCGGGGAATCGGCATAGTCAGTGTCCACGAACATGACGGAACCTCCGGTCCGGTTCGCTTTCGTTGACCCGCCCGCGTCTGCGAGGACGAGTGCCGAGAAGGCGACCTGGATGGCCGGGGACCCGACGTGGAGCAATGCCACCACGCTACGCCCCTTTTCCCCCACCGTCAGACGCCCGGTGCGACGAATTTCGGCGGCGCCGCAGGTAGGCGATCTCCGCGCTGTTGCCGGCCAGCGCGATCGCCCGGTCATAGGCGTCCCGGGCCTCGTCGCCGCGCCCCAGCCGGCGCAGCAGGTCGGCCCGGGTCGCGTGGAAGGCGTGGTAGCCGTCCAGCGCCTCCCCGAGCCGGTCGGCGGCGGCCAGCCCCACCGCGGGCCCGTCCACCTCGGCCACGGCGATGGCCCGGTTCAGCGCGACGACCGGGGACGGGTCGAGCGCGACCAGCTGGTCGTAGAGCGCCACCACCTGCGACCAGTCGGTGTCCCGGGCGTGGCGGGCCGACGTGTGCACCGCGTTGACGGCCGCCAGGATCTGGTACCGCCCCGGCGCCTGCCCGGTCGCCAGCCGCGCCCGGACCAGCCGGTGCCCCTCGGCGATCATCCCGGCGTCCCAGGCGCCGCGGTCCTGCTCGGCCAGGACGACCAGCTCCTGGTCGGACGACACCCGGGCGGCCCGGCGCGCCTCGGTGAGCAGCATCAGCGCGAGCAGCCCGGCCACCTCGCCGTCGTCCGGCATCAGGGCGCGGAGCAGCCGGGTGAGCTCGATGCCCGAGGACGTCAGGTCCCGCCGGATCGGATCGGTTCCGGGCCCGGTGGCCAGATAGCCCTCGTTGAAGATCAGGAACAGGACGGCGAGAACGCCGGTGACCCGCGCCGGCAGATCGTCCGGCCCGGGCACCCGATACGGGATCCGGGCCGCCTTGATCTTCGTCTTGGCCCGGGTGATGCGCCGGCTCATGGCCGCCTCCTGGACCAGGAAGGCCCGGGCGATCTCGGCCACCGTCAGGCCGCCGACCATGCGCAGGGTCAGGGCCACCCGGGTCTCCATGGCGAGCGCCGGATGACAGCAGGTGAATATCAGCCGGAGCCGCTCGTCCTCGATGACTCCGGGAGAGCGGGGCGGTTCGTCGTACCCGATCTGGGCCTCTTGATGTTTCTCCCGGCGCCTGCTCTCCCGCCGGAGCCGGTCGATGGCCTTGCGGTGAGCGGTCGTCATGAGCCAGGCGCCGGGGCGGGGCGGGACGCCGTCCGCGGGCCATCGCTCCACCGCGGCCGCGAACGCCTCGGCGGCGGCCTCCTCGGCGATGTCGAGATCGCCGAACCGCCGGGCTAGAGCGGCGACCACCCGCGCCCATTCGTCACGATGGGCGCGGGTGAGCGCGTCGTTCACCGGAATGGCCCGCTCCTGTCGTCGATCACCGAACCGAATTCTGCACCATCAGAGGCCCGGTCCGGATCGGACGCTCTTAGCAGGACAGGTTTCCACCGGGGCTCACGCCCAGGATGCCGGCGAACCGGTTGTACGCGTTGATGCGGCTCTGCACCTGCGCCGGGTTGCCGCCGTTGCACTCGAGCGAGCCGTTGATGCTGCGGATCGTCTCGCCGAAGCCGCGGCCGTTCACCATGGCGTCGTGCGGGGTCATCGTGCCCGGGCCGCGCTGGGTCATCCAGTACCAGACGGCGGTCTGGTAGGCGACCGACGCCTCGTTCTTGACCCGGTCCGGGTTGTTCAGCAGGTCGATGCCGAGCGCGTCACCGGCCGCCTTGTAGTTGAAGTTCCAGCTCAGCTGGATCGGTCCGCGACCGTGGTACGCGCTCTGCCCGGCCGGGCACCCGTACGGCTGGTTGCGGTCGCAGTACAGCGGCCAGTTCGCCTGGTTGATCTCCTCGACGTAGACCAGGCCGCCGGACTCGTGGTTCACGTTCGCGAGGAAGGCCGCGGCCTCCTGCTTCTTGACCGTGTCGCTGCCGGTCCTGGTGAAAGCCGGGAACTTCTTGACGGCGTCGATCAGGCCGGCGTACGTGTAGAAGCCGATCCGGTTCGGGAACATCTGGTTGAACTGCGCCTCGCTGACCGGGAAGCCGCCGGTGTTGCCGGTGGGCGGCGGGGTGGTCGTGCCACCGCCGGTGCAGGTGTACGGCGCCCAGTACCAGGTGCTGATCACCGGGTCGTAGCCCGGGTTGGCGTTCGTCGCCCGGTAGTAGAGCCCGTTGGTGTAGCGCACGATCGACCCGGCGTTGTAGTACTGCCCGGCGACCCAGTTCGGGTGGTTGCAGCCGGTCGCGGGCGGCGGGTTCGTGGTGCCGCCGCCACCGCAGGCGCCGTTGTCGGCCCACACGCCGGAACCGCCGGTGCTGGGCGCCTCGCCCTGGGTCCACCACTTGGCGGTCCAGTTCCGGCCGTTGTGCGACGCGCGCATGTTCGCGGTGTAGACCGCCGAGCTGCTGTAGGCGGAGACGCAGGCCTCGGCCGCGTTCGACGCCGTCATGGGGAGGATCGCCGCGGCGGCGCCGGCCAGCGCGACGCTGACGGCGGCCAGGATGGACAAGAGCCGTCTTCTGGGCATACTTCACCTTCCGGGGGATCAGGGATACATCGACTTAACTGGATCCCGGAAGGTGAAGTCAAGAAATCTGTAAAGAAAGTTATCAGACGCGGAACTGGGACACCACCGTCCGCAGCTCGGCGGAGATGCCGGCCAGCTCGGCCGCCGTGTCCCGGGCCTCGCCGAGCGCCGCCGTCGTGGTCTGCGCCGCCGTCGCGACACCGTCGATGTTGCCGGCGATCGCCGACGTGCCCTGCGCCGCGTCGCCGACGCTGCGCGCCATCTCCCCGGTCGTCGCGGTCTGCTCCTCCACCGCCGACGCGATGGTGGTCTGATAGTCGCTGATCCGCGCGATGATCGAGGAGATCTCGCCGATCGCCGCGACCGCCTGCGAGCTGTCCGCCTGGATCGCCTCGACCCGCTGGGCGATGTCCTCGGTGGCCCGCGCCGTCTCCTGGGCCAGGTCCTTGACCTCGCTCGCGACCACGGCGAAGCCCTTGCCCATCTCGCCGGCGCGAGCGGCCTCGATGGTGGCGTTGAGCGCGAGCAGGTTCGTCTGTTCGGCGATCGCCGTGATCGTCTTGATCACGTTGCCGATCTCCGAACTGGACGCGCCGAGCTGCGAGACCGTCGCGTTGGCGCTGTCCGCCACCCCGACCGCCTCGCTGGCGACCCGGGCCGCCTCGGACGCGTTCGACGCGATCTCCCGGATCGAGGCGCCCATCTCCTCGCTGCCGGCCGCCACGGTCTGCACGTTCAGCGACACGTCGCCGGCCGCGGTGGCCGCCACGTTCGCCTGCGCGGCCGCGTTCTGCGCCGACTCCCCGATCTCCTCGGCCACCCGGGTGAGCCGCTCGGTGCTGACACCGAGCGTCTGCGAGCTGCTGGTCAGCCGGGTCACCATGGACCGCAGCCCCTCGCGGGCGGTGTTCACGGCGACCGCCATGGCGCCGAGCTCGTCCCGCGCGTGCACCTCGGCGCCCACGGTCAGGTCACCCTCGGCCACCGCCGCGAGGGCGCTCGAGACGCTGCTCAGTTGCCGCCCGATCAGCCGCGACACCAGCACGGCGATCGCGATCGCGAGAATCAGGCCCACCACAAGGCACAAAATCATTTGGGTACGGGCGGAGCCGTAGGTGTCCTCGGCATGCGCGGCCATCTCCGCCGACTCGTCGTTCTCGGTGTCCTGCAGCTTCACCACCGCGGCGCGCAGCTGGTCCTGGGTCTGCGTCCACACCGCCGCGACCTGGTCGGCAGGGGGCATCTCCATCCCGGCGGCGGGCTTCTCGCCGAACAGGGCGACCTCGCGCAACTGCTGGTAGTACTGGAAGCGCTCGATCACCTCGGCCACGTCGGCCTGCCGGGCCGCCGAGTCCGTGGACAGCGTCCGGTACTTCTCGGCGGCGGCCAGGAACTCCTCGTCGAGCGCCGGCAGCGCATCCCGGGACGCGGCCTTCTGCGCCGCCGGGACCAGCGCCCACCCGAACAGCGCCTGGAACTCGCCGGAGAGCGCCCCGCGCATGGTGCTCAGCTGCAGGCTGCTGTCGACGTGTTGCGACTTCATCGCCTTGATGTCGTCGTTGAGGCTGCTCAACCGCACCATGCCGAGCACACCGACGACCAGCGCCACCACCGCGGCGCAGAGCACCGCCGTGTAGATCTTCGTACCCACTGGGAAGTCGGCCAGGGCGCCGGTCAACCCGTTGCGCCGCGCCGTGACCTCGACCTTCTGCCCGCTCTTCACTTCCACATGATCAGACGAATGACCCCTTCTCCGGGCCGCGCCGACCACAGGCGGCCCCCGGGGGCCATCGCCCGATCGTGGGCACCGGCGCGTACGGTGTGACCGTTTCGGGACGGGAGTTACGGTGGTCGGATGTCTACCAGACTGTCACCTGCGGAGTGGGCCCGGCGCCGCCGGGCCGACCGTGTCGACCGCCGGCTCGAGGTCGCCGGCGCCCGCGCCTTCGGGCGGCTCGGCCGCCTCGGGGAGAGCTGGCACATCGTCGACTGGTCACAGACCGGTCTGTCGCGGCGGCACGACGACAACGACCCGGTCCGCGCCCGGGCGAGCTTCCTCGCGATCGGCCCCGGCGGCATCTACGCGGTCACCGTCGCCGACCAGGGCATCTCCCGCGTCCTCATCGTCGGCGACGTGGTGCAGATCAACGGCCGCCGGCTGCCGTACGTCGCCGAGGCCCGCCGCGCCGCCGGCCGCGCCGCCACCGCCCTGACCGCGGGGGCCGGCGTCAACGTGCCGGTCACCCCGGTCCTCGCCTTCACCGGCATCGGCGCGCTGAGCACCCACGGCGTGCCCACCACATGTCTCATCGCGACCGACCGCGAACTCGACCGGCTCCTGGTGGCCGGCGGCACCCGGCTCAACCCGGGCACGGCGGCCCGGCTGGCCCGGATGGCCCGCGACCGGGCCGCCGCCACCCTCCGCTCCCCCACCGGCGACGAGCCCCCGCCCCACGCCGCCGGCCGCGCTGTTGACGAGCCCTCGACCCGCCCCGCCGCCAACGGCCGCACCGGCGCCGTCCCGCCCCAGCGCCCCGAGCCCCGATCCCCCGCGCCCGCCCGCAACCCCTAGCCGCCCTCCCCCAACAGCGCGATCTTGGCGAAATCGGCCCACGGAGCAACCGAAAGTCTCCAAGATCGCGCCGGCGGCGGCAGCGTCGCGGCGGCGCCAGCGGCGGCGGCGTCGCGGCGGCGCCAGCGGCGGCGGCGTCGCGGCGGCGCCAGCGGCGGCGGCGCGGTGGGTCTCAGGTGGAGCGTTGCCACGCCAGCCGCTGCACCGCGAGCGTCAGCACGCCCGCCACCACGATCGCGGCCAGGTTGATGACCAGCTGGAGGGCCGAGCCGAACGCCTCCGACCGCACCCCGTAGGCGAGCGCCACCGCGGCGTTCGCGGCCGCCGGGACGGTGGTCACCGAGATCAGGACGCCGACGAGGGTTCCGGCCTTGGCCGAGGTCAGCGACAGGATGCCGGCCACCCCGCCGAGGAAGCCGATCACCCAGGACAGCGCGTCGGGGCGCCAGATGAAGTCGGTCAGCGGCCGGTCGGCCAGCAGCATCGACTTGTCGATCAGGCCGGCGGCGGTCAGCAGCCACACCGCCACCACCGTGACGATCATGCCGAACGGGAAGCCGACGCCGAGCGCCAGCAGCGAGCGGCGCAGCAGGTAGGCCCTGCGCCGCACCAGGCCGACGCAGAGGGCGGCGAGCGGGCCGAACTCGGGGCCGACCACCATCGAGCCGACGATCAGGATGGGCTGGTCGAGCAGCACGCCGAGGGCCGCGATGATGGTGGCGATGGTCATGAACGCCAGGTAGGAGGCGGAGAGCGCGGTCTCGTCGCCGGTCTGCTGCTCCAGCTCGTGCCAGACGACCGCGTCCACGCCGAGGCCGGGCACCCGCCGCGCCGCCCGCCGGGCCGACGCCGACAGCGCCGCGTCGACGCGCTCGACCACGATCGCGCCGTCCACGTCGAGGCCCTGCTCACGCAACCGGTCGAGGACGTCGCTGGCGCCCTCCCGGACGACGTCGAACTCGATCACGTCGCCGCGCGGGGAACGGGCCGCGTCGGGCAGCAGGATCAGGTGCGTGACCGCCGCGTACCCATCAAGCTCTTTCATCACCTCGGCGGTGACCTCATGGGGCGCGATCACCCGGACATGCAGCATGCCCCGGAAGCTTAGGCGCTCCTCCGGGGCATGCTCGGGTGGTTGTCAGTGAGTGGCCGCGCCGGTGTAGGTGATCGGACCGTCCGGCGTCTCCGCGTCCCGCAGCGAGGCGGGCTTGGCGCCGGCGACCGGCTCCTCGGACTCCACGACACCGGCGGCACGCGGCCGGCTGTCACCGGTGCCCGCCCCGGCGAGCAGCGCCTTCGCGGAGCTTTGCGCCTGGGTGACGGCGGGGCTGCCGGCGGCCTTGCGGGCCACCGACGCGATCTGTTCGTACTTCTCCCGGCCCGCGCGGGTGCCGAGCACATAGCCGGCGGCGAGTCCGGCAGCCAAAGTAAGAAGTCGCATGTCCGGGAAGTGCCCCGCTGCCCCGCCGGGAAAACGTCTATCATCCGCGCTGTGCTGTCGGCTGCCCAACAGGAACTGCTGAACCGCTGGCTTCCCGGCGCCACCGTCGAACGGGACCACAGCTGGGGTGTCGTGCAGACCACGGTCCTCGAGGTCACCTGCGGCGGTTCCCGGTTCATCGTGAAGGCGGGCGGCCCGCGCGACCACCACATCGAACGGGAGATCCGCGCCCACCGGAACTGGCTGACGCCGTGGACCAGCCGTGGCCGCGCCCCATCCCTGGTCCACGGCGACACCGGCGCGAAGCTGCTGGTGACGACGTACCTGCCGGGCCGGCTCCTGCTGGACAGCGACCACCTCACCGACCCGGACGCCTTCGCACAGGCCGGCGCTCTGCTGGCGATGCTGCACGACCAGGCCACCGGCGTCGACGACTACGAGGCGCGCGAGAACGCCAAGTGCCTGAAACTCCTCGACGGCCCGCACCGCATCGCCGCACCCACTGTGGAACGGCTCCGGTCCCTCCTCACCGCCTGGCCCGCGCCACCAGCCGTCGTCGTCCCCACCCACGGCGACTGGCAGCCCCGCAACTGGCTCATCCACCGGGGCGTCGTCAGCATCATCGACTTCGGCCGGGCCGCGATGCGCCCCGCCTACACCGACTTCTCCCGCCTGGCCGCCCAGGACTTCAAGGACAGTCCCGCCCTCGAGGCCGCTTTCATGCAGGGGTACGGGTCGGAGCCGCGCGCCACCGAGGCCTGGAACCGGGGCCGTCTCCGCGAGGCGATCGGCACGGCGTGCTGGGCCTACGCCAACCACGAGGAGGCGTTCGAGGCCCAGGGCCACCACATGATCGCCGAATCCCTCCACGACTTCCCGGACTGAGCGCGCGGTCGGCGGATTCCGGCGCGGCGGCGAGGCCAGGCGAGCATCGATAGGCATGGCACCATCGCCTCATGCCGCTACCGCTGACGGACTCAGGCTTCGACTCGGACAAGAATCATCTTCTCGCCGAGATCGGCGGACCAGTTGCCCAACTTTTTCTCGACGTCAGTTCCGCTATTCACGTCGCCGCGCCGACACCCTTGCCACCACCCACGATCAAGAGTTCCGAGGTGGATGCCTTCACGCGCACCTGCAAGAACCTGCAGGAGGAGGCGAAACACAACCTGGACGACGCAATGGCGCAGACCAGCGCGATGAATTGCGGCAGCCTGGCCGTGCTTCTCGGCCAGATCGATCTAAGGCTGCGGTCGATCACGGGCTCACCCAACGCGTTCTCATATGAGATCGAATTGATCGTCGCCTCGCGTCCGGGACCGAGTTGGACGGAGAAGATCGACGTCGGCGCCGCGCTGAGGGCTCTCCGGGAAGCACGAAAATTCAACGCCTACAGCCATCTGCTGCTTTTCGCCGAAGGACTCAACGACGAACCTCACGAGTTCTCCTGGGCGAACGTCTCCCTCGGTTCTGCCTTCAGCACGGAATGGCTCTCCGGCCGCGGCAAGTTCTTCACGGCGTATGATCTGCGGTATCTGGACGCAATCAGAAAAGACCTGGCACTCCATGGGATCCACCGGCCCGATGCGCGAGCCGCACACGCGCTGGCTCAGCCCTTCATACGCCGCTGGAACGGAGTGGTGAGCCGGTTGATGAATTCCCTCCCTCCCGGCAGCCTTCTGGCACGGCTTGCCACCTCTCAATCGCTACTCACCCATGACAAGGAATTGACGGCGGACGAGCACGAGAAGGCGACCGCCGCACTAACTGAACTGTCCCTGACCTCTGAAGATATCCTGAATTCTCTTCCCCGAGAATTTCAACAGGAGGCAGCGGTCTGGCTGGAGACACTAACACTGAGCAACTCGACGTCCGACCGGTCCGCCATCCATCCCTACATGGACTCGCCGCTCCGGCAGCGGCCTATCATGTCCGCGAGGTCACGGAACATTCTGGCACTTCCCCACAAGATCACCACTGATCTGTCCTCGCTGATCGGCGATTCGTGGTCCCTGGATCTCAAAGAAAGCTATTTCTCTGCTAGGGCGAGGAGCGTTGAGTCACTCTCTATTCAAACGCTTTCCGAAGTCTTCTCCGGATGCCGAACCATCGAAGGCGCCTACTACTCCAGCCGCGATGGAAGGATTCGAGGGGAGGTCGACGGCATTCTCGTGTGGCACGACGTCTGTCTCATCATCGAAGGAAAAGGTGGCTATCTGTCGATTGCCGCCCGCCGAGGGTCGGAGGAGGCAGCGCTGTCCGACCTTCGCCAGACGGTCAGCGAAGGTTTCTTCCAAGCGTCGCGCCTCGCCCGGGTGCTGGAACTGGACAGGTGCGTCGAACTGCGCACAGCTTCGGGGGAAGCACTCACGCTCCAGGAGAGTGCATTGCGCCGCCTCTATGTCGTCATTCCGACGGCTGACGACCTGAGCGTGGTGGCAACGCAGCTTCCGATCCTCTGGGGAAAGGGATTGCTGCCCCGAGGATCGTTGCCGTTGATCGTATCGACCCAAGACCTGATGTTGATGGCGGACGCCTTGGGCAGCGCCACCGAGATGATTGCCTACCTGGACTTCCGGGAAGAAGTACTGAGCAGCACTTACATTCATATGGCTGATGAAATGGAGGTTCTCGGTGCGTTCGTAGGTGGAATCGACATCGTCGGCGAAGCGAGGGCCAACCTGGCCGACAAAACCGTGAACAGGCGCTTCGACCGCAAGAGGAAGTTTCACCTGATGCAGGTCGCGCCGGTGCAGCAGGAGAGGCACATCAGCCCGTGGCTCGCTGCGAAATTCGGTCGGTCGATCAATGGCGACGACGCCGTACCGCGGCCATCCAGGCACAGCAGTGCAGACCGGCACGTACTTCACGAGATGTGGGAGAGCAAACCCGATGTGGCCTCCCAATCCGCCGGCATCAACCTTCCTCGCCAGATGCCCGAGGTCATCGTTGGCGCATGCGCCGAACTACCCGTCAAGGGCGTTCGCGTGCGTCGTCACAATGCCATCTCGGCGATCGCCTTTCCCCGGAGCATGAGTCTTGATCGCGTGCAGAGGAGTCCGGATGTCAAGAAAGCGACGGAACTCTCGCGCTACGTCATCTTCGTGCAGCTTGGCGACGGCCGGCCCGAACTGGCGCACGTCGCGCTGGGCAAGAAACATCCCCGATTCAAACTCAATCGGGTAAGGCTCGCCCTCCGGTCGGGGATACCGTTGCACGACGGGTGGTACGCGAGCATGGAAGCCAAGCGCTCGAAGCTGTTCGACAAGTCGTTGGTTGCCGCTCTCGAAACGGAGGGGCTATCCAGGGATGTAGCGGTCGGCGTCGTGCGCGCCGGACTTGCCGAGAAGGTGAGAGCAACGTCGTCCGCCGGCGCCGGCCTGGCTAAGTCAGCCGCACTCTGGATGGGGGAAATCAGTTACATAGCGTCCACACTGAAGATTCGCACGGCCGATTTTCCGCTTCCGGTGGCCCAGATCGCCCGAATCCTGTCCCAGGTGGAAGAGCGTGTTCTACCCAAGAGCAATGTCGCCGCACTTCTGCGCCTCAGTCTGCGCACACCGGAAACTGATCCACATACAGTCGCCCGCGACGCCGGACTGTTGGCGAGCGACGACACTGATGCGCTGAGGACCGCCATTCGCATGGTCTTGCAGGAAGAGCCCGACGCCGCCCGCAAATTACGGAGCGGGAAGACCGCGGTGCAGAATTTTCTTCTTGGCCAGGTCGCGAGGAATCTTGGTAGAAAACCGCGAGCTGATCTCGTTATGAAGCTGTTGAACGAGGAGGCCAGGAAAGAACACGGCGATGACGTCAGCCAGACCAGCCGGCGGTCATCGTCCTGATGTGGGCGGTTACGGCGTCCGGGTCGACGAGTTGGTGGAGGTGTTCGCCGGGTAGGTGGTCGACCCGCCAGCCCCGGTGGGCGGCCTCCTTCGCCATCGGTTCGTAGGCGGGGGCGAACAGCAGGTAGCCGCACGGGCGGTCGTCCCAGCCGGCCGGGACCGGGACGTGCTCCTCGTAGTAGGACAGTGGCAGGCGCGGCTGCTCGGCGGTGACCAGAGCGCGGGTGGCCGGGTCGGGGAACATCGGGGCCACGTCGGCCTCGTCCCACCACTGCGTCCACTGCGGCAGGCGGCCGTCGGGCCGGAGCTTGGGGCGCAGGAAGTCGAGCAGCTCCGGCGGCGCGACCGGGGTGGGGCCGGCGGTCGCGGGGAGGGCGGCGTCGACGAAGAGGCAGCCTGCCACTCGTCGCGGACTGGCGTCGACGATGGCCGGGACGAAGAGGCCGGCGTTGCTGTGCGCGACGATCACGATCGGGTGCTCACGGCGTACCGGATGAAGGACATCCTGGACCGCCTGCGCAACCGGCCGCCAGAAGGGCGGGCCCTCGTCGGCCACGCCCAGCAGGGAAGGCACGAGGACCGGCGCGTCGAGGCGGTCCGCGACCGGTGCCCAGGTGGACGGGCCGACCGAGGGGCTGTGGACGAGCACGATGGTGGCATCCATCCGCTCACCCTTACGGAATGCGGCGAAAACGGCGACCCCGCCGGCGCGCGAAACCCGCATGGAAGCGGCGTGAAATGGGCAGACAGCACGTCATGGGTTGGGCGCAGAGTGTCCGGGAACGTGCCCGGACGACATTGGCCGCGGCGGAGAGCCGCAACGTGCCGCCGCCGTTCACGGCGGGACCGGACCTCCAGGACCCCGGCCCGCCGCCGGTCGTCGTGGTGAATCAGCGCTCCAGCAGCGAGGATCTGCTGCCCCGCGGGGTACGGACGGCCGGCGCCTGGGCGTGGCGGTTCATCCTGTTCGTGGTGGCGGCGTACCTGCTGCTGCGCCTCATCGGACTGTTGCGCGTCGTCGTCATCCCGGTGGTGGTGGCGCTGCTGCTCGCGGCGCTCTTCCAGCCGGCCAGCGCCGCCCTCGCGCGCCGCGGCATGAACCGCTCGCTCTCCGCGGGGCTGGTCCTCGTCGCCGCGCTGCTGCTGGTCTTCGGTGGTCTCGGCCTGATCATCCGTACGTTCATAGCCCAGTTCGACACGCTGTCGGCGCAGGTCAGCGAGGGCATCGACGAAATACAGAGCTGGCTGTCCAACAGTCCGCTGCACATCACCGACGCGCAGCTCAGCGACTACGTGGACCGGGCCCGGGAGACCGTGACCGGCAACCAGGACGCGCTCACCAGCGGCGCGCTGAGCACCGCGACGACGCTCGGCGAGGTGGTGACCGGCTTCTTCCTGGTGCTGTTCACGCTCTTCTTCTTCCTGCGCGACGGCGGCGGCATCTGGTCGTTCCTCTGCCGGCTGCTGCCCCGGGAGGCGCGCGTCCCGGTGGCCCGGTCCGGGCACTACTCCTGGCACACGCTGGTCTCCTACGTGCACGCGACGGTGCTGGTGGCGTTCGTGGACGCGGTCGGCATCGGCATCGGCCTGGCCCTGCTCCGGGTGCCGCTGGCGCTGCCGCTGGCCGCGCTCGTGTTCCTCGGCGCGTTCATCCCGGTGGTCGGCGCGACCGTCACCGGCGCGGTGGCCGTGCTCGTGGCGCTGGTCGCGAACGGGCCCGCCACCGCCATCGGCGTGCTGGCCATCGTGATCGCCGTGCAGCAGCTGGAGGGGCACGTGCTCCAGCCGCTGATCATGGGCCGGGCGGTGGCGCTGCACCCGCTCGCCGTCATCCTCGCCATCGCCGCCGGCGTGGTGGCCGCCGGGATCGTCGGCGGCCTCATCGCGGTGCCGCTGCTCGCGGTCCTGAACACGGCGATCCGCTACCTGGTCCGGCACCCGGACGGGGAGCCGACGCCGGACAAGGAGCCGCCGGGCACCGTGGAGTCCTCCGGCGAGCCGATCTCGTCCCCGCCCGCGCCGGCGCAGCAGATCCCGGCCGACCCGGCCGACCCGCCGCCGGCCAGCACCTCGGTCGCCGCGGCGGAGCAGCGATGACCGTCGTCGACTAGACGCCGTTTCTGGGAGGCCCTCGCTATCCTCGAGCTGTCGAGGAGACACGCGGGGGCCTCATGGACGCTCGTGATCACCGGATATCCGAACAAGATCCGGTTCTGGTCTTCAACTACGGTGACCCCTCCTATCACCGTGCGCCGGACCGGACACCTGACCTGGTCGTCACCGACGACATCTTCCTGCGGTTGATCGCGTACCTCCTCTTCGCCGACTCGATATGCATCCCCGCCCGGCACATCGTCCGCGGACCGGCGATGGGGTCGGCCGTCAGCTGGGCGGCACCGCTGCTCGCCGAAGGGATCATCCAGCCGGCCCGCCGCAATGACGTCGGCACGTTCGAGGACAATCTCTGCCGGGACGGCCGGGCCATCACAGCGGCCGAGCTCGCCCGAGCACGAATGCTCGACCGATTCACCACGAGGAGCTACCTCTTCGACTCGACCGGCATGGCAGCCGCGAATCGCAGCGTGCTCCTGGGCGACCTCTCCCTCGACGGTGCTTTCCGGCGCTCGGTGTGCGGTGGGCGGTTCGGCCGATATGCGGAACCGCTGTCGGACGCCGCCGGCGAGTACGGCGACGCCGGTGACGGCTCCGTCGACAACTTCATCGACATCGTCGCCCGGCACGCACAGCCCCTCCGGGCATCGGCCAGCCGGTGGGCACTCGCCCGGTACTACACCACGCCGGTGCTCTGTGGCGTGGACACCGTCAACACTCGTGAGATCCCCGCCTCGGCGGCCGCCCTGCTGATCCGCGGCGGCGTGATGGCGTCGGTGCTCGCGTCGCCGCTCGTGGCCGATCGGCTCAGCCCGGTCGAGACGGCCTGCCATCGGCTGCGTTCGTCGCTGCCTGCCCTGCCCGTGACCGAGCACGCCTCCCGCTACTGCGCCGCGCTGCTGGAAGTACGGCAGGCCATTCCGCAGGCCAGGCAGTTGTTCTCCGAGGTGCTGCGACCGGCGGAGATTCGCGACGCCGAGGTGACGGTGGCACAGAGGTTCGAGCGCGAGCTGAACCGGCAGATGCGGAGCCGATCCAGCAACGGACGCGCTTTCACACTCGTCTCCTCGTTGATCGGCGGTGTGGGGGGAGCTGCTCTAGGCGTGGTCACCGGCATCGACCCCGTGCTGAACGCCGGTACCGGCCTGGCGTTCGGGATCGCCACCAACATCGCCTCGAATGAGATCCAGAACCTGCTGCGGGAAAGGTCCACCCTCCGGAAACGGCCCTGGCTGATCGCGGTCGACCACATGGAGAGGTCCCTGCAAAGGCCATGATGCGCACGCCCGGTGGTGACATGCTGGAGGACCAGCCGGCAGCGGAGGGCGCCGTGACCGAACAGGCGGAGCAGGCGGTACGGATCGGGATCGACCTGGGCGGCCGGGGCATGCCGACGCGCGAGCAGGTCGCGGCCGTGCGCCGGCTGGAACGGGCGATCGAGGCGGCCGTCGCGCTCGACGAGACCGGCGAGCTCGACGGTGACGAGTTCGGCGCCGGGCAGGTGACGCTCCACCTCCACGGTCCCGACGCCGACCGGCTGCTCGGTTCGGTGGAGCAGCTGGTCCGGCGGTTCCCCGCGGCCGACCGCTACGCCGACCTCGGCTACGGCGACGACGAGGAGGAGCGGCGCGTCCAGCTCTAGAGCCGGAACCGGTCGACGATCCGGCGCAGATCCTCGGACATCCCGGCCAGCTCCCCCGCGGCCTGGTCGGTACGCGCCACGCCGGTGGTGGTCTCCTGGACCGAGGAGGCCACCGCCGTGATCGTGCCGGCCACCCGGGAGCCGGCCTCGGCCGCCTCGGTGACGTTACGGCTCATCTCGTTGGTGGTGACGGTCTGCTCCTCGACCGCCGAGGCGATGGTCGTCTGGAACTCGTTGATCCGCGCGATGATCTCGCTGATCTCCTCGATGGCGGCGACCGCCCCGGCCGTGTCGGCCTGGATCGCGGCGACCCGCTGCCCGATGTCCTCGGTGGCCCGGGCCGTCTCCTGGGCCAGGTCCTTGACCTCGCTGGCCACGACCGCGAAGCCCTTGCCCATGTCGCCGGCGCGGGCCGCCTCGATGGTGGCGTTGAGCGCGAGCAGGTTCGTCTGCTCGGCGATCGCGGTGATCGTCTTGATCACGTTGCCGATCTCCATCGACGACTCGCCGAGCTTCGCCATGACCACGCCGGTGTTCGTGGTGACGTCGACGGCCCGGGACGCCACGTGCGCGGCCTGGGTGGCGCTCTCGCTGATCTCGCGGATCGACGCGCCCATCTCCTCGGCGCCGGCCGCCACGGTCTGGATGTTGTGCGACATGGTGGCCGCGGCGTCGGCCACCGAGGCGGCCTGTCGCGCGCCCAGGTCGGCGCTGCCCGCGCTCTGCCGGCTGGTCTCGGCGAGGGTGCCGGCCTCGGCCGCGAGGGTCTGTGCGTGCGCGGTCAGGTCGGTGACGGTCTGCCGCAGCGTGCCGGTGGCCCGCCGCAGCGAGCCGGCCATGTGCCCCAGCTCGTCGCGCTGGTCGACCTGAGCGTCGCCGGAGAGATCACCCTCGGCGACCTTGTCCAGCACGGCGCCCACCCGGTGCAGCGGCTTGATGATCATGCGGGCCACCGCGAGCGCCGCGACCACCCCGAAGGCGAGCGCGGCGACCAGGCAGATCATGATGCGTACGCGGGTCGCGGTGACCGCGTCGTCGAAGTCCTTTCCCTGCAGCAGCGCGGCGCCGGCGTACTCGATCTCGGCGCTGAGCAGTTCCTCGTACGTCTTGCGCAGCTCCCGGTTGGCGTTGAGCGCCACGTCGGTGGCGGCCGCCGGTCTGGTCCGGTAGACGGTGAACTCCGCGTCAAGGGCGGTGAACCAGGCGTCGGTCGCCGCCCTGACGGCGTCGATACGGGCCGCCGAGTCGGCGCCGTCGGCGACCGCCCGGGCCGCCGCGAGGGACTCGTTCAGGCTCTCCTGCCGGCCGAGCGCCTCGTCGCGGTAGCCGGTGTCGCCGGTCAGCAGGTAGCCGCGCTCGTCGTTCGCCGCCGACTTGGCGGTGAGCGCCGCGGCGTTGAGGTTGGTGCTGTACGGCAGCACCTCGGCGATCTCGGTGTTCCGGGTGGTCTGCAGCTCGGCGATGCCGGTCAGGCTGAGCCCGCCGGTGAGGATCGTGCCGGCGATCGCGACGCCGGCCACGGCGAGCACCTTCGTGGAGACCTTCCGGTCCCTGAACCACTGCCCCGCACCCACATTCGTCCCGATCGGCCGGGCGAGGGCCGGGCTGACCGAGTTAACCCATTGTTCACCTGTCACTTCCGGGCCATTTTCGTACGGGCGGAGCCGGGTACCCGCCGCGCCGCCTTAGCGTCGGTTCGTGGACGACACGACCGGCCGTTATGTGTTCGCGGGCCAGCAGATGGGATGGCGTGACGAGGTCGCCTACTACCCGCTGATCGGGCCCGAGGTGGTCCACGTGCACCGGGTCGGGACGCTCACCGCGCTGACCGTCTTCAACGACGAGCGGGAGTCCACCGACGTGCTCGCCGACGTGCCGTGGACGCAGACCGACGACGGGATCGAGATGGCCGGCCACGTCGAGGACGCGGTGCGCCGGCGGGTGGAGGCCGGCGAGATCGTCCACCAGTCCTTGCAGGAGATTCTCGACGAGGCCGGCGCCTTCCGTACGACGCCAGCGGCGCGATCCGACGGGCTTCCCTGACCGCCCGGCGCATCACCGGCCCGCGCCCTGGATCGGGCTGCGCTCTCCGGGCGACGCCTCGGACATCGACGCCAGGCAGCGCGCCATCCTCCTCAACCGGATCCGGCACAAGTGGATCGCCGAAATCCTCGAGCCCTCCCTGGCCGACGCCGCCCGGCTCGCGCTCGGCCTGGAACGCAACACCGGCTTGCTCGCCCTCGGAAGCCGATTCGTACGGCATGCCGACCGGCCCGGCGAGCCACTGCCGATCGATGCGTCGATCGCATCGATCTTCGAGCGGTCGGGCTCCAGCCTGCTGATAGCGGGCCCGCCGGGGTCCGGCAAGACCACGGTCCTGCTGGAACTCTGTGACGCCCTGTTGCGGCGGGCCGCGAAGCGCCCCGACGAGCCCGTCCCGGTCGTGCTCAGCCTCGCCTCCTGGGCGCGCCGGCGCGAGGCCGTCGAGACGTGGGTGACCGACGAACTGGTGCGGTCCTACCTGATTCCCCGCGACCTGGCGGACCGGATGACGGCCGGCGGCAGGCTGACCCTGCTCTTGGGCGGCCTGGACGAGGTGCCGCCGCCCCACCGCACGGCCTGCGTCAAGGCGATCAACTCATGGCGGGCCCGCAACGGCCTGGTCCCCGTCGCCGTCTGCAGCCGGACGGCGGAGCTGAGCGAGCTCGGCGCGCGGTTACGCCTCGACGACGCCGTGGAACTGCTGCCGCCCACCGACGCGCAGGTCGAGTTCTACCTGCGGCAACTGGAGAACGCCGGCACTCCCACCGGCGAGTTGCGGACGAGCCTGCGGACCGACGAGGACATGCGCGAGCTCCTCCGCTCGCCGCTGATGCTGCACGTCGTGGCCCTCGCGTACCACGGCCGGAAGGCCGACGACCTGCGCCGGCCGGGAACCGTCACGGAACGGCGGGCCAGGCTCTGGGCGGCCTATGTCGCGCGCATGCTGGAACAGCGGCCGGTCCCGGCCGGCGCTCGCTACACCGGGGAGCAGGCGGTCCGGTGGCTCGGTGATCTGTCCGGAGCGCTGGAACGGCAGAACCAGAACGAATTCCACCTGGATCGGCTCACCCCCGCCTGGCTGGCCACCCTGGCCCACCGGCGCTACGCGCACCGGATGATCGTCGCCGGGGGCGGCATCATCGCCGGCGCCGTCGGCGGGGCGACCTTCGCCCTGGTCAAAAGGGCGTACGGGTTGCAGGTCGGAACCCTGGAGGGAACCGCCGGCGGCCTGGTCGCCGGCATCGCCTCGGCCGCGCTCGGAGCCCTGCTCATCGGGCTCTCCGGCGGCCTCGCCACGAACGAGCCCTCGCGGGAACGGGTCGTGTGGTCCTGGTTCCGGTTACGCCGGGGCATCGCGACCGCCGTCCGTGACGCCCGGGCCGGCGCGTTCCGGCCCGCGCTCGCCTTCGGCGCCTATGCGGGCGCCACCGCGGCGGCTGTGGCCGGCGCCATCGCCGGCGCGGCGGTCGCCTCCTTCTCGGGCCTGGCGGTCGCCCTCGGGTGCGGGGTGTCGTGGGCCGCGATGAGCCTGGTCGCCGGCGGCGAACTGGATATCACGGTGGCGCCGACGGAACAGCTGACGTGGTCGTGGGGCAAGTTGCGCCGCGGCCTGCCGACAGCCGTCGGCGGTGGGCTGGTCGGCGGGGTGATCTACGGCGCCGGAGGGGCGGTGGCCGGAGGTTCCGACTTCGCGGTGGCCGCCACCGTCTCCGCCGCTTCGTCGCTCATGCTCGCCGGCGTATGTTTCGCTGGGCTGTCACCCACCCTCCGGGAGGAACGCTTCGCCCCGAACGAGGGGATCCGGCGCTCGGCGCGGTACGCCGTGGCGGTCGGCGCCGGGCTGGGCGTCTCGACCGGCCTGCTGTTCGCCCTGGCCGGCCGGCTGGCCGACGACCCGCCGGACTACCTGCTCGCGGGCCTCGGCGGCGGGCTTCCCTTCGGGATCGCCTCGGCGCTCATCTTCGGCGGCGCCGCCTGCATACAGCATTATCTGATC
The DNA here is from genome assembly GCF_040639855.1 of Actinoplanes sp. NPDC023714. Classification (NCBI taxonomy): domain Bacteria; kingdom Bacillati; phylum Actinomycetota; class Actinomycetes; order Micromonosporales; family Micromonosporaceae; genus Actinoplanes; species Actinoplanes sp. NPDC023714. Next base: position 39,873 of record NZ_JBFAAR010000010.1, read on the forward strand.
CGCGGCTGGCTGGTGCGGGAACGGTCCGCGCCCTGGCGCTACACCGCATTCCTGACCGCCATGAACGACCGGCTGCTGATCCGCCGCAGCGGCAGCGCGTTCGTCTTCCCGCACCGGCTGCTCCGGGAGCACTTCGCCACGCTGGACCATGCGCGTCACCGGCCGGACAGCACGTCCGGGGCCCCGAACGTGACCGGCACGCCCGGCGAGTAGAGCACGCTGTCCGGCGGCCCGGCGACGGCGGGCAGGCCGGCGGCCGTCAGCAGCGAGTCGTCGAGGGTGAGCAGCTCGGCGTGGTGCAGGGGCCAGCGCGGATGCTGGTTCGGCAGGTGCAGGGATCGCCCCCAGGCCCGGGTGTGCAGGCCCCACCGGGCGGTCACGAAGTGCTCCAGCGGGGAGGGCTCGGCGATCGGCCGCCCGACCCGTACGCTCATCCGATTCTCCGCATTTCGCGGCGGCGGCCATCGGCGGCGGCTGGTGTACGTCAGCACGTCGCCCGCCCGGGTCATCCGCATCCGGGACCACATGTACGGCAGCCGCAGCGACGCCCGCGCGGTGAGCACCGGCAGGAGACGCTCGGCGTCGAGGGACAGGAACACCACGGCGCGACGGCCCCGGCCGTCCACGCTGTAGAGGCGGACGTTCGTCTCGCAGAAGGTGCCGAGGTAGGGCACGCCGGGGCCGCGCAGGAACCCGAGCCCGACCATCCGGAAACCGATCAGCCCGGCGTAGGTGACGCCGCCGAGCGTGTCCGGCACGGTCCCGGGCGGGAGCAGGGGCGCGACCCGGGCCGGGTCGATCGCCCAGTGCAGGAAGGTCAGGTCCACCCAGCGCTGGACCAGCAGTGAACGGCGCACGGGCCGCATCGTCTCCGGGGTCACATCCTCGATCCGCACCCCTCGATGATGCTCCGGTGCCCCGACCGGGCATCGCCCTGATCAGTCCGATCCCCTCGGCTGACGACAGCGGGAAACCGGAGCGGCGGCCGATTGAACGGTGTGACCCACGCCACACCTACTGGCGCACCGAAAGCGCACCCCGTTTCGTCTGGCTGGTTGTGAAACGAAGAAGCCTGGACGCGGCCGACGAGGAAGAGCTCGTGCGCCGCACCGCCGCCGGGGATCGGCGCGCGTTCGACGAGCTGTACCGGCGCACGTCGCCGTGGCTGCTCGCTCGCCTGCGCCGACGCTGCGCCGACGACGACGTGGTCGCCGACGTCATGCAGGAGACGTACCTGGCGGTCTGGCGGGCGGCCGGCGGCTTCTCCGGAGCGGGCGCGCAGGGCTCCGCCTCGGGCTGGCTCTGGACCATCGCGGCCCACCGCCTCGTCGACGCCTTCCGCCGCCGCGCCCGGCACAACCAGATCCCGGCGGTACCGCTGGCCGACGAGGTGGCCCCGGCCGCCGAGGACGAGGTGATGGCCGGCCGGGTGGGCCAGGAGCTGGAACAGGCGCTGCTGGTGCTGCCGCCCGAGGCCCGCGAGGTGCTCCGCGCCATGGTCCTCGACGGCCTGTCGGCGCGGGAGACCTCGGTGCTGCTCGGCGTGCCGGAGAGCACGGTGAAATCGAGGGCCCGCCGGGCCCGGCTCGCGCTGCGGGAGGCGCTCTCATGACCCCACATCCGACCCCTGCCGTGATCGCCCGCTACACCGACCACACCGCGCCCCTCGACGAGGTCACCCTCTGGTCGGTCGAGGTGCACCTGGAGGACTGCGCGGACTGCCGGGCCGTCCTCGCGACCAGCAGCACCGACGACTCGCGGATGCTGCTCGACCGCATCGGCAGCGCCCTCGACGAGGGCATCGCCGCGGGCCCGGCCCCGACCCGGCGACGGCTCACAGCGATCAAACGACGCTGGATCGTCTGGCACCTGATCCCCTGGGTGACCATGAGCATCGCGGTCCTGGCCTGCGCCGCCGTCCTCCAGGCACTGCAACCGGCCCTTCCGTCGCTGGTCGCGCTGCTCGCCCCGATCGCTCCGCTGCCGGCCGTGGCGGTCGCGTGGAGCCGGCGGCACGACCCGGCCTGGGAGTTGATCGCCGGCACTCCGGCCGCCGGGCTCCCGATGCTGCTGAGGCGCACGGCGGGTGTGCTGGCCGTCATCGTGCCGGTCCTCGCAGTCGCCGGTTCCCGTACCCAATTGTCCCTGGCTCTTGCGCTCCTGCCGTGCCTCGCGTTCACGGCCGCGACCATCGCCCTGGGCGCGGTGATCGGCGTCCGCCGCGCCGCCCTCGGATTGGGCGCCGCCTGGACCGTCGTCGCCCTGGTGCCGGCCGCCATGACCGCGCAACTGCCACCCATGCTCCACGACGGCAGCTCCCCCGCCTGGGCGCTGATCACCGTCCTCCTCGCCGGGTTCGCCGCGACCCGCGCCACCAGCTTCACCCGATTGACGAGCCATGACTGAAAGGACCTTCATGCGTACGGTGACAGCAGCCGAAACGGCCCCTCGAACATATCCGTGGGCCGTCCACGCCGACGGCCTTCAGGTGCGCGCCGGACGGCACATGGCCGTCGACGGGCTCGACCTCGCCCTGAACGTCGGCGTGCACGGGCTGCTCGGCCCGAACGGCGCCGGCAAGACCACCCTGATGCGGGCCCTCGCGACCGTGCTCAAGCCGGCCGGCGGGCAGCTGAGCCTGCTCGGCGAGCAGGTGGGCGGCCGCGCCGACCTGCGCAAGGTGCGCCGCGGGCTGGGCTACCTGCCGCAGCAGTTCGGCTTCTACCCGCGGTTCACGGTGCGGGAGTTCGTCGAGTACATGGCCTGGCTCAAGGAGATGCCGAAGACCGCGGTGGCCGGCGCGACCCAGCGCGCCATCGAGCGGGTCGGGCTCGCCGACAAGGCGGACGCGCGGATGAAGACGCTGTCCGGCGGCATGCTGCGCCGCGCCGGGATCGCCCAGGCCGTCGTGAACGACCCGGAGGTGCTGCTGCTCGACGAGCCGACCGTCGGCCTCGACCCCGAGCAGCGCCTCGACTTCCGGGAGCTGCTGCGCGACCTCGGCGCGGACAGCTGCGTGCTGGTCTCCACCCACCTGGTCGAGGACGTGGTCGCGGCCTGCGGCGACGTCGTCATGATGAACCAGGGGCGGGTCCTCTTCCAGGGCACCCCGGCGGACCTGATCGCGCAGGGCGGCGACGGCGACGCCGGCGACAGCCCGGCCGAACGCGGCTACTCGGCCCTGCTGCGCCGGCACCGGGCGGTGAACCCGTGACCCACGTCCTCGGTATCGAACTGCGCCGCTCGGCGGCGATCGGATCCGCGCTGATCCTGGCCGTGGTCGGCGCGCTGGCGCTCTACTTCGCCGAAGGCATCGCCTTCACCGACGGCTGGATGCAGCTGGCCATGAGCCAGCGCCTCTTCCTCGCCCTGCTCTGGCCGCTCGCCCTCGCGGCCGGCGCCTGGCAGGGCCGCCGCGAGCACCGGTGGAAGGTGACCGAGCTGTTCGCGACCACCCCGCGGCCGGTCGCGCAGCGCATGCGTCCGGTCATCCTGGTGATGGCCGCCGCGGTGACCGTCGCCTACCTCGTGATGGGTCTCGCCGGCGGTGCGTGGCTCATCGGTACGGCGGATTACCTGCCCGCACCGTTCTTCGCCGTCACCGCCGTCGGGGTGCTGGCCCTGGTCGCCGCGGTCTGGCTCGGTCTCGCGATCGGCCGGCTGCTGCCCTGGCTGATCACCGCACCGGCGCTCGCCATCGCCGGCCTCGGGCTGCTGCTGACCATCCCCGGCGCGACCCGGCCGCGCGGCTGGCTCGCCCTGGTGTTCTCGCCGATCTACGAGATGAACATGCCGGACGCCTTCGCGACCGTGCCCGGCCGGGTCAGCGCCGCTCAGGCGATCTGGCTGCTCGCCCTCGCCGTCACCGGAGTGCTGCTGTACGCCGCCGCGACGTGGCGCCTCCGGGTGGCCGCGCTGCTGCCGGTGCTGCTCGGCGCCGCCCTCGCGATCACCGTGATGCCGCACGGGAAGCGGGTGGTCACCGGCGCGATCGACCCGGTCGCCAAGGAGCTGGTCTGCGCCGATCAGGAGCCCGCCGTCTGCCTGAGCCGGGTGCACGCCGGCCTGATGCCCGAGTTCCTGCCGTCCGCCCGGCAGGCGCTCACCGTCCTCGCCGCGCTGCCCGGCGGCCCGACCCGGGTGCACGAGGACACCACGACGTACGTGCCGACCCGCTACGCGCCGTGGGATCCCGGAGTCGCGCTGGTCCGCCTCGACACCGGCCAGGACACCCACCTCGCCGACCCGGAGCTCGCCCTCGGCGACGCCGTGGCGGGAGCGTTCACCGGCCCGCCCGGATGCGAGGACGCGCCGCCCCTCGGTGACCAGCTCGCGGCCGCGTACTGGCTGATCGGCACCGAACCGCCGGCCGACGGCAACGGCGCCGAACGCGACCGCGCCGTCGACGTGTGGCACCGGCTGAAGGCCCTGCCCGGCTCCGAGGCACAGGCCAAGGTCGTGGCGCTGCGCGCGGCCGCCCTCAAGTGCACGCCCGGCACGGCGCTGTTCGGCGACGCCTCGTGAGGTGGCTGACGCTCTACCTGCGCTCCCGGCGGGCGCCGATCGCGATCCCGGCCGCGGTGACCGGCATGGTCCTGATGTGGTCGCTGTGGGCCGGCTTCTCCGACACCCGGACCGTCGCCGTCCAGACCGTCGTCACCACCGTGCTCCTGCTGGTCGTGGTCCTGACGGCCACGCTCGGCAGCCCCGACGACGCCCTCGAGGCGACCGCCGCGATCTCCTGGCCGGTACGCCGGCTGCTCCACCTCCTCGCCGGCTTCCTCCTCGTCGTGGTGCTGCTCCTGCTCACGACCGGAACGAACGCCGAGTTCGGCCCGGCCGGCCTGATCGTCCGGGACGCGGCCGGCCTGCTCGGCCTCACCGCCCTCGGCGCGGCGGTCGCCGGCCCGGCCCGGGCCTGGTTCCTGCCGCTCGGCTGGACCCTCGCCGCGATCCTGTTCCCCCGCGCCGAACCGCTGGCCGGCCGGATCCTGACGTGGCAGTCCCAGGCCCCGGACAGCGTCGCGGCGGCGGTGGTCGCGGGTGTGCTGGCCGCCGCCGGGCTGGTGGCCTATGTGGCCGGTGGGCCGGCTCGCAGCGCTCCGGCCGAGATGGCGCAGGCCTGACCCGGCTGCCGCGCTCTCGCTCTTGCGTCCTAGGAAGATAGGATGATTGGTGGGCGGCGCTGTGGGCGGCGCTGCCCACCACGGCCCCGCGGCGTGTTGAGTTGAGGCGCAATCCGCACCCCAACTCAACACGCCATCCGACCCGGCCCGCAGCGTGTTGAGATGAGGCGCAATCCGCACCCCAACTCAACACACCATCCGACCCGGCCCGCAGCGTGTTGAGTTGAGGCGCAATCCGCACCCCAACTCAACACGCGATCTGCCCCCGGCCACCCCTCGCGGCGACCAGGGAGCGGTCCCGCCACCACGGGCGTGAGGCGAGCGCGGCCAGCCCCGCCCCGGCCGCGTTGAGCAGGACGTCGTCCACCGACGACACGCGGTCGAGGCGCAGGACGTACTGGAGGGTCTCGACCAGGACCGAGCCGGCCGCGCCGGCCGCCAGCATCCGGGGCACCGAGGCGAGCACCCGGAAGCGGAGCGGGGCGAAGAAGCCGAGGGCCGCGAAGACCAGCAGGTTGCCGACGATCTGGACGGTCGCGACGCGCGGCCCGGCGGCGAGGACGTCGAGGAGATCCCGCAGCGGAACCAGGTTCACCCGCGGCTCCTCCCGCCCCGGCAGCAGGATCATCCACAGCCACGGCACGGTCCCGTAGACGATGCCGGTCTCGGCCGTCGCGACCCGCCACCCCCGGCGGCGCGCGAGGACCCACGCCACCAGGACGGCCAGCGGCAGCGCGGCCACCGTGGCGGCGACGACGGCGGTGATCGTCCCGGGCATGCCGCGGATGCTAACGGGTGCCCGCGAGGCGAACTCATTGGCTTCTCGGCGCGGACCCACCTATGGTTGTCCGATGCCTGAGGTGAGTGCGCACTCGCTCCCCGTCACCTGTGTGACGGGCCGTCAGGCTGCGCCGATCTTCCGCGACACCGCAGGACGCGGGCCACCGGCGGACGAGCACACCTCAACCACCGCCAAGGGCGAAGCGAATCAGCTTCGGCCCTTTTTGTTTATCCGCACCTTCATCGACAGAGGAGAGATCTACCATGACCGTCGAGCTCGAACCCGCCGACCAGCAATGGGTCACCACGCTGCGTACGTCGTTGAGCGAACAGTTCGCCGTGCAGACGGCGCGGCTCAAGGAACTCACTGAGATCAACGCCGACACCGGCGACCCGGCGCAGGCCCACGACCGCGATGCGATGCTCGCGGCGACCCGGCAGAGCCTCGAGCAGATCACCGGGGCGCTGCGCCGGCTCGCCGAGGGCACGTACGGCCGGTGTGAACGCTGCGAGAAGCCGATCCCGGCCGAGCGGCTGGAGATCCTGCCGCACGCCAAGTTCTGCGTCCCCTGCCAGCGATAAGCAACTCACGTCGGGCTGCCGTGCCGCAGGACGGCGCGGCAGCCCTTCCGGAAAGGAATCACGTGGCCCCCTCAGCCCTCGCCATCGACCTCGGAAGCAGCACCGCCATCGTCTGGGCCGACCAGCGCGGCATCGTCGGCGCGCCCAGCAGCGCCCTCGTGAGCCGTGGCCGGATCACCGACGCCGACGGCTGTGCCACCCTGCTGACCGAGCTGGCCCACCGCTTCCCACAGCCTCTCCCGGCCGTCGACGTGGTCGTGGCCTGCCGCCCGGTGCTGTCCACCGACGACGACCAGGAGGTCATGCGGCACGTCATCGACACCGCGTTCGCACCCCGCCGGACCGTGTTCATCGAGTCGGTCCGCGCGGCCGCGATCGGTTCCGGGGCGGCCGCCGGCAGTCTGCTGGTCGCCGACGTGGGCGCCGAACTGACCGAGCTGGCCCTGCTCCGCGAGGGCCGGGTCACGGTGGCCCGGCGCGCCGACATCGGCACCCGCGATCTGGCCCAGGGCGCCACCGCCGACCTGCTCGCCGACGTCGTGGCCACCCACCTGCGCGGCCTCGAAGGCGTCTGCCCGGCCGCCGACCTGGCCGAGGCGACCGCCCGCGGCCTGCTGCTCGTCGGCGACGGCGCCGACCACCCCGCGCTGCCGCGGGCCCTGTCCGAGGCCCTCGACATGCGTATCCACCGCACCCCCGAGCCCCGGGCCGCCGCCCTCAACGGCGCCGCCCAGGCCGCCAGATCCCTGCTCCGCCACCCCGCCCTCAGCCGAGCCGCGGCGGCATGAACTCCCTCTGGCTGTCCTCCGCCGATCTGACCGGCGGAGCAGCCCCGCGCCTGAGGAGCTGGCTGCCACCCGACCTCGCCGAGCGGGCCGCCACAGTGATCGACGATCTGACGGCCCGGACCGGCGGTGGCGAGGTGATCCTGAGCCGCCGCGAGGACGTCCTGCTCGTCGAGGTCGTGCACCGCCACCGGGAACCGATCACCGTGGGCGGGAGGCTGAGCGCCCTCCACTGCGGCTCGCACACCACCGACACCGGCGGCGTGCTGTGGGCGGAGATATAGGGGGTCTCAGGCCCAGACCGCGCGAAGCCGTTCCGCCTCGGCGGCCGCCTGGCGCCGTCCCGCTTCGGCGGCGGGCCGGCGCCGGGCGGGGTCGAGCGGGTTGCGGCCGATCGCGGACCGCGCGGCCGCGTCCGGCGAGACGACGGCGCTGCGCACCTCCGGTCCCAGGGCCGCCACCTGCGCGGACGGGCGTCCCGACGGGCGGGGTGACGCGGTCACCGGCGCGAGCACGACCACGCGGTCGTTCCCGGCGGCCAGGTCGGCGTTGGCGACCGAGCGAACCCCTCCGTCGATGTGCCGGACCCCGCCGATCGTCACGGGCGGCCAGGTCAGCGGCACCGCGCAGCTGGCGGCGACGGCGTCCACCAGGGACACGCCGCTGGACGCGTCGAAGATCCGTACCCGTCCCGTCTCGGCCTCGACCGCCGTGATGAGCAGGCGGGTCGCCGGCCAGGCGCCCCCGCCGATCCTCGCCGCGATCACCGCCCGCCTCTCCGCCTCCGGCATGGTGCGGGCGCGCAGCGCCTGCCGGCCGAGCCAGGCACGGCCCCGCTCCGGATCGCCCGGCCAGAGCCCGGCCACCGCGAACCTGAGGATGCTCCCGAGGCTCATCCGCGCGGCGACCTCACTGCCGGGTCCGGCGAGCTGCGCCGCGAAGAGCTCTTTCAGGGGTACGCCGGAGAGCACCTGCGACGCCACCGAGGAACCGGCCGACGTGCCGACGAACAGCCCCGCATCGGTCAGGTCGACGCCGTGCTCGGTCAGCCCGTACAGAAGCCCGATCTCCCACGCGACCCCGGTGACTCCCCCGCCACCGAGGACCAGCGCCCTGCCGTCGACACCCATGGAGGGGATCCAAGCACAATCCGGGCTCCTACGCTTCTACGTAATTACGTTATAGTGAAACGGTGAGCGACACCGACCGCCTCGCCGCGCTCGAACAGCGCGTGGCCGAGCTGGAGAAGAAGTTCCGGGGCCCGGCCCCCGGCCCGGACGCCTTCTGGGCGCTCGAAGGCCTGCTCGAGCGGGCCGGCGAGCCGGGCGCCGTGCTGTTCACCGGCCACGCGACGCTGCCGGACGGCCGCACCGCCCGCTGGCAGGAGGCGGCCGGCGTCGGCGACCTCGTCGACGGCGACTGGTCGCAGCACGTCGCGGCGCTCGCGGCCCTCGCCCACCCGGCCCGCATCCGCCTGCTCCAGCAGGTGCTGCGCGGCGCCGCCACGGCCGGCGAGCTCCAGCGGATCGACGGCATGGGCACGAGCGGCCAGGTCTACCACCATCTGCGCCAGCTCGTCGCCGCCGGCTGGCTGCACACCGCCGGCGGCGGGCGCTACGAGGTGCCCGTCGCCCGCGTCATCCCCCTGCTCAGCATCCTGATGGGAGCCCGCCGATGAGACGCGCGATCGCCCGCCTGCAGACCTGGTGGCTGCGGCTGTTCGTCCTGCTCGTCATCGTGTTCCTTGTGGTGCCCGTCCCGGCGCCGCTCGACCTCGTGCTGATGGCCGTGCCACTGGCGCTCGCGTTCGTCCGGGCGCCGCGGTCGGCACGGCCGCCGGTCGACGCCGAGCCGCCGGTCCGCGGCCGGTGGGTGGCGATCAACAGTCCGGGGACGGCCGTGCCGAGCCACGGGGTCAAGGCCTACGGGCAGATGTACGCGGTGGATCTGCTCCAACCCTCCCCGGACGCGGCCGCGAAGATCGGGTGGTCGATGCGCACGCGCGCGGCCACCTCGTACGCATGCTTCGGGTCCCCGGTCTTCGCCATGAAATCGGGAATCGTGGTGCGCGCGACCGACCGGCAGCGCGACCACCGCAGCCGCGACACCTGGCCGTCGCTGATCTGGATGATGACGATCGAGGCGTTCCTGCGCGAGCTGGCCGGCGCCGGCCGCATCCTCGGCAACCACGTGATCGTCCAGCACGACGACGGCACCTTCGCGGCCTACGCCCACCTGCGCCGGGGATCCGCTCGCGTGACCGCCGGCGATCGCGTCGAGGCGGGTCGGCAGCTGGCCGAGGTCGGCAACACGGGCAACACCTCCGAGCCGCACCTGCACGTGCAGCTGATGGACCACGCCGTCCCCGTCGCCGCCGCGGGCGTCCCGATGCGCTGGCCGGATCTGATCATCGACGGGGAGACCGACGCCCGCTGGTCCACCGGCGCCGCGAAGCCGACCGCGCTGGCCGGTTTCCCGCAGAACGGCCAGCTCTTCGACGCGGCCGACCTGCCCGCGTCCTGACGCTCAGGCCGGCCCGCCGTTCCTCAGGCCGGCCCGCCGCTCTTCAGGCTGGCCCGCCGTTCATCAGGCCGGCCCGCCGCCGAAGCCGATCTCGTTGCCGTCCGGATCGTTGAAGATCGCTTTGCGGACGCCGTTGTCGTACGTCTCGAGCGACACCGGCTCCAGCCCACGCCCGGCGATGGCGGCGAGCCGCTCGTCGAAGTCGCTCACGAAGACGGTCTGCATGGCGTGCCCGGCGTGGTCCGGGCGCACCTCGATGTAGAGGTAGCGGTTCCCGGCCAGCTCCCAGACCGCCTCGACGTCGTTCGGCAGGAAGGAGGGCGGGCCGCCGAGCAGGCGTTCGTACCAGGCGGCCGCCGTGGCGTAGTCGCGGACCGGGATGCCGGCGAAGAGGTCAACGGTCACCGCGCCAGCCTGTCACAGATAGCCGCGGACCACCGGGAGCCGATCGGAGGCCGGCCCCACCGCGTAGTTGCGGGTGATCAGGTCGGTGGCCGGTGACCGGCGGGGCGCGGCCGGCTCGCCCCAGCGCGCCTCGTCGGGCGTCAGGATCCGCGCCTCCACCACCTGCGGCGGCCCGAAGTCGGCGGGCGGGGCACAAGCAGGCTTCGGCGGGGGCGGCGGCGCCACCTCGCGGCAGGTCAGGCACGTGCCGGTGGCGCCGCTCAGGACGTACCGGCTGACCGCCGCACGGTTCACCGGCCGCCACCGGCGGTCGCCGCACCCCGAGCAGAAGACGCCGGGGACGTAGGCCACGGCGATGGCGTGCGCGTCGGCCGCCAGGTCGGCGTCGCCCGGGTCGTCGAGCGGCTGCCGGCCGTTCGCGGCGGGCGCCAGCCCGAGCCACCGCGGCTGGGCGGCGCCCGGGGTGCAGGCCCAGTAGCGCTGCGCCCGCACGTAGTCGCCGGCGATCGCCCAGGGGTGACGCCGGAGCGCCAACGAGAGGAGGACCCGCCCGTCGCGGCCGGTCGTCAGCGTGAAGCGGTCTGCCTGTTCGGTCACGGCGAGAGACATCGGCAGCGGCCCCTGCCGGTCCAGAACTCCTCGCCGGCTCAACCGAGCTGCACCGGCGGCGGTACAGGCTTGCACCATCCGGCGCACGAGCGGAGCTACGGTCGGTCGCATGACGCCACGACGGCACGCCGACCCCGCGGTCGGCGAGCGCATCCGGGCCCGCCGCCTGCTTCGTGGGTGGAGCATCAGGTACGCCGCCAGCCGTGCCGGCATCTCGCACGCCACCTGGAGCAGGATCGAACGGGGGCTTCAGGGGGCCGACAACCGGTTCATGCTGGCGGACCTCGCTGGGGCGCTGGAGTGCGCCCCGGCCGACCTCGCGGGAACCGGGGTGCCGGCGCCCGACCGGGCGGCCGCGGCGGCGCAGGCCGGGGTGCTCGGCCTGCGCCGGGCCCTCGTCGACACCGACCTGAGCGAGCCGCCGTCCGAACCCGCGTCGCCGAGGCCCGCGCCGCCGATCGCCGAGCTGCGCCGCACCACCGCGCTCGCCGACGCCCTCTACCGGGCCTGCGACTACGCCGGGGCCGCCCGGGTCTACCCCGATCTGCTGCGCGACCTGCACACCGAGACCGCCGGACCGGACCACGCCGAGGCGCTGCGGCTGCTCTGCGAGGCGACCTCGAACGCCGCCACGGTCCTGCGCAACCTCGGGCATCCGGCGGACGCGTGGCTCGCCGCGGAACGCTGCCGGGACGCGGCCGACGCCTCCGGGGATCCGGTGCTCCGGGGCGGCGCCGCGTACGCATTGGCTCGCTCTGCCCTTGCCTGTGGCTCCTTCCAGCGGGGGCAGACCATCGCCGAGCGCGCCGTCAACGACCTGAGCGGCCACCTGTCCCGGCCCGGCGGACCCGAGATCCTCGGCTCGCTGTATCTCGTCGCCGCGCTGGCCGGCCGCAGCCGCAACCGCCTCGACGACAGCCGCGACTGGCTCGACGAGGCGTCCGCGCTGGCCCGCCGCACCGGCGAGACCGACACGATGGGCATGTTCTTCGGCCCCACCAACGTCAACATCTGGCGGATGAGCATCGAGGTCGACGACGGCGACCCGATCCGCGTCGTCGAGATCGCCCGGCGCACCGATCCGGCGGCCATCGAGGCGGGCGTCCGGCAGGTTTTCTACTACGCCGACACCGCCCGCGCCCTGACCCGCATCGGGGGACGGGACCGCGAGGCGATCCGGTTCCTGCTCACTGCCGAGAGGATCGCCCCCCAGCACGTACGGACGTCCGCCGACCTGGCGGCGGCGGTTCGCACGTTGCTGGAGCGCTCGAATCGACAGGCCGGGGGCACGGCCCTGCGCGGCCTGGGCGAGCGTATGCACATCAACGGTCACTGAGGCCGTCGCTCAGCGCGCGTGGGCGCTGATCTCCCGGACCACCGCGGGCCAGACCTCGCGGGGCAGGTCGTGGCCGGCGCCGGCCAGTTCGACGTAGCGGCCGCCCGGCACCGAGGCGGCGATGCGGCGGCCGGCGGCGGGGCGGATCAACGGGTCGTGCTCGCCGTGCAGGACCAGGGTGGGCACGCGGAGCTCACGCAGGCGCGGGCCGCTCCAGGTGGCGCTGGTCTGCCGGGCCTGGGCGCGGCTGTCACGCATGCCGCTCGCCAGGCCGGCGTCGAGTTCGCGCTCCACGCGGAGCCGGGCGTCCCGCTCGTCGAACGGGAAGCGCGGTGAGGCGACGGCCCGCAGCAGATCCAGGCCGGCCGCCACATCGCCGTCCCGGCCGGCCGGGTGGCGCATCCGGGCGAGGCGGGCCAGGAACGGCAGGCGCACGTAGCGCAGGGCGCCGAGGCCCCGGACGTCGCTGGGCACGGCGGCGTACGACGTCAGGGTCAGCACCCGGCCGGGGTGGCGCAGCGCCGTGCGCTGGGCGACGAGGCCACCCTGCGAGACGCCGAACAGGTGCGCGCGCTGCCACCCGAGAGCGTCGAGGACCGCGACCGTGTCGTCGGCCATGTCCTCGGCGGTGTAGGCGATCGGCCGGCGGCGCAGCAGACCGATCACCGGGTTGCCGGCGGGGGCGTCGAAGTGCGTGGAGCCGCCGGCGTCCCGGCCGTCGAACGACGCCACGTGAAAACCGGCCCCGATCAGCGCGGCGACCAGGCCGTCCGGCCAGTAGTGGCGGGAGACGCCGAGCCCCATGAGCAGCAACAGCGGGTCACCACCGGCGCCGCCGAGGTCGTCGGTGGCGAGCCGGACGTCGCCGTTCCGGGCCGTGATCATCGAAGCCTCCCCATTCGAGAACACTGTTCGCGAACAACGTTAGCGGTAGGCTCGGGCCGTACGGAAGGGGAAGAGACATGGAGACGGTGCCGGTGTGGATCCGGGAACGGCGCGCCGGGGTGGGCCGGCCCGCCGAGCGGACCCGGGCCGAGGTGACGGCCGCGGCGATCGCGCTGGCCGACCGGGAGGGCCTGGCCGCGGTCTCGATGCGCCGCGTCGCCGCCGAGCTGGGCACCGGCGCGGCGTCGCTGTACCGCTACGTCGACAGCCGCGACGACCTGCTCGACCTGATGACCGACGCGGTAGCGGCCGGCTACGAGCTGCCGCCGCCGGGCGGTCCCTGGCTGCCGGGCCTGCTGGAGGTGTGCCGCCAAGCGCGCGCGCTGATGCTGCGGCACGGCTGGCTGCCGGAACTCGTCCTCACCCGCGCGGCGCTCGGCCCGCACGGCGCCGGCCTGCTCGAGCACGTGCTGGCGGTCCTCGACGGACATCCGGCCGGCGTGGGCCGCAAGCTGGAGGCGTTCGCCGTGATGAACACCCTCACCGCCGCGCTCGCCCTGCACGAGCTCGGCGGCGGCTCCGACGCCCGGGTGCGGCAGGGCGCGTACCTGGCCCACGTCGTCGCGGCGGGCCGCCACCCTCATCTGACGGCGGCGCTGACCGGCGGCCCGGCGACGCCGGCGCCCGACTTCGAGGACACGGTGTCCCGGGTCCTCACCGGCCTGCTGGGCGGCTGATCACGCGCCGGCCACCGTCGTCGGACGCTGCCGCGCAGGCTGGGCACGCTTTTCCGCACGCTCCAGGCCATAGGCGGCAAGAGCGTGAAAGGCCGCCTTCGGCGCCCAAGAACCATCAGGCCATGTACGAACGATTCCCCGCGCCGCCAGATCGAAGTCGTTGTCCGGGTCCGTGGCGGTCGGCAGGTGCCGGTTCGCGAAGGTGTAGACGAACGCCGCCTCCACTCCCCCGGCCTCGTAGTCGCGCAGCAGGTCCACGACGTAGCGGGCCTGCCCCTCCTCGTCCCGTTCCAGGCCCGGGACGGTGAGCCGGCTGGCGCGGCCGTGCTCGTCGAAGGCGACCGGCTCGGGACGGCCCGCCACGCCGGCCGCCCCGCGGAACGTGCAGCAGCCGAACTCGGTAGCGGCGTACGGCCGCCCCTGCCCGACCGCGGCCGCGAGCGTCTGCGGGAAGGTGGCGGCGTTCGACGCGTCGCGATACCCGCCGTCGCTGGCGATGATGTCGAAGAGCGTCCAGTCGACGTCCTCGAGCGGGATCGAGGCGTACCCGATCGGCCCGCCGAACCGTTCGCGCACGGCCGGCACCACCGCGGCGAGGAAGTCGCGGACCGCGGCCCGGGCGGCCGGGATCGCCTGCCGCATCCGGGCCGGGTCGGCCAGCAGGGCCAGGCGTTCGGGCAGGTCACGACCGGGCAGGAAGCCGTCGGTGAACAGGGTGATCTCGGAGCCGGCGAGGTAGACGACCGGCACCCCGGCGCGCCGCAGCCGTTCCGCGCGCTCGGCGCCGTCGAGCAGGAACGCCCGCAGCTCGTCGCGGTCGAGGCCGTTGGTGAACGGGCAGTACCAGACCTCGAGGCCGGCGTCGGCGGCGAGCCGGGCGGTGAGTTCGAGCCGGTCCTGCACGCCGCCGGTGATGCGGACCGCGTCGCAGCGCAGCTCGTCGCGGATGACGGCGAGGTCGCGCCGCACCACGTCCGGGCGGAACGGCTCGTGGGTGGTCGATCCGGCACTGACGAAGCCGGTGTCGTAGTTCATGCCGAAGACGCGCATCGGAAGCTCCGCTCGTAGGGTACGGCGCGTACCGTATAGGGTACGTCGCGTACCCTGCAAGGTGTGACCACGAGACGCCGGGGCGCGGAACTGGAAGAGGCGATCCTGCACGCGGCGGCGCAGGAGCTGCGCGAGTCCGGGTACGCGGGGATGACAATGGACCGGGTAGCGGCCCGGGCTGGCACCAACAAGAACGCCATCTACCGCCGCTGGCCGCACCGGGCCGCGCTCGGCATCGCCGCCTTCCGCCACCTGTCGGACGCGGCGATGCCCGACCCGGACACCGGCACGCTGCGCGGCGACGCCCTGGCGATGCTGCGGCTCGCGAACGAGACGTGGTCGTCACCGCACGGCGCCATCCTGCGCGGCCTGCTCGCCGCAGCGGCCGACGACCCGGAGCTGCTCACCCTGATGCGCGAGCGCTCCGGCGCGGACACCATGGACCGCGCCTGGCTGACCATGCTCGGCCGGGCCGAGGCGCGCGGCGAGGCGCCGGCCCGGGCGGTGCACCCGCGCGTCGCAACCACCCCGATGATGCTGCTGCGCGCGGAGTACGCGATCCGCGGCGTCCCCCCGGTCCCCGACGACGTGCTCGTCGAGATCGTCGACGAGGTCTTCCTGCCACTGGTCCGCGGCCGCGCCTGACCTACGGCTGCGCGTTCAGGCCTACGGCTGCGCGTGCAGGCCACGGCGGACCGCCTCGCCGGCCAGCCGCGCCCGCCGGCGGTCGTCGTTGCCGGTCAGCCCGAACTTGTCGTACAGGTTGGCCAGGTGCTTCTTGACCGCGCTCTCGGACAGCCTGAGCTCCGCGGCGAGCGCGCGCACCGACGGCGGCTCCGGGAATACCTGACCGCCGGTGGTCAGCGGCCGGCAGAGCGCCGTGAGCACATCGCCCTCACGGCGAGTGAGCGGCGGCACCGGCGCGGCAGGCTCCACCGAGACCGTCTCGGTGTCCGGCAGCCCCTGCGCGCAGCGGAACAGCACCCGGGCCGGGCCCACGTCGATGCGGTCGCCGTCGTGCAGCGGGCGGGCATGCCGCAGCGGGACGCCGTTGACAGTGGTGCCGTTCGTGCTGCCCAGGTCCCGGATCGACCAGCCAGACGGGAACCGCTCCAGGACCGCGTGCAGGCGCGACACCCGGCGGCTGGCGATCGCCACCTCGTTGGCTGGCGCCCGGCCGATCGACAGCAGCGCGCCGGTCAGCGCCACCAGCCGGACGCCGCCGCCCTCGAAAACCTCCAGATGGCCGGTCACGCCCAGTACATCTCCAGGCCCGCCGGTCACGCGCAGTGCTCCCCGGTGCTCACGGCCAGCGGCTCGGCCAGACCGGTTCCGGTCATCGCGAGGGTGGCCCGCGCACACCCGGTCAGCGGCATCGGCGCGGTCCACTGCTCGACCGGCTGCCCGGTGGAGACCGCCGGCCGGCCGCCCGGCTCGGCGGCGACCCGGACCCGCCACGCGCCGCCGGGGCCCGCGGTGTCGCGGTACTGCTTCCATACCCAGGTGTAGGCCATCACCGCGCGGCAGCCCGGCGACCAGTACAGCTTCACCGACACCGCCTTGAACCCGGCGACGTATCCGTAGCCGGAGCGGGCCACCTGGTAGGCGTCGTCGTAGCACGGTCCGGGCGGCGGGTCGTCGTCGCGGGCGTACGCGATCGCACCGTGACCGGACGCTTCTACCGTACGATCGAGGATCTGGAGAAGGCCCCGCCGCGGACCCGCCGCTCGCGGCACGAAGCCCAGGCCGATCCGGCAGGCCGCGCCCTCCGGCAGCGCCCGGCCGGTGCACTCATCGGTCACCAGCCGGAAGTCGTCCCCGATCAGCGAGATCCGCAGGTGCGGCGTCCGGCCCGGCCCCGCGTTACGCACCGTGATGATCCGGGGTTCGGCGTCAGCTGTCAGCTTCTGCTCCCCGAAATCCACCGCGGCCGGCGCCTCGAGCCGTGACGCGGTCGCCGCCTGCGAACCGCCGGCCGTCAGCGTGAGTCCGGCCGCGATGGCCGCGAGCAGGGATTTCGCACTCCGGCGGCGCCGTGAGGGCACGGTCGCCGACAGATCGCGGGCGGCGCGCTCCCGCTCCGACAACGACGGCGCCGAGGATTCCGGAGCGGAACCGGTCTGCTCGACGATCAGCGGCGTCTCCGCGACCCCGCACTCGCGCTGCGCCCGCCGCAGCCGTTCCGCGAACGCCGCCGCCGACGCGGGACGGGCCGCCGGATCCTTCGCGAGCGCCTGCTCCAACGCCGCGAACACCGGCTCCGGGACACGAGGGCGCAGGTCGGGGATGGGTTGCGCGCCGATGCGCGCCACCAGCTGAGCGGCGGTCTCCGACGGCGAGGGTACGAAGGGAGCACGCCCGCAGAGCCAGCGGTACAACGTGGACGCGAGCGAGTAGACGTCGGACGCGGCCGTCGCCGGCTCCCCGCGCAGCACCTCGGGCGCGGCGTGCAACAGCGTCGCCGTCACCGACCGTAGTTCGCGGGGCGGGTCCCGGCGCACCGGCCGGGCCAGACCGAAATCGGCCAGCTTGAGCTCACCGTATCGGGAGATCAGGATGTTCTCGGGCTTCACGTCACGGTGCAGCACGCCGGCCCGGTGCGCCGCCTCCAGCGCGCCCGCCACGACGACGCCGCCGGCCAGCACCTCCGGCCAGGCGGTCGCGCCGGCCCGCTCGGCCAGCGAGCCGCCTTCCTCGTAGGCCATCAGGATGTACGGCGCCCCGGTGCCGGTGCGCCCGGCCTGGTGCACGGTGACGATGTGCGGGTGGCCGGAGAGCCGGCCCAGCGCCCGCACCTCCCGCTCGAACCGGGACTCGTCGACCCGGCCGAGATCGAGCACCTTCACCGCGACCGTCCGCTGGAAGTCCGGCTGCCAGGCCCGGTAGACCACCCCGAAGCCGCCGCGGCCGATCTCGGTCAGGTCCTCGCACCCGGGAACGCCGATGGTCTCCAGACGGCGCAAGTCTTTCCCTCCGTGCTCCCGGGCGGTGGCGAGCGTCGATGATACTGGGGAGGAAAAGGTGGCCGTTTCGACACCTGTCGGACACCGGTGATCGGCTGGTTCCCTGTCTGCCATGTCGATTCTTCGTAAATCCCTGGCCACCGCGGCCGTCCTCGCCGCCTCGGCCGCCGGCGGCACCCTGATCAACCCCTCCCCCGCCCTGGCGAGCACGCCGCCCAGCTGCGGCAGCGTCCGTCAGATCGGCACCACCCGGATCCTCACCGTCGGTGGCATGCAGGCCGCGTCGGTCAAGCAGTACTACGGATGCGGGTACAACTACGCCTACATCTACGTGTGGGAGCAGTACCGGGACACCCACGCCAACTGGGATCTGTACGTGCACGTCATCGACCACAGCGACAGCGGCAGCGACTACGGCGTCGGCGAGCTGAACAACACGACCCGCGCCGAGCTGTGGGGCGCCCCGGCGAACACCGCGGCGCACTGCACCCACGTCACCGGCTACCTGAACTCGACCGGCGGCTCCACGAGCAAGGTGTGCTGATGCCGCGCCGGACGACCGCCGCCGCGGCCGTGCTCGCGATCACCGCCGGCACGCTCGGCCTGACCGCCGGCCCGGCTCAGGCCGCGTCGTACAACGGGGCCTGCGGCAGCGGGTACCGGGTCATCGACTCGATGAAGGTCGGCGGCACGACCGCCGGGACCGGGACGGCGTTCCTCACCTACAACAACGGCTGGAACTGCGTGGTCGTGGTGTCGAGCACGCCGGGCACCCGGGACTGGATGTCGGCGCAGATCGCGCGCTCGGACGGCGGCGACTGGATCGAGGACGAGGGCTACTACACCCAGTACGCCGGCCCGGTCTACGTCTATGCCGCGGACACCTGCGTCGACTGGGGCGGCACCGTCGACTACAAGGGCATGGTCTGGCTGGAGTGGGACGACCACTGCGGCTGACCACGGATCGGGGTGCTGTGCCGCTGGGGAGGCGGCGCAGCGCCCCACTGGTGCGGCTGCTCTAATCTTGCGCCTGTGAGTGAAGCTGTGACGGCCCCGCGCGAGGGCAGGCAGACCCGGTTGGAGATTGCCAAGGAGCGGGCCGAGCCGGTGATCGGACGCCGTGCCGCGAACCGGATCGCCGCCTTCGAGAACGGTGATCTGTATGTCGAGGCCGGCATCGTCGCCCGGACGCTGTCCTGGTTCACCGACTTCGTGGTCTTCGCGGCCGGGGTCGTGGCCGGGTTCGTGCTGCTCGCCGGGCTGAGCGCCGGGGCCGACCTGTCCGACACCACGATAACCCTGCTGGCCGGGGCGCTGCTCGTGGCGGTGCCGGTGCTGTACGGCCTCTGCTACGGCAACGGGCGCGCGCTCGGCGCCGTCCTGACCGGCACCCGGCTGGTGCGGGTGCGCGACGGCGGCCGCATCGGGAAGAAGGCGTGCTGGGCGATGCTGCTCCGCACCGTACTCATGCCCCTGCTCTTGATCGTCGTGATCGTCGGCTCGTTCGGCGGAAGCCTGATCTCGCCGGACGGCTCGGTCGTGCGGACCAGCATCGACCGCGCGGCGACCCGGCGCCTACGGGACCTGGACCTGAGCTAGATGCGGCTGACCGCGAGCGAGGCGCGACGACGGTTCGCCGCGGCGCCGGTCGTCCGCCTCGCCACCGTCTCGGCCGAGGGGATCCCGCACCTGGTGCCGATCACGTTCGCGGTCGTCGGCGCCACGGCGAAGACCGAGGCGGACCGCATCGTCTTCGTCGTGGACGACAAGCCGAAGTCGACGACCCGGCTGAAGCGGCTCGCCAACATCGCCGCGAACCCGTCGGTGTGCGTGCTCGCCGACGTCTACGACGACGACTGGTCACGGCTGTGGTGGGCGCGCGCCGACGGCACGGCACGGATCCTCACCGAGGACGAGGACGAGGACGAGGACGCGGACGCGAACGCGGACGCGGACGAGGAGACGGCCGCGGCGCTGGACGCGCTCGCGGCCCGCTACCCGGTCTACGCCGGGCGGAGGCCGCGCGGCCCGGTCGTCGCCATCGACGTGAGCGACTGGACGGGCTGGGCCGCGCGGGACGCCTGACGACGTCAGAGAATCTGCGGCGGGGTCGCCGGCCGCTCCGGGTCATCGCCGAGCACCCGCACCTCCTGGGCGCACCGGCAGGCCACGGCGATCTTGCCGGCCCACTTCACCGCCTCCTCGCGGGTGGGCACGTCGAGCACCACGAACCCGCCGATGACCTCCTTGGTCTCCGGGAAGGGGCCGTCCACGACCAGCCCGTCCGTGCCGACGATGCTCGCCCTCTGCCTGTCGAGCCCGCCGCCGAAGACCCAGACGCCGGCGTCGGCGGCCTCCCGGCAGACCGCGTGCGCGGCCTTGCCGACCTCGGCGATCTCTTCGGCGGGGATGTGGTCCATCGCGCCCTCGTTGAACGAGATCAGGTAATGCGTCATCGAAAACTCCCTTGTCCGAGGACTGTCCTCACCGGTACTACGAACGGCGTACTGCGAATCCGACACGTCAGGGCGGAAAATGACCGTACATCTGTGGAGTGAACGCATCGGCGATCCGGGGCATCCGGCCGTGCTGCTCGTCGCGGGCGCGTCCGCGCAGGGCTACACCTGGCCCGACGCGCTCGTCCAACGCCTGGTGGAGCAGGGCCGGCAGGTGATCCGCTACGACCACCGGGACACCGGCCTCTCCACCGTCGTCGATTTCGAGAAGCATCCGTACGGCCTTGCCGACCTGGCCCGGGACGCCGTGGCGGTCCTGGACTCCTACGGGCTGGCGTCGGCGCACATCGCCGGCGCGTCGATGGGCGGCATGATCGGGCAGTGGCTGGCCGTGCACGAGCCGGCCCGCGTACGGTCGCTGACCCTGCTCTCGACCACTCCCATGGACTACGACCCGAGTCCCCTCTGGAGGTACGCCGGGGCGCGCGGGCCACACGACCTGCCCGGGCCGGCCGCGCACTTCCTCCAGCACCTGACCGATTCCGACGGCGCTGCACCCGGCGTGGAGTCCGATCTGGCGCTGTTCCGGGTGATGAACGGCGGCGTACTCCCGTTCGACGAGCCCACGGCCAGGGAAGCACTGGAACGCTGCTGGGCCAGGACCACCGACGCAGCCGCCGCAGGAAATCATCAGAGGGCCTGCGTACGGATGTCCCCCGATCGCCTCGTCCCGCTCGCGACGATCACCGCGCCCACGGTGGTCGTCCACGGCGACCGGGACCCGATCTACGCCCCGAGCCACGGCGCGTTCCTCGCGACCACCGTCCCGGGCGCCCGGCTCGAGGTGGTCCCGGGGATGGGCCACGTCTACTTCTCCCCCGGCCTCCCGGAGCGCCTAGCAGGGCTTATAGCCCAAAATAGTATCTAATATCAGCATGAACCGGACAGCACCCGTGATCGCCCTCCTGGCTCTCCTCGCCGCCCCCACATCGACGCTGGCCGGCGGCACCCCCGCGCTTGCCTCGGCGAACCTGCCCGCCGGGTCCGCCCTGGCCGACCAGCCGATCGAGAGCGTCGTGGTGACCGGCACGGGCGAGGTGTCCGGCGTGCCCGACGTCCTGACCGCGAACTTCGGGGTGGAGACGACCGCCGGCGCGGTGACCGAGGCCCTCGATCGCGCCAACGCGGCCGCCACCAGGGTCCGCGACGCGCTGATCAAGGCCGGCGTCGCCAAGGCCGATCTCCAGACCTCCGACGTCACCATCAGCACCCGCCGCAACGACAAGGACAAGATCATTGGGTACGCCGTGAGCCAGGGCCTCACCGCGAAGATCCGCAACCTGTCCACGGCCGGCCGGTCCATCACCACGGCCGTCACGGCGGGCGGCGACGCGGCCCGCCTCAACGGCGTCACCTTCGCGATCGACGACGACACCGCCCTGCTGGCCGAGGCGCGCCGCAAGGCCTTCGCCGACGCCCGGGCGAAGGCCGAGCTCTACGCGCGCGAGTCCGGCCGCTCGCTCTCCCGGGTCGTCAAGGTCACCGAGGCGACGCCGAGCTACCAGCCCTTCAAGAGCTACGACTCCCTGGCAGCGGCAGCGGACTCCGCGACCCCGATCGAACCGGGCCGCCAGCAGCTGTCCGTCACCGTCACGGTGGAGTGGGCCTTCGTTGCATCGACCTCATAGTGTGCGGAGAAACGCACGCACGGTGAGGCAGCGTCATGAGCCGAGAGCAGACGATCATCCAGGCGGCCATCCCGCTCCTCGGTGACCCCGGCGGCGTCACGATGGCCCGCATAGCCGAGGCGGCCGGCATCGACGAGGCCGAGGTCCGGACCGTCTTCCCCGACGTGGACGCCGTCGTCCGAGCCTGTTCGGCCGCGATGACCGCGAGCATCACGGCGGCCACGGATCCGGCAGCCGAGGTTCAAAAGATCAGAGCCATCGGTACGGGGGAACCACTCCCCCACCGCCTGAAATCCCTGCTGAACATCCTGACGGCCTACTACACCCGCTCCCGCGACGACGTCATCGCCCTCTTGCAAGCCGGCGGCCCCTCCTCTCAAGCCGGCGACCGCACGCCGAGGCGCAGCGACTTCGTAGCCCTGGGCCGCACCCCCGAGATCCACCGGGCCGTCGAGACGCTCTTCACCCCCGCCGACGGCCTGCGCCTGCCGCCCGCAGGACTCGCGGCGGCCTTCCTCACCCTGGCCCGGCTCGCCGACCCCGTAGCGAACGAGGAACACGACCCCCTGCCGCCCGACGACCTGATCGACCTGTTCCTGCACGGCGCCGTACTCCCCTGACTACCTTGACGGCACCCAGCGCCACGGCAGGCCGACCCCGGCCCAGACGCGGGCCGATCGCGCGGATCGGCTGAGGGGACGGGGTGGTTGACGGTAGGTGCTTATGTGTACGGATGGCGTTGAGGCTGTCGTGACCGCATTCGAGCAGGGGCGCCGGGGTTCGGTCGGGCCGGCCGACCGCGTCGGGCGGCGGCTGGTGATCCTGCCCGACAGGGAGGTCGTGTTCGTGCCGGCGGAGACCGGTGACGTCGTGCTGACGGCGCCGGTCAGGGCGCGGGTCAGTTTTGCGGAATGGGGTAGTCGACGAACGCGAAACGACGGGAATCGGCCGCCCAGCTGTTGACGTTGATCGTGCCCTGGCCGCCCTCCAGGGTCACGATCGGCCGCCCCGCTCGCCATCGGTCGCCCGCGACCAGGCGCAGTTCGACCGTACGATCGGCGGGGTGTCCCTGCGTGCCCGGCGGATAGCTCAGATAGACGGCGCGGCTGCCGTCCGGTGAGAGGTGCGGGAACCAGTTGACCCTGTCGTCGGCGGTGAGCTGTTCCATTCCCGTGCCGTCCGGGCGGATGCGGGCGATCTGCGCGTTCGCCGAGAACCGCTCGGTGTTGAAGTAGATCCACGCGCCGTCCGGGCTGTATTCCGGGCCGTCGTCGGGGCCGCCCTCGCCGGTGAGCCGCCGGGACGGGCCGCCGCCGGTCCCGATGGTCCACAGATTGCCGGCGTCCCAGCGCTGTTCCTCGATGCCGACATAGGCGAGCGTCGAGGAGTCCGGGCTGACGCCGTGCAGGAAGTGCATCCGATTCTCGTGGGTGACCCGGCGGGCCGGTCCGCCCCGCAGCGAGGCCTCGTAGATGTGCCCGTCGTCGGCGGAGAGGAATGCGGTTCCGCCGGTGCCGAGAACGTGGTCGTTGTTCAGCGGCGGGACGTCGATCGGAATGCGGACCGGCGGCGTGGAACCGTCGGCGGGCATCCGCCACAGCAGCCCATCCCCGTTCAGGATCAGATCGCCGTCCGCGGTCCAGTTCGGCGCCTCGAACAGAACACCGGAACTGACGTGCACGATCGTCGCCATTCCGGTCTCGACGTCGAAGGTGTGGATCCGGCAGAGCTGTCCCGGGGCGAGGGTTCGCGGCATCAGGCGAGACTACGCGTGGCCCGCCGGACTAGCAGCAGCCCCACGCAGACCGCCAGCACGACCGCGGCCGCCACCACGAGCGAGCCCGAGGTCAGCGCCGCCCCGAACGCTCCCACCGACAGGACCGAGCCGAAGGAGCCGACCGACAGCACCGAGCCGAACGAACCTATCGAACCGGCCGACAGCACCGAGCCGAAGGATCCGGCCGACAGGATCGACCCGATCGACCCGATGGAGAGGATCGAGTCGGTGGAGTACGCGCTCAGAATGGAATTGGTCGACCGGTACGACAGGATGTTCATCCGTCGATCGTCACCGATCACCGCGAATGCCGCGACCCCGTGCGCCGCCGCCACGGATGAAGGCTCACCAGGTCCGCACGCCGGGCAGCGCCGCGTTCAGCAGATGCCGCAGTTCGGCGAGCCGCAGCAACCGCCCCGCCAGCAGATAACCCACAGCGCCGGCGAATGCCGCGACGATCAGCGGAACGAGGCCGCGGGAGTCGACGAGCCGCAGCGCCGCGACGGCCAGAATACCGGCGGTGACGGTAGCCGCCAGAACGCGGACGTGCGTACGAATCAATCGTCTTCCATCGAGGTAACCCAATCGCCGCCGCAGCACCACGGCAGTGACATTCAGGCCGACCGCATAGGCGACGGCGAATGCCACAGGGATGCCGACCACGATCTCGCGCGCCGGCAGAATCCATCCGGCCACCGCGCACCCGGCGACGCCGACCACCGCGACGAGAACGGTGATGAACGCGGCCGTTCTGGTGTCCTGCAGGGCATACATCCCGCGCTGCAGAATCATGTAGCTCGTGAACGGCACCAGCGTCAGCCCGAATGCGGCAAGGACGAGACCGAGCATGCGTACGGTGGCCGCGCTGCTGTTGCCGTGGTCGAACAGGACTATCGCGATATCCGGTCCGAGCAGCAGGAATGCGGCCGCGATCGGCGCCATGACGACGAGCGCGGTGCGGACCGCCCGGGAAAGGCCGGTCGTGACGCGCTGATGCTCGCCGCGCGCCGCGTATTGGCTGAGCCGCGGCAGCATCGCCGTCATGACCGATACCGCGATGACGGCGAACGGGACGAGATATACGGCGCTCGCATTCTGATAGGCGGTGATCCCGCCCGCCCCGGCCCAGGACGCCGTGCGCGTCGCCATCGCGGTGAGCGTCGTCGACGCCACCACCGACAACAGCACCCAGACGCCGAGCCGGCCGATGCGCCGGATCGCGATGCCGCGCGGGTCGAGATGCAGCCGGATCGGGAACCCGCTGCGCCGCAGTGCCCACACGACCAGCACGGTCTGCGCGCCCACCCCGGCCGTCGTACCCATCGCCAGGAGCAGCAGCTGACCGGTTTTGATCTCCGTGCCGGTGGTCCCGCCGATCACCAGGTAGATCAGGCCGACCGCGATCACGATGACGCTGTTCACCAGCGGCGCCCAGGCCGGCGCGCCGAACCGGCCGCGCACGTTGAGGATCGCGCCGGTCGTCGCGCTGATGCCGTAGAACAGGATCTGCGGCAGGAAGTACCTGCTGAAGACGATCGCCAGCTCGCGCTGCCCGGCGGTGAAGCCGGGCGCGTACAGGTCGATGAGCAGCGGCGCCGCGACGATGGCGAGCACCGTGACCGCGCCGAGGACGTAGACGATCAGCGACAGCAGCCGCTGGGCGTAGAGAACCCCGCCGTCCGCGTCGGTCAGCGCGGCCCGGGTCAGCAGCGGCACCACGATGCTGGCCATGGTGCCGCCGACGACGAGCTCGTAGACGGCGTTCGGCAGCGTGTTCGCGACGTTGTAGGTGTCGAGCAGCCGGCTGCCGAGCCCCAGCGCGGCGGCGAGGACGAGGATCCGCAGGAAGCCGGCGACCCGCGAGGCGAGGGTGGCGACGGCCATCCGCCGCCCCGCCCGCTGGATGTCACTCAAGCGCGGGCCGTGCCTTCTGCGGGTAGATCGTCTCGTGCCGGGCCAGCATCGCGACGAACTCGGCGATCTTGCGCTCGCGGGTCTCCGCGCGCTTCACGGCGCCGAGCCGGTGGATCATCGCGAACCGGTTCGCGCTGGTGAGCACGTCGAACATGGCCTGTGCGGCGGGTTCGGCGGCGATCGCGGCGAGCAGGTCGTCCGGCACCACGGCCTCCGACGGCGGCGCGTAGGCGGCCGCCCATCGCCCGTCCGCCTTCGCCGCCTCCACCGCGGCCCGGCCGGCCGGCGTCATCCGGCCCTCCTCCTCCAGCCGGGCGACGTGCTGGACGTTCCGCTGTGACCAGGCGCTGCGGGCCCGGCGCGGGGTGAATCGGATCCACGACGTCGCCTCGTCACGCTTGCGCGCCTGCCCGTCGATCCAGCCGAAGCACAGCGCCTCGTCGACCGCCTGCTGCCAGGTCAGCGTCGTGACGGTGCCGCCCTTCCTGGTCAGCGCCAGCCACACGCCCGGCGAGGTGGCGTGGTGCTCCTCCAGCCAGGCCCGCAGCGCCCCGGAGTCCGCGACCACCAGTTCGTCCAGCTCGACCTTCGCCACCGGCGGTCAGTCCTTCGTCTCGATCTCGGCGCGCATGTCGGGGAAGTCGCCCTTCACGTCGACAGCGGTCTCGTAGAAGAACAGCAGCATGCCGACGCTGCCCTCGTCGGCCCACCCGCAGATGGCCACATCCTCCTTCGCCACGGTGGTGCTGCCGCACTGCGCCACCCCGCCGAGCGAGCCGGTGCTGGCCGGCGACACCCCTTCGAGCTGGCTCTCCCCGCTGAACGACTGGAACATCGTGTCGAGCATCCGCTGCGGATCGTCCACGTCGACCTCGGCCGCGAGGGCGGCGGTCAGCTTCTTCTGACCGAGCGCCCCGTAGACGGCGCCGAACGCGTTCGCCGCGCCCGGATATCCCTCCAGCTCCTTCTCCAGGTCGGTGGTGAGCGACGCCAGCTCGTTTGCCTCGATCTTGGGCTGCCCGTTCAGGGTGTCCGGCTCACTGATGCTGATCGTGTCCTGCGGCGCCGGCGAGGAGGCGCTCGGCGTCGGGTTCGCGCTTGTACTCGTACCCTGAACGCTCTTATTTCCGGAGAACCGGTCGCCGACCAGGTACGCGACGACGCCCCCGCCGACGAGCACCACCAGCACGATGGACACCGTGAGCAGGGTGATCGCCAGGGTCCGGGACTTGGCCGGCGGCGGAGGCGGGGCCATCGGGTAGGTCGGCTGCCCATGGTGCTGTCCGTAGTGGGGCTGTTCGAAGAGCGGCTCGGTGTGCTGCGGCGACTCGTAGGGGTCGACGGGTGGAGGGTAAGTCATCGACTCTCCAGTGATCGAACTGTCCGTGGATACTACCGAGTCATGACCGTCGCCTTCCCCTCCCGTGGCCTGCACCTCGGCGTCCTCGACGAGCTCCTGACCAGTGGCGCGATCGACGCGGCCGGCCTCGCCGCGATCGTCGGCCCTTCCCTGGGCGCCTCACTCGATCTCCTGCACGCCGTCCCGGTGTCATCCGAGCAGGCGGCGACGATCGAGAGTCTCGACTTCGACGGCGGCAGCGAGATCTACGTCTCCCTCGCCCGCCTCGACGATCCGGGCGTCCTGGACAGGCTGGCGTCCCGGGGCGTGATCATCCGGGACTGACCACCCTTCGTGTTGTAGTCGAGTGAGCACCGATGCCTATCGCGTCGACAGCATGGCGCGGCGACCAGATACACCAATCCGAGACCACATCCGGCCAGGAGGCGGAGCGCCGAAGCCGCCATCCCGGCGTGGTCGATACCGCCCGGGATCGACGAGATTCAAGGATAGGGGCAAAAACGCTCATTAGCCGCTTCTCCGCAGAAGAGGGATCGGCTCGCCATAAGAGCGGATCATCCGAGCTGAGGTGACCGGTACAGATGATTGACGTCGATTGATGGCGATGCCTACGGTCGCGGGCAGCAAACGTTTTCGGGCCGGCTCAGCCGGTCGGTTCTGAGAGAAATCCCGAGCAACTCCGTCCGCCACGCCGGCGCGGCGGCGTGGCGCTTCGCCGAAGGGGGCGAGGCACCACCATGGCGGCAAGAATTCACGCACCGCGGACCCTCGTGCGGGCGGCGACCGTCCTGCTCATGATGATCGTCGTAGGGCTGGCCGGGGCGCCGACGTCACAGGCCGGAGGTAAGCCGAGCATCACCAGGGAGGCGTTCGGCAGCGTCGGCGGCCAGGCCGTCGAGCGGTACACGCTGAGCAACGGGCGCCTGCGGGTGCGGATCCTGACCTACGGCGGGATCCTGCAGACCGTCGAGACGCCGGACCGGCACGGCCGGATGACTAACGTGACGCTCGGTTTCGCCGATCTGGCCGGGTACGTCGACAGCGGCAACCCGGCGTACTTCGGCGCGATCATCGGCCGGTACGGCAACCGCATCGACGAGGGCACGTTCACGCTCGACGGCGTCACCTACCACCTGCCGATCAACAACACGCCGAATCACCTGCACGGCGGCTTCGTCGGCTTCGACAAGCACATCTGGCAGGCCACCCCGGTCCTCGGCAAGGACACCGCCGGGCTGCGGATGACCAGGACCAGCCCGGACGGCGAGGAGGGCTACCCGGGCACGCTGCAGACCACCGTCACCTACACGCTCACCCGTGACCTGGGCATCCGCATGGACTACCGGGCCACCACCGACCGGGCGACGATCGTCAACCTCACGAACCACGCCTACTGGAACCTCGGCGGCGAGGGCACCGGCACGATCGACGACCACAAGCTCCAGATCAACGCGAACCGGTACACGCCGGTCGACGACACGCTCATCCCGACCGGCGCGATCGACGCCGTCGCCGGCACGCCGATGGACTTCACGAGGGCCACCGCGATAGGGGCCAGGAACAGGAGCGACTTCCAGCAGATCGTGTACGGGCGAGGGTACGACCACAACTGGGTCCTGAACCCCTTCACTGGTCTCGGAACGGCGGCGAAGGTCACCGACCGGGACAGCGGGCGCACGCTCACGGTGCTGACCACCGAGCCCGGCCTGCAGTTCTACGCCGGGAACTTCCTGGACGGCACGCTCTACGGCACGAGCGGCCGCGCCTACCGGCAGGGCGACGGCTTCGCGCTGGAGACCCAGCACTTCCCGGACTCGCCGAACCACGCGAACTTCCCGTCGACAGTGCTGCGGCCCGGCGAGGTGTACGCCACCACGACCGTCTACCAGTTCGGGGTGTCACGATGACCAGAGTTCCGCCGCGGGTCGAGGAGGCGGTGGAGACCCTCGACCTCAACCCCGTCACCCGGCGCCGGCTGCTCTCCGGCACCGGCCTGTTCAGCGCGACCCTGGCCGCCGGCGCCCTGCTGAGCGCGTGCGGCGACCAGGAGGAGACGCCGAGCGGCGCGACCGGCAACTTCCCGGCCACGCCCAAGTGGAAGTTCACATTCGTCAACCACGTGACGACGAACCCGTTCTTCACCCCCACCCAGTACGGGATGGAGGACGCCGCGACCCTGCTCGGCATCGAGAAGCCGCAGTGGACCGGCTCGCAGAACTCGATCGTGGCCGAGATGGTCAACGCCATGAACACCGCGGTCAGCGCCAAGGTGGACGGCATCGCGGTGGCCGTGGTCGACAAGGACGCCTTCGACGCCCCGGTCGACCAGGCGCTGGACGCCGGCATCCCGGTGGTGTCCTACAACGCCGACGGCGCCCGCGCGGACAAGGGCACGAACCGGCTGGCCTACATCGGCCAGGGCCTGTACGAGTCCGGCTACGCGCTGGGCGTCCGGGCGCTGCAGCAGGTGCAGTCGGGTCCGGTCGCCGGCTTCATCGCGACACCGGGCGCCCTCAACATCCAGCCGCGCATCGACGGCGCGCAGCAGGCGTTCAAGGACTCCGGCAAGCCGGTCACGTTCACCGCGGTGGCCACCAACGCCGACGTGACCCGCGGGCTGTCGATCATCGACGCGTACGCGCAGGGCCACCAGGACCTGGCCGGGATGCTCGCGGTCGACGCCGGCTCCACCTCGTCGGTCGGGCAGGTCGTCAAGAAGTACGACATGCGCGGCAAGGCCCTCAAGGTCGCGGGCGGCTTCGACCTGATCCCGGAGACGCTGACCGGCATCCAGGAGGGCAACCTCGACTACACCATCGACCAGCAGCCCTACCTGCAGGGATTCCTGCCGGTCCTCTACCTCTACCTGTACAAGCTGTCCGGTGGCCTGCTGTCGCCGAGCGACACCAACACCGGGCTGCTGTTCGTCACGAAGGACAACGTCGGCCCGTACCAGACGACCAAGACGCGCTACCAGGGCTCCACCACGGACAAGGTGCTGGTGGACCGCAGCGGGCCGATCGCACATGGCTGAGCTGACCGAGACGCCGAGGCGGGCGGGCCGCGCGCCCGCCCGCCGCCTGCTCGACGGCTTCCTGCGCCGGCGCGAGGCGAGCGTGCTGCTCGTCGCGCTCGGGCTGATGATCTATTTCCGGGCGTCCAGCCCGGTCTTCCTGTCC
Organism: Actinoplanes sp. NPDC023714; assembly: GCF_040639855.1. Taxonomy (NCBI): domain Bacteria; kingdom Bacillati; phylum Actinomycetota; class Actinomycetes; order Micromonosporales; family Micromonosporaceae; genus Actinoplanes; species Actinoplanes sp. NPDC023714. The sequence goes on from NZ_JBFAAR010000010.1 coordinate 70,028, forward strand.
CGCGACAACCTGGTGAACATCGCGCAGGCCACCGCGCCGGTCGCGATCGTGGCGGTCGGGATCGTGCTGCTGCTGGTCAGCGGCGAGATCGACCTGTCGGTCGGGATCGTGGCGGCGCTCGCGCCGTTCCTGTTCCACTTCGCCGTCGACTTCTACGGGTTCCCGGTCTTCGCCGGGTTCCTGCTCGCGCTGATCATCTCGGCCGGGATCGGGCTGTTCAACGGGCTCGTCGTGACGAAGCTGAAGGTGCCGTCGTTCGTGACCACGCTCGGCACGTTCTTCGCGGTCCAGGGCATCCTGCTGATCACCTCGCACGCCTATCCGGTGCCGATCCCGGAGCCCGCGAAGGGGACCTTCCAGACCTGGCTCGGCGCCGGCCCCTGGGCCACCATCAGCTGGGCAGTGGTCATCGTGGCGGTCTTCCACGTGGTTCTCACCCGTACCCGATGGGGGTTGCACACCATCTCGGTCGGCGGCAATCCACTGGGCGCGACCGAAGCGGGTATTCGCGCGTCACGCATCAAGATCGGGAATTTCATGGTGACCAGCACCCTCGGCGGCCTCGTGGGGATCATGGAGGCGTTCCGGATCAACACGATCGACCCGAACATCGGGGGCGGCACGACGCTGACCTTCTACGCCATCTCGGCCGCCGTGATCGGCGGCACCGCGCTGGCCGGCGGCTCGGGCACCATCGTCGGCGCGTTCCTGGGCGCGCTGGTGCTGGCCGAGCTGCAGAACGGCTTCAACCTGATCGGATACAGCGCCAACACGATCTTCCTGATCCTGGGCCTGGCCATCCTGGTCTCGATGATCGCCAACCAGTATCTGTCCCGGCTGCGGCGCGCGGGGAGGACCTGATGGAGGCCGACGCCCTGCAGGTGCTCAACGTCGCCAAACGGTTCGGGGCGCTCACCGCGCTGCGGGACGTGAACCTGCGGGTCGCGAAGGGCGAGGTGCTGGGCCTCATCGGCGACAACGGGGCCGGCAAGTCCACCCTCATGAAGATCATCTGCGGGTTCCACCGCCCGGATGCCGGCCGCATCCTCGTCGGCGGCGACGAGGTCACGCTGCGCAGCGTCGACCACGCCCGCTCGCTCGGCATCGACACCGTCTACCAGGACCTGGCCCTGGTCAACGAGCTCTCGGTCTACCACAACATGTTCCTCAACCGGGAACTCGTGCGGTGGCCGCTGCTCAACAACCGGGCCATGCGGCGGCGCGCCGAGGAGCACCTCAGGGACATGGGCGTGAACCTGCCGGACGTCACCGTCGAGGTCGCCAAGCTCTCCGGCGGGCAGCGGCAGGCCATCGCCGTGGCCCGCTCGGTCTACTCCGACGCCCGGATCCTGCTGCTGGACGAGCCCCTCGCCGCCATGGGGGCCAAGGAGGGGATGCTCATCCTCGATCTGATCCGCGACCTGAAGGACCGCGGCGACGTCGCGGTCATCATCATCGCCCACAACTACGCGCAGGTCCTGGACGTCTGCGACCGGGTCAACCTGCTCCAGCACGGCGAGATCACCTTCGACAGGCGCGCCGAGGACACCTCCCTCGACGAGCTGACCTCGCTCGTGGTCGCCGAATACCGCCGGCGCCGTTAGGACCACCAGGCCTCGAGCTCCGGCGGGTTGTCGACGTCGATCCGCTCCCCCGGGCGCGGGATCGACAGGTCGACGCCGCGCGCCTTCGCCTCGCGCCAGGTGCGCTCGGCCGGCTCCGACCAGCGGTGCGGCGCCAGGTCGAACGTGGCCCAGTGCACCGGGATCATCAGGCCGCCGCGGACGTCGAGGTGAGCCGTGACGCCGTCCTCGGGGAACATGTGGATGTCCGACCAGGTGTCGGCGTACGCGCCGACCTGCACGAGCGTGACGTCGAACGGGCCGTGCGCGGCGCCGATCGCGGCGAAGCCGTCGAAGTAGCCGGTGTCGCCGGAGTAGAAGGCGCTCCGGGTCGGACCCTTGATCACCCAGCTGGCCCAGAGGGTCTCGTCGCGGCGGATGCCACGGCCGGAGAAGTGGCGGGCGGGGGTGGCGGTCAGGGCGACATTTCCGATATTTGTGGACTCGTTCCAGTCCAGCTCCACGACCCGGCCGGCCTCGACGCCCCAGCGCTCCAGGTGCGCGCCCACCCCGAGCGGGACCACGAACCGCACCCCGGTCAACTTCCGGATCGTCGCGGTGTCGAGGTGGTCGTAGTGGTCGTGCGAAATCACCACGACGTCGATCGGCGGCAGGTCGTCGAGCGCGACCGGCGGCTCGTGCAGCCGGCTCGGCCCGGCCAGCTGCGACGGCGAGCAGCGCCTGCTCCAGACCGGGTCGAGCAGGACGCGGGTGCCCTCGATCTCGACGAGCGCGCTCGAGTGCCCGTACCAGGTGACGTGCAGACCGTCCGCGCTCTCCGGCCGGGACCGGACCAGGGGCACCGGCCGAGGCGGACGCCGGCCGGCGCCGCCGGTCAGCGCCTCGAGCGCGATCTTCGGCATCTGGGCGAGCTTGAGGGACGTGTCGGTCGGCACGCTGTTGTGGAAGCGTCCGCCGCGATATTGCGGGGAGGACTCGAGTCGTTCCTTCGTCGTCATGCTTCGAATGTAAGCGGTGATAACAATGTAGTCAACGCCTACATCACGTAGGGTGGGGGCATGAAAGATCGCCCCTACCACCACGGGGACCTCCGCGCCACGCTGCTGACCCTCGCCGAGGAGACCCTGCGCGACCGGGGTCCCGGCGAGTTGTCGCTGCGTGAGCTGGCCCGGGACGCGGGGGTGAGCCCGGCCGCGCCGAGCCGCCACTTCAAGACCAAGCAGGCGCTGCTGGACGCGCTGGCACTCGACGGCTTCGAGCGCCTCACCTCGGCGATGACGACCGTGCTGGCCGGCGACGAGAGCTTCGCGGCGCAACTCGACGCTCTCACCCGTACCTATGTGGGGTTTGCTCGGGAAAATGCCGCTCTGCTGGAACTCATGTTCGCCCGCAAGCACGACCCCGACGCGCCGCCGGAGCTGGCCGCGGCGCCGAAGCGGCTCATGGACGTGGCGACGCGGGTGATCGAAGACGGTCAGCGTCGCGGCGAGGTGCGGCAAGGTCCGGTCGATGTGCTCGCGGTGCCGCTGATCGCCGCGCTGCAGGGCCTGACCACGCTCGCGCTCAACGGCGGCTTCTCCCCCGAGCAGATGGACCGGAGCCTCGACGAGACGATCGGCTTCACACTCCGCGGATTCAGACCCTGATTTCGTACGGTCATAGCGCGGCGATGGTCCGCGGTGAGCGTTCGGCCCGGCTCAGCGCCCGGATGACGGTGGCGGTGCCGTATTTCCGGGTCGCCATCGCGCAGAGCAGCGTGACCACGCTCTCCAGGCAGGGCGCGGGCAGCGGCGGCGACGCCACCCCGACGCTGGCGGCCAGGTCGTCGCCGTGCACGGCGAGCTCCAGCAGCCGGGTCGTCAAATAGTCGTCGAGGGTCAGCGCCCACGGCCCGAACGGCAACTGGATCACCCGGTCGGCCGGTTCCCCCGGCAGCCTCCGCCGCAGCTCTTCCAGGGCAGCCGCCGCCTCCTCGATCCGCACGGCCGGCCCGGCCAGCGCGGCCTCCGCGGCACTCGCCCGGATGAACGTGTTGACCTCACTGTCCAGGTCACCGTCCGTCCAGGTCGACCGGGCGAAGTGCTCGGTCAGCCCGATCCTCCCGTGCTCGACCGGCGCCTCCAGAACCGCCGGCACCTGCGTGATCTGAAAGGCCAGATGGGGAGGCGAGCGCCCCGATCCGCATCCGGGGCAGAGCACTGGGCGCCGCCCACCCCGCAGCCACAGCCGGCGATCGCAGAAGCCCGACCACCACCGCCGCGGATTCGAGATAGACCTCCCTGACCGTCACCATCCCAGTGTGCGGAGGACCGCCGGGGCGGCTCAATACCCTCCGCAGGTGATGCGACCTAGAGTGGAGGGATGGCGGCTCGGGAGGAGTTGGTGCGGCTGCGGGCCGGCACCGAGGCCGAGGCCGCCACGCTCGCGGCCAGTCTGGAGGCGCTCTTCTCGGCCTCGCGGGACTCGAACGCCGACGACGAGCACGATCCCGAGGGTGCGACGATCGGGTTCGAGCGGGCTCAGCTGATCTCGCTGCTGGCGGCCGCGCGGGAGCGGATCGCCGAGGTGGACGAGGCGCTGGGACGGGTGGAGGCGGGGACGTACGGCGTGTGCGAACGATGTGCGGAGCCGATCGCCGCGGAACGGCTGGCGGCCCGGCCGTTCGCCCGGTTCTGCATCGGCTGCGCCTAGATCCGCATGTCCTCCCCGATCGCTGCCGTCACCGGGACGTCCGGACGCGTCGGCGCGGCGGTGGCTCAAGCCCTGGAAGCCGCCGGGTGGACGGTCCGCGGCGCCGACCGATCACCCGGGCCGCGGACCGGCGTCGTCGGGGATCTCCGCGACTCGAGGGTGCGCCGGCAACTCGTCCGGGACGCCGGCGTCGTCGTGCACGCGGCGGCGCTCCATGCCCCGCACGTCGGCGTCGTGGGCGACGACGAGTTCCGGGCGGTGAACGTCGATGCCACGGCGGCGCTGCTCGACGACGCCGGCGCCGCCGAGGTGCGGCGTTTCGTCTACGTCAGCAGCACGAGCGTCTACGGGAACGCCCTGGTGCCCGCCGACCGGGCGGTCTGGGTGGACGAGCTTCTGACGCCGCAACCCCGTGACGTGTACGACGAGACGAAGCTGGCCGCCGAGCGGCTGGTGGCGGCCGGCCCCCTGTCCTCGGTGACGTTGCGCATCGCCCGCTGCTTCCCGGAACCGTTGCCGGTGCGGGCCGTCCGCATGCTGCATCGGTCGGTACGGCTGGCCGACGTCGCGGCCGCGGCGGTGAGCGCCGCGGCCGGCGGGGCGGTCACCGGGACGTTCAACATCGCCGGGCGGTACCCGTTCACCCGCGCCGACTGCGTCGCCCTGCACCACGACGCCGCGAGTGTGATCGCCGAGCGGGCGCCCGAGGTGGCGGCGGCGTTCCACGCCCGGGGCTGGCCGCTGCCCCGGCGGATCGACAGGGTCTACGACTCGGGCGCCGCCATGACGGCCCTCGGATACCGGCCCGAACCGGTCGCGATCCCGCCGAAGTGATCATGAAAGGATGAGGGTCCGCCGGCCGGTCCGTGCCTTCGACGCCGGGCCGGTCGGCGGCTGAAAGGCCGGACGGGCCTGGAGAAAAGCGGCTCACGGCGCGTAGTGCTGCACCCCGAACGCCACGGCCGCCGCGATCTCCTCGTCGGTGCCGCCCCAGGCCTTCTGGATCGCCGCACCCCACGCGTGGCAGCTGCGGGTGGCGTAGTCCTTCGCCTCCGCCGTGTCCTCCCAGGTGGCCGGGTCGATGGCGGCGCCGCGCAGGTGCAGGTCGAGGCCGAGCACCGTGAGGTCCCAGCCGCCGCCGATGCCGATGGTGCCGCCCGGGCCGTACTCCTTCACCAGCGCGTCGACGATCTCCGCCGGGGAGGAGTGCTCGAGTTCGAATGTGGTGAGGCCGTCGCCAGTCGACGCGAGGCGTACCTCGACCTCGGTCTTCATGCTCTCCCCGAGAACCCAGGTGACCTTGAGCAGGCGCGGCTGCTCGCACCGGAGGATCTCGCCGCCCGCGTTGTCCTTGACCTGGAAGGCGCCGCCCTCGCGGAAGTCGCCGCCGACCTCGCCGAACCAGCGCGCCAGCCGGGCGGGGTCGGTGCAGGCGTCCCACACGTCCTCGATCGCGGCGTCGTAGACCCGGCGCAGCAGCAGCGAGCGGCCCGCGCCGCCGGCCACCGGCGTCTCACCGAGCTCACGATGGGTGGCGTTGACCTGCTGGACGATGTCGATCATGAATCCCCCTTCGAGGAACGAGTCCGTCTTCCACGCGCCAACTCGGTCGCCAGGGCGTCGAGCCGCTGCTCCCAGAACGGCCGGAACCGCTCCAGCCAGGCCGAGGCCTCTCGCAGCGGCTCGGCCTCGACGGCGTAGAGCCGCCGGGTGCCCTCGGCGCGGGCCGAGGCGAAACCGGCCTCCCGCAACACCTTGAGGTGCTGCGACACCGCCGGCGTCGAGATGCCGAACTCCGCCTTGATGACCTCGCCGATGGCTCCGGCCGGCTGCTCACCACCGGCGAGCAGTTCCAGGATCCGGCGCCGGACCGGATCGCCGAGTACGTCGAACGCGTGCACAGCCCAACTATTTCAGCGCGACCTTAATTAAGTCAAGGCTTAATCTTGGCGACCTCGACGACCTCGCCGCCGCGGACCGTGACGAGCGCCGGGAACGGCGACGGCTCCCCCGACATGACGGCGAACTCAGCGAACGGCACCGCGCAGGTCCCGGCCGCCGTCCGCGGGTCGCGGCACTCCGCCCGGCCGGGCCGGAAATCCCGGTAGACCGGATCGCCGGCGACCGGGAGCGTCACCTGCGTCCCGCTCATCACCGGCACGCTCTCGTCCTCGCACCGCACCGTCGTGGCGTTCAGGTCGAAGCGGCGGCAGTACTCCGCGCCGGTCAGCAGCGAGGCCGGCTCGACCACGGCCACCCTGTCCCGGTCCGAGATCATGTGCACGCCCGCCGTGAACTGGGCGTCACCGTCGAGGAACGCGGGCACGGAGGGTGACTCAAGGTTCGTACCCGAGCGCAGTTGCACGTCGGTGAAGGTGACCTCGCCGCGTCCGCCCTTCTCCGCGACCGTCCCGAACAGGACCCGGCCGCTGATCAGGTTGGTGGCGGTGAGCGGACCCTGCAGCACCGGCGCGCCGTCGACGGTGACGTTCGCCTGCCGCTCGTCCGCGACCAGCACGATCCGGTGCGGGCTGCCGACCGGGGTGGCCCGCGGCGCCGAGGCGAGCGGGCTCGCCGCGCCGCCGTTGATGCTGACCAGCGACACCTCGTCGGGGCAGACCGCGAGCCGGTAGGCGTCGGCGAAGTAGTCCTCCTCGTCCTGGTCGGTGGCCCGGAACCAGATCGCCGCGCACGACCGATCATTACCGAGCGTCGCCGACACCTGCGCGCTCTGGGCGGCCGGGAACACGGTGTGAAGGTACGAGCCACACATCGCGTAGTCGCCGGCCTTCGCCGTGACGCGCAGCCCGTCCCGGTAGGTGCACGCAGCCGTGCCGGAGAAGAGTCCGTCGGGTCGACGCAACGAGTCGAAGACGGCCGGTCCGACCACCGCGGGTGCCTGGGCCGCTGCCGAGCGCGACGCCTCCGCGGCGCTGCGCGCCTCGTCGCGTCCCCGCAGGACCATGCCCGCGCCGGCGCCTGCCACGGCGACAGCCATGGCGGTGGTGAGGACCACTGCTTTCGTACGGCCGGAGCTCCCGTGGCGCCGGCCTCCCCCATGGCTCGACCGCTGGGCGGCGACGGCCTCCCTCCGGAGCTCGGCCGGCAGCGGCGGCGCGGCCGGCGCACCCGGGACGAGCAGCCGGTCCAGCAGTTCCGGCGCGGTGGGACGGCGAGCCGGATCCTTCTCGAGCGCCGCGACGACGAGCTCGGCCAGGTACGGCGGCAGGTCACCGATCCGCGGCGGCTGGGTGAGGATCCGCGCCGCCGTCACCCCCGGGCTGTCCCCGCCGAACGGGGTACGGCCGGTGCCCGCATAGGTGACCACGGCACCCCAGGCGAACACGTCGGCGGCCGGCGTGAGCAGCCGATCGGTCTCCGGGTCGAGCCGTTCCGGCGCCATGTACGCGAGGGTCCCGACCACCTCCTCGGCTCGGGTGTGGAAACTCGTCGGCTCGAGCGGCCGCGCGATCCCGAAGTCGATCACCTTGGGGGTGCCGAGCGCGAACAGCACGTTTCGCGGCTTCAGATCACGGTGGATCACCCCGGCGCCGTGGATCGCGGCGAGCGCCGTGGCCACCCCGACCGCCACCCCGTGCAGGCTCCCGCCGGTCAGCGGCCCACTCCCGGCGACCACCTCGCCCAGGCTCGGCCCGTCGACATACTCCACGACCAGATAGGGCGTCTCGTGGTCGGGATCGGCGTCGAGCACCTCGGCCGTACAGAAAGGCGGCACCTGCCGGGCCCGGCTCACCTCGCTGCGGAAGCGCGCCCGGTAGTGCTCCTCGTGCGCGTACTCCGGCCGGATCACCTTGACCGCGACCCGCCGCCCCTCGGGCGACTCGGCCAGATAGACGGTGCCCATCCCGCCCTGCCCGAGCCGCCGCAGCAGCCGGTAACGGCCGATCGCGCGGGGGTCGGAGGGGCGCAGTGGATCAGACACGGAAAGCAAAACTACCCGGTCAGCGCAGCTCCGTGCCGTCAGCGCCGGTAGCCGCCGGGTGAAGGTGACGGAGGAGCGGGAGGCGTGTACGGGCCCGGCCGGGTGGTGTCGGTCAGCGGGCCCGGAAGGTTCCTGCGGGTCAGCCTGCGGACGTGGTCGGCGCCGTACTCGGTGATCTTGAAGAACATCCCGTTCGAGAACGACCGCACCGTGGCGTGATCGCTCGACTCCAGCCTCTTCACGACCTCGTCGTAGGTCGGCTCGTCCCACGGAACGCCGGCGTTCTCGAAGACCTGGTCGGCTCGATAGGAGAGCCGCTCGTGGCGGGCACGGTGACCGACCTCCAGCACGACGAGAATGCGGTCGAGCCCGTCGAACCGCTCGAGGTATCTCGGATCGACCTTGGGCGCCCTCAGTTGCCTGTCGTCGTCCTCGTCGGGGGGCTGGTGCGGCGGGCCGCTCGGGTCGTCGTCGAACAGCATGATCCCTCCCCGCATGGACGCCTGGTTCGCCGACGACGCTATGGCGGGCCACTTCAGCAGGTCCAGGACTTATTGAACGCAGAGTGATCTCGCAGATGCATTCAGTCAGTTCGATGGCGGGAAGCTGCCGACATGTTCCCGCCACCCGCCGCATACGCTTCCCGGCGACCCGCCGACCATCGATGATCGGGTGCGTGCGGGTGGCTGTCATCGATCCTCTGCCGATGTACCGCTACGGCGTCGCGGCCCTGTTCGCCGGCGCCGGGCACGAGGTGGACACGCCCGCCGACTCCCTCGACTGGGCCCGGCGGCACGAGCACGCCACCGTCCTGCTGACCGTGGACACCGACGACGACTGGCGGTTGCTGACCCGGCTCGCGGACACCGGCCGGCACGCGGTGATCGCGGTGCTGGTGTCACCCACCGACGCGGGCGGGGTGGCGGCCGTCCGGGCCGGGGCGGTCTCGGTGATCGGCCGGTCGGCCCCGCCCGAGATGCTGCTGCGGGTGGTGGCCGGCCTGGCGAACGGGCAGGCGACGGTCCCGCTCGGGGCGCTGCGCCTGCTGACCGCCGACCCGGCCGCGCCGGACGACGGTGATCGGCCGCCACCGGAGGAGATCGCGTGGTTGCGTACCCTTGCCGGTGGTTCGACGGTCGCCGCCCTGGCCGACCAGGCGGGCTATTCGGAGCGGGCGATGTTCCGGCTCCTGCAGGGGTTGTACCAGCGGCTCGGCGTCCGCACCCGCGTGGAGGCGCTGATCCGCGCGCACGAGCGGGGCTGGCTGACCGGTTAGGCCCGGGTGGCGGCCGCGATCGCCGGAGCCAGTCGTCCGGTCCCCTCGTCGAGGTGGGTGAGGAGTTCTTCGAGCCGGCCGACGAGCCATTCGGGCCGGCAGATGTCGCGCGAGGCGCCGAAAGCCGCCAGCGCAGGCGCGAGGTCCTCCCGGCCGTGCAGGAACAGGCCGCAGATCGCCAGCCCCTCGAAGTCCCACGCCCCGAAGTCGCGTTCGTCCCGATCCCGGCGGACGTCGGCTTCATCCCGCAACCGCGCGAAGGCGTCGGCGGCCCCGGGATCGCGCAGCAGGTGCCACACGACCGCCTGCATGCCGAGGACCAGCAGCGACTCCCCCTCCAGCCGGCGGCGGTCCGCCGCCTCGATCGCCTTCCGGGCCTCGTCGAGCCGCCCTTCGTGGAGATGAATCGCGGCCAGCGTGCTCCGGGCCTGGACGAACACGCGCGCGTCACCGACCTCGCCGGCGAGGTGGACGGCCCGGCGCGCCTGGACGCGGGCGAGGTCGACCCGGCCGAGCGCGAGGCGCAGGTCGGCGTCGATGTCGTACAGGTGGCAGGCCGTCGCCGGGTCGGCGTTCTCGTCGACGACGTCCTCCACCAGCCGGAGCCGCTGCACGGCCGACCGGTAGAGGCCACGCTCGACGTCTCGCCGGGCCAGCTTCAGGCGCAGGTGGACGGTGCCGAGGTCGGACTGCTCGGCCAGCCGCAACGCCCGCTCCAGCAGGACATGACCGATGGCGAAGCCACCCCGGCGGCGGTGGCAGTCGGCGAGGCCCTCGAGCGGGGCGATCTCCTCCACCGGGTCGTACGCGAGGCGGGCCATCCCCAGGGCGCCCCGGTAGCTCCGGAAGGCCTCGTCGAGCTTGCCCCTCAGGAACTGGACGCCGGCCAGGTTGGTGAGCAGCCGCTTGGGGCCGGGCCAATCGTTCTCCCAGTCCACCAGGGCGGCCGCCTCGGCGTAGCACTCCTCGGCCCGGTCGAGGCGGGCCACGTCCGTGTACTCCTTGGCGAGCCAGTCCAGGTTGGTGAACCGGAGACGCTTGCCGAGGTGGCGGTTGACGCGTTCGCGCTGATCGATGAGGAGCCATCCGTAACCCCACTTCGACAGGCAGCGCTCGACGTCGTTCATGAGCCTGCCCGCGTCCTTGTACTCGCCGCACTCCAGGAGGATGTCGATGCGAGCCCGGTGCGGCCAGAGATCACGCAGGCGCTCCACCGGCCCCTGGGACAGAGTGGCGAGATAGGCCTCGGCGCGCTTACCGAATCCGCGCCGTACCCCGTCGTCACCCAGATGGCCGATCACCCGTTCGTCGTCCGGGTTGCGGAGGTAGAAGCGGTCGGCGTCGAAGCGGATGACGTTCCGGGCGGCCAGTTTCCGCAGCGCGTCCCCGACGCTGCCGGCCGTGTACGGGTCTCCCACCACGGCGTGGACGGCGGCGGCGTCGACCGGGATCCGGTAGACCGCGAGGGCCAGCAGGATGCGGCGCTGGAGCTCGGTGAGCCCTCGCAGGACGGCCCGGAACAGCACGTCGACCGCGTTCCCGGACTGCACGTCGGCGAGCAGGGCGGCCACGTCGCGGAGGGACGCGAAGCCCGACTCGGCGAAGTCCAGCAGCGCGAACGCCATCTCGCCGGCGCGCGGGTTGCCGCCGGTACGGTCGTGCAGCTCGCGCCACACCTCGTCGCCGGTCCCGGCCGTGTGGTAGGCGCCGTTGCGGTCGAACGCCGCGTAGAACCGTTTGAGCTCGTCGACCGGCATGCCCTTCCCGACGGAGTGGACCTCCGCGGCAGCGAGCCAGTCGCGCCGGTCCGGCGCCGGGTCGCGGCGGCAGACGAGCAGGACCGAGACCTCGTGGCCGGGCCGGGTGGCGAGCAGCCGCAGGGCCTCGTCGAGGTACACGTCCCGCAACGTCCACGACGCGTCGATCAGGGGGTCGACCGGGTCGAGCACGAGCACGACGCGGCGGTCGCCGAGCCGGTCGAGCAGCGCGTCGAGCCGGCCGAGGAGCAGATCGCTCTCCCGGCCGGACGCCCTCGGCACCGCGGCCCGGTCCGGGCCGGCCTCCTCCTCCAGGGCAGCCACCAGGTCGGCCGCGCCGAAGGTGGACCCGGCATGGACGTCGATGGTCCGCACCACGAGGTCGTCCCCGGCCGCCGCCCGCAGGGCCTCGAGCCGCCGCCGCACCGCGTGGGTCTTGCCGATCCCTTCCGGGCCGGCCAGGACGAGGACGCGGAGCCCCGGCTCCTCGATCAGCCGTTCCCAGTGGGCCGGTCTCTCCACCCGCGCGCCGGATGATCGGGCACGCAGGCGGTCGAGCGCCGCGGCGGCGGCGTGGGCGGCGAACCGGAGGAACCATCGGCGCGCCTCCACCCCGGTGGCCAGGTTGCGGCCCGCATAGATCAGCGCGGTGCCGGTCAGGGCGAGGAGCAGATTGGGATCCCATTCGTCCTCGTTCCACCCCCGCGCGAGGGCCGATTCCCGGCAGGCGCCGGCGATGCGGAAGACGGCCTCGCGCACGTCGTGCGGGAAGTCGGCGGACCGCCCGCCGTCGCCGCCGAGCATCAGCTCGATCAGCGGTCCGCCGTCGTCGGGCAGCCTGCCGATCCGGTGGGCGAGGATCGAGCAGATCAGATAGGCGGGATCGAAGGCCAGGAGGCCGTCGTCCCGGTAGGTGGAGAAGTCGATGAGCCGGAAGTCCGCGAATCGGGGATCGTCCGCCTTCGGGATCAGGATGTTGTCGGTGTGCAGGTCGCCGTGGCTGCGGCCGCGGAAGGCCCGGATCTCCAGGTCGGCCAGCGCGTCGCCGGAGCGGGCCAGATGGACGGGGTTGGGCAGACCGCCGGGCAGACTCCGGCGGTCCTGGTCGAGGAGCCCGGGCTCCTCCCGCTGGAGCCACCGGTACAGCGGGCCGCCCGGCTGGCAGGTCCATGACGCCACCTCGCGGAGAAAGTCGTCCGCGGGGATGACCGGCGCGCTCCACCGATCGAGATCGTTCCACTCCAGCAGGATCGACCTCACGACGGTCTCGCAGGCCTCGCCCAACGCCGCGTTCCTCAGCAGCGTGGTCACGGCGATCGGCTTGTACCGGCCGATCAGGGCGTACTCCATGAAGATGATCGTGGAGTTCGCGTCCACCGCCACCGGGCGGTCGCCGTGGAGTCGCACGAGATGCTGCCGGAACGACGCCGGCGCCTCGTCGACGGCGCGGGCGAACGTGTCGTACTCCAGCCGGGTCCGTTTCCGCTCCGGCAGAAACTTCAAGATCATGCGTACGGGGGCCCGGCCGTCCCACTTCTCCACGACCACGACGGCGACGACGGCGGGTGTCCGCCCGTCGGTCAGCGCGCGCTCCAGCCTGATGCGCCGGGAGCGCTGGCACCAGACGTCCAGCAGCAACCGGGCGCGCGGCGGAAGGATCGCGCGCAGTTCCGCGTCGAGGGGTTCATCGGTCATCGTGACTCCCGGCGAGGAGTTGACCGCCGCGACATCGAGCTGACACAGTGCGACGGCAGGCTCACTCAGAGAGTAGGGGTGCATGGCCGGATCTGGCGATGCCGAGAAGGGGCCGGGCGCCGGCCGCAAGGCGCTGATCTGGGGTGGCATCCCGGCCGCGATCGGCGTCACGACGATCGTCATCTATGCGGCGGCGTCCGCGAGTTTCGCGACCGTGCTGGCGTCCGGGCTCATGTTCGCCGGCGCCGCGGCGGTGGCGGGCGGGCTCCTCGGCTTCCTCTTCGGCGTGCCGCGGGCCGCCACCGGATCCGATGGGGACACCGCGGCACCCGGCCGGCGGTACCGCGCCAACACCAACCTGGAGCAGATCTCCGACTGGCTCACCAAGATCCTGGTCGGCGTGGGTCTCGTCCAGATCGGTGAGCTGAGCCGGATCGGCGGAACCCTGCTGAACGGCATCGCGCCGGCGCTGGGCGGGACCGCCACGAGCGTGCCGTTCGGCGGGGCGCTGCTCTGCTACTTCTCGATCCTCGGGTTCCTCGACGGCTGGCTGCTCACCCAGCTCTACCTCGGGCGCGCGCTGTCCGCCGCGGACCGGGCCCTCGGCCTGCTCAACGCGGCCGAGGAGGCACAGCAGCGCGGCGCCGACGTCCAGGCCGCCGAGCTGCGCAGGGAGGCGGCCAAGATTCTGTCCACGAGCGACGCCGCCGCCTCGTACGAATCGGCCCGGCGCATGCAACCAGGCCGCGAACGCACCGGTGAGCTGGAGCGGATCATCTCGGTGGCCCGGCAGGACGCCGCCGCCGGGCGGTGGAGCCCCGAGCAGGCCAAGGCACGTTTCGACACCGGCGGGGAGGGCGATCGCGCGATGGCGCTCGGCGCGATGCAGGGTGACGTCGCGCGGCTGGCCGACCTCGACCGGGTCATCGACGCGATCGGCGGCTCACGGTCGGCGTTCGAACAACATCACGCGCTGCTGACCGGGCTCATGATGCTGGGCACGCTCGACGCCGGCCAGAAACGCCGGCTCGCCGAGGCGGTGGAGGCCCAGCGCGGCCCGGGCGGGCACCTGAAGCCGGGCCGCGAGCGCACCCTGATCGCCGACCGGATCCTCGACGCCACGCGGGATCGGCCGACCGGCGGCCCTCAGGAAGACAGCGACGACGACGCCTGACGGAATTCGGGCGTGGTTCTCGTAGGCGAATCGACTCGCATCTCCTCACGCGAGCACGACCTATTGCCAGATGTTGTCGTGTTCGAGGTAGAACGCGGTCCGCTCCTCGTCGGTCATCTCGGCGATTTCGGTCAGGCCCTCGAAGTAGCCCTCCCGCGGCGCCCCCGGCGCGAAGTGCAGCAGCATCTTCACGGGCGCGCCCGACCGGTTCTTGAAGGCGTGGATCCCACCGGGCGGCACGTGCACGTAATCGCCGGGTTCGGCGTCGATCCACCGGCTGCCGTCATAGATCCGCAGCACACCGTCGAGGATGTAGAAGGACTCCGCGAGCGTGTGGTGGAAGTGCGGATCAGGACCGGTCACGCCGGGGCCGCACTCCCAGCGGTAGAGCCCGAACAGACCACCGGTCGAGGCTCCTGTCGACAGGTAGTGGATCTTTGTGCCGTTGGGGTAGACGAGTTCCGGCTCCGAGTCCGCCGGCCGGTGGAGCGCCGACACCTCACCCTTGTCGCCGTGGTAGAGCGGGGGCGGATAGGTCATGGTCACGATTATGTAGGGTTGATTCCAGCGTCGCGTGCCGGTGGCAGACCGTGTCAGGCATGGAGGCGTGGGACCCGAGGAGCTTTCCTCCCCGTGACCGAGAACGATAACTCCAGGCTGGTCGCCTGGGCCTACCAGATGCGTGCCGTGCACCACCGCTTGCGCGAAGCCCTGCACGTCGCGAACGATTCCCTGAGAATCGACGATCTGCTGCTCTACTGCCGCGGTTTCTGCGCGGCCCTCGACGGCCATCACCGCGCCGAGGACCACACCCTCTTCCCGGCGATCGAGGCGGCGCATCCGGAGTTGCGCCCGGTTCTCCAGCAGCTGAAACAGGACCATTCGATGATCGCTCACCTGCTCGGCGAATTGAGCGCCGCGGTCCGGCGCTCCTCCGCTCCCGAGGAGCTGCGAAAACATCTGGAAGGCGTCGGCGCCATCATGGAGAACCATTTCCGGTACGAAGAACGACGCCTGTTGCCGGTGCTGGAGACATTGAATCTGACCGTTCCCACAGAGGAGGCGTTCGGGCCGCTCTGAGCCGGGTCACGTGAACCGTCTCCTGCCGCCATCGTGGCGGCAGGAGGCATTCATGGCACGCCACCCGCGGGGCCACCTGGCCGCAGCCCGCGCCGACGAGCAGGCCGCGACTCTCATTCCGGATCGATCGCCACGCAGGCCCGCTTCACTTCCGCCGGCCCCCCGGAGGCGTCCCGGTAGAGAATGGCGCACATGTTGCCACTCGGCAGCCAGGTGCTGGGCATCGTCGACTCGACGTGCGTCCTCGAGCCCTTCCACGTGCACCGCTGTTCGGTGCCCTGCGAATGGAAGGTCTGCTCACCCCGGTGGGTGGCTTTGAAGTCGATCCACCAATTGCACACGTTCCCGGCGTACTCGAAACCGCTCCGGATGCGCCACGGCATGTGACCGCCGGAACCGACGTAGTCGTAGGAGATGCTGAGCAGGCCCTGCGGGGCGCAGTGCCCGGCGAGGCATCGAGTGACGCCGAATGTCGTCACGCCCTCCCGGGTGTTGTAGTCCGGGCCGGCCTCGGCCGGCCCCGCTCCCACCATTGTCAGCGCCAGGGCGGCGGCACTCACGCTGACGGCTCGAACAGCATTTCTGATGGCGATCCGCGCACTAGGCATAACCCAGGACCCCTCCCCCGGAGTGACTGATTCTGTTCAGTCTGTACGCGGGACCTGAACTACTCCATCCCCCTCGCGTGTGACGATCTGACCGCTCGATCTCCGAAAGTTCCGGAGCCCGGCCGCCGGATCGCGAGCATATTGTCGCAGGTGAATGCGGCACGCCCGCTATCGAGCGCCGCGCTGAGCGCATATCCACTGTTGTAAATGCCGCTGCCCGCTTGTAATGTTTCGGTCGACCCGGATCAGGGCTGTCTCCCCCGGTCGTTCGCCGTACTGCCCGGTTCCGGCCGCACCCCGCATCCCCCACCCCGGTGTGGTCACGGGCCGTCCCGTGCCGCATCGGCGAAAGGAACCGACCATGAGAAGACACTGGCGCGCGCTGCTGGCCTCGGTCACGGCGGTCCTCGCCGGCCTGGTGGCCACCACCGCGCTCCTCCCGGCGTCGCCGGCCTCCGCGGCGGCGCTGACCGAGGTCACCGGGTTCGGCACCAACCCCACCGGCATCCGGATGTACCTCTACGTCCCCGACCGGCTGCCCGCCAAGCCGGCCGTGCTGGTGGCCGTGCACTACTGCACCGGCTCCGGCCCGGCGTTCTACTCCGGCACCGAGTTCAAGTCGCTGGCCGACCAGTACGGTTTCATCGTCATCTACCCGTCGACAGTGCGTACCGGGAACTGCTGGGACGTCTCCTCGGCGGGCGCGCTGACCCGCAACGGCAACAGCGACCCGGTCGGCATCACCTCGATGGTCAAGTACGTGCAGCAGAGGTACGCCACCGACACGGCACGCACCTTCGTCACCGGCGCCTCGTCCGGCGCGATGATGACGAACGTGCTGCTCGCCGACTACCCGGACGTGTTCGCCGGCGGCGCCGCGTTCATGGGCGTGCCGCACACCTGCTTCCAGGCGACCGCGGGCAACCCCGCCGACCCGAGCCAGCAGGCCGGCTGGAACAGCGCGTGCGCGAGCGGCCAGGTCAGTAAGACCGCTCTGGAATGGGGCAACGCGGTACGCAACTCGTACCCCGGCTACTCCGGCCCTCGCCCGCGGATGCAGCTGTGGCACGGCGTCACCGACACCACCCTGCACTACAACAACTTCGGCGAAGAGATCAAGCAGTGGACCGACGTGCACGGCGTCAGCCAGACACCGGTCAAGACCGACACGCCGCAGTCCGGCTGGACCCGCACCTGGTACGGCGACACCTCGGCGCAGCCGCCGGTCCAGGCCATCAGCATCGCCGGCGTCGGACACTCGCTCCCGATGGCCGGCCAGGCCAGGATGGCGATCAGCTTCTTCGGGCTGGACGGAACCCCGGTCTCGCCGTCACCCTCGTCGCCCTCACCGTCGTCGCCCTCACCGTCCCCGTCCTCCTCGTCGCCGCCGGTCCCGGGCGGCTGCACCGCCTCGATCTCGCTGAACTCGTGGAACGGCGGCTACGTCGCCACCGTCACGGTCACCGCCGGCGCCTCGGCGATCAACGGCTGGACCGTCGGCACCACCCTGCCGTCCGGATCGGCCGTCACCAACGCGTGGAGCGCGACCGGTAGCGGCACGACCGGCGCGGTGACCTTCACGAACGTGAACTACAACGGCGCCGTCGCGGCCGGCCGCACCACCCAGTTCGGCTTCCAGGGCACCGGGACCGGCCCGGCAGCCGCCACCTGCACCGCCCGCTGACCGCCGAGGGCGGCTCCATCGATCGGGGTTACCCCGCCGCTCGATGGAGCCGCACCGGATCTGTTTGAATACGCTCTCATGATCTCCAGTCGGATCAAGCTCGCCGGTGCGCTGCTGGCGGTGCTCACCGCCGCCGGTTGCGGCTCCACGAAGACGCCGGCGGCCGGACCGTCCACCCCCATCTCGGACCCGCCCGCCGTCCAGGGCCCCACCATGACCGGCAGGCAGGTCGACCCACCGCTGCGGTTCGACCCCGCGGGTCTGCCCCTCGGCACCGACGACGTGCTGCTGCACGGGGCGCTGGCGTTCGCCGGCACGTGGGAGGGGGTGGCCGTCACCCGGCTGACCGACGGTTCCCGGGCGGGCCTGCTGAAGCCCTCCGACGGGCCGCCCGACGAGGGCGATCCGGGCTACCACCGTCCCGTCCTGGCGGGTGCCCGCGTCGTGACGCCGTACGTGGTCGACGACGGCGGGGTGCTCGTCGTCGCCGACGCCGCGACCGGGGCGAGCCTCGGCACCGTGGAGATCGACCTCCCACCGGTCACCGATCCATCCATGAGCCGGCTTGCGCTCGTGGGCGCGAAGGGTGACGTCGCGGTGGTGCTCTCCGGCATCCCGACCGGCGCCGATCCGGACACCGTCGAGACGGTCGCCGTGAACCTGGCCACCGGCAAGACGCTCTGGACCATGCCGGGCCTGGAGGCCCATGCCGTGCTCGGCACCACGATCGTCGGGCTGACCGGCGCCGACCTGACTTCGGTGACCGGCGTCCGCGTCACCGACGGCGAGCCACTGTGGGAGAAGCGCAGCCCGCTTCCTCCCGGCATCGATCCGGCCGGGCCGAAGTTCGCCGTGGTGGACGGCCTGGAAACCGACGACATGAGGAGCGTCGTCGCCGTGGTGGACGCGGCAGGAAAGTTCACCGAACTGGCGATCGGGGCGGACATCAGCGTGGACACCTGCCACGACGACCAGCAGGGCGTGGCGGCCTGTACCGGCAGCCGGGCGGGGTTCGGCCTCGACACCAGCACCGGGAAGCTGCTGTGGCAGCTTCCGGCGGGCGGTGAGCCGTACCCCTACCTGACCGCGGCCTGGCACGGCACCGTCTACGGACAGGCCGACGGCAAGCCGTTCACGCTGGACGCCCGCACCGGTGAGGACAAGGGCGCCGAGGCCGGGATGGCCCCGGCGGCGGTCAACGCCTACGGCGGAGTCGTGGAGAATTCGTTCCACCCGGCGATCGGCTGACTCACCGGCCTGCCGGGCCGAAGAGCCAGGCGGCGACGGTGCCGGCAGGCGGCAGCGCTGACCCCGACGGGAGGAACCAACCCTGCCGCTGAACCGCGCCGCCGCCCACGCCCGGCGGTATCGGGGCTGGGCCGGGTTACCAGCGCTGGTTCGCCTGGTCGTTGCAGGTCCACGCCAGGATCGTGGAACGCGCAACGCCGCCGGTGTAGTCCTCGTCGAGGCACTTGCCGCTGAGGATGTTGCGCAGCCGGTAACCGCCGTTGTTGAGGACCAGCTCCCAGTGCTGGTTGCCGTTGCCGTTGCACGTCCAGACCAGCACCCGGCTGTGCGGCACGCCGCCGGTGAAGTCCTGGTCGAGGCATTGGCCGCTGCGCTTGTTGATGATCCGGTACACGCCCGGGCTGCTGCCGGTGCTGATCAGCTTCAGGTTCCACTGCTGGTTGCTGTTGTTGAGACACCGCCAGGCCAGCGGTGTCGAGTGTGGCGTGCCGCCGGAGTAGTCCTGGTCCAGGCACAGCCCGCTGCGCTTGTTGACGAGCGTCGTGAAGTCGTCGGCAGCCGACGCCGGTGCCGGGGTGCCGAGCAGGGCCACCACGAGGACGGCCAGGGCGGTGACGAGTCTGCGCACCCTCATTGCTCCCATCGATCGAGATCAGTTTCGATGCACCGTAGCCCGCACCGTGGTCACTCCGCTGGCCGGGTCGACCAGGATCTTGGCCTGGCTGTCGGCTCGGGACAGCACCTCGAAGGCCTCCGCCACCCCCTCCAGCCCCACGACGCCGGTCAGCAGCGGACGCGGGTCGAGGCGTCCGCGGGCCACCATCTGGAGCGCCTCCCGGAATTCGACCGGGTCGTAGCAGAAGGAGAAGCGCAGGTCGATCTCCTTGTTGCTGGCCATCGTGGGGCGGAAGGTGTCCGGCTTCATGCAGACGCCGACGACCACGACCCGGGAGCGGAAGGGAGCCCTCGTGACGATCTCCTCGATGACGCCGGGCAGGCCCACGCACTCGAAGACGACGGCGCCGCGCGGGCCCGCCCCGAGCCGCTGACCCGCCCGCATGGCGGTCCACCACGGCACGCCGGGGAGGCGGCGCAGGTCGCGCAGGGCGTCGAGGCCGGCGCTGTAGAGCGCCGTGGCCGACGTGACGAGCTCGGAGCGTGAGTCCAGCGCGGCCCACGGCGACTCGGCGGCGGGATCGACCACGACGTCGGCGCCGCAGGATCGGGCGAGATCGCGGCGGGCAGGGCTGAGGTCGCCGGCGACCACGTGCCGGACCCCGGCGGCCTTCAGCATGAGGATCACCGCGAGGCCGATCGGGCCGCAGCCGATCACCACGGCGGCGTCGTTGCGGCCCACCCGGCCGCGCCGGACCGCGTGGTGGGCCACCGCGAGGGGTTCGGTCAGCGCCGCCAGGTCGGCCGGGACGCCGACCGGCACCGGGAACGTCGCCTCCTCGGCCACCAGCATGTATTCGGCGTAGGCCCCGGGCGCCCGGGTCGACAGCCCGGTCATGTGGATCTCGTCGCCGTGTTTGATCAGCGGGAGGGCGACGACGGGCTGGCCGATCCGCCAGCGGCGGCGGCAGCCGGGACCGTAGGACTCGACGGCGCCGGTGAACTCGTGGCCCATCACGACGCTGTGCGAGCGGCGCATGAAATGGTCGTACCCCACCTCGGCGGCCACGTCGGCGCTGGCCTCGGCCTCGTGACGGACGTGCAGGTCGGACCCGCAGATGCCGGCGCGCGTCACCCGCAGCCGCACCTGGCCGGGGCCGGGCACCGGAAGCGGCACCTCCTCGACCGTCAGCACACCGTCCCGGACCACGACCGCCCTCATCCGTACACCAGCCCTTCGTCGAGTCGTGCGTGATTGGTCATCCACCCATCGACCGGCACGTTCTGCCGGAACGCCCACGAATGCCGGTCCGCCGCCCGGGGCATCGTGGCCGCGGCCCGGACGAGACAGCCCGACGGCATGTCCATGAACGGGCCTGTCGGCCCGAGATCTTCAGGAGCCTCGGGTACGACGTAAGCCCGGTGGCGGCCAGGACGTCGGGTCGGCGCCCAGGTCCCGTACCACCCCGGCGAAGCTGCGGATCCCAGCCGAACGCACGGTCGCCATGGCACAGACTCGGCATCCGGGCGCGGGCCCGTCAACGGCCGGCCGGCTCCCCGACGACGAAGCTGCTGTCGGCCCGGAACTTCGCGCTGCCGTCGTCGAAGCCGATCCGGAACTCGGCGCCGGTCCAGCGCAGGCAGAAGTCCGGGTAGTTGTGCGAGCGCAGCATGACGGATCCGGCTGTGGTGCCGGGCTCGGGGCAGTAGGTGGCGTCCTCCCGGAAGATCGCGGTGTCCTGGGCGCTGTGCGTGTAGATCAGCAGTTCGTAGTGCCGCAGGTAGCGGCCGTCGAGGGTGCGGAACGAGACGCATCCGGGGTCGGCCAGGCCGTCCACGGCCTCGAAGATCTGCTGGTCGGTGCGGGTGGCCTGGATCGTCGCGGTGGTGGTCTCGCGGGCGGTCACGTAGCCGCCGCCGGTCCAGGCGAGCGAGACGCGCCCGCGGCCGACGGTCCCCGGCCGGGCAGGCGCCGTGGAAGCCGGCGCCGTGGAGGCCGGTGCCGTAGAGGCCGGCGCCTCGGACGCCGGTGCCGCGGAAGACGCCGCCGCGGAGTACGCCGGTGTGCGGGCCGGCGTCACCCGGGCCGGCGGCGCGGCGGTGACCTGCGGGATCGTGGTGGTGGCGAGGGAGTCGTCGCCGCGCACGACCGGGACCACCACGGCGGCCGCCGCCGTGACGCCGGCGATCGCCGCGGCGACCGGATGCGCGGACAGGGCACCCAGCAGGCCGCCCTTCGTCGTCACGGCCGCGCCCTTCGCGAGGGTCGCGGCCGAGCCCTTGGCCAGGACCGCCTCGATCAGGCCGGGCGGCACCGCGAGCGCGGGCACGCTTCCGAGCAGGCGCTCCACCGGAACCCGTTCCGGCTCGGCGGCGGTGCAGATCGGGCAGGAGCGGACGTGCCGGGCCAGCCGTTTGCGCCACAGCGGGCCCGGCGCGCCGTCCCAGCCGGCGGCCGCCGCGGTCAGGTCCGGGCAGCGCGGGTCGGCTCGCAGCGCCGCCGTGACGGACCGGGCCAGGTCGAGCTGTTCGCGCATGCGCTGGATGCGTACGCCGGTGTGCGCCGGATTGAGGCCGATCGCCTCGGCCACCTCGCCCCGGGTCATCAGCCCGGCGGTCTCCTGCCACCACAGCGACAGCAGGGTCCGGTCGTCGGGGTCGAGCCAGCGCGCCGCCTCGGCCACCTCCCGCCGCTGACCGGTGATCCGGGTCCGCAGCACCGCGAGGCCCTCGACGTCGGCGGCCGGATCGGGCGCGCCGGCGACCTCGTCGAGCGGCGCCGACCGGGCCCGCGCCGACTCCCGCCGGCTCTGCAGGGTCCCGACCTGCCGGACCGCGATCGCGGCGAGCCACGGCCGGAAGCTCTCCGGCGACCGCAGCCCGGGCAGGTCGCGGACGGCGCGCAGCATGGTGTCCTGCACGACGTCGTCGGCGTCGTCCGGGCTGTCCACGGCCCGGGCCACGATGGCGTGGACGAACGGCAGCGACGCGCTCATCAACGCCTCGAGCGATCGGCGGTCGCCATGCTGAGCCGCGATGACGAGGTCGGCGGTCACTCTCATGGCGGGGCTCACCATACGCCGCCGACCAGGCATTATCCATGCGGAAAAACCGTTATGCGGCAGGTCTCCGGATGGTCGCACCGACGGGCGAATTCCACGGCGGTAGTTCGATCACCGGCGCATCGGCGGCCCGCGAGCGGGTAGCTGACGATCGTGACCTCGATGCCGGAGCTCATCGCCCCCATGCTGGCCGCGGCCGGGCCGCTGCCGGCCGGGCCGGGCTGGGCGTTCGAGTTCAAGTACGACGGCGTCCGGGCGGTCACGTATGTGGACGGCGGGACGGTCCGGGTCATGTCGCGCAACGGCAACGACGTCACCGGCCACTACCCGGAGCTGGGCGCTCTCGCCGAAGCGGGGCGGCGGGCCGTGCTGGACGGCGAGATCGTGGCGCTGGAGGCCGGGGAGCGGCCGTCGTTCGCCCGGCTGTCCGCCCGCATCCACGTCGGCGCGCCCCCGCCGGCGCTGCTCGCCGCGGTGCCGGTGGTCTACTACGCGTTCGACCTGCTCTGGCTGGACGGGCGGTCGCTGCTCGACGAGCCGTACGCGACCCGCCGGGAACTGCTGGCCGGGCTGGGGATCCCGCAGACCCCGCCGCACTTCGCCGGGTCGGACGGCCGGGCCGTGCTGCGGGCCGCCGAACTGGCCGGCATGGAGGGCGTCGTCGCGAAACGCCTCGACGGCGTGTATCGGCCCGGCCGCCGCGCGGTGGGGTCGTGGACGAAGGTGCCGTTCACCCGTACCCAAGAGGTCTTGATCGTCGGATGGAAGCCCGGGGAGGGCAGACGGGCGGGGACCGTCGGATCGCTGCTGCTCGGCGTCCGGGACGAGGCGGGGACGCTGCGGTTCGCCGGCCACGTCGGGACCGGATTCACGCACGCCGTGCTGGAACAGCTCCGGGAGCAGCTAGGGCCGCTGCGGCGCGCCACTCCCCCGCTGCCCGGCGTGCCACGCGAGCACGTCCGGCACGCCCAGTGGGTGGAGCCGGCGCTGGTCGGCGAGGTGGCCTACCGGAACTGGACGCCGGACCGCCGGCTGCGGCACCCGTCCTGGCGGGGGTTGCGCACCGACCGCAGCCCGGCCGCGGCCGTCCACGTCCCGGCGCCGGTGGAGTTCGTGGAGGGCGCGCTGCAGACCGCGGACGGCCGCTGGCGGGTCGAGGTGATCCGCCGCGACGAGCAGCGCTGGTACCGGCTGCGGCACGACGACAGCACGCTCGACGGCCTGGACCTGGCGGCGGTCGAGCGGCTGCTGTCCGAGGCGGGCGTGGATCTCGCGGACCTGAGCCGCGAGGCGCCGGCCGCCTAGCCGCCTAGGTCAGGTGCGCCATCCTCGACCCCGGCGCGCGGCCGGTCATGTCGTCCGGCACCCGTCCGGCGAACGTCTCGGCGTCGTCCTGCGGCTCGTAGCCGAGCTCGGCCCGCGCCCGGTCGTAGCGCCACATCTTCGTCCCGTTGGCGGACACCCCGTGGTAGACGCCGTAGCGCACGTCCGCCGTGAGGGCGCCGGTCACGAGCCGCACCAGGTCGCCGCCGCTCAGCCAGCCCGGGAGCCAGCTGCGGGCCATCGGCTCGTCGCGCACCCCGCCGAGCCGCAGGCAGACGACGCTCAGGTCGTGGTCCTCCGCATACAGGCGCCCCATGTTCTCGGTGAAGACCTTCACCACCCCATAGGAGCAGCATGGGTACGGGGTGACGTCCTCGCCCACGCCGGTCAGCCCGGCGTCCGCATGACCGCCGACCGCGTGCAACGAGCTCGCCAGCACGACCCGTGACACCCCGGCCGCGACCGCGGCGTCCAGCACGTTCACGGCGGCGTTCGCGTTCGGGTCGCGCAGCCGCTCCCACGGCTGGTTCGGATCGGCGTCCGCGGCGAGATGCACGACCGCGTCCACCCCCTCGCACACCCGCCGGGCGAACGCCGCGTCGGTGAGATCGCCCGTGATCACGCCCGGGCCGGGCCGGCGGTCGGTGAGGCGCAGGTCGTAGGCGTCCGCCAGGGCCGGGCGCAGGTAGGCCGCCACGCCGCCGCCCGCTCCGGTGATCAGCACTGTCGTCATGAGATCAACGTTCCACAATGCCGCCGGATCCGCCGCCCAGGCCGGTCGAGGCCATCAGCCTGTCAGAGCGCCGGCCCCGACGTCAGCGGGATCGCGACTCTCTCCGTACGGATAAGATCTTGTCGATCTCTCACCGGGCTGCGCGGAAGGGCGTAGCGTGGTACGGACCATGCGCCACTACCCGCACCGGCGACTCGACATCGCCGTGACCGAACCGGACCCGGGCGGCCCGGTCCTCGTCATGCTCGCCGGGGAGCTCGACGGCGAAGAGGTGGCGCCGCTGCAGGACGTGATCGCGGGCGTGGTGCACCGCTGCGGCACGACTCCCGTGCAGGTGGACGCGGCCGGGCTCACGTTCCTCGACTCCTCCGGGATCCGGGCGCTGCTGCGCTGCCGCCGGGTCTGCCACCAGGCGGGCTCCCGGTTCGCCATGCCGGCCGTGTCGGAGAACGTGTTCCAGGTCCTCGAGATCACCGGCCTGCTCGACATCCTCGAAGTCGGCACGGTCGCCCGGCAGGTGCGGGTCCCGCCCGTCGTTTAGACCCCGGTGCCCGTGGTAACAGGCAGCCATGGGTCGTACAAGAAGGATCTTGATGATTGCCGGGCCGCTCGCGGCCGGCGCCGTCGCGGTGGCCGCGACCAGACGCGGAAGCCGCGGCAACGCATCCCGCCGGCACGTGGTGACGGTGTACCGGCAGCTGTCCGAACTGGAGTCCGAGCAGCTCCCGGGCTCGCTGCGGGAGATCGCCGGGGATGTGGAGATCTCGCTGCGGGCCGCGCCCGGCGACCGCGGGACCGAGATCGCCGTCCGCATCCCGGAAGGCTCGAAGACCACGGCGGGTGACGTGCGCCGGGCGCTGCGGGAGACCCGTTCGCTGCTCGAGGCCGGGGACGTGCTGCTGCCGTCCGGGCCGCCGACGACCGTGCGGACCCTCACGAACCGGCCGCTGCAGACCGCCACCCGGCACGGCCGCGAGGGAGGCCTGCTGTGAGGGCGCTGCAGTGGCAGGGGGTCAACAAGCTCGCCGTCGGGACCGTTCCCGATCCGGAGCTGCGCAACCCCGGTGACATCATCGTGAAGGTCACCAAGACCGTGACCTGCGGCTCCGACCTGCACCTGCTGGGCGGCTACATCCCGTTCATGGAGAAGGGCGACGTGCTCGGGCACGAGTTCCTCGGCGAGGTCGTCGAGGCCGGCCCGGACGTGCGCAACCACCGGGTCGGCGACCGGGTGGTCGTCTCCTCGTTCATCTCCTGCGGCAACTGCTGGTACTGCGACCAGAAGCTCTTCTCGCTCTGCGACAACGGCAACACCAACCCGGCGATCACCGAGACGCTGTGGGGGCACGCGCCGAGCGGCTGCTTCGGCTATTCGCACGCGATGGGCGGCAACGCCGGCAGCCACGCCGAGTACATCCGGGTGCCGTTCGCCGACGTGGGCGCGTTCACCGTCCCCGACGAGGTCAGCGACGAGCGGGCGCTGTTCGCCTCCGACTCGGCGTCGACCGGCTGGATGGGCGCCGACCTGGGCGGGGTGAAGCCCGGTGACGTCGTCGCGGTGTGGGGCGCCGGCGCGGTCGGCCAGATGGCGGCCCGGGCGGCGGTGCTGCTCGGCGCGGACCGGGTCGTCGTCATCGACCGCCTGGACAACCGCCTCGCCCAGGTACGCCGGCACATCGGCGCGGAGACCGTCAACTACGAGCGCGAGGACGTCGCCGGTGAGCTGCGCGAGCGCAGCGGCGGGCGGGGACCGGACGTGTGCATCGAGGCGGTCGGCATGGAGGCGCACTCCCCCGGGATCCAGTTCGGCTACGACCAGCTCAAGCAGCAGCTGCGGCTGCAGACCGACCGCCCGGTCGCGGTCCGGGACGCCATCCACGCCTGCCGCAAGGGCGGCTCGGTCTTCGTGCTGGGCGTCTACGCCGGCTTCGTGGACAAGTTCCCGCTGGGTGCGTTGATGAACAAGGGCCTCACCGTACGGGGTGCGCAGATGCACGGTCAGCGCTACATCCCGATGCTGCTCCAGCGGATGGCGAAGGGTGAGCTGGTCACCGAGCACCTGGCCACCCACACGATGCCGCTGGAGCGGGCGCCGGAGGGCTACCGGATGTTCAAGGACAAGGAGGACGACTGCGTGCGGGCCGTCTTCACACCCTGACGCCGGGGCCGCCATCCGCTGACGAGGGCGGCGGCGAGGAGCAGCTCGGCGATGTCCCCGCCGTAGTACATGAGCTCGGCGCCGCCCCGCCGCTCCTCCGCCGCCGCCGGCACGTCGATCACCCCGGCGTAGAGCAGCTGCGAGAAGATCGAGTGGAACGCGACAGCCACACCCAGCACGACGAGGCGGGCCGGCACGGACGGCCGCCGCGGCGCCGGGTCGGGGCCGGCCACCACCCAGGCGAACAGGTATCCGGAGAGCACGAAGTGCACGTGGACCAGCGTGGCCAGGGCCGGGTCGCGGGTGGTGGCCGCGTAGAGCGGGGTGACGTGCAGGACGGCCAGGCCGCCCAGGTTCAGCGCCAGGGCGGTCACCGGGTTCGCGACGAGGTGGACGGCGCGGTGGCGCAGGGCCCGGCCGATCAGCCGAGCCACGGGGCGGGGCGACGTACGCAGAAGGAGCGTGACCGGCGCACCCAGGACGAGCCCCAGCGGCGCCAGCATCCCGATCAGCAGGTGCTGCAGCATGTGCGCGCGGAAGCCGGCCGCCTCCAGGGTCAGGCCCGCGACCAGCAGCGCCGCCCCGGCCAGGAAGAACAGGGTGCGGCGCGGCGGCCAGTCCGGGACGCGCGCGGCCAGCAGCTCGTAGCCGATCGCGGCGGCCATGACCAGCAGCGCGAGGTCGAGGTGGTGCGGGTGGCTCACCGGCTCTCGTCGCGCTTTCTTGTATCGCGAAGCAGGGCCTGGCCGATTCCGATCAGGAGCGCCCCCAGGGCGAGGAAGCCGAGATCCCACCACAGCTGGTGCGGACCGCCGTGCACGTGGTGGATGCCCAGCAGATGATGATCGACGATCCCCTCGACCAGGTTGAAGATCCCCCAGCCGGTCAGCATCCAGCCCCACAGCTCCCGCGACCGCCACACCCGCCCCCGGCCGGTGGTGATCCGCGAGTAGAGCAGGGCGAGCCCGAGCAGCACGGCCAGCCAGGTGACGGTGTGGAAGATCCCGTCCCACAACGTGTTCATCCGCAGGCCGTCGACGGTGTCCGCCGGATAGTAGTCGATGCCGATGTTGTCGGTGTCGGTGCTGGTCAGCAGGTGATGCCACTGCAGGACCTGGTGCAGCAGGATGCCGTCGAGGAAGCCGCCGAGCCCGACCCCGAGCACGATGCCGGGCAGCCCGAGCCCCTTGCTGCGAGTCTGGAGGGATGTGTCGCTCACCGGCCCCGCCTACCCGCTCCCCCATCGACGAAACCCCGTAGTCTCGGCCCGTGATCGAAAACGCGAGGGTCGCCGTCATCGGCGTCGGCAACAACACGTCGGCGTTGGTGCAGGGCATGAACCTGTACCGGCGGACCGGGAGTCTCGCCGGCGTCCACCGGCCGGAGATCGGCGGGCTGACGGTCGGGGACGTCGACGTCGTGGCGGCCTTCGCCCTCTCCGGCGCGAAGGTCGGCAAGGACCTGCACGAGGCGATCTTCGCGCCGCCCAACAACGTCCCCCGCCTGGGCGGCGACCTCGCGCCGTCGGGCGTCGTCGTGCGGCGAGGGCTCACCGACGCGAGCGGGATCGAGGAGGTGGCGGCGGCGCTCGCGGGCGCCGAGGTGGTGCTGTACTCGGCGCCGAGCGGCCGGCCGGAGGTCGCCCGCGCCTACGCCGAGGCGGCACTGCGGGCCGGCGTCGCGTTCGTGAACACCACGGCCGACCCGGTGGCGCGGGACGCGGCGCTGCTCCGGCGGTACGAGGAGGCCGGGCTGCCGCTGATCGGCGACGACCTGGCCAGCCAGTTCGGGGTGTCGGTGGTGCACGGCACGCTGCTGCGGCTGCTCGAGGAGCGCGGCCTGACGCTGACCAGCTCGTACCAGGTCAACCTGGGCGGCACCGAGGACTTCCGCAACCTGGTGGCGAACCCGGAGAGCAAGAAGCAATCCAAGCGGAACGCGCTCGGCGCCGGCCCGGTGGAGATCGCGCCGCTCGGCTATCTGCCGCACCTCGGGTCGCAGAAGATCGCCCACCTCAACATCGAGGCGCAGGGGTGGGCCGGCACCGCCGTGAGCCTGGACGTGCGGTTGCGGGTCGACGACCCGAGCGGCGCCGCCGGGGTCAACATCGACCTGGTGCGGCTGGCCGCCGTCGCCCGCCGGGCGGGGCGCGGCGGCTGGCCGGCCGAGGCGGCGGCGCACCTCAAGTCGCCGCCCGGGACCGCGGTCTGAGGTCAGCCCTCGACGCCGGTGGCGCCGTGGGCCGCGCCCACCGGTTTGGACTGGGAGCTGCCCCGCTGGCGGAGGTAGATGGAGAGGACGGCCATGGAGGCGACGGCGAGGAGCTCGGACTGCCAGTTCTGCAGGGTGCGGTTCCAGAAGTCGGGTTCGGTCAGGTACTGCGTCCAGGTGACCGGGTCCTGAAGGTTGCCGAGCTGCTCCTCGTTGTAGGCGGCCCGCCCCGCGATCGACTGGCCGAGCCAGGACAGCACGAAGATCAGGCCCATGACCAGGCCGAGCGAGTTGGAGAAGAGCCACAGCTTGACGCCGCGGGCGTGCGCCCACCTCGGCGACTCGTCGTCGGCGAACGCGCCGACCTTCTGATCCCGATCGGACTCGCGGCCGGCCTTGCCGAGCTCCTTCGACTCCGGGGAGCCCTTCTGGAGCAGCCACACCGTCAGATAGATGTAGAGGAAGAACTGGAGGTACTCGGACTGCCAGTTCTCCAGGACGTCGGCGCCGAAGCTGGCCGAGGTGACGTACCGGCCGAAGGAGACCGGCGGCAGGCCCTCGGTGAGCTGCTGCTGGTTGAAGGCGGCGTGCCCGGCGACCGCCTGCCCGACCAGGACGACCAGGAAGAGCAGGCAGAAGACCAGGCCCAGGGCGTTCTCGCGGAGGAATCGCCTCACCGGTGCAGCACCCCCAGCGCCGTGAAGAGGATCAGGCCGGCGGCCACTACGAGCAGGAGGGAGACGAACAGGGTTCGCACGGCTCAGCTCCCCTGCAACGAGCAGTCGTACGGGGCCTCGCCCCGCGGCGTGCAGCCGGCCGCGACGACCCGCCAGCCTCCGGCGAAGACACCGAGGAAGACCGTGTCGCCGGCGACGTGCACCTGCGCCCACTGGCCGTAGACGGAGCTGCCGGTCACCGGGCCCGGCTCGGGGAGATCCTCGTCGAGGACCGCCTCGGCGCACGGCTTCCCGGCCGCATCCTCCAGCTCGGCCACGGTGTTCGGGGCCAGCACGGCGCACGCCTGCGCGCCGTCCCGGGCGGCCGTCGCCGACAGCAGAAGCTCGGCGACCGCGGAGGCCGCGTCCTCACGTCCCCCCACCGAGCCACAGCCCGCGAGCAGCAGCGCCGCGCCCGCGATCATGGACAACGTCCTTTTCATGGCGCGTGGAGTTGCCCATCAAAGCCATTCTCAATCGTACGAGGGAGAAAGGAGTCCCCGGATGGGTCACGCACTGCTGCTCACCGGCACGGTCGGCTCGGGCAAGACGACGGTCGCGGAGGCGCTCGGCGATCTGCTGGCCGAGAAGCGGATCCCGCACGCCGTCGTCGACGTCGACTGGCTGCGGCGCAGCTGGCCCAGCCCGCCGGCCGACCCCTTCAACGGCGCCATCACGCTGCGCAACCTGCGGGCGGTGGCCCGGAACTTCCTCGCCGCGGGCGCCGAGCGGCTGATCCTGGCCGGGGTGGTGGAGAGCCGGCAGGAGCGGGACGCCTACCGGGAGGCGCTCGGCGTGCCGCTGGCCGTCGGCCGGCTCCGGGTCGACCTCGCGATCGTCCGGGAGCGCCTGATCCGCCGGCACGAGCACGACCCGGCCGGCCTGGAGTGGCACCTGAAGCGGTCCGGCGAACTGGACCGGATACTGGACGAGGCCGGCGTCGAGGACTTCGTCGTCGACGCCGGCCTTCGGTCGCCGGGTGAGGTGGCGGCCTCGATCAGCTACCCGTGATCGACCAGTGCCAGGGCTCGGAGGGCAGGTTCACGAAGCCGTATTTGCCGGCGTTCGCGGCCATCCACTGGAAGGCGGGGCTCTTGCGGGTGTTGATGGACTTGCCGCCGGAGGTCATGTCGACGGCGAGGCCGATCTCGTGCAGCGACCGGCCGGGGATCGCGGTCGGGACGCGGCAGGACGACGAGGGCGCGGTCCAGATGTCCGGGCAGCCGTTGGCCTTGCGGAGCGCGATCTGCTGATCCTTGGTCCGGAAACCGCCGCCGGACAGCTTCACGCCCGACTTGGCCGCGTCGTCGATCATGCGCTGGAACGACAGGGCGACGACCCGGTTCACCGTGACGCCGTAGACCTGGGTGGTCGTGAACTTGACCCGGGACTGGGTCACGACGGCCTGGCTGAGCTGGGAGGCCTGAGCGGCGAGGGCGGCCCGGTCCTTCGGGTACGACGTGATGCGCTTCTCGGCGTACGCGACGGTCTTCACGGCAGTCTCGTGCGCGGTCGTGGCGGCGGCCAGCTTCTTCTCGGCGGTCGCGTGCCGGGTCTGGGTGAGCTTCAGGGTCGCGGCGCTGGTCTGCGCGATGACGGCCCGGTTCTTCGCGGCGGCCTCGGCCTTCGTCACGGCGGCCGTGGCCTTGGCGACCCGGGTCTTGCTGTACGGCTTCTGCTTCTTCGCGGCGACGAGGGCCTTCTTCGCCAGCTTGGCGGCGTTCAGCGCGGCGGCGTGCCGGGCGAGCATGGTGCGCCTCGTCCCGACGGCCTTGTCCATGACCGCCTCGGCAGCCGTCTCGGCCTGCCGGGCCTCGGCCGCGGCCGAGCCGCGGGTGGCCGCGGCCGCCTTCAGCGCCGGCAACTGGGTGGAGAGGCGTGCCGTGTACGTCTCCAGGTCGAACTTCCGGCGCATCGTGTCGGCCCAGGTCGTCCCCGCCGAGGCGGCGATGGTCGCGGCAGCGTCGTCGACGCCGCCGGCTACGGTCGCGGCAGCGTGCTCAGCGGCTGCCGCCTGTGCCGGCACCGCGCCGGCCGTGAGAATCAGGGCAATCGCCGGTCCGGCGGCAGCGATGGCAAACCGTCGTCGCGTCGTGCTCGTTCCCAAGATGAAGGCTCCTCCCCGTGGCGGACAGGTCGTATCGGCCGCGCCCGCCAGCGGGTTGAGGAAACCGTCAGAAGAAATTCGCGGCCAGCCCCAGCGCCGCGCAGACGCCCAGCACCCGCAGCACCGGCCACTTCGCCTTGAAGATCAACACTCCGGCCACCACGCCGATCGCCAGCGACGTCCACCGGACCGACCCGGGAACGGGCAGCTCCAGCGCCCACGGCCCGGGCCGGACCTCGCCGAAGAGCGTGTGCACCGCGAAGAACAGCCCCAGCGAGGCGATCACCCCGACGACCGCGGCGGTGATGCCGGTCAGCGCCGCCGAGAGCGCGCGATTGCCGCGCAGCCGTTCCACGTACGGCGCTCCCAACAGGATGAACAGGAAACACGGCACGAACGTCACCCACGTGGTGAGCAGGGACGCGAGCACCCCGGCCACCCAGGGGTCGAGCGAGCCCGGCTGGTGGTAGGCGCCGAGGAACGCCACGAACTGCACCACCAT
The DNA here is from genome assembly GCF_040639855.1 of Actinoplanes sp. NPDC023714. Lineage (NCBI taxonomy): Bacteria > Bacillati > Actinomycetota > Actinomycetes > Micromonosporales > Micromonosporaceae > Actinoplanes > Actinoplanes sp. NPDC023714. The sequence continues at coordinate 102,194 of NZ_JBFAAR010000010.1, forward strand.
GATCAGCGGCCCGGGCGTGGACTCGGCGAGGGCGAGGCCGCGGACCATGTCGCCGGCGGAGAGCCAGCCGTAGTGCTCGACGGCGCGCTGGGCCACGAAGGCGAGGACCGCGTACGCCCCGCCGAACGTGACGACGGCCGTGCCCGAGAAGAACAGGCCCTGCCGGGTGAACACGCTGCCGGCGCCGGTCGTGACGGCGAACAGCGCGATCGGCAGGAACCAGGCGGCCAGCCCGGCGGCCAGGATCGTGACGGTCCGGCGGGCCGAGGGACGGTCGTGGTGCAGGGCGTCGTCGGAGATCAGCGGCGCCGGGCCGTCGGGGGTCCCGCCGGCGGCGCGCTCGTCGAGGCGGCCGATCCGGTGCAGCAGCCACCCGGCGCCCGCCGCGAACGCGATGACCAGCGGGAACGGGATGCCGAACACGGCCAGGGCCAGGAACGCCGCCACCGCGAGCCCGATCAGAGCCGGGCTCGTGAGGGAACGCCTGCCGACCCGCCAGACGGCCTGCGCCACGACCGCGACCACGGCCGGGGCGAGGCCGGCGAAGAGCGCCGTCACCACGGTGCTCCCGCCGTACGCGGCATAAATGATCGAAAGAAGGAGCAGGGCCACCATGCCGGGCAACACGAAAAGGCTTCCCGCCACCAGCCCGCCGCGCACGCCGTTGAGCAGCCAGCCCACGTAGATCGCGAGTTGCTGGGCCTCCGGGCCGGGCAGCAGCATGCAGTAGTTCAGCGCGTGCAGGAAGCGGCGCTGACCGATCCAGCGGCGCTCGTCGACGAGGTGGCGCTGCATCACGGCGATCTGCCCGGCCGGGCCGCCGAACGTCTGCAGCGAGATCAGGAACCAGGTGCGGACGGCTTCCCGGAACGGCACCACGTCCGTCGTCGTGGTCATGCCGGAGGCCTGTTCAGCAGCAGGGCGCGGCGGTGGTACTCGTAGAGGCCGTCGAACATCGGGGCGGTCACGCGCAGCGTCTCCTCGTCGTCGCAGACCATCGACAGGCCGCGCAGGATCACGTCGAGGCCGGGGGCCTCGGGGGCGTCGAACCTCTCGTCGTCGACGTCGGCCTCGTGCACGATCTCGGCGATCCGCCAGAGCACCGGGTCGTGCAGCTCGTAGCGGCGCAGGATCGTCTCGAACGTGCAGTCGCCGCCGTGGTGGCCGAGGTCGGCGCCGCGCATGTCGAACGGCGTGGCGTCGGCCGGCACCGCGGCGGGCGAGCCGACGAAGACGAACTCGGCCCGCGCGTCGATGTGCCGGCGGATCAGCCAGGCGCAGGCGGCCCGGTCGATGTGCACCCCGGCCCGGGTGGCCCACCTCATGCGTGCTCCCTATCGGTGACGGTGGTCAGTTCTTCGACGGCGGCGCGGGCCCGCTCGCGTTCCGCCGGAGGGAAGAAGTCGCGCTTGCCGATCCGGTGCAGCTCGGCCCGCAGCCGCCGCAGCACCCGGCCGCGCTCGGCGTCGGTGCCGCCGCGCGCCGCCACGGCCTCGTCGGCGACCGCCCGGTACTCCGCGGCCCGCGCCTCCTGCATCCCGGCCGCGATCTGCTGCTCCTGCTCGGCGGTCGCCGGGTCGGCCAGCCAGACCGTCGCCGACCCGTCGGCCTCGACGATCTCCTCGGCGACCCAGTCGAACTGCTCCCGCGTCCGCGCGTCGGCCGGCAGCGCCACGAGACCGTCGCCGAGCCGTGCCACCCCGAGCCGCTCGAGCTTGCGCCACACCGCGATCCGGGGCCGCGACGGTTCCCGCGGTATCCGGTACGCCAGCAACACCCACCCACTCATGGAAGCGATGTAACCACGGTTACTCCTACACCGCAAGGAGGCCTTTCTAGGCATCGCTGGCCCGCGGAGTTAGGTGATCGCTCCCGATGTGAGCACCCCTCCTCAGCCACGACGATGAATACATCACCAGGACGAACGAGGAGGACGAGAACCATGCTGATGCACCCGGAGATCATGATGTCGCTGGTCCACGACCGGCACCGCGAGCTCGTGGCCGAGGCCGACCGCGGACGCCTGCTGCGCAGCGCGCGCCGCTTCCTGCGGGCCGGGCGTGAGCCGGTGCGCGGGCATCCGGCCGGCGCGAAGGCCGCCGGTACGCTGGCGCCGTGCGAATCTACCGCGGTGGCGCCAGCCCGATGATGATCGGGCGGGAGGGCGAGCTGAGCCGGCTGGCACAGCTCGCCGCCGCGGGCGAACCGGCCGTCGCGATCATCGCGGGCGAGCCGGGCATCGGGAAGACCCGGCTGGTGCACGAGCTGCTGGGGACCCTCTCCCCGCAGACCGTCGTGCTGGTCGGGCAGGCCGAGCCCGGCTCGCTGTCCCGGCCGTACGAGGTGCTGCTCGACGCCATCGACGGCCGCTCGGGGGTGGACACCGAGAGGCTCACCGATCCGGCGCTCAGCCCGGTCGAACGGTTGCACGCCGGCCTCGCGATCCTGAACGGGCTGATCGGCGACTCCCCCGCCGTCGTCGTCTTCGAGGACCTGCACTGGGCCGACTCGGAGAGCGCCGCGCTGTTCGAGCGGATCGCCGACCAGCCCGGGCCGCGGCTGCTCATCGGCACCTACCGGCCGGACGAGGTCACCCGCCGGCAACCGGTGGCGGGGCTGCTGGCCCGGATGGAACGCCGGCACGCCGTCACCCACGTACGGTTGGATCGCCTGACGCCGTCGCAGACGGCCGCCCTCCTGGCCGCCGCGACCGGGTCGCCGGCGCCGCTGCGGGCGGCCACCGCGCTGCACCATCGGACCGGCGGCAATCCGTTCTTCCTGGAGGAGCTGCTGCGGGCGCTGCCGGGGAACGACGTCGAGGCGCTGGTCGAGCAGCCCCTGCCGTGGAGCCTCGCCGACGTCCTGCGCCGGCAGGTCGACGACCTCGACCCGGTGAGCCACCGCATCGTCGAGGCGGCCACCGTGCTCGGCCACCGCATCCCGTTCGACCTGCTGGCCGGCGTGACCGGCGCGGGCGAGGAGGAGCTGATCGCGGTGCTGCGCGACCTGGTCACCCGCGGGGTGCTGGTGGAGTCCGGCGAGGACGAGTTCGCGTTCCGGCACGCGCTGGTCCGCGAGGCGATCGCGTCCCGGCTGCTCGGCCGCCAGCGCCGCCGGCTGCACGAGGCAGCATTGGAGGTGCTGCTCCGTGAGGGGGCGTCGGATCCGGCCATGGTGGCGCATCACGCGCACGGCGCCGGCCGCTACGACGACATGATCGCGGCGGCCCGGCACGGCGCCGGGCTCTACCTCTCGATCGGCTCGGCCTACCAGGCGCTGCAGCTCGCCGAGATGGGCCTGGCCGAGCTGCCCGACGACACCGAACTGCTCTCCTCGGCCGCCAACGCGGCCTGGCTGGCCGGCCTCCTGGACGAGGCGCTTGCGTACGGGCGGAGATGGCGTGACCTGGCCACCAGCATGACCGACCGCGCCCTGTCGCTGTACCTGCTGGTCCGGCTCGCCTGGGAGGTCCGGGACACCGCCGAGATGCGGGCGCTCACCGAGGACATCGAGACGCTGATCGCGCAGCTGCCGCCCGGCGCCGACCAGGCCAAGGCGATGACCGCGATCGCCCAGTCGGCGTACCTGCGCGACGACTTCGACGCCGCCCTGGCCTGGGCCGACCGGGCGATCGCCCTCGCCGACGAGTTCGGGCTGCCGAACGTGCGCCTCGCCGCTCTGCTGGAGAAGGGTTCCACGCTCTCCGAGCTGCCGCGGACCGCCGCCGACGGCCGCAAGATCCTGTCCGAGCTGGTGGACGAGGCCGAGCGGGCCGGCGAGTGGGTGCTCGCCGCCCGCGCCCTCAACGCCCTGGTGCACGGCGAGCCGCCCGCCGACCCGGTCGAGCACGCCGCCGACCTGGAACGGATGCGGGTCGACGCCGAACGGGCCGGCTTCGAATCGCTCGCCGTCGCCACCTACTTCCAGGGCCGGGCCCGGCTCGCCATCCGCGCCGGCGACCTGCGGGCCGCCATCACGGCGCTGGAGGAGGGCCGGGAGCAGGACCGCGGATACCAGCGCCGCGGCCGCTGGGCCGACTACCACTCGGTCTTCCTGGCCGGCCTCTACCTGGAGGCCGGCGAGCTGGACCGGGTCGAGGAACTCATCGCGGGCATCATGACGCTGCCGAACAACCCGCCGACCACGGTCCCCGGCCTGGTCTTCCACCTGGCGTGCCGGCGCGGCGACCGGCCACGCGCCGAGGCCGCCCTGGACGACCTGTTCGCGGCGCTGGCCGGCCAGTCCTGGCGCAGCGGCGAGCAGGCCCACGACCTGATCTCCGCGGCCCTGGAGCTCGGCCTGCCCGCCGACCGGCTCGACCGGATGGCCCTCGAACTGCTGGACGCCGACGTCTGGGACGCCCTGCGCACCCTGGTCGAGGCCCAGGTCGCCGAGGCGCACGGCCGGCACGGGGCTGCGCTGGACCGCTACCTCTCCATCGTCGACGCGCACATCTTCTCGCCGGCCGTCCGCGGCACGGTCCGGGTCGGCGCGGCCCGCTGCCTGCTCGCAGCGGACCGCCGCGCCGAGGCCCTCGCCCACCTGGAGGCCGCTCGGCCGCTGCTCGCCGGATGGGCCGGGTGGCGGGTCGCCCAGCTCGACCGGGTACGCGTCCTGCTCGGCCCGTCACCCTCGGCCCTCACCCCGCGGGAACACGAGGTCGCCGTGCTGATCGGCGACGGGCTGACCAACGCCGAGCTGGCCCAGCGCCTTTTCATCTCGCCGAAGACCGCGGCGATCCACGTCTCCAGCATCCTGCGCAAACTGGGCGTGACCTCGCGTACCGAGGTCAGTGCCGCACTGCGGCGCCGGTGACCTCGGGGAAGTCCAGCGTGGTCTGCCCCACCGAGTTGAAGTAGTTGGTGAACGTGTTGAGCGCGACCGCCGCCACGATCTCGCCGATCTCACCGTCGCTGTAACCGGCCGCGCGGACCGCCTCCAGCTCCTCGTCGGAGACGAAGCCCTTGCTGGCGATGACCTGCTTCGCGAAGACCAGGGCGGCCTCGGCCTTCGGGTCGGAGGCCCGCGCCGAGCGGCCGTCGGCCAGGTCCTCCTCGCTGACACCGGCCCGGGCGCCGAGCACGGTGTGCGCCGCGAGGCAGTAGCCGCACTCGTTCTCCACGGCGGCGACCAGCGCGATCTGCTCCTGGACCCGGGCCGGCAGGTGGCCCTTCGACAGGGCCCCGGAGAACTGCAGGTAGGCGTCGAGCACGGCCGGCGAGCTGGCCATCGCCCGCATCATGTTCGGGGTGACGCCGAGGGCGCGCTCGACGCGGCCCAGCAGGGTGCGGGCCTGACCCTCGGCGGTGGCGGGGTCGACGGTGGCGAGACGGGACATGGTGATCTCCTTTGAGTCGCCTCGGTTTCTTTGGCAGTGCCAACAATACATACGATGCTTCGGTCTGCCAACTAATATGGGGGCATGGAAGAAGAGGTCCCCGGCCCCCCGCCCGTCACCCAGCTGCTCGCCGGTCTCGCCCGGCTCGGTCAGGCCGTACGGATGGAGGCGTGGCGCAACGCCGGCCCGCACAACCTCTCGCCGCTGCAGGCCGACATCGTCACGCTGCTCGCCGCCGAACGCGCCCCGCTGCGGCAGGGCGACATCGTGGCCGCGCTCGCCTCCACACCCCCGACCGTCTCGGACGCCGTGAAGGTGCTGCGCAAGAAGGAACTCCTGGACGCGGTCCGTGACCCCGGCGACGCCCGGGTCGTGCTGCTGACGCTCTCCCCGGCCGGGGCCGAGGAGGCGGCCCGGCTCGACGTCGTGTCGGAGAACCTCGGCGGCGCCGTGGCGGCCCTGTCGCCGGACGACTTCGCGGCGATGATGCGCGGCACCGTGACACTGATGCGCGAACTGCAGGACCGTAAGGCCATCCCGGTCTCCCAGATGTGCGTGACCTGCCGCTTCTTCGTGCCGGACGCGCACCCCGCGGAGACCGGCCGGCCGCACCACTGCAACTTCGTCGACGCCCCGTTCGGCGACACCGAGCTGCGGGTCACCTGTCCGGATCATGAGACAGTGACCGGGTGACAACCCACGACCTCATCGGATGGGCCGGGTCCGCCCTGCTCGTCTGGTCCCTGCTCCAGAGCCGGGTCCTCCGGCTGCGCGCCCTGAACCTGGCCGGCTGCCTCATCCTCATCGTCTTCAACGCGGCCATCGCGGTGTGGCCGATGGTCGGCCTCAACGTCGTCCTGGCCGCCATCAACATCTACTACCTGTGGCGGATGCTGGCGACCCGGCACGACGCGGCGACGTACCAGGTGGTCGAGGTCCGCAGCGACGACGAGTTCCTGGCGCACACGCTGCGCCTGCACCACGACGACATCATGCGCTTCAACCCGGGCTTCGCCTGGGAGGACGGCCTGGCCGCCTTCCTGATCGTCAACGGCGACGAGGTGGTCGGCGTGGTCCTCTTCCGCACGGCCGGCGACGGGGTCGCGCAGGTCGTCCTCGACTACGTGACGCAGCGATACCGCGACTTCACCCCGGGCGAGTTCGTCTTCCGGCAGAGCCGCTACTTCGCCGACCGCGGCTGCCGCACCGTCCTCACGCCGCCCGGGATGAGGTCGCCCTACTACGAGAAGCTGGGCTTCCACCCCCGCGGCGACTCGTACGCCCTGGATCTGGATCCGGCGGCCTGAGGACTCACGGCGAGGCCGGCATCCACCAGCCGGCCCCGCACTCTCTCGCAGCCGCGCTTCACCTCGCTCGGTGACGCCGAAGGCTCGTTCTCAGGTCGCCTTCAGGCAAGGCCCGCCGGAGCCGTACACCTTGACAGATCAATGCGGGTGTCCAGCACGAGCCGGCCGATCCCGGGCGGGTGGACCACCAGAAGTCACGTGGTCTGCGAACAGGTCCGCAATCTGATGGCCATGGCGTCATCGCGGTCCTGGATCTTGAACGCGTGACCACCGAAATCGGTGGTCGATCGTCCAAGATCTCGACAGGGTGCGTGCGCCCGGGACTTCGCGCTTGCCGGTACGGCGTACACGTCCAGCGCAGCCTTCGAGCGGAGATCTACCGACCTCGTTGGATCGCCGTTCGAGTTCGAGCGCACGATCACCGAACTCGCCCGCGCTGACCAGGGCCGCTGAGTCACTGGTGCCTTCCCATCGGGCGATCGCCACCTCGTTCGGTCCGTCTGCGAGGCCGAGTAGGGGCATGGCCATCCCGCTGGGCCGCCGTGCTGAGCCGCCGTGCTGAGCCGCCGCGCTGGGCCGCTGCGATCGGGGGAAGCCTTCTGGCCGTTGGTGATCGGGTGGGCCGAATGGGGGTTCGGCATGGCCGTTCGCCGTGAGGGTTGCGGTCGCCCTAAAATCTAGCGAACCTATAGGCATTGCGGTTAATGCTCGGGGAGAGGGTCGTCATGTCGCTGCGGTTCCACTGGTTTCTGCCCACCAACGGCGGTGACGGGCGGCATGTCGTCGGGGGTGGGCATGGGCTGGCTCCGGGGAGTTCGGGGCGACCGGCCGACGTCGCCTACCTGACGCAGGTGGCCCGGGCGGCCGAGGACAACGGGTTCGCGGCCGCGCTCACGCCGACCGGGGCGTGGTGTGAGGACGCCTGGCTGAGCACCGCGATGCTGAGTCAGACCACGGATCGGCTGAAGTTCCTGGTCGCGTTCCGGCCGGGGGTCGTGTCGCCGTTCCTCGCGGCCCAGATGGCCGGGACGTTCCAGAACATGTCGGACGGCCGGCTGCTGCTCAACGTCGTGACCGGCGGGGAGGGTCACGAGCAGCGGATGTACGGCGACTACCTGGACAAGGACGCCCGGTACCGGCGGTGCGACGAGTTCCTGGAGATCGTCCGGCGACTCTGGGCCGGCGAGACCGTCGACTTCCACGGCGAGCACCTGTCGGTCGACGCGGCGTCGCTCGGGCAGATCCCGGACCCCATCCCGGACATCTACTTCGGCGGGTCGTCGCCGGCCGCCGGGCTGGTCGCCGCGAAGCACGCCGACGTCTACCTGACCTGGGGCGAGCCGCCGGACGCCGTGGCCAAGAAGATCGCCTGGATCCGGGAGCTGGCCGCCGAGCACGGTCGCGCCGACAGCATCCGGTTCGGGATCCGGATGCACACGATCACCCGGGACACGGCCGAGGAGGCGTGGGCCGAGGCGGACCGGCTGCTCGCCGGGATCTCCCCGGAGACGATCGACACGGTGCAGAGCGGGCTGCGGCTCAGCGAGTCCGAGGGGCAGAAGCGGATGCTCGCCCTGCACAACGGGTCGACCGACGGGCTGGAGATCTACCCGAACGTCTGGGCCGGGGTGGGGCTGGTGCGCGGCGGCGCCGGCACCGCGCTCGTCGGCAGCCACGAGCAGGTCGCCGACCGGATCGCCGAATACGCGGCGCTCGGGATCGAGGAGTTCGTGCTCTCGGCCTACCCGCACCTCGAGGGCGCGTACTGGTTCGGCGAGGGCGTCCTGCCGATCCTCGCCGAGCGCGGCCTCTGGAAGGACGAGCGCCCCCGCCGCCGCACCGGCAACGCGCGAGTGCCGTTCGCGACAGCAGGAAGAACCGACACCACGAGCGCGGCAACGAAGTGATCACCAACCAGGATCTCGACCCGGTCCGGCTGCGGCAGGCGTTCGGCGTCTTCCCGAGCGGCGTCGTCGCGGTCGCGGCCACCGTCGACGGCCGGAAGACGGGACTCGCCGCCAGCTCGTTCACCTCGGTCAGCCTGGACCCGCCGCTGGTGTCGGTGTCCATCGCGAACACCTCGAAGACCTGGCCCGACCTGCGCCGCGCCGACCATCTCGGCGTCACGGTCCTGGCCGCGCACCACGGCGCCGTCTGCCGCCGGCTGGCCGGCCCGGTCGAGCACCGCTTCGACGGCGTCAAGACGCAGGTCACCGACGCCGGCGCGATCACCGTCGACGACGGCCTGGCCCGGTTCGACTGCACGATCTACCGCGAGGTCGAGGCCGGCGACCACACCATCGTGCTGCTGCGCCTCCACGCGGTCGACCACGCCGGCGACGAGGCCGGTGGACCACTGGTGTTCCATCGGTCCGGTTTCGGCAGCTTGTCCCCGTACAAGAAAAAAGGTCTTTAAATGCAGACAAATCGCCGCAAGCTCATCTTCGGAACGCTCGGTGCCGCCCTCCTGGCCGGTTGTGGCGGCGGAGGCGACGAGACGAGCGCGACCGGCAAGCTGCGCATCGGCTACCAGCGCTTCGGCGGCCTGAGCCTCGCCAAGGTCCGCGGCGACGCGCCGGATGCCGAGTGGTCACTGTTCGAAAGCGGACCCGCGTTGACCGAGGCGCTCAAGGCCGGGGCGATCGATATCGGCCAGACCGGTGAGGCGCCGCCCATTTTCGCGGCCGCCGGCAAGATCAATTTCAAGATCATCGGTACGAGTGAGCCGGTCCCGCAGGGCGAGGCCGTCCTCGTGAAGGAGGCGAAGGGATTCACCACGTTCGCCGACCTCAAGGGGAAGACCGTCGCCCTGAACAAGGGCTCCAACGTCAACTGGCTGCTCGTCAAGCTGCTGGAACAGGCGAATCTGCGGATCACCGACATCAACGTGAAGTACCTGAAGCCGGCCGAGGGCAGGCCCGCCTTCGATGCGGATCAGGTCGACGCGTGGATCATCTGGGACCCGTATTTCGCCCTCGCCGAACAGCCCGGCGTGCGGGTCCTCGCCGACGCGACGGGCCTCGCGAACAACCGTGAGTACATCCTCGCGACCCCCGACGCGGTGACCGGAAAAGCCCAGTTGATCAGCGACTTCCTCGGCAGGTACCGCGCCACCACCGACTGGGGCATCGCCCACCCGGACGAGCGCGCGAAGATCCTCGCGCCCGAGCTGAAGATCGACGAGGTGACCGCGACGCGGGCGCTGGCCCGCAGCGCCAAGCCGCTCGCGCCGATCACGCCGGCGATCGGCGACGAGCTGCAGACGATCTCCGACGGGTTCACGAAGCTCGAGCTCATCCCGGGCCGGGTCGACATCAGGAGCCGCGTCGACGAGACGTTCAACGAGGCGTTCCTGTGACGGCGACGCTCGCTACGCCGCCCCTTCTCCGCAAACCGGCGCGGCAACCGAGAAGGGCACCACGCTGGCATCGCCTGGTCAGCCCGCTCCTCCTGCTGATCGTCTGGGAGGCCGGGTCGCGCACCGGCCTGCTGCCGGAGGACAAGGTGCCCGCGCCGAGCCTGGTCGCGCGGACCGGCTGGCGGCTCGCGGCCGACGGCGAGCTCACCACGCACCTGCTCGACTCGCTGACCCGCGCCCTGATCGGCCTGGCCATCGGCGGGACGCTCGCGATCGTGCTGGCGAGTGCGGCCGCTCTCCTGCGGGTCGGCGACAACGCGATCGATCCACCCGTACAGATGGCTCGGATGTTGCCTCACCTGGGCCTGGTACCGCTTTTGATCATCTGGGTCGGCATCGGTGAGGAACTGAAGATCAGCCTGGTGGCGCTCGGGAGCTTCTTCCCCCTCTATTTCAACACTTATGCCGGTATCCGGGACATCGATCAGCGGCTCGTCGAGGCCGCCAGGACGTGCGGACTCAACCAGTGGCAGCGGCTTCGGCACGTGGTGCTGCCCGGCGCGCTGCCGTCGCTCTTCCTCGGCCTGCGCCTCGCGATCGGCGCCGGCTGGCTGAGCCTCGTCGTCGGCGAGCAGGTCAACGCGCAGACCGGCATCGGCTTCCTGATGATGGAGGCGCGCGAGTTCGCCCAGACCGATGTGGTCGTTTTCGGGCTGCTCGTCTATGCCGTCCTCGGATTGCTCTCGGACACCCTGATTCGTATCGCGGAACGGAGGACACTGGCGTGGCGACGCGGTCTGCAAGCGACCTGAGGGTCACCGGGCTCTCTCGCGCATTCGGCGACACCGTCGTCCTCGACGGCGCCGACCTGACGGTCGGGCCGGGCGAAGTGGTTGCGCTTCTGGGTGGCTCGGGCTCCGGCAAGAGTACGTTGCTCCGCGCCGTCGCCGGCCTCGACCCGGACGCCACCGGGGTGATCGAGGTGCCCCCGCACTTCGGCGTGGTCTTCCAGGAGCACCGGCTGCTGCCCTGGAAGCGGGTCGCCGACAACGTCGCGCTCGGCCTGACCGGCCCGGACGTCCGCGGCCGCGCCCTCGCCGCCCTGGCCGAGGTGGGCCTCGGTGACCGCGGCGACGCCTGGCCGGCCGAACTCTCCGGCGGCCAGGCCCAGCGCGTCGCGGTGGCGCGCGCCCTGGTCCGCGAGCCGTCCCTGCTGCTCCTCGACGAGCCGTTCGGCGCCCTCGACGCCCTCACCCGGCTCCGCATGCAGCAACTCCTCGAACGGCTGCGCCGGCGCCACGGTTTCGCCGCCCTCCTCGTCACCCACGACGTCGACGAGGCCCTCCTCCTCGCCGACCGGGCGCTGGTCCTGGACGGCGGCCGCATCGCCGAGGAGATCCCGGTGACGTCACCGAGGCCGCGCCACCAGGACGACCCGGGCTTCGGAGGCCTGCGCAGGCAGCTCCTGGACCGGCTGGGGGTACCACTCTAGCTGTCCGCCGTCCGCCGCTGAGTCACGCTTTCGCCAATGCGCGAAAGCGCAGGTCCGAACTGCCGGCGACTTGAATCACGAGCCCTTGTCCAGCTTTCTCGATCGCCCCACCACCGGCACCCAATTAGGTTGGTAAACCCATTCAGCGCGCCTCAACTCGTCGGATTTTCCAGGCTTCCAAAACTCAACCGGAGCCTTCCGCATCCGTTTCACAACCAGAGCTGCGAAGTCGACCATGAAGACCACGGTGTCAATCCCACGCCAGGTGGCAGTATTCGGCCGGGTAGTCATGATGCGGTGCACGAACCGTAAGTCCTCGAGCTCAGTTATTTCTCGTCCCCAGTCGGTGTCAAGCTGCTCTCGACGCACGAGAAAGAAGAAAGTATCACGGTCTCGCACGAATCGAACAAGATCGTCGAATCTTGCTTCCAGCTTTGGCGAATCCCGACCCGCATCATTTCGGAGATCAGTTTGCTTACGCTGCAAGCGCAGTCCCGCTGCGGCCTGCACATTCTCTGCTCCGATCGAGAATGATGCACTTGGATCGTCACTCCTCTGCGCCTCTTCCCAACCCGCATCAGCCGCCGCAATAAGGAGATCAAAGTAGTCGCGCGTAACAGCACCACCTGCAATCAAAACAGCCCTTTCCCGGGCAGTTTGCGTCAGCACTTCCCTGACCTTGAAACCTGCAGGCGTTAGAACTCCGTTCGCAACTTCTTCCAGGAACGTTTGGGCAGTCGCAAAGTCCGCTAATCCGACATCAAGCGACAGGTGCTGCAGATCATGGGGCGGCTGCATGCCCAGCGGAGGATCCCCATCGGCGAAAGACTGGGTTCTGGAGTGAACACTGCCGATCTTGAGCCAAACATCACTTCGCTTGGTGATACCGTGAAGATGATCTAGAACAAGGGGCTGTTTTTCTTTTGCAATAAAATAGAAGTCGTCGAGTACCACGAGCAGTGACTTGCGTCCGTTGAGGCTTGCAGCGACCTCTAAAACGTGGGATATGGCCGGCGCAAGGTCTCGCAAGAAATCTTCCTTCTTGCGGGTCTGCGACGATGTCTGTGAGGTTTTGGTCCGGGCGGACCATGAACTCGCCGTCGTGGCACTGAGCTTGGCGAAACGCTTCGCAACTCCGCCTCCCAGTCGCACCCTTACGTCATTCGATCTCGATTGGCTATTCTCGACATTCTCGACTACCTCACTTCCTGCGTCCCTAAGCGCAGAAAGAACGGAGTGCAGCTCTTTGACAGCTCGGCGCAATTTCCATTCAGGAGGACGCCACCAGCCTCTCGGTCGAATCTCCGAAAGGATGTCCATAATTATCTCAATCAGCACGTCAGGGTAAGACCGAGATTTGTGCGTTTCTACATCCACGAAGATTACACGGGCACCCTGCTCTTCCGCGCGCCGCTGCAAGACAGCTAACGTCGTTGATTTGCCGACACCACGGCGTCCGGTGACAAGATGATTGACTGCCGACTGCAACGTAGCGACCGTACCCGGGCGAAGCTCAACGAACCTGTTGCTCAAAGCATCGTCAGCCTGATTCGTCGTTCGCAATGCAGCCGACAATGCAGCTTTGAACGAATCGAGATTCTCCCGATTTAGCATCATCTACCTCCAAACCATTCGCGCGGTGGCCATCAAGCTTGCTTCGGACAGCTCGATAGTGGCGGCAAAACTCAGCAGGAATCGCATCCCCACATAGGGTGCCATCCCAATGAGACATATGCCCAGAGGCCGGGCTGAATCATATATAGATTGTCGTTGATCTGTCAGCATTCACTGACTGCAGGCCTTAACATTAGGCGCATGCTCACTCCATAGAGATCAACACTGGCACACGTCGCCGCCGCCCTCCAGGCTAAGCCCATGCCTGCGGCCTTCTATTCATGCGCCCAGCGACCGTCGAACACTCTTCGCTAATTCCGTTAGCCACCATATCCACTGCTTAACTCAGTACGCTAAGTCCATACGCAGCACCATTTTGCTGAGGTGCGCAGGCGCTCGAAGAGAAATACAAGAAAGAGGGGAGACGCCAGCACTCGCCAGACGGAAAGACCATGATAAGGCGAGCCTAGGTGTTCGATCGGTCGGCGCGGGCGAGTTCGGTGATCGTGCGCTCGAAGTCGAGGATTGCGGCGGGCACCCGATCGTGGCGGCGGCGGAGCATCAGCATGATGACGGGTGGTACGTCGCCGGCGAGGGGGCGGGCGGTGATGACGCCGGCGGTGTGCAGCGGATCGCCCAGGATGCTGTAGTCGGGCAGGATCGTCGGACCCACGCCGCTCGCCACCAGCGACTTGCCCATCTCGGCGCCGTCGGTGGAGAACGTCTCGGGCGGCGGCGCGTCGCCGAACAGCCGCTGCGCCAGGCGGTGCATCAGGTAGCCGGGCCGCATCGCCACGAACGGCCGCGTCCGCAGGTCGTCGACGCTGATCGCGGTCTGGGCCGCCAGCGGGTCGTCGGCTCGGCAGCAGACCGCGGGCCGGCCGTGGAGCAGGACCGTCCGTTCCAGGCCGGCCGGGATGTCGTCGCCGGGGAAGGCGTTGATCAGCCCGACGTCGAGGCGGCCTTCGAGCAGGCTCTCCTCGATCTCCGCCTGGAGCATCGTCGCCACGTCGACGGTGGTGCTCGGGTGGCCGGCGCCGAACTCGCGCACGGCCGGGATGAGCAGTGCCGACGTGCCGGCGTTGACGGTGCCGACGCGGATCGTCCGGCTGGCCCGGGCCCGGTCGCTCGCCGCCTTGAGATGGGCCACTCCCCCGAGGATCTCGGCGACGATCGGCACCAGGTCGCGGCCCTCACGGCTCACCCGCGCGCCGGCCCGGTGCCGTTCGAGCAGGGGTACGCCCAGCTCCCGCTCCAGTGAGCTGATCGCCTCGCTGAGCGCCGACTGCGACACGTGCAGCTGCTCCCCCGCCCGGCGCAGCGACCCGTGCTCGATCACCGCCATCAGGTATTCCAGCTGCTCGAATCGCATCCGCCGTCTCCCGCTCTCGTCCCGCCCCCGTCCTCTCGCAGCGGTAGAAGATCACACCGAGGATGGCCAGGACCAGCGCGAATGCCGGGAGCCACATGAGCCGGCTCAGGGCCCAGTCGCCGACCGGCGCGTCGTGCAGGCCGGGCAGCGTGCCGAACGCCCGCCCGGCGGAGGTGACGGCGAGCAGTGCGGTCTGGTGCCAGCAGTACACGGTCATCGCCCCGAGATTGAGCAGCACCACCGGTATCCACAGCGCCGGCCTGCGCAGCACCCGGCCCAGCCACGGCCTGGCCAGCAGGAACGCGCCGATCTGCGCAAGCCCGAGCCCGACCGCGAACAGCGACGGCGGGGCGAGGTTGGACCGGCCGTCCCCCGGCACGCCGACGGCCGAGGCAGGGTAGTCGGCGAGCAGGACCAACCCGGCGCACGCCACCACGCCGAGGGGCAGCAGGACGGCACCGGCGCGGCGTGGGAGCAGGCCGTCGGCTAGGGCGACACCCAGCAGGTAGGGCACGGCCCACCCCGCCGGCACGGCCACCGCGGCCAGCAGCTCCGGCCCGGCCGGCCAAGAAGGCAGGGCCAGCCAAGACGGCAGGGCCGCCGAGGATGAGGACGAGGCGTCGCTGAGGGCGACGACCGCCACGAGCGGCAGCGCCGGCCAGGCGCCCCAGCGGAGGACGGCGGCGCGCAGCGGTGGCGTGAGCGCGGTCAGGAGGAGGTAGACGCCCAGGAACCACAGCGGGTGGGTCACCAGGGACCACACCACGTGGCGGGTGGTCGCCGGCACGCCCACCGCCCACAGCACGAGCATGATCAGCGACCACACCGCGGCGAACGCCAGGAGGGGACGGGCCAGGCGGGACAGGCGCGCGGTGAGCCAGGTCGCCGGTCTCCGGCGGCGCAGGCCGCGCGCCGCCGCATAGCCGCCGGCGAAGAAGAACGGGGCCAGCGTCTGGAGGAGCCAGGTCGCCGGGATCAGCGCCGGCTCGTGGGAGAGCGGGCTCTCGCCATGCCAGGACGGGTCGGTGACCACCGCCGACACGAGCCAGTGCCCGAGCACCACCCCGACGATCGCCACGGCGCGCAGGGCGTCGATGGTGCGATCACGATGGTCGGGTGTGACGAATCCGCGAAGAACCGGCATGCCCGCAACGGTCCCGCGATCCGGGCGCCGGCACATCGGACCATGGGCGGGACTTCCCGAAACCACCTCAGACCCAGGTTCTAGGACCGAGGTCCGAGAACGACGGACCCCAGTCCGAGGCTGCGGTCCCCCGTACACTGATTCTCAAGAATTTGATCTTGAAAGAATGGAACTGGAGACCTCCCAGATCCGCTCGGCGTCGGCCAGGCTGCGCAACCGCGAGTACAACTTCTGCTCCGCCGGCGGACCCGACAAATGCCCCAGACCACTCGGCCCATAGAAGAGGCCATCCGCCGGCGCCGTCGCCGCGAGCAGGGCCGGCAGCGCAGCCGACGACGGCGTGCCGGCGAGGATGCCCCTCTTCGAAAGAGCGCGGATCATGCGTACGCCGAGAGTGTCACTGGCTCGGCCCAACTCAGGACGTGCGGCGAGGAGACTGGTCGGGGCGATGCCGGGGTGCGCGAGGTTGCTCGTGATCCCCCACTGCGAAGCACGACTGCGCCGGGAGAGCTCCAACCCGAACAGCCCGAAGGCGATCTTCGACTGGCTGTAGGCGCGCTGCCCGTTGTACGACTTCTCCCAGTTCAGGTCGTCCCAGTTGATCGCGTTCGAGTTCGCGGCGATGCTGATCTGCGAGACCACCCGGGCGCGACCGGCCCGCAGCAGCGGCATCAGGTGCATGACCAGCGCGAAGTGGCCCAGGTGGTTGGTGCCGAACTGCAGCTCGAACCCGTCCTCGGTGGTCTGCCGCTCGGGCGGCGTCATCACCCCGGCGTTGAGGATCAGGTAGTCGATCGGCCGGTCCAGGGTGGCCGCGAACGCCGCCACCGACGCGAGCGACGACAGGTCGAGGTCGGCCAGCGTGGCCGCCGCCGACGGCATCCGGGCGATCGCGGCGGCGCCCTTGGCCCGGTTGCGGACCGGCATGACGACCTCGGCGCCGGCCTCGGCCAGCCGGCTCGCGATGACCAGCCCGACGCCGTCGCTGGCACCGGTCACGACGGCGAGCTTGCCCGACAGGTCGGGAAGAGTGATGTCCATGCCGACCAGACTCGATCAAAGAGCGGAGCGCATCCACGGCCTGACGATCCCAGGCTACGAGCGGCCGGCGGTGATAGAACCGAACCCGTGATGATCGATCGAGCCGGGCTCGCCGCGTTCCTGCGCCGCCGCCGCGAGTCCCTGCAACCCGAGGACGTCGGCCTCCCCCGCGGGCAGCGCCGGCGCACCTCCGGGCTGCGCCGCGAAGAGGTCGCCACCCTCTGCCACATCTCGGCCGACTACTACAGCCGCCTCGAACGCGAGCGCGGGCCGCACCCGTCCGAGCAGATGATCGCCTCGATCGCGCAGGGCCTGCACCTGTCGCACGACGAGCGCGACCACCTGTTCCGGCTGGCCGGCCACCACCCGCCGGTCCGCGGCGCGGTCGGCGAGCACATCAGCCCCGGCCTGCTGCGGATCTTCGACCGGCTCGCCGACACCCCCGCCGAGATCACCACGGAGCTCGGCGAGACGCTGCGGCAGACGCCGCTCGGAGTGGCGCTCACCGGGGACCTGACCCGGTACACCGGGCCGGCCCGCAGCATCGGGTACCGCTGGTTCACCGACCCGGACGTCCGCCGGATCTACCACCCGGACGACCACGCGCTGCACTCCCGCGTCTTCGCCTCCGGGCTGCGCAGCGTCGTCACCCTGCGCGGCCCGAAGTCGTGGGCCGCCCACCTGCAACGCCTGCTGCTCGACGGCAGCGCCGAGTTCCGCGCGGTCTGGGACGAGCAGGAGATCGGCGTGCGGTACCGCCACGTCAAACGCTACGTCCACCCGCAGGTCGGCGACCTGGAGCTCACCTGCCAGGCGCTGCTCGACCCGGACGAGGGCCACTCGCTGCTCGTCTACACGGCGGTTCCGGGCTCCGAGAGCTACGAGAAGCTGCAACTCCTG
Organism: Actinoplanes sp. NPDC023714; assembly: GCF_040639855.1. Lineage (NCBI taxonomy): Bacteria > Bacillati > Actinomycetota > Actinomycetes > Micromonosporales > Micromonosporaceae > Actinoplanes > Actinoplanes sp. NPDC023714. The sequence continues at coordinate 119,760 of NZ_JBFAAR010000010.1, forward strand.
TCGGTCATCGGGGCGCAGCAGCCGGCTCACTAGCGAACGAGTCCTCGGACGGCGGCGCGCTGCCACCCTGCGGTTCGGCCGCCGTCATGATCTCGATGATGGCGGCCTGATCCTCGCGGGACGGCAGCCCCCAGCCCGGCTGATATTCGTACACATGCTCCAGGCTTCTCGAAGCGGTGCGCCCATCGAGGATCTCGACGGAACCGGTGTCGATGAGACCCGGGTGCTCGACGCCGCACGCCTCGGCCACCTTGAGCAGGTCACGCCGCAGGGTCTTGATGTAGTTGGCGGCACGCACCGACTTCAACGCCGGGTCGAGGCCCCTCGTCAGCCACCTGTTCTGGGTGGCGACGCCGGTCGGGCAGGTGTCGGTGTGGCACTTCTGCGCCTGGATGCAGCCGATCGCGAGCATCGCCTCACGACCGACATTGACCATGTCACAACCGAGTGCGAACGCCACGATCGCGTTGTCCGGCAGGCCCAGCTTGCCGGCGCCGATGAAGACCACCTTCTCGTGCAGGCCGCGCTCCGCGAACATCCTGTAGACCCGCGCGAAGCCGACCTGGAACGGCAGCGAGACGGTGTCCGTGAAGATCAGCGGCGCCGCCCCGGTGCCGCCCTCACCGCCGTCGATCGTCACGAAGTCGACGCCCCGCCCGGTCGTCGCCATCAGGGTGGTCAGCTCGTCCCAGAAGCCGAGGTCGCCGACCGCCGACTTGATCCCGACCGGCAGCCCGGTCTCGTCGGCGAGCATCTCCACCCAGTCGAGCAGGCTGTCGGTGTCGTCGAACTCGGCGTGCCGCGAGGGGCTCACACAGTCCACGCCCTCGGGGATGCCCCGCGTCTCGGCGATCTCCTTCGACACCTTCGCGCCGGGGAGCAGGCCGCCGAGGCTCGGTTTGGCGCCCTGACTGAGTTTGATCTCGATCGCCTTAACCGGATTTTTCGCGATATTGTCCTTAAGCCGGTCTAGGTTGAATCGTCCGCTTTCGTCCCGGCAGCCGAAGTATGAGGTGCCGATCTGGAAGATCAGGTCGCCGCCGTTGCGATGGTAGGGCGAGAGCGCGCCCTCGCCGGTGTTCTGCAGGCACCCGGCGATCTTCGCGCCCCGATTCAGCGCCTCGATCGCCGCGCCGGACAGCGAGCCGAAGCTCATCCCGGAGATGTTGACAACCGATTCAGGACGAAAAGCCCTTTTCCGTACGCGGGCAGCACCGAGCGTTTTCGCACACGGCAGATACGCCTCATACCCGGCGTGCGGGTGAGATCGCGGCACCGCCCGGCCGAACGTCCTGTGCTTGATGATCGGGTAGCCGGCGGTGTACTCGATGTCGTTGTCCGTGCCGAATCCGAAGTAGTTGTTCTCCTTCTTCGCCGACGCGTACACCCACCGCCGCTGATCCCGGGTGAACGGCCGCTCCTCGTTGTTGCCGGCCACGACGTACTGCCGCAGCTCCGGCCCGATCGCCTCGATCAGGTAGCGCCCGTGCCCGAGCACCGGGAAGTTCCGCAGCAGCGCGTGATCGCGCTGCAGAAGATCCCGGACCGCCACCGCCGCGACCGCTGCACCGGCGGCCGCCGCGGCCGCACGTAGACCCCGACTCATGCCGCATCTGTTCACCACTCAGCGATTCCCTAAACCCGGGCGGTCTCAGAGCGCACCGGGTTCACGGAGAGCGGCGATGCCGGCCCGGAGCTCGTCATCGTCGACGTCGTCCAGCTCAATGGTGTCGACCAGGCCGCGCAGGCGCGCCGACTCGCCGGGATGGGCGGCCCAGTATTCCCCCGGGACGCGGTTGAGGACGGCGTTCAGCAAGTCGCCCGGGTAGTAGTCGCCCTCGGCCAGCGGGTCGCGCTCGAGGATGTCGAGCGCCCGCGGCACCAGGACCGGGACGCCTTCCCGCTGGCCGAGCAGGACCCGGAGGTCTTCGACCTCGAGCGAGCCGATCGGCTTGCGGCGCAGTTGGTAGACCGTGGCGACGAGCGTGGTGGCGTCGGCCGGCGGATCCCCCCAGGCGTCGCCTTCGACCTCTTCGAGGGACTGCTCCCGGACGTCGGTCATGGCATCTCCCTCTCAGCTGGTGACTCGCGGTACGAACTGCTCGGAGTGATCCAGCAACCGGCTCGCTTCGCCCAGCTCCTCCTGCGCGGCCGAGCGCTGCTCCTCGGACAACCGGGCGTCGCCGACCTCACGCTTCAACTGCTTGATCCGGTTGATCAGGCCTCGCTGCGCGTTACGAACCTCGTCCACATGATCCCACGGCTCGCCGGTCGGTTTACGGGCCACCACTTCGCCGCCGAGCTCACGCCGTGCGCCGTCGAGATCCTTCTCGGTGAGGTGCTCCTTCAACCCACGCTGAGCGGCACTCCGGCGACCGCGCCCGCGCCGGTTCCGGTGAGTGCCACGCCGAGGCCCTCTCCTCCGGAGCTCAGGAGCATCAGCCCGATGCCGGCTGCCGCCGTTGCGACCTCGCCCGGGTGGTGGATCACCGCGTTGCCCATCGAGGCCAGGGTGTTTACCACGTCGGCGCCGACGTCCTCGAGGAAGTCTCCCGTCTCGTCGAGCCAGGATGACTTCTCGGGTGCCGCGGCCGCCTCGTCGTTCAGGAAGCTCGCCGCTCGGCCGGCAGCATCGCTGACCTGCTCCCGCGCGTAGTCGAGGACCTCCCGCGCAGCGGTGCGGCCCTCGGCTTCGTCCCAGAGACGGATCGCCTCTCCGGCCTGGTTCTGCGCCCACTCCAGCACGTCCGCGTACGTCGACAACGCGTCAGCCGCCGTCTGCAGCGAACCGGCCGCGTCGAACCACCTGCCGGGTTCATAGCTGAACTTCTCGCGGAAAGTGTCCCCGGACTTGCCGACCCAGGCGCCGGTGTCGATGTCGATCAAGCCGTCGCCCGCCGACTCGGCGGCGGCCGCGCGGGCTCGAAGTGCAAGGACGTTTGCACGGATCGTGGCGGGGTTGCCCGGAACGAGCTCTGCCGCACTTCGTGTCTCGCCGAGTTCAGCCATCGGTGACCTGCGTTCCCGGATCACCGCGGAGGCTTGCCGCGTTGGCGTTGTCGACGGCTCGGTAGGCCGCCGCTGCTCGCCCGAGGACGTCGCTGACCTTCTTCGCGTCCTCCACCAGAAGATCGAGCCCGTCGTTCCACCGGTCGCAGAAGTGCTGCATCGCCCGATGGATGCTGACGTCCCCGTAGGCCTCCGGCCCGGCGCAGACCTCCTTGAGCCGGTGTTTCTCCTGATCATCGACGCTGCGCGCAATGCCGTCGCCGGCCTGCTCCAGCGACTCGATGTCGACATGGAATCCAGGACCGTCCATGGATCCATCCTGCACGACCGCCGCCGCCGACGACAGCGGCGCCGGCCGCTACCGGTTGCCGCCCCGGAAGATGCGCAGGAAGAAGAGGAAGACGTTGAGGACGTCGAGGAAGATGGAGGCGGCCAGCAACGGCGCCACCTCGATGTCGGTGTTCCGGCGCAGGCGCTGGAAGTCGACCATGATGAAGCCGGCGAAGATGACCAGGCCCAGCACCGAATAGATCAGCGCGCCGCCCGGGATGTTCACGAAGATCAGTACGATGCCGAACACGATGAGGGCCAGCAATGCCCAGAAGCAGATGCGGGCCAGCGCCGAGAGATCGCGTCGGGTGGCGTACCCCGCTGCTCCGAAACCGGCGACGAAGAGCGCCGTGGCAGCCCCCGCCTGCCAGAGGGCCTGCGGATCGGTGCTGGCGTAGTACACCAGCGTCGGCGCGGTCGCGACGCCGATGAGCAGGCCGAAGAGGAGCAGCAGCGCCACCGTCGTCTGCGTCGACCTGCGGACGGTGAACTGCATCGCGATCAGGGCGGCGAACGACGCGAGGTAGGCCAGGAAGGCGACGCCGGGAGGCAGGTCGCGGCCGATGTAGGCGCCGAGGGCGAACAGCGCCGTCGTCGCCGCGACGTAGCCCATCGTCTGGGCGAAGAGGACGCGTCCACGATCCTGAACGACGACCGGATAGGCGTGATCCATCCACCCATGCTGGCGTCCCGGCAGCTCGTCGCGGACCGTCCGCGGGGGATGAGAAAACCATCGATCCATCGATATGGTGTCCGGCGTGAGACAACGCATCGTGGCTACCCTCATGACCATCCTGGTGGCCCTCACCCCCGCCACCGCCGCCCACGCCGCCGATGACCCTCTGCTGGATCAGCTGACGGCCATCCCCGGGCTCACCATCACCTCGGAGACCCAGGGCACCGGCTACCGGTTCTTCGTGATGACGTACCGCCAGCCGGCCGACCACCGCCACCCCAAGGCGGGCACCTACGAGCAGCGCCTCACCCTGCTGCACCGGTCGGAGACGTCCCCGGTCGTGCTCTTCACCAACGGGTACGGCCTGGCCGCCGCGCCCCGGCCGACCCAGACCGAGCCGACGGCCCTGCTCACGGCCAACCAGATCTCGGTCGAGCACCGGTTCTTCACGCCGTCGCGGCCGGCCGACGCCGACTGGTCGGACCTGAACATCTGGCAGGAGGCGACCGACGAGCACCGGATCGTGACCGCGTTCAAGTCGATCTACGACACGAACTGGATCCAGACCGGCGGCAGCAAGGGCGGCATGACCTCGGTCTACCACCGCCGCTTCTACCCGAACGACGTCGACGGCGTCGTCGCCTACGTCGCGCCGAACGACGTGATCAACCCGGAGGACCGGGCCTACGACAGGTTCTTCGACACGGTCGGCACCGCCGAATGCCGCACCACCCTCGACAACGTGCAGGCCGAGGCGCTGCGCCGGCGGGACACGCTGGTGCCCCGACTGGAGCAGACCGCCGCCGAGAACGGCTGGACGTTCAGCGAGACGATCGGCACCGCGGACCGCTCGTTCGAGATGACCGTGCTCGACTCGGTGTGGGCGTTCTGGCAGTACAGCCTCGCCGCCGACTGCGCGACCGTCCCGCAGGCCGCGACCGCGACCGACGACGAGATCTGGACCTGGATCGACACGGTCGCCGGCTGGAGCTTCTACACCGATCAGGCGCTCGAGTACTACTGGCCGTACTACTACCAGGCCGCCTCGCAGCTGGGCTGGCCGAGCCTGCGCTTCGAGCACCTCAAGGGCCTGCGCAAGTACCCGGGTCTCTACACCGCCAACTCGTCGCTGCCGGAGGAACTGCGGCGCCGGCACAACCCCGTACCCATGATCGATGTTGATCTCTGGGTGAAGACGGCCTCGCAGCGGATGCTCTTCATCTACGGCGAGAACGACCCGTGGGGCGCCGAGCGCTTCAAGCCGAGCAAGCGCGACTCCGCCCTCTACGTCGCCCCGGGCGCGAACCACGGCGCCAACATCGCCCGCCTCAACCCGGACGACGCGGCGGCGGCCACCGCCATGCTGCGCCGCTGGGCGGGCGTCACGACGGCGCCGTCCACCCTGAAGGCGGCCGCGGACATCCCGCTCGACGACGGTCTCGGCGACCGCCGCCGCATCAACTGATCAGTCGAACCCGCGTGCGGCCGCCGGCTTTCTGCCGGTGGCCGCCTTTTCCGGGTACGCCGGAAGCACCGTCGCAGGACCGTCGCAGCCGGACGTCTTGTCGAAGGTCGGAGTTACCGTGCGCACATGGACAGCTACTCCGATGCCTCTGCGACGCGTTGATGGCCCGCGGAGCCGCAATCAACGTGGAGGATGCGACCCCCGGACGGGCCGCGCGCCCTGCCCCGGCCCAGGAACCATGGGAAGTGCGACACCGCCGGCTGGGACGAGGGTGCCGCCCTTCTCGAACAAGCGCTACGGCGCCTTTCATAGCGCCGGTGCGGACATCGGCGAGGCGACCGCCCTCGGATACGAAGTCGCCGATTCGAAGGGTGCCTGCCCCCATGTGGGCGACCCGTGACAGCGGGTCTGCTGACGCCCGTCGGCGCGGGCTTGAGCCAGACCGCTGGGTCAACAGCACTGTCCGATGCGCTGTTCGACCAGGGCGGCGCTTCGGGGAGTGCCTGACTACGGCAGCAGGACGATGCGGTCGGTGGTGGTGGCGGTCCAGGCCTCGGCCACCTCGGCGAGCGGGATCGGCCGCGGCCGCACGTCGATGGCGCCCGATTCGATCGTTTCGGCCAGGGAGGGCAGTTCGGCGAGGAAGTCGCGGGCCGGGACCGAGCCGATGCCGCTGCCGACGATCTGGAGGCGGGCGGAACGGAGGGCCGCGGACGGGACGGGGGCGGTGGGGCCGGCCATCGAGCCGATCTGGACCCAGGTCAGCGGGGCTGTGCGGTCGGCGCGGGCGGTGAGCATGGGGAGCATCGCGGCGGCGCTGAAGTCGCCCCACACGTAGTCGAGGACGACGTCGACGTCGGCGGCGCAGGCGATGTCGTCGAGCGTGCAGGTGAGATCGGCGCCGAGAGCGGGCAGGGCGGCCAGGCGGGACTCGTCGCGGCCGGCGGCGATGACCTGGGCGGCGCCGAGGAGTCTGGCGATCTGCACGGCCATCCGGCCGGCGTTGCCGGTCGCGCCGATCACCAGCACCCGCCGGCCGGGGTGGAAGGCGATGCGGCGGCGCAGGGCCACCCAGGAGGACATGGCCGGGTTCATGGCGGCGGCGATACGGACCGGGTCGGCGCCGTCCGGGAGCAGCACGCTGCGGCGCACGTCGATGACGGTGCGCTCGGCGAAGGTGCCGAGCCGGGTGTCGTCGAGGGCGGCGTAGCGGAGCTGGCCGGCCTCGTCGCGCACCACCGCATCAACGCCGGGCACCAGCGGCAGGGCGCTACCGCTGCTGTAGTGCGCGCCGTTCGCCTTCGACCGGGTCAGGTGGTGCAGGCCGGCGGCGAGAACCCGCACCACCATCTCGTCGTCGCCGGACGCGACCGGTTCGGGGTGGTCGCGGTAGACGGGCGGGGCGTCGAACGCGGAGAGGACGGCGGCACGCATGGGATCTCCTCGGCAGGTAGTTCGTAATACCAACTACTTTGAGGATGGTTCGTAATCCCAACCATGTCAAGTACGATCGCGACATGACCGCCGCCAACCCGCTTGTCGACGCCCTGGTCCGCTGCACGTTCGAGGTGACCGGCGCGCTCACCCGCATCGGCGCCGAGAACGACCTGTCGCTCACCCAGCTGCGGGTGCTCGGCATCCTGCGCGACCGGCGGCTGCGGGTGACCGAGCTGGCCGCGTACCTCGGCCTGGAGAAGTCCACGATGTCCGGGCTGATCGACCGCGCCGAGCGCCGGGGGCTGCTGGCCCGCGAGCGCAGCCCGGAGGACGGCCGGGTCGTCGACGTCTTCATGACCCCGGCCGGCCGGGAGTTCGCGCAGCGGGTGTACGACGACGTCCGGCGTACCCTCGCCCCCGCTCTGGAAAAGCTGCGACCCGAGCAACGCACCCAGCTGCTGGAGCTGCTCGAAGCCCTGACAGCCCGCTAGCCTCGCTGCCCGGGGTAGGTCAGCACCGGCGCGGCCCACGCGCCCTTCCAGGTGGCGCCGCCGACGATGCCGTCCACCCGCAGGCCGTTGTCCTGCTGGAAGGCGCGGCAGGCGGCCTCCGACTCCGGGCCGTAGACGCCGTCCGCGGTGAGCCGCCGGCCGCGGTTCGCCATCTGCTGCTGCCAGTGCCGCACGTCCTCGCCGCGCATCATCGGCGGCTGCATCAGGAGCCGGCCGTGCCAGGCCGGCGTGGCCGTCGACGGATCCACGTCCCCACATCCCAGCTCGTGCCGCGCGCCTCGATGGTGCCGCCGGGTCACCCCAGCAGAGCCCCGACCTCCCGGATGACCTGCGCGCTGTCCTCGAACAGCACGGCGTGCATCCCGAACGCCCGGGCGCTCGCCACCAGGTGCGGCGCGTTGTCGACGAACACCATCTCCGCGGGCGCCACCGCCATCCGCCGGCAGGCCAGCTCCCACAACCGGGGATCGGGCTTGTTCATCCCGGCCTCGTGCGAGTAGATCACCTCGTCGACGAGGTCCCCGAAGCCGTAGCGCTCCTGTTCCCGCTCCCGGGCACCGACGAAGCTGTTGCTCAGGATCCCGGTCCGGTACGCCGGCCGCAGCCCCCGCACGAACGCGATCAGCTCGGTGTTGGCCCGCCCCAGGTACTGCCGCCACATGTCGGCCATGACCGCGTCCACCCGCGCCGGCGCCAGCCCGAGCCGCTCCCCCACGGCCGCGTGCACCTCGTCCTCGGTCACCGCGCCGACGGCCCCGGCCTCCCACACGTCCGCCAGCAGCGCGCCGATCGTGCCGGCCTCGAGCCCGAGGTCCCGCTCCCACCGGGCGTCGAAATCCATCGGCTCCACCAGAGCCAGCACACCGCCGACGTCGAAGACCACGGCACGGACACCCATGCCCGCACCCTAATAGGCTGTCGCGAATGGACGACGAGCTGACTCCGGCCCGGTTCGACGCGCTGCTGGGCTCCGGCGATCGCGGCGACCTCGTGGATCTGCTGCACGAGCGGATCGGGCGATGGCCGTGGTGGGACGGCTCCTGGCGGATCACCGGGATCGACGGGGTCCGGCCCCGGCGCATCGAGGAGTGGCTGCACACCGTGACGATCGACGGGGTGATCGCCCGGGGTCCGGCGGAGACGCTGCCGCTGTCCGTCTTCGCCCGGGTGGCGGGCTCGCGGGACGCCGGGCCGCGGATCGACCGGTTCGAGGTGCGGGCCGGCGACGCGCTGATCGGGCCGCCGATCCGGCACGACGATCCGCATCCGTTTCGGTTCGATCTTCAGCGCGCTGATGGACCGGCGCGGGATCTCGCGCGCGGAGATGGCCCGCCGCTGCGGCCTGGCCCAGTCCACCGTCGCGAAGCTGAGGGCGGGCCGCGCGGTCCCGCCCCCGGACCGCGTGCTCGATCTGGCGCGGGCGCTCGGCATGCCCGCCGGCGACCTCCTGGCGATAGCGGGCCTGCCGCAATCGGCCGATCCGGCGACTCTTGATCACGGCCCGCCGATGGCGTAATCGCTGCGCGTACCGACACCGAACCGGCTCTTGCGCGTTTGCCCGGACGTGGGATCATGCGTGGTCGATGCCGGAGCACGGGGTTGGAGTTCAGCTTGTTCGGTAAGTCCGCAAAAGTCGGTGCGCCGCTGTGGGCGAAGCTCTGTGCCGGGTTCGGCGCGGGGCTGATGGTCATCAGCGGTGGCACGCTCGTCGGCGGGCAGGCGTTGATCTCCAAGTACACCGGAGGCATCACCAACGACGCGCTGCTCGAGACCGGCGCGGCGAACGCCGGCAAGAAGGACATCAAGGGTCCGCTGACGATCCTGCTGGTCGGCATCGACCCGCGGAAGCCGACGACCCCGCCGCTGTCCGACTCGATCCTGATCGCGCACATCCCGAAGGACATGAGCACGGCGTACCTGTTCTCGATCCCCCGGGACTCGTACGTCGAGATCGCGGCCGACGAGAAGTCCGGCGTCAGGGCGCACCACAACAAGATCAATGCCGCGATGGCGCTGGGCAGCCAGGTGAACGGCAAGATCGACGTGGTGAACGGGTTCAAGGTGCTCTCGAAGACGATCACCAACTACACCGGGATCAAGGAGTTCGACGCCGCCGCGATCATCAACTTCGGCGGCTTCAAGAACATCGTCGAGGCGCTCGGCGGCGTCTCCATGGTGATCGACATGGACGTGAAGTCGGAGCACCTGACGCCGGAGGGCAAGCAGCGCCCCCGGCTGGCGCGCTGCCCGGTCCGCAGCGACTGCCCGCATCCGTACACCGGTCCGCAGGCCTACTACAAGAAGAGCAGCAAGCCGGTCCGCCTCGAGCCGTGGCAGGCGCTCGACTACGTACGCCAGCGTTACGAGTTCAAGGGCGGTCCGAAGATGACCGACTACGACCGGCAGCGGCACCAGCAGCAGTTCATCAAGGCCATGGCGAAGGAGGCGATGAGCGCCGACGTCATCACCAACGTGCCGAAGATGACGAAGATCCTGGACGCGGCGGGCGAGTCGCTGACGTTCGCCGGTGGCGGCAACAGCCCGATCGAGTGGGCCGTGGCGCTCAAGGGCCTCAACGTCGACGACATGGCGACCATCAAGATCCCGGGTGGCGGCAAGTTCGAGCCGGGGACGAACAAGTACCTCGGCGAGCAGTTCACCGACCCGGCCCTCGCCGACGGCTTCTTCGAGGCGGTCAAGAAGGACCAGGTCGCCGAGTTCCTGCTGACCAATCCGACGCTGGTCAACAAGAACGGCTGACAACGAGAGGTGGCGCCCGGCTCATGCCGGGCGCCACTGTCCGAAACCAGGTCAGGAAAGACGAACGTTGAAGATCGGGCTGGCGGCCAGCTTCTTGAACGAGGCCAGGCCGGCCGGGGTGCTGCCGATGCTGATGTCCCGGTCGCCCTCGTCGTCGGCCTTCGTGTCGAAGTGCACGATCGCCTTGATGGCGGGCCGCTTCAGCAGCTCCGGCAGCACGTCGTTGTAGACGGCGGACTTGTCGGTGTTCTTGCCGATGCGGTGGTAGGCGCCCCACTCGGCCACCATGATCGGCTTGCCGGCGTGCTTCGTGACGGCCCAGTCGTAGAACCCGGTGCCGCCGCCGGTCGGCTTGCGGTCGAGCAGGTCACCGAAGTCGCCGTAGTGGTAGTAGCCCTTCTCCACCGACACGTACGAGTCGAGGCCGATCCAGTCGACCACGTCGTCGCCCGGGTACAGGTCCTTCCACCACGACTGCGCCAGCCACTTCTCGTTGCCCATGTAGGCCAGCACGTTGACGACGTTGGTCACGCCCTTGGCCCGCAGCCGCTCGATGGTGTGCCGGTACATCGCCGCGTAGTCCTTCGCCTCCCAGCCGGAACCGGCCTTGGCGACCACGTCGTTCTCCGGCTCGTGGTGCAGGACCAGGAAGAACTTCTTTCCGTACGCCTTCGCTCGCGTGGCGAACGCGTCGATCCTCTTGTCCTGCTCACCGGCGGCGACTCCGGCCCAGGTCGAGCCGTAGGCGATCTTCCAGTTCAGCAGCAGGACCCGCGGGTTCGCCGCGTCGCCGGTCATCGCGATCTCGGCCTTGGTCGGGAAGGCCTCGTCGCCCTTGTGGTAGGTGTGGAAGATCGTCGCGGTGCGGCCGCTCAGCTTCTCCCAGGTCTTGTGCTCGGCGTCGCGGGGGTTGCTGGTGAAGCCGCCGGCCGCGCCACCCCACAGCACGCCGCAGCTCGGCACCAGCTTCGCGCCGGTGACGCACTTCGAGTAGTCACCGGTCGCCACCGGAGGCGGGGTGACGGCGGGCGGGGTGACGGCGGGCGGCGTGGCCGCCGCGGTCGTGACGATCAGCTGCGGGCCGCCGCCGGCCTTGTTCTCCGCCGACTGGAACCGGATGACGTCACTGGTCAGCGACGAGGTCACCGCGAACGAGTAGGTGCCCGGCCCGTACACCTCGGCGCTCAGGTCGAAGCCGATCCGGGTGTCGGCCGCGAGCGGGTTCACCCCGGCCACCGGCAGGCCGATCTTCGGCGCGGCGCCGGCGGTCAGCTTCCCCTCGGTCCACGAGTTGTCCAGGACGCGCGCGACGGTGAGCCGGCCGGCCGGCGTGGAGAGCGGGCGCAGGAACAGTCGCGCCTTCTTCACCTCGGTGCCGGCCGGGACGGTGAACTTCAGGAAAACGGTCTTGCGGTCGTTGCCGAGCTTGCCGGCCGCGAGCTTGTCCTCCGCGCCGAACGCGGCGGAGGGCCGGGAGCTGGAGATGTAGCTGTCGTCGGCGGCCGCGATGGCCAGGTCGGCGTCGGCGGCCGAAGCCGCGGACGGGGCCAGCACAGCGGTCGTACCGGCGAGGACGGCGGTCAAGGCTGTCAAGGACTTCGGCAGCTTGGCGCGGCGCACTGTAGATCTCCCCTGTTCTGTCCGGCCCATGGCGGCCGGGCATGACAGGAAGATTCCGGGACGGCGGGAGCGCCCCGGGGTCCCTCGGCGGTGCTAACCGGTTGCGGTCATCGCGGCGGCCGCCCGAACGTCCGCCGGTACTCCGCGGCGAACCCCCGGGTGGCGGCGAAGCCCCACCGGCGGGCGATGGCGGCGACCGTCTCGCCGTCCGCCGGGCCGGCGGCCAGCAGTTCCTGATGGGCGCGTTCCATCCGCACCCGGCGCAGGTAGGCCCCCGGCGTCGTGTCGTGGTGCCGGCGGAACGCCTCCTGCAGGCCCCGCACCGACAGGCCGGCGGCCGCCGCGATCTGCTCGGGGCGGATCGGCTCGGCCGCGTGGGCGTCGATGTAGGCGATCGCCCGGCGCAGCGAGGCCGTCCCGGCGTGGCCGGGGCCGGCGATGTAGTCGAGCGTCATCGTCGTGTTCGGGAAGACCGCGACCGCCGCCGCGGCGGCCGTCTCGAGCGCCGCGGTGAGCACGAGCGGATGCGTGACCGCCGGTTCGGGTCCGGAGAAGAGCCTGGTCAGGTACGTCATCGTCGCCATCCAGCGCCGGTTCATGGCGGGCGAGACCGGGGTCATCCGCTCGAACCGGAAGTCGCCGGCCTTGACGCCGAGCCGGTCCGCGACACGCTCGGCCAGGGACAGCGGGAACTGCGCGACCCGGTACGTCATCCGGTCCATGACCACGTCGGGCGGGACGCCGGGCAGGTACATCAGCGCCTCGCCCTGCTCGGCGCGCCGGTTGTCCCGGCCCGAGGTCACGTCGAAGCGGCCGTCGAGCACGCTGACGATCAGGACGGAGTCGAACGGGTCCGCGTTGATCGCCATGGTGGCTTCCCAGCCGATGTGGTCGACGGTCATCCCCCCGGCGTACGCCGACGCCGACCGGAACGTGAAGTCGTCCGGCCGGCCGAGGATGCGCGACCGGTGGTCGACGTAGCGGCGGGCGATCAGCTGGTACACCTCGCCGGGCTCCTGGGAGCACATCTCGGTCCGCTCGATGGTCACCCGTCGAGTGTGGCCTCCGGGGGTCACCCTCTGTAGGGCATCCGCCCGATCGTGGACCAGCGCCTACGCCATCGGGTGACCGGCATCAAGCCCCTAAGGTGTGCTCGTGAGAATTTCGAACCGCGCCCAGGCCGTCGCACCGTTCTACGCGATGGAGGTGGCCAAGCACGCCGCCATGCTGGAGGCGGACGGCCATCACGTGATCAAGCTGAACATCGGCGAGCCCGACTTCGGCGCGCCGCCGGTGGTACGGCAGGCGATGCGGGACGCGATGGACGGCCGTCCCCTCCCGTACACGGCTGCCCTGGGTCTTCCGGAACTGCGCATGGCGATCTCCGGCTTCTATCGCGAGCGCCACGACGTGCAGGTGGATCCGGCGCGCATCGTGGTCACCGCGGGCGCGTCGGCGGCGCTGGTGCTGACCGCTGCCGCCCTGGTCGATCCGGGCGACGAGGTGATCATCGGGGATCCCTCCTATCCCTGCAACCGCCAGATCATCGAGACCTTCGGGGGCGAGGTCCGGCTCCTTCCGACGACGCCGGCGACCCGATTCCAATTGGATTCCTCTTCGGTACGGGACCAGTGGACCGCGAGGACGGCGGGCGTCATGATCGCGACTCCCTCGAATCCGACCGGCACCTCGATCCCCGCCGGCGAGCTGAAGGCCATCTGCGACCTGGCCCGTGAGCGCGGCGGCTGGCGCATCGTCGACGAGATCTACCTCGACCTCTCCGACGGCGCGGCGCCCACGGCGCTGCGCCACGACCCGGAGGCCGTGGTGATCGGCAGCTTCTCGAAGTATTTCGGACTGACCGGCTGGCGGCTCGGCTGGTGCGTGCTGCCCGAGCCGCTGATCCCCGCGGCGGAGCGGCTGGCCCAGAACCTCTACATCTGCGCCTCGACACCCGCCCAGGTGGCCGCGCTGGCCTGCTTCACCCCGGAGGCCCTCGACGTCTGCGAGCAGCGCCGGGCCGAGTTCACCGCCCGCCGCACCCTGGTCCTCGACGGCCTGGCCGCGATCGGCCTGCCGGTGCCGGTCCCGCCGGACGGCGCCTTCTACTGCTACATCGACGTGTCCGGCACCGGCCTCGGCTCCGAGGAGTTCTGCGAGCGGGCCCTGCAGGAGGCGCACGTGGCCCTCACCCCGGGCCGGGACTTCGGCCACCACAGCGCCGCGACCCACGTCCGGCTCTCGTACACGGCCTCGATCCCCGACCTGGAGGAGGGCCTGACCCGGCTGGGCCGCTTCGTCGCCTCCCTCTGACCTGGTCAGCGGGCCAGCAGGGTCTCCAGGATCGGCTCGGCGTGCGTCCACAGCAGCGCCCCGCCCGCTGCCGGCACCACGTGCCGGTGGGATCTCGGCAGGCGCGCGGCCAGGGTGGCGCCGAGATCCGGTGAGTGGACCGGGCTGGTGTCGGCGCCGCCATACCAGAGGTCGACCGGGATCCGCACGTCGGCGAGGTCGAACGGCCAGCGCGCCGACGCCAGCACGGTGTCCCGGGCGTACCCGCCGGGCCCCTGCGCGAACGCCTCGGCCAGGGCCCTGCGGTACGCCTCCGCGAACGCCGGTTCGGTGTAGACGGCCCGGTCGGCCTCCCCGGCCATCGCGAGGACGCGCTGCCAGAAGCCCTCGGCGTCACCCCAGGCGGCGAACGCGTGCCCGGCGGCCACCGGGTCGGCCCGCACCGCCTCGACCATCGCGGCGACATCCGGGATCAGCGACCCGGCGAACGACGGGTGGGCCAGCTCGTCGGTGCCGGCCACCACGGCCGCGGCGTCCAGGATCCCGGACGCGGCGCAGGCCAGCAGGAACGGCGCGCCCTGCGAGAAACCCACCCCGCGTACGCCGGTGAGCTCCCGCGCGGCGACCAGGTGCGCCACGTCGGCGGCGAAGCCGGTCAGGGTACGGCCGGGATCCGGGTCGGAGGCGCCGAGGCCGGGACGGTCCACCGACACCAGCCGGGCACCCGCCCCGGCGAGCAGGTGCGCGCCGAACCCGAGCCACCGGCTGGTCGCGGCGCCGGGGCAGAACAGCACCGGCGTGCCGTCCGGCGGCCCCCACTCGGCCCAGCCGAGCCGGCGGCCGCCGGGGAGCGCGATGGTGCCGAGACGATCAGGTGCGGTCACGTTCTTCTCCACGGGACGCGATTCTCACCTGCCGGTCCCGCCCGTGTCGCGGTGTTTTCCGCGGGCGGGGCGCCTCCGCACGAGCGACGGGTTGCCGACCCTGCCCTGGCGGGACCGGGCCACCGGCCGGACCATGCGGGTGACGGCTGGTGGAGCTGGTGGTTGCCATGTGGGACACGGGATGGGGCCTTCTCGGCATCGTGGCGCTCCTCGCCGCCTTCCTGACCGGGATCGCGCTCTGCTGACCGGGATCGCGCTCTGCTGCACCCGTCTGACGTTGCGGGTCTGGACCGCGGTGAGCGTCGTCACCGTCCTCCCCCTGCTGGCGACCAGAACCACGGAGATCCGCGACGCTGCAGTCGAGACGTGCATGGAACGCGACAAAGTGCCACCGAGTACGGCCACCCTCGCGGAGGAGATCCGCAGGCATGGGACGACGACGAACACCAGCGCGGAACGCAGGAGTATCTGGCCAGGATGTCCATCGCCTATCTGGAACGGGCGTGGATGAATCGGTGGGAGCCGTTCTCGCAGTGGGAGTGGATGGAGTCCGACACCGATCTGGCGGCCCTGCGCAAGCATCCCCGCTACCGGGAATGGCGCCGGTACCGCCGGTGAGGAAGTGCCCGTGGTGGCGGCCACAGTGTGATCACTGTGACGCTACCTATTACCTACTCAGGCAGTAGGGTTGGGACAGAACTCGCCAAGATCAACAATGAGGCACCCCCATGACGCAGGACCATGCCGCCTGGCGACAGGCGCGCCACGAGGCCGTCACCTCCCCCACCGGCAACCTGGCGCTGATCGAGACGCGCTGGGGCACCGACGACACCGAGGCCGCGCTGGAAGGCCGGCCGGCCAGCGTGACCGCCACCCGGCTGAGCCGCCGCGATCCGCGGACCGGTGAGCTGGAGCACGGCGTACGGCTCTGGGACGCCGCCTCGGAGGCGATCAAGGACTTCGCGGGCATCGACACGTACCAGTACGACCCGGCGTGGGTGCTCGAGGCCCGCTACACGGACGTGTCGGACGAGCGGCGGATCCCGTTCCAGCACGCCCAGGACGCCGGGTTCACCCGGGACCTGCCGGTGCCCGGTGACCTGCACGTCACCATCGCCGGGCGGGACTACACGCTCAGCGCCTTCGACGACGACGGCCGGCTGCTGCTGGTCTTCGGCGACCCGACGAACGGGTCCGAGACCTACGGCGCCGGGCGGTTCCTGTTCGTCGACCCCGCGGCCGGAAAGATCGACTTCAACTACGCCTTCGTTCCGCCGTGCGGCTTCTCCGAGCACTACAACTGCCCGATGCCGCCCGTCCAGAACCGCATCGCCGTGCCCGTGCGCGCCGGCGAGAAGAATCCGAAATTTCGGGAGATTTCCGCGTGAAACGCCTCATAGCATCACTCGCTGCGCTCGCCCTCGCCGGAACGCTGGCGGCCTGCGGCGGCGGCGATGACGACTCCACCACCGGCGGTGGCCCGGCTGAAACGATCCAAATCGGTTCGGTCTACGAGCCGCAGAACCTCGACAACACCGCCGGCGGGGGGCAGGGCGTCACCGAGGCGCTCAACGGCAATGTGTACGAGGGCCTGTTCAAGCTGACCGACGCCGGCGAGGTCGAGCCGCTGCTGGCCAAGGACGACAAGGTCAGCGACGACGGCCTCACCTACACGATCACCCTGCAGCCGGACGTGAAGTTCCACTCCGGCAAGGCGCTGACCTCGGCCGACGTGAAGGAGAGCATCGAGCGGGTCACCGCCGCGAACTCGAAGTCGGCCCGGAAGAGCTACTTCGAGGTGATCAAGGAGATCGCCACGCCGGACGACTCCACGGTCGTCTTCACGCTGAAGAGCCGGTCGATCTCCTTCGTCTACAACCTCAGCTACATCTGGGTCGTCAACACCGCGGCCGGCGACCTGACCACCACGGCCGACGGCACCGGCCCCTACCGGCTCGGCGAGTGGAAGCGCGGCTCGACCCTTTCGCTGACGAGGTTCGACGGCTACTGGGGCACGCCCGCCACCAACGCCGGCGTCGTCTTCCACTACTTCACCGACGCCACGGCGCTGAACAACGCGCTGCTCACCAACGCCGTCGACGTCGTCACCGGCGAGCAGAGCCCGGACGCCCTCGCGCAGTTCGCCGGCAACGACGCCTACCAGGTGAACAACGGGCAGTCGACGACGAAGCTGCTGCTCGCGTTCAACGACAAGGCCGCGCCGTTCGACAAGGTCGCGGTACGTCAGGCGGTCAGCCAGGCGATCGACGACAAGAAGCTGCTCACCTCGATCTGGGGCGAGTACGGCACCCTGATCGGCTCGATGGTCCCGCCGAGCGACCCCTGGTACGAGGATCTCACCGCGGTGAACGCCTACAACATCGAGAACGCCAAGGCGCTGCTCGCCGGGGCCGGCTTCCCGAACGGCTTCACGTTCACGCTCGACACCCCGAGCTACGACCCGCACCCCACCGCCGCGACGTTCATCAAGAGCGAGCTCGCCAAGGTCGGCATCACCGTGAACATCAACACGATCACGGCCGACGAGTGGTACACGAAGGTCTACCAGAAGCGCGACTTCACGGCGACGCTGCAGGAGCACGTCAACGACCGGGACGTCGTCTGGTACGGCAACCCCGACTTCTACTGGGGCTACGACAACCCGAAGGTCACCGACCTGGTGAACTCCGCCGAGCGGGCGAAGACCGCCGACGAGCAGACCACGCTGCTCAAGCAGGCCAACGCCATCATCGCGGACGAGGCGGCCAGCGACTGGCTCTACCTCTACCCGCAGATCGTGGTGGCCTCGTCGAAGCTGTCCGGATACCCGGTCAACGGCCTCAACGCGCAGTTCTTCGCGTACGGCATCACCAAGAACTGACGAGCCATGACCCGCTACCTGCTGCGACGGACGGCGATCCTGCTCGGATCGCTGTTCCTCGCGGCAGTGGCGCTGTTCGTGCTGCTCCGGCTCCTGCCGGGCGACCCTGCCAACGCGCTGCTCCCGGTCGGGGCGACGCCGGAGCAGATCGAGGCCGCCCGGCGGGAGCTGGGCACGGACGCGTCACTGCCCGCCCAGTTCCTCACCTGGCTCGGCGACGTCTTCACCCTCGATCTGGGCTCGTCGCTGATCAGCCACCTGCCGGTCGGCCCGGAGATCGCCGCCCGGCTCCCGGTCACGATCCCGCTGACCCTCGCCGCGTTCATCCTCGCCGTGCTCGTCGCGGTGCCGGTGGGCGCGCTCGCGGCCATCCGCGCCGACCGCTGGTACGGGCCGGTCATCAACGCGATCGCCCAGCTCGGCATCGCGGTTCCGGCGTTCTGGGTGGGCCTCCTGCTGATCACCACGTTCGCGCTGCGGCTGGGCTGGCTGCCCGCCGGCGGTTTCCCGCCGGACGGCTGGGACGATCCCGCCGCCGCGGCCGAGGCGCTGGTCCTGCCGGTCGTGACGGTCGCGCTGGTCATGGCGGCCTCCTTGATCCGGTACGTACGGAGCTCCACGCTCGACGTCCTGAACGCCGACTACCTGCGCACCGCCCGGTCGCTCGGGGCCTCGCGCTCGCAGGCGATGTGGCGGCACGGCCTGCGCAACGCCGCCGTCCCGGTGATCGCGGTGCTCGCCATGGAACTGGCCACCACCTTCCTCGGCGCCGTCGTGGTGGAGAGCGTGTTCGCGCTGCCCGGCCTCGGCGGCATGCTGGTGAAGGGGATCAGCCAGCACGACTACCCGGTCATCCAGGGCGTCATGCTGGTCAGCACCGCCACCGTGCTCGTCGTCGGGTTCCTCGGCGACCTCTGCCAGCGCCTCGTCGACCCGCGTCTGCTGCACCGGGAGGCGTCGTGAGCCGCCGCCGCGCCCTGCACCTGACCGCGGGACTCGCACTCGTCGTGATCGTCGCGGGTGGGGTGCTCCTCTCGTACGCATGGCTGCCCTTCGCCCCTGACGACACCTCCGGGGGAAGGCTCGCGCCACCCGGCGGCGACCACCTGCTCGGCACCGACAAACTCGGCCGTGACCTCTTCACCCAGCTGCTGATCGGCGGTCGCATCGCGATCGGCACGGCACTCGGCGCGGTGGCCGTCGGCGGTGTCGTCGGGGTGACCGCGGGCCTGCTCGCCGGGTTCGCCACCCGCTGGCTCGACGACGCCGCGGCCGTGATGCTGGACATCCTGATCGCGTTCCCGACGCTGCTGCTGGCGATGCTGATCGTCGCGGGAACCGGCGCCTCCCTCGGCACCGCCGTCGTCGCGATCGGCCTGGCCATGGCGGCCGTCGTGGCCAGGCTCACCCGGGTGCTGGTCAAGCAGGTCCTGGCCCGCGACTACATCACGGCGGCCCGGGTCGCCGGCATCTCCTGGCCGAGGATCGTGCTCGACCACGTGCTGCCGAACATCGCCCCGACCGTGCTGGTCAACCTGGCGCTGCAGGCCGGGCTCGCGGTCCTGGCCGAGGCGAGCCTCTCCTACCTGGGTCTCGGCACGCCGCCGCCGAACGCGTCCTGGGGCCGGATGCTCTACGAGGCGCAGGCGACCGTGCTGACCGCGCCGGCCGGGGCGCTCGCTCCCGGCATCGCCCTGGTCGCGCTCGTGGTGGGCGTGAACCTGACCGCCGACGGCCTGCGCTCGGAGAAGGGATCGCGATGAGCCTGCTCGACGTCGCCGGCCTGCGGGTCACCGACAGGGCCGGGAACGTCATCGTCGACGACGTGTCGTTCGATCTGTCGCCCGGGGATCGGGTCGGGCTGATCGGCGAGTCCGGCTCCGGCAAGTCGCTGACCGCTCTCGCCGTGCTCGGCCTGCTCCCGCCCGGCCTCACCGCGACCGGTTCGGTGCGGCTCGACGGCCACGACATGATCCGTTCCCCGCGCGGGCACGGCACCGCCGCCACTGTCGTCTTCCAGGAGCCGCTGACCGCTCTCGATCCCCTGATGACGGCGGGCCGGCAGATCGCCGGCCCGCTGCGCCGCCTGCGCGGCTTGCGGGGGGCGGCGTTGCGCGCGGCGGTTCATGAGGCGCTTGCAGAGGTACGACTGACCGACACCGATCGGATCGCCAGGTCGTACCCGCACCAGCTCTCCGGCGGCCAGCGGCAGCGCGTCGCGATCGCCATGGCCGTGGCCTGCCGTCCGAAACTGCTCATCGCCGACGAACCGACGACGGCACTCGACGTGACCGTCCAGGCGGAGATCCTGGACCTGCTCGACCGCATCGTCACGACGAACGGCACGGCGCTGCTCTTCATCACCCACGACCTGCCCGTGGCGGCCCGCGTCGTCCGCGACACCCACGTGCTCCGGCAGGGGCGCGTCGTCGAGTCCGGCCCGATCACCTCGCTGATCGCGGCGCCGCGGCACCCCTACACCCGCACCCTCGTCGACAGCGCCCGCCGCTTCGACGCCGCCCTGCAGGAGGAGCGGTCGTGACCGACCCGATCATCGAGGCGTCGCACGTCGGTTTCGCCTACCGCGGCGGCGCGGCGGCCCTCACCGACGTGTCGCTGGCCGTGCATCCCGGCCGCAACGTGGCGCTGGTCGGCGAGTCCGGCGCCGGCAAGACCACCCTGCTGCGCATCCTCCTCGGCCTGGCCCGGCCCAGCACCGGCGTCCTCCGCTTCGACGGCGCCCCGCTGACCCGCCGCGGCCTGCGCCCCTATCGGCGGGCGGCCCAGGCCGTGTTCCAGGACCCGTACTCGTCCCTCGACCCCCGCCAGCGGATCGGCCGCATCGTCGCCGAACCCCTGCGCGGCCTGGGCCTGCCGAACGACCCGGCCCGGGTGGCCGCCGCCCTCGACGCGGTGGGGCTGCCGGCCGACACCGCCACCCGATACCCGCACGAGTTCTCCGGCGGCCAGCGCCAGCGCATCGCCATCGCCCGCGCCATCGTCGGCAACCCGCGCCTGCTCCTCGCCGACGAACCGGTGAGTGCCCTCGACCTGACCACCCGGGTACGCATCGTCGACCTGCTGGCCACCCTCCGCGCCGAACGCAACCTGACGATCCTGCTGGTCTCGCACGACCTCGGCGTGGTGGCCGAGCTCTGCGACGAGACCGCGGTGCTGGAGAAGGGCCGCCTCGTCGAACAGGGCCGGACCGCGGACGTGCTCGGCCGGCCGTCGCACCCCTACACGCAGCGCCTGCTGTCCAGCGTCCCCCGCCTCCCGGCCGCCACCTGACACGGCTGTACGACAGAGCGACAATTCGGGCGCCAACCCCGCACTGACGTACAGCCAGGCCCCACAGGCTGCACCGGAGAGCGACAATTCGGGCGCCAACCGAACGCTGGCGTACAGCCGGGCTCAGGGGACCACGGTCACCGGCCAGCGGCCGCACCGGGTCAGGCGCTGGGCCACCGAGCCGGCGAAGCGGTGCAGGGCGCTCTCCGACCGGCCGACGATCACGGCGTCGGCCTGCGTCTCCTTCGCGACCTGGCAGAGCTCGGTGTACGGGTCGCCGTGCCGGACCACCATCTCGAAGTCGACGCCGAGCCGCAGCCGCTCCTGCACGAGGGTCGCCCGGAACTGGGCCTCCACCTCGTTCTGCGCCTCGACCTCGCAGGCGACCGCCGACCCGTACGCGTCGGCCAGCGACACCATGCTGCTCGCGAACGGCCGGACATAGACGCCGATCAGCCGCGCCCCCTGCCGGCGAGCGAGGCCGATCGCATAGGCGCCGGCCCGCATCGAGGTGTCGGTCCCGTCGACGCCGACGACGATCACGCCTGACATGACTACCTCCCCGCAGGGATACCGAACGCCGACCGTTCTCGTATTCGCATATTATCCCGACGGTAACCGTTCAGCAATAAACGCTCAGCAGTCGAAGACCGACCAGCAGATGTCGTTGCGCAGCCGCTGGTCGTCGAGGACCAGCTCACGGATCGCCTCGGGGAGCTGGTCGCGCTGCCAGCGGCACTCCCGCCGGGCCGCGGCATCGCCCGCATCTCCGAGGGCAGCCGCCCGGGCGGCCTTGATGGCGTAGGCCGCCGCGCCCAGCTCGTGCGCGGCGACGTGGGCTACCACCGCCGCCTGACCCGCGGCGTAGGCGGCGTGCCGGGCCGCGCCGCGCAGGTCACGGGCGGCGCCCATGGCGTGTCCTCCGGCGGCGCGGGCCTCCATCATCCTCACCTCGCCGCGGGTCCAGGCCCGGGCGTGCTCGATGGCCTCGCGGGGGCGCGGGTCGCCGGGGCGGGCCTGCTCGAAGAGGGTGAGGACGTGCTCGGCGCAGGTGGCCGCCCAGAGCGCGAGGAGGCGGTGGTCGTCGTCGGTGAGGGTTCCGCCGCGGCGGATCGTGATGAAGCGGGGGTCCCGGACCTTCGGCAGGATCATGTCTTCGCATCGTAACGCTGAACTCCCGGGGAAGACTTCGGCCGCGCTGCGCTGCACCGGAGGCGGGAAACCCTCAAACGGCCGGCGGCCCGGCCAGCATGCCCACCTTCAGGAGGCCGTCGCGGACCGGGATGCCGTGACGCATTCTGGTCATGCGCGCCGCCAGCCCCGCCATGCGGGCGAGGCGCTGGGTCACGGGACGGCGCTTCCGATCGTACGCATGAAGGCCTTTCTCCCAGGTCGTCGCCTGCCGCAGGCAGGCCGCCAGGGTGACCGCGTCGATGATTGCCTCGCAGGCGCCGCGGCCCAGGTCAGGCGGCATCGCATGGGCGGCGTCACCGATCAGGACGGAAGAGCCGCAAATGTACGAGGGAAGCGGCGGCGTCACGAAGATGTCGTGGCGGAGGACGCCGGACTCCTCGATCGCGTCGAGGACGGGGCGCACCGGCGGGGCCCAGCCGCCGAAGATGCGGTGCAGCGCGGCGACTTCCTGACCGGGATGGAACATGCCCTCGGGCACCGCCGAGGTGGCGAACCAGTTGGTGCTGCCGGCCTCGTGCGGGGTGACGCCGAACTTCACGCCGCGGCCCCACACCTCGGAGAACGTGCTCGTCGGCAGGCCCGGGAGGACGCCGCGCCAGGCAGTGCTGCCGGAGTAGCGGGCCCGGAAGGCGTGCCCGAGCAACCGGTCGCGGGTGCGGCTGAAGACGCCGTCGGCGACGATCACCCGGTCCGCCGCCTCGTCGACGGGATCGCCGAACCGCACCTCCGCCCCGGCGTCGAGCGCCGCGCGGTGCAGGATCGCCAGCAGCCGTGGCCGGGAGATCAGGTAGACGTGGTCGCCGGTGCGCCGGTGCAGCCGGGCCATGTCGAGGGTCACGATCCGTGAGCCGTCCGGGCGCAGGAAGGCACCCGCCTCCTGCCGCCGCCCGGCCCGCCGCACCGCGTCGCCGGCGCCGATCTCGTCGAGGGCGCGCAGCGCGGCCGGCCACATGCCGAGGGCCGTCCCCGTCCCGGGCAGCGCCTCGTCCCGTTCGCGGACCGTGACCTTCCGGCCGTCGCGGGCCAGGGCGGCGGCGACCGCCAGACCGCCGATGCCTCCACCGATGATGTCCATGCCCGGAACGCTACAACACCTGTTGTATTTCGACAACAGATGTTGTGAACGATAGGGTGGCGCCGTGCCATCCCGCCGTGAACAGCTGCTCGACGCCGCCATCGGCGTCCTCGGAAACCAGGGGTCGCGCGCGCTGACCCACCGCGCCGTGGACGCCGCCGCCGCGATGCCGTTCGGGTCGACGGCGAACTACTACAAGACCCGGGAGGCGCTGATCAGCGCCGTCGTGGAGCGCTTCGCCGAACGCGACCGCGCCGGGTGGGAGACCGTCGCGGCATTCGTACGGCCGTCGAACTCGGACGAGCTCGCCGCCGCGCTGACCGCTTACGTTCAGCGGGCGCTGGGGCCGGACCGGGCCGTCACGGTGGCGCGCTACGGGCTGTTCCTGGAGGCGACGCTCCGCCCCGATCTGCAGGAGACGCTGGCCGGCTCGGCCCGCGAGCTGCGGCGGTGGGCGGTGCGGTGGCTCGAGGCGATCGGCACGGCCGACCCGGCCGAGGACTGCGAGGCGATCTTCGACTACATCGACGGGCTGATCCTGCACCGGCTGGCGTTCACGGCCGCCGCTCCGGACGGGGACGACGGCCTGGCGACCGCGGTGCGCCGGACGATCCGGATGCTGTGCTCCGCGGGGTGAAACCTCAGGCGAGGGTGCTGTGCAGCAGGAAGTCGACGAGCCTGCGGGCGTGCTCGTCCGGATCGTCCTGGTCGGCCTTCGGCGTGCTCAGGGCGTGCATCATCGCGCCGCCGGCGAGGGTGTCGAGCAGCATGGTGATCGAGACGGTAGCGGGCAGCTCGCCCCGGTCGATGCCGCGCCGGACGATCGCGCGGGCGGCCCTCAGCTGCGCCTCGCGCATCGCCGCGTAGTTCTCGGCGACGCCCGGGATGGCGCTCGCCTCCAGGGTGAGGCGCAGTGCCGCCCGGCTCGACGGGCCGCCGTACAGGCCGAGGATCTGCGCCGCCAGCTCCACGAGATCGCCGTGCAGGGTGCCGGTGTCGACGTCGGCGACCCGGACCAGGCCGGTGTTGAGGGCGTGCGTGAGCAGCGCTTCCTTGCTGTTCCAGCGCAGGTAGAGGGTGGCCTTGCCGATCCCGGCCCGGCGCGCCACGACCTCCATGGCGAAGCCGGCCCACCCGGTGTCGCCGAAGACGTCGAGCGCGGCCCGGGCGATCCGCCGATCCACGTCCGGGTCGCGGGGCCGGCCCGGCCCGGGTGCTGCGCTCATCCCGATCATTCTAGGGTTCGGGGCTACTGCCGGACGGTGACCGCCTCCGGGGCCACGGCCGGCGTCGGGGCGGGCTTCGCGGCTTTCTCCGCGACGGGCTTCGCGGCCGGGAGGACGAGGTAGCCGGCCAGCCCCACCGGGAGCATCAGCCAGAAGGAGATCACCCGGTAGCCGAGGACGATGCCGACCGCCTCGGTGGCCGGCGCACCGGACGCGACCAGGCCGGCCAGCAGGCTCGCCTCGATCACGCCGAGGCCGCCCGGCGTCAGCGGGATCTGGCGGATCACCTGCACGGTCAGGTAGACGCCGGCCAGATGCTCCCAGCGCAGGCCGGCGCCGAAGGCCGCGGCGATCGACATGAGGCAGGCCAGGTCGAACACCCACTTGCCGGCCGCGAAGGCGAGCACGACGGCCCACTCGCGCCCGGACACGTCCCGGCCCATCCGCAGCATCCGGTTCACCGAGACGGCCGGCCGGAGCAGGCGCGGCCGGCCCGCGAGCCACCCCTTGATCCGCCTGCGGAGGCCCACCGGCCGGAACCTGACCAGCACGGCGAGCGCCACCGCGGCCACGGCCGGGATCCAGAGCAGCGCGGGCGCGGCCGTCAGGAATCCGCCCGCCGCGAGCAGCACGAGGGCCAGCGCCGACACCACGCCGGAGAGCACGGTCACGGCAGCGGCGGCGGCCGGGGTCGCGCCGCGCGCCACGTACTGCCGGAAGGTGTAGGCGGCGGACACCACCGCCCCGGCCGGGACCACCGCGCTCACCGCGTTTCCGGCGCTGGTCAGGGCAACGGCGTCAAAGCGATCGATGGGTACGCCGAATGCTCTGAGCAGACCGTGCTGCTGCAGCGCGAAGCTGAGCTGCGACGTCAGGCCGGCCAGCACCGCCACGACGGTCCAGGCGGGGTCGGCCGTGCGCAGCAGATCGAGGAGCGACGCCGGGTCGGGGAACTGACGGCGTACCAGGACGACCGCGGCGACCAGCGCGGCCACCAGCACGACGGCCCGCAGCCACTTCCGGTACTTCGCCCCTGACTCCATAGCGCTCGATCATGCAGGGGCCGCGCCACCCGGTGTTCTGGCCATCCGCGCGCGAGGAGTGCGACACACCGCTCCGGAATGAGAAATCAACCATCTGGAATGTCTCGGTTCACAAAGTTACCTTCCGGTAACACCGAGCCCCGGAGGCCGCAGATGTCCCTGCGTACCCGAGTTTCCCTTCCCGTCGTCGCCGCGACGATCGCCGCCCTGATCGCCGCGCCCGCTCCCGCCGAAGCCGCCGTCACGATCCCCGCCTTCTACACGCCGCCCGCGACCCTCCCGGCCGCCGACGGCACACTGGTCCGCACCGAGCCGCTGCGCCTGGCCCTGTCCCTGCCCGGCATCACCGGCACGCTGCCCGGCACCGCCACCCGGATCATGTACAAGTCCACCGACTCCACCGGCGGCCCGGTCGCCGTCACCGGCGCCTACATCGAGCCGTCGGCGAGATGGAGGGGCGCCGGCCCGCGCCCGCTCGTGGTCCTCGCGCCCGGCACGATGGGCCAGGGCGACCAGTGCTCCACCTCGCTCGCCCTCGAGCGCGGCCTGATCCTCGGCACCGAGGAGGACCAGTTCACCGTGTCGATCGGGTACGAGGTGCTCGCCATCTACCGGCTGCTCGCCAAGGGCATCGCCGTGGTACAGACCGACTACGCCGGGCTCGGCACCACCGACCGGCTGCACACGTACGTGAACCGGGTCGACTCCGGGCACGCCGTGCTGGACGCGGCCCGGGCCGCCCGCTCCCTGCCCGGCACGTCGCTGACCTCGTCGTCGGCCGTCGGGCTGTACGGCTACAGCCAGGGCGGTGGAGCCGTGGCCTCGGCGGCCGAGCTCCACGCCACCTATGCTCCCGACGTACCCTTGAAGGCCACCTATGCCGGCGCGCCGCCGGCCGATCTCGCGGCAGTGACCTCGGCCATCGACGGCAGTGAGCTGCTCGGGGCCCTGGGCTGGTCGGTCAACGGATTCGCGCAGTCCGAGCCGGGGCTGCGGACCCTGCTCGACGAATACCTGAGCGACGCCGGGCGGGCCGTGCTGAAGAGCCTCTCCACCATGTGCGTCGGCGACGCGATCTTCGCCTACGCCGGGAAGCGCAGCACCGCCTGGACGACCGGCGGCCAGTCGGTCGCCGACATCATCAAGGCCGAGCCGGTGCTGCAGGAGTACATCGGGAAACAGCGCATCGGCACCCGCAAGCCGACCGGCGTGGTGCGCGTCGCCACCGGTGTCCACGACAACCTGGTGCCGCACGGGCAGGCCCGCACCATGGCCGCGAACTGGTGCAAGCTGGGCGGCAGGGTCGTCTACGACCCGGTCGTGCTGGCCTGGACGGTCAGCCCGCTGATCAACCACTTCGGGCCGCTGCTCACCGACCAGGGTCCGGCGGTGGACTGGCTCGGCAACCGGCTGGCGGGTTCGGCGGCCGCCTCGACCTGCGCGATCCTGCCGCTGCAGCCCTGATCCGGCAGCGCCGGCGCTCTCACCGGAGAAGGGAGGGCGCCGGCGCTGTGATTGACTGACACCCATGGTCCTGCGCCCGCCGACGAATGCCCGAGTGATCCGGTGACCGCCGGGCCGACGGCGGCCACCCGACCGCACAACCGCAAGCAGCTCATCGTCGAGGCGGCCGGGCAGGTGTTCAGCGAGCGCGGCTACCACGCCGCCTCGATGGAGGAGATCGCCGCCCGGGTGGGGATCAGCGCCGCCGCGCTCTACCGGCACTTCCCCAACAAGTACGCCCTCTTCGCCGAGTGCGCCGACGTCATGGTGGACCGCCTGGTGGCGGCGCTTCCGGACGGCGCCGGGCTGGAGGAGACGCTCGCGGCGCTGATCCGCGTGACGGTCGCGCACCGGTCGGCCGGGGGTCTCTACCGCTGGGAGGCCCGCTACCTCGACCATGACGATCGACGGCTGCTCCGGGCCAAGTTCGAGCACGTGGTCGATCAGGTGACTTCTTCGGTACGCCGTGAGCTCCCGATTCCGGACGCCCGCCTCCGCGCGGTGGCCGCCCTCGGCGCGATCGGCTCGATCACGATGCACCACACGTCGATCGCCCAGCGCCGCATCGAGGATCTGCTGCTGGCGTCCGCCATGCGCGTCGCGGCGACCGATCCGGCGGCGGCCGCGGGCAGCGCCGGCCTGGTGGCGCTGCCGGGCCGGCCGGTGCCGCGGACCCGGCGCGCGGAGATCCTCGCGGCGGCCGTGCCGCTGTTCGCCCGGGACGGCTTCGCGAACGTGACGAACGGCCAGATCGCCCAGGCCGTGGGCCTCGCGCCGTCCGCCATCTACCGGCACTACCCCGGCAAGGTCGACATCCTGGTGGCCGCGTGCCTGCAGGCCGCGGGGCTGCTGGCCCAGGCGGTGGAGAGCAGCCTGCACCGGTCGGCGGATCCGCGGGCGTCGGTGGTGGCGCTGACCGCGGCGTACGTGGCCTACAGCTTCGAGCACAACGCGCTGAACAGCGTCGCCGAGGCGGAGATCCGCGGGCTGCCGGCCGACCTGCAGCGGCCGCTGATCCTGGCGCAGCGCGAGCACATCGCGGTCTGGGAGCAGCAGCTCCGGCAGGCCCGCCCCGGCCTGGACTCGCGGCAGGCCCGGCTGCTGGCGCACGCCGGGTTCGGCGTCGTGGTCGAGGCCGGGCGCGCCCTGCGCTGGCAGGACACGCCCGGCAATCGCGACACCGTCACGGCGCTGGTGACCGGGGCACTGACCCTGTAGAGGACCCTAGGCGCCGGGCCGGTTGCCGGTCGGGATCGTGATGGGCGTGTACGTCGGCGACGTCCCGTTGTTGAGGAACAGCATCGCCAGGCCCCGCACGAACCGGTCGAACACCGAGAAGGTGGTCGGGATGACCGGGGACAGCCCCTCGCGGAACGCCACGTACGTCGGCCAGCCCACCTCGATGACCGTGCGCGAGGCGTAGTCGCGGGGCAGCTTCAGCCAGTCGCCGATCTTGTCACTGAGCACGTACCGGGCGAACTCCCGCTGGAATCCGCGGGTGACGCCGAGGTCCACCTGCGACACCAGGTTGAGCAGGATGTCGGCCAGGTCGATGCCCTCGGGCGTGGGCGCGAGCAGCGGCGTCAGCACGTACGCCGACTGCTGCTTCGCGGCCGCCCAGCTCGCCGGGATGAAGTCGTCGCGCACCCCGAGCAGGTGCAGCGCCACCTGCCACTGATGCAGGTACGCCTCCTCCTCGGCCGCTGACATCCGGATCCCCCAGGACTTCAGCTTCCCGTGCACGTAGGTGCCGAGGGTGTGGAAGGTGACCAGGATGTCGCCGTTGCTGATCGGGATGAAGTCCTGGTCGTCGGTGACGGCGCGCCACTTCGCCGACTGCGGCAGCAGGTGCCGGACGGCCGCGTGGGTGAGCCGGGTCTTGTTCGAGGTGACGACGAATCCACCGCTGGGCTGGAAGGCGTCCAGCGCGCTCAGGTCGTACCCGTAGGTGAAGGTCTTGGCCGCACGCGCCTTCATGTCCGCGCCGCCCTCGGACCAGTAGACGTTGCGTGCCTCGCGCGGCACCACCGTGCTCATGATCCCGCTGCCCAGCCCGTAGAGCAGGAACAGGTACATGCTCATGCGCTTGTTGAACTGCGCGGCCCGGGCCAGCTTCGTCTGGTCGGCCCAGGACGGCAGCCGGTTGTGCTCCCGCAGCCAGGCCGTCAGGTTCGCGGGCAGGCCGGCCGGCAGCGCGTCGCCGTTGTTCACCCACTTGTCGAAGGCCGTGTTGACGGCCGGGATCTGCCCGTTCTCGAGGAGGTCGACGAGCAGCGGGTCGGTGGCGTCGTCCCACACCAGCCACGGATCGGTGATCGTGTCGGTGCCGGCGATCGACCCCGCCGACGACCATCCCCACGCCGCCGACGGCGCCGCGGCGCCCGCCAGGCCCAGCGCGGCACCGAGGGTCAGAACGCGCCTTCTGCTGAGATTCTGCATTCGCTTACCTACCAACCGCGAGGCGAAAAGGGCAACCACACTGGTGATACAACGATGTTTCCGGTTCGTCACCGTGTGATTTTTCATTAACATAGCGACCCGCAAGGGCATCGGCAAGAGTGGATGCGGTTCCCGGCTCAGCGGTCGGTGGCGGGGTCCAGGACCGGCTTGAGATCGAGGATCGGGGTGCCGTCGAGGGCCTCCAGGGCGGTCACCCGGAGGCGGACGCCGTCGATCTCGGCGATCGTGACGCGGTGCAGGCCGATCGGATTCGGGCGGTCCGCGGAGCGGGTGCTGAAGACGCCGGTGAGCGGCCGGCCGGGGTCGTCGCGCGGGCGCACCTCGCGGACGCCGCGATCGGCCCGGTCCAGCCAGGTGAGCAGCAGCATCTCGGCGCCGGGGCGGACGTCGGCGAGCGCTCCGGCGTACTCGGAATCGAAGATCAGCCATGCAGGGGGCGCACCCTCGTCGCCCTGCTTCGGCGCGGCCGCGGCGTCCCGCAGGGGCGACGCGACGCGCCCCACCGGATGGACCGTGAAGTCAGCTGCCATCGACCTGAACGGACTCCTGCGGCCCGGCCGCCCAACTCGCCAGGAGGGGAAGCACCCGTGCCGTGGGCGAATCGGGTTCGACGGTGTAGACCACCAGGCGCTGTTCCGGATCGTGTGGCCCGATCACGGACTCGACGCCGAACGTGAGCGGGCCGGCGGCCGGGTGGGCCAGGTGCTTGGTCATCGAGGTGCGGAAGGTGACCCGCTGGTCGTCCCACCACCGTGCGACGTCGGGATCGCTCCGGCGCAGCTCCTCCACCAGACCGGCCAGGCGGCGATCGTCGGGGTGGCGGCCCACCTCGTAGCGCAGCGCCCCGACCGCGGCGGGGGCGAAGTCGGCCCAGTTCGCGATGCGCACCCGCGCGCCGGGGTCCAGGAACAGCCAGCGCGCGAACGACGACCCCGGCTCCAGCCCCGGCCCCAGCACCGCTCTCAACATCTCGTTGCGGGCCAGCACCTGCGAACGCCGGCCCAGCAGCAGCGCCGGGATGTGGCTCAGCGCTTCCATCAGGCGCAGCATCCCCGGATCGGGCCGTTGAGCGGCCTCCGGGCCCGCCCACCGCCGATGCGAGGCCGGAGCGGCCAGGTCACGCAGGTGCGCGCGCTCGATCTCGTCGAGCTGCAGCGCCCGGGACAGCGCCCGCACCACCTCGTCGGTGACGGTGTGCTGGCGTCCCTGCTCCAGGCGGCTGTAGTGGTCCGGGCTCAGCCCGGCGAGCAGGGCGAGCTCCTCCTTGCGCAGACCGGGAACCCGCCGGGGGCCGGGAAAGGCGGTGATGCCGGCCTGGGCAGGCGTCAGGCGGTCACGCCGGGACCGCAGGAACGCCCCGAGAGCAGCACGATCAGCAGGCACCCAGCCAGCATAGGAGCCGGCGGCGGCACGAACCTGGTCATGCGGTGCCCAGGCAGGACGCGCCCTGGTGCGAGCCGCGCGTCCCGGGTGAGCTAGTGATCATGACTTCCACCGTTCTGATCACCGGTTCCACCAGCGGCATCGGTGCCGCCACCGCCCGCACCCTGGCCGCGCAGGGATGGCACGTCGTCGTCACCGGCCGCGATCGTGCTCGCGGCGCGGCCGTCGTCGCCGGCATCGAAGGCAGCGGCGGACGAGCCGTCTTCGTCCCCTCCGACCTGACCGGCCCACCCGAGTCGCTGCGGGACTTCGCCCGCGCCGCCATCGAGGCCACCGGAGGGCGGCTGGACGCGGTGGTCCACAACGCCGCCCTGTGCCCGGCCGTCGACACGGTGAGCCTCACCGACACCGACCTGGAGGCGACCCTCGCCGTGAACATCCGCGCCCCGCACGTGCTGACCGCGGCGCTGGCCCCCGCGATGGCCGCACGCGGCCACGGCGCGATCGTCGTCATCGGTTCGTGGATGGCCCACGTCGGGCACCCCTTCGTCGGGCTGTACTCCGCGACCAAGGCCGCCGAGATCCAGCTCGCCCGCAGCTGGGCCGCCGAGTTCGGCCCCCGCGGCGTGCGGGTCAACACCGTCTCCCCCGGAGCGACCCGCACCCCGATCAACGCGGCCGACGGCGACGTCATCGCCCACATGACCGCCGGCACGCCCGCCGGGCGCCCCGGAACCCCCGAGGAGATCGCCGACGCGGTGGCCTGGTTGCTCTCCGAGCGCGCCGGCTACATCCACGGCGCCGAGATCGCCGTCGACGGAGGCATCACGACGGCTCGTTCCGTGTAGCTAGGATCACGCTCGTGGCACTGCGACTCGTTCAGGTCAACCTCAAGGCCCGCGACGACGAGGCGGTGGGCCGGTTCTGGGCGGAGGCCCTCGGCTGGAACGCCGGGGGCGCCCACGACGGCGCCACCAGCGTCACCCCCGAGGGTTTCCGCTGGCCGGATTCGCACGACGTGGTCCTCGACGTCATCCGGGTACCGGACCCGGAGACGGTGCGGCACCGCGTCCACATCGACCTGGCGACCACCTCCGAGCGGCATCAGCGGGAGCTCGTCGCGCGCCTGATCGGGCTGGGCGCCACCCCGGCGGACATCGGCCAGGGCGACGTGCCGTGGACGGTCCTGGCCGACCCGGAGGGCAACCTGTTCTGCGTCCTGGAGCCGCGGGAGGTCTACCGGGACACCGGGCCGATCGCGGCCGTGGTGGTGGACTGCGCCGAGCCGCGCCGCTTCTGGACCGAGGCGCTCGGGTGGACCGCCGAGACGCTGACCGACGACTTCGTACGGATGCGGCGGGCGGACACCGGGCCCTATCTCGAGTTCTCCCGCAACGACGGGGATCTCCGGCACCGCTCCCACCTCGACCTCGTCGGGGACATCGAGCCTCTGCTCGCCCTGGGTGCCACGGTCGTGAACAGCGACTTCCGCTGGACGGTCCTCGCCGACCCGGAGGGCCAGGAGTTCTGCCTGCTCTGAATCATCCGCTTCGGCCTTCTTCGAATCATCCGCGCGGAATGATGTCCGGCCGGGGCGCGGGAGCCATGGTGACGGCATGGCTGACTTCCCGCTCATCGCCGACCACGGCCTGATCGGCGACCTCCAGACGGCCGCCCTGGTCTCCACCGACGGCACCGTCGACTGGTGGTGCGCGCCCCGGTTCGACTCGCCGAGCATCTTCGGCGCGCTGCTCGACACCGATCGCGGCGGGCACCTGAAGACCCGGCCCACCGGCGGGACGTTCACCTCGAAGCAGCTCTACCTCCCGGACACCGCGATCCTGGTGACCCGCTTCCTCACCGGCGGCGGGGTCGGCGAGATCGTCGACTTCATGCCGATCGCCACCGACCACGACGGCAACAAGCGGCACCGCCTCGTGCGCCTGGTCCGCTGCGTCCGCGGTGAGATGACCTTCGCGTTCGACCTGGCGCCGCGGTTCGACTACGGCCGGGAGTCGTTCCGCACGCACGCGAGCGACGACGGCGTGGTCTGCGAGGGCGAGAAGAACATCCTGAGGGTACGGTTCATCCGCGATCCCGGCGACGAGCATCTCGGCCGGTCGAGCGTGGACCCGGACGGTGACGTGCGCGGTGAGCTGCGCCTGGCCGCGGGTCAGGCACGCGGCCTCGTCCTGGAGACCGGTCCCGGCACCCTCGACGCGATGCCGGTGTCCGAGGCGCTGCGGCTCTTCGAGGAGACCGAGCGGTTCTGGTCGGACTGGATCAACCGGTGCACGTACGCCGGCCGCTGGCGGGAGATGGTGAACCGCTCGGCGATCACCCTGAAGCTGATGACGTACGCGCCGACCGGCGCCCTGGTCGCGGCGCCGACAGCGGCCCTGCCCGAGCAGGTCGGCGGCGAGCGCAACTGGGACTACCGCTACACCTGGGTCCGGGACGCGTCGTTCTCGGTCTACTCGCTGCTGTCGCTCGGCTTCACCGACGAGGCCGCGGCGCTGGCCCGCTGGCTGCGCGACCGGGTCGAGGAGCAGGCCGACAAGAGCGACACCGGCCCGCTCGACATCATGTACCGCATCGACGGCTCCAGCGACCTGATCGAGGAGAGCCTGCCGCACTGGTCCGGCTACCGGAACTCGGCGCCGGTGCGGATCGGCAACGGCGCCGCCGACCAGCTGCAGCTCGACATCTACGGCGAGGCCCTGGACAGCCTGTACGTGGCGCACCGCAACGGCCTGGCGCCCGGCCATCGGGGCTGGCTCGCCATGCGCGACCTGGTCGACTGGGTCGCCGCGAACTGGTCGCAGCCGGAGGAGGGCATCTGGGAGACCCGCGGCGGCCGGCAGGACTTCACGTACGGCCGGCTGATGTGCTGGGTGGCCCTCGACCGCGGCCTGCGGATGGCCGCCGAGTACGGCCGGCCGGCGCCGGTCGACACCTGGCGGCAGGCCCGCGACGCCATCTACGACGAGATCATGCAGCGCGGCTGGAGCACGGAGCGGCAGGCGTTCCGCCAGCACTACCGGACCGACGTCCTCGACTCGTCGCTGCTGCGCATGCCGACGGTCGGGTTCATCACGCCGGGCGATCCGATGTGGGCGTCGACGCTGCGGGCGATGGAGTCCGAGCTGGTCACCGACAGCCTGGTCTACCGGTACGACCCGGCCGCCTCACCGGACGGGCTGCGCGGCGACGAGGGCACCTTCTCGCTCTGCACGTTCCAGTACGTGACGGCCCTGGCCGCCGCCGGCGAGCTGGACAAGGCCCGGTTCACGTTCGAGAAGATGCTGACGTACGCGAATCATCTGGGCCTCTACTCCGAGGAGATCGGGCTGACCGGGGAGCAGCTCGGCAACTTCCCGCAGGCGTTCACCCACCTGGCCCTCATCGACGCCGCCGTCACGCTGAACCGGGAACTCGACCGCCGCCGCTGACCCGGTCATCGCTCGAAGCGGGCCAGCCACCTGGTCAGCAACGCCTCCAGTGCGGCCGCGTCCTCCGGGGACAGCTCGTCGAGCAGCCGCCGCTCGTTGCGCATGTGCTCGGTGAACGCCCGGTCGATCAGTTCCCGGCCGGCCGGCGTGAGCGCCACCACCCGGCCGCGCCCGTCGCGCGCGCTCGGCCGCCGGGTCACCAGCCCGTCCCGTTCGAGCCGGTCGATCCGCTTGGTCATCGCCCCGGTGGTCACCATCGTGAACGCGGCGAGCTCCCCGGGCGCCCGCTCGTACGGCTCGCCGGCCCGCCGCAGCGTCGCGAGCACGTCGAACTCGCCCTCGCCGAGCCCGAACCGCCGGTAGACCACGCAGAGCTGCTCGGTCAGGTGCGCGCTGAGGCGGTGCAGCCGCCCGATCACGCCCTGCGGCGTCACGTCGACGTCGGGTCGTTCGCGGGCCCACTCCTGCTGGATCCGGGCGACATGGTCTTCGGTCACCAGGTCAGCATATATCTTCCGAGGAAGCTATATTAGCTTCCATGGAAGCTAGATTGCGCTGGGTACTGATCACCGCCGTCGCGCCGATCGCGTGGGGCACCACGTACTACGTCACCCAGCGGTGGCTTCCGGCCGGCTACCCGCTCTACGGCGCCGCCATCCGGGCGCTCCCGGCGGGCCTGCTGCTGCTCCTGGTCCGGCGCCGGATGCCGACCGGCGTCTGGTGGTGGCGGTCGCTGGTCCTCGGCACGCTCAACATGGGCGCGTTCTTCGCCCTCGTCTACCTGGCCGCGCAGACCCTCCCCACCAGCATCGCTTCGACGATCATGGCGACTTCTCCGGTCGTACTCATGCTCTTCGCCTGGATGGCCCTCGCCGAACGCCCGCAGGCGCTGCACCTGGCCGGCGCCGCCACCGGCATCGCGGGGGTCTGCCTCATGCTGCTGACCGGCCCGGTGTCCGTGAACGCCCACGGCGTCCTGGCCTCGGTCGCCGCCATGGTGATGTCGTCGTTCGGCTACATCCTGGCGAAGAAGTGGAGCGCCGGCGTCGACGTCTTCTCACTGACCTCCTGGCAGCTCATCGCCGGCGGCCTCATGCTGGTGGCCGCCGCCGTCACGATCGAGGGCGCCCCTCCCAGGCTCACCGGCACCGAGCTGACCGCTTTCGCCTATGTCACGATCATCGCCACGGCCCTCGCCTTCGCCGCCTGGTTCACCGGCCTCCGCCACCTCGACGCCGGCACGGTCGGCCTGATCGGCCTCCTCAACCCGGCCACCGGCGTCCTGCTCGGCGTCCTCATCGCCGGCGAGATCCTGTCCCCGCGCCAGATCCTCGGCCTGCTCCTGGTTTTCGGCGGCATCCTTCTGGGCCAGAAAACCCCTTCTTCGGTACGCCGGAAGCAACCGGCCTGACCCCTACGCCGTCGCGCGGTCCTGTGTGGGTTCATTCCCCACCGCGCCGCCCCTCCCGCGCCGAGGCGGCGGAGCCGGCACACCCTTTCCGGCCGGGCTTGGCATCGTCGCCGGCGTGCTGGTCGCGTCCCGGGCGGCAGCCGGAAGGCGTCGTCTCCTCAACCTCCGGCGTCCTGCCAGCGGCCGGCGGAACCCGCTCAGCGACCGGCGTCGTCCGGCTGCTCGGCGAGAAGACAGGTGAGACGACGGGCGAGACGACGGGCGAGACGGCGGGCGACGCGGACGGCAGGACCGGGCTGCTCACCGCGGGCGCGGCCTGAGGCCCGGCTCCCCGAGTCCCGTTCCTCCCCGATCCGGTATCCCCCGGCCCTTCCGCCATGACGAAAGCGCAGCCTGCCGCCACCACACCCGCCGAACTCAGGGCCACGAGAACAGGCCGCAGCCGCGACAGCCTCCGCCACGTCACCACTCCCGCCGCCGCCGTTCCCGCCGCCGCCTCCCTTCCCTCGCCGGATATTTCCGAAATTCCCGACACCTCCGCCGCCTGCAAGACGGCCCGAACCTCTCCCGGCGTCGACGGCCGATCCGCCGGATACCGCGCGAGCAGCCCCCGGATCAGCAGATCGAGAGCTACAGGCACACCGACCCGGAGCTCGCCAACCGGCACCGGCGTCTCCTCGAGGTGCTGCCACGGACTGTCTCCGCTGAACGGCGGACACCCGGCCACCATCGCGTAGAGGACGCAGCCCAGCCCGTACAAATCGGTCCGCACATCGACGGCGCCCCCGGCCACCTGTTCCGGCGCCATGTATCCGCTGGTCCCGCTCATCCCCCGGCTCCCGGCCGTGCCCGCCGCCCGGGCCAGCCCGAAGTCGCAGACCTTCACCCCGCCGTCCCCGGTCAGCAGGATGTTGCCGGGCTTCACGTCCCGGTGCACCACGCCGGCCGCCGCGGCCACCTCCAGGGCGGCGCACACCTGGATCGCGATCCGGGCGGCTTCGGCGATCTCCAGTGCCCCGTACTCGAGACGCTCGGCGAGGCTGGCCCCGTCGACGAGTTCCATGACGAGGTAGAGCAACCCCTGATCGGCCCCGGCGTCGTGAACGGCCACGATGGCCGGATGTGCCAGCTTCGCCACGGTACGGGCCTCGCGCTCGAACCGTTCCGGCTCGCCCTGGCGCAGCACCTTGACGGCGACGACCCTCCCCAGCCGACGATCGAACCCCCGCCACACCTCGGCACTGCCGCCGCGGCCGATCAGCCCTCGCAGCTCATAACGCCCACCCAGAAGCATCGAGCCACGTTGCCACAGCAGCCCGCTTCCCGGCCCACCTTGTCACCCGCAGGAGAAGGAAGCCCGCAGGAGAAGGAACCCGCAGGAGAAGGAACCCGCACGAGAAGGAACCCGCACGAGAAGGAACCCGCACGAGAAGGCGACCCCGCGGCAGAGGCAGGCAGGCATCCTAGGAACCTAGACCGAAAAACTCACGACGAGAACGGAACCGGCAGCAGCGCCGGAACCCGGCGCATGTGCTCGGCATATCCGGGACGCCGCTCCAGCGACCGCCGATCCATCATCGGAATACTGACGTACCGGAAAAGCAGCACCACCGCGATCGGCCCAGCCACCGTCCACCACCAGCCGGGTGCGGCGGCCAGCCCGAACAGCCACATCCCCCACCAGAACATGATCTCGCCGAGGTAGTTGGGGTGCCGCGAGTGCCGCCACAGCCCCCGATCGATGATCCGCCCCCGGTTCGCCGGCTCCCGCGTGAAGCGGTGCATCTGCCGGTCCGCGGTCGCCTCGAGGACGACGGCCCCGGCCGTGACCACGACGGCGACGACGTCGAGCCAGTTCCACGGCCGGCCGGTCACCGTCATGGCGGGCCAGACCGGGAGCAGCGCAGCGAAGACGACGAGCGTCGGCACGAGCTGGATCCCCACGAGGTTGACCAGCCAGAACGGCACCCGTTGCCCGCGCAGCCGGGTGTACCGCCAGTCCTCGTGGCCGAGGCCCCGCCACGACATGGCCCAGTTCGCGGTGAGCCGGATCGCCCAGGCCAGCATGAGCACCAGCACGGCGATCTGTCGCGCCCCGGCATCGCCCAGCCACGCCATGGTGATCACGGCGGGCGCGACGCTCCAATAGGGGTCGTAGACGCTGGCATTCCCCACGATCATGCTCGCCACGAAGACGACGATCGTGGCACCTATATCCGCATAAAACGTGATTAATGGGTACGAAAAGCCGATCGTCCACCCCACCAGCCCGGCCACCGCGTAGATCACCGCGACGACAGCGAAACCCGTCGATCGATGTGACATGCCGAGCAGCGTAAACTCAGATTCGCAGCCGATAGCGGATCGTGACCAGAGCGACACCTCGCGACTCGTCCGTCCGGGACGTCCCGTCGGCCCGCCAACCGGCCGACTCATAGAAGCGCCGGGCCCGCGCGTTCTTTTCCAGCACCCACAGGACCACGTCCCGATACCCGGCCTCCGCCAGCCGTTCCAGCCCGGCCGCCATCAGCAGCCGTCCACCGCCCCGGCCCCAGAGCTCCGGCACCACGTACACGGCCCGGATCTCCCCGAGCCCGTCACCGGCCGCCACGTTGACGAACCCGACCACACCCTCGCCCGCATCCTCCAGCACGAGCGTCCCGGCCGGCGCCTCGTCGTTCTCGATCAGGTCCCGCCACACCCGCCGGCGCCGCGCCACATCCATCCGATCGAGGTGCTCCGCCGGCATGATCCCCCGATAGGCCTCCCGCGAGCTGCGCGTCTGCACCTCGGCGAGCGCCTCCGCGTCATCCACCCGCGCCGATCTGACCTCCATGCGCCGACCCTAGGGGGCGCGCTTCCCGCGCCGCTTGCGCTTTTTCCCGGGTACGCCGGAAGCCCACCGCGCATGGCCTGCCCGGTCGCGCGACAGGGCCGGAGCGAGGGAGACTTGATCCATGACTGTGCTGGACATCCGAAAGGTCGGCGACCCGGTGCTGCGCCAGGCCGCGGCCGCGGTGACCGATTTCGACGCCGAGCTGCACCGCCTGGTGAAGGATCTCAACGAGACACTCGCGGAGAGCCGGGGCGCCGGCCTCGCCGCACCGCAGATCGGCGTGAGCCTGCGCGTCTTCGCGATCGCGCCCGAGCTGCCCGGCAACGACAGGAAACTCGATCACCTGGTCAACCCGGTCCTGGAGTTCCCGGACGAGGAGATCCAGGACGGGTACGAGGGATGCCTCTCGATCCCCGGCATCTACCTCGACACCCGCCGGCGCATGAACGTCCTCGCCAAGGGCTACACGAAACACGGCGACCCGGTGCAGGTGGTCGGCGACGGCATCCTCTCCCGGTGCATGCAGCACGAGACCGACCACCTCGACGGCATCCTCTTCATCGACCGCCAGGACCCCGCAGGCCGCCGCCGCATCCTCGACGCCGTCCGGGAGGCCTCCTGGTTCGACGGCCTCCCGGCCCCGGAGGTCCGCACCAGTCCGCACTGACACCCGCCCACCCTGCCGGCGATGTGACCGTCATCGATTACCGTCGCGTCCATGGAGAAGCGACGGCCGACTCTCGCGGACGTGGCGCGCGTGGCCGGGGTGTCGCGGGCCACGGCTTCGCGGGCCATCAACGGCGTCTACGGCAGTTCGGCGGAAACCCGCGACCACGTGAGACGGGTGGCGGCCCGCCTGGGTTTCGAACCCCATGCGGTGGCCCGTGCCCTCGCCACGGGCAGGGCCCCCGTGCAGGACAGCAGCGACCGGGACGGCGCAGAGCAGGACCGTCCCTCGCAGGACCGCCCCTCGCAGGCCCGGCGCGAGCAGGACCGTCCCTCGCAGGACCGGCGCGAGCAGGACCGTAGCGACCACAACCACTCCGGGCGGGACCGGAGCGAATGGAACCGCCCTGACCGGAGCTGCCGGAGCGGGCAGGACCGGATCGAGATCCTGATCGTCGACCCGGATCCGGACGCGCTCAGCGCCAAGCCGTTCTACGGCCGGGTCCTGACCGGCGCGCTGCGAGCTCTCGGCGAATCCGGCATCGCCCTCTCGGTACGCCGCGTCCCCGCACCACCCCGCCACGACACCGACCCGCCGTTCGGCCGCCTGCTGATCAACATGCCGGACGCCCCGGCCGGCGGCCGGTCCCGGACGGTCTCGCTGGGCCGGTCGGCGCCGGGCGTCTCCTACGTAGCCCCGGACAACTACGACGGCGGACTCCAGGCGGCCCGCCACCTGATCGCCGGCGGCCGTACCCGGATCGGCGCCGTGTTCGGCCCGCCGACCCCGTGCGCCGAGGAGCGCAGGGCAGGCTTCCTGTACGGCGTGACCGCACCCGTGGCCTCGGTGAACGGCGACTTCACTCGTACCCGCGCCTACGCGGCCGCCTGGGAGTTGCTGGCCCGCGAGCCCCGCCTCGACGCCGTCTTCGCCGCCTGCGACGTCACCGCCATGGGCGTCCTCCAGGCCCTGCGCGAATCCGGCCGCCGAGTCCCCGACGACGTAGCGGTCGTAGGCTTCGACGGCAGCACCCTGGCCGAAGCAGCCGACCTCTCGTCCGTCTACATGCCGGTCGAGGAAGAGGCCGCCGCGGCAGTCCACCACCTGCTGGACCCTTCATCCCCGCTACTGGGCCGCCTACCCACGACTCTGCGCGTCCGCGGCTCCAGCTGAACGCCCCCACGGTGGGTGCAGCTCACCCTGCCGGAGCGCCGAGCCTTTCGTACGATCAAAGCATGGTGACGGTGTCGTTACGGGACGTCATGGACGCGGCCGCGCGCATCGAGGGGATCGCCCACCGTACGCCGGTGATCCGCTCCCGCACCCTCGACGCCCTGACCGGCGCCCGGGTCGTCCTGAAGGCGGAGAACCTGCAGCGGATCGGGGCGTTCAAGTTCCGCGGCGCCTACAACGCGATCTCCCTCCTCTCCCCCGCGCAGCTCGCACGCGGCATCGTGACCTACTCGTCCGGCAATCACGCGCAGGCGGTCGCCCTGGCCGCCCGCGAACTCGGCAGCAGC
Organism: Actinoplanes sp. NPDC023714; assembly: GCF_040639855.1. NCBI lineage: Bacteria > Bacillati > Actinomycetota > Actinomycetes > Micromonosporales > Micromonosporaceae > Actinoplanes > Actinoplanes sp. NPDC023714. Next base: position 160,687 of record NZ_JBFAAR010000010.1, read on the forward strand.
GCCGTCATCGTGATGCCCGAGGACACGCCGGTCTCCAAGATGGACGCGGTCCGCGGTTACGGCGCCGAGGTCATCACCTACGACCGGTACACCGGGAACCGCGAGGAGATCGGCCTCGCCCTCGCGGCCGAGCGCGGGCTGGCGCTGATCCCGCCCTACGACCACCCGCACGTCATAGCCGGCCAGGGAACGGCCACCCTCGAACTGCTCGACGAGGCAGGTGAGCTCGACGCCCTGGTCGTACCGGTGGGCGGCGGCGGCCTGATCGCCGGCAGCGCCACCGCGGCCAAGGGCGTCCAGCCCGGCATCCGCGTGATCGGCGTCGAACCGGAGGCAGGCGACGACACGAAACGCTCCCTGGAGGCGGGCGAGCGCATCCGCATACCCGTACCCCGCACGATCGCCGACGGACAGGCGGCCCCCATCCCCGGCGAACTGACCTTCTCCATCAACAAACACCTCGTCGACGACGTGATCCTGGTGACCGACGACCACCTCCGCGACGCCCTGAAGTTCGCCGTGGACCGCCTCAAGCTGGTCCTCGAACCCAGCGGCGCCTCAGGTCTGGCCGCTCTCCTCTCGGGCCGGCTCACTCCGCCCACCCGTCCCGACGCGACACCACCCCGGATAGGCGTCATCCTCTCCGGCGGCAACATCGGAGCAGCCCGCCTGGCCCAGCTCCTCACCTGACCCACCCGAGGCGCCCGGCAGGCTCGGGTGAGTCGGCCGCGGCTCGCAGGTCCGCACGTCAGCAAAGGGCCAGCAGCACCCCCTCCCCGTTCCCGGCGGCTGCCCGGTAGAAAGCGCGCAGCTCGGCCAGATGGACCAGCAGGCCCTCGACGTCGGTGCCGGACCAGCCGGCCGGGTAGATGTCGGCGGCGTCCAGGGCTGCCGGGTCGAAGCGGGCGCGCAGCGTGTCGTCGCCGAGCCGGTCCAGGGCGGCGGACACCGCCCGGACGTCGTCGGGGACGAGGTAGCGCGGTGGGCCGTAGCCACCGTCCTCGCCGATCTCCATGCCGCCCAGGACCGCCGCGCCGGCCGGGTCGTCGCCGATGCCCCAGGCCGTGCCGGTCAGCAGGAAGTGGACGGCGTGCCACGACTTGTCGAGATCGAGCTCGGGCTCGGGCATCTCCGCGTCGTCGTCGTCCAGCTCGCCGTAGAGGATCTTCTCCACGGTGGACGGGTCGTCCAGCAGCGCCTGCAGATCCGCGCCGGACAGCCGATGACCGATCAACTCCATCCCCATGCCCGAGAGTCCACCACGGGGGTACGACAAAATTCAGCGCGCGAGGCGGTCCAGCCACTCGCCGAGCAGCTCGCGTTCGGCCGCGCTGAACGCCGTGAGCTCGGGCAACGCGGCCCGCAGGGTGACCGCCGCGGCGACCGGGCCGGCCGGTGACGTGACCGGATCGGTGAGGATCGCGGCGGCCAGGGCGTCCCAGGCGGCGTCGGCGAGGCCGGGGTCGCGGTCGGGCTCGGGCGTGTCGATGAGGGTGAGCACCACGCCGGAACCGGCCGACCGGATCAGGTCGACGGCCCGCCGCTCGCTCACCCGCAGCCGGCCCGCCGCGGCGACCCGGTGGACGCGCTGCCACAGCACCCGCCCGCCCGCCTCGGCCGCGGCGTTGCCCCCGTCGGACGGCAGGGCCGCGTGCATGAGGCGGAACAGGGCCGGGTTCGCCAGCCCGAACCCGACGTGCAGGTCCCAACCGTCCCGCAGGCCGGTGACGGGGTCGCCGTCCGGGTCGACGTGTTTGCGGCCGGTGTAGGTCTCGTACCCATGCACGACCACCGCGTCGAGCAAGCCCAGCTTGTCGCCGAAGTGCCGGTAGATCGTCGGCGCCTGCACGCCCGCCGCCTGCGCCACCGAGCGCGTCGTCACCGCGGCCGGGCCACCCTCGGCGAGCAGGCCCGCCGCGATCTCGACCAGGCGCGCCCGCACGCCGTCGCGGGTCCGCGTGCTCTCTGTGCCATCCACGTTAACGACGATACCAAAACCTTGTTATCGGTACGGATTCCCGTGCTAACGTGTTTCGCGTACCGCCGATAACAGGAGGCAACCATGATCGTCGTCACCGGCGCGACCGGCGCGCTCAACGGCGCCACCGTCGAGCACCTGCTCGGCCGCGTCTCCCCTCACCGCATCGGCGTGAGCGTCCGCGACCCCGCCAAGGCGCAGCACTTCGCCGATCGGGGCGTCCGGGTGCGGCGCGGGTCTTACGAGGACCCGGCCGCCCTGCTCGACTCGTTCGAGGGCGCCGACCAGGTGTTGCTGGTGTCCTCGAACGACTTCGCCGCCGACCAGGACACCCTGCACCGCACCGCGATCGCGATCGCGGTGCGGGCCGGTGCCCGCCGGATCCTCTACACCAGCCACCAGAACGCCGACCCGTCCAGCCCGTTCGCGGCCGCGCCGCACCACGCCGCCGCCGAGGCCGCGCTCACCGACAGCGGGGTGGCGTGGACCTCGCTGCGCAACGGCTTCTACGCGCACAGCCTCGACTGGCTGCTCGGCCCGTGGCAGGAGACCGGCGTGATCGCCGCACCCGCCGACGGCCCGGTCTCCTGGACCGACCGCGCCGACGCCGCGGAGGCGGCCGCCGTGATCCTCGCCGCCAACGAGACCTGCGACGAGACCCGCAACAAGACTGGCACCAAAACCAGCGACCAGACCAGCGACCAGACCAGCGACAAGGCCGGCGACCAGACCAGCGACAAGGCCGGCGGTGAGACCGGCAACGAGGCTGGCGACGACACGGGCGATCAGGCCGGCGACGAGGCCTTCGAGGGACCGCTCACGCTGACCGCGAGCGCCGCCGTGACGTTCGACGACATCGCGTGGATCGCCTCCGACGTCACCGGCCGGGAGGTCCGCCGAATCGTGATCGGCGACGAGGAGTGGGTCGCCGCGCAGATCGAGCGGGGCACCCCGGAGGGCGTCGCCCGGGTGCTCCTCGGCTTCTTCCAGGCGGCCCGGCGCGGCGATTTCGCCGAGTCGGATCCGGCGCTGGCGAAGCTGCTCGGCCGGGAGCCCCGCACGGTCCGCGACCTGATCCAGGACCGCGTCGCCGGGTGAGGCTCGCGCCGATGTGGTCGCGGATGCGGTCCCCACCCGGGCGCCGCGCTACCGCCGGCCGGAACCACCGGCCGCACGAGAAAGGTCCGCGCGGGACGAGGGCACACGGCACCAGAACGCGCGGGGCCAGGACGCGCGGCACGAGAGCGCGCGGCAGAAGAGCGCCCAGGACCAGCAGGGCGCGCGGCACGAAAGCGCGCGGGGCCAGAACGCGCGGGACCAGAACGCGCGGGACCAGAACGCGCGGGACCAGGATGCGCGGGACCAGGATGCGCGGGACGAGAGCCGCGTGAGGAAGGTGGCACGTCAGCCACGCGAGGGAGCGAGCCTGCGGCTGGGCAGGCCGCGGATCAGGAACAGGCAGGCGAGCACCGACCCGGCCGCCACCAGCAGGCCGGCCCGATAGCCGTGGGTCAGCCCGTTGCCGGCCGCGGCGGCTGCCGCCAGTGCGCCGAGCAGGGCCAGGCCGGCCGCCGAGCCTAGTTCCTGGGCCGAGTTCAGCAGGCCCGAGGCCACGCCCTGGCGCTCGTCGGGGACGCCCGCCGTGCCGGCGACGAAGGTGGGCGCGTAGGAGAGGCCGCTGCCGGCGGCCAGCAGGAGGAGAGGGCCGAGCACGTCGCGGAGATAGCTGCCGCCGGCCGGCATCCGGGCCAGCAGCAGCATTCCCGCGGCGAGCAGCACGAAGCCGGCGGCCAGCAGTGGGCGGGTGCCGTAGCGGTCGACGAGGGCGGCGGCCCGCGGCGAGACCACCAGTACGACGAGCGTGACCGGCGCGAAGGCGAGGCCGACCAGCACGGCCGGGTAGCCGAGCACCACCTGGAGGTACATGGTCGTGAAGAAGAGCGCGGCCCCGAGCGTCCCCGCGTTCACGGCGAGGAGAACGGTCGCCCGGCTCACCAGCCGGCCGTCCACGATCGGTTCCGGGTGGCGCCGCTCCACCAGGACGAAGAGGGCGAGCAGGATCGCGGCCGGGACCGCGAGCACCGGACATCCGGTGAGCGCGAGGATCGCCGCGGCCAGGCCGGACACCAGCAGGGCCGCGCCCCGGAGGTCCAGCGGCGCCCGGCGCGGGACCCGGGTCTCCACCAGGTACCGGCGGGCGGCGAGGACGGCTGCCACCCCGACCGGGACGTTGATCAGGAAGATCCAGCGCCAGCCGAGCGTGCTCGTGATCAGGCCGCCGAGCAGCTGGCCGCCGATCGCGCCGGCCGAACCGGCCGCGGCCCACCAGCCGAGCGCCCGGTTGCGCCGCGGGCCCTCCGGAAACGTCGTGGTGAGCAGGGCGAGGGCGGCCGGGGCGGCCATCGCGGCGCCGACGCCCTGCACGGCGCGGGCGGCCAGCAGCTGCCACTCGGTCTGGGCGCAGCCGGTGGCGAGCGAAGCGAGCGTGAAGAGCGTCAGCCCGTACCCGAAAAGCCGCAATCGTCCCAGCAGATCCCCGGCCCGCCCGAAAACGATCAGCAGGCTGCCGAAGGTGAGCGTGTACGCGATCGAGGTGAGAACCAGGCGCGCGTCGGGGATGCCGAGGTCGGCGCGGATCGCCGGGATCGCCACGTTGACCACCACCACATCGATGATCAACATTGCCTGCGCGGCGCAGAGAAGGAGAAGAGCCATGCCTGGGAAATTACTTTATGAACGTACGTAAAGTAAAGCGGTCCCCTAGGATGACGGCATGACGGGACGACCACGATCGGTCAGCGACGACGAGATCTTCGAGGCGGTGGCGCAGACCGTCACCGAGTCGGGACCGGCCGGGCTGACCCTGGCCGCGGTGGCCCGCCGCGCCGGCCTCACCCCGCCCGCCCTGACCCAGCGCTACGGCTCCAAGCGCGGCCTGCTGATCGCTTTCGCCACCCGCGAGGCCGGCTCGGTCACCACCGTCTTCGACGAGATCAGGGCCACCGGCGCCGGCCCTCTCGAGGCGCTGCGCGACGGCCTGGTCGCGTTCACGGCGCCGATCACGACCCGCGAGGGCATGGCGAACAACCTGGCGTTCCTGCAGCTCGACCTCACCGACGAGGACCTGCGCGAGCACTCGGTGAAGCAGAGCCGGGCGCTGCGCGCGCACCTGACCGAGCTGATCCGGGCGGCCGGCCTGACCGGCGCCGACCCGGCCGAACTCGCCGACACCGTCTACGCGATCTACGCCGGCGCCCAGCTGACCTGGGCCATCGACGGCGAGGGCGAGCTCGGCCCGTGGCTGGCCCGGCGCATCGACCGGGTGCTCGCGCCCTACCGCGTGCTGGAGATGTAGAGCCGGTCCCGGCCGGCCCGCTTCGCCGCATAGAGGGCCGCGTCCGCCCGGGCCAGCAACTCGTCGGCCGACTCCGTGCCGTTCCACTGCGCCGCGCCCGCCGAGAACGTCTGCCCGGCCGGCGTGACCGCCTGCAACCGCTCGATGATCACGTCGGCGTCGGCCAGCCGGGCGTGGTCGAAGATCGCCCCGAACTCCTCGCCGCCGTACCGGGCCAGCAGGTCCTCCGGGCGCAGCTGCTGGCGCCAGGCCGCCGCGGCCGAGGTCAGCAACTCGTCGCCGCCCTGGTGGCCGTGCTCGTCGTTGAACCGCTTGAAGTAGTCCAGGTCGATGATCGCGACCACCACCGGGGTGCCGTGCCGGCGGGCCGCCGCGATCCGCCGATCCAGCTCCATGTCCCAGGCCCGCCGGTTCGGCAGCGCCGTGAGCGCGTCGATGTGCGCCACCGCCTCGAGCTGGCGGGCCTTGTCCTGCACCTCGCCGACGAGGTCCACCATCCGGAGCGTGACCAGCGCGAACAGGATGATGCAGCCGATCCCGGCGGCCTTCCAGTCGACCTCGTGCTGAAGGTAGCCCTGCGCCAGCAGCAGCACCGGCGCCGCCATGCAGGCCAGGTTCACCAGCAGCACCCGGGGCAGCGTCATCTCCGCGGCCGAGCGCATCGGCCGGCCGGTGAGCACGCGCATCGACGGGTGGATCGCCGCGCCGGCCATCAGGAACGCGGCCAGCGAGGTGAACGGCCGCAGCTGCGGCGCCTCGAACGACAGGATCAGCGGCAGCAGCGACGCCATGTGACTCACCGCCTGCATCAGCACCGCCACGCTGATCAGCCAGAACGCCGGGTTGCGCATCCCCTGCAGGGTGAAGAACCGGATCAGTACGCCGAGCAGCAGCACGTCACCGAACGGGAACAGCGCCGACAGCACATCCCCCGGGATCGCGTCCTCGACGCCCATCAACGGGGTGATCACCAGCAGCCAGCAGGCCAGCCCGAGACCGACACAGATCATCGCGGTGTCGAGCATGCCGGCCCGGTCCTGCCGCCACGAGCCGCCCCGGACGATCAGCAGCAGCGCGGCCGCCTCGAGCGGATACACCGTGGCGAAGACGGCGAACGCGACGGTCTCCATGCCGGCGAACCAGATCACCATGCCGACGACGGTGACCAGGCCGGCGCTGGCGAGCATGAGCCACGGCCGGCGCGGCCGCGGCCGGTTGAGCACCACACCGGTCACGATGCCGGCCGTGAACATCAGCGGCATCACCATCGTCATGAGGCCGCCGGCAGCGCTGGTCCGGCTCGTGAACGCCTGACCGATACAGAACAGCGTGGCCGCCGCCATCCACGCCATCCAGACCCGGGTGACGTACGCCTGGCGGGCCGGATCAGGCTCCGGGTCCTGCGCGCGGATCACCGCCACGTCGACCGGTTGCTCCCGGTTCAGCACGGACTGCGCCACGTGTGCAGCCTCCCCCTCGGTCGACGCGTCGCCACCTTCCCCATCGGCAGTTACCGCCGGCGCGATAGCCCTCCCGAGGATCGTCGCGACCCGCTGGATCGCCGCGGCCCGGCGGATCGCCTGCGCGCCATCGCATAGCCGGCCACGATGAGCCCGTCCACCATCACCAGCACGGCCGCCATCGGCGACCCGCGCCACTGCAGCAGGATCGCGGCGCCGGCGGCCACCGCGGCGATCACCAGGGCCGGCCAGGATCTTCGCCAGAGTTCCGGTCTCTTCTCCATGCCGACCACGGTGCCGCCGCCGTTCCGCAGCCCGATGACAACCCGGCGACGAGTCCGACACACCCCGTGGGTGGTTGCGCTCTTCCCGGGTACGAAGGAAATCCACCGGCAAGAGCTTCATCCGTACGGAGGGTGCCGCTCCAGCGATCACCGCCAATATGGTCGACCGGTGGACCGACCCGACACGCCGCTCAGCATGCCGGCCTACACACCCGCCGAGCAGTACAGCGAGACCACCCGCGGCCTGTGCAGCGCGGCCTATGTGGACATCGAATACGCCAACGCCGTGATCGGCGAGGTCCTCGAGTCCGAGCGCAAGGCGGTGCCGCCGTCGTTCGGGTTCGACCTCGACCCGGTGGTCCGGCACTGTCTGCGGGCCCGCCGGCTGCTGATCGTCCGGTACGCGCTGGTGACCGCGATCCTGCTGGCCGGCCTCTGCCTGGGCAGCTGGTGGACGTTCTGGTGGCTGGCTCTCTGCGCGGTGATCATGATGGCCCGGGCCGGGCGCGGGAGCCGGCTGCGGGTGCTGCGGTTCGCGTTCCTCACGGTGGCCGGCCTCGGCTTCGCCGGCCTGATCCTGCTGCTCGTCGTGGTGTTCATCCTCGGTCAGATGATGAACGCCGTCCCGGACTGGCTGGGCGAGCGCCTGCTCCGGATCGCCGAGTCGCCGACCGCCTCCAACATGATCGAACAGGCGGTCACCGGGTTCGCCGGCGTCTCGCTGTTCCTGCCGGTCGCGCTGATCGCCGCGATGGCCGGGACGCTGTTCCTTTCCCGCTGGTACGCCTACAACATCATGTTCACCGAACTGGCCCCGCAGAACCGGGCGGTCGCGCCGCGCTCCGGCAACGACCGGGTGGAGCAGCGGATCGCCACGGTGGCGCGAATGCAGCGCGGCAACATCGCGGTGCACGACTCCAACCCGTTCGCCGGCGCCGGTGAGTTCGAGCACGGCTGGTCGTTCGCCATCACGCTGCGCCCGGACGGCGGCGAGCACGCCGGCGACCGGGTCCCGGTCGACCAGCACGAGCTCAACCGCCGGGTGAACGCCGCCATCCTCGGCATGCGCGACACCCGGCTGCGCGACGGCGAGCGGATCCCGAACATCTACACCGTGGCGTACGTGGCCGCGGACGGCTCCCGGCGCAGCGACGACCCGCTGATCGACCGGCAGAGTCGAGTACCGCTCACCTTCGCGTCGAGCGAGACGATCGACGCGATCGAGGCGTGCCCGCAGGGCGGCCTGCGGCACTACCTGCGGGTGGTCGTCCCGGCCAACGGCAAGCGGATCACCGGCCGGGACGGCGCCCCGATCCTGCCGGCCCAGGACTCCGGGATCTCGGTGACCGCGTTCGTGCACCTCGCCGTCGAGGGCGGCCTGCTGTACGCCGAGTTCGTGGCGCACGTGCTGCTGCCGCTGCGCGACGAATACCGGATCGCCGACAACCTGCGCGCCGACCGGGTGCTCTCCCGCTCCTGGTCGGACACCCTGCGCCACTACGTCGAGGACAACCTGCGCGGGCCGTGGTACCTGATCAGCGCCGGCTGGGACGCGCTGTTCCTGTCCTCGCGGATGGCCCGGTCCAGCCGCAACGCCGACGAGTACCGCTTCTACGACTACGGCGCCCGGTTCAGCGTCCGCGACGTGGCCGCCCAGCGGAAGGTCTACGTCCGGGAGGGCGACGACCTCGTCCTGAAGATCCGCAAGTCGATGCAGCAACTGGACGCCACGAAGTACATCAAGCTCGTCGACAAGACGGTCACCGAGGCGGTCATCGGATACCTGCGCGAGCAGGGCGTGGACACCGCCGAGTTCGAGGCCAACGTGCAGAACTTCACGATCGGCAACCTCGTCATGCACGGCGGGCAGGCCGTCATCGGCACCCGCAACACCGTGAACCAGACCAACCGGACCAAGGACGGCGCCTGACCATGCCCGAACCCCAGTTCAGCTTCGGCACCGCCAACTTCGGCGGCGGCCAGCAGATCTTCGGCAACGAGAACACCGTCAGCCAGACCAACAACTACGAGCCCTCACCGCGCGAGCAGGTCGAGAGCAACCTCGCCACGATCCGCGAATCCCACCCCGACCGGGAACTGGCCCGGCGCGAGATCCCGGTCATCGAGGAGGGGCTGAACAACCCGACGCCGGAGAACCGCAGCCGGATGGAACGCGCCCTGACCCGGCTGGCCGACACCACCGGCGACGCCCGCACGGCCGCCGAGGCGATCGCCGCGATCACCCTGCTGGTGGCGGCGAACTGGCCCTTCTAGATGTCGAGCCGGCCCTGCTAGATGTCGAGGTTGGTGCGCGTGCGGTAGCCGAACGAGCCGGCCACCGGGTTCCACGCGGCCAGGAACTCCTTCTTCGCGGCCTGCGCCAGCTTCGACGACGACTGCCCGCGGTCCCAGGCGGCGCGGCGGCTCGCCGAGTTCCCGCAGTCGCCGCCGGCGGCCGGTTCCGCCCAGCCGACGAAGTGCTGGTCGGCGTCGAGCGAGTGGCCCAGCGCGGTGCTGAGCGCCGACCGCAGCGCCTCCCCGTTGCCGAGCGCCGACAGATCCGCCGCGTTGATCTCGCTGATCTGCTGGTCGCGCTCGTCGCCGACCTCGCGCATGTCGGCGAGCGCGCCGTCCACGCCGGTGCAGCGCCGGACCCGGTCGATCGCGGCGTTCAGCTTCGTGCGGCTCGCCACGCTGCGGTCCAGCAGCGCGTCGACGACCGCCGCCTGCTCCTGCGCCGAGGCTGCCGACGCGGGCGACGGTGACGACGCCGGCGAGGGTGAATCCGAGACGGGCGAGTTCGAGGCGGGCTGCTCCGAGGCGGGCGGCGGCGAGGACGGCCCGGCGGGCGAGGGCAGCGCGTCCGTCGTCGCGATCGGACCCGCCGCGGTCTCGTCCGGGTCGTCGTCCCGGCCGGCCAGCGCTACCCCGGCGACGATCGCCAACAGCAACGCGACCACCCCGGCCGCCACCAGCGGCAGCGGCGAGAGCCGGCGGCGGGGCGAGGCCATCGGGTACGCCGGCGGCGGCGCGAGCAGATGGGTCGTGTCCTCCCCGGCCGGCGGCTGCGACAGGGGCGCGGGCGACTCGGAGACCGGCGGCGGCACGGGCTGCGATGCGGGCGGTGGATGGGGTGGGCGCCGGGTCAGGGTCGCGTTGCACCGGGCGCAGAACTGCGCGGACGGGTCGTTGTCGAGGCCGCACGACACGCACTCCATGCGGGCAAGACTATCGATGGATCACCGGGCCGGGGACCCACCGGTCGTGTGACCGGCGATCACTGTTCGGTGGGTGCGGTGCTCCGCCCGTACCCGGAAAGCGCCGCCGCCGGATCTCCTGGCTCGACCCCCACCGGTTTCGAAAGCCGCAAATGGGGTAATCCGGCGCCCCCGAGGGAGACGCGGTGAAGGTCGACGATGCGGTACTGGGTGATCCGGACCGGCTGGCGGCAGTGCAGCGGGCGCGCCGCACCCTGCCCGCCCGGCCCATCCCGATGGACGCCATCGCCCGGCTGGCGGCGCGGCTGCTGAACACGCCGATGGCGACGGTCAACCTGGTCGGGCGCGAGGAGGAGTTCTTCGCCGGCTCGCACGGGCTGCCGGCGGAGCTGAGCGCCGAAGGACGGGCGCCGATCGCGTACTCGGTCTGCAAGTACGTCGTCATGCAGGATCATCCGGTGCCGTGCGCCGACATGGCCCGCGAAGGTCTCGGCGATCATCCGATGGCGACCGCGTACGGCGTGCGTGCCTTCCTCGGCGTGCCGATCCGGGACGAGGACGACCGGCTGCTCGGCTCGATGACCGTGCTCGACACCGGAACCCGGCAGTGGACCGACGACGAGGTGGTGACCCTGCTCGGGATCGCCGAACTGCTGCACGAGCCGGCGCCCGCCATGAAGATCCCGGAGGAGATGGCGTTCCAGGCGGCACTGCTCGACACCCTCTCGGTCGGGGTGATCGCCTGCGACCAGACCGGCCGGGTCGCCGTGATGAACCGGGTGCTCCGTGAGATCCAGGGGCTGCCGGACACCGGGCCGCTGCCCTCCGAGTACGGGCCGTCGGTCGAGGGCATCCTGCACGACGCCGGCATGCGGCCGCTGCCGTGGGAGCAGACCCCGCTCATGCGGGCGTTCCACGGCGAGCACGTCGAGGCCGTCGACATCCTCTGCGTGCTGCCCGGCCAGCCGATCCGCACGTTCGCCACCTCGGCCGAGCCGATCGAGGACCCGGCCGGCCGGATCATCGGCGCGGTCGCGGTGGCGCACGAGCTCACCGCGATGCGCCGGGTCGAACGGTTCCGGGCCTGCCACCTCGCCGTGCAGGAGGCGCTCCGGTCCGCGGAGACCGAGACCGCGGCGGTCCCGGCCGTGCTGCGGGCGGTCGGCGCGGCGCTCGGCTGGCCGTGCGCCGAGCTGTTCCTCATCGACGAGGCGACCGGCCGGCTGGACACGGCGGGCCACTGGCACGTCTCCGGCGGGGAGCGGGTCCTCGGCACGGAGATCAGCGCCCGGGTGTGGCAGACCGGCCGAGCCCTCTGGGTGCCGGACGCCGGCGACCGGCCCGAGCTGCACGACGCCGGCATCCGTTCGGTGCTGGCCGTGCCGGTCCGCGACGGCGACACCCTGCTCGGCGTGCTCTCCTGCTACGCCGGCACCCTCGAGCAGCACGAGGAACTGCTCACCGTCCTGCTCGACGGCGTCGCCGCGCAGATCGGCATGTACCTGGCACTGCGCCGCGCCGAACAGGTGACCCGCCAGCTCACCCGCGCCCAGGACGACTTCATCGCGCTGGTCGGCCACGAGATGCGTACCCCGCTCACCTCGATCTCCGCGAACGTCACCCTGCTCGGGGAGGAGGCCGGCGGCCTCGACGACGACAGCCGCCAGATGCTGCGCTCGGTGGCCCGCAACACGTCCGCTCTGCAGGCGCTGGTGAACAAGCTGCTCGACCTGGCCGGCCTGGACTCCGGATACCTGCGGCTCGCCCTCGAACCGCTCGACCTCACCGCCCTGGTCGCCGACGCGGTGTCGGCGGCCCGGCACCACGCCGCCGACACCGGGGTGCTGCTGCGCCCCGAGCTGCCGGTCCCGGTACGGATCCGCGGCGACCCGTGCCGGCTGCGGCAGGTCGTCGACGACCTGCTCGCCAACGCGGTGCGCTACAGCCCGCTCGGCGGCCGGGTGCGGATCGAGGTCCGGGTCGACGACGGCCGGGTCGAGGAGGGCTGGGCCGAGCTCCGCATCGCCGACACCGGCATCGGCACCCCGGCCGAGGAACGCGAACGGGTCTTCGACCGGTTCTTCCGCGGCAGCAACGTCCGCCACCAGGGCACACCCGGCAGCGGCCTCGGGCTGAGCCTCGCGCACACCATCGTGCGCCTGCACGGCGGGACGATCCGGCTCACCGAGAACCAGCCGTCCGGCACCGTGGTCACGGTCCGGCTCCCCTGCGGATGAGCAGCGCCGCGGCCCTCCCCTCAGCGGAAGCCGGCCACCGTGAGCAGGATCCAGCCGCCGGCCGTGAGCGGCGCCGACCAGGCCAGCACCAGCGCCCGCTCCCGCCATCCGCGCACCAGAAGCACGGTCACCAGCAGGCCCAGACCGGCCATGACGGCGGCGTACTCCCACTGCTCGGCGGTGTCGGCGTTCGGCGTGCCGATCCGCAGCAGCTCGATCGCGCTCTCCGCGAACATCACGGCGGCGGGCAGCGCCAGCGCCGGGCGCCGCAGCCGGCCGCCGGTGCGGGCCAGCACGCCGCCGGCCCCGAACACCAGGCCGGCCACCACCCCGGACCCCATCCAGAGGACGGCCGTGGTGTTGTACAGGTTGCTCCAGTCGTCGTTCTGGATCAGGGCCGCCGCCAGGTAGTAGCTCGGCACCGCCACGACCAGGCACAGGATCGCGGCGGCGACCGAGACCGCCATCCGCCGGCGACCCAGGTAGGTCAGCAGGAAGGCGGCGACCGCCCACGTCCCGAGCGAGTTGCCGAGGTCGGCGAACGGGTACGGCACGTACTTGATCCAGACGAAGTCCAGGAAACCCAGCGCGAACCCGGCCGGCAGCGCCCACATGATGATCACGAGTGCCGATCCTAGGAAGGCCGCGGCGGCGCCGTATCCACTTCGGGACGGACCCGGCTCGGCCGAAAGGCAGAGCGCTACCCCGCTTCCCGCGCCGCCCGCAACGCCGTCACCAGATCGTCCCGGGCCCGCGCCACCCGGGACCGGACCGTGCCGATCGGGCAGGCGCAGATCTCCGCGACCTCGGCGTACGAGAGCCCGGCCACCTGCGTCAGCACGAACGCCTCCCGCCGCTCCTCCGCCAGGCCGGCGATCAGGCCGGTCAGCGCGTGGTGCTCCTCGAAGCGGGACCGGCCGGCGCCGGCCGGGATCCGGCCGTCCGGGAAGACCGTGATCCGCGGGCGGCGGGCGGCGGCCCGGGCGTGGTCGGCCGCGACCCGCCGGGCGATCGCGAACAGCCAGGTCCGCACCGTGGACCGGCCGGCGAACCCGGGCAGCGCGCGCACCACCCGGATGAACGTCTCCTGGGTCAGGTCCTCCACGTCACCGGCCGGCGCCATCGACGACAGGAAGCGCATGACGTCCCGCTGGGTGGCGCGGATCAGCGCGGTCGTGGCGTCGGTGTCGCCCCCGGCCGCCCGCGCGACCAGGGGCGCCAGGACGTCCGGCTCCTTGATGTCCACGGTCAGCGCCCGCCGCCTCTCACGCCGTCTCTCACACCGGCACCCCGCTCACCGATCCCGCCGCCCTCGGCACACCCCGGCGGCGCAGCTCGGCAGGTCTCCCGGGACGGCGCCGAAACCCCCGGTGCGCAGGGAACGCCTGCTCACCGGCACGGCGTCGCCGTCCCCGGGCTCGCGGTGGAGGCGCGGCCGGCGGCCGGGAAGGTGATTCGCATGGTGTCCGTTCGGTCGGAGGGCGGGTTCACATCATTGGTCCGGCCCCGGGGCGACAAAGTTCCCGACGACATCGACTTCCCACTAGCATCCATGGCTATCGAATCGATGGATGTCAGTGGGGGGCTCGCGCATTGAACAGACACCTGCTCCGTCGCTCAGCAACGATCCTCACGGCCGGCGCCACCGTCGTGGCGCTCACCACGCTCAGCGCGCATGGCGCGACTGTGCAGGCGCCGGCCGGCCCGGACGACCGCGCCTACGCCCAGATCGCCGCGCTCCAGCAGCTCAAGAAGTCCCTGTCCGCGACCGAGAAGAAGCTCGACAGCCGCCTCGCGATCGAACTGCGCAAGCGCGGCGACAAGCGGGCGCTGCCGAAGCTGGACACCGGCGTCGAGGTGTCCGCCAAGGGTACGACCGAGGTCGAGGTCCACGCCGCCACGGTGGACGACGACCTGCTGGACCGGCTCCGGGCCGCCGGCGCCGGCATCCGGTTCCCGTCGGCGGAGACCGGCACCGTGCTGGTCGACGCGCCGCTCGGCAGCCTCACCACGATCGCCGGATGGAAGGACGTGCGCGGCGTCAACCTGGCGCGCGGCCTGATCAGCGGGCACCAGCAGAACCCGGCCGCGAAGAAGGCCGAGTCCAAGACGGAGAAGGCGGCCCGCATCGAGAGCCGCATCCGGACAGCGGCAGGCTCGGTCACCTCCGAGGGCGACCGCACCCACGCGGCCGACACGGCCCGCACGCGATACAAGGTCACCGGCACCGGCGTGAAGGTCTGCGCGCTCTCCGACGGCGTCGACTCGCTCGTCGACTCCCAGGCGAGCGGCGACCTGCCCGCCGACGTCGACGTGCTCCCCGGCCAGGAGGGTGACGGCGACGAGGGCACCGCGATGCTGGAGATCCTGCACGACCTCGTACCCAAGGCGCGGTTGGGTTTCGCGACCGCCTTCACGAGTGAGGCGAGCTTCGCCGAGAACATCAGGGCGCTGCGGTTCGAGGCGGGTTGCGACATCATCGTCGACGACGTCGTCTACTACCACGAGAGCCCGTTCCAGGACGGTCTGCCCGCGCAGGCGGTCAATGCCGTCACCGCGGACGGCGCGTTCTACTTCAGTTCGGCCGGCAATGAGGGGAACACCCTCGACGGCACGGCGGGCAACTGGGAGGGCGACTTCACCGACTCCGGCCGTGGCGTCGGCAAGTTCGCCGGCGACGCCCACGACTTCGATCCGGGTACGCCGGTGCAGGAGTTCAACCCGCTGTCGCCCGGGAGCGCCGGCCGGGTCGTGACGCTGTGGTGGGCCGACGCCCTCCTCTCCTCCGCCAACGACTACGACCTCTACCTGCTCAACGCCGCGGGCGACGTCACGAACTTCTCGCAGGACGTGCAGAACGGCGACGACGACCCGTTCGAGATCCTGCAGACCGGCACCGGCGCGGGGCAGCGGCTCGCCGTGGTGAAGTACGCCGGCGCCGACCGGTACCTGCAGCTCACCGCGTTCCGGGGCCGGTTCGCCGACTCGGCCGACGGGCTGAAGGGCTTCGCCACGCCCGGGGTGACCCGCGGGCACAGCGCCGCCGAGAACGCCTTCTCTGTCGCCGCCACCCCGGCCGCCGCGCCACTCGACTTCGACCTGGAGGCGGGCGACCCGCCGAACCCGGCCGGGCCGTACCCGAACGTGCACACCCGGCAGTCGAAACCGGAACGGTTCACCTCGGACGGCCCCCGCCGGATGTTCTACGCGGCGAACGGCACCCCGTACACGCCCGGGAACTTCACCGCGACCGGCGGCGTGGTCCGGGACAAGCCGCAGATCACCGCGGCCGACGGCGTCTCCACGACGGTCCCCGGCTTCGAGACGTTCTTCGGCACGTCGGCGGCCGCCCCGCACGCCGCCGCGATCGCGGCACTGGCCCTCTCCGGCAACCCGGGGATGACCAACCCGGAGATCCGGGCGGCGCTCACCGGCACCGCGCTGGACCTGGCCCCGGCCGGGTACGACCACCGCACCGGCGCCGGCGTGATCCGCGCCGACCTGGTGCTGCGCGACACCGGCGCGACACCCCAGCCGCTCGTCGAGACCGGCGAGCCGGCGATCACCCCGGCCACCGGGGACGGGGACGCCTATCTGGAACCGGGCGAGAAGGCCACCGTGACGCTGCCGGCCACGAACGCCGGCGACGGCACCGCGACCGGCGTCAGCGTCGTCGTCACGTCCGACGACGCCCGGGCCACCGTGACACCGCGGTCCCGGTCGTACGGCACCATCGCCCCGGGCGCCACGAAGACCCGGGACTACACGCTGAGCCTGGCCGCCGGCTATCCGGTCGGCCGCCCGGTGACGCTCACCGCGAAGGCGACGTTCGCCGGCGTGCTGTCGCCGACCACGAGCACCGTCGTGGTGCCGACCGGCCGGCCGTCGGCGGAGGTCCGGGACTTCGCGTACGCCGGCCCGCCCGTCGCCATCCCGGACAACGACCCGACCGGCGCCTCGGCGACCGTGGACGTGAGCGGCGTCGGGTACGCGTCGTCGGTCCGGTTCTCGATCGACGGCACGGCGTGCTCCACGACCGCGGCCTCGACGACGGTGGGCCTGGACCACACCTTCGTGGGCGACCTGGTGGCCACCCTGACCGCACCCGGCGGCCAGACAGCGACGCTGTTCTCCCGCAGCGGCGCCGGCGGCAACAATTTGTGCCAGGCCGTCTTCGACGACGCGGCCGCCACCCCGTTCAGCGCGGCGGTCTCGGCCGACGCCCCGTTCACCGGGACGTGGCGTCCGGACCAGCCGCTCGGCACGCTGCGTGTCTCCCCGGCGGACGGTGCGTGGACCCTCCACGTGGCCGACCGGTTCAACGCCGACACCGGCTCGATCCGGGCGTTCTCGGTGCACCTGACCGGCTACGCGGCGGACTGACGGCGAGGGTTCGGGCGTGCCGCGGCGCGCCCGGACCCTCACCCACCATTCCCACCGGGCATGGATACCGTGCCTGACCAGCTATAATGGTCACAGGCAGACGGCCTCTCCGCAGCGCTCTCCGATGCTTGCGATGCCTCCGAGTCCAACCCGGAGTTGATTCATGACGACGACGATCGCCGCACCGCACACCTTCGACGACGACGAGCCCGAGGTCGCCGAGCCGGTCTCGCCGCAGACCGACAACGTCAAGGCCTACCTCCGCGAGATCGGCCGGGTCCCACTGCTCACGGCCGAGCAGGAGGTCTCGATCGCGAAACGCATCGAGGCGGGGCTCTACGCGACCGAGTTGATCCGCACCCAGCGCCGGGACGACGCCGATCTGCGGTTCGTGGCGCGGGACGGCGAGACCGCCAAGGCCCACCTGCTCCGGGCCAACCTGCGGCTCGTCGTGAGCATCGCGAAGCGCTACTCCGGCCGCAACATGCCGTTCCTCGACCTCATCCAAGAGGGCAACATCGGCCTGATCCGCGCCGTCGAGAAGTTCGACTACACCAAGGGCTTCAAGTTCTCGACGTACGCGACCTGGTGGATCAAGCAGGCGATCAGCCGGGCCATCGCCGATCAGGGGCGCACCATCCGGATCCCGGTGCACATGGTCGAGGTGATCAACAAGCTGCTCCGCACGCAACGTGAGCTGCTGATCCAACTCGGTCGTGACGCCACACCGGCCGAGCTCGGCAAGGAGATGGACCTGCCGGCCGAGAAGATCCTGGAGATCCAGCAGCACGCCCGTGAGCCGATCTCGCTGGACCAGAGCGTCGGCACCGAGAACGATTCGCACTTCGGCGACTTCATCGAGGACACCGATGCCGTGGTGGCGCTCGACGCGGTCAGCTTCACGCTGCTGCGCGACGAGCTCGACACCATCCTGGCGACGCTGACCGAGCGGGAGGCCGGCGTGGTCCGGCTGCGGTTCGGGCTCTGCGACGGGGTGCCGCACACCCTGGACGAGATCGGTCAGGTCTACGGCGTCACCCGCGAGCGGATCCGGCAGATCGAGATGAAGACGATGTCGAAGCTGCGCCACCCGGCGCGGGCCGGCACGCTGCGCGACTTCCTAGGCTGAATAGTCGCTCACGGCGAAACACATGCCGCCGTCGTAAGCCATCGCCTTCTGGTCGAATCCGAACGCGACCGGGTGCCCGTCGACCGGGTCGCGATCGCGCCGGATCCCCGGGTTCTCCAGGTCGGCCGACGTGATCCACTCGTCGAGATCGCCGAGCGTCGGCGCCTGGAAGGTGGCGTTCGCACTCGCCTGCTCGTTGAGGGGCACGCTCGACGACACCCGGCCGTCCCGCACCGCCACCCGATAGCGCGCCTCGGAGAAGCCGCGGGTGCATCCCGTGGTCAGCGTGAACGCATAGCTCCGGGGTTCGACCCAGTCGACAGGCTCAGAGGCCGATGTGTACGAGGGAACGACCGGCGGCGCGACCGTCGTCGTGGCGGGCGACCCGCACCCCGGAATCGCGAGCAGCACCGCGGCGGCCAGCAGCCTGGAACCCGTACCCATGACAGTCATGATCCTCGGACGGCCGCAACCACCCACGGGTTTCCGGCTCTGTCACCCTCGTCCCGGGGGACCGTGCGCGCACAGCCTCACCCGACCCGCGCCGCCGCAACCGGCAAGGCCGCACCCCAACCGCCCACACCCGCACCGCACCCGGCCGCCCACACCCGCACCGCACTCACACCCGCACCCGCACCCGCACGGATCTTGGACGACCCCCCACCGTTTTCCAGATCTTGGACGCCTCCCCACCGATTCCGGTGCCAATCCGTCCAAGATCCCGCAGAGGGTGAGCATCGTCCAAGAACGCGCGGACACGGTGGGCGATCGTCCAAGAACACGCGGGCACGGTGAGCGATCGTCCAAGAACGCGCGGACACGGTGGGCGATCGTCCAAGAACGCGCGGGCAGGGTGAGCGATCGTCCAAGATCTGCGGGCGGCGGTGCCGGCGGGGCGGGCGTCGAGAGGGCGGGCGTCGAGGGGCGGTGCGGGCGTCGAGGGGGCGGGCTTCGGGGGCGGTGCCTGCGCGATCAGTGGCGTCGGCTCCGTGGGCGGCCGCGGGGAGACCTTCGCCTCCGGCCGGCCGCACTTCCGGAGCGGGGGCGCGGCGCGGGGCAGGGATACTGGCGGCCGTGACTTTCAAGGCTCTTGTCTTCGATTTCGACGGTCTGCTCATGGACACCGAGACGACGTTGTTGGAGAGCTGGCGCTGGGAGTGGCGCCGCCACGGGCTGGAGCTCGACGCCGCCGGGTTCTTCGCCGATCACGGCGGGGATGTGAACGAGGGACGGTATGCGGCACTGGCGGCGGCGGTCGGGGCCGGCTTCGACCGGGACGTCAGTGACACGCGACGGCAGGCGTACCGGAAGGGGTTGAATGATGCTCTGAAGCCGGCGCCGGGCATCGAAGCGTGGCTGAGGCGGGCCGGTGATCGGGGGCTGCGCCTGGCGGTGGCGAGCAGTTCGCCGCTGTGGCACGTCGGGGCGATGCTGGATCAGGCCGGGCTGCGGGAGCGGTTCGAGGTGATCGCCACGGGTGAGGAGGTGGCGGCGCATAAGCCGGATCCGGCGGTCTATCTGCTGGCGTTGCAGAGGCTGGGGTTGCCGCCGCAGGAGGCGCTCGCGTTCGAGGACACCGCGCACGGGGTCGCGGCGGCGCGGGCTGCGGGCATGCGATGTGTGGCCGTGCCGAATCCGCACGCCGAGCACGCCCGGTTCGGCGCCGCCGACCTGATTCTCGCGAGCGCCGCCGACCTGACGCTGGACGAGGTGATCAGCAGGCTGGGAGGCTGATCCGGACCGTGGTGCCGCCCTCGCCGGAGTCCAGCCGCAGGAAGCCGCCGGCCTGCCGGACGATCTCCTGGGCGGTGGCGAGGCCGAGCCCGGCGGTACGGCTGCCCGTCTTCGTGGTGAAGAACGGCTCGAAGGCGCGCCGCCGCACGTCCGGGGTCATCCCGCGACCGGTGTCCACCATCTCGATCGTGACGGTGCCGGCGGGCCCGGCGGACGAGCAGAGGGTCACCACGCCACCGCCGGGCATGGCCTCGCAGGCGTTGCGGAACAGCACCTGGAGCAGCCGGTCGAGCCCGCGCCGGTCGATGCAGACCAGCGGGGTGTCGTCGTCGAGGCGCAGGTCGACGCGCACGTCGTCGCAGCCAGCCTGCCGGGCGAACGCCCGCAGGAAACCGGTGACGTCCACGACCGACGGGTCGTTCGCCTCCTGCCGGCCGAGCGCCACGAGCCGGGCCGTCAGCGCGGCCGCCCGCTCGCCGCGCTTCGCCACCATGCCGAGATCGTCGAGCAGGCCGGTCGCGGTGGCCGGGGCGATCCGGCCCGCGTCCCGCTCCTCGGTGATCGACGAGCGGGCGGCGGTGAGGAAGCTCAGCATCCCGCCGACCAGGTCGTCGAAGTCGCTCGCGACGCCGCCGGCCATCCGCCGCAGGCAGTCCATCCGGTCGGCGTCGTGGCCGGCGGCCTCCTCCTGCCGGCGCTTGATCTCGTGAGTGACCCGGTTCTCGGCGGCGACCACGTCGGAGATGTCGTCGACCATGACGACGGCGCCCCCGGCGTCGTCGTCATGGTCGCCGTCGAAGGGCCGCAGGTGCACCCGCAGCCAGCGCTCACCGTGGTCGTCGCGGATCAGATGCGTACGGAACAGCCGCTCCTCGCCGGGCAGCCCGGTGATCCGGGCCTCCGGTTCGAGGCAGACCTGCCAGCCGGACCCGGACAGCGACGCCGACCCGGTGGTCTCCTCGAGGCGCGGGTTCACGTAGACCGCGTCGCCGTTCGCGTCGAGCAGCGCGATCCCGACCGGCGAGGCCGTCGCCATCGCCTCGAACTGCCGCTCGCTGTGCAGCAGTGCGTGCGTCTTCTCCACCAGCTTCGCGTTGACGGCCCTGCTGTGCACCCGGTCGAAGTCGACGGTGGCGCCGACGCTCACCTCGACCGGCCCGTCCTCGAGGACCGCGTCGACGGCGTCGAGCAGCTCGCGCGGATCGGTGGTGCGCGGCACGACCCGGGACACCCCGTAGGCGTCGGCGAACGGCCGGGTCTCCGAGTCGAGGTAGTTGGCGGTGTAGAAGATGACCGGCGCGCGGGCGGCGCGCGGGTCACCGCCGGTACGCATCCGGTGCACCAGCTCGAGGCCGTCGATGCCGGGCATCAGCACGTCGGAGACGACGAGATCGGGGTGCCGGTCCCGGACCACGTTCAGCGCGTCGAAGCCGTCACGGGCCTCCAGCACCTCGTGACCACGGCAGCTGAGCAGGGTGTTCATCAGATCGCGGTTCACGGTGACGTCGTCGACGACGAGCACGGTGGCCATCACGGCCCCCTCGGCTTTCGGCTGGTGATACTGGAAATCGTCCCTCGCCGGGGCCGGATGAAGGTGTCTAATGCGAAAGAAATGACGACGGATCTACGCCTGCCGGAGACCACCCAGATCGCGGCGGGTGTCCTGGCTCTGGCCATCGGGTTCCCCACGCTGGTGTGGGGCGCTCCGGAGCTGGGCGTCTGCCTGGTCACGCTCGGGGCCGGCGCGATCGCCATCGCCCGCGGCCGGGGCAGTCCGGTCTTCCCGGCGCTGGGGTTCATGAGCGCCCTGGCCGGCCTGATGGTCGAGCCCGATCCGGCGGCGATCGGATTCCTGCTGATCGCGGCCGCCCAAGCGTTGATCCTGACGGCCGCAACCCGGGCCTGGGCGGCTCCGGCCGGTCAGGTCTGTGCCATGACGGCCGGGGCGAACAGCGTGCTCGGCTGCTACGGAGCGGTCTTCCAGGCCTCCTCCGTCGCGACCGTCCCGGGCCACTGGGTGGCTTCGGTCACGCTGGCCGGCGCGTCGTTCGGGCTGGCGCTGGCGGCGCTCGCCACCAGCAGGCAGTTCGGCATCGCCCGGCTGCTGTTCGGGCGGACCGTGAGCGCGCTGCTCACCCGCCGGCTGCTCGCGTCCTCGCTGCTCGTCCTGCCGGCCGTCGGCCTGCTGCTGATCGCCGGGCAGAACGCCGGCTGGTACGGCATCCACTTCCGCTACGCCATGCTCGTGGTCGCCGACGTGGCGCTGGTGGTCGTGGTCGGGCTGCTGACCGGCGCCCGGTTCGCGCGGATGGAGGCCGCCGACGCCGTGGCCCGCACCGAGCTGCGCCACCGCGAGGGCATCGCCACGATCATGCGGAACACGCCGACCGCGTTCTCGGTGAAGGGCCTCGACGGGCGTTACCTGGTCGCGTCCACCGCCTTCGAGCAGATGCACGGCCTCGAACCGGGTGGCGCCATCGGGCTCGCCGATCGGGATCTCCACACCCCGGAGAAGCTTTCCGAGATCGTACGTCGTGAGCGCACGGTCTTCCGGTCCCGCGAAGCGGCGGTGTTCGAGGACGAATCCGACTCCCGTACCTTCGTCACCACGCTCTTCCCGATCTGCGACGGGTCCGGCGAGCCGGTCGCCATCTGCAGCGGCACCACCGAGATCACCGAGGTGCGCCTCGCCGAGCGGAAGTTCAAGAGCCTGCTGGACGCCTCCCCCGAGGCGATGATCTGCGTGAACGCGGACGGCCGGATCGTGCTCGCCAACGCCCGCGCGCTGCTGGTCTTCCGGTACGAGCGCAGCGAGCTGATCGGCACCCCGGTCGAGGCGCTGGTCCCGGAGGCCCTTCGCGCCCGGCACGTCGCCCACCGGCGGAGCTACCTCGCGAACCCGGCGCCGCGGCACATGGGCAGGGCCATGCGCCTCACCGCGGTCCGCAAGGACGGCACCGAGCTGCTGGTCGAGGTGAGCCTCGCGCCGATGGACAGCGAGAACGGCCAGGTCGTCTTCGCGGCGGTCCAGGACATCACCGCCGAGGTGGAGGCGGAGCAGCGGCTGCGCACCGAACGCGAACAACTCCAAATGATCATCGAGGCGGCCCGCGACCCGTTCGTCAGCATGAACGACCGGGGCTGGATCACCGAGTTCAACGGGCAGGCCGAGCGCGTCTTCGGCCGGCGGCGCACCGAGGTGATCGGCCGCATGGTGCTCGGCACGATCCTCCCGGCCCGGTACGGCGGGGTGCTGAAGCGCCTGCTCGCCGGACACGGGGAGGCGCTGCTCGAGCAGCCCGCCGAGATGTTCGCGATGCACCGCGACGGCACCGAGATCCCGGTCGAGCTGACCCTCTGGCGGATCGTCCGGGACGGGCGGCCGACGTTCCACGCCTTCGCCCGCGACATCACCGCCCGCCGGCAGACCGAGCTCGCCCTGGCCGAGGCCCGCGACCAGGCGATCGAGACGGCCCGGCTGAAGTCGCAGTTCCTCGCGTCGATGAGCCACGAGATCCGCACCCCGATGAACGGCGTCATCGGCCTCACCGGGCTTCTGCTGGACACCTCTCTCGACGAGGAGCAGCGACGGTACGCCGAGGGCATCCGCGGCGCCGGGGCCGGGCTGCTCACGGTCATCAACGACATCCTCGACTTCTCCAAGCTGGAAGCCGGCAAGGTGCTGCCCGAGCGGGTCGGCTTCGCGGTGGGCCGGCTGCTCGACGAGGTGGTGACGCTGCTGGACGACGGGCGGCTCACCGTGTCCGCCTCCTGCGACCCGCGGCTGCCCGGGACGCTGAGCGGGGACGCCGGGAAGCTGCGCCAGGTGCTGTTCAACCTGGTCGGCAACGCCGTGAAGTTCACCGAGGAGGGCCAGGTCACGGTCTCCGCCACGCTGGAGGACGGCGATCCGTACCGGGTGCGGTTCGCGGTCACCGACACCGGCATCGGGATCGACGAGGACAAGCAGCGGACGCTCTTCGAGCCGTTCACCCAGGCCGACGCGAGCACCACCCGGCGGTTCGGCGGCACCGGGCTCGGCCTGGCGATCTGCCGCGAGCTGGTGCACATCATGGGCGGCGCCATCACGGTGACGAGCAGTCCGGGCCGGGGCAGCACCTTCGCCTTCACGGTGCCGCTCTCGCCGGCCGGGGAGGCGCCGCCCACACCTCCCCCGCCACCGGCGCCGGCGCGGCACCGCGGTCACGTCCTGCTCGTCGAGGACAACGAGATCAACCAGGTGGTGGCGCTCGGCATGCTGGCCCGGCTCGGCTGCACCGCCGATGTGGCCCCGGACGGCCTCACCGCCGTACGCATGGCCCTGGAAAAGAATTATCGGGCGATCTTCATGGATTGCCTCATGCCGATCATGGACGGTTACACGGCCACCGAGGAGATCCGCCGATCCGGCTCCCGGGTCCCGATCATCGCGATGACGGCGGGGGCGATGGCCGAGGACCGGGCGCGCTGCCTCGCCGCCGGCATGGACGACCACATCGCGAAACCGCTGATGCCGGCCGACATCGCCGCCGCCCTGGACCGCAGCGCCGACCCGCTGACCCACCAGATCACCCAGCGCCTGGACCTGCTGCGCCGGGCCGCCCCGGCCCTCGACGACGAGAAGCTGTCCGGCCTGCTGGGCCGGCTGGCCGCCCAGATCCCGGTGCTGGCCGAGGAGATCTGCCAGGCGCTCGCCATGGAGGACCAGGACGCCCTCGCCGAGGCCGCCCACCAGCTCAAGGGGGCCGCCGCCAACCTGGGCGCCGAATCCCTGGCCGAGGTGGCCGACCGGCTCGAGAGGGCGGACCCGGCGACGGCCGTCGCGGTGATCCCGGCCCTGAGGTCCTCGGCGCGGGAGACCCTCGACGCGGTCGCGACCGTCCGGAATTCGATGTCGGCGCCGCCCGCCGTGGTGCTATGACATATCGATGGTCCTACCTGGCGGCAACACCACGGGAGCGGTACGGATAGGCGACGTGGTCCACAAGCCGGCCTCGCCGTGGACCCCCGCGGTCCACGCCCTGTTGCGCCATCTGGAGAGCGCGGGCTTCGAAGGCGCTCCGCGGGCGTTCGGGATCGACGCCGAGGGTCGCGAGATGCTGTCGTATCTGCCCGGCGAGACGATCGGCGGCCGGATCCCGTGGCCTGCCTGGGCGTTCGCCGACGCGACGCTGGTGCAGACGGGGCGGTGGCTGCGGCGGCTCCACGACCTGACCGAGGATTTCTCGCCGCCTCCCGGGGCGCGGTGGTTCGCGGGCGCGACGATGCGGCCCGGCATGGTGGTGGGTCACCAGGACGCCGCCCCCTACAACGCCGTCGTGGCCGGCGGCTCGCTCACCGGCTTCTTCGACTGGGACACGGCCGGGCCGTCGACGCGCGAGTTCGACCTGGCCTTCTCGGCGCTGTCCTGGGTGCCGCTCTACGCGCAGGCCGAGGCTCTTGGCTTCGACCGCCCGGACGACCGCGGCCGGCGCCTGCATCTGCTGCTCGACGCCTACGCGTACGCGGGCGACCGCCGGCGGTTCGGCACGGTGATCGTCGAGCGGGCCCGGCGGCAGGCCGAGGTGATGCGCTCGATGGCCGGGGCCGGTGATCCGGCGGCGACCGCGCTGCTGCCGGTCGCCGCCGGCCTCGAACGGTCGGCCGACGAGGTCGAGAACCTGCCCGAGGCCTTCTGGTCCCCTCAGAGCAGCTCGACGTAGCCGTCCATGCCGTGCAGGCGGATGCGCCGGCCGTCCGGGATGCGGGTGGTGGCGTTCTCGACGCCGACCACGGCGGGCAGGCCGTACTCGCGGGCGATCACGGCGCCGTGCGTCATCAGGCCGCCGACCTCGGTGACCAGGCCGGCGATGCCGACGAACGCCGGGGTCCAGCTCGGGTCGGTGTAGGCGGTCACCAGGATGTCGCCCGGCTCCAGATCCGCCTCGGCCATGTCGTGCGCGACGCGGGCCCGGCCCTCGACGACCCCGGCCGAGACCGGGAGGCCGGCCAGCGCGCCGTCCGGGAGATCGTCGCGGCGGTAGGCGCCGGTGAGAACCTCGCCCTCGGACGTCAGGACGCGGGGCGCCGTGAGCGTGAGATAGGACGTGAACGCCTCCTTGCGCTCCGCGATGAGCCGCTCGTCGGCCCGCTGCGCGATCACCACGTCCCGGAACTCCTCGAGCGTCAGGAAGAAGACGTCCTCGGTGTCCTTGAGCACCCCGGCCTCGACCAGCCGGCGCGCCTCACCGAGGAGGGCCTGCTTGTAGACGAAGTACCGGCTGACAAGATGATATTTCGGATATTCTCGATAGCCGATGAAGGTCCGTACCCGGTCGATCATCGTCTTCGTCTCGGCCGCCTTCGCTTCCCCGCCGTCCGGCAGCTGCCGCAGCCGCGCCAGCACCGACTCCTCCTTCGCCATCGCCTCGCGCCGGCCCTGCTCGAACCGCCGGGCGTGCTCCCCCGGCGCCGCGTTGCGCACGTTGCTGAGGATCATCGGGACGAGGGCGGACGGCTGCTCACTCCACCGCGGCCGGGTGATGTCGATCTCGCCGACGCAGCGCATGCCGTAGCGGTCCAGGTAGCGGCCGATGGCCTCGTGCGCCTGCCCGCCTCCCGCGATCCCCGGCAGCTCGTCCAGGGGCCCGCCGTCCCGGAGATGCGCCACGACCTCCGGATGCGGCCGGATCACGTCGGCCACATCGAGCAGCGCCATTCCCATCTCCGACGTCACGTTGTCCGGCGCCGACTGGGTCAGGGTGTCGGCCGCGTTCTTCTCCCCGAGCCATTCCTCCAGGTGCTCGTTGAGCCACCAGGAGGCTTCCATCCCGGCGAGAATGGCGGGCATGTTCCGCGGATCGAAGAGGATCTGCCGCATCTCCCGGATGTCCGTGATGCAGAAGTCGAGCAGTTCCGCGCCGGTCTTCGTACCGATGTCGCGCTTCAATGTCTCGAGGGCCGCCTCCCGAGCCGCGATCAGGTCGGCGACGATTCCGGGATCGTTGTCGAGCGGTGGCGTCTCGCCGCTGCCCGGGAACGACGCGTCCTCGGCGAGGGGCACGAAGTCCGTCCGGTCCACGATGCTCTGCAGGGCATCGCCGATCAGGGGATCAGATCTTCCCAGCCCGTGTACGAGGGCAGCACTCAGTCGCGAGGTCACGTCGACGAAGAGCCGCCCACCGGCGTCCACCATGTGACCCGGCGACGTCAGTTTCCAGACCGAGATGCCGAGCGGTTTCATCGCCTCGGTCATCATCTGCTGGTGGCCGACCGAGACGTACACCCGATTCGTGTCGTCGCCCGATTCCGGAATGGGGAACAGCGTGGTGATCGGCCGGCTCTGGAGAATGGCGAATCCGCCGGCGTCCCGGCACCACTCGATGTCCTGGGGGCCGCCGAAATGTGCCTCGATCCGGCGCCCGAGCGCGGCCAGCCGTACGATGTCGGGGTCTTCCAGAACCGGACGGTCCACTATCTTCTTCTGCGTCACCGCGTCGTCGCGAACCTCGTAGACGTCGGCGTTCACCAGCCCGGAGACCAGCGCATCCCCCAGCCCGAACCCGGCGTCGATGGAGGCAACCCGGCGATTCCCGGTGACCGGATGAGCGGTGAACATGATCCCGGCGGCTTCCGCGGCGACCATCTCCTGGACGACCACGGCCATCCGCACGGCCTCGTCGCCGATGCCTCTGCTCCGCCGATAGGCGACGGCCCTCTCGGTGAACAGCGAGTCCCAGCAGCGCCGGACGTGGTCGAGGACGGCCTCTTTCCCCACGATGTTCAGGTACGAGTCGTGCTGCCCGGCGAACGACGCCCCCGCCGAATCCTCGGCGGTCGCGCTGGACCGCACCGCATAGGCCACACCCGGGACCACGGCATCGGCGATCGCCGCCGCGACCTCGTCCCGGTCCCGTTCCCCGAAGGCCTCGGTCGTCACGCAGAAACCGGGCGGAACCCGCAATCCCTCGATGCGGGACAGCTCACCCAGGTGCGCGCCCTTCCCCCCCGGCGATCTCCACCATCGACCGGTCGAGCTCGTCCAATGCCACGACGTAGCGGCTCACCCCGCCCACCGTCCTCTCGCGTCGGCTCCGGCGATTGTGCGGGACAACGGGGGTCTTGCGGCAAGATCCCCCCTTTGCTATAGCTTGAAAGTGGAGGAGAGCACGGCGATGCCCCGGAGGCCAGGGGCTCTCCGGGGCTTCATGGGACGGCCGATCAAGCCAGCGGCGGGCGGGCCGACCAGGTCGAGTCCTCGTTGAACAGGCGCGAGCCGTCGTCGGGGTGCAGCCACAGGTGATAGTCGGCGTGGCGGATGAACCGGCCGGGGAAGTTGAACGACTCGAAGGAGACCCAGCCCGGGTTGGACGTGGCGTTGCCGCGGCGGACGTGGAAGGTGGCGTCCTCGCGATAGAGCCGGGAGCCGTCCGACCGGCTGATCTGGAGCCGGAACCCCGAGTGCCGCAGGTAGTAACTCGGATAGTTCTTCGAGCGCAGCGACACCCCGGACCCGGCCAGCCCGGGAACCAGCAGCCAGGTGGCGTCCTCACGGTCCAGCCGGCTGGAGACCGTCGTCAGCTCGCCGAGGTAGTTCGCGTGCCGCGCGAAGTGGCCCGGAAAGTTGAACGATTCCAGCGAATAGTATTCCGAGAGCGGCACGGCGGCCGTGGCCGGCGCGACCGTGACGCCGAGCGTGGCGATCGTGGCCACGAGGGCCGCGAGCAGCGCCCTCCATCGAACCCGGATGCCTGACCGATGCGGTGCCATGACTCGTTTCCTCCCCCGTCGAACCGGCGAGACTGCCGGCTCGCTGAGCATATGCACCCTTAAACCGGGATATTCGAGGAAGTTGATAAATCGTACGTTTCGGAATATCCGATGGCGACGCTCTGATGATCTTCGGTATGGTGCTGCCACGGTGGGCCTGTAGCGCAGGGGTAGTCGCGCCGCCCTATCACGGCGGAGGATGCCGGTTCGAGTCCGGTCGGGCCCACCGCCGCGAGGTGGCCGGTAGCGCAGTGGTCGACGCGCCGAACTGCTCATTCGGAGGACGCCGGTTCGAATCCGGCCCGGCCGCCCTCGCATCACAGAGGCGAAGGCAGGCGATGGACAGCGACGAGGTCGAGGCCGCGCTGCGGGTGCTCGGTGAGGTGCGCGCGCTGCCCGTCGACGATCCGGTGCGGATGCGGGTTCAGCGCGCCGTCGACGGGCTGCTCAAGGACGCTCAGCGCCAACGCCGGGCGCATCGGCGCCGGCAGACCGCCGAGGGTGACCGTGCCGTCGTCGCCGCGACGGCGACCGGGGCCACCGACCGCCCCGACGGCGTCCCGGCCCCGATAGCCGATGTGGCGACGACCGCCGCGAGCACCCGGCGCGAGCGGCGCTGCTACGCCTGCCGGGACCGCTTCCGCATCGTCGACGCCTTCTATCACGCGCTCTGCCCCGGCTGCGCCGGCGAGCACCGCCACCACCGCGACGCCCGCGCCGATCTCAGCGGACGCCGGGCCGTCGTCACCGGCGGGCGGGTGAAGATCGGCTACCAGGTGGCCCTCAAGCTGCTGCGCAGCGGCGCCGCCGTGACGGTGGTGACCCGGTTCCCGGCCGACGCGACGAGCCGGTACGCCCGGGAGCCGGACGCCGCCGCCTGGCTGCCGTCCCTGCGGATCATCGGCGCCGACCTGCGCGACCCCCGGCAGGTCCTCGACCTGGCCGAGCGCGTGTCGCAGGACCCGCTGGACATCCTGGTCAACAACGCGGCCCAGACGGTACGCCGGCCGGACTGGGCGTACCGCCCCCTCATCACCGCGGAGCTGACCGCCGGGACCGCTGTCGAGACCGTCGCCGGATACCGCCCCGACCTGGCCCTGCCCGCTCTCGGGACGGCGACCGGCACGACCATCACGGACGCCACCGGCGCGCTCGTGGTGCACGGATCGAGCAACTCCTGGACCGCCCGGATCGGCGAGGTCGACCCGGTGGAGCTGCTGGAGGTGCAGCTGGTCAACGTCGTGGCGCCGTTCCTGCTGGTCGACCGGCTGCGCCCGGCGCTGACCGGCCCCGGCCCGCACCGCCGCTACATCGTGAACGTCACCGGCCGGGAGGGCTGGTTCGGCGAGGACGGACCCGGCCCGGCGCGGCATCCGCACACAGCGGTCAGCAAGGCCGCGCTCAACATGCTGACCCGGGTGGCGGCGGCCGACCTGGCCCGGCACCGGGTGCACATGTGCGGCGTCGACACCGGCTGGATCACCGACGAGAACCCGGCCGACCGCAGGGAGCGCCGCGCCGCCGCCGGCTGGCGTCCCCCGCTCGACGTCGTCGACGCGGCGGCCCGCATCCTGCACCCGATCGTCAGCGGCGAGGCCGGGAAGCCGTTCCACGGCGTGCTGCTCAAGAACTACGCCGTGGTGCCGTGGTGACTCAGTCGCTCACCCAGCCGGCCACCGACATCCCGGCCGGGGTGAGGGAGAACGCGAGCGCCACGACGGTCACGACCAGGCCGGCGATCAGGGCGACGAGCAGCTTCCGGTTCCCGCGCGCGTAGCCGACGATCAGCGTCAGCACCGAGGCGATCAGGCTGAAGCCGAGCAGCAGCGGCGCCATGGTCAGCGTCCACATGACCGGCACGGCCCAGGCCCAGCCGGCGAAGACGTCCGCGGTCGCGGTGTACTCGTCGTCGGTCGACGGGATGTACCAGAACCCGGAGAACTGCGACGCGTGGTCGACCGCCAGCGCGAAGCACACCGCGTACCAGGCGGCGAAGCCGATCTGGAGACCGGCCAGCGCCCAGCCCTCGGTGCGGGCGGGCTTGCGGGCGGAGAGGCTTGCCACAGCGGTCATCGCAGCATCGTAGACGTCCGCCAGGCCTCAGCCGACACACACGTAGGGTCAGGCGATGATCATCGGAGAAGTGCTGGCCCTCGTCGGCGGCGGGCTCGCGGCGGGCGCCGTCAACGCGATCGCGGGCGGCGGCTCCCTGATCACGTTTCCGCTGCTCGTCGGCATCGGCCTGCCGGGCGTGGCCGCGAACGTCAGCAACGCGCTCTCGGTGGCGCCCGGCTATGCCGCCAGCGTCGCGGGCAGCCGTCCCGATCTGGTGGGGCAGGGCCGGCGGGTGGTCGCGATCCTGCCCACGATCGTGGCGGGCGCGCTCTGCGGAAGCGCCATCCTGCTGCTCACCCCGCGCGGCGTGTTCGACGTGGTGGTGCCGTTCCTGCTGCTCGCGGCCGCGTTCCTGACGGCGTTCCAGGACCGGTTGAAGAATCTGGCCGGCGGCCGGCAGCGCGGCATGCTGCCGATGCAGGTCGCGGTCTTCGCGTGCGGCGTCTACGGCGGCTACTTCAACGCGGCGATGGGCGTGCTGCTGATCGCGTTGCTGTCGCTGGTGCTCGACGAGCCCCTGCGCCGCATCAGCGCCCTCAAGAACGTCTTCAGCGCCGTCGTCGGCACCACCACGGTCCTGATCTACAGCGTCTTCGGCCCGGTCAACTGGGCCGTCGTCGCGGTTCTCGCACCCTCCACGATGATCGGCGGGTATTTCGGCGCCCGCCTGGCCCGCCGCCTCCCGTCGGCGGTGCTGCGATGGACGATCGTCGCGTT
The DNA here is from genome assembly GCF_040639855.1 of Actinoplanes sp. NPDC023714. Classification (NCBI taxonomy): domain Bacteria; kingdom Bacillati; phylum Actinomycetota; class Actinomycetes; order Micromonosporales; family Micromonosporaceae; genus Actinoplanes; species Actinoplanes sp. NPDC023714. The sequence continues at coordinate 192,045 of NZ_JBFAAR010000010.1, forward strand.
CACCACTGTCGTCGCGGTGGTCCTCTTCCTGACCTGACACGACCTTGCATCCGTACGGGAAACTCACACGGTGACCAGCGCACCCTCCAGCTATCCCTGTCCCCATTGCGGGACGGTGGCCTCGGCCGTCACCGGCTGCCCCGGATGCGGGCGGGCCCCGGACGCCGACGCGCTGGAGGTGATGCGCCTGGACGCCGAGCTGTCCACGCTCCGCGGCGACCTGGACCGGGCCCGCGCCGAGGTCACGTCCCTGCAGCAGCGCATCACCGACACGACGACGCGGCGCAACGCCGTCGCCTTCCGTGTCACGTCCTCGGTCAGCGCCGCCCAGTCCGCCCAGTCCGCGCCGGCGCCCTCCCCTTCTCCCCCACTCTCTGCTCCGCCGGCTCCCGAGCCCCGGCTCAGCACGCTGACCGTGCAGAACGTGCTGTTCGCCCTCGGCGGCCTGCTGCTCATCGTCGCGGCGGCCGTCTTCACGGCCGTGGCCTGGGCGCAGGTGGGCGTCACCGGCCGCGCCGCCATCCTCGCCACCGCCACGGCCGCCGTCCTCGCGGTGCCCCCGTTCGCGAAGCGGCGCGGCCTCACCTCGGCGGCGGAGACCCTCGCGGCGGTCGGGCTGCTGATGATCCTGCTGGACGGCTACGCGGCCTGGGCGGTCGATCTCCTCCAGATCCAAGGTCAAGATCCACAGAGGTACGCCGCTGCCGTCTGCGCGGTCACCGCGGCGGTGGCGTTCGGGTACGCACGTCTCACCGGACTCCGCGGACCCCGGATCGCGGCCCTGCTCGTCGGCCAGCCGGTGCTGCCCCTGCTGGCCGCCTCGGCCGGCGCCGGCCCGATCGCCTGGTCGCTGACGCTGACCGGGGTCCTCGCCCTGAACCTCGCGGTCCTGCACCGCCGCCGCTTCGCCCCGGCCGGCCTCGCCCTGGTCGCCTACGCCTGCGGCGCCACGGCCGCCGCCGTCTCCGCCGCGATCGCCGTCGCGAACCTGTCCACGGCCGCCACCGCGACCGGCGCCGCCCTGGCCGGTGGGGCCCTCGTGCTGGTCACGGCCGTGGCGACGGCCGGAACGGTCCTCGCCCGCAACCGGCAGGCCCAGACCGCGGCGGCCGGCCTGCTCGCCCTCGCCGTGGCCCTCACGGCCGGCGCCTGGTCCCTCCGCCTGGGGACGGATCCTCGCCACTGGAGAGAGGTGGACCCGGGGGTCCTCCGCCTCGCCGTGGTGGCCCTCGTGATCGCCGTCCTCGCCGCCGTGCTCCGTCCCCGCCTGCCCGAGCCGGTCGGCCGGGGCCCGTGGGCGGCGGCGCTGCTCGTGACCGCGGTGCCCGCGCTCGGCGCCGCCGGTGCGGTACTGCTCGCCGCCGGTGCGAGCGTCGAGGCGGCGCTCCCGGTGTTCGGCGCGTCGCCCGGCGAACGGGTCGGCGGTCCCGGCTGGACGTTCCTCGCCGCCACGGTCGCGGTGCTCTGTTCGTACGCAATCCTGCTCCACCGCCGGCACCGCACGGACCTGGCCCTGACCGCCCTGGCCGGGACCGCTCTGCTGGCGCCCGCGGCGTTCCGGCTGCCCTGGTGGACCGCCGTGATCATGGGCCTGACCGCCGCCGCAGGCGCGATCGCCCTGGCCACCCGCCGCCGCATTCTCGGTCTCACCCTGTCCGCGCTGCTAGCCGGGCACGCTGTGATCATCGCTCTCGGTGACCCTGCGGTCGGTGCGGGCGCCTTCGCGGCGGTGGCGCTCATCGGTTTCGCGGGCGCCTATCTCGTACGTCCCTTCGGCGCCACCCTGGTGACCGTAGCCCTGCTGGCCGTCCCGCAGGTGGTGTGGCTGACGCTGTTCGCCCTCGACGTCTCGCCGACCTGGCAGGTCAGAGCCCAGTTGATCGTGGCGGTTGCGATGGTCGCCGCGGCCCGGGCGGTCCCCTGGTACCGCTCGCAGGTCTCGGCCGTGGCCCTCCTGCTGTGCGCCGCCGTGCCCGTCCTCGCGCTCGTGTCCGAGGATCCGGTGGCACTCTACGCGGCGGCCGCCCTGCTTCTCGTCACTCTCAGTGCGGTGACCTGGTTCGCCGTGGCGGCCGTGGTGCCGGTGATCGTGCTGGTCTATGCGGCGGCGCCGGAACTGTCGGCCGTGCTGCTCGAGCCCTATGCGGCGGTGGAGTCGTTCTGGTCCGGGGACGTGCCGGAGGCGGCCACGGCCCGGTGGTCCACGCTGATGGCGCTGCTGATCGTCGCCGGTGCCGCGGCGGTGGCCGGCCATCGGTCGGCGGGCGGTCGCGCCGCCGCGTGGGCTGCCGCCCCGGTCGTCGCCGTCGTCGTGCCGGTGGCCTTCGCGGTGGCCGGCGCGCCCTGGCCGTCGGCAGTCCTCGCCGGGCTGGTGGCCGGGCTCCTCGGCCTGGTGGCGGTCGCGGTCGTGCCGTCGCCGGCGGGGTGGACCGCTGTCGTCTTCGTACCCCTCGTGACGGCCGGACTCGCCGGGACGACACCCGTCCAGGGCGCCATGGTGGCCGGGTTCGCGCTGGTCACGGTCGCGGCGGCGGTGTGCGGCGCAGCCGGGCGCGTCCGGATCGGAAGGGTCGCCGGCTGGGTGGGGGCGTCCGTCGCCACGGTTGTCGTCGCGTACACATCAAGCCAGATCTCCGACCTCGGACCCGGCGCCGGACCGCTCAGCGTCCTCGCCGCGGCGGCCGTGGCCGCGGCCCTCGAATCCGTGCTCGCCACCCGCCGCCCCCGGGAAGCGCCCGCCGTGGCCGCCGTCGCCCACGCATCCGCCCTGGTAGCGCTGCTGATCGCCGGCACCCTCGGCCGCGCCGCCCTGATCGCCACCCTCTGGGCGCTGGTGCTCGGACTGCGGGCGTTGCACCCCGGCCCGGAACGGTTCCGCTACACCATCGCCGCGGCCGGCGCAGCGCTGCTCGGCTGGTGGCTGTTCCTCGGCGCCCGCGACGTCGCCACCCCGGAGATCTACACCCTCCCGGCCGCCGCGACCGCCCTCGCCGCCGGCCGGCTGGCCCGCCACCGCAGGCCCGGCCTGCCGTCCTGGACCGCCTACGGCCCGGCCCTGGCCGCGGCATTCCTCCCCACCCTCGCGGTGATCGGCGGCGACGGCCCGGAATACCTGCGCCGCCTCCTCCTCGGCCTCGCCGGCCTGGCCGTCCTCCTGGCCGGCGCCCGGGCCCGGCTGCAGGCCCCGGTCGTCACCGGCGGCATCGTGCTGGTGCTGACCGCCCTGCACGAACTTTTCCGGGTGTGGGATCTGGTGCCGCGCTGGGTGCCGCTCGCGGTCGGCGGTCTGCTGCTGGTCGGCACGGCGACCACCATGGAACAGCGGCGGCGGGATCTGTCGCGGCTGCGCAGCGCGGTCGGCCGGATGAGCTGAGCCGATTATGATCAGGCGATGCTGCAGCGGTACGACGAGCGGAACGCGGACATCCACTACTGGGTCAACGGGGAGTTGCTGCACCGCAGCCGGCCCGGTCTGTCGCCTTTCGACTCGGTCGTGCAGGGTGGTGACGCGGTCTGGGAGGGGCTGCGGCTCTACCAGGGGGCGATCTTCGGGCTGACCGAGCACCTGGCCCGCCTGCGGCGCTCGGCGACCGCGCTCGGGTTCACCGGCATCCCGGACGACGACACGATCATCGAGGCGCTGGTGGCGACACTGCGGGCGAACGAGATGTACGACGGTGTGCACGTGCGCCTCACGCTCACCCGGGGCGTGAAGGTCACGAGCGGCATGGATCCGCGGCTCAACCAGGCCGGACCCACGCTCGTGGTGCTCGCCGAGTTCAAGGCGCCGGTGTACGACACCAGCGGCCTGCGCCTCGCCACGTCGAGTGTGCGCCGTCCCGGCCCGGACGTCCTCGACCCGAAGATCCACCATGCGAACCTGCTGAACTCGATCCTCGCCAAGATCGAGGCGAACGCCGCCGGCGCCGACGACGCGCTCATGCTGGATCAGCGCGGATTCGTCGCGGAGACGAACGCGACCCACCTGTTCGCCGTCACCGGCGGCGCGCTGATAACGCCGTGGACCGTCGCGTGCCCGGAAGGGATCACCCGCCAGACGGTTCTCGACCTGGCGCCGGCGCACGGTGTCGCGGCGACCGTCCGGGACATCTCGCTGACCGAGATGTACACCGCCGACGAGGTCTTCTGCACCGGCACGATGGGTGAGATCGCCGCCGTCACGGTGATCGACGGCCGCGAGATCGGCGACGGGACGGTGGGTCCGGTGACGGCCCGGATCGCCCGGCTGTACCAGGAGCACGCGGCGGCAAACGGAGTCCGGATCCTCTGACCGGTCAGAGGCGGTGGGCGGCCATCTCGTCGTAGTACGGCCGCGCCGCCTCCACCAGCGGGCGCAGCCGGTCCGGCACCCGGGCCGGCGAGGGGTCGTACGCGGCGAAACCCGTGGAAGCGTGCACTGCGGCGTACCAATGAGGGGCCCACACGCCGTCCTCCTCGCGCGGACCCGGCGCCCAGGAGAGCATGGCCTCGTCGAAGGCGAGGCCGAGCGCCTCGCAGAGGCGCCGCAGCGTGGCCGCCGGATCGCGCAGCACGTCGGCGGCGTCCACGACCGGGCCGCCGAACTCGCGGAACAGCGAGATCTGCTGCGGGAAACCGAGGTCGTCGAGGGTGGGTTCGCCGCGGACCTTGGCGTAGGAGGCGACGACGTGCGCCGGGTCGCGGATCAGGAATGCGTGGGTGAGTGATCCGAGCCAGTCGCGGCCCACCTCGGGGAGCAGGTGGTGGGTCATCTGCTTCTGGTAGAGCACGGGCGCCGGGCACGGCCCGGTGAGCTGCGCCGCCACGTCCTGCCAGCGCCGCGGCTGACTGGCCAGGACCTGATCCCGCCCGGGGTGGTCGATTCCGGTCGCGGCGAGGTAGTACGCGTAGAGCGGCTCGTCCACCGCCACGGTGTCGGCCCGCGAGCCGAAGCTGCGCATCATGGCGGTCGAGATGTTCCTGGGCCCGGACCACATGGCAACCCGCGTCGTCATGGCGGGATTGTCGCAGCCGGACGTGACATTCTGAAGATCAGCCGACGCGCTCCCAGTCCGACCAGTGCTGCGGGTGGTAGGTGCGCTGCCACAGCGACCCCTCGTCGTCCAGGACGAGCACATGCAGGCGTCCCGGCCCCGGCGCGGCGACGGCGATGTCGACGACGGTCCCCTGCGGCGCGGACCTGCTGTACCACGGATCCCAGGGATTGCCCTGCCAGTGCCAGCGGTGCGAGAGGTCGCCGTCGGTGCCCATCACGAAGATCTCCTGGTGCTTCTCCTGATAGCTCGTGCCCGTGACGGCCTGGCTCGGCGACCGGTCGGCGGGCCGGCCGAGGGAGCCCCAATCCGACCACTTCCGGTCGACGTACCAGCGATGCCAGATGTCACCGTCCGCTGCCACGACGAACGCCTCCAGCTGTCCCCGGAGCGGCGAGGTGAGCGCGATGTCCCGGGCCGTGCCGCCGAACCGGGCGGGGTACCAGTCGTGCCACGGATGCCCGTCCCGCTTCCAGCGGTGGGCGACCTTGCCGTTCGCGCCGACGCCGTACAGTTCCCGCCAGCTCGGTGAGCCGGAGACGGCGGCGACGGCGACCACCGGGCCGATCTCGCTGGAGGTGCTCAGTTTCTCCCATCTCGACCATTCGCCGTGGCTGAGGCGGCGGGAGTTCCCCGCGCTCCGTGACCCCGAACAGGAATACCCGGCCGTCGCCTCCCGAACAGGCCGCGATCCGCCGCACCGATCGCACCCGGCGCTGGAACCCATAGACCGGGATGAAAACGACGGCCAGCAGGACGACGGTGAGCACCCACCGCCATGAACGTATCCAGCCGGTCGACACCTGGGTGGAGAGGAGGTTCACGAGAAGGCCGGTGACGACTGAGATGATCGACGCGATGAGGGCCGATGTACCGCGGGGCATGAGCGGAGACGCTATCCAAACCGGCCGGTCTCCGGCACTGTCCACTCAGGCAGAACATGACATCTGTCATCGGAACTCGTGAACGGGCGCACTGCCGCCCCCTCCCGAAAGGCCGAAGACTGGACGGCATGATCGAGGTGGAGAGTGTGCGACGGCGCTACGGCGGCTTCGAGGCCGTCAAGGGGATCTCGTTCGAGGTGCGGAGCGGGGAGTTGTTCGCGCTGCTCGGCACGAACGGGGCCGGCAAGACGACGACGATGGATCTCATCGCCGGTTTCGGGAGGCCGGACGGCGGGAGCGTGCGGGTTCTGGGCTGCGACCCGTACACGGAAAGGTCTTCGATCCGGCCCCGCCTCGGCATCATGCTGCAGGAGGGCGGCCTGCCGCCCGATCTCACCGTGACCGAATCCGCCGCCATGTGGGCGGGCACTCTGACCGATCCGCGGCCGGTCGCGGAGGCGCTCGAGATGGTGCAGTTGCGGCATCGTGAGCAGGTGTTCGTCCGTCAGTTGTCCGGTGGTGAGCGGCGCCGGCTGGATCTGGCGCTGGCGGTGATGGGGCGGCCGTCGGTGCTGCTGCTCGACGAGCCGACGACCGGTCTTGATCCGGAGAGTCGGCGCAACGCGTGGCAGATGGTGCGCGGGCTGCTCGCCGGCGGCGTGACGGTGCTGCTCACGACGCACTACCTCGACGAGGCGCAGGAACTCGCCGACCGGATCGCGATCATGCACGACGGGGAGATCGTCACGTCCGGTTCGACGGCCGAGGTGGTCGCCCGGCATCCGGCGCGGATCTCGTTCCACCTGCCCGCCGGCGTGCGATTGCCCGACCTTCCGGGACTTCAAGATCAAGTTCCAGAGCCTGGGGTACGGGCGGAGCACGTGGCTCTCCGTACCCGAGATCTGCAACTCACGCTGACCGAGCTCCTCATCTGGGCGCGCCGCCACGACGTGGAACTGGCCGGCCTCGACGCCCGTCAGGCCTCGCTCGAGGAGGCGTTCCTGGCCGTCGCCGACACCGAGAAGGTGCCCTCATGAAGATCCGATCGGTGGGCGCGGCCGAGCTGAGGCTGTTCGGCCGCAACCGGACCGCGATGTTCAGCGCCCTGGCCATGCCGGTGATCCTGGCCCTCGCCATCTCCGGTTCCGGGATGGCCGAGGCGGGCGGCACGTCGTCGGCCGCGCTCGTGGTGACGTCGCTGCTCGGGTACGTGCTGCTCGCGGCCGTCTACTACAACCTGGTCACCACCTATGTGGCCCGGCGCGAGGAGCGGGTCCTCAAACGGCTGCGCGCCGGCGAGCTGAGCGACGCCGCGATCCTGACCGGCATCGCGGCCCCGATGGTGGCGGTGGCGCTCGGGCAGATGGCCGCCTTCGTGGTCGGTGGCGCGCTCCTGGTCGGCTTGCCGGTCCCGGTCAACGTACCCTTGCTCCTGCTCGGCGCTCTGGGCGGTGTCATCGTCTTCGTCCTGCTCGCGGCGGTGTCGGCCGTCTTCACCCGGACCGCCGAGTCGGCCCAGGTCACCACGCTGCCGGTGCTGCTCGGCTGCCTGTTCGCGTCGATGCTGCACCCGGTGCTCGACGACGCCCCGGCCGCGGTGACAGCGGTGCTGAGGGCGATGCCGCTGAGCCCGATCGTCGATCTGATGCGGCTCGGCTGGCTCGGGACGACGGGTGAGGCGGATCCGGCCGGGTTCGTCGCGGTGCTCGGGGAGGCGCTGGTCCCGGCCGCCATCACGGTCGCGTGGATCGTCGCCGGCCTGCTGGTGGTCCGCCGCAGGTTCCTCTGGGACCCGCGCCGATAGGTTGTCCCCATGATGCCCACGTCCCGCGCCGCCCGGGTCGACGTCACCATGCGCGGGTCGCTCTACCTGCTCTTCGGGATGGTGCCGCTCTCGGTCACCGGCCAGGTCGACGCGGCGGCGGGCAACCTCGCGGTGCTCGCCGCCGTCCTCTCGGGTGTGCAGGCGGTCGCCGCGGTGCTGCTGCTCCACCAGGCGCTCGACCACCGCCTCGGCAAGGGCCCGAAACCCCGGTGGCGCATCGTGGTCGTCGCCGCGCTGACCGCCGCGACCCTGGCGGCGGCCGCCCCGGTCACCGGCGGCGAGTCCTGGGCGATCGTCGTGATCACGGTGTTCTCCGCCCTGCTGGTCGCGCTCGACCCGATGACCGGCACCCCGGTGACGATCACCCTCGGGCTGCTGGCGTGGCTCGTCGCGGCCGGCCCGGACGTCCGATCCCTGCCGCTGTTGCTGCTGCCGCTGGCCGGGCTCGTGACCGAGCGGTGGACGGTGTGGACACTGGACATCATCTGGCAGCTCGACGACGCTCAGCACGTGAAGGCGGAACTGGCGGTCGCCGAGGAGCGGCTGCGCTTCGCCCGCGACCTGCACGACGTGGCCGGCCGTACCCTCTCGGTCGTCGCCGTCAAGGCCGAGCTCGCCGCCCAGCTCGGCAAGCGCGGCCGCCCCGAGGCCGTCGCGGAGATGCTCGAAGTGCGCCGGATCGCCCAGGACTCGCTCACCGAACTGCGCGCCGTGGTGAGCGGCCTGCGCACGGCCCGCCTCGACGAGGAACTGGCCGGCGCCCGCTCGCTCCTGGACGCCGCCGGCATCACCTGCCGCGTCATCGGCGACGGCAGCGGCCTGGGCCGGCGCGCCCGGACCACCCTGGGCTGGGCGATCCGCGAGACGACCACGAACGTGCTGCGGCACAGCAGGGCCTCGGAGTGCACGATCGAGCTGGACCGTTCCTCCGACGGCATGGTGACGTTGAGCGTCGTGAACGACGGCGCCTCCGGCGGCCCGGTGTCCTTCGGCAACGGCCTGACCGGCCTGTCGGAGAGGGCCGCGTCCTCGGGCGGCACCGTCGAGGCCGAGACGCTGGCACCGGACCGGTTCCGGGTGATCGTGCGCCTGGAGGCAGCCGCGTGAGCCGCATGTTCCTCCTTCCAGGGGCCGCCTCGTGATCCGCATCCTCCTGGAGGCCGCCTCGTGATCCGCATCCTCCTGGAGGCCGCCTCGTGATCCGCATCCTTCTCGCCGACGACGAGCATCTGATCCGCGGCGCCCTCGCCGCCCTGCTCGCCCTCGAGGACGACCTCGTCGTCGTGGGCCAGGCCGCCACCGGCGCCGAAGCGATAGCCGCGGCCCGCGCCCTCGAACCGGACGTCGCAGTGGTCGACCTCCAGATGCCCGACCTCGACGGCGTCACCGTGGCAGCCCGCCTCCGTACCGAGGTCCCCGCCTGCCGCACGATGATCGTCACCAGCCACGGCCGGCCCGGCCACCTGAAGCAGGCCCTCGCCGCCGGCGTCCGCGGCTTCCTCCCCAAAACCGTCTCCGCCGACGACCTGGCCATGGTGGTCCGCACCGTCCACGCCGGAGGCCGCTACGTCGACCCGCAGCTCGCGGCCGAGGCCATCAGCGCCGGCGACAGCCCACTGACCGCCCGGGAAGCCGACGTGCTCCAGCTGGCCGCCTCGGGCGCCCCGGTCGAGGAGATAGCCCGCCGGGCGTCACTGTCCGCGGGCACCGTCCGCAACTACCTCTCCTCGGCGGCCGGCAAGCTGGGAGCCGCCAACCGCCACGAGGCGGCGAGGATGGCCCGCCGACGAGGCTGGATCTGACCGAGCCCGGTGGTGCGAGCATCATCCGGCTCACCCTCCTCCAGCGCGACCCAGACCCCGATATTCGACCAGATCCCGAGCCTTGCGGAGCCCTCAGGCTCGTCGTTGCTCGTTCGGCTCCACCAGGCCGAAGCCTCGTCACGCGGCCTTGACGAAGTACTGTGCGGCCGATCCGTTGCAGTCCCAGATCTGCAGTCGGGCGCCGTCCGCTGTCGAGCCTCCCGGGGAGTCCAGGCACTTGTTGGAGTTCGGGTTGCGCAACCGGTTACCTTCCTGGACCCAGTTCTGTGCGCCGCTGCCGTTGCAGTCCCAGAGCTGCACCTTCGTGCCGTTGGTCGTGCCGGCGCCGGCGACGTCGAGGCACCGGCCCAACGTCCGCAGGGTCTGGCCGGCCCAACTCCACTGCTGATCCTTCGACACGGAAGGTCCCTGGCAGGTCCACAACTGCACGGCCGCGCCATTGCCACCCGTGTCGTTTCCGGCCACGTCCACGCACTTGCCGCTCGGCCCGTTGACCTGCGTCGCGGGTCCGCCGGCGCTTCCGCCATCCTGGTAGTAGCGCACGTAGTCGATCGACGCGGTGAGCGGGAACTGACTCTGCACAGGGTTCTGCCCGGGATATGTGCCGCCCAGCGCCAGGTTGAAGATGATGTGGAACGGCTTGCGGAACTCCTCCAGGGTCGCCGGTGTCGTGTCGATCACGTGCGTTTGCACACCGTCGATGTACCAGCGGATCTGCGCGGCTGTCCATTCGATCGCGTAGACGTGGAAGGCCGCGGCGTTGTTGACGGCGGGGTTCGCGACATAGTTGGCGTTCTGACCGGCGGTCCACGGGAACACGCCGGTCCGGAGGTCCCAGAAGATGTTGTTCGTCACGGTCGCGTTGGCGTTCGCGTGTTCCATGATGTCGACCTCGCCGCAACTGGCCCAGTTGGTGGGCAGGCGGTCGTAGTAGGTCTGCGCGGGGTTGTAGGCGCTGGTGGACGTCTCGTCGCACGAGTCACCGAGCATCCAGAAAGCCGGCCACGAGCCGGCGGCGGTGGGGAGCGCCATGCGGGCCTCGATGCGACCGTACTGGAAGGACCGCTTCGTGTCCGTCGTCATGCGGCAGGACGTCTGGTAGAAGTTGCGGCCGTTGACCGTGATGGGCGTAGTGAGCCAGTTGGCGCGCATCACGAGGTTGCCGCCGGACTGGGTGCAGTTCTCGGGGCGGTACCACTCCCACTCGCCGTTGCCCCAGCCGTCGAAGGCGTTGAGGCCGGGGTTGAGGCCGTTGCCGACGTTGTAGTTCCAGTTGGCGCTGCTGGGCGCGCCGGACCCGTTGAACTCGTCGGCCCACACGAGGTTCCACGCGGCGTGTGCGGGCTGCTGCTGGACGACCACGCTGCCGGCGAGTGCGGTGACGGCCGCGGTGAGGAGGACCAGGAGGCGCCGGCGGCTGCGCAGCGCTCGGTCCGCGAAACCTGCATTCGTTGTCACTGAGAACGTCCTCTCGTACGAGTGGTCCGATCTGCTGCGAGGGGTGACACGAGACGCGTATTCGTTAACATTATTACGAAAACATTTCCAGCTGTCGATGCTCGCCGCCGTGCTGGAGACCCCGGACGGGCAGCCGCCATTCGCGATCTTTGCTGGAGTTCGGGGTTGCCGGCGGCGGCATCGTCCGTGGCTGCTTGACTGTGGGGTGGTTTGATGCCCCTGACGGATGTTTCCGATCTTGGCCTGTCGACCGTCCTGATCAACTTGGGCATGGTCGTCGTGATGGCGGTGGTCATCGGCGCGGTGCTACGTCTGCTGGACCCGCGCCTGCCGGGGCGGCGCGCTCCCGGTGCCGGCCGCCGAGGCTCCCGAGGTGCCGCGTCCCCGTGCTGGATGGGAAGGCTGTCGTGGAGCGGGAGAGCGGCGCGAGCCGGTGGATCCGAGCCCGTGTTCCTTCTCGTTGCAGTTCCACGGTGCGAGCCGGCGCGCAGCTGCGGAAGTTGACTCGGGTTTGTCTGCGGTAGTCCCGGAGGCGGGATCGCAAGACCGGCTGTTTGCCTTTGCGTGGCATGTGGCCTGCTGCGCCGGCCCCAACGCGAACGCACTCCTTTGCCGATGAGAGTGCGCCGCGTCAGGGAGGCAAAGCCTCGGAACAATGGCCCCAACTCTTCACTACGATCTTACGAATCTTGGTGGGCGCCGTGCCCGCATCGAAGGGATGAATGTGTCTGGCAAGCGGCTCGATGCGGAGTGGTTAGTTGGCTGGTGTGAACAGACTTCGGCGACACTTGAAGTTCTCATGGCGTCGTTCTCGGAGAAGCACGGATACCCTCCTGGGGAGAATGCCGTCACCCTCGCGACGGATGAGAGCCATGCGGCGACAGACTCGCTGATCGACCTCACCCCGATCCCCTCCGACCTGACCACGCTCTACTGGGTGGTCCACGAGGCGTCCTTGCCTGACCTCAGCAACGGATACTTCATCCACTCGGCTTCGACAGTCGCTGAGCACTTCCAGGAGTACGGAGCTGTTCGGATCGACGACGAGTGGCCGGCGCTCGTGTTTGGAAGTGACGGCGGAGGTCACCTGTTCGCGGTAACGGGGAGTGGGCGAGTGTGGAGGTCGACCACGGCCTCCTGGTTCGACGAATTCAAGATGGTCGCGCCTAGCATTCAGGAGTTTCTTGCACAGATCGGGCAGGTGGTCGTGAGGCAGGCCTGATCAGGCATTTGCGCATTGCGTTACCCGCTCGCGACTGATCTGATCCGCTGAAAGTATGGGCTGGGCGGCTCGCGCGCCGCTATGGATTCACGTGGTGGGGGATCACGCGGCGGTCAAAGGGTGGCGGTCAGGCCAAGGACCTCGCAACTCCAGCCTAATGCCGGCGAACTGTGCCAGGCCGGGCGCTGGCCGGAACGGGCGAGTCGGCGCCCCTCTTCGAAGGAGGCCCGGTGCGTAGGACTGCTGGACAGGTAGCGGCGGATCAGCATATCGGCCTCGAGCGTGAGGTTCTGACTGATCAGGAACTCGAGCAGGTCCTGGGCGCAGGCCCGCGGTCGCAGGAGCCCGTCCGGTACAGCGTCTTGCAACGCGTGCGGGTCACGTGTCGTGCTGAACCACGGCAGTGCGACATTCTCGAGGTCATCGGCCAATGCTTCGCATCGATGACACGATGGGCCGTATCGGTCAGCACGGCTGTGCCGTTTCGAGACAGGTCGAGGTACCTAGCCCACGGTTGGCCGAGGCCGATCGAACGATCGCGAACCTCACCGACTTTCGCGGCCAGGCGCTCGCTCGCCTCGCTGCGCAACACGATGAGACTGTCCGGCTCCGCGAGATCGCCAGCGGCAACAGCCGTGTGACCCACCTGCCCGCCGGACGGACAGCCGTCATCGGGCCGTGCAGATGACCACCGCAGCGCTGACCGACTCGCCCTCATGCCAGCGTGAGCCACCGGATGCCGAGCTGTTCCACCCGCGCAGCATCCGCCGATCCGAGCGACTGCCGTCCGGTTGCCTTACGCAGAAAGGTAAGTCGGTCCCAACCCAGCTCGCGGATCGCATTCATCCAATCCGAGCCGAGTTGCAGCTCCATCACGACGTCTCCGGCCTGCCGAGTCAGCCAAGGTGCTTGCCCCAGCGCGTCGGCGATGTCGAGACCGTGGACGGCGATCTCGACCACCCGAGTGAGCAGGAACTGCGACAGCAACATCGCGTCCCCATGCCGAGTGCGCACCACCCGATCCTCCCGCTCAGCGCGGCACTGCCGATCCACCAACTGCCATGTCGCGGTGAAATCCGCGACAAGCGCGGCACCGCCACCCAACCCGGCCGCATGATCCTGCGCCAAACCGATCCGGGCCGCATTGGTCGTCCCGGCGAAACGGTCGTCCGGCCGGTAGTAGTCGATCGCGGAGACCTCGGCCCTCGCAGGCTCGGCAGCAGTCAGCATGCCCGGCAGCCAGGCAATCACCACCCGGACATGACCCAACAGCTCCCGGACCGTCCACGGCTCACACCTCGTCGGGAGGTGCCATTCCTCCTCGGACAAACCTGCCACCGCCCGAGAAAGACTCTCGGCCTCAAGGCGGAACGCGTCCAGCGCACGGCTCAACGTCATGTCGATCAAGCTATCAACCGACTTCGCGCAACAGCCGTCCGTGAACTGCATCACTCGAAGAGGCTGGAAACGCAACACAGCGGCCAATGTCCCTGGCGAACCCGGGGGTTCCGGCGAGCCTGCTCGTTTAGCAACACGACGCCACTGCACACGCCCTCTGCGAAGAGAGGGCACACCTTCGTCACCACCATGCTCGACGCCGGCGTCAGCCTCCGCGACGTCCAGATCGCCGCCCGTCACGCCGACCCACGCACCACCATCCGATACGACCGCGCCCGCAAGAACCTCGACCGACACCCGAACTACATCCTGGCAGCCTTCATGGCCTCCGGAACGTAGTCGAGATCAACTCGCGACCGTGCCGATGAGAGTGCGCACTTGTTTAGGGATCCGCCTCAGATAGAGGTCGCTCGGGCTTCTCTGATGCATCGCTTTTCGAAGGCGATCGCTTCCGTGCAACGCCAGTTGCTGGACTCTGTTTCCGGGTTCCACTCGGGCAATTCTTCACGATCTCGGATGGCCTGATAGCAGAAGTCGAGAATGCCGTAAACCACCTCGCCACTCAGACCCGCGGGCGCCTCTTCGCAGGCAATGAGCGCGGTGAGAACGCTGTGGACCCCAGCTTCGTCGTCTGCGTCGGCCTGAACCTCTCCGAACGACGAGACGAGTTCGACCGGGAATTCGGGGCGTTCTCTGCCTGCGGCCACCGCCTCGCGCCCGGCGACCATCGCTGTGGTGATCCAGTCACGTGCAGCAACCGTCTTGATCGGCTCCATGCGCTCGACAGTCCAACCGATTACCCGTATCGCGAGGGCCAGTCCTTCCCGCCGCCCGATCCGGGCCAGCACTGGACGAAGCGGTCCCATCTCAAGGTCCCAGTAGTAGGTCATCGGATGATGATGCGGTAAGCATTACCAGGGGCTCTCGCCGACTCGTGATTCACGCTCTCCACGCCGATGTGGTACTGGTGTCATCTCAAGTCGTGGTGTCCGGTTTACGTTGCGTGATCCGGCATCCTGGTTCGGTACAAGGATCTGCCCAACGGCAGGATGTCATCGGCCATGTGGCGTGCCAAATTCCCGCGCTGGCAACCGCGCTTGTCGCGCTGCCGTCCTTGCTGGACGAGTTCCCGTCAGTGCGGGAACCTCACCTCTTTGGCGGCGATGCCCGGCTCCTGCTGTGGTCGGTCGCCGATCCAGCCACCGGCGACCGCCGGGCCGATTTGCTCGATGAATCTCTCCGAGTTTCCCGACATGATGAAGGCACACATCGACCGTCTGGTTCAAGGGGTGACGTCGCCGATCGGCGCCACACCGATCGCCACCTCGAATGGCTACTCCATCGTCACCAGTCGCGAAGGCGATGAAGAAATCTTCCCGCCGATCCCGGCCGGCTCTGTGAATGGGTCAATACGGGAGGGGCAAAGCCTGGAACCGGACTCGCCGTTGCCTCAACTGTTTCTCTAGCCAGCCGCAGGGTCCCGGTTCGCCCGGCATGCGGTATCCGGATCTGCCCGCGAGTCGCGCACGCTGGGAGACGTGCGCCCAGCGAGAACGTCAGGTTTCGTAATTGGGCTGAATTTGGTCAGCTCGGCGGCGGAAGGCCGGCGTCACGGAACGCTCGGTCGACGTGTCGCCGGTCGCCGTTGCGGTAGTCCAGTGAGGGCCAATCGGTGCCGTTGACGACGACCAAGACGCTGACCCCGACTCGTTGGAGCACTGTGGCGATGCGTTCGACCTCTGCAAGGTTGTCGGTCCAGGTGTAGGTGGTGTGCATGTTGGCCCATTTGCTGCGGTCGGCGGCGAGCACGACAGCAAAGGCGGTGAAGCCGCCGACGGGCATGGTGATCCAGTTCGGGATGCCGGTGAAACGGCTGATGGTCAACCCGGCTGCGGCTCCGGAGACGCAGAAGCCCGTAAGGGCGGCCCAGCCCGCCGCGTTGAGCTCTGCGGTGCGAAATAGCTCTCGGCGCCGACCAATCCTCGAAGACGACAGGTAGGCCGCTGATTGACGTTGGCGTTCGGGCATGACCCCACCATGCCATCCGTCTACTACCGGCTCGTTCGACAACGCACTGTTCTGCCGCCGATAACTTGAAAGCTCAGAGCATGAGTACTGAGACCAACTGCGTGACCCGCTTGGTGATCTTGGACGTTTCGCCACCGAAAACGGTGGTGGAACGTCCAAGATCGCAGGGGCGTCTTTATCGCCGGGCGCGCTGCCGAGGGCACAGCACGGTGATGCGATAGGACAGGCCGACGTTGGACCAGGTCCGGCCGCGCAGCGTGAGGCAGACGCCGACCCGGTCGTCGTGCTCCGGGTGCTCGAAGTAGTCCGCGACCGCGCCGACCAGACCCTCCTGCTTGGTGCCGGGCACCTGGAGCAGACCGACGGCGATCTGGATCTCGGCGTCGTCGGGTTCGCCGACGGTGTACCAGTGGGTGTCGGCCAGGAACAACTGCGCGCCGCTGGCAGTTCGGTCCCATCATGCCGGATGCCGGGTCGGGGATGTCGCCGATCCAGGCCCTCGGGCCGGTGAGACCCGCCGTGGCGAGACCGGCAACCGCAACTGGTCCAACCAGTTGACGGGTTGAGGTGTGACGGGGCACACTGCCGCTCATGACTTTCGATCCGGCACCCCGGCAATCGGTCTCCGACCACGTCTTCGGGCGGCTTCGGGACGCCGTCGTGCGCGGGCGGTACGCGCCGGGGGACGCGCTGCCCAGCGAGCGTGACCTGGCCGGCACGTTCGCGGTGAACCGGCACGCGGTGCGGGAGGCGCTGCGCCGGCTGCAGCAGCTCGGCCTCGTGAAGGTGAGCCAGGGCGGGGCCACCCGGGTCCTCGACTGGCGCAGCAACGCCGGGCTCGACCTCGCGCTCAGCGCCGGCACCGACGTGCTGCCCGTCGCCACCCTCGGGCGCGACGTCATGGAGATGCGCGCCTGCATCGGCGCGGACGCGGCCCGGCTGTGCGCGGTGCGGGCGACGGCCGACGGGCGGGAGGCGATCGAGCGGGCCGCCGGCGACTACGCGGCGGCGGCGCCCGACCTGGCCGCCATGGCGGAGGCGGATCTCGCGTTCTGGCGGCGGATCGTCGAGGCGTCCGGGAACATCGCGTACCTGCTGGCCTTCAACAGCCTCACCGGCGGGGAGCTCGCGGTCGGCGGGATGCCGGCCGACGAGCGTACCCATGAACTGCTGGACGTGGCCGCCCACCGCACCCTCTCCCGATTGATCGCCGCGGGCGATGCGGCGGGCGCGGAACGCGCCGCGCGCGCCCTGCTGGCCAACCCCGCCCCCGTGACCGAAACCGACGAGATCGGAAGCCGATGATCCCCGCCGTCCTCTACGCCGTCCCGGCGTTCCTGCTGCTCATCGTGATGGAAGTGCTGTCGTTCCGGTTCCTGCCGGACGACGAGGAGCGCGGCTACGAGGCCCGCGACACCGCGACGAGCCTGTCGATGGGCCTCGGCAGCCAGATCATCGGCGTGCCGTGGAAGCTGTTCACCGCGGTGCTGTTCGCCGGCCTGTACGTGCTGAGCCCACTCAAGCTGGACCCCACCGACTGGTGGGTGTGGGTGCTGCTGTTCTTCGCCGACGACGTGGCCTACTACTGGTTCCACCGGCTGCACCACGAGGTGCGGGTGCTCTGGGCCGGGCACGTCGTGCACCATTCGAGCCAGTTCTTCAACTTCTCGACGGCGCTGCGGCAGAGCTGGACGCCGATGACCGCGCTGCCGTTCTGGCTCGGGCTCGCGGCGCTCGGCTTCCCGCCGTGGATGATCTTCCTGCAGCAGTCGATCAGCCTGGCGTACCAGTTCTTCCTGCACACCGAGCGCGTCGACCGGCTGCCCCGGCCGATCGAGTGGTTCTTCAACACGCCGTCGCACCACCGGGTGCACCACGGCTCCAACGATCCCTACCTGGACCGCAACTACGGCGGCATCCTGATCATCTGGGACCGGCTGTTCGGCACGTTCGAGCCGGAGGGCGAGCGTGTCCGATTCGGCCTGACCACCAACATCGACACCTATAACCCCTTGAAGGTCGCCACCCATGAGTACGCCGCCATCTGGCGCGACGTGAAGTCGGCACGGACGTGGCGGAGCCGGGCCGGCTACGTCCTCGGCCGTCCCGGCTGGCAGCCGGCCGCGTGAGCACCATGACCGATCGGCCGACCGGCGCCGCCACGCGCAGCCTGCCACTGACCCTGTTCGTCATGGCCGCGACCGTCGAGATCGTGGCGGTGGCGGCCGGTATCACCTGGCTCCAGTGGATCGCCAAGCCGCTGCTCGCGCCACTGCTGATCGGGCACCTCCTCCAGCACCGTAAGCCCGATCTGGTCGTGGTGGCGCTCGGGTTCGCGACGCTCGGGGACGTGGCTCTGCTCGTACCCGGAGAAGTTGCCTTTCTGATCGGGATGGGGTTCTTCCTGGGCGCCCAGATCTGCCTGATCGTGGCGTTCCTGAAGCGGGCCCGGCCGCGGCCGGTGCCGGTGGCCGTCTTCGCGCTGCTCTGGGTGCCGGCCAATGTGGTGCTCGGGGACGAGCTGGGCGCGCTGCGCGTGCCGGTGCTGCTCTACAGCCTGGCGCTGACCTCGATGGCGGCGGCCGCGGCCGGAGTGAATCGCCTGGTGGCGGCCGGTGGCGTGCTGTTCCTGATCTCCGACCTGCTGATCGGGCTGGACGCCGCCGGGACGACGGTGCCGGGGCACGGGGTGCTGGTCATGGGTACGTATGCGGCGGCGCTCGCGCTGATCACGGTGGGGTGGCTGCGGCCCCGCGCATAGGGCGTCACCGCCGGACCGCGGCTCCGGCGCCCCCGGCGAGGGCCATCACCTCGGCTGCGGTGGCCATGGAGGTGTCGCCCGGGGTGGTCATGGCCAGGGCGCCGTGGGCCGCGCCGTATTCGAGGGCGATCTCGAGCGGGCGGCCGGTCAGCAGGCCGTAGATCAGGCCGGAGGCGAAGGAGTCGCCGGAGCCCACGCGGTCGAGGACCTCCAGGCCGGTTCGCTCGGTCGCCCGCACCACGCCGGTGGCGGGCGACCAGGCCACGGCGCCGAAATCGTTGCGGCTGGCGCTGAGGACGCGACGGGTGGTGGTCGCCGCAACCGACAAGTCCGGAAATTTCCGGACATCGGGAACGCCGATCGCGACGTCGACATCCGGCAACCCCAGCGAACCGTTGTCCAGACTGGGCCGATAATTCACGTCATAGGACACTATCGTCCCGTGCCTCCGCGCCGCCTCGACCGCCTCCCCCACCACGGCACGCGCCGACGCCGACAGCGCCGCGAAGATCCCGCCGGTGTGGAACCAGCGGACCCCGAGCACGCCGAAGAGATGGTCCCAGTCGACGTCGCCGGGGGCCATCTGGGACGCCGCCGAATGACCACGATCGGACACCCCGAGGGCGCCGCGCACCCCGAACCCGCGCTCGGTGAAGTTGAGGCCGTTGCGGACCGACCGGCCCACCCCGTCGTAGGGCACCCAGCGCACGAGTGAGGTGTCCACCCCGCCGGTCAGCATGCAGTCCTCGACGAGCCGACCCACCTCGTTGTCGGCGAGCGCCGTGACGACCGCGGTCCGCATGCCGAAGACGCGGCGCAGGGCGCGGGCCACGTTGTACTCGCCGCCGCCCTCGGAGACCCGGAACGTCCGCGTCGTCCGTACCCGGCCCTCGCCCGGATCGAGGCGAAGCATCACCTCGCCGAGGCTGACCAGGTCGTATCGGCAGGTGTCAGCGTCCCGCAGCGGCAGCGACGTCACGCACCCCTCCGATCAGCGACCGGATCTGATCGAGATCGCCGGAGGCGAGCACGGCGCGCGGCACCATCCAGGAGCCGCCGACCGCGAGGACCGAGGGCAGCGCGAGATAGTCGCCGGCGCCGGCCGCGGTGATCCCGCCGGTCGGCACGAAGCGCACGTCCGGGAAGACGGCGCCGAGCGCGGCGACGGCCGGCGCGCCTCCCGAGGTGGAGGCCGGGAAGAACTTGACGGCCTCCAGGCCGCTCTCGAGTGCGGCCAGGACCTCCGTCGCGGTGGCGACCCCCGGGAGTACGGGCAACCCGAGCATCCGGCACCGCTCCACCACCGGGCGGGACAGTCCCGGGCACACGGCGAAGCGGGCGCCCGCCTCGGCGGCGAGGGTGGCCTGCTCCGGGGTGAGCACGGTCCCCGCCCCGACCAGCAGGTCACGGTTCCGCGCCATGGTGGCTATCGCGTCGAGGGCCGCCGGCGTACGCAAAGTGATCTCTGCGATGGGAACGCCGCCCTCGACGAGAGCACGACCGAGGCCGGCCGCGTGCGCGGCGTCGTCGAGCACGACGACCGGGATGACGGGATGGCCTTCGAGGATCTTCACCGGATCACCTTCTCCAGGGCCGCGACCGGCCCGGCCTCGCGGATGGCGCGCATGTGCCCGGCCACCTCGGCGGCGAGCCGGGGATGCCCGGCCAGGAACGACGGCTCGGACGAGTCCCGCACCGGATAGCCGTCGCCGAACTCGCCCTCCTGCCCGAGCAGCAGGCACGCGAGGGCGAAGACGGTCAGCGGCGCGGTCTCCCCCGCCTCCCACCGATCGAGCACGACCGGCAGGTTGCGGGTGTGCCACTTGGACAGCGCGTTCAGCGCGATGTCGGCGAGCCGGTGCTCGAGCGCCGGGTTGCCGAAGCGTTCCACGGTGGCGGCCGCGAACGCCGGGGCGTCGGCGGGCAGTGTCGGCAGCACCTCGGTGTCGAGCAGCCTGCGCAGATATTCGCCGGCGATCGGGTGCCGGACCGCGCCGCTCACCGTCGTGCATCCCAGCAGCGGGCCGACGGCGGCGAGAGCGGTGTGCGACCCGTTCAGGATGCGCACCTTCTTCTCCCGGAAGACCCCGATGTCGGGTACGAAGGCGAACGGCAACCCGGCCCGATCCAGCGGGAACTCCTCACGCAGGACCGTGTCCCCCTCCACGGCCCAGAGCGCGTAGCTCTCCCCGCGGATGTCCGATCCGTCCCGCCCCGGCACGATCCGGTCGACGATCGTGTCGTAGAACCGGCAGGCGGTCCCGACCCACGAGGCGAACGCCGGGTCCAGGGCGGACGCGTGCCGCAGCACGGCCGAGCGCAGCACCTGCCCGTTGTTCTCGGTCAGCTCGCAGGGCAGGAACAGCAGCCCCCGCTCCGGATCCCCGCCGTAGTGCCGCCACCGCTCGAACAGCAGCGCCGCCATCTTCGCCGGGAACGTCTCCGGCGGCGTGGCGCGCGGGTCGTCCCCCTGGTCGTAGACGATCCCGGCCTCGGTCGTGTTCGAGACGACCAGCCGCAGGTCCGGTCCCCGCATCACGGCGAGGCACCGCTCCCAGTCGGCGTACGCGTCCACCGCCTCCTGGATCACGTCGACCTCGGTGATCTCGGTGAAGGGCTCGCCGTCGCGTACCCCGTCGAGGACGACCCGGAAGGGCTCGGCCGACACCACCGACGGGGAGGATGTCACCTTGAACACGACGACCCCGTGATCGAGAACCCCCGATGCGTTGCCCTTCTGGATCATCCAGTCGGCGAAGGCTCGGAGGAAGTTGCCGGCGCCGATCTGCAGGACCCGTACCGGCCTGAGCTGCCCTTCGATGACGAGGCTCCCTTCCATGGTGGACGCGCCCGCCGGGCCCGTGTGATGATGCGCCTGCAAACGTTCCCACAAATTCCAGAGCCGGGGAAGAGACCATGTCCGACAGCCCCCTGCACCCCGACCGCGCCCTCCCCGCCGACCCGGTGCTGCGCCCGCTCGCCCGGGAGATCTTCGCGAGCACCCGTGACCTGCCGATCGTCTCGATGCACGGTCACGTCGACGCCGCGGTCTTCGCCGCCGACGAGCCGTTCGCCGACCCGGCCGCGCTGTTCGTCACGCCGGACCACTACCTCGTACGCATGCTGCTCTCCCGCGGCGTGCCGCACGACGCGCTCGGCGTCCCCCGCCGCGACGGCCGGCCGGTGGAGACCGATCCGCGCGCGATCTGGCGGACGTTCGCCGCGCACTGGCGGCTCTTCCGCGGCACGCCGACCCGCTTCTGGCTGGAGCACGAGCTCGCCGAGGTCTTCGGCATCCCCACGAAACTGAGCGCCGAAACCGCCGACGACATCTACGACCGGCTCTGCGCGAAACTCGCCGAGCCCCGGTTCCGCCCGCTCGCCCTCCTCGACGCGTTCCGCATCGAGATCATCTCGACGACGGACGCCGCGACGGCGTCCCTGGCCGAGCACCGCGAGCTGGCCGGGAAGGGGTGGGGCGAGCGGATCGTGCCGACGTTCCGCCCCGACGCGCTGCTCGACGTCGCGAAGCCCGGATGGCCGGATGAGCTGCGGAAACTCGGCGACATCACCGCCTATGACGGATATATCACGGCATTGGAGGAGCGGCGGGCCGTCTTCAAGGCCGCCGGCGCCCGGGCCACCGACCACGGCCACCTGAGCGCCGACACGACCCCGCTCGACATCGCCGACGCCCGCCGGCTCTTCCGGGCCGCGCTCGACCGGACGATCACCGATGCCGAGGCGGCCGCCTTCCTCGCCCACATGCTGTTCGAGATGGCCCGGATGTCCACCGAGGACGGCCTCACCATGCAGATCCACCCGGGCGTGCTGCGCGACCACGACCCGGCCGTCCTGGCGGCCCGCGGGCCGGACGTGGGCTACGACATCCCGGTACACACCCCCTACGCCCGTCCGCTGCGGCCACTGCTGAACGCTTTCGGACACCACCCGAACCTGCGCGTCATCGTCTTCACCGTCGACGAGACCGCGTTCAGCCGCGAGCTCGCGCCCCTCGCCGGCGTCTACCCGGCCATGCTGCTGGGCGCGCCGTGGTGGTTCCTCGACACCCCCGACGGCATGCGCCGCTTCCGCGAGGCCGTCACCGACACCGCCGGATTCGCCAACACGGCCGGCTTCGTCGACGACACCCGCGCCTTCCTCTCCATCCCGGCCCGCCACGACCTGGCCCGCCGCATCGACGCCGGCCACCTCGCCCGCCTCGTCGCCGAGCACCGCCTCGACCTCGACGAGGCCCTCGAGACAGCCCGCGACCTGGCCTACGACCTGCCCCGAGCCGCCTACCCGAAGCCCGGCGCCGCCCCGGCCTCTCCGCCTCGAGCCGGCACCGCCCCGGCCTCTCCGCCTCAAGCCGGCACCGCCCCAGCCTCGCCGCCCCACGCCGGCGCCGTGCCCGCCATCTCCGAGGCCGGTGCCGCGTGACCGCCTCGCCGCTCGCCGAGCACGCGCTGCTGCTCCACCCCGACGACGACGTGGCGGTCGCCCTGCGCGACCTGCCGCCGGGTCTCACCCTGACGCACGGCGCGCTATCAGTTCCGGTCACGGCCGCGATCCCCCAGGGCCACAAGATCTCCGTACGGGCGAAGTCCCCCGGCTCCGCGATCCGCAAATACGGCCAGACCATCGGCCGGGCCACCGTGCCGGTGAACCCGGGCGACCACGTGCACACGCACAACCTGGCGATGGACGCGGTGCGCCAGACCTACGAGTTCGGCACCGAGCGGATCCGGCCGCCGCGCGCCTCGGTCCCCCGTACCTTTGACGGGTTTGAACGCGCCGGAGGCGCCGCCGGAACCCGCAACTATGTGGGCATCGTGACCTCGGTCAACTGCTCGGCGTCGACCGCCCGCATGATCGCCGACCAGTTCCGCGGACCGATCATGGACGCCTGGCCGAACGTCGACGGCGTGGTGGCACTGACCCACGACTCCGGGTGCGGCATGGTGCCGGCCAGCGAGGGCGGCCGGATCCTGCGGAGGACGCTGCGCGGATACGCCACCCACCCCAACGTCGGCGCCATCCTGGCCGTCGGGCTCGGCTGCGAGATGCTGGCCGTCGACGCGCTCCTCGACGACCTGCCGGCGCCGGCCGACACCCTGGTCGAACGCCTGATCATTCAGGAGCAGGGCGGCGTGCGGGCGACCGTGCGGGCCGGCGTCACGGCGGTCCGCGCCCTGATCGAGCGGCTGGACGAGCGACGCCGCGTGCCGATCCCCGCGTCGCGTCTCGTGCTCGGGCTCAACTGCGGCGGCTCGGACGGCTATTCGGGGATCACCGCGAACCCGGCCCTCGGGTACGCCTCCGACCTGCTAGTGGCGCAGGGCGCGACCACGATCCTGGCCGAGACGCCGGAGGTGTTCGGCGCCGAGCACCTGCTGACCCGGCGGGCGGTCACCGAGGACGTCGGGCGCCGGCTGCTGGACCGGATCGCGTGGTGGCACGAATACGTGGAGGCCGGCGGCGGCACCCTCGACAACAACCCGTCGCCCGGCAACAAGGCGGGCGGCCTCACCACCATCCTGGAGAAGTCCCTCGGCGCGGTCGCGAAGGGCGGGACCGCCGAACTGACCGCGGTCTACGAGTACGCCGAGCGCGTCACCGCCTCCGGCTTCACCTTCATGGACACCCCCGGCTACGACCCGGTGTCGGTGACCGGCCTGGTCGCCGGCGGGGCCACCGTGGTCTGCTTCACGACCGGGCGCGGCTCGGTCCTCGGCACCAAGCCGGTCCCGACCCTGAAGGTCGCCACCAACACCGGGATGTACGAGCGGATGCGCGAGGACATGGACCTGAACGCGGGCCCGATCGCCACCGGCGACGCGACCGTCGAGGAGGTCGGCACCCGGATCTTCGAGGCGGTGCTGGAGGTGGCGTCCGGCAGGCCGACGGTGAGCGAGGATCTGGATCTGGGCCGCGACGAGTTCGTCCCCTGGCAGCTCGGCGCCGTCACCTAGCCTGGGGCGATGCTCGCGCTCGCTTCCACCGTCGCCTCCACCATCGCCTCCGTGCTGGGTGCTTCGGCGCGGTCGGTGATCCTCCACGGCTCGCTGGCGACCGGTCGTTTCCGGCCCGGCCGCAGCGACGTCGACCTGCTCGCGATCGTCGACGGCGGGGTCACCGACGCGCAGGCGGCGGCGCTGCGTGAGCTGCTGAGCGACCCGATCGACCTGCACGTGGTGACGTCCGCGGTGGCGGGCCGGCCGTCCCGCGCGCCCGCCGTGGAGCTGTATCTCGGTCACGGCGAGTTCTCCCGCGACGTGCCGGCCGACCCCGATCTGCCCACCGAGCTGTCCGAGGCCCGCGCCCGGGGTCGCGTGCTGCACGGCGCCCCGCCGGCCGCGGTGATCGCGTGTTGAGTTGGGGCGCGGACCGGACCTGAAGTCAACACGCGGCGGTGGTGTGGCGGTCGCGTGTTGAGTTGGGGTGCGGATTGGACCCGAAGTCAACACGCGGCGGTGGTGTGGCGGTCGCGTGTTGAGTTGGGGTGCGGATTGGACCTGAAGTCGGCACGCTAGGGCCGGCGGGGGCGGGCGTTCCCGGGAGAAGCGCAAGTGGAACGCCTGGCCCGACCCCCTAGTAGTCCTCGGGGCCGATCGGGTCGGGGCGGCGCCACGTGATGACCGCGGCCGGGATCATCGTGGCGACCAGCATGCCGGTCACCATCACCTGGATCCAGTTGTCGCCCGGGATCAGCTCGGACCCGCTCGACCTGCCCGCCAGCCCGTCGGCGACGGCGAGCAGGAACAGCACGGCGAACAGCCCGACGGTCACCCCGTGCGCGACCCGGTGGGCGGCGTTGCGCTCGCCGATCTCCCGTTCGTCGAGCAGCCGGTCCGGGACGGCGTCGAGCAGCCGGCTCGCCCGGCGCAGCGTCAGGATCCCGGCGGCGGCGAGCACGGCGGTGAGGGCGAGCAGGACCGTGCCGAGCGTGTCGTCCGGCCGGGTCGCCGTCACGATCCCGCAGGCCAGCACCGCGACCGGCGGCACCACGGCCAGCAGCCGGCGGCGGGGACGGCTGGCCAGCCAGCCCGGCAGGGGCGCCTCCCGCTGCTGCTGGATGCGGGCGTCCATCTCGGCGCGGAGCTCCTGCCGGCTGGTCATCTCTGCTCTCCCGTCTGCGTGTCACGGCGCGTCTTGTCGCCGTAGAGCTGGGCGGACATCGGAGTGAACGGCGTCAGCGCGAACACCGCCTCGATCGGCAGCCCGAAGTGGCCGCAGATCCGCAGCGCCACCTCGAGCGACGGCCCGTAGTCGCCGCGCTCGATGAACCCGATGGTCTGCGGGTTCACGCCGACGACCCGCGCCAGCTCGGCCCGGGAGATGCCCCGTTCCGCCCGGACGACCGCGAGCCGATTGTGCACGGCTGTCTTGTCTGCCACTCCCATAGTGTTGCGTATACACAACACTCCACACAAGACACGAAACGAAGAGTCGCCTCAGCGAGCCGATCTGCCCGTCGTCAACCCTGGGCCACGCCCGACGATCCGCGGACGACCAGGCCGGTCGGGAGGGTGACCTCGCGTTCCCGTACGGATGCTGCGGGTTTGCCGGCGCCACCCACCCGGCGCAGGAGAAGCTCCAAGGCCGCCGCACCCGCCCTGCCCTTCGGAACGGCGACCGTGGTGAGCGGCGGATGGCTCATCGCGGCGAGGCTGATGTCGTCGTAGCCGACCACACTCATCTGATCGGGAACGGACACACCCCGCGCCGCGAGCCGGTGCAGCAGGCCCATCGCGACGAGGTCGTTGTAGGCCAGCACCGCCGTGGCCGGGCTCGCCAGCACCAGGTCACCGGCGAGCACGCCGCCCTCGAACGTCGGCGCCACCGAACCGAAGCGCAGGATCTCGTAGTCGCCGAGCGCGGACAGCCGCTGGTGCCCGGCCCACGACTCGTCCGGGCCGGCCAGGAACGCGATCTGGCGGTGACCCAGCGCCCGCAGATGATCCATCGCCTGGCGGGTGCCGGCCGCGATGTCGGCGGCGATCGACAGCATGCCCGGAACCTGCCGGTGCACCAGCACGGTCGTGTCCGGGTCGGCGGCCTCGAGCAGCTCGGCGTCGGTGGCGCGGGGCGAGCACAGCAGCACGCCGTCGGTGTTCCGGCCCAGCGTGGCCAGCGCCTCCAGCTCGGCCGACACGTCCTCGTCGGTGTCGGTGATGAACACGCCGCAGTCGACGGCCCGGGCCCGCGCGCTCACCCCCTTCGCGATGTCGGCGAAGAACGGATTCCGCAGGTCCGGAACGATCAGCCCGTAGTTGCCGGTCCGCCCGGTGATCAGCCCGCGCGCCGTCCGGTTCGGCCGGTAGCCGAGACGCTCCGCGGCGGCCATCACCGTCGCCCGCGTGGCCGGGCTGACACTCCCACCCGTGAGAGCCCGCGACACGGTGGACACCGACACCCCCGCGGCGTCCGCGACGTCGTGCACGGTCGTACGCACCGAGCTTTCTCCCTCGTCAGTGCGAATCGTTGGCCGCCAGCATATCGGCAGCTGACCCTCGATGACACAACCTGCAAATTTCCTGCATACGTTCCCACGCCACATCGTCCGAAGTCCCCACCAACCGCCCGCCCAGCCGCCGCCGACCCGCCCGCCCCGCCGCGGCCGGCTCACCCGCCCAGCCGCCCGGCCACCCAACCGCCGCCGGCTCGCCTCGTCTCCCTCAGACGCCGCCTATTGCCCGCGCCGCACTCCCGACAGCAATGGGCAGCAGCCGGTCGGCGGCGGCTGCAGCGCGTCGCTGCCCCGAGACCTCGGCTGCTCGACCAGGGCGGCACGTTCGCCGGGGAGGCGTGGGACCCGTCCGGCGGCGACTACAGCACGGCTGGGGCGCGCAGTCCGCGGCCGACGTGATCGAGACGGTGCTCGGCGTCCTGCTCGGCGCGGCGAGTCCCGCGAGCGCCGCCGGTGACCGGATTGGATCACGCGTCCGGCTCGGTGCCGACCCGGCGCGCCGCCGCCGGGCTCACCGTCACGGCGGCGGTGCCGGTCGACGTGACCGCTGGATCGCATTGCCGGCCGGTGCTTACCGGGTAACCCGGCGCCGCGCGATTCCGGCGAATGGAGTGACGGCCTTTGCAGCCGGCTCCGGGAATGTGCGATTCACGCCACGGTGATGCGTGGGGCGGGTCACACGGCGATTCTCACTCCCCGTGATCGGCGGTGACCCGCTCCGCATTCACGAAAATCGGTCAAGCGTTCATTCCACGCCATTTCTCGGGCGCTCCCCCGCACCCGGGAACATCTCGAATCCGTTATCCGCCCTCCCCCGTTCCGGCACCGTATCGCCGTCCCGCTCTCCGATGCGCGGGAGCAGCGTTCTTGGAAAGCTTCGACATCGAATCGGCGCTTTCCAGAGAAACACTGTTGGTGATATTCGTGACACTTCAGATCGACGGCGAAAGAACGGCCTCGGTCATCCGGGCGGACGCGTGGCAGGGAACGATGGGCTGGCTCACCCCGCCGTCGGATTCCGAACGCGACGAATACCTCGCCGGAGGTCAGCACCGATGGCTTTTCTGGGCGCAGGCGATCGCCATGATCGGTGTCGCGATCAGCCTTTACGGAATGGCGCAGAACACCTACTGGACCATCGTCTTCCTGGTCCCGCTGATCGCCTTCGTCGGTGAGCAGCTGCTGGCGCTGCGCACCTCCACCTTCCGCCGCCGGGTCGACCTCGCGAGCCACCGCCGGACCGTGCGGGACTGGTCGCCGGCGCGGGTGCCGTCGGTCGACGTGTTCCTCCCGGTCTGCGGTGAGGAGGTCGAGCTCATCGACAACACCGCCTACCACGTGTCGAAGATGCGCTGGCCCGGGCGGCTGACCGTCTATCTGCTCGACGACGCCGGGGACCCGTCTGTCGCGGCGCTGGCCCGACGGTACGGGTTCCAATACATCGCACGGCCGGGGTCGGCGTACAAGAAAGCGGGGAATCTGCAGTGGGCTCTCGAACGGTCGACCGGTGACCACATCACCATCCTGGACGCCGACTTCGCGCCCCGCGAGGACTATCTGCTCGAGCTGATCCCCTACATGGACGACCCGTCGGTCGGCATCGTGCAGAGCCCGCAACTGTTCTTCACCGCGAAGAAGATGACCTGGCTGGAACGCTGCGCCGGCGCCACCCAGGAGATGTTCTACCGGTTCATCCAGCCCAGCCGGGACGCCGTCGGCGCGGCCATCTGCGTCGGCACCTCGGCCGTGTACCGGCGGGCCGCGCTCCAGGCCATCGGCGGCTTCCCGCAGATCGGGCACAGCGAGGACGTCTACACCGGCATCGAGATGGCCAAGGAGGGCTACCAGCTCAAGTACGTGTCCACGCTGGTCAGCCGGGGACGCTGCCCGGACGACCTGGACTCGTTCATCATGCAGCAGTACCGCTGGTGCGAGGGCTCGATGTCGCTCCTCGCCGACCCGCGCTTCCACCTGGAGCGCTCGATGACGCTCGGGCAGCGGGCCAGTTACTGGTCCGGCTTCGCCTACTACGTGACCACCAGCATGAACGCGCTGCTCGCCCCGATCGCCGTACTCGTGATGCTCTGGTTCTTCCCGGACCGCGTCTCCAACGGCAACGTGCTCCTGCTGCTCGCCGCCGTCCTGCTCTGGCTGCTCGTGTTCCCGATGCTGGCGGCCGGCCGCTGGCGCATCGAGGTGTTCCGGGTGCAGGCCGTCTACGGCTTCGCGCACCTGTTCTGCCTGTTCGACCTGATCCGCGGCCGCAGCATGGAGTGGCGTCCCACCGGCGCGTCCACCTCGCGCAAACCCGGCGCGGCCCGCGTCCGGATCACCATGGCCGCCTACCTGCTGGCCACCCAGGTGCTGGTGGTGGCCGGGCTGGCGTGGGACACCGCGCGCTACGGCATCGACCACTACTGGGCGCTGCTGCCGCTCATGGCGCTGAACGCGTACATCGCCCTGCCGGTCGCCTGGCTCGCCGTCAAGCGGACGGTGCGGGCATGACCACGATGGGGGCCTCGCTGCCCCGGGTCATGGTCGAGTCGTTCCTGCCCCGGCACAGCCACGCGGTGCGGCGGTGGCTGCACCTCGCGCCGGTCGCGCTGGTCCTCGGCGTGCAGGCGGTGCTGACGCTGCGGCTCGACAACATCGCGCACGCCGACGAGGCGCTCTACATCGACGCCGGGCACGCCTACTTCAGCCAGTGGAGCGGCGGTCCCCAGGCCGCCGACTACGGCGCCTACTTCTCCGGTTTCCCGTGGGCGTACCCGCTCTTCGCCGCCGCCGTCGACAACCTCGGCGGCCTCGGCCTGGTCCGCTTCACCAGCCTGCTCTTCACGATGGTCGCCGTCCTCTGCAGCGGCGCCATCGCGGTGCGCCTCGCCGGAGATTCCAGACCCACATTCGTACGGGTGACCGCCCTGCTCTTCGCGGTCCTCGCCGGACCCACGCTCTTCGCCGGCAACCTCGCCACCTTCGACGCTTGCTGCGCCGCCGCGGTGCTCGGCGCCGCGGCCCTCGCCGTGACCCGCACCGGCTACGCATCCGCCCTCCTCGCCGGCGTGATCGGCGGCGCCGGCGCGATCGTGAAGTACACCGGCGCCCCCTTCGTGGCGGTGGCCGCCGTCCTGGCCGTCGTCTCCGCGCCGACGGTGGCGCGCGGCCTCGGCCGGGCCGGTCTGATCGTGGGCGCCGCCGTCGCCACGATGCTCGCCGTCTACCTCCCGAACGCCGCCTGGATCACCGAGGGCATCCGGTTCACCACCACCGGCCGGGCCGCGCACAGCTATCGGGCGCTCGGCTTCCTCGGCCACGAGTTCCTGCTGACCATGGGGTTGCTGACCGCGCTGGCCCTCGCCGGCCTGGTCCTGCTCGCCCGGCGGCGTGCCCTGCTCACCGGCATCGTCCTGTTCGGGGCCGGCGCGGCGATCGCGGTGAGCCAGGCGCGCCTGCACGAGTACACCTCGTTCAACAAGCACCTGATCTTCGCGGCCCTCTTCTTCGCGCCGCTGGCCGCCCAGATCGCGACCGTGACCAGAGCCCTGGTCCGCCCCCTGGTCATCTCGGCTGCCATCTACCTGCTCGCGGTGACCGCCCTCTACCGCGCCGACTTCATGTTCCACGAGTGGCCGGACAGCAGCCCGGTCGTCGACGCCGTCAAGAAGCACAACCGGTCCGGCCTCTACATAGGCGTCGGCGCCGACTCGATGGCCTACTACTCCAAGGACCAACCGAACCTGCGCTGGACCGAGCCGTGGACGCTCTACGGCGCCGGCCCCGACCAGATGCGGGCCGAGGTGGCGGCCGGCAAGTACACCGGCGTCATCCTGATGTCCGGCGCCACCGGTGACGACGACCTCGACCGCAGCACCGCCCTGATGATGAGCCTCCTCCGCGACGACCCCGACTACGAGCTGGCCGGACGGTGGCCCAAGCATCGCTACGACCTCAACGAGTTCTACCTGTACCTGAAGAGGCAGTAGGCCCGCGCTCCGGCCCTGCCCCGATCCGGCACGAAACCGGCGGCCGCCGATCAGCGGTCGCCGGTTTCGCGTGTTCGCACGCGACGTTTCACGCGGGCGGCGGGGGCGCCGGCACGTCCTGCATGGCCGCGTAGAGCCGACCGCTGACCGCCAGGACGGACTTGCCGGAACCGCCGCAGCGGCCCGAGGAACTGCGCGCATGGACCCGGACCCGGATGGTCTTCGGGGACACGTCCGGCGCTCCGGGGAACGGATAGATCCAGTCGCCCCAGTCGACCTGGTAATGGTTCTCCGAACCTCGCTGGTGCCGCCAGGTGTAGGAGATCTGATCCCGGATGAGCCGCCATCCGGGCGGGGCGGTGAACGAACTCCAGTTGCTCCACCTGCCGTCGCGGGCCCCGGTGACGCAGTCCGTCGTTCCGGTCGTCACTTCGGGCACGATCTCGAAGGTCGGATCGGTGACCTCCTGCACGGTGCGGACGGTTCCACCGGTGCTGACGCCGCTGCCGAAGGCCGGTCCGGTCGGTGCCGCGACCGTCAGTGCGAGCGCTGCCACCGCCGCTTTCATCGTTCTGCGCATGTCGATGTACCTCTACTCCGTTGCCTCACCGTCGCCCTTCGGAGCCTTGCAGAAGTTCCTCCGCGGCTTCGCGTGCGGCGTGTTCAATGGCTGACGCGGGTAAGCGGATCACGACCCCTCGGACAGACGTATTCCCTTTACGGCGACCAGGGGACTTTCCGACACTTCCGGATCAGCCGAACGGGCCGACTTCGCAGAATCGCGGGACAGTCCGGCAGAGAAGGGATGTCGCCGGCAGCGGGCCTCACCGCTCCTTGACGGTCCCGTTGCGTTCACTGACCGACCCGTCGGCTTCCTCGCGGCTTCCAGCGTCCCCAGCCTCGGCAGATTTGTTAACTTCCCCGGCCGCACCCGAATGGTCGTTGATGCTCCCCGGTTTCTCGCTGATCGTGCCCTCGGCCTCCTCCGCCGCCCCACCCTCAGCAGGCGTGATCACCCCGGAGGCCTCCCCATTCGGCCTGATCGTCGCGTCGCCCCCGGCCGAACTCAACCCACCGGCCATCCCAGCAGCAGCCCCGCCGACGGACCCACCAGAGCCGTCCCCCGACCCAGCGATCCCAGCCGCCATCCCACCGGCCGCGGCACCGAGCGAACCCCCACCCCGCACCACATCCACCGACCGGACAACAGGCACCCCCTGAGCCGCTGCCTGCCGCGTCCTCATCCCCCGAACAGCCTCAACCATCTCGGCCCGGGCCCCGGCAGCCTCCCCAGCAGCGACCTCATAGACAGCCACCTGCCGCGCATACTCCGGCGCCGAGGGATCGACAGGCTCCGCGATGACGGTGCCACGGACCGGAAGCCCGCCGGCAGCAGCCATCTCCCGCGCCGCAGCCATCCTTCCTTGAGCCCCCGCCAGCCGATCGGCATAGGCGTCGAACGCCCCCGCGGTGGACGAGATCTCCCCGTGCAGGGCACCGGCGAGTTCGGCGGCCCGCGCCATCCGGCCACCGAAGGCCACGCCCGCCGATCCCCGCCAGCCCTCGGACGCATCCGATCCCGCGGACCGCAACACCTCCGAACTCGACGACACTTCGAAGCCGAGTTGATCACGCAACCATCCGGCCGCCGACAGCCGCCGGTCCTCTGCCGCTCGGAGGTGGCACCGCGGCGGAGGTTGTGCACGGCCGCAGGGCATGATGACGCCATGCCCGGGTGGACCGACGGTGATCTCGCAACCGAGTTCGAGCGCCGCCTCGACGGCCTGCTCGCCGAAGCCAGTCCCGGGTGGCAGCCCCCCGACCTCCCCGAGCCGTATCGGAGCGATCGACGTTTCCAGGAGTACCACAGGATCGGTGTGAAACGAACCCGCGCCGGTGATGTCTACCAGGCCCGGCCCGACCTCGCAGCGGCTCACGCCGGTCAGTTGCTGTCAGCGATCGTCTGCGATGAGGACGTGTCCGCGAGTAGACAACTGATCTATCCCGCCGTGCGGGCTGTGGGTCGGCGCGAGGTTCAGCGCTACCTGATCTCGGTCATCGAGAACGAGCATGAAAACAAGAAGGTCTGCGCCGTGCGCGCCTGGTACTGGTCCCAGGTCAGCTTGGTCTATGACTCCGTCGAAGCCCTTCCTGCTCCACCTCGTCGCTCAGGCCCGAGTCATCGCCGAGACGGCGCCCGACCGGTACAAGGAGCTGCTCGCCAGAGGCGAAGACGGAACGAACATGGCGCAGATCGGGACGACCGTGCTCGGAGGCTCACGTGCCGCTACGCGGCCGTCCACTGCCGGCGGTCAGGGTGGCTACCAGGGCCACGAGCAGGAGGAAGAGGCCCAGGACGGCGCAACCCCAGCCGTAGGTGGAGCTCAGGCCCCAGAACGGTTGGGGGAAGGGGTGGGTGCGGAAGAGCTCGGCCATGAAGGCGACGGCTCCTGTCGCGGATAGCGGGACCAGGAAGAGGAGGGCTGCCGGCAGGGCGCTGACGGCCACCACGCGGGCGGTGCCGCTGGCGGTTCGGGTACGGCGGTTCGCCCAGGTGCAGGTCAGCCAGGACAGCAGGCCGCCCAGCAGCCAGGCCGCTGCTCCGGTCGCGGTCAGCCACCACGGTGGTTCGCGGTTCAGCTCGGCCCAGCTGACGAAGCCTCCCGCCGAGGAGGGGTAGACGCCGTTCTCGGTTCCCACCTCCAGGATCAGGCCGTCACGGGAGGCGTACAAGGTGCGGCCGGTCTCCTCCATCTCGCCGGTGGAGACGACGATGGGGCCGGTCGGTTCGATGGTGTGCACGGTCCAGCCTTCGGCGGTCAGC
The DNA here is from genome assembly GCF_040639855.1 of Actinoplanes sp. NPDC023714. Classification (NCBI taxonomy): domain Bacteria; kingdom Bacillati; phylum Actinomycetota; class Actinomycetes; order Micromonosporales; family Micromonosporaceae; genus Actinoplanes; species Actinoplanes sp. NPDC023714. Next base: position 225,757 of record NZ_JBFAAR010000010.1, read on the forward strand.
CGGCGGGCGGTGTCGTCGATCCAGGGACGGTACCTACCGACGAGGAACTCCGCCGACGGGAGGAAGTCGTAGGAGGCGAACTCGAAGTCCTCGTCGTGGCGGCCCAGGCTGCCCCAGCCCATCACGTCGGAGAAGAGGCCCTCGGCGGCCCGCCCGCCCTCGACCGGCAGGCCGGGATAGACGGTACGGGTGATCGCGGTGAGGCGTTCGCCGGACGGGTAGTCGGGGACCGCCTCCCACGCCGCCCGGGTGGCACCCGCCGCGACGAAGTAGCCGCAGGTCAGGGCGGTCAGCAGGAGCAGGGCGCGGTAGCCCCACGAGCGGGTGGCGGCGGGGGCCGGCGTTCGCGGTGCTCCCGGCGTACCCTCGCGGGCTTGATCTTGAAGAATGAGGGACTCCTCCGGTCAGGCGGACGGCATCGGTCGACGGCGTGATTGTGACAGCTGAACGGATCGAGCGAATCAGCCTGACGCCCGACCGTCGATGCGTGTCCTGCGGCCCGGCGCTCGGCAAGATGCTGACTCCACCGGAAATTCTCGAGGAGACGCTTCATGCGCAGAGTGCTCGGTACCGTCACCGCGTTCGCCATCGCCCTCGGCGGAACCCTCGCCGCGGCGAGCCCGGCCCAGGCGGCGCCCGCGCTGCGGTTCCACAGTGCCCAGTACGACTCGCCGGGCAAGGACACGCGCAGCAACAAGTCCCGCAACGCGGAGTGGATCGCGCTGGTCAACACCGGCAAGAAGGCCGTCAATCTGAAGGGTTGGTCGATCAAGGAGAAGGGCGGCCGGGTCTACACGTTCGGCGCCGTCAGCATCCCCGGCAAGGGCGGCAAGATCTACCTGCACACCGGGAACGGCAAGAACACCAAGACCCACGTGTACTGGAACAGCGGCAACTACATCTGGAACAACACCGGCGACAAGGCGACCCTGCGCAAGCCCAGCAAGAAGACCCAGGACACCTGCTCCTGGGGGAACAAGAAGGGGCGTACGAAGATCGCCTGCTGAACCTTCTCCCATCGTGCGGTGTACATCTCTGCATCCGCACGGTGGGAGGAATCATCATGGCTGATCGCCTGACTGTCGACCTGGTACTTCTCGAGTCCATCTCCGACCGGCTCCGCCGCTCCGGCACGTCGCTGAGGGCCACCGGCTCCCGCGCGCCGCGGCACGTCGACGCCGGCGAGTCCACCCCGATCTTCGCCGAGCTCCTGGCCCGGCTCTCCGAGAGCTCCGCCGGCCTCGCGGCCGGATTGACCGAGGCCGGCCTGCGCGTTTCGGACGCGGGCCAGATGTACGCGTCGGAGGACTCCGCGGCCGGACAGAGGATGAGCGGGGTGTCATGATGCCTATCGAAACCCGCCTCGACGGGGATTCCGGCTCGATCCTCGCGGCGGCCGGATGGTTACGTGATCAACTCGGCTTCGAGGTGTCGTCGAGTTCGGAGGTGTTGCGGTCCGCGGGATCGGATGCGTCCGAGGGCTGGCGGGGATCGGCGGGGGTGGCCTTCGGTGGCCGGATGGCGCGGGCCGCCGAACTCGCCGGTGCCCTGCACGGGGAGATCTCGTCCACCGCGGGGGCGTTCGACGCCTATGCCGATCGGCTGGCGAGGGCTCAAGGAAGGATGGCCGCGGCGCGGGAGATGGCTGCTGCCGGCGGGCTTCCGGTCCATGGCACCGTCATCGCGGAGCCTGTCGACCCCTCGGCGCCGGAGTACGCGCGGCAGGTGGCTGTCTATGAGGTCGCTGCTGGGGAGGCTGCCGGGGCCCGGGCCGAGATGGTTGAGGCTGTTCGGGGGATGAGGACGCGGCAGGCAGCGGCTCAGGGGGTGCCTGTCGTCCGGTCGGTGGATGTGGTGCGGGGTGGGGGTTCGCTCGGTGCCGCTGCCGGTGGGATGGCGGCTGGGATCGCCGGGTCGGGGGACGGCTCTGGTGGGTCCGTCGGCGGGGCTGCCGGTGGGATGGCTGGTGGGTTGAGTTCGGCCGGGGGCGACGCGACGATCAGGCCGAATGGGGAGGCCTCCGGGGTGATCACGCCTGCTGAGGGTGGGGCGGCGGAGGAGGCCGAGGGCACGAGCAGCGAGAAACCGGGGAGCATCAACGACCATTCGGGTGCGGCCGGGGAAGCCGACAAACCTGCCGAGGCTGGGGACGCCGGAAGCCGCGAGGAAGCCGACGGGTCGGTCAGCGAACGCAATGCGACCGTCCGGGAGAACGCGCCGGCCGAGTCGTCCACATCGGCCGAGAGCGAGTCGACGCAGGAAACCGACGGGTCCGTCAGCGAACGCAATGGGGCCGTCAAGGAGAGCCCGGCGCCGGTGGAGTCGAGCAAGAGCGGTGCCGGTGACGAGCGCGTCGAGGAAGGTAGCCGCGGGCGCCTCGCCACGCGATGACTCATGACGGACCGGCGGCCGCCGGTGAGCGGCCGCCGGGTCCAGAGCGTGTCGAGGGTCAGAAGTTGACGGCTTGGGCTGTGGCCTTCACCTGGTGGAAGAGGTAGGACTGGAGGGCGCCCCGCGGCCCCGGGGTGACGACGTGCGCCTGGGAGCGGTCGAAGGTCTCCACCACGAACGTCTCGAATTCGACGGTGTCGCCCATGGTGAGGCGTACGGCCGGGAGCACCAGGGTCAGGGTGCGGTCGAAGGCGTCCGGCACCGTCTCCAGGGTGACCGTCACCAGTTGCCCGCCGGCCGGGGTGGGCAGCCGGGTGATGTCCTCGTCCTCGAAGTTCAGATTCAGGGTTGCGTCTCGGTACGACAGCAGCGGCACCCCCTTGATGCTCGAGCTCGCAAAGTTGATCTGCATGGGCCCGAGGATGTCGAAGAGATTGGCGTCGCTGAGTGTCCTCTTCTCGTTGGCCATGCCGTCAGGTTGCGACCGGGACGGGCGCCCCGTCCATCACCTACCGGACAGCGCGGATGCCGTCGAGGGCGATGTGCAGCACCCGGTCGCGCTGGGCGTCGTCGACGAAGGAGGCCGAGGTGAGGCCGGAGACCAGGCGCAGGACGTCGTCGAAGCTGACGTCGGCGCGGACCTCGCCGGCCTGCTGGGCGCGGATCATCAGGGGTTCGCCCGCTGTATACATGACGACACGGCAGGCGCGGAACATCTCGGAGTCCCTGTTCAGGACGTCGATGATGGCGCGCTTCGTCACGGCGTACGCGACAAATCGCTGGAGCCAGGCCCGCAACGCCTCCCATGCTGGAAGCGCCGCGGCGGCCTCGGCCGCCGCGGCGAGCTGGTTGATCTCGTCGACGTAGACCGCCTCGAAGAGATCCTGGCGGGCCGGGAAGTTGCGGTACAGCGTGCCGATGCCGACACCCGCCCGCTTGGCGATCTCCTCGAGGGACGCGTCGGCGCCGCGCTCGGCGAAGACGTCGCGGGCGGCGGCGAGCAGCGCGTCGTAGTTGCGCCGGGCGTCGGCGCGCTGGGGACGCCGCGTGGCGATCGCGTCGGTCATCCAGATCACATCCCCGCTGCGAGAAAACAGTTTGCCAACCGGAGGCCAGCCTCCGGTAATGTGGAGGCATGCCTCGACTTTACCAGCCGGCTCCCCGCGTGACCTTCGCGGTGCTGGCAGCGGCGGCCGCCGCGTTCTCGCTCATGCAGTCGCTGGTGACCCCGGTGCTGCCGACGATCCAGCAGGATCTGCGCACCAGCACCGCCACGGTCACCTGGGTGCTCACCGCGTGGCTGCTCGCCGCGTCGGTGGCCACCCCGCTGATGGGACGCGTCGCCGACACGATCGGCAAGGACCGCACGCTGCTCGTGGCGCTCGGCGCGATCGCCGTCGGCTGCCTGCTCGCCGCGCTGGCCCCGAACGTCGGCGTGCTGATCACCGCCCGGGTCATCCAGGGCCTCGGCGGCGCGGTGTTCCCGATCTCGTTCGGCATCCTGCGCGACGAGTTCCCGCCGGCCCGGCTCGCGTCGGCGCTCGGCGTGCTGTCCGCGGTGATCGCGACCGGCAGCGGTGTCGGCATCGTGCTGGCCGGGCCGATCGTCGGCGTGCTCGACTGGCGCTGGCTGTTCTGGATCCCGATGGCCGTCGTCACCGTGGTCACCGTGGTGGCCTGGCGGGTCATCCCGGCATCGCCACGACACGGCGCGGGCCGGATCAACTGGCTCTCCGCCACGCTGCTGGCCGGCTGGCTCGTGGCCCTGCTGCTGCCGCTGTCGATGGGTAGGTCATGGGGATGGGCCTCCGGCCGTACCCTCGGGCTCTTCGCTCTTGCCCTGGTCCTCGCCGCCGGATGGCTGGTGGCGGAGTTGCGCGCGAAGGAGCCGCTCATCGACATGCGGATGATGCGCCTGCCGGCCGTGTGGACCACCAACCTGGCCGCGCTGCTGTTCGGGGCCGCGATGTTCGGCGTGTTCGCGTTCCTGCCGCAGCTGCTGCAGGTGCCGGCGTCGACCGGATACGGGTTCGGGATGAGCGTGACCGGCGCCGGCCTGCTGATGCTGCCGCTCATGGTGGCGATGGCGGTCTTCGGGTCGCTGAGCGGGCCTCTCACGCGCTGGGTCAGCAACAAGGCTCAGCTGCTGTGGGGCTCCGCCATGGGTACGGTGGCCTGCCTCTCGCTGGCTGTGGCCCATGACGAGAAGTGGATGGTCGCGCTCGCGGCCGGCCTGTTCGGGATCGGTCTCGGCCTCATCTACTCGTCGATGATCAACCTGATCGTGCAGAGCGTTCCGGCGCATCAGACCGGCGCCGCGAGCGGCATGAACACCAACATTCGTACGATCGGAGCCTCGCTCGGCACGGCTCTCGTCAGCACGGTCGTCACCGGTCACACGACGCAGAGTGGGCTGCCCGCGGAGGCCGGGTACACCCAGGCGTTCCTGCTGCTGGCCGTCGCCAGCGCGGCGGCGTTCGCGGTCGCTCTGCTCGTGCCGTCCGGGCGCCGATCCGCCGCCGCCCGCCGGCCGGAGGTGCTGCCGGAGCTCACCCCCGTCGAGGTGTGAGCCGTCATCCGCGCCGGGGGATGCGAGGTCCCCCGGCGCCGGATTCCATGAGCGTCATGGCGTGGTGCTTCGCGATCGGATCGCTCTGCTTCCTGATCGGACCGCTCGACGTGTACGCCGGCCTGGTCGGGGCGACGGCCGACGCGGTCACCTTCTTCGCCGGCTCGATCTTCTTCACGGCGGGCGGCGCGCTCCAGGTCCGGCACGCGGTGACCCGCGCCGACCGGTGGGCCGCGTGGATCCAGTCGGCCGGCACGCTCTTCTTCAACGTCTCCACCTTCCGGGCCCTGCAGGTGGTCGTCGCCGATCCGGACTACGACCGGCTGGTGTGGCGGCCCGACATGTTCGGCTCGATCTGCTTCCTGGTCTCCGGGGTGATCGCGTACCGGGCGGCCGGCCGGCGCGGCTGGCAACCGGCCGTGAACCTGCTCGGCTGCGTGTTCTTCGGGATCTCGGCGCTCGCCGCCTACGTCCTGCCGTCGGCGGCCGGCGCCGAGGTGAGCGCGACGGCCGCCAACGTGAACACCTCGCTCGGCGCCGCCTGCTTCCTTGCCTGCGCCGTACCCGGCCTTTCATCCGGCAGGAGTGATGCGCGGGCCCGGGCTCCCCGGTGAGGGTGCCTCTGACGACACGGGAGGCGCACATGTTGAAACGGACCAGGAACTCGTCGGAGACGCTCTCGATCGCGCCGCGATTCGAGCTTCCGGACGGCGCGATCCCCCGGCTGGAGATGCCGGCCGGCGAGCTGCCACCGGAGACGGCCTACCAGATCGTGCACGACGAGCTGATGCTCGACGGGAACGCGCGCCTCAACGCCGCCACGTTCGTCACGACGTGGATGGAGCCGCAGGCCGACCGGCTGATGGCCGAGTGCTTCGACAAGAACATGATCGACAAGGACGAGTACCCGCAGACCGCCGAGATCGAGGCGCGCTGCGTGCACATCCTGAGCCGGCTGTGGAACGCGCCGTCCGCGGCGCAGGCCACCGGCTGCTCGACGACCGGGTCGAGCGAGGCCGCCATGCTCGGCGGGCTCGCGCTGAAACGCCGCTGGCAGCACCGCGGCACCGGCTCCGGCCGGCCCAACCTGGTCATGGGCATCAACGTGCAGGTGTGCTGGGAGAAGTTCGCGAACTACTGGGACGTCGAGATGCGGCTCGTCCCGATGGAGGGCGACCGGCTGCACCTGGACGCGGCGTCGGCCGTGGCGCTCTGCGACGAGAACACGATCGGCGTCGTGGCGGTCCTCGGGTCCACGTTCGACGGCTCCTACGAGCCGGTCGCCGAGATCTGCGCGGCCCTCGACGACCTGCAGCAGCGCACCGGCATCGACGTCCCGGTGCACGTCGACGGCGCGTCCGGGGCGTTCGTCGCGCCGTTCCTCGACCCGGATCTGGCGTGGGACTTCCGGCTGCCCCGGGTCGCGTCGATCAACGTGTCCGGGCACAAGTACGGCCTCGTCTATCCCGGCGTCGGCTGGATCGTGTGGCGCGACGCGCAGGCGCTGCCCGAAGACCTGATCTTCTGGGTGAACTATCTCGGCGACGACATGCCCACGTTCGCGCTGAACTTCTCCCGGCCGGGCGCGCAGGTGGTCGCCCAGTACTACAACTTCCTGCGCCTGGGCGTGGCCGGTTACACCCGGGTGCAAGGGTACGCCCGGGACGTCGCCACCCGGCTGTCCGGCATGATCGCCGAGCTCGGGCCGTTCGAGCTGATCACCCGCGGCGACGAGCTGCCGGTGTTCGCCTTCAAGCTGCGCGACGACATCACCAACTACACGGTCTTCGACGTCTCCGAGGCGCTGCGCGAACGCGGCTGGCAGGTGCCGGCCTACACCTTCCCGGCGAACCGCACCGACATCGCGGCGCTGCGGATCGTGGTGCGGCGCGGGTTCACCCACGACCTCGCCGACCTGCTCCTCGACGACCTGCGGCGGCACTTGATCCGGCTCGAGAAGCAGCCGGCGCCGGCCCACGACGCGTCCACGGCGGCCGGTTTCCACCATTGAGCGGGTGGGCCCGCGGGACTACCGTGCGGCCACCCTCATCTCCGAGATGCTGGTCCAGGGTTTGCCGGTCGTCTCGGAGAGTGCCCGCAACCGGACGTAGCGGGCGGTCCGCGCGGTGAAGCAGGCGTTCTGCTCGTCGACCACGTTCGGCCAGGTGCCGGTCGCGGCCGGCGTGCCCCAGGTGACCGCGTCGGTCGACGTGTAGACCTCGTAGCGGCCGATCCGGCCGTTCACGAGATCCTGCCGCGGTCGCTGGTAGACGCAGCTCACCGACATGGCCCGGCCCAGGTCGAGCTGGATCTCGTGCGGGTGCGGCGGGTCCGGCTCGCCGTTCCAGCGGGTGTGCCAGAACGTGGCGAGGTTGTTGTCGAGCACATTGGTGGCCTTGTGGTCGCCGACCACCGTCTCCTCGCTGTCGGCGTAGCGCACCGTCGTGGCGATCCGCGGCAACCGCGGCGCGAGAGCCACGTTCAGCTCGGCGACCGACGTCCACGGCTGGCCGTTGACCTCGGAGAGCGCCCGTAGCCGGACATAGCGCCCGCTCTTCGTCGGGAAGGCCACCGCCTGCTCGTCGGCGTTGTTCGCGAACGTGCCGGTGGCCTGCGCCGTGCCCCAGTTCGTGCCGTCCACCGACACGTAGATCTCGTAGCGGGCGATCCGGCCGTTCGGCCCGTCCGGCCGGCCGCGGTAGAAGAGGCCGGTCACGTCGTAGATGCCGCCGAGGTCGAGCTGGATCTCGTGCGGGTGCGGCGGGTCCGGGTTGCCGGCGTACCTGGTGTGCCAGAACGTGGCCGGGTTGCCGTCCAGCACGTTCGCGGCCGGGGTGTTCGTCTCGGCCGAGTCGGCCGAGCGGACCCGCATGGCCGACTGGGCGCGCCGCTGCGGCACGAACGTGGCCGTGTACGTGGTGTTCGTGGCCGGCGCGGTCAGCGTGTGGGTCTGGCCGCCGCCGTCGGACCAGGCGGCGTAGACGTACGGGACCCCGCCCGTGGTCTGCGGGGTGATGCCGCTGACCGTGTTCGCCGAGCCCTGGATCACCCGGCGGGTGAAGGGCGTGGTCAGCGCGGCGCCGCCGAACGCGACCTGGGTTCCGGGCGGGTTCCCGGTGAAGGTCAGATCGACCGTACGGGGGTCGAGCCGCCGGGTCACCGTGGACGACAGCCCGCCCGCGTCGGTGGCGGTCAGCACCAGCTCCAGATAGGACGGATATTCGTGGTCGGGCGCCGGGAACGAGGCGCCGGCCACGCCGTTCCACTCCTGCACGGTGTGGATGTGGCAGTTGTCGGCCGTGTAGCAGTGGTATTGCAGCAGCCGCCAGCGCAGCGCCGACGCCGGGAGGGTGCCCTGGTTCGGGTCGCTCGCGCCGCCGGTGAAGCTCAGCGTCTGCCCGACCGCGAAGGTGGTGCCGGCCGCCGGCGTGCTGATGGTGGCCGCCGGTGGGCTGTTGCCGGCCTGGATCTGCACGGTCTGGGTGTCCGCGGCGTCGAGCGAGTCGATCACGCGGAGCCGTGCGGTGAACGGGCCGCCGTCCGTGCCGTACGTGTGGGTCGCCGTCGCCGTCCGCGCGTCCACGACCCCGTCGTCGGTGAAGTCCCACTCGTATTTCAGCAGGCCCGCGTCGGCCTCGTCCGGGTCGCTGGACTGGCGGGCGTCGAAGTTCACGGTGAGCGGCGCCTCGCCGGTGGTCGGCGACGCCTCGAGCACGGCGTTCGGCGGCTGGTTGCCGGCGAAGTAGCGGATCCGCTTGATCGTGCCGCCGGCGTCGGCGTAGTAGAGCTCGCCGCCCGGCCCGATCGCGAGGTCGACCGGGTTGGCCGCGGCGGCCACGAAGGTGAGCCGGTTGGCCGGGTCGGGAGCTTCGCCGGCCGCGGAGGGCAGCATCGCCCAGATGCAGTCCCGCGTGTAGTCGGCGAAGAAGAGCGCGCCCCGGTACTGCGCCGGGTAGTCGCCGCCGGCCGCCGGGTAGAACGCCATGCCGGAGATGCTGGACCCGCCGGTCGGGCAGGACTCGCCGGCGACGACCTGGCCGGAGTGCTGGTAGGCGTAGAGCGGCGCGGTCTGCCCGCCGGCCGTGTAGAGGCTCTCGCAGAGGTCGAGGTTCGCGCCGTCGTACCCGCCCTGCCGGCCGGTGCCCTCGAAGCACGGCCAGCCGAAGTTGCGGACCGCGCCGGTGTCCGGCATCCGGTTGACCTCCTCCCAGGTGTTCCAGCCGACGTCGCCGAACCAGATCTCGCCGGTGCCGGGCCGCAGCGCGAACCGGTACGGGTTGCGCATCCCGTAGCCGACGATGCGCCGGGTGTTCGGGTCGGGCGAGCCGATGCCCGGGTTGCCCGGGGCGGCCGCGCCGGTCATCGGGTCGAGGCGCAGGATCGCGCCGTCCAGCCCGGTCGGGTCGGTGGCGGTCCGCACGTCCTGTGAGCGCAGCGCGCCACCCTGGCTCGCCGGGTCGCCGCAGGGGTTCACCGGGTTGCCGAGCTGGCCGTAGTCGACCACGTTGTAGCTCGCCCCGTCGCCGGCGCTGAGGTAGAGCATGCCGTCCGGCCCGAAGTGCAGGTCGCCGATCGAGTGCGACGGGTACTGCTGGCACCAGTCGTGCAGCAGCACGGTCTCCGCACCGGTCATCACGTCGCCGTCGGCCATCAGGCGGGACAGCCGGCCCGTGACCACGCACCGGCCGCCGTTCGCGCCGCCCACGGCACCGCAGTTGTCGTTCCAGACCGGCGCGGTCTGCCCCGGCGGGGCGTCGTAGGTGTAGAGCACGTAGACGTACGGGACGGTCGGGAAGCTCGGATGCAGCGCCAGCCCCAGCATGCCGCGGTCGTTCTGGTTGTGCACGTTCACGCTGAGGTCCGCGAAGACCGTCGGCGACGTGTCGGCGATCGAGTCGAACACCTTGATCCGGCCGGCCTTCTCGGCCACGAAGATCCGGCCGTCCGGGGCGAACTCGATGTTCATCGGCAGATCCAGTCCGGACAGGACGGTCTGCTCGCGGAAGCCGGCCGGCAGCACCGCGGCCTGCGCCGGAACCCCTCCGACAACTCCCAGCAACGCCGCAACCAGCACAGACGTAACCACAATGGACAAGAATCGCCGAACGCTCACGGCTGCCCTCCCCCCGCTGCGGGGATGACAACATGGCCGGCTGTCGATGGGCAGGTTTCAGTGAGGTTTCTTGCGCATGAAGCGAAATCTCTACTTTCCTGTCAGGAAAGTACACGCTACCTTGGAAAGCATGAGTATCCCGCCCATCGACGCCGAACTCGCCCTCGCCGAGATCCGGGCACGCCGCGCCCAGGTGATCGACTCCAACCTCGTGCCGTCCTGGTTCTGGACCAGCGTCGCCGTCCTGATGATCGCCTTCGTCCTCGCGGTCGAGTCCGGCGTCACCTGGGTCGTCGCGCTCGGCACCGCCCTCTACCCGCTCGGCCTCACCGCCCTGATCATCGCGGTGGTCCGGCACGCCCGCGTCCAGGTCCGCCCCGGCCTGATCGGCCTGAGTGGCGCCCTCGCGATCGCGGCCTTCACCCTCATCCTGGTCGCCGCGGGCATCGGCCTCGGTTTCGCGCTCGAGACGGCCGGCGCGCCGTTCCCCGCCACCCTGGCCTGCGTCCCGGTCGCCCTCGGCCTCGCGTTCGGCGGTCCCCGCCTGATGGCACTGCTGCGCCGCATCATGCTGGCCCGCCCGCCGGCGAACTCCTGATGTCCCCTTCCCCCGAGCCGGCTTCCGGCTCGCCTCGTTTCGACGACCTGATCCACGCGCCGACCCGGCTGTCGCTGGTCAGCCTCCTCGCCGCCACCGACTGGGCCGACTTCCGCTTCCTCCGCGACAGCGCCGGCCTCTCCGACTCGGCCCTCTCCAAACAACTCACGACCCTCGAGGAGGCGGGCTACGTCGCGATCCGCAAGAGCTTCGTCGGCAAGCGCCCGCGCACGTCAGCCCGCCTGACACCGCGAGGCCACGAGGCCTTCGCCGGCCACGTAGCGGCGCTGCAGGAGATCGTCGCCCGAGCCGGCCTGGCGGTCATCCCCGAGTGACCGTTCGTGATTTTCCCCGCATTTCGTACGCCTCCCGTCCCGTGCGGATCACCTCCCCACCGGGACACGGCCTTCCCGCGGTCAGCGGCCGGGGGCTCGGCTGCTCCCGTCGCCGGAAAGTGTCGTACCCCCGGCGCACGATGGTCGGCGTGAACTCCTTGACACCCCGGCTCACAGTGATCACATGAACGCACGTCCGGCCCTGCTGGCAGCCACGACGCCCCTCGCCGTCGTGGCCCTGTCGGCCGCCCTCGCCACCCCGGCCGTGGCCGCCCCCGCCGCCTCCGCCGCCCTGGCGGCGCCCGCTGTCCTCGCGGCGCCCGCTGTCCTCGCGGCGCCCGCTGTCCTCGCGGCGCCCGCTGTCCTCGCGGCGCCGGCTTTCCCGGCGGCGGACGGGCGTTGTGTCGATGAGGTGGGGGTGCTCGGCGGGCTGTGCGGCCGGATCACCGGGATCCTGCGCGCCGACGAGAAGGCGAGCTCCGACGAGATCGCGGTGGCCGTGGTCGAGACGACCGGTGACGCGAGCATCGAGACGTGGAGCACGGGCCTCTTCAACGACTGGGGCGTGGGCAAGGCCGGCGCCGACAACGGCATCCTGCTGGTCGTGGCCGTCGACGACCACCGCGTACGCCTCGAGACCGGCCGCGGCATGTCCCACCGCCTCGACGACACCACGGCCGCCGAGATCGTCAACACGGTGATCACCCCCGAGTTCGCCGGCGACCACTACGCCGCGGGCATCCTCAACGGCCTCGACTCGGTGCGCCGCACCCTCGACCACGATTTCGACTCCACCACCGCCCTCGCCTCCCTGACCCCGACCGGAGCGGACCAGCAGGCCGGCGCGGACCAGCAGGCCGGCGCTGACCAGCAGGCCAGCGCTGACCAGCAGGCCAGCGCTGACCAGCAGGCCGGCGCGGACAGCACGGCGACTTCGGACGACACGGCCGGCGGCGTCGACGGGCCCGCCCTGGAGGACGACGGCAACCTCCTGAGCGACGACTCCGAGTTCCTCCCGCCGGTCGACGACTACGCCTACGACGAGGACGCCGGCGGCAGCTCACCGGTGTGGGTGTTCGTCCTGGCGGCGTTCGGCATCCTGGGCCTCTTCGGCTGGGCCGCCTCCCGGAGTCAGCGCTCCACCACGGGCTCCCGAACCGACCACCACCACTACCACCACAACAACGCGACGATGACCGGCTTCACGTCGTCGCACTCGAGCCACGACTCCGGTGGCTCCAGCAGTTCCTCCGGAGGTTCCAGCGGTTTCGGCGGCGGCTCGTCGGACGGCGGCGGTTCCTCGGGCAGTTGGTGACCGGCAACGCGAAAGGAGGCGACGACACGAGCAGATGACGCCATTCGCTCTCAGACGGCGATGTCCGCCAGGTCACCGCTGCGCAGCACGTCACGCGGGTCGACGCCCAACTCCGTCAGCCGGCTGACCATCCGCGACGGGCGCTGCGACAACGCGTCCTCGCCGAGAACGCCGGCGATCCGCTGATCCCTGGCGGCCTGCTTTGGCTTCAGCCCGCACCTTCGCCCGCGCGACCTCACGAGCCTCGGCCCGCACCTTCGCCCGGGCGACCTCACGAGCCTCGGCCCGCACCTCCGCCTGGGCGACCTCGCGAGCCGCAGACTCGGCTTTCGCCTGCGCGGCCTCCCGAGACGACTCCGCGCGACGAGCGGACTTCTGGGCACACAGGTACTCAAAGCCGGCACCCAGGAAAGGCGGCCCACGATCTCAGGGACACCGCCCGGGAGCACCAGGCCGTCCCGTTCCACGTTGCGGAGCGTGAGGGATCGCCGTCGACCTACCGCGCCCGGAACCGCGCCTTCAACGATCCGGTCATCAGATCCCACACGCGGAGGGTGCCGTCGTCGGAGGCGCTGACCACCTGCGTACCGTCCAGCGCCACCGCGGTGATCCGCCCGGTGTGGCCGGTCAGCCGGGTGCCTCTCCCCTGGTCCCAGATGCGCAGCGTGCCGTCCTCGCCGCCGGACACGACGACGAGCCGTTCTTCGTGGACGATCGCGGCCACCGCGGTCAGTTCCCCGTCGTGGCCGGCCAGGGGTTCGGTGAGCAGTTCGCCGGTGGTCAGGTCCCAGAGGCGGAGGCGGCCGTCGTCGCCCGCGCCGGAGACGATCACCGGACGGCCGCCGAACTCGACGACCTTCACGGGCGGCCACGTCACCGTCCCGCCGTGACCGCCGCCGATCATCGCCTGGCCGAGCACGGTCCCGGCCGAGAGGTCCCAGGCCCGCAGCGCCGTCTCGGTGACGTCGTAGCTCGCCGACTCCTCGTCGTAGGGGTGGTCCTCGGTGACCGCATAGATCACCTCACCGACCTGCGCGAAAGCCCGGGCGCCTGCCCACTCTTGCAGGGGACCGGCGGCGAGCTTGCCGGTGGCAAGATCCCAGGCACGGGTACGGCCGTCGCTGTGCAGACAGACGGCGATGGTCATCCCGTTCCACGTGGCGCTGGTGAGCACCGTCGTCTGGTAGCGGGTGTCGATCGGCGTCCCGTCCGCATCACCGGCGGCGGGCGCGCTCGTCGCCCCGGCGGGGGCGCCGGTCTCCAGGTCCCAGATGCGCAGGGTACGGTCGGCGGCCGTCACCGCCACCGTCCGGCCGTCGAGCCGGGTGGTGGCGATGGCGCGCACCCACGCGGAGTGGCCCTGGATCCGGTCGCCGAGCGGGGTGAGGGTGCTCAGGTCCCAGCGGCGCAGCGTGCCGTCGCCGTCGCCGCTGATCGCGATCGGCCGGCCGCCGGCGTGGGCGATCGCCACCGCGGTGATCGACACGGTCTCGTCGGCCCACGGGCGGCCGACCGGGGCGGCGTCCGGAAGGGACCAGCCGCGCACCGACTCGTCGTGGCCCAGAGTGATCAGGGCCGGCCGCCCGTCCACGGAGGCCACGGCCGCGGCGGCCACCTCCTCGACGGAGGCGATACGAACCGAGGAGCCGCCGGCCTGAGCAGACGGCCCGCCGGCCTGAGCAGACGACCCGCCGGCCTGAGCGGGCGATCCGCCGGCCTGAGCGGGCGATCCGCCGGCCTGAGCAGGCGATCCGCCGGCCTGAACAGGCGATCCGCCGGCCTGAGCAGACGACCCGCCGGCCTGAGCAGGCGATCCACCGGCCTCAGCAGGCGACCCGCCGGCCTGAGCGGAAGGGCCGGCGATCGGGCCGCCTTCCGGCGCGGACCCCGTCCACGTCCCGGCCGCGGCGATCGACAGATCGCCGCCGTCGCCGATCGCGATGACGACCTCGTCGTCCACCTCGGCCGCCGCCAGTGCCGTGATCGGGCCGCCGGGGCGGTGGAACGGCTCGCCCGCCTCCTCGCCCGTCGCCAGGTCGGAGCGCTGGATGACGCCGGAACCGTCGGCGCTGATCACTGTCGGACGGCCCGCCACGGTGACAAGAGCCAGAGCCGTGATCGGCGCCCGGTGGACTTCGAGGGGGCCGCCGATCTCCGTGCCGGTGGCGATGTCCCAGCGGCGCAGCGCCGTGCCGGTGCCGCCGATCAGAACCGGGCGGCCGCTCATCACCCCGGCGGTGATCACCTGGGGGCCCGCGCCGGCGAACGTGGCCTCGAGGGGTTCACCGGAGGCGAGGTCGAACCCGTGCAGCCGCTCGTTCGCCACGCAGATCGCGATCGGGCGGCCGTCGAGCTCGGCGCCCGCCACCGCCGTGATCCGGGCCAGGCCGGTCGGGATGGAACCCGCCGACGCGCCGGACGTGAGGTCGATGATCTCCAGCGCCGGGCCGCGCACGATGATCGCGTGCGGCCCACCGGCCTCGATGACGGTCAGGCATGACATGGCGACACTCTAAGCCGACTGATCCGGTCGGGACGAGGGCGGATTGTCGATCTTGGGGACGGGCGGTGTGCCGCCCCGCGCCGTCCACAGTGGCGCGGCCGGACGAGGGCGGGCTGCTCAGAGCGAAGCCACGCCGGCCGGCTCGTGGGTGAGCAGGGCGGTGTACTCGTCCGCCTCCGTCAGCATGTCGCGGCCCCGGTCGTCGATGCCGGTGAGGCGCAGGCCGGTCCCCTCCAGCAGCAGGGCCAGCTCGGCCGGGCCGTAGCAGCGCAGCAACTGGCTGATCCGCTCGTCCGGCCGGTCCACCTGCCACCACGTGTCGGTGGCGGTCGACGCGACCGGGTCGAACGTGGTGAGCCGCCGCAGCTCGTACCGGTAGTCGCCGTGGGGCAGCTTGTGCTCGCCCCGGCCGTGCCACGACGCCCAGACGATCGGGTTGAAGACGTCGATCAGCGCGATCCCGCCCGGCTCCAGCCACGTCGCGACGCGGGCGAGGAGCCGCCGCTGGTCGGCGTCCGACCCGACCCCGAAGCCGTTCCAGTACGTGATCGCCCGGAACCGTGCTTCGATCCGTACGGTGAAGAAGTCGCTCTTGATCGTGGTGAGTGACCCGGTGGGAAGGCCGGCGGCGAGCCTCGCGGCGTGCCCCACCCGCTCGCTGATCTCCACGGCCGTGACCGTGTGGCCGGCCATCGCCGTGGCGGCGGCCGTCGTGCCATAGCCCGAGCCCAGTTCGAGAACGGTCATCGGATCGGCGCCGGCGTGCCGGTGCAGCAGCGCCACCCGGTCGTGGTCGCGCTCGCCGATGCGGGCCTCGGCGGGACCCCACCAGCGGCCCGTCCGGGAATAGAAATCGGACACCCAGTCCATCGCGGTCTCCCTCGTCAGGCGGGCCGGCGGTAGGTGGCGGCCTTCGTGGCGCACTGCTGGACCGCCTCGCGCGCGTCGGCGCCGATGCTCTCCAGCGCCACCAGTGCAGTGAACACCACGTCGGCGAGCTCGGCGACCACCTGCTCGTGGGTGTGCGTGACGCCCTTGCGCGGGTTCTGGCCCAGCCGGCCGATCCAGGCCTGGGCCGCTTCGCCGCACTCCTCGGTCAGCTTGAGGACGCGCAGGGTCAGCTCGAGGTCGGACGTTCCGTTGCGGGCGTCCAGGAACGCGCGCCAGCGCTTGGCCTCGTCCCAGATGTCCAGCTCACTCATCGCGCGATGATCGCACGATGAGCGAGCCGAACAAATGATCTTTACTGGACGATCGGGAACTGGACCTCGGTGAGCAGGTCCTCCGGCGCCACGGTCCGCGGGTCGTTCAGGTAGACCTCGCGCGGCGCGCCCCCGGCCTCCCGGCCGTTCTCCTCGATCCACCCGGCGAGGACGTGATAGGCGGGCGAGATCTCGGCATAGGGCCCGCGATGGGTGACGCAGGCGACCAGCGACGCCGCGATCTCGGCGTCACCCTCGGCAGCCGGGACGCACAGCGAAATCCGCCCGGGCGTCTGCGCGTCGATCACATCGTGGTAGATCACGAACGGCGGGCCGGCCGGCGTACCACCGGCCGCGCCGATGCGGGCGGCGAGCGCCGCGAACCCCCGTCCCATCTCCGCGCCGATGTCGGCCAGGCTGGTGGTCACGGTCAGGCTCGCGACGGTCTGCGCCGGCACCTGCTTGACGGACACCTCGTAGGGCATGATTCCTCCTCGATCGATGAGTCGTTCGAGGAACCGCAGCATCCGCTCCTGCTCGGCGACCCGTTCGCGGAGCAGCTCCCGGTGATCCGCGAGCCGCTTCACGACGAGATCCGGATCGTCGAGAAGCGACCGGATCGACGCGACCGGCATGTCGATGGCCCGCAGCACCCGGATGGCCTCGGCGCGAGCGGCCTGCCCCGCCGTGTAGAAGCGGTAGCCACTCGACGGGTCCACCCGGGCGGGTGGCAGCAGGCCCTGCTCGTCGTAGAAGCGCAGGGCCTTGACGGACAACCGGACCATGCGGGCGAAGCGGCCGATGGGTATCAGATGAGGCATGCGGTTCCTCCCTGAGACCCAGCAGAAGTGCTCCCCCTACAGGAGAGTCAACACTCGATCACGTTGACCGCGAGCCCGCCGCGCGCCGTCTCCTTGTACTTCACCTTCATATCAGCGCCGGTCTCCTTCATGGTCTTGATGACCTTGTCGAGGGAGACGTGGTGCCGGCCGTCGCCGCGCAGCGCCATCCGGGCCGCGGTGACCGCCTTGACCGCGGCCATCCCGTTGCGCTCGATGCACGGGATCTGCACGAGCCCGCCGACCGGGTCGCAGGTCAGGCCGAGGTTGTGCTCCATGCCGATCTCGGCGGCGTTCTCCACCTGCTCGGGGGTGCCGCCGAGCACCTCGCACATGCCGGCCGCCGCCATGGCGCAGGCCGAGCCGACCTCGCCCTGGCAGCCGACCTCGGCCCCGGAGATGGACGCGTTCTCCTTGAACAGCAGCCCGATCGCGCCGGCCGCCAGCAGGAAGCGCACCACGCCCTCGTCCGAGGCGCCGGGCACGAAGTCGAGGTAGTAGCGGAGCACCGCCGGGATGATTCCCGCGGCGCCGTTGGTGGGCGCGGTCACGACGCGGCCGCCGGCCGCGTTCTCCTCATTCACCCCCATGGCGTACGCCGTGAGCCACTCCATGGCGTGCTCCGCCGAATTACCGGCCGCCCGCAGCTGGACGGCGGTGGCGGCGGCCCGCCGCCGGACCTTGAGCCCGCCCGGGAGCAGGCCCTCGGTGGACAGGCCCGCGTCGACGCACGCGTTCATCACCGACCAGATCCTGAGCAGCCCGGAGCGGACCTCCGCCGCGGGCCGCCACGCGGACTCGTTCGCCAGCATCAGGCCGGAGATCGACAGCCCGGTCGACCGGGTGAGGCTCAGCAGATCGGAACCGGACGCGAACGGATGCGGGACGGGCGCCTGTGACCCTCGTACCGGGGCGAAGAGGTCTCCCACCACGAAGCCGCCGCCGACCGAGAAATACCGCTTCTGCAGGAGCTCGGCGCCATCGGCGCCGAGCGCCGTGAACACCATCCCGTTGGGGTGCTCGGGCAGGGATCGGCGGCGGTGCAGCACGAGGTCCACGGCGAACGGCAGGTCGCCGGTCGCGGGCTCGCGGGTCACGTCCACCGTCTCCGGGTCGCACCCTTCCAGGCCGAGCAGCACCGCCTTCGGCGTGCCGTGGCCGTGACCGGTCGCGCCCAGCGAGCCGAACAGCTCGGCCCGCACCGACGCCACGCCGCCGACATCGGTCAGCCGGCCGGCGAACATCCGGGCGGCGCGCATCGGGCCGACCGTGTGCGAGCTGGACGGGCCGATGCCGATCGAGAAGAGGTCGAACACGGAGACGGCCATGATCATGACTCCGGTGAGATCAGCGCGGCGTAGGCCGCGGCGTCGAGGACCTCGGGCGTGCCGGTCACCCGTACCCGGTAGAGCCAGCCGGCGCCGTATGGATCGGAGTTGATCAGCCCCGGGTCGTCGGCGAGCGCCCTGTTGACTTCCACGATCTCTCCATCGGCCGGCGCGTACACCTCGCTGACGGATTTGGTCGACTCGATCTCGCCGCACGGGTCGCCGGCCTTCGTGACCGTCCCCACCTCGGGCAGGTCGACGAAGACCACGTCGCCGAGCGCGTCCGCGGCGAACGCGGTGATGCCGACCGTGGCGATCTCGTCGTCGGTGAGCCACTCGTGGTCGCGGCTGTAGCGGAGGTTCAGGGGGATCACTGGGGGCTCCTGCGGTAGAAGGGCAGTGCGACGACTTCGGCGTCCTCGCGGGTTCCCCGCACGTCGACGACCAGCCGGGTTCCGGGGGTGGCGAAGACGGGCGGGACGTAGGCCATCGCGATCGGGTGGCCCAGCGTGGGCGACGGGGCGCCGCTGGTGACCTCGCCGACCCGGTCGCCGCTGACCGGGTCGAGCACGGCGTGGCCGGCGCGGGGCGCCCGGCGCCCGGCGGTGACCAGGCCGGTCAGCACCGTCGCGGTGCCCTCGGCGGCGGCCCGGCGCAGCGCCTCGGCGCCCACGAAGTCCGGCTTGTCGAGGGCGACGACGCGGCCGAGGCCGGCGTGGAACGGGGTGGTCCGCACGGTGAGCTCGTGGCCGTAGAGCGGCATGCCGGCCTCGAGGCGCAGCGTGTCCCGGCAGGCCAGCCCGGCCGGTTTCGCCCCGCCGGCGGCCAGGGCGTCCCAGACGGCCTCGGCGTCCGCGTCCGCGCAGTAGATCTCGAAGCCGTCCTCGCCGGTGTAGCCGGTGCGGGCCAGGAGCACGTCGCGGCCGGCCACCTCCGCGGGCCGGATGCCGTAGTAGGGCAGGTCGTCGCCGGCGCCCACGACCTTCACGGCGTGCGGGCCCTGGACGGCGATGAGCGAGCCGCCGGCGTCGGTGATCTCCACGGCGAAGCCGTTGGCGTGCTCGCCCAGCACGGCCCGGACCATCGCGGCGTTGGCGGCGTTCGCCACCACCAGGAACCGGTCCTCCGCGAGCCGGTAGACGACCAGGTCGTCGAGGACGCCGCCGGTCGTGTGGCAGAGCATCGTGTACCTGGCCCGGCCCGCCTTGACCGTGGACAGCCGCCCGGCCAGCGCGTAGTCGAGGAACTCGGCGGCGTTGCGCCCGGTCACCGCGATGCGGCCCATGTGGCTCAGGTCGAACAGGCCGGCCGCGGTCCGCACGGTGTGGTGCTCGGCGAGGTCGCTGCCGTAGCGCAGCGGCATGGTCCAGCCGGCGAACGTGGTGAGGCTCGCGCCGAGGCGCGCATGGACGTCGAAGAGCGCGGTGCGTCTCACGGGAGGCTCCAGGATCGAGAAGGGTGGGCCTCCCTCGCTCTGTCATGGGGCCTGAGAGCTTCACCGCCTCCGCGTGGGGCGGCTTGCACCGTGGGCGCGTCCCAGGGGACGGCTTTCCAGAGTCGCCTGCATCGCAGCGGTACGGGGGCCTGAGAGATTCTGAGGGAGAAGTTGCTCCTTCGGCGTCCGATTCACGAGAATCGGAGCTCTCCCGCTGCGGGTGAACGGCTTGTTCAGTTGTGGCTGCAAGCTATCCGGGCCCTCATGATCACGTCAAGCGCTCACCGATCGGCGCAACCTGCCGACAGGAGGACCGTGGGGGCGATCAGCTGCTGGCTCGCGGTCGCCGTCTGCGCCACGGCCATGACCTACTTCATCGTCCGCTCGCTGCCGCGGATCGCCGCGGACGACCCGCAGCGGCGCTTCTGGCGGACGTTCGCGGCCGCCGGGGTGATCTTCAGCGCCGGCGAGTGGATCCAGCTGGCCCAGACGATCGCGGCGCCCTCGTCGGTGGAGGCGCTCACCGGCACCGGCGCGGCCCGCACGGTCGCGCTCGCTCTCGGCGGGTCCGCGCTCGTGGCCGTCCTCGCGACCTATCCACTGCCGCACCGTTCCGCGCACGTCCGGCTCTGCTACCACCTCGACCTGGCGACCGTGGTGGTGGCGGCCGGCGTCTACGGCATCTACTGGACGGTGACCGGCTCGGCGTTCACCCAGAACCTGGCCGGGATCGCGGCCGGGCCGGTGGTCGCCATGATGGCCGCGTTCACGGCCGGCCGGCTCTACCTCAGCGGTGCGGCGCCGTTCCACTGGCACGTCGGGGTGGTCGGGCCGGTCGCCGCGATCGCCGAGGGGGTCGCCCGGGCGCTCGGCCCGGCGCTGGCCCGGGAGGGCCGGCCCGGACTCGTGTTCGTGCTCAGCGTCGGCTCGCACGTGATGCTGCTCGGCACGGCCTGGCTCCAGTACCGCCGGTATCGCGCGGTGGCGCCCCGCGTGCGACGGAGGCCGTACAGTGTCCTGCCCTATCTCGCTCTCGCGGCGGTCTTCGGCCTGCTGGTGGCGACGCTCGCGATCTACGGCCTCGACCTGCGGGCGTGGATCATCCTGGGTGGCGCGGTGACGTGCAGCGCGATCGTGGTGGCCCGGCAGCTGATCGCGTTCATCGACAACGCCCGCCTGCTGACCGAGCGGGACGCGCTGGCCGAGCGGTTGCACACGATGGCGTTCACCGACAGCCTGACCGGCGCCCGCAACCGCGCCTTCTTCCTGGACGCGCTCTCCTCCGCGCTGGAGTCCGGCGCCGACGTCGGGGTCATGCTCGTCGACCTCGACGACTTCAAGCCGGTGAACGACCGCTTCGGGCACGCGGCCGGCGACGCCGTGCTGGTCGAGGCCGCCCGGCGCCTGCGGGAGTGCGTCCGCGACGCCGGCCTGGTGGCCCGCCTCGGCGGCGACGAGTTCGCGATCCTGCTGCCGGACGGCGACGGCACCGGCGCCGGCATCGCGGAACGGATCGTCGCGGCCTTCGCGGACCCCTTCCGGCTGCCGTCCGGGGACCGGGTGGTGACCGGGGCCAGCGTCGGTCTCGCCGCCGGTTCCTTCACCGGCGCCTCGCACGCGCTCAGCGTCGCCGACCAGGCCATGTACCAGGCCAAGAACGACGGCAAGGGGTCCTTCAGGAGATCGGCAGCGTCAGCGTGAAGATGCTGCCGCCCTTCGGGTTCGGCTCGTAGCCGGCCGTCCCGTCGTTCGCCTCGGCGAGCCCCTTGACGATGTAGAGCCCCAGGCCGTGGCCCTTGATCGCCGGGCTCATCCCGGCCGCCCGGGTGAACCTGTCGAACAGGTGCGGCCGCAGGTCCTCCGGGATGCCCTCGCCCTCGTCGCACACCCCGATCACCGCGGTGCCGCCGCGCCGCTCGACGATCACCTCGGTGACGCCGCCGCCGTACTTGGCCGCGTTCGTGCAGAAGTTCGTGACGATCTGCTGCAGGTGGCTGGGGTGCACCAGGACGGTCATCCCCGGCGCGCAGCTGACCGGCGGGCTGACCTCGAGGCCGGCCAGGATGTCGCCGAGCGCCGGGCACAGCTCCACCGGCTCCGGGGTGGCGCTCATCTGCCCGGCGTCGAGGGTGCACATGGTCAGGATCTCGGCGCGCAGGATCTCCAGCCGGCGCGCCGAGCGGGCGATCACCTCGACCGCCTTGCGGTGCGGCGGCGTGACGTCGTCGAGGCTGCCGAGCAGCAGCTCCGCGTACCCGGTGATGGTGTTGAGCGGGGTGCCGATCTCGTGCGAGAGCATGCCCATGAGGTCGAGCTTCAGCGCGTTCGCGGCGGCCAGCTGGGAGTTGCTGTCCTCCAGCTCGTCGTTGCGCTCGGCCAGCTCGGCCTCGGCCGCGGCGCGCTCCCGCTCGGCGGCGAGCCGCGCCGTCACGTCCTGCAGCACCGCGATGAAGCTGACCGGCTGGCCGTCGCTGTCCCGGACCAGGGACATGCCCATGGCCGCGTCCACCAGGTGCCCGTCGGCGTGCAGCATCCGCAGGTGCCGGTCCAGCGGCAGGTCCTGGGTGAAGAGCCGGGCCGCGGCCCGGTGGTTGTCGGCCCGCTCGTCCGGGTGGGTGATGTCGTCGAGGGTCATCCCCTCCAGCACCGCCACCGACCGGCCCAGCATCGCCGCGAGCGCCGGGTTGACCTGCTGGAACCGGCCGTCCAGGGCGATCGTGGCCTGGCCGACCGTGGCCAGCGAGAACTGGGTGCGCAGCCGCTTCTCGCTGTCCGCCATCCGGCGCTCGGCGACCTTGCGGGCGGTCACGTCGATGTTGACCTCGAGGATCGCGACCGGGTGCCGGGCGTCGTCGTACTGCACCGCCATGTGCGACAGCACGGTGATCCGGGTGCCGTCGCTGCGCAGGTGGTCCAGCTCGCCGTGCCACTCACCCTTCTCCGCCAGCTCGGTGTCGACGAGCGTGCGCAGGACCGGGAACCGGGTGTCGAGCAGCCGGTGGGTCGGGCAGCCGAGGGCGGCGTCGGCGTCCCATCCGTACGTGGCCTCGGCGCCCCGGTTCCAGTAGGTGACCCGGTCCTCGAGGTCCTTCACGATCACCGCGGTCGGCGCGAGGTCGAGCAGCTCGGCCTGCTGGCGCAGCTGCTCCTGGTCGTGCTGCCGCTCGGTGACGTCGCTGCAGACGCCGTCGATGTAGAAGGCGCCGCCCTCCATCCGCGGCACCGCGCGCGTCCACACCCAGCGGGTCACGCCGTCCGCGCCGATCACCCGGCAGGTCATCTGCGCGGCCTGCCCGCCCAGCATCTCGGCGCCGAACGCGGCGAACTGCGGCAGGTCCTCCGGGTGCACCATGGACGTCGCGACGTCGGAGAGCTCGGCGTTGGAGGGCACCAGGCCGCCGAAGATGCCGGTGCGGTCGTGACTGGAGTAGACCATCGCGACGTCGCCCGGCGCGTTGACCTTCACGGTCCAGATGAAGTCCTCGAGGTTCGCGATGACCCGGTCGAAGTCGCGCCGCGCCCGGGACAGCTCCAGTTCCAGTTCCTCGGCACGGCGGCGGTGCACGTACTGGCCGATGTGGGTGGCGACGGTGTCCAGGGCGGCCATCAGCTCCTGGTCCGGCTCGGTGCGCCGGCGCTCGAAGGCCGCGAGCACGCCGACCACGTCGGTGCCGTTGCGGACCGGCACCGCGACGGCGGTGTTCAGCCGGGACGCCTCGGCGGCGGCCGAGCGCGGCATGTCGGCGGCCGGCAGCTCCCGGATCCAGCGGGCCGACGCCGACTCCCAGACCTGGCCGACCACGCCGTGGCCGCGGCCGAACTCGCTCATCTCCTCCATCGGCGCGGTCACGGCACGGTCCCGGGCCGCGACGGCCAGCCGCACCATCCGGGTCTCGTCGTCGTCGAGGTGCCAGTACTCGATGTAGGGCCAGCCCAGGCCCTCGGCCAGCGCCTCCACCACCTGGTCGGTGGCCTGCTCGACGCTCTGCGACGCGGCCAGCGCGCCGGCCACCGAGTACTCCAGGTTGCGCAGCATCTCGCTGCGGCGTACCGCGGTGAGGTCGCGGACGAACATGTACGCCGCCATGCCGCCCGGCCGGTCCAGGGCGGTCAGCGACAGCTCGATCGGGAACTGCCGGCCGCCGCGCTGCACGCCGGTGAGGTCGATCCGCCGGCCCGCCGGGTCGACCTCGACCTCGAACGACATCGCCATCAGCCAGGCGGCGTGCTCGCGCCGGTCCTGCGGCGCGATGATCAGCTCGCTCATCGGGCGGCCCAGCGCCTCCGGCACCCCCCAGCCGAACATCTTCTCGGCCGCCTCGTTCCAGCCAGTGATCCGGCCGCCCGGGTCGGTCGCCACGTACGCGTCCAGGGTGCTGCCGACGATCTTCTCGAGCCGGGCGCTCGCCTCGGCCGCCTCGTGCACGGCGACCTGCGCGGCGATCTCGGCGGTCGCCGCGGCGGCCAGGTCCTCCATCACCCCGACGTCGGTGGCGGTCCACTCCCGCACCTCGCTGTCGACCGCGCAGAGCGTGCCGAGGACGAACCCGTCCGGCGAGCGCAGCGGCACCCCGAGGTAGGCGATCGCCTGAAACTCGGCGATCGCCGGGTTGTCGTGCAGCAGCGGGTGCTCCCGGGCGTCCGGCACGACCATGGGCCGGCCCGACTCGACCACGTACTGGCCGTAGGAGTGGGTCAGCGGCGTCTCCCGGACCATCGGCGACGCGTCCGGACCGGCCTGGCTCACGAAGCACTGGCGCTCCTCCTGCACCAGCGTCACCAGGGTGCGGCGCCCGCCGACCAGCCGCCGGGCGAGCGAGGTGATCCGGTCCAGGACCGCGTCGTCCCGGTCGATCAGGCCGGTCGCCCGCACCGCGGCCAGCCGGGCCGGGTCGGCCAGGGCATTCTGCACCGGGTTCGGCTGCACGGACACGCCACTCATCGCTGGACCATTCGGCACCGGCCCGCCGATCCTGAGCGACAGGGTCAGAGCGCGGCGACCCGCTCCAGCACCCCGAGCCGCCGGTCCGCGTCGTCGCCGCGCGGCCACGGCACCACGAGCCGGGACGCGCCGATGACGGTGTAGCGGCCGAGGCAGTCCCGGTAGGCCTCCTCCGAGTCCAGGGGACGCTCCCCGCCGTACCCGAGCACCACCACGGCCGGCAGCGTGTCCGGGTCCCGGCCGGCCCGCGCGCAGGCCTCGCGCAGCAGGCCGAGCTGCCGGGCCACCTCGGCGAACGGGGTGGCGGCGCCGACCCGCGGATCCTTCACCACGTCCTGGGTGATCCACAGGTCGGCGCAGGCGGCCGCCACGGCCATCCCGCGCGGCCCGGTGGCGGCCACCGCGATCGGCGGCCGGCCCGCCCCGCCGCCGACGTCCGCGGCCCGGGCCGTGAAGAACTCCCCGTCCAGGGTCGGCGCCGGCTCGGTCAGCAGCCGGTGGGTGTGCGCCGCGAACTCGGCGAACCGGCGCCCGCGCACGCCCGCGGTCAGCGGCGGCGTGCCCAGCGCCTCGGCGTCCGCGCCCGGCCCGCCGGCGCCCAGCCCCAGGACGAACCGGCCGCCGCTGATCGCGTCCAGCGCCAGCGCCGCCTTCGCGGTGGTGACCGGGTGCCGGAAGTTCGGCGCGGTCACCATGGTGCCCACCCCGATCCGGGTGGTCACCGCCGCGGCGGCCGCGAGCGTGGCGTACGCGTCGTGCCACACCGGCCGGCCGCCGAGCGTCAGGTGGTCCCAGAGCCAGCCCCGCCCGATCCCCATCCGGTCGGCGCGCTCCCATTCCCGGCGCGACTCCGGCCACTGCCGGTCGGGCCACATCAACACGTCGAGCATCCGGCCGAGCCTAGGGCAACCATCCGCCCGGGATGAGGCGAGGCCGGCCGCCCGCCGGTGATGATCCGGTTAACCGGATCGGGAACGGGGCAAGTCGCTGTGAAAGCCCCTTGGGAGGACACCTGATGACCATCTACGACAGCACGGTCGACGCCAAGAGCAACATCGCGCCCTCCGGCGACACCGCCGAGATCGCGGCGGACACCGAGGCGGCCGTCGAGGAGCTGGTGGGTAAGGACCGCCGCCGCATCCTGCCGATCATCCTGGCCACGGCCGCGATCGCGGCGGTCGTCGCCGCCGGGGTCTACGGCACCGCCAAGGCCGTCGAGGCGCGCCGGTCGCGCAGCCGCTGGGACGCGCTCCTCCGCCGCTTCTGACCGACGGAAGCTCTGCTGACCGGCGGAGAAGCACCGACGAGAAAGGACCGGCCCAGCGGGCCGGTCCTTTCTCGTTCACAGACCCCGGACCGTCGTCAGCTCGGCCAGCCCGGACACGTTGAGCAGCGGCGCCAGCAGCGGCCCGGTCACCACCTCGATCCGGTCGGCGTGCCGGAACAGCGTCGCCAGGCCCGCGCTGTCCAGGTATTCCACGGCGGTCAGGTCGACCAGCAGCAGGGCCGCGTCCGACCCGGACACCGCGGCCTCCAGCGCCGAGGCGAACCGGTCGGCGTTGCTCATGTCGATCTCACCGGCCGCCGCGAGAACCGGGACGCCGTCGGGCCGCTGCCCGTTGGTCAGCTGAAGCGCCGTGGTCATGGGACGATCCTCGCCTGCATGTCGATGGTGGTGCCGGCGATGCCGGTGGTGACGGTGACGTGGTGCATGAACGCCCTCATCAGCATGAGGCCCCGACCACGGTACGGGTTGTCGGCCTCGCGCGGCGTCCGCCATTGTCCGTTGTCCACGACCGTGAGGCGCAGGTCCTCGGCGGTGGCGATGGCGCGCAGGCGGATCTGCCCGCCCCGGTCCCGGTGCCCGTGCTCGATCGCGTTGGCGCACGCCTCCCCCGCCGCGACCAGCACGTTCTGGATCGTCACCGGGTCGATGGCGCAGCGCTCCAGCCAGCCGCGCAGCGCCGAGCGCACCGGGGCGAGCCGGGACGCCTCGGCCGGGAACTCCAGCTCGAGCGGGCCCGGCTGCCGGTAGATCAGCAGGGCGACGTCGTCGTCGTACCCGCCGGCCGGGGCGAGCCGGTCCATCACCTCGTCGGCCAGGTCGTCGATCGGCGTGCTGCGGCCCAGCCGTACCGCGTCGGTGGCCGCCTCGATGCCGGCCGTGAGCGGCTGCCGCCGGCGCTCCACCAGGCCGTCGGTGTAGAGCAGCAGCGTGGCCCGCGGCGGCATCCGGTATTCGGCCTCGACCCGCTCCATCTGGGGCCGGATCGCGAGCGGCCGGGACCGGCCCCGGTCGAGCAGCTCGATGGTGCCGTCGGCGTGCGCCGCGATGGGCGGCGGGTGCCCGGCGCTCGAGTAGACCAGGTGCCCGGTCGCCGGGTCGAGCACGCCGCAGAACACGGTGGCGCAGGTGGCGCCGGGCAGCAGCGCCGCGAACCGGTCCAGGGCGGTCAGCGTGCGGGCCGGCCCGGTGTCCTGCAGCAGCAGGGCCCGGCAGGCGCTGCGCAGCTGGCCCATCACGGTCGCGGCGGGCAGCCCGTGGCCGACGCAGTCGCCGACCACGATGCCGATCCGGCCGTCCGGCAGGGTGACCGTGTCGTACCAGTCGCCGCCCACCTTGAGCGGCCGGGTGGCCGGCTCGTAGCGCACCGCGAACCCGGCCGGCAGCTGCGCCGGGCCGAGGATGGCCCGCTGCAGCGCCAGCGCGGTCTCCCGCTGCTGGTCGATCTGGTGCACCCGGCGCAGGCCCTGGCCGAGGTGGCCGGCGAGCAGGGCGAGCAGCGTCTCGTCCTGCTCGGTGAACGGCCGCCGGTCGCCGAGCTCCAGCCAGACGACCATGGTGCCGTCCGGGTGGGCCAGCGCGATGCCGGCGCCGGCGAGCTGCTCGCTGACCGCGGTGAGCGGCGGCCCGTCACGCAGCGCGGCCATCGAGTCCCGGCGGGCCTGCGGGAGGGCCTCCCAGGTGAGCTCCTCGTCGGTGGCGTGGAACGCCGGCGCCCCGGAACCGTCGAACACGGCTGCCGACACGTACCCGGCATGCCAGAGACCCCGCAGCTCCGCAAGCGCGCCGCCCAGCGCGCCCGGCAGGTCGTCGGCCTGCGACAGCCGCAGGCTGAGCGAGGCCACGGCGCTCTCCCGCTGGATCGCGTAGTGCTCGTCGGTGACGTCCCGGAACGTGCCGACGATCACCTGCTGCCCGCTGTCCGGGTCGCGGACCTGGGTGAACGCGGCCGCCACCCACAGCCGGTGCCCGTCACGGTGGGTGACCGGGATGGTGTAGGTGCCGTGCTGGTGGGTGGTGAGCAGGTCGAAGGCGTCGGACACCTCGGCGTGCGCGTCGGCGTCCGACGCGGCGTCCGGCCACCACGGGTGCACCGGCCGGTACGGCAGGCCCTCCTGCCCGTAGCCGAGGATGTCGGTGAACGCCTTGTTGATCTCGATGACCGAGCCCTCCGCGTCACAGACGAAGAAGGCCTCCTGCAGCTGCTCGACCAGCGCGGTCCGCCACCGGGTGTGGTGGTTGCGCAACCGGGCCAGCTCGACGTTGGCGCGCACCCGGGCCAGCAGCTCGGCCGCCGAGAACGGCTTGAACAGGTAGTCGTCGGCGCCCGCCTCGAGACCCTCGATCGCGGCCTCCTGACCGGCGCGGGCGGAGAGCAGCAGCACCGGGACGCCGACCGTGCGCGAGTCCGCCCGCAGCGCCGCCACCAGCTCCAGGCCGTCCATCACCGGCATCATGACGTCGCTGATCACCAGGTCGGGCGCGTCGGCGCGGGCCGCGTCGAGCGCCTGCCGGCCGTCGCCGACCGCGGTGACCAGGTGACCGGCCGAGCGCAGCAGCCGGGCCAGGTAGTCGCGCATGTCCGCGTTGTCGTCGGCGACCAGCACCCGGGCCGGGTCCCCGGCCACCGGGGCGGGCACCTCGACCGGCACCTCGCCGCCGGACGGCAGCCAGCGCAGCGCCTCCTGCACGAACGGGTCGGCGCCGGACGGGAACGCCGGCACGCCCGAGGAGCCCGCCACCGCGTCGGCCGGCAGGTGCGCCGCGCCGAACGGCAGCCGGATGGTGAACGTCGTGCCCTCACCGTGGGTGCTCTCCGCGCCGACCGTGCCGCCGTGCAGCAGGATCAGCTCCTTCACCATGGCCAGGCCGATGCCGCTGCCCTCGTTCGACCGCGACCGGGCGTTCTCGATCCGGTGGAAGCGCTCGAACAGCCGGGGCATCTCCTCCTGCGGCACCCCGACGCCGGTGTCGGCGACCGTCACCACGGCGTTGCCGTGGTCGGCGCGCACGCTGACCCGGATGCCGCCGTCGAAGGTGAACTTCAGGGCGTTGCTGAGCAGGTTGAGGACCACCTTCTCCCACATGCCGCGGTCGACGAAGACCGGCTCCGGCAGCGGCGGGCAGTCCACCTCGAACGTCAGGCCGGCCCGCTCGACCGCGGACCGGAACACGCTGGCCAGCTCGGCCGTGGTGGCGGCCAGGTCGACCGGCTCGTAGCGGGCCTGCATCCGGCCGGCCTCGAGCCGGGAGAAGTCGAGCAGCGCGTTGACCAGCTTGCCGAGGCGCAGCCCGTTGCGGCGCATCACCTCGACCTCCTCGCGCAGCGCCGGGTCGACGCGGCCGCGCAACTCCTCCAGCGGACCCATGATCAGGGTGAGCGGGGTGCGGAACTCGTGGCTGATGTTGGAGAAGAAGGTGGTCTTCGCGCGGTCCAGCTCGGCGAGCTCCTCGGCCCGCCGCTGCTGGGCCCGGTAGCTGCGGGCGCTGGCGATCCCGGCGGCCACGTGGCCGGCGGTCAGCTCGACGAAGCCGCGGTACGACTCGTCCAGCGGCCGGTACCGGTTCAGCGCCGCGACCAGGAACCCGTACGGCGCGCCGCCCTGCCGCAGCAGCGGGACCAGCAGCGCCTGCGACGGCGGCTCGGGCCAGTCGCCTCCCGGCAGCGCCTCGAAGGCCGGACCGGTCAGCTCCACCAGCGCCGACTCGTGCCGGACCGGGCCCTCGATCGGCCACACCCCGCCCGCCTCACCGATGATCGGCGCGGCCGGGTGCCCGGCCGCGATCCCGGTCGACGAGGCCAGCAGCGCCCGCCCGTCCTCGGCGAACAGGTAGGTGAGCGTGAACGGCAGGTCCTTGAGGTTCTTGCCGAGTTGCTGCGCCGTGAACGCCAGCATCTCCTGCTCGGTGCGGATCACGCTCGGGTCCGAGCCGATGTCACGCAGCGTCGCCATCCGGCGCTCGCCGATGACCCGGTCGGTCTCCTCGCTGACCACGCAGAGCATCCCGACCAGCTCGCCGTCGTCGTCGCGCAGCGGGCTGTAGGAGAAGGTGTGGTAGGTCTCCTCCGGGTATCCGGAGCGCTCCAGGAAGAGCAGCAGGCCCTCGTCCCAGGTGGCCTCGCCGGTGCTCAGCACGTTCTCGATCCGGGGGCCGATGTCACCCCAGATCTCCTTCCACACTTCATTGGCCGACCGGCCGAGCGCCCACGGGTACTTGCGCCCCAGCGTGTCGCGCCGGTATGCCGCGTTGCAGAAGAAGGTGAGCTCCGGCCCCCACGCCATCCACATCGGGAAGCGTGACGCCAGCAGGATGCTGACCGCCGTGCGCAGACTCTGCGGCCACGCGCCCGGGGGTCCGAGCGGCGTCTGCGTCCAGTCCACGGCGGCCAGGTCACGGCCGACGTCGCCACCCGCGGCGAACACGTCCGCCGCAGCCGTACCGCTCATGTGCCCCGATTCTCCCCGCGTCGAGCTGATCGAGCCGATCGGCATGCCGCCGACCGGCCCGCAGACAACGTAGCCGACGAGCCGTCCCCGGGCTCGCGCACGATAGGAGGACTTGCCTCCGCGGCCCGCATTCAAAACCTTTTCATGGGTACGCCGCAGCGCCCGTGCGCATCGTGCCCGCACGACTGCGGCCCGCTACCGTGCCACGGGTGGACTACGCCTCTCCCGGACCGCTCAGCGCCCTGCCCGCCGGCCCGCACCTCGACGACCTGCCCGCCGCGCCGGACGCGCTGGCCGGGATCGTCCAGCATCTCGTCCTGCACCCGCTCGAGGCCGCCCCGCACCACCTGCCCGAGGAACGGTTCGCCACCAACCAGGTCCGGCCGGCCGCCGCCCTGGTCACCGCCCTGCTCGGCCTCGACCCGGCGCCGCTGGCCGTGCCCCGCCCGCCGGAGCGCCGGATCGTCGGCACGTGCCGGCACTTCACCGTGCTCGCCGTCGCGCTGCTGCGGCACCGGGGCGTGCCGGCGCGGGCCCGGTGCGGGTTCGCCACCTACTTCCAGGAGGGGCACGGCCTCGACCACTGGGTGGCCGAGTACCGCGCGGACGGCCGCTGGGTGCGCTTCGACGCCCAGCTCGGCCGGTTCCCCGAGCCGGGGACGTTCCTGTCCGGCGGGGAGGCCTGGTCGGCGTACCGGGAAGGCCGCATCGACGCGGCCCGGTTCGGCGTCGGCGGCACCGGGAACTGGGGACCGGCCGAGATCCGGGGCAACGTGATCCGCGACCTGGCCGCGCTCAACAAGGTCGAGACGCTGCCCTGGGACGAGTGGGGCCGGATGGAGGCGTCCTACCGGGGCGAGACCGGCGACGACTACGACGCGCTGATGGACCGGATCGCCGCCGCGGACGACCCGGCCGCCCTCTACGGCGTGCAGGACCTCGCGGCGCCGCGTGCTCTACTGGACTGATGATCATGCGGGCGCTGGTGTTCACCGGGCCGGGCCGGGCCGAGGTCCTCCCGGTGCCCGTCCCGGTCGCCGGGGACGGGCAGGTCGTCGTCGACGTCGAGCGGGCCGGCGTCTGCGGCACCGACGTCGAACTGTTCACCGGCGAGATGAGCTATCTCGCGAGCGGCCGGTCCTCGTACCCTCTGCGCCCGGGCCACGAATGGGCCGGCGTCGTCACGGCGGCCGGGCCGGGCGTGGACCCGTCCTGGCTGGGCCGCCGGGTCACCGGCGACACGATGATCGCCTGCGGCACGTGCCGGCGCTGCCTGGCCGGCCGGCACCACGTCTGCGCCGCGATGCGGGAGATCGGCATCGCCGACGGGCTGCCCGGCGCGCTCGCCGAGAAGCTGGCGTTCCCGGCCCGCTACCTGCACGCCCTGCCGGACGCCGTGGACGCCACGGTCGGCGCGCTCGTCGAGCCCGGCGGCAACGCCCAGCGCGCGGTCGCGGCGGCCGGCCTGGTCCCCGGCGAGCGGCTGCTCGTCCTCGGCACCGGCACGATCGGGCTGCTGGCCGCCATGATCGCCCGCGCCCGCGGCATCGAGGTGCACCTGCTCGGGCAGCACCTCGGCTTCGCCCGCTCGCTCGGGTTCGACCGGGCCTGGACGCTGCCGGAGCTGCCGGACCTCGCCTGGGACGCGGTCGTCGACGCCAGCAACGCCCCGTCGCTGCCCGGGCTCGCGGTGCGGCTGGTCGAGCCGGGCAGGCGGGTCGTCTACATCGGGCTGGCCGGCACGCCGAGCACCGTCGACACCCGCGAACTGGTGCTCAAGGACGTCACGGCGGTGGGCATCCTCGGGGCGTCGGCCGGCCTCGAGGACGTGGCCGGAGCGTACGCGCGGAGACTCGTCGACCCGGAACCGCTGGTCGCCGCGGTCGTCGGCCTCGACGAGGTGGCCGGCGTGCTGGCCGGCCGCCGCCCGCCCGGCGCCGGCGACGGCCCCAAGATCCTGGTCGACCCCACCCGTCAACGGCCCAGCCGGTTCACCCAGAGCCAGGCCCGCATGTAGCCGTACTCGCTCCCGCCGTACACGTAGCCCCACGCCACCGACGGGTCCACGACCGGCCCGAGCTCGTCGACGA
Organism: Actinoplanes sp. NPDC023714; assembly: GCF_040639855.1. NCBI lineage: Bacteria > Bacillati > Actinomycetota > Actinomycetes > Micromonosporales > Micromonosporaceae > Actinoplanes > Actinoplanes sp. NPDC023714. The sequence continues at coordinate 258,150 of NZ_JBFAAR010000010.1, forward strand.
TCTCCTTGGCCTCGGCGCGCCGGCCGGCCAGCACCAGGTGCAGCGCTACCCAGTGCAGGCACTCCCGGCTCCGCTCGCCCGCGGGCACGCCGGTGCGCCACTTCGCCACCCAGCCGTCCATCTCCCGGCGCACCTCCGGCCGGCGGAAGTAGGCGCGGCAGGCCCGCAGCCCCTTACCCGGCGCGGCGTTCCAGGTGTACTCGCGCAGCACGTACTCGTAGTGCGCGAACAGCGGCAGCAGCACGGTGTCCGACCCGGCCGGCGCGGCTGCGGCCGCCTCCCGGGCGATCGCGAACATCCGCTCGTGCGAGCCGAACCACTTCTGGCAGCGCAGGCTCAGCGCGGTCAGGTGCAGCCCGAAGTGGTGCGGGGCGCGGCGGCGGCCCTCGGCGTAGACCTCCTCGAAGCCGGCCCGGGCCTCCTGGTCGCCGAACATGGTCCGCAGCTTGCGCACCCACGGCAGCGGGTCACCCGGCGCGGCCAGGGCGATCGCCCGGTCGGCCGCCCGGCCGGCCAGCCCGGACTGCAGGTGGAACGCGCGGAACTGCTCCGGCGTCGTCTCCGCGGCCGAGGCCGAGCCGCGCGCCCGGGCGGCCCGGAGCTGCAGCGTCGCGGCCTGGATCTGCGCGGCGTCCGGGTCGTCCGGCGACGCCTCCAGCCAGCGCTGCAGCCACGCGCCGTCGGTCGCCGCGGCGGCGGCGAGCAGGTCGGCGCGCCGGCCCCGCAGCTCCCCGTCGGCGCCGGCGTCGGCCATCAGCTTCGCGGCGGCCGGCCAGTCGCCGCGGACCGCCCGGTGCCGCGCCTCCCGCTCGCCCGGGTCGCGCGGCGGCAGATCCTCGGTGAACTCCGGCGGGTCGGGGACGGGACCGTGGAACAGAGCGTGGATCAGGTACCGCAGGAACATCGTCACGGCGAGATGATATTCACCTGCATCACATCGATCACCTCGGTGGCCGCGACCGTGAACGGCTCGCCGAGGCAGCCGTGCACGGCGTTCGGCGCGAGGTGCACGGTCACCGGCACCCCGGCGGCGCGCAGCCGGTCCGCGAAGGCCTCCCCCGAGCTGCGCAGGGTGTCGTGCTCACAGTTGACGATCAGCGTCCGCGGCAGGCCGGCCACCTCGCCGTTCGCCGGGAACGCGTAGGGGTCGCCCAGGTCGTCGCAGTAGTGCCGGCTCATCGCCGCCACCCACTCGGGCGAGAAGAACACGGCCCTCCTGCCCCGGATCGCCGCGAGCTCGGCCGGCTCCCACGGCGGCAGCGCCGCGTGCACGGACGGATAGATCAGCGCCAGCGAGGCGGGCGGCTGCCCCGCGCCGTCGCGCAGCCGCTTCGCCACCCCGGCCGCGAGGCTCGCGCCGGCGCTCGCCCCGCCGAGGTGCAGCCGCTCGGCCGGCACCCCGAACCGGTCCGCGTTCATGACGGCCCACAGCCACCCGGTGAGCACGTCGTCCGACCCGGCCGGGTAGCGCACCCCGCGCAGCGCCTTGCGGTAGCCGACGGTCAGCACCGCGATCCCGCGGGCGGCCAGGGCCAGCGCCGTGAAGTGCGCCTCGGCCATCCGCAGCGAGCCGCTCACGAACGCGCCGCCGTGCACCCACACCAGCCCGGCCGCCGGCGTGCCCGGACCCCGGTAGAGCATCGCCGGCACCCCGGCCGGCTGCTCGGTGACCGTCACGGCGGCGAGCTGCGGGAACCGGTCGAACAACTCGGCGTCGGTCGGCCCGGTCTCCGGCAGGTCCCCGGCGATCTCCAGCATCCGCACGTAGTCGGGCACCGCCGGCAGGTCGCCGCCGGCGGCCCGGAGCAGGACCGCCCGGCGGAGGGTGCGGGGCAGCCGGTGCAGCCCCTTCATCGCGTAGCCAAGAACCGTCCCGGTAGCCGTCATGGCTACCGAAAGTAGACCCGTCCCGGCGGTCCCGCCGAGCCGACAGGCCCGGGCTTCACCCGCTCAGGCGTGCGATCACCTCGGCCGCCGGCCCGGGGCTTCACGCGCTCAGGCGTGCGATCAGGTCGGCCACCGGCCCGGGCCTCGCGTGCCGGAACCCGGTGCCGGCCCACAGGTTCAGCGCGCCCGGATCGCCCTTCGCGGCGGCCGCGGCCCGGATCGGCGCGGTCAGGTGATGCACGGCCGGATAGCCGATCGGCGCCGCCGCGTCGTGCTCGTCGATGAACCGGTTGCGCAGCCCGCGCGCCGGCTGCCCGGTGAACGCCCTGGTCACCACGGTCTCGGTGAACTCGCCGGAGAGCATCGCGGCCCGCTGCGCCGGCCGGGTCCCGGCCTCGTCGGCGAGCAGGAACGCGGTCCCGCACTGCACCGCCGCGGCGCCCGCCTCGAGCAGCCCGTGCACGTCGCCGGCGGTGCCGACCCCGCCCGCCGCGATCACCGGGAGCCCCTCGGTCACCGCCCGGACCGCGGCGAGGGCCTCCAGGGCGGTGCTCGTCCCGGCATATCCGGCGGGGTCGGTCGTGGACGCGTGCCCGCCCGCCGCACCGGCCTGCGCGATCAGCCCGTCCGGCTCGACGGCGAGGGCCGCCCGCGCCTCGGCCGCGCTGGTCACCGTGATCAGCACGGTCGAGCCGGCGTCGTGCAGCCTCTCCACAATCCCCGGATCGGGTACGCCGAACGTGAAGCTCACGACCGGAACCCGGAATCGGGCGGCGAGCTCCACCTTGGCCGCGAAGTGGTCGTCGTCCTCCGTCCGCAGCGGGGGCAGGTCCACCCCGTACCGATCGGCTTCTCCCCGCAGTGAAAGCCGGTATGCCGCCAGCGGCGCCGGATCCGCGGGCGCCGGCATCGGCACGAAGATGTTGAGCCCGTGCGGGATCGCGTCGACCTGCCGGAGCTCCGCCGCGACGGCGTCGGGCGTCTTGTAGCCGGCCGCCAGGAACCCCAGCGCCCCGGCCCGGGCGGCGCCGGCGACCAGCGCGACGGTGGACGGCCCGCCGGCCATCGGGGCGACGATCACTTCACGCATGCCGCGACCCTACGATGCCCGCGCACCGCCTCTAGAGCATCCTAGGAATCTAGGATGCGGCGTCCTAGGATCCTAGCTTTCACGACGACGCGGGCGACGCCCCCGCCTCGTGCCAGAGGAACGTGGCGAGCGCCAGCGCCGCCAGCCCGATCGCCACCCGCAGCGGCCGCTCCGGCGTGCGCCGCACCAGGGCGGGCCCGATCCAGCTGCCGAGCAGGCATCCGGCCGCGAGCAGCGCGGCGGCCGTCCAGTGCACCGGCGCGATGAGGGCGTAGAGCAGCGCGGCCGCCACGTTGGAGAAGCCGAGGACGACGGTCTTGACCGCGTTCGTGACGGCGAGCGGCTCGGCGGCCGCCACCGACAGCGCGGCCAGCATCATGACGCCGGCGCCCGCGCCGAAGTAGCCGCCGTAGACCGCGATCAGCAGCACCGCGACGGCGAGGGGCGGGCGCCGGCCGGGACGCACGTACCAGGCCCGCAGCGGCTCGCGGAACAGCAGCATGAGCCCGCCGAGCGCGATCAGCCCGGGTACGACCCGCTCGAACGCCGACGACGGGGTGCTCATCAGCAGCACCGCCCCGGCCGTGCCGCCGGCCACGCCGGTGACGCCGTGCCGGGCGATCCGGCGGGCCTGGCCGCGCAGTTCCGGGCGGGAACCGGCGGCGGCGCCGAACGCCGTGGAGAGCAGCGCGACCGTGTTGGTGACGTTCGCGGCCACCGGCGGGATGCCGACGGCCAGCAGGGCCGGATAGCTGACGACCGACGCGAGCCCGCCCATCGACCCGGCGAGACCCCCGCCGACCCCGCCCAGGAACAGCAGGACGGCGTGGGCGAGGGTCATGATCCGTCAGGGTACCCAGCCGCGCTGGACCTGCGCCCGCACCCGATGCCGGCGCAGGTCCGGGCGGTCACTTCAGGCGCAGGCGCTGACCCACGTAGATCACGCTCGGGCTGTCGAGCCGATCCTTGTTCAACCGGTACAGCGTCTTCCAGCCACCCTTGATCTTGTACTTCTTGGCGATCTTCGCGAGGGTGTCGCCGGACTTCACGACATACGTACCCTTGACGGCCTTGACCTTCTTGCCGGTGCCGGCCTTCTTGTAGACGCCCGGCTTCTTGCCGCAGACCGGCCACGGCTTGAGCCCGCGTTTCTTGTAGAGCTTCGTCGCGACCTTGATCTGCTCGGCCTTCGTGGCCCGGTCGGCGGTCGGGGCGTACTTGCCGCCCCCGTTCGCCTTCCACGTGCTGCGGCTGAACTGCAAGCCACCGTAGTACCCGTTCCCGGTGTTGATGTGCCACCGGCCGCCCGACTCGCATTTCGCCAGGACGTCCCAGTTCACCTGCCGGGCCGCCTGGGCCGGGCTCGCCGGCGCGAGAAGCACACCGGCTCCGGTGATGCCCGCGGTCACCAGACCGAGGGCGAGGCGCGTTCGTCTACCGATCCGAGACATGGATGATCCTCCACGCCTGCGAGGTGAGCTGTCGGGTTCGGACAGAGGCGCCCGGCCGTCGTCTTCGCGGCTTCACCCCGAGGCGCCGTCACTTTCCGGCGCCGTACTGATTGGGTCCCCCGCTCCTGCCCTGCGAATAGATTCCCCGGGCGGCGGCAGGATTCGGCGGACCGCCCGCGGTGCCCGCCATCGCGGGACGGCCACGACGGTAACCACGCCCATCGACGGAATTCCAAGCCTGAGGGCCGGGATAGTGACGTTCTTCTCAGTATTCGCCCTATTTGATCTTGTTTGTGACCTGGAATGGCAGGCATTTCCGAATGAGGAGGTCCGTCGCTTTGCGCGGCTGCCACCCCGTACAGTTAATTGTCTTTTTAATAGAGTGGGCTCATGCTCTGGACCGCCACCTTCACCCGGTACTTCATCGCCCGCTCGGTCTCGGCCTTCGGCGACGCGATGCTGACCGTGGCCGCCGCACTCGCGGTCGGCGGGATCTACGGCGCGACCGGCGTCGGCGTGGTCCTGGCGGCGTGGATGGTGCCGTTCCTCGGGTTCATCCTCTTCGGCGGCGTGTTCGCGGACCGGATCGGCGCCCGCCCGCTCATGCTCGCGGCCGACCTGATCAGGCTGGTCGCCCAGGCGGTCACGGCCGTCGCGTTCTTCACCGGCACCCCGCCGCTCTGGCTGCTGATCACCTGCTCGGCGGTGAGCGGCACGGCCGCCGCGATGTTCCAGCCCGGCGTCAACGGCATCGTCCCGCAGGTCACCGACGATCCCAACCGCGCCAACGCCACGATCCGGATGGCGAACGCCGTCGCCGAGCTGCTCGGTCCCGCCGCGGCCGGCATCCTGTTCGGCTTCTTCGGCGCCGGGCTCGTCTACGCGGTCGACGCCGCCACGTTCGCGATCAGCGCGCTCTGCCTGGCCGGCCTGCGCGTCGGCAGGGTCAGCCGCCCCGCGAGCTCGACGATCAAGGACCTCACCGAGGGCTGGCGCGAGTTCCGGGCCCGCACCTGGATCTGGAGCGTGATCCTGGTCTGGATCGCCTACGGGATCTTCCTCTTCGGACCACTGATCCCGCTCGGTGCGGTGCTGGTGAGTCAAAATCAAGGGCCTTCATCGTACGGGTGGATGCAGTCGGCGATCGGAGCGGGCACGATCGTGGGTGGCCTGCTCGCGCTACGGTTCCCACCCCGTCGCCCGCTCGCGACCGGCGCCGTGGCGATGTTCGCCTTCGTGCTGCTGCCGCTGGCCATCGCCCTGCACGCCGAGCTGCCGCTCCTGCTGGCCGCGGCCGGGGCGAACGGCCTGGTCTGGGCGTTCTGGTCGATCCAGTGGCAGACCAGCGTGCAGACCCAGACCCCGCCCGAGCTGCTCAACCGGATGACCTCCTACGAGGTGCTCGGCTCCACCGGCAGCCTCCCGATCGGCCAGGCCCTGGCCGGCCCGGTGGCGGGCGCGGTCGGCGCCGAACGCGTCCTCGGCGTCTCGGTCGTGGTCGGCGTGCTGGGCAGCGCGACCCTGCTGCTCATCCCGGCGGTCCGCCGCCTGGGACGGGCAGTCCCCGCCGAGGACGGAACCCGGCTACAGTCCCGATGATGCGGGTCTTGTCTCGGGCGGTGGCCGTCGTCGATCTGCTGCCCGCCGCGCTGCTCGCCGCTCTTCCCGCCGCTCTTCTCGCCGCTCTTCTCGCCGCTTGCGATGCAGCCCCGGAGAGTCCGGATCCGCCGCTCGCGATCAGCGCCACGGCCGAGCAGTGGCGCGTCCACGAGGTGAACCGCCAGCTCGCGATCGCCCTGCACAACGAGGGGCCCACGCCGATCCGGGTGGCCCGGGTCGAGCCGGTCCTGCCGTCCTTCGAGGGCGAGACCGCGGCCGACACCGACGCGCTGCTCCCGGTCGGCGGCCTGCGCGTCGACGTGCCGGTCACGTTCGGCACCGGCGGCTGCACGCCGGCCCGCTCCGCGCCGTCCCGGGTGATCGTCACGGCCCGGCCGGAGAACGCGACATCCTGGCAGAAGGTCACCGTCGACCTGCCCGACCCGAACCCGCTGCTCGACCAGCTCCTCGCCATCGACTGCGCCGCCGACCGGGTCGAGCAGAGCGTCACCCTCGCCTTCGGCCCGTGGCAGGACCTCGGCCCGGACGGCGTCCGCGGCAGCCTCGAGATCACCCGCACCGCCGCCGCGACCGGGGCCGTGCGGGTCACCGAGCTCGACGGCAACGTCCTCTACCGGCTCGCCTTCCCCGGCCGGCGGGAGGCCGCGGTCACCGCCGCCCGGCCCCGGGCGAGCATCCCGATCGTCGTGACGCCGCTGCGCTGCGACCTGCACGCGTTCGCCGAGGTGAAGAAGCCGTTCGAGTTCCCGGTCCGGGTCGCCCTCGACGATGCCGAACCGCTGGCCGGCACCGTCCCGGTCGACGAGGACGACCGGACGGCCCTCGACACCATGCTCCGGCGCATCTGCAAGGTCCCCTGAATCCTCCCGGCCTTTTCAGCGCGATCGGCCTTTTTCAGCACGATCGGCCTTTTTCAGCGCGATCAACCTTTTTCAGCGCGATCAACCTTTTTCAGCGCGATCGGCCCCGGAAGAACGACACCGCCTCGGCCAGCGCCAGGTCGGTCAGCTCCGGGTCGTGCCGCGGCCCGACGTCCCGCATGAACGCGTGCTCCCCACCCCGGTAGACGTGCAGCTCCACATCGTCCAGCCCGGCCGCGTAGAGCGCCGAGACGATCTCCAGCCGCGCGCCGGCCGGCACGTGCGGATCGTTCGAGCCGAACACGACCAGCAGCCGGCCCCGGATCTCGGCGGCCCGGACCAGGGAGCCGGGGTCGTCGGCGCCGAGCGCGCCGTTCTGCAGCCCGGTCGGATAGAAGCAGACGGTCGCCTCCACCCGCTGATCGAAAGCGGCCCGGAACGCCAGGTGCCCGCCGAGGCAGAACCCGGTCACGAACAGCGCGCCGATCCCGTCGTACGCGGCCATCCAGTCGAGCACGGCCTGCCGGTCGGCGTCGAAGGAGGCGGTCGTGGTGGCCGCCGCCGCGTCGAGGCCGGCCTTCTTGCCGGCGTCGTCGAACTCGAGGGCGACCCCGGCCACCGCGCCGTGCGGGTAGATCTCCGGCACCACGACGACGTACCCGGCGGCCGCTATCCGCCGCGCGGTCCGCAGCGTCGACTCGGTCAGCTGGAAGATGTCGGTGTAGAGCAGCACCCCCGGCCACGACCCGGCACCGACCGGCGCGATCACCGCCGTCCGGATGTCCCCGGCCGCCGACGGCACCGCGACGATTTCCTCACGCAACTTCACAGCACGAACCCCACTGTCGCAGACGGATCATCAAAGGAGAGTCAGAGAGCCTCGGCCAGCCCGCTCACGGTCATCACCACGCCGAGCACCACGACGATCGCGGCCGACACTACCGGCAGGCGGCGCAGCAGCGGCCCGGGGCGTACGTCGGTGAACCGATCCCGCGCGGTGACCAGGATCAGCCCCAGCCCGACGAGCACGGCGCCGAGCCCCGCGCTGAACGCCACGATCATGGTGAGCCCGAGCGCCGTCCGGTTCAGGCCCACCGCGAGGATCAGCACGCCGAGCGCCTCCGGGCACGGGATCAGACCGCCCGCCGCGCCCATGGCGGCCAGCTCCCGGCGGCTCCCGGTGGAGATCGGGGCGGCTTTCGCACGCTCTTTCACGAGGTACGGCCCCCGCGCGGTCCCCGCCCAGCGCCCACCCTCGCGATCGAAGTCCTCGGCGTTCCCGGCTTCTCGCGCTTCCCGGGCTTCTCGCGTTTCCCAGGCTTCCCCGGCTTCCTCGAAGTCCCCGTCGTGATCGCCCGCGTGCCGGTGCCCCGCGAGCGCCCGCCCTTGTCCGCTGGCAGCGTGAATCTGTCCGCTGGCAGCGTGCCCCCTCCCACCCCCCACATGAGAATGGAAGCCGGAACCCCGCAGGTGCTCCCCGAAGGCGTGGGTGTGGACGCCATCCGCACCCCGCAGGCGACGCCGCAGGATCCGCAGGCCGAGGGCGAGCACGACCGCCCCGGTCACCACCTGCAACCCAGGCACGAGGAGGCTCGGCATGACATAGTGCCCCACGGCGAGGACGGCCGCTCCCAGCAGCAGCACCGATCCGGTGTGCGTCACCGTGACGATCCCGCCCAGCGCGACGGCCTGGCGGGGTGTGCCACGGGACCCGACGAGATAGGCCGCCAGCATCGCCTTGCCGTGCCCGGGCGTCAGCGCGTGCAGGGCGCCGAGCAGAGCGCACACGCCGATCAGCAGGGCGAGCGCGAGCGGCGACTCGATCGGTGTGCGCAGGGCGGCCAGCATCGCTCCGCCCGTACTCTCGCCGGTCTTCACCTCGGACACGGCAGCCGGCGCCACGGCAGCCGGCGCGAGCCCGACGGCGATCGCGCGCCCCTCATGACCGCGCCGGATCGAACTGGCCGCCCGCCCGGCGTCCTTGGCGACCAGCACGCTCATCTGAATACGAGTCTTCTGCTCGGCGATGTACCCATCGGTGATCGCGAACGCCCCGGTCGAAGCGGCAAGCGGCGCCGTGGCCCGCACCGTGATCGCACCACCCCCGGCAGCGAGGAGGTCATAGGGCGGATAGCTCGACCCGGTGACGCTGAGCTCCGCAGGCGCGCCGTCCGTGGCCAGGGCGAGCGCTGCCTCAACCCGCCCATCATGAGCAGCGATCTCAGCGTCACTGAGCACCCGGTCCCCATCACCATCAAGCGACCGCGCAAATCCGGGAGCGACGAGCGCCCCTGGCACGATGTCCACCTGCACATCAAGGGTGGCCGCAGCCGGGGTCAGATACACCTGCTGGATGACCTCATCCAGCGAGTGGGCAAAGGCGGGGGCGGGGGCGGGGCCCATCACACCGCACACCACGGCCGCCATCAGGGCGAGCTTTTTGATCAATTGAGTTCGGCCCCGTAGTCGTTGTCGGGCTCGCGGTAGATCGAGTGGATGTGGGTCACGCCGCCGGCGTTGGCGCCCTGGCCCTGCTGGTGGGCGAACTCGATGATCAGGGAGGGGCTCTGGACGCGGTAGTAGATCGGCTCGCCCTCGGTGACCTTGCCGGACCAGGCGAACCAGGTCTTGTCGAGGTTGTTCTCGGCGTCCTCGATCTTGGATTGGGCCTGGGATGGCGTGAGCGGGCTGAGCCACTCGGTGACCAGGGCCATGAGGAGCTCTTTCTGCTCTTCGGAGAAGGTGGAGACCTTGACGCCCTCCTCGGCCGGCTTCTTGCCGTCCTGCTGCGCGCCGAGGACGATCTCGGTGATCGCGGTGTCGAGCTGGGCGGCGTCCTGCTGCTCGTCGTCGAGGGCGTCCATCACGGCGAACGCGGCGTCGGTCTCGCCCTTCAGGGGTTCGACAGTGGTGCCGGACGTCGTGTAGGAGGCCGGCTGCGCACCCCACAGCGTCGGCGCCATCGTCATGTGGTCGCCCTTGAGGGTGAGGTTGACCGCGAGGTGGTGGCCGCCGTACTGAATGGTCCAGATCTCCGTCTCGGAGGGCGTGCCCAGAATCCGGATCCAGTAGTGGTCGGCGCCGAAGTCGAGGTCCATCCCGCCCTCGGCCTTGAGCACGCCGTCGCCGGTGGTGATGCCGGTGACCTGGGCGTATCCGTCGGCGCTGAGGGCGGCCTGCAAGATCTTGAGGACGGCGGCCTGCTGCGCCGTGGAGAGCGCGTCCATCCGCAGGCCGTCCCGTTTGAAGAGCTGGTCGGGCAGGTTGGACCACTTCGCCAGGTTCTCGGTGGTGCGCTCACCCTGGACCGCCGACTTCTGGGTGTCGTCGAGCAGGGCCAGGAACGCGTTGGTGGCGTTGAGGACGTCCTCGGTGCCGCCGGTCGAGGTGCTCGCCGCCGTCGAGGCCGCCGCCGTCGGGGTCGCGGTGGTCGTCTCCTCGTCGTCACCGCCCCCGCAGCCGGCCGTGAGCAGTATCAGCAAGGCGGCGGTGCAGGGTTTGAGCATCCGTCTCTCCCGTCCGGTTTGTGCACTCGACCGGAAGGTAGCCCCGCCGCTCCCCTTTAGACCGTTTTTTCGGCTTTTTTCAGCGGATCGGCGCGGGGACCGGCCAGCGGAACGGCGCGCGGGCCGACGAGCGGATCGGCGCGCGGACCGGCCAGCGGATCGGCGAGGAGGGCCGCGAAGCCCCGGTCCGCCGCGCCCAGCAGCGTGGCGTCGTCGGCCAGCCCGGACACCCTCAGCTTCGCCCGCTCCCGCGACACCGGCATGGCGTGCTGCGCGATCCGGGCCGCCACCTCCGGCGCCGCGACCCGGTAGACCTCCCGCAGCATCCCGCCGAAGATCACCACCCCGGGGTTGAACAGGTTGATCAGATTGGCCACGCCGATGCCGAGCCAGTCGCCGATCCCGGCCATCGCGGCGGCCTCGCGCAGGTGACCGTTCTCCGCGTCGCGGACCACGTCGCGCACCGCCCGGCGCCCGAACTCCCCGCTCCGCCCGGCCGCTTCGAGGATCGCGTGCTCCCCGGTCTCGGCCTCGAGGCAGCCCGCCGACCCGCACAGGCACGGCCGGCCGCCGACCGGGTTGACCAGCATGTGCCCGACCTCGGCGCCGTACCCGCTCTCCCCGCCGAGCAGTTTGCCGCCGACCAGGATGCCGCCGCCCACCCCGACATCGCCGTGCAGATAGATCAGGTCCGGGGACCCGACCCCGGCCCCGCGGGCGTATTCGGCCAGCGCCCCCAGGTGGGCCTCGTTGCCGACGGCCACCGGCAGGCCGATCCCGAGCGCCCGCTCCAGCTCCGCACCGAACGCCTGGTCGACCCAGCCCATCTCGGGGCCGTACCGGACCATGCCGTCGCCGGGCCGGATCATCCCGCAGTAGCTCGCCCCGATCCCGGCCACCACGGCGTCGGGCGGCGCCGCGGCGAGCAGTTCCGCGCCCATCGCGGCGAGTTCGCGCACCACCGTGTCCAGGTCGGCGCCGGCCCGCGACCGCGCCACCTCCCGCCGGTCCAGGATCGGTCCGCCGAGCCCGACCCGCGCCGCCGTGAGCCGGTCCACCGCGACGTCGAACGCGAGCACGAAGAACCGCCGCGACTCGGGGACCACGACGAAGGACGGCCGCCCTGCTCCCGTCGTACCCATGGGTGGCTCTTCCCGGACGAAACCGGCGGAGGCCAGTTCAGCGGTGAGCCCGAGGATGGTGCTGCGGTTGACGCCCATCCGCTCGGCGAGGGTGGCGCGGGAGAGCGGCCCGCTCACATGAACGTGGTGGAGCAGGGTGCCCAGATTCGATCGGTGTCTACGCATACCGCCGCCAAACCTATGACATCAGCGTTTTACGATCCTCGGAGCCGCGAGAATCCGGTTGTCGATCACAACGTCGGCGTGCCGCGCGGGCTGCACCTCTGGCCGCCTCCTTGAAGGCGGCGCAACATGTCGTCGAACCCGATCCCCCACCCGCGACCCCGAGGATCCGCTCCGCGAGCCCGGTCAGCACCGCCTCCCGCTGCGACATTTTCAGACCCCCTTTGTGTACGTTTCTACGCTGCACCCACGATGGAGGATTTCTTCGCGGTCTTCACCGCCCTGCTGGACCGCTCGGTGACGCGGATCGCCGAGGCGTCCGCCGACGCGCGACACTTCGACCGGGCCGCGGTGGTCGAGGCCGCTGACGTCTGGGACAACAACACGGTTCCCCTGCTGAGCGTCGCCTCGGCTCCCCGGCGGCAGCGGGAGCGGCAGGCCGGGCACGCCCTGCACTGGACGGAATCCACACCGCGGCCCGGCGCCGGATCGGGCGCGACCGGGCGTTCCGGCGACTCGCCGACGGCTGGCTGGCCCGTAGCCCCACCCTGGCCGCCTGGGTGGAGAACGGCGATCGCTTCCCCACCGCCCCCACCCCGGAAGCGGACCGGGCACAGCTGGTCCTCGCCGGCTACACCGCGGCCCACGAACCCCGGGTCGCCGCCCACGCCAACCGCAGCGCGGCCCACGCACGCCGGGCCGCCGCCCACGACGACCGGGCCCCGTCCGCCACCACGCTCCTGGCGGTGCCCGACGATCACGGCCGCCGGGTTCTCCGGCACACCGTCCACGAGCAGGCCGATCACGTCGCCTTCACGCTCGACGCCCTCACCTCGCCGCACCCTCTCGACCGCGCCGGCGGCCACCTGCGGCTGGGCGCGGCCGCGACGCTCGGCCGCCGCACGCCGTAGCGGGACATCCACGAGGGGCAGTTTCGGTCACCGGACCGCCGGGAACGAATGAGACATCCCTAGACGACGAAGGAGAGTCTCCCCGATGGCAGGCAACGAGCACGAGGTCAACCGCAGCGCCCGCACCGGCCGCTTCGTCAAGGAGAGCACGGCGCAGCGCCAGCCCGACACCACGACGACCGAGACGGTCGGCGGGGACAGGGAGAAGGGCGGCCGCGAGGTGAACCGGAGCGCCAAGACCGGCAAGTTCGTGACGGAGACGACGGCGCAGCTGCACTCGGACAGCACCGAGAAGCAGAACGTCTAGCAGGCGCGGGGCGACACAGTGGACAACTGTGTCGCCCGCGGCCCGCGAACATTGCAAGAATCAGATCCATGGATCACAGGTATCTCGGCAACAGCGGCCTTCTGGTGAGCGAGCTCTGTCTGGGCACGATGACGTTCGGCAAGGAGGCGGACGAGCAGACGTCGCACGCGCTGCTCGACCGGTACACCGAGGCCGGCGGCACGTTCATCGACACGGCTGACGTGTACGGCGGCGGCGCCTCCGAGGAGATCATCGGAAGTTGGCTCGCCCGGACCGGTGCGGACCGCGACGACCTGGTGATCGCCACGAAGGGCTTCTGGCCCACCGGTGATCGGCCGAACGACCACGGCGCCGGGCGCAAGCACCTGATCAGCGCCGTGAAGGCCAGCCTGAAGCGGCTGCGCACCGACTACATCGACCTGTACCAGCTGCACTGCTTCGACGAGTCCACCCCGATCGAGGAGACGCTGTCGACGCTGGACGGGCTCATCAAGCAGGGGTACGTCCGGCACATCGGCGTCAGCAACTACACGGCCTGGCAGCTCCAGAAGTCGATCGACGTGGCACGGCAGCACGGCTGGGAGCCGTTCGTCGCGTGCCAGCCCCTCTACAACCTGATCGACCGCGACGTCGAGCTGGAACTGGCCCCGGTCTGCCTCAACGAGGGCGCCGGCATCATCCCCTGGTCCCCGCTGCGCGGCGGCTGGCTGACCGGCAAGTACCGCCGCGGCATGACCCAGGCGCCGCCGGACTCCCGCTGGGAGGGCGACAAGCAGCCGTGGCTCGGCGACTGGGAGAACAGCGTCGACGAGCGCACCTGGTCGATCACCGACGCCCTGATCGAGACGGCGGAGGAGAGCGGCCGCACCCCGGCGCAGGTGGCGCTGCGCTGGCTGTCCCAGCGCCCCGGCGTCACCGCCCCGATCATCGGCGCCCGGTCCCTGAAACAGCTCGACGACAACCTCGGCGCCGCAGGCTGGACCCTCGACGACAAGAGCGTCGAACGCCTCACCGCCGCAAGCGACCGCCCGCTCCCCTACCCCCACGCCTACCTGGCCCGCTCCCCCCGCCGCCGCTGACTCCGAAGAACCACCGCCCGCCCCCGCCCTCGCCTCGCCCCACGCCCTCGCCTCGCCCCTCACAGATCTTGTTGATTCCCGCCGCCACGTTCCTGCACAGATCAACAAGATCGCGAAGAAAGAGGGCGAGGAGGTGCGGGCGACCGAGGTGACGGCGCGGCCGGCGGCCGGAGACGAGCGAAAGGCCGGCGGCGCGGCAAGGGCGGCGGCGCGGCAAGGGAACGGCACGGCAAGGACCGGCGGCGCGGCTGACCGGCCCGGGCAGGCCGACGAAATAGGGTGAGGGGCGCTATGACTGCGCCTGATACAGACTCCGAGACCCGCCCCTGCGCCCACTGCGGCCGCCCCGTGCCGCAGCGCGCCTCCGCCGGCCGCCCGTTCCGGTATTGCCGTGACAATGACGGCGAGTGTCAGCGGGCGTCGCGCAACACGCGGATGCGGCACCGTTCGTCGCCCGGCCTGGCCGGTTCGGTGGCGCGCACCTGGGAGGTCGTGGACCGCCTGGACACGCTGGTCGGCACGCTGACCGAGGCGCTGCATTCGGAGATGTCGCCGGCCGGCGTGGAGCGGCAGGTGGCCGAGGTCCGGGCGGAGACGTCGCGGCAGGTGGCGGCCGCGCACGCGGAGCGGGACGACGCGCGCCGCGACGCCGAGCAGGCGGCGTCCGCCACGGCGGCGGCGCAGCAGATCGCGGTGGCGGCCACGGCCGAGCGGGACGAGGCCCGGCAGCGGGCGGCCGGGTCGCAGCGGTCGGCCGAGGAGGCCGGGAAGCGTTCCGAGGAGGCGGTCGCGGCGCGGGATGAGGCGGTGCGGGCGGCGACGGCTGCGGCGGCGCTGCGGGAACGGGCCGAGGCCGAGCGCGACGCCGCGACGACCGAGCTGGCCGAGGTCCGGAACCGGCGCGATGCCGCGGAGCGCGATCTGGCTGCCGCGCTCAAGGATGCGTCCGATTTCCGGCGTACGTCGGAACAGGCCGCCGAACGGGCTGCCGCCGATCTGGCCGCGGCACGGTCGGCGGCGCAGGAGGCCGCCGAGCGGGCCGCACACGATCTGGCCACGGCCCGGTCGGAGGTGGAGGAGGCCGGCGCCCGGGCAGCCGACGCGTCGGCTCGGGAGCGGGCCGCCACGGCGCGCGCCACCGAGCTCGAGGCCGCGGTCCGGGACGCCGACGCCGCGGTCCGGGAAGCGGAAAACGCTGTCCGGGAGGCGGAGGCCCGGGCCGTGGCCGGGGAGGCGACGATCGTGGCGGTCACCGAGGAACGGGACCGGCTCGCCCGTACCCAAAAGGATCTTGAACTTGATCGGGCCGATCTCGAGCGCCGGCTGGCGTCCGCGAGGGCCGACGCCGAGGCCGCGCAGGAGCGGGTGGCGCAGCTGACGTCGCAGGTCAGTGATCTCGCGTCGGCGCTGGCGTCGCTCGGCAGCAGGGGCGCGGCGGTGCCGGGTCAGACACGCGACATTTCTCACCCGCAATCAACCACGAACAGCTAGAGAACGGGTCGAATCGGGCGGGCCACTGCTACCACGCCGCTACCGTTGAGGCACCGAGCAGTGACCGACACATGAGTAAATTGCTGGTGAACCGAATCGAGTGACCGACATCGCACTACCCGTACACATCGCAAATGCCGCATAGAGGACCAAGGTCCACTGGAACGCGGGTTCGATTTGCCGGGTAAGGGCGGTGGCCGGTTACGCTCATAGCGTTAACACCGCGGATACAGACAGCCGATGTTCCGGTCGGGCATAGCTCCATGCCAAGATCCGGAATCCAGCGGCCACCACTTTCGTTACACCAACGAGAGCAGCACCACGAGCGAGGGGAAAGCCGATCATGGGCGAACGCATGCTGCGCGGCAGCCGTCTAGGCGCAGTCAGCTACGAGTCCGACCGTAACACCGAGCTGGCGCCCCGACAGACCCGTGAGTACCTGTGCGTCAAGGGTCACCAGTTCGAGGTTCCGTTCGCCGTCGACGCCGAGGTGCCCACCACCTGGGAGTGCAAGTTCGACGGCAGCGTCGCCCGGCTGGTCGACGGCAGCGAGCCGGAGCAGAAGAAGGCGAAGCCGCCGCGCACCCACTGGGACATGCTGCTCGAGCGGCGTTCGATCGCCGAGCTCGAGGACATCCTCAACGAGCGTCTCCAGGAAGTCCGCACGCGCCGCGGGCGCTGATCCTGAAGCACACGACGAAGGCCACCCCTGTCGACAGGGGTGGCCTTCGTCGTGCGTGCTTCTAGCGGACGATCTCGCCCTCGATGGCGGGCGGCGGGGTGCGGCCGGCGGGCGGCTCCTCGTCGACCACGACGACCGTGACCGGGGCGCCGGAGTGCACCTTCACCTTGCGCGGGCCGAACAGGTCGCCGGTCGCGGCCGAGCCCAGCGACCGCTCGGCGAACCGCTCGATCCCCCGGCGGGCCAGGCCACGGCCGGGCGGCAGGAGCAGGAGCAGGCCGGCCACGCCGGTGATGAAGCCGGGCATGGTCAGCAGCAGCGCGCCGCCGAGACCGGTCAGCGAGTCGGCCACCCCGGCGCCGGGCGGCCGGTTCTCCCGGGCGGCCTCCTGGAAGGCACGCCAGCCCTTGATGCCCTCGCGGCGCAGCAGCGCGATGCCGGCGAGGGTGGAGACGGCCAGCAGCAGGATGGCCCAGCCCGCACCGATCGCGTGCGCGACCGCCACGAAGACGAAGAACTCGGCCAGCGCCCAGATCGGTAGTGCGAGTGGTGCGTAAGCCAGTCTGCTACGGCGCATTACATCGACCTCCGGTGTCCCGGGCCCTCCCGACGACAGGGCGGGCCCGGTTCAAGCATGACACCTCACGGCCAGGTGGAGCCCTGTCGCGGCTTGCGATCGAAGACTTTACGCAAACTCTCAGCTCGCGTCTGCGCGCCCCAGATGGTGACCCGCAGCAGCTGCTCCTTGAAGATGTTGCCGCTCATCTTGCTGACGCCGTTGACCCGCTCGGTGAACGTGATCGGCACCTCGACCATGCGGAAGCCCTGCTTGTACGACCGGAACGCCATCTCGACCTGGAACGAGTACCCGGTCGACGCGATGCTGTCGACCTCGATCTTGTCGAGGACGCCGATCCGGTAGGCGCGGTAGCCGCCCGTCGCGTCCTTGAACGGCATGCCGAGGGCCATCCGGATGTAGATGTTGCCGCCGCGGGAGAGCAGCAGCCGGTGCATCGGCCAGTTGTGCACGCTGCCGCCCGGGATGTACCGGGTGCCGAGCACGACGTCGTGGTCCTTCAGCGCGTCGAGCAGGAGGTGCAGCTCCTCGGGCGCGTGCGAGCCGTCGGCGTCCATCTCGATGACCGCGTCGTAGCCCTTGTCCTTGGCCCACGCGAAGCCGGCCTTGTACGCGGCGCCGAGGCCCTCCTTGCCGGCCCGGTGCATCACGAAGATGTGATCGTCGGCGAGAGCGAGCTCGTCCGCGATGGCGCCGGTGCCGTCCGGTGAGTTGTCGTCGGCCACCAGGATGTCGACGTCGGGCACCGCCTTGCGCACCCGGTCGGTGATCACCCGTACGTTGTCCGCCTCGTTGTACGTCGGGATGATCACGAGGGCTCGTCCCACGCCGGGGTACTCGCTCACCGTTCCTCCGTGTCTTTATCGCCGTCATTGCCGATGTCCGCCCGCCGGCGGCGCAGGGGCAGCACGGCGGCGAGGGCGACGGCCATCATCGCGACGGCCGCCACCTCGGGCCAGTTGCCCGAACGAGTCGCCAGCGTACGCGGTCCCTCCGTGGCGACGTCACGCACCACCACCGCAGGCGTGTTGAAGCCCGTCGAACCGTGTACCTGCCCCGAACCGTCGACAAACCCGGACACACCGACGGTGGAGACCATCAACGCCTCGCGGCCGTGCTCGACCGCCCGCAGCCGGACCATCGCCAGCTGCTGCAACGCCTCGGCCTCGTTGAAGGTGGCGTTGTTCGTCTGCACGGCGAGCAGCTGCGCCCCGCCGGTGACCGTGTCCCGCACGATCCCGTCGTAGGCCACCTCGAAGCAGATGACGTCGCCGAGGGTCACCTTGCCGGTGTCGATGACGCCCGGGTGGTCGCCGGGGAGCATGTTGCGGACCAGGTCGACCTTGTCGGTGACCAGCCGGGCGATCGGGCGCAGCGGCATGTACTCGGCGAACGGCACCGGGTGGCGCTTCGCGTACTGCTGGTCGTGGTCGGGGCCGGTGCCCGGCCACCAGAGGATGCCGACGTTGTAGATGTCCTCCGGGTCGTCGGTGCGCTGGATGCTGCCGACCAGGATCGGCGCCTTGATCGAGTCGGCGGCCGCGGAGATGGCGTCGGCCGCGTCGGCGTTGCGCAGCGGGTCGATGTCGGAGGAGTTCTCCGGCCAGACCACGAGGTCGGGCTGCTTCTGCCGGCCGGCCGCGACGTCGAGGGCCAGCTGCCGGGTGCCGTTCACGTGGTTGTCGAGCACGGCCCGGCGCTGGGCGTTGAAGTCGAGGCCGAGCCGGGGCACGTTGCCCTGCACGATCGCGACCGTGACCGACGGCCCGGACGGCTGGGTCAGCGGGATCAGGGCCGGGCCGGCGATCAGGACCGCGGCGGTCAGCGCGAACCCGGCCGCGCCGGCCGCCGGCCGCGGGGACCAGCGGCGCCAGGCCAGCGCCACGATCGCCCCGCCGGTGACCGCGACCACGAAGGTGACGAGCGGCGCTCCCCCGTACGCGGCAAGCCGCAGCGCGGGCGCATCGCCCTGGCTGAAGGCCAGGCGCCCCCAGGGGAAGCCTCCGAACGGCGCGCGGTCGCGCACCGCCTCCTGCGCGGTCCAGAGCAGGCCGGTGAGCAGCGGCCAGGACCAGCGCCACCGGTCGACCAGCGGGGAGAGCCACGCGCCCGCCAGGCCGGCCAGGCCGAGGATCGCCGCCTGGGCCGAGGAGAGCAGCGCCCAGGGCAGCCAGCCGGCCTGGAACGACGTCCACCACAGCAGCGGGAAGAACAGTGTCACCCCGGCCAGGAAGCCGAGCCCGAAACCCGCGCGCAGCCGGCGCCGGTGCACCGCCGCGGCGAAGAGGGCCACGCCTGCCGGGGCGAGGAACCAGAGATCGTACGGCGGGAGCGCGAGCAGCAGGGCCACTCCCGCGGCCACCGCCAGCACCGTGGCGACCGGGAGGCGCAGTGGTCGCGTCGCGCCGGGGGTGCCCGGCTCGGGTGAGGGACCGGCGAGCGCCGGCGGCGGCAGAGTCATTTCCACGGATGGCAGGTTACCCGCATCTAGCTGCTAGGACCTCGCCTCGCTCCGGCCCTCTCCACGGAACAGGTCCCGGGGACGCAGGGGCGCAGCCCGGCTGTGGCTGCGCCCCTGGAGCACATCCGCTCGTCAGTGTTCCCGGCCGGTGGGCCCGGGGACCTCGCGATGACCTTCGGACCGACCCGGAGCGAGCCGGCTGCCCGCGTCGTGCCGTTGTCTACTGGCCATCGTTCAACCCTCGGAGGTGCCACCTGAACACGGTTCGGCCCGCCCCGCCCCGCGCACCTCTCACCCCCTGGACCTGGCTGAACGCGCGACCCCAGCGAGGACTGCGGCCAGTGGGTGGAGGAACGAAACGGATCTTGACACGCTCGCCGTTAACAAAGACCTGAAGACGGTACGTCCGGACACCCGTGGCGTGTCAACCGGGTCCGGTGCGTTCCGGCGTGTCGCGTTCGTCGGCGTGTCATCTTCCGTTCAGGGAAATCACCTGGTCAGGACCACCAGCTCGCGGGTCGCGCGGGTCATCGCGACATATCGATCGACCGGCGCCATCCGCTCCGGATCGACCAGCACCACGAGATCGAACTCCAGGCCCTTGGCCAGCTCCGGCGTGAGCGAGCGCACCCCCTCCCGCTCCGCGAAGCCGGGGTCGCCGATCACGCACGCGATCCCCTCCCCGCGCCCGCGCAGGACCCTTTCCAGATCAACTGCCTTGCCGTGTACGACCGGAGCACCGCTCCGCCGGATCGAGACCGGCACGTTGGCGTCCGGCAGCACGGCCCTGATCACCGGCGCGGCCTCCTCCATCACCTCCTGCGGAGTGCGGTAGTTCACGGTCAGCGCGGCCGTCTCGATCCGGTCGAACCCGACCTGCTCGAGGCGCTCCCGCCACGACTCGGTGAACCCGGCCCGGGACTGCGCCCGGTCCCCCACGATCGTGAAGCTGCGCGACGGGCAGCGGGACAGCAGCATCTGCCACTCGGCGTCGGTCAGCTCCTGCGCCTCGTCGACGACGATGTGCGCGTACGGGCCCTCGAACGCCGCCGATCCCGCCGCGTCCGGGCCCGCCGCAGCCAGGCCGCCCGCCAGGTTCTCCCGCAGGTCCTGCTGGACCAGCATCTTCATGAGGCCCTCGCCGTCGTCGTGCACCGAGGAGGCGATCAGGTCGTCGAGCACCCGGCCCATCTGCTCCCTCCCCTCCTCCGCCTCGGCCCGGCGGCGGCGGTCGCGGGCCTCGGCCGTGGCGTCGCCCAGCCGGCGGCGGGCGGCGTCGAGCAGCGGCAGGTCGGCCGTGGTCCAGGCCTTCGGATCGGGGCGCTGGAGCTTCGCGATCTCCGCGGCGGTGAGCCAGGGCGCGCAGCGGCGCAGGTAGGCGGGGACCGACCACAGATCGCCGATCACGTCGGCGGTGTCGAGCAGGGGCCAGGCGCGATGCAGGGCTCGGTGGAGATCACCACTGCGCCGCAGCACCCTCTCCGACATGTCGGATCTTTCGGCGAGGATGGCGATCAGCTCGTCGAGGATCTGCTCGCGGGCCTCGTTGTGCGGCGTGCCCGGCTCGGCCGCCTCGAACGCGGCCGCCCAGTCCCGCGGCGTCACCGTGAGGTCGCCGTCCTCGGTGCTCACGACCGTCCTCGTCGCGGGCGGCTCCTCGTAGAACCGCACGGCCGCTTCGACGACCCGTACCATTGCCGCTCCTTCTTTCAAGAGGGCCGTGCCCGGGTCGTCCTCACGGCCCGCGCCGGCGCCCTCCGGCACGAGATCGCGCAGCGTGCAGGTCTGCACGTCGTCCTCGCCGAGACTCGGCAGGACGTCGCCGACATAGGCGAGATAGGGCTCGTGCGGCCCGACGAACAGAACCCCGCCACGCCGGTTGCCCAGGCGCGGGTCGGAATAGAGCAGATAGGCGGTGCGGTGCAGCGCCACGACCGTCTTGCCGGTGCCCGGACCGCCGTCGATCACGAGCGCGCCCTTCGACCCGGCCCGGATGATCGCGTCCTGGTCGGCCTGGATCGTGCCGAGCACGTCCCGCATCCGTTCCGTGCGGGCGCCGCCCAGGCTCGCGAGGAACGCCGACTGGTCGTCGAGCGCGGCCGCGTGCCCCTCGAACCCGGCGGCGTCGAACACCTCGTCCCAGTAGTCGGTGATCCGCCCGCCGGTCCACCGGTAGCGGCGCCGGAACACCAGCCCCATCGGGTCGGCGTGGGTGGCGCCGAAGAACGGCTCGGCGGCCGGCGAGCGCCAGTCGAGCAGGAGCCGGCCCCCGTCGTCGCCGGTGAGCCCGCGCCGCCCGATGTAGGTCGACACCCCGTCCTCACCGACCATCCGCCCGAGGCACAGGTCCACGCCGTAGCGCCGCAGCAGCGCGAGCCGCGACGTCAGCCGCTTGACCTCCTCGTCGCGGTCGACGGCCTGCCGGCCCTTCCCGGCCGGCGCCCTGCGGGCGGCCTCGAGGCGGGCGGTCAGCTCGCCGGTCGACCGCCGGATGCCGGCGTCCATCGCGGCGAAATGCTTCTCGTCGTCCGCGATCATTGCCGGGTCGTTCTTTCCGCTTTCTTCCGGCAGGCTGAATACATTCGTCAATGCAGTGGACCCCGATTCGACAGCGAAAACAGCTTCGAGCTGCGATTTTGCGCCACGAACCGGGGCTTGCCGCAAGAGGCCCTCTGTGTTATACGTTAAAGAGGGCAGGGAGACCGGGCCCTATTTTTGTGCCCTCATTTCATTTCCCATCCGGCGGGCAGCCGCCAGGCGGCGGCTCCGTCGAGCGGCGTGATCTCGCCGTTCCAGCCCACCGCGCCGTCCCCGGCGAACCGCGGCACGGTGCCCGCGGCGACCGCCCCGAGATCCCGGACCCCGGCCGCGTCGCCGACCATGACGAGGGTCTCCGCGCCGGCCGTCGCGGTCCACAGGGTGCGGGTCCCGTCCGGGCTCACCCGCCGGCCGGCCACCGACGACGCCACACACACGGCGGGGGCGACGCCGGCGGCGTCGAGATACCAGCGGCCCGAGGCGCAGCCGGTCACCTGCTGGTCGATCGCGACGTAGCCGGCCGGCGCCGGAACGTCGGCGATCGTGACGGTTCCGGTGCCGGGCCGCGGCGGCTGGGTCCAGCGGCCGGTGGCGAGGGTGTAGACGTACACGGCATGACCCGTATCGGCCACCACCAGGTGCGCGCCGTCCCGGGTGAAGGCGGCCCGCTGGTCCAGCGACGAACTGCCGGGGACGCCGCGCGGCATGGTGATCGCGGTGGTCGTGCCGGTCGTCGCGTCGTGGAGGCGGACGTCGGTGCCGGCCGCGCAGAGTCTGGTGCCGTCGTTGAGGCGTACCGGTCTGCCGGTCATCCAAGCCGCGTAGCGGCCCGTCGTCTCGAGGGTCTCGTCCATGAGGCAGGTGGTGGCGGTCTCGGTGGCGAGCAGGGTGGGTGGCAGGCCGGCGCCGGTGAGGTGCAGGCCGGCGTCGCGGTAGAGCACGCGGCCGGTGGCGGTCGAGGCCACGTATTCGCCGGTGGCGACCTTGGTGGTGCGGTGCGGGGCGTTGATCTCGACGGTGTGGAGGTCCGGGCCGTTCGCCGCGACGAGGAAGGGAGCCGCCGGGGTTGTGGGGGCCGGGGTTGTGGGGGCCGGGGTCGTCGGGGTGACCGGCGGTGTCGGGACGGCGGTCGACGGATTTGTCGGATTTGTCGGGCCGGTCGGGGCGGTTGGGCCGATCGGGGCGGTTGGGCCGGTCGGGGCGGTCGGGCCTGGGGGCGCGGTCGGGCCGGTCGGCGGGGGCGCGGTCGGCGTGGGCGCGGTTGTGGGCGACGGATTTGTCGGATTTAATGGGACATCCGGCGTCGTCGGGGCCGGCTTGGTCGTGAGGATCTGGACCGGGCCGGTCCAGGCGCCCCGATGGCGGGTCGCCGCCACCGTGACCCGCCACGAGGTGCGGCCGGCCGCGGCCGGTGACGGCAGCGCGATCCGGTACGCCCCCTTCGCCGCCGACGTGGCCCGCGCGACGGTCACCCAGGTCCGCCCGTTCCAGCGCTGCGCGGTCACGGCACGGCCGGAGTCCTGCGGGGTCAGCCGGCCGGTCAGCGCGACGGGCTTGCCGACGGTGCCGGCGGCCGGGCTGAACGCTGCGGTGGCGGTCGTGGCGGTCCAGATCCGGACCGTGCGCCGCGCCGAGGTCACCGCACGGTAGGACCCGGACGCGGGCGCGGAGACCCGCAGCGTCCAGTCGCCGGACGACGACGGCCGGACCTTCAGCGTGTACCGGCCGTCCCGCCCGGTCCGGGCGGTGGCCAGCACGTACCGCCTGGTGCCGGAGAGCCGCTCCAGCCGCACGGTCCGGTTCCGGCCCGGCGTCAGCTTCCCGGTCACCGCCGCGGTCACCCCGGTACGCAGGGCCGCCGGCACGCTCACCGTGATCCGCGACGAGACGGCCGCCGAGGCGGGCGTCGCGGGAAACGCGGCAACCGTCGCCGGGAGAACACTCAGAGCCGCTACCACCAGGCCGAACAGTCGTCTGCCACCCACCGGTGACCTCCACTTTCCCCGTACACAGCAATTCGCTGCGTCACGGTAGGTGGCGCCCCGCCGCGAAATGTCCGCCCGAATCCGGCTCGATACCCGTGCGTCCGAAGCCCGCCGGTACGGCCGACCCGACTCCGGACGATCAGCCCAGCAGGCCGCCCAGCAGACCGGCCGCGGCCCGCGGGTGCTCGGCGGCCAGCAGACCGGCGACCGCCAGCACGTACTGCGCGTCGACGACGGTCCGCGCCCGCTCCGGCAACGCCCACCCGCCGGCCAGGTCGCTCAGCACGGCGTTCAGCACCCGGTCACCGCCGCCGTGCCGCAGCACCCCGCCCGACCCGATCACCAGCCGCACGTCGCGCAGATCCCGGCCGCCGATCCGGGGCCGCCCCGGGCCTTCCGCATGACCGCGGGCATGCCGCCGCAGCGCGATCACCGCAGCGGCAGCCGCCAGATCCCGATCGTCACAACCCGCACCGGAGAGATCCCCAGAGAGCTTCTCCGCCGCGGCCGCCGCCCTCGTCCCGTCCGCCCCCACGGCCACCCCCAGATCGCCCTCGACGGTCCGGGCGCGCCACAGCGTCCCGGCCACGTCGCGGCGCGGGCCGGATTCGCTCTCGGCGTCCGGGACCAGGGCCGAGTAGACGTCCGTCGTCGCCCCGCCCACGTCGACGACGAGCACGCCGTAGCCGGTCAGATCGGCGAGCAGTTCCACCCCGGCGAGCACGGCGTCCGGGGTGGCGGCGCGGACCAGGGAACCGAAGCGCGGCCCCTTCGACAGCCGCTTTCCGCCGATCACGTGCCGGAGGAACACCTCGCGGATCGCGGCCCGGGCCGGCAGCGGGTCGAGCACCCCGATGCGGGGCAGCACGTTGGCGGTCGCGGTCACCGGCACCCCGCCCGCGGTCAGCAGCGCGACCGCCTCGGCGCGCACGTCCGCGTTGCCGGCCAGCACGACCGGCACCCGGAAGCGCGCCCTGCCGAGCCGGCGCGCGTTGTGCAGCAGCGTATCACCGTCACCGCCGTCGGTGCCGCCGGCCAGCAGGATCACGTCGGGGCGGGCGCCGCGTACCGCCGCCACGTCCGGGCCGGTGAGCGGGCCGGCGGCCACGTGCACGACCTGCGCACCCGCCGACAGCCCGACCCGGTGGCCGGCCTCGGCGGTGACGAGTGCCTCGTACCCGATCACGGCGAGCCGCAGCCCTCCCCCGGCCGAGGAGCAGACGTGGAGCTCGCCGCCGTCGCCGCCCACGGCGGCGACGGCGGCGTCGAGCCCTTCCAGGACGTCGGTCGCGGCGGTGGTGGGGACCTCGGCCCGGCGGATCAGTCGCGCGCCGTCGAGGTCGATCTTCGCGGCCTTCGTGTACGTGGACCCGACGTCGACACAGACGACGGTGGTCACGGCTTCGGTGGCACCACGACAGTGCCCACCGCGGTGACGGCCACGATCGGCTCCTCCAGCACGGCCGCCGACGACCCGCCCGTGCCCCGGCAGACGACGGTGGACGTGAATTCGATGCGCCGCGAACGGGTGCCCATGTGCACCACCGTGGCGGTCACCTCGAGCACGTCCCCGGCCTGCACCGGCGCCGTGAACTGCACGTCCGAGTAGGACGCGAACAACCCCTCGTCGCCGTCGAGGCGGATGCACACCTCGGTGGCGACGTCCCCGAACAGGCCGAGCGAGTACGCCCCGTCGACCAGGTTCCCGGCGTAGTGGGCGTGCGCGTAGGGCACGTAGCGGCGGTGCGTCACGGTGATCATTTGCGGCCTCCCGGGGAAGCGACGAGTGCGTGGACGAGATAGGAGGCGACCTCCCGGGGCGTGGTTCCGCGGCCGAAGATCCGGTCGACGCCGAGCTCGGCGGTCATCAGCTCGTCGAAGCGCGGGCCGCCGGCGATGAGCAGGGGCCGTCTCCCGGCGGGCAGCGCCTCCCGGAACGCGGCCGACATGGCCCGGGTGTTCTGCAGGTGCGCGTCGCGCTGGGTGACGACCTGGGAGACCAGCACCGCGTCGGCCTTGAGCGAGCGGGCGGTCTCGACGAGATCGGGCACCGAGACCTGGGCGCCCATGTTGGTGACGGACAGCTCGGAGTACGACTCCAGGCCCTTCTCCCCGGCGATCCCCTTGAGGTTGAGGATCGCGTCGATGCCGACCGTGTGCGCGTCGGTGCCGATGCACGCGCCGACCACGGTGAGCCGCCGCCGCAGGCCCCGCTTGATCGCGGCGTTCACCTCCTTCGCGCCGAGCAGCGGATAGTCGCGCTCGACGACCTGCACCCGGTCGGTGTCGACGAGGTGGTTCACCCTGCCGTAGACGACGAAGAAGGTGTAGCCGTCACCCATCTGCTTGGCGTGCACGAGCATCGCCGGGTCCATGCCCATCTTCCCGGCGAGCTGCAGCGCGGCCCCCTCGGCGCGCTTGTCGTGCGGGATCGGCAGGGTGAAGGAGAGCTGCACCATCCCGTCCCCGGTGGTGTCTCCGTAGGGCCGGATGACGGTCACAGCGCCTCCACAACCGGGTTGTAGTAGTCCTCGTCGCAGCGGGCGACCCCGTCGAGGCCCTTGCCCCGGTCGGCGGGCCGTTTCATGATCCCGAAGGTGCCGTCGGCGATCGCGGTGAGCAGCGTGTCGTCGACGATCCTCTCGAGCAGGTCGATGGCCTCGCCGAGCACCTGGTTGGCGCGGCCCCTGATGAACGGGCCGGGGGTGAAGTCCTCGTGCAGGTTGCCGGCGCCGTTGAGCACGTACCGGACGTTCTGCAGGGCGATGTCCCGGTCGGACAGCCACGGGGTGACGACGGCCTCGGTCATCATGCCGACCAGCAGGATGCCCTGCCCGGTGAGCGCCCCGGCCAGGTTGAAGAACCCGTCGAGCAGGTTGCCCCGGAACACGTCGCCGGTCATGTGCTTGGTCGGCGGCATCCACTTGAGCGGCGCGTCCGGGAACAGCTCCCGGGCCAGCAGCGCGTGGGCGAGCTCCAGCCGGAAGGAGTCCGGGATATCCGGGTTGATCTCGAAGGCGTGTCCGAGCCCGAGCTGCCAGTCCGCCAGGCCCGCCTCGTGCGCGAAGAACTCGTTGAGCAGCTGCGAGACCGTGACCGTGTGCGCGGCCTCGACCGCGTCGGCGGTGGTCAGGTAGTTGTCCTCGCCGGTGTTGATGATGATCCCGGCGCGGGCGTGCACCTGCCGGGAGAACCGCTGGTCGACGAAGGTGCGGATCGGGTTGATGTCGCGGAACAGGATCCCGTACATCGAGTCGTTGAGCATCATGTCGAGGCGTTCCAAGCCGGCCAGGGCGGCGATCTCCGGCATGCACAGCCCGGACGCGTAGTTCGTCAGCCGGATGTACCGGCCCAGCTCGCGCGACGTCTCGTCGAGCGCCGCCCGCATCAGCCGGAAGTTCTCCTGGGTGGCGTACGTGCCGGCGAAGCCCTCCCGGGTGG
This sequence comes from Actinoplanes sp. NPDC023714, assembly GCF_040639855.1. Lineage (NCBI taxonomy): Bacteria > Bacillati > Actinomycetota > Actinomycetes > Micromonosporales > Micromonosporaceae > Actinoplanes > Actinoplanes sp. NPDC023714. The sequence continues at coordinate 285,340 of NZ_JBFAAR010000010.1, forward strand.
CGCCCTCCGGCACGTAGTCGAGCAGCGACTGACCGGTCGACCGGATCACCGCGATCACGTCGGCCCCGGCCCGGGCGGCGGCCTGCGCCTGCGGGATGTCCTCGTAGATGTCCCCGGTCGCGACGATCAGATAGATCCACGGCCGCTGGGCCGGGTCGCCGTGCCGCTTGATCAGCCGGTCGCGGGCGGCGCGCTGCCGATCCACGATCTTGAGACCGGCCCGGGCGGCCCGGGAGGCGGCCCGGCGCGCGGCCGTCGCGTCCCTCTTTCCGGAGGGGAGCGTGAACCGCACCGACCCGGCCGCCGCCTTCTGCGCCAGCGTGGTGAGGTCCTCCACGCCCTGCGACAGCATCGCGTGGAACGCCGGCACGGCCACCCCGTGACCGAGACCGACGTCCGCCCGCACCGCGTCGACCAGGCGGTTCACCCACGGGATGCCGTCCGGATCGGCGCCGCGCACCCCGGCGAGGCGCAGCACCGCACGTTCCACCGACACCGTGGTGTGCGACCGCGCCAGGTCGACGACGGGCTGCCCGGCCCGCGCCGCCAGGGCACGTGCCCGCGCCACGATGCGCGGGTCCAGATCCAGCTTCCCGGCCACGCTTCTGCTCCCTACTCCCCGAACTCGAAGATCGTTTCTCCGGACAGCACCGTCCGGGTGCAGACCGGCCGGGGCGGCGTCGCCCCGTCGGCGTCCGGCAGCAGCGCCGGCAGCCCGCCCTGCACGCCGCCCGGCGTGTCCCACACCGCGAAGGTCGCGGCGTATCCCGGCGCCAGCACGCCGTTGCCCTCCTCCAGGCCGGCCGCCCGCCAGCCGCCGCGGGTGCTCGCCGCGAACGCCGACCGCACGCTCATCCGGTAGACCGGGTTGCGCGGCGCGGCCGCGGCGACCACGACGGCCCACGGGTCGAGCGCGGTGACCGGCGAGTCCGAGCCGAAGGCGAGGGCCACCCCGGTGGCGTGCATGGCGCCGATCGGGTTGGTGGCGAGCGCCCGGTCCACGCCGAGGCGCTGCGCGTACATCCGGTCGGCGCCGCCCCAGAGCGCGTCGAAGACCGGCTGCACCGAGGCGATCACCCCGAACTCGACCATCCGCGCGATCATCGCCTTGTCGACCAGCTCGACGTGCTCGATGCGGTGGTGGCCGGCGCGCAGCCGGTCGACGCCGACCTGCTTCGCGGCGAGCGCGAACCCGTCCAGCACCGTCGCGATGGCGGCGTCGCCGATCGCGTGGAAGCCGCCCTGGAACCCGATCCGCACGCAGTCGAGCAGGTGGTCGCCGACCTGCTCGGCGGTGAGGAACGCCTCGCCGCAGCCGTGGTCGCCGTCGAGGTAGGGCTGCCGGACCGAGGCGGTCCGCGAGCCCAGGGCGCCGTCGGCGTACAGATCACCGGCCGCGCCGTGCGCGCCCAGGTCCCGGGCCCGCTCGGCGCCACCCAGCTCGCCCCAGTACCCGTACACCCGCGGCAGGCCCCGGCCGGAGAGCGCGAGCACCGACGCGAAGTCGGCCTCGCTGGACGTGCCCGGCCCGCCGCACTCGTGCACCGCGGCGATGCCCAGGGCCGCGGCCCGGCGCAGCGCCGTGGTCTGCGCCGCGGTGCGCTGCGCGTCGCTGAGCGCGCCGAGCGCCACCTCCCGGACCGCGTGGTGTGCCTGCTCGCGCACCCAGCCCGACTCGTCGAACCCCTCCACCCCGCGGGCGACCGGGAGCAGCGACGACGAGGTCAGCGCCGAGTGCACGGACGCCTGCGACAGGTAGACGCGGCGCCCCCCGGCGGCCCGGTCCAGCTCGGCGGCGGTGGGCGGGACCTGGTCGGCCCAGGTCGACTCGTCCCAGCCGTGCCCGTGCACCACCGCGTCGGGCGCCTTGCCGGCGGCGAACGCCGCGACCGCGTCGAGCAGCTCGCCGGCCGAGCGCACCGTGGACAGGTCGAGGCCGTCGAACGCCAGGCCGGTGTCGGTGGCGTGCAGGTGCGCGTCCACGAACGCCGGGGTGACCAGGCCGCCGCCGAGGTCGACGGTCCGGTCGGCGGCCGGGGCGTCGGCGTCCTGGCCGAGCCAGGCGATCCGGCCGCCGCGGACCAGCATCGCGGTGGCGCGCGGGTCGGCGGCGGAGTAGAAGCGTCCGTTGAGGTAGCGGACCGAGGGAGAGTCGAGCGCAGTCATGGCGTCAGTCTGCCGCCAGACGGGCCTCGAAGAGCGCACGCACCCCCGGTGTGCTGCGCAACAGCCCGACCGCGAACTCGGCGTGCCCCGGCACGTAGCCGTTGCCGATCAGCATCGTCACGTCGGCGGCGAGGCCCTCGGCGCCGAGCGCGGCCGCGGCGAAGCTGGTCGCCATCGAGAAGAAGATCACGGTGCCGCCCGGTGCGGTCGCCAGGATCGCGCCGTGCTCGCAGCCGGGCACGTCCACGCAGACCACCGTCACGTCGGCGCCCTCGCCCGCCGCCTCGGCGACGGCGACCGGGTTCCGCGCGTCCGCGACCGCGATCTCGTCGGCCAGTCCGGCTTCGTGGAGCGCGTCGCGCTCCTGCGCGGAGACGACGACCGCTCGGGTACGGGCTCCCGCACGCTTGGCGGCCGCCAGGGCCAGCGAGCCGCTCTTCCCGGCCCCGCCGAGCACCAGCACGGCCGGCTCCCGGTATCCCCGGACGACCCGGTCGACGAGCGCCGGCGCGCCGCACACGTCGTAGACGGCGAGGGCCAGCTCCGGCGGCAGGTCGTCGGGGAGCACGCCGACGATCGAGCGGCCGAACAGGATCGCGGTGCCCTCGGCCGGCACCTGCTCGCTCCGGCCGTCCCAGCCGGCCAGCCCGTCGGTGATCCGCAGCGGGGTGAGCGTGAGCGAGACCAGGGTGGCGACCCGGTCACCGGGCTGCACCGGCAGCGGCGACTCCGGCCCGACCTCGTCGACCACGCCGATCAGCATGCCGCCGGAGCCGGTCACCGGGTTGTGCATCTTCCCGCGGGTCCCGACGATCTCGAGGACCTCGGCGCGGATCCTCGCGCCGTCGCCGCCGTGCTTCTCGGCGAGCTGCCGGTAGCTGGCGGCGTCCAGGTTGAGCCGCTGCACCCGGATCCGCACCTCGTCCGGCCCGATCGCGGGCGAGGCGTCGAGCCGCCAGGCGGCCTGCGGCAGCACACCTTGCGGCTCCAGCACCCGGTCCAGTCCGGCAGATCCCATCGCGCGCCGCCTCCTCACATCAAAACAATCGTCCCGAAACCCTGCCTGACCGCAAATCTTTCGTCAACATCCTTACTAGGCCGGAGATTATCCGTTAGCGTGATGGGCCAGCCGACGACGTCTGGGAGGACCCGTGCTGGAAGTGGGACAGCCCTACGAGTACCGCCGCCGTGAGCTCGCCGAGCCGGACTGGACGCGGTTCCCCGGGTGGAGCGACGTCACGCCGGCCCAGTGGGCGTCCGCGCAGTGGCAGCGGGTCAACTGCGTGAAGAACGTGAAGCAGCTGCGCGCCGTGATGGGCGGCCTGCTCGACGAGACCTTCTACGCCGACCTCGAGACCGACCAGCAGCGCCTCGCCACCATGTCGATGCTGCTGCCGCCGCAGATGCTCAACACCATGGTCCCCGACCGGGCGCCGGACACCGCGTCGTTCTACGCCGACCCGGTCCGCCGCTACATGCTGCCGGTCGCCACCGACCGCCAGCTCGACTGGCCGTCGCACCCGCACGCCACCCGCGACTCGCTGCACGAGCACGACATGTGGGTGGCCGAGGGCCTCACCCACCGCTACCCCACCAAGGTGCTCGCCGAGCTGCTCAGCACCTGCCCGCAGTACTGCGGGCACTGCACGCGGATGGACCTGGTCGGCAACAGCACCCCGACGGTGTCGAAGCTGCGCCTGCTGGAGAAGCCCGTCGACCGCTACGCCGCGCACCTCGACTACCTGAGGAACCACCCGGGGGTACGGGACGTCGTCGTGTCCGGCGGCGACGTCGCGAACGTGCCGTGGAAGCAGCTCGAGGCGTACCTCATGGGGTTGCTCTCGGTCCCGACCGTGCGCGACATCCGGCTCGCCACCAAGGCGCTGATGGGCCTGCCGCAGCACTGGCTGCAGGACGACGTCGTCGAGGGCATGCACCGGGTCGCCGTCACGGCCGAGCGGCGCGGCGTCAACCTGGCCGTGCACACCCACGTCAACCACGTGAACTCGCTGACCCCGCTGGTGGCCCGGGCGGTGCGCACCCTGCTCGAGGTCGGCGTGCGCGACGTGCGCAACCAGGGCGTGCTCATGCGCGGCGTCAACGCCACCACCGAGGACCTGCTCGACCTCTGCTTCGCGCTGCAGGGCGAGGCCGGGATCCTGCCGTACTACTTCTACATGTGCGACATGATCCCGAACGCCGAGCACTGGCGGGTCCCGGTCTGGCACGCCCAGCAGCTCCAGCACGACCTGATGGGCTACCTGCCCGGCTACGCGACCCCGCGGATTGTCTGCGACGTGCCGTTCGTCGGCAAGCGGTGGGTACACATGATCGCCGACTACGACCGGGAGCACGGCATCTCGTACTGGACCAAGAACTACCGCACCTCGATCGAGGCCGAGGACGCCGAGGCGCTGTCCAAGCAGTACGCCTACTACGACCCGATCGACACGCTGCCGCGCTCCGGCCAGGACTGGTGGCGCAAGCAGCAGCAGGCGGCATGAGAGAGGGCCCGGCGGTCATCCCGCCGGGCCCTCCCCTTACTCCACACCCCTGGAGTGGCTTTCCTCAGCTCAGGGCGTCGCGCACGTCGCGGCCGGCGTCCTTCACGTGCTCGCCGGCCTGCTTCGCGTGCGCGGAGGCCTCCTGAGCCTGGCCCTCGGCGTAGAGGCGCTCGTTGTCGGTCGCCTCGCCGACACCCTGCTTCGCCTTGCCGGTCAGTTCCTCGGCCTTGTTCTTGACCTTATCGGTGAAGCTCATCGCAACCTCCTTGGTCGTGCTTACGTCGCAAGGAGTGCCCGGAGCCGCCCGCTTTGAAACGGAACGCACACCCGGTACGCCGGGCCGGACCCAGCCGCTCGCTAAGATCATCAATGTGACTGACCCGCACGCCGGATCCTTCGGTGCGGCCGCCGACGCCTATGAGCGCGGTCGTCCCCCGTACCCTCATCAGGCGCTGGATTGGCTCCTGCCCGGCGGCAGGCCGCGGGTTTTGGATCTGGGCGCCGGCACCGGCAAGCTCAGCCGGCAGGTGCGCGACCGCGGCCTCGACGTCGTCGCGGTCGACCCCTCCGAGGGCATGCTCGCCGAACTGCGCCGCGTCCTGCCGGACGTCCCGGCGCACCGCGGCAGCGCCGAGGAGATCCCGCTGCCGGACGCCTCGGTCGACGTGGTGCTGGTGGCGCAGGCCTGGCACTGGGTGGATCCGGCTCGGGCGCTGCCGGAGATCGCCCGGGTGCTCACCCCGGGCGGCCGGCTCGGGCTGATCTGGAACGTCCGCGACGAGCGGACCGACTGGGTCCGGCGGCTCGGCACGATCATCGGGAGTGCCGAGACGGACCGCTCGCCGCGCCTGGACGTGCCGTTCGAGGAGACGTTCTTCGCGTGGACGCACACCATCGCGCCGGACGCGCTGCTCGACCTGGTGGCCTCCCGGAGCCGGATCATCCTGCTGCCGGCTGACGAGCGGGCCGCGGTGCTGGCGCAGGTGCGGCAGCTGACGGCGACGCATCCGGCGCTGCTGGGGCGGGGGTCCTACGAGCTCCCCTACGTGACGGAGTGCGTGCGTTCCGATTCTGTCGGGTCGCGCCGATCGCTGCCGTGATCACCAGGGCGATCGCCAGGCACTCGACGATCGTCATGTCCTGACCCAGCAACAGGAAGCCGGCCGTCGCGGCCACCGCCGGGCCGAGGCTCATCAGCACCGCGAACGTCGTCGTGGGCATCCGGCGCAGCGCCAGCATCTCCAGCGTGTACGGCAGCACCGACGCCAGCACCGCGACGACGGCGCCCATCGCCACGACTGCCGGGTCCAGCAGCGCCGTGCCTGCCCCGGCCACCCCGAACGGCAGCATGATCACGGCGGAGACGGCGACCGAGAGGGCCAGGCCGTCCGCTTTCGGGAAGCGGTGGCCGACCCGGGCGCTCAATACGATGTAGGCGGCCCACATGACCGCGGCGCCCAGCGCGAAGCCGACGCCGGCCGGGTCGAGGCGGCCGAAGCCCTCCCGGCCCAGCAGCGCGACACCGGCCAGGGCCAGGCCCGCCCAGAGCCAGGACTTCCGGTTGCGCGCCGTGACCACCGACAGAGTGAGCGGGCCGAGCACCTCCAGCGTGACGGCCGTGCCCATCGGGATGCGGTCGATCGCGTGGTAGAAGAGCGTGTTGAGGCCGGCCAGGGCGACACCGAACGCGCCGATCGTCAGCCAGTCGGCCCGGCTTTGGCTCTTTCTCCAGGGCCGGCTTCGGCTCTTTCTCCAGGGCCGGCTTCGGCTCTTTCCCCAGGACCGGCTTCGGCTCTTTCTCCAGGGCCGGCACACGGCCAGCAGGATCAGCGCGGCGATGGTCAGGCGCAGGGCCACCACGCCGTGCACGCCGGCCCTCGGGAATAGCAGAGTGGCGACGGCGCCGCCGAACTGCAGCGACAGCACGGCGGCGAGGACGAAAATCGTTGGCACCCCGCTCACGTTTCCAGCGGATGTCCGGACTGAGAAATGCCTATCCGCCCGCGGTTATGCTCTCCGGTTATGACAGTCGACGTCCGTCATCTCCGGGCGTTCCTGGCGATCGCCGCGACCGGCGCCATCACCCGGGCGGCCGCCGACCTGCACGTCACCCAGCCGGCGCTCTCCCGCACCCTGCGGCAGCTCGAGGACCACCTCGGCCTCCGGCTGGTCGACCGCTCCACCCACCACCTGTCGCTCACCCCGGCCGGGCAGGCCTTCGAGTCCCGGGCCCGGGCCGCCGTCGCGGCCGTCGACGACGTACTCGACCCGTCCCGGGCCGGCACCTGGCCGCTGCGGCTCGGCCACGCCTGGTCGGCGCTCGGCGTGCACACCACGACGCTGCTGCGCCGCTGGAAACAGGAGCACCCGCGCACCCCGCTCGAACTCCTCCGCGTCGACGAGCGCGACGCCGGCCTGAGCCGCGGTGCCGTCGACATCGCCATCGTCCGCGGCCCGGCCGACCTCTCCGGGGTGCGGTCGGTGCCGTTGCTGGTCGAACAGCGGGTGGCCGCCGTACCCACCGACAGCCCGCTCGCCGCCCGGCCCCACCTCACCCTCGCCGACCTGGCCTCCGAGCCGATCGCGGTGAACCGGATCGCCGGCATCACCACCCCCGACCTGTGGCCGGCCTCCTCCACCCCGGCGCACACCGTGATCGTCACGAACACCGACGACTGGCTGGCCACCATCATCGCGGGCCGCGCCATCGGCCTGACCGTGACCGCCACCGCGGTGATGTACAGCCACCCGGCGGTGGCCTACGTCCCGGTCCTGGACGCCCCCGAGGTGATCGTCCATCTGGCCTGGCAGCAGCCGCCGAGCCACCCCGCCGTCCCCGACCTGGTGACACTCGCCCGGTCGATAACCGCCGGCCCCGCCCCCAATCCATGAACGCCGACCCCGCCTCCACCCGCGCCCACGCCCACGTCCACGCCACGCCCACGCCCACGCCCACGCCCACGCCCACGCCCACGCCCACGCCCACGCCCACGCCCACGCCCACGCCCACGCCACGCCACGCCCACGCCCACGCCCACGCCCACGCCCACGCCCACGCCCACGCCCACGCCCACGCCCACGCCCACGCCCACGCCCACGCCGATCTTGAACGCCCGACCACCGCGCCCACACGAATCTTGAACGTCTGACCCCCGCCTCCCCTCAGATCTTGGACGCCTGCCCACCGCGCCTCCAAGATCTTGGACGCCGGACCACCGCGCGCCCGCAGATCTTGGACGATCGACCCCCACCGCCGGATCTTGGACGCTTCACTACCGATTCCGGTGGGCACGCGTCCAAGATCGCGCAGTCGTGGGCAAGCGTCCAAGATCGCGAAGGGGCGGTGGGCACGCGTCCAAGATTGCGAGGGCGCGGTCGGCAGGCGTCCAAGATCTGAGGAGGGGCGGTCGGCAGGCGTTCAAGATTGCGAGAGGGCGGTGGTCCGGCGTCCAAGATCGGCGGGGTGGGGCGGGGCGGGCTGGCACGAGGCTGCGGCGGGCTCAGGTGACGGCGGCCTGGAGTGTCCACGATGGGCGCTTCGGCAGGTTCGGCAGTGCGATCCGGCCCGTGCACCAGAGCAGGACCTCGGCCGGGTCACCGTCGGGGGCGTCCGGGAAGAGGCGGGCCAGCACGGCCGCGCTCAGATCGCCGGGCGGGCGCCAGTCCACGCCGAGGCCCCGGGTGATGTCGTAGGTGTGGACCATCATCTCGTTGACGCCGAGGGCGGCGAACCCGGACGGGTCGGTGGGGCCCCAGTGCCATGCCCGGGTGCCGGGTCCGGCGGTCCGCAGCGCCGCCGACAGCAGGCCGGCGCAGGCGGCGGTCACCCGCAGGGTCGCGGCCGGGGACGACGGCCGGACCACGAGGTCGAGGGGCAGGTAGTCGTCGTCCGGTCGGCCGGTCAGCTGGGTGGCGTAGGCGGTCAGGTCGTGCGCGACGTGCGCCGCTGTCTGCCGGCAGGTCCAGTCGAGGCCGTACGCCGGGATCTCCCAGTCCCGGCCGGCGAGCGGGGTCAGCACCGCGAGCAGCTCCCCCGCCGCCCGATCGACGTGATCAGCATCCATGCGCCCAGTGTCACCCGCCCTCGAAGGCCATAACTAATCCTTTGCGAGCACCGGCGATGGTCCGGTAGGAAACTACGCGACGAGAGAAAGGAGGCCGGCCGATGTCCGCACCGAACACCGCGCTCGCGACCTCCCGGGCCGTGCAGACCGTCTGACACTCCCGGAGCAGGACCGGGCGATTCCCCGAACCGAAGGAAACGCCTTGATCATCCGCCCTCTCGCCGGCCCCGGCGAACTGGATCTCTTCAACACGCTGCACTATCAGCTCAACGACCAGATCGCCGCCGATCTGGAAGCCGGCCGCCGCCGCCCGGAGTGGCTCTGGCTCGCGCTGCGCGACGACCGCGTGGTGGCCCGTGCCGCCTGGTGGTCCCGTCCCGGCGACGAGCAGCCGCTGCTCATGGACGTCTTCGACATCGCGGACGAGGAGGCCGGGGTGGAGCTGCTCCGGGCCGCCCTGCCCGCGATCGCCCCGGACGGCGCCACTCCCCCGGAGTACCTCCGCTATCTGCCGCCGGGCTGGCGCGACGACCCGGAGATCCGCGGGGCGAACGACCTCCGGATGGCGGCCCTCGAGCGGACCGGCGCGAAGCTCTTCGTCGAGCGCCTGCGGCTCGAATGGCGGCCGGGCACGCCGATTCCCGGGCCGGGCACCCGTCTCACGTTCCGTCCGGTGGCGGACGCCGACGAGCTGATCGGCCTGATGACGCAGGTGCTGGACGGCTCGCTCGACGCGTACAGCCGCGCCGAGCTGACCCGGATGACCGCCCGGGAGGCGGCCGAGGAGCAATTCAAGACCGAGCTTGATCGGTACGCGAGTCCGCACGACTGGTGGCGGGTGGCCGTCGCGCGGGACGGCGAGCCGGCCGGGTTCGTGATCCCCGCGCACAACGGCTACAACCCGATCATCGCGTACCTCGGGGTGCTGCCGGCCTTCCGCGGGCGCGGCCTGATCGACGACGTCCTCGCCGAGGGCACCCGCGTCCTGGCCGGCGAGGGCGTGCCCCGGATCCGGGCGTCCACCGACGTCGGCAACGTGCCGATGGCGGCCGCGTTCGCCCGGGCCGGCTACGTCACGTTCGAGAACCAGATCGACATGACCTGGGGCTAGTCCCCCGAGGGGGAGACGATCCGCGGCGGCCGCCCCTCGTACGGCGTGGACAGCACCACCGTCGTCCGCGTCGTCACGTTGGCGGCCGTCCGGATGTCCTGGAGCAGCCGTTCGAGGTCGGCCGGGGACTTCACGCGCACCAGCAGCATGTAGAAATCCTCGCCGGCCACCGAGTAACAGGAGTCGATCTCGGTGAGGTGGGCGAGCCGCTCCGGGGCGTCGTCCGGCTGGGACGGGTCGAAGGGGCGGATCGCCACGAACGCGGTCAGCGGAAGGTCCAGCGCCTCGTAGGAGACGCGCGCGGTGTAGCCCGCGATCACGCCGCGCTGTTCGAGGCGCCGGACCCGCTGGTGCACGGCGGAGACGCTGAGGCCCACGCGCTCGGCCAGGTCGGTGTACGACAGCCGGCCGTCCACGGTGAGCGCCGACACGATGGCCTGGTCGATCTCTTCCACGCAGGTAACCCTAGATCACCCCAAAAGCGAACGGGCGATCACCATTCGCTGGATCTGGTTCGTCCCCTCGACGATCTGGAGGACCTTCGCCTCGCGGAACCAGCGCTCGGCCGGGTGGTCGCTCACGTAGCCGGCGCCGCCGAGCACCTGCACCGCGTCGGTGGTGACCTTCATGGCCACGTCGGTGGCGAACAGTTTCGCCTTGGCCGCCTCGATCGAGAAGGGCCGGCCGGCGTCCTTGAGCCGGGCCGCGTTCAGCAGCAGCGCCCGGGCGGCCGAGATCTGCGTGCCCATGTCGGCCAGCATGAAGCCGAGCCCCTGGAAGCGGCCGATCGGCTGGCCGAACTGCTCACGCTCCCGCGCGTACGACGCGGCGTGGTCGAGCGCACCCTGCGCGAGCCCGACCGCGCACGCGGCGATGCCGAGACGCCCGGCGTCGAGCGCCTTCATGGCGATGGCGAACCCCGAGCCCTCCGCGCCCACCAGGCGGTCGCGCGGCACCCGGGCCTGGTCGAGCACGATCTGCGCGGGCGCCGACGAGCGCAGGCCCATGAGCCGTTCCCGCTGCTGGGGCTGGAGGCCGGGGGTGCCGGCGTCGGCGAGCAGGCAGGAGATGCCCTTCGGCCCGGGCCCGCCGGTGCGGCAGAACAGGTTGTAGAAGTCGGCGAAGCCGCTGTGCGTGATCCACGCCTTCGTCCCGGTGACCTCCCAGGAGTCGCCGGTCAGGACGGCCTTCGTGGTGAGCGCCGCCGCGTCCGATCCGCCCTGCGGCTCGGAGAGCGCGAACGCGCCGAGCAGCTCGCCGCCGAGCATGTCGGGCAGCATCTTCCGCTGCTCCGGCGTGCCGAAGTAGGCGACCGGCAGGCAGGAGAGCGTGTGCACGCTGACCGCCTCGGCGATCGACAGCCAGGTGCCCGCGAGGATCTCCAGGACCTGCACGTACACCTCGTACGGCTGACCGGCGCCGCCGGCCTCCTCGGGGTAGGGCAGGCCGAGCAGCCCGGACCGGCCGAGCGTCCGCAGCACCTCGCGCGGGAACTCGCCGCGCGCCTCGAAGTCGTCGACCTTGCCGGCCAGCTCACGGGTGACGAGCTCGCGGGTGAGGTCGAGAAGGTCGTGTGCCTCTGGGGTGGGAAGCAGCCGATCCACAGTCATGCGTGTCAGCTTAACGAACGTTCAGCCACCACGAGAAGGCGTCACCAACCCGGTCTCGTACGCCAGGACCACGGCCTGCGCCCGGTCCCGCAGCTCCAGTTTGGCGAAGATCCGGGCCACATGTGTCTTGACCGTCGCTTCGCTCAGGTGGAAGGCGGCGGCGATCTCGGTGTTCGAGAGCCCCCGGCCCAGCAGCGTCAGCACCTCGAGCTCGCGCGGGGTGAGCGCGGAGAGGTCGCGGTGCACGGCCGGCTCGGCGTCGCCGGAGGACGCGAACCGCTCCACCAGCCGGCGGGTGATCGACGGCGCGAGCAGCGCGTCCCCGGTGCCGACGAGGCGCACCGCCGCGGCCAGGTGGTCGGCCGTCACGTCCTTGAGCAGGAAGCCGCTCGCGCCGATCGCGAGCGCGGTGTACACGTACCTGTCCAGGTCGAACGTGGTCAGGATGAGCACCCGGGAGCGCGGGTCGCGGGCCAGGATCCGCCGGGTCGCCTCGAGGCCGTCCATCCCCGGCATCCGGATGTCCATGAGCACGACGTCCGGCGCGAGCCGCCGGCACGCCTCGACCGCCTCGTGCCCGTCGGACGCCTCGCCGGCCACCTCGATGCCGCGGGCGGTCAGGATGAGCCTGAACCCGGTCCGGATCAGCTCCTGGTCGTCGACGATCAGCACCCGCGGCTCACTCATGGGGGATCCTCGCCCGGACCCGGTAGCCGCCGCCGAGCCGCCGCCGGGCGTCCAGGTCGCCGCCGTAGACGGCCACCCGCTCGCGCAGACCGAGCAGGCCTCTCCCCGTACCCTCGCTGAGAGGACTCGACGGGGAACCGGTCAGGACACGGGACTCCTTCAAGACACTGGGCCCCGTGGTCAGCACCTCGACGCGCAGGGCACGCGGCGCGTACCGGATGGTGACCTCCGCCTTGCCGCCGCTGCCGTGCTTCAGAGCGTTGGTGAGCGCCTCCTGCACGATCCGGTAGGCGGTCGCCGAGATCCCGGAGGGCAGCGGCCGGATCTCGCCGGAGACGCGCACCTCGACCGGCAGGCCGGCGAACGCGATCCGGTCGACCAGCGCGCTCAGGCCGTCGAGGGTGGGCTGCGGGCCGAGGTCGTCCTCCGGCGAGGAGGGGTTGAGCAGGCCCAGCAGATGACGCAGCTCGGTCATGGTGTCCCGGCCCGCCTTCTCGACCGCCTCCAGCGCGGCGAGGGCCTCGTCCGGCATCGTCCGCAGCACCTCGCGGGCCGCCGACGTCTGCACGATCATGACGCTGACGTTGTGGCTCACGATGTCGTGCAGCTCGCTCGCGATCCTGGCCCGCTCGGCGTCGGCGGCGGACTGCGCGGCGCTCTCCCGCTCGCGTTCCAGCAGCCAGCCCCGCTCCCCCACGGCCGCGTCGTAACGCCGCCGCGCCCGGCGCAGGGCCACCGCGAGCACGACGGCGGCCACGACGGCCACCACCAGCCCCAGGATCACCATGCGCCCCACCCTGTCAGACGGGCGCCCGCCGCCGCATCATCCCGGGCGCCGAGGCGCCTACATCCGGGGGATGACGCCGCCGGCTGGTTGCATCCTCCGGCCGATGATTCATGGGTACGGATGTCCGTACCGTTCCCCGCATGACAGAACAGAGCATCCCCGCATGACAGAGAACCCGGTGGTACGCCTCGACGGCGTCCGCAAGGAGTACGGCGACACGGTCGCCCTCGACGGCGTCTCGCTGGAGATCCGGACCGGCGAGGCGGTCGCCGTGATGGGGCCGTCCGGATGCGGCAAGTCCACCCTGCTCAACATGATCGCCGGGCTGGACCGGCCGACCGCCGGCGGGATCACCGTGCACGGCCAGGACCTGACCACGATGAGCGAGACGAAGCTGTCGCTGTTCCGCCGCCACCACCTCGGCATGATCTTCCAGTTCTTCAACCTGCTCGACGACCTGTCCGCGCTGGACAACGTGGCGCTCGCCGCCCAGCTCACCGGCAGCTCGGCCGGGAACGCCCGGCGGCGCGCCCTGGAGCTCTTCGACGAGCTGGGGATCGCCGACCGGCGCAACGTCTACCCGGCCGCGCTGAGCGGCGGCGAGCGGCAGCGGGTCGCGGTGGCCCGGGCGCTGATGAACCGGCCGGCGCTGCTGCTCGCCGACGAGCCGACCGGCGCGCTGGACAGCAGGGCCGGCGAGCAGGTGATGGACCTGCTGCTCGACCTGAACCAGATCGGCCAGACGCTGCTCATCGTGACGCACGACGAGCGGCTGGCCCACCGGTGCGCGAACCGGCTCGTCGAGCTGGCCGACGGCCGGATCGCCCGCGAGTCCGCCCTGGACCGGGTATGACGGCCGTGTGGACCGCCGCCCGGGCCGCGGTGCGGCGGCGCCGGGCGCAGACCTTCGTCATCTTCCTGGTGGTGCTCGCCTGCACCACGAGCGCGCTGATCTCGCTGGCCCTGCTCGACGCGGCGAGCTCACCCTTCCAGCGGGCCTTCGACGCGCAGAGCGGCGCCCACGCGGTCGTCACGTACGACCCGGCCCGGGTCACCGCCGCGGAACTGGGCGCGGCTACGACCGGGGTGCAGGCCGCCGCCGGGCCCTTCGGCCAGGTGATCGCCGAGCCGCGGAACGACGTCGGCCCGGTCTTCGGGCAGCCGCTCACCGTGGTCGGGCGCGCCGACCCGGCCGGACCGGTCGACCGGATCCACGTGTGGCACGGCCGCTGGCCGTCGGCCCCCGGGGAGATCGTCCTCAACGAACCGCCGGCGACCGAGGACGACTTCCGGAGGGGCCCGCTCGCCACCGTCACCGAGCTGGTCACGCCGCTCGGCACCCTGAAGGTCGTCGGCTACGCGTTCTCGATCAGCGGATCGGCCGACGGCTGGGTGACCCCGGAGCAGGTGGCCGGCATGAAGCCGACCGGCACCCAGATGCTCTACCGCTTCACCGGCGACGTCGCGAATCGTGAGGCGCTGGCGGCGCAGGTCTCCGGGGTGACCACGGGGCTCCCCGGCGACGCGCTGCTCGCCAGCCGGCCGTACCTGGTGATGAAGGAGGACGCGGCCGCCGGGCCCGGCGTCTACCTGCCGTTCCTCGGCACGTTCGGCGTCCTCGGCCTGCTCGTCGCGGTGATCATCGTGGGCAACGTGGTGAGCGGGGCGGTGATCTCCGGATTCCGGCACATCGGTGTGCTCAAGTCGCTCGGCTTCACCCCGCGCCAGGTCGTCGCCGTCTACCTCACGATGGTCTCGGTGCCGGCCGTCGCCGGGGCGGTGCTCGGCGCCGCGCTCGGCGTCGCCGCGGTACGGCCGATGCTGACCGACACGTTCCGGGGCCTCGGCTTCGGGCAGGAGGCGGAGATCCGCCCCTGGGTGATCGTGACGGCGCTGGCCGGCGTACCGATGATCGTCCTGATCGCGGCGCTGCTGCCGGCCCGGCGGGCGCACCGGCTCTCCGCCGCCGAGGCGATCAGCGCGGGCAGCGCGCCCCGGCGCGGCCGGGGGCTGCGGGCGCAGCGGGCGCTCAGCGGGTCCCGGCTGCCCCGCCCGATCAGCCTCGGCCTCGGGCTGCCCTTCGCGCGGCCGGCCCGGACCGCGCTGACCATGGCGTCGCTGCTGCTCGGCGTGGCCTCGGTGACGTTCGCGCTCGGGCTGTCCGACACGGTCATCCGGATCAGCGAGGTCGGGGCGCGCGCCTCCGGCGAGATCGGCGTCCGGCCGTTCAACGGGCGCGAGCACACCCCGAGCCGGCAGTCCGACGCCGAGGTCGAGCGGATGCTGCGCGGCATCCCCGGCACGGCCCGGGTCGGCGTCGCGGTGAACCGGGTGCTGTCGGTGGCCGGCCAGAGCGAGCCCCTGCAGGTCAACTTCGTGCGCGGCGACATGGCGGCGATGGGCTACGAGGAGCAGCTCTACGAGGGCCACTGGATGACCGCCGCCGACCAGCTCGTGCTGCCGACCCAGCTGCTCAACGAGCGCGGCCTCGCGATCGGCCAGGAGGTGACCGTCGCGCTGGACGGCGCCTGGGCCAGGTTCACGATCGTCGGCGAGACGGTCCGCGGCCTGCCCGGCCCGGAGGGCGCGTTCGCCGCCTGGCGGGACTTCCCGGCCACCGACCCGAACGCGTACTTCTACCAGGTGCAGACCGTCCCCGGCACCGACCTGAACGCGTACGCCTCGCGGGTGACCGAGGCCGACCCCGGCCTGGACGCCTGGAACAACACCGGCGGCGACTCGTTCTCCACCGTGATCACGGCGTTCTCCGTCGTGCTCGCGCTGCTGCTGGCGACCGTGGCCGCGCTCGGCGTGCTCAACACGGTCGCGCTGAACGTCACCGAGCGCCGCCGCGACCTGGGCATGCTCAAGTCGATCGGGATGACCCCGCGGCAGGTCGTCGTCATGATGGTGACGTCGATGGCGGCGCTCGGGGTGGCCGCCGGGGTGATCGGCATCCCGATCGGCCTGGCCGCGCACCGGTTCGTCGTGCCGCTCTCCGCGGACGCCGCGAAGATCCGCCTCCCGGAGTACGTCCTGCAGGTCTGGGACCCGGCGACCCTCGCGGTGCTGCTCGCGAGCGGGGTGGGCATCGCGGTGGCCGGGGCGCTGCTGCCGGCCCGCGCCGCGGCGCGGCTGACGATCGCACGGGTGTTGCACAACGAATAGGGTGTTCGGCGTGACCTCACCGCTGCTGGCCGTCGACGCACCGAGCCTGTACTTCCGGGCCTTCCACGGCATCCCCGAGAAAGCGGCGCGGACCGAGGCCGGCGAGCCGGTCAACGCGATCCGCGGCTTCCTCGACATGCTGGCCCAGCTCATCCGGACCCGCCGGCCGGACCGCCTCGTCTGCGCGCTCGACGCGGACTGGCGGCCGGCCTGGCGGGTCGCGCTGGTCCCGTCGTACAAGAAGCACCGGGTCGCGCACGGGGACGTCGAGGAGGTGCCGGCCTCGCTCGAACGGCAGGTCCCGGTGCTGCTCGAGGTGCTCGCCGCGATCGGCATCCCGGCGTTCGGGGTGCCCGGCTACGAGGCCGACGACGTGCTCGGCACCCTCGCCGCGACCCAGCCGGCGCCGGTCGAGGTGGTCTCCGGCGACCGCGACCTGTTCCAGCTCGTCGACGACGCCCGCGGCACCCGCCTGCTCTACTGCGGCCGGGGCGTGGCCAAGCTGGAGGACGCCGACGAGGCCCTGGTCCTGGCGAAGTACGGCGTCGCCGCCCGGTGGTACGCCGACTTCGCGGCGATGCGCGGCGACCCGAGCGACGGCCTGCCCGGCGTGGCCGGCGTCGGCGAGAGGACCGCGGCCCGGCTGATCGAACGCTACGGCGGCGTGGAGCAGATCCTCGCGGCGCTCGGCGACCCGGACGCCGGTTTCGCCCCGGGGGTCCGGACGAAGCTCGACGCGTCCCGCGACTACCTGGCGAAGGCGCTGCCGGTGTGCAAGGTCGCTCTCGACGTACCCTTGCCCGCTTTTGATCCTGCCCTGCCGAAGGCCCCGCAGGATCCGGACGCGCTGCTCGCGCTCGCCGAGCGGTGGAATCTGGCAGGCTCGGCGCGCCGGTTGGTGGACGCTCTCGCCGGCTAAATCCTCAGATCGGGGGCCGATCCCTCCGATCGTGAGTCAGCAACCCTGCTGTCTCACGATCGGAGTACGCATTGTCGACGCGAGCCGTGCGCGCGTGCTTCGCCACCTGGATCGTGGTGATCACCGGGCTCTACTACGCGTTCCCGGACGCTCACCTCTACACCTGGGCGGCGCTGGGCTACTCCGCGGCCGCGGCGGTGCTGGTCGGGGCCCGGATGCACCGGCCGGCCCGGCGCCTGCCGTGGTACCTGATCAGCGCGGCGATCGCGTTCTTCACGACCGGTGACAGCTGGTACAACCTCGTGCTGGAGCTCGGCCGGGAGCCGGGCTTCCCCGGCCTCGCCGACGTGTTCTACCTGCTGGTCTACCCGCTGCTCACGGCCGGGTTGCTGATCTTCATCCGGGTCCGGTCGGGCGGCGGGGACCGCGGGGCGCTGCTCGACGCGCTGGTGCCGACGGTCGGCCTCGGCCTGCTCGCCTGGGTCTACTGGATCGCGCCGTTCACCCGCTCGGCCGAGCTGTCGCTGCTCGAGAAGGTCGTCTCGATCGGCTACCCGCTCGGCGACGTGCTCGTGCTCGCCATGATCCTGCGGATGCTCACCGGCTCCGGCCGCAAGCCCGGCGCGGTCAGCACGATCGGCGTCGCCATGGTCGGCCTGCTGGTCTCCGACGTCTTCTACGGCCAGTCCCAGCTCAACAGCGCGTGGGAGCTGGGCGGGCCGGTCGACTTCGGCTGGATCGTCTTCTACGCGTCGATGGGCTACGCGGCGCTGCGGCCGTCGATGCGCCTGCTCACCGAGCCGGCCGGCCAGCACACCACCGAGAGCGGGATGGGACGGAACCGGCTGTTCTGGCTGAGCGCCGCCGCCCTGATCGCCCCGGCCGTGCTCGCCCTCGAATACGCGCAGGGCCACGAGGTGGAGCTCGCCCGCGGGGGCGTCGTCGACGCGCCGGTCATCGCGGGCGCCGCGGCGGTGATGTTCCTGCTGGTCCTGGCCCGGGTCGGCGACCTGGCGCTGGCGCAGCGGCAGGCGAGCAGCCGGGAGCGGGCGCTGCGCGAGGCCGGGACGCTGCTGGTCGCCGCCACCACGGTCGACGACCTGGTCGAGTGCATCCGCAGCGCGGTGGCCCGGCTCATGCCCCCGGATCAGCCCTACCACCTGCAGTTCGCCGACCCCCGCCCGGGAGGCGCCGCCGACCTGCGGGTGACCTGGGTGGCCGCCGCCGACCTGCCCGCCGGCCTGGGCAGCGGCGGGTTCGCGCACACGCTGTGCTCGCCGCAGGCGCTCCCCGGCGACCGGCACGGGATCATCGTGCTCGGCGCCCCCGACCCGGTGCTGCGCGCGATGCAGGGCTCCCTGGAGACCCTCGCCGCGCAGATCGCCGTGGTGCTGGACCGGATCACGCTGACCGACGAGGTGAGCCGCCGGGACAGCGAGGCGTACTTCCGGACGCTGATCCAGAGCGCCGCCGACGTCATCATGATCGTCGACGCGGACGGGTCGATCCGCTACGCGAGCCCGTCCGCCGGCAAGCTCTTCGGCGACTCCTTCTCCGCCGGCGGCTCGTTCGCCGGCCTGCTCGCCCCGGACGTCCGGCCGGTGCTCCAGACGATGTTCACGCCGGGCGCCGGAGATCTGGAGGGTGTCGCGCTCGCCGCCTACCGCGGCGAGCGGCGGGTGGAGATCGAGTGCGATCTGCGCGATCTGCGCGAAGACCCCACGGTACGAGGGATCGTGCTCACCATGCGCGACGTCACCGAGCGCCGCCGGCTCGAGGACGACCTCACCCACCAGGCGTACCACGACTCGCTGACCGGCCTCGCCAACCGGGTGCTGTTCCGGAACCGGCTGGAGCAGGCGTACGCCGCGGCCGCCCGGGACGGCGCCACCATCGGCGTCCTCTTCGTCGACCTCGACGACTTCAAGGAGGTCAACGACACCCTCGGGCACGCCGTCGGCGACCAGCTGCTGATCAGCGTGGCGCAGCGGATCACCGCGGCGGTCGGGGCCGGCAGCACCGCGGCCCGGATGGGCGGCGACGAGTTCGCCGTGCTGGTCGCGCCGAGCCACGACGCCGCCGCGACCGAGGACGTGGCCGCCCGCCTGGTCGCCGCGCTCGCCGCGCCGATCGAGCTGGCCGACGGCGAGGGTGGCGTGCACCTGGTCAACGGCGCCGCCAGCGTCGGCGTGGCCACCAACACGGACGCCGCCGGCGCCACCGAGATGCTGCGCCACGCCGACCTCGCGCTCTACCTGGCGAAGGGCCTCGGCAAGGGTGGCTGGCAGCGGTACCAGCGCGACCTGCACACCCGGATGGTGCAGCGGCTCGAGATGCGCACCCAGCTCATCGAGGCGATCGAGGACGAGCAGTTCGTGCTCCAGTACCAGCCGATCGTCGAGCTCGCCGACCAGGCGGTCACCGGCGTCGAGGCGCTGGTCCGCTGGCAGCACCCGGTGCGGGGGCTGCTCGGGCCGTACCACTTCGTGGAGGCCGCCGAGGAGAGCGGCGCGATCGTCGGCATCGGCACCTGGGTGCTGCGCGAGGCGCTGCGGCAGTTCGCCGCGTGGAAGGCCGCCGACCCGTCGACCACCCTGCGCTACGTGAGCGTCAACGTCTCGGCGCGGCAGTTCCGCAGCCCGGACTTCGCCGACGTGGTCCGCCGGGCCCTCGCCGACAGCGGCGCCCGCCCGGAGTGGCTGCTCCTGGAGATCACCGAGAGCCTGGTGCTCCGGGACGCCGACAAGGTGCTGTCCGACCTCAAGGCGCTGCGGGCCCTGGGCGTGCGGGTGGCGATCGACGACTTCGGGACCGGGTACTCCTCGCTGAGTTACTTGCGGCAGATGCCGGTGGACGTGCTGAAGCTGGACAAGTCGTTCATCGACGACATTCTGCACAGCCGGCAGCAGCGCGCGCTCGTCGAGGCGATCGTGACCCTGGCCGGCAACCTCGACCTCGCCGTGGTGGCCGAGGGCATCGAGGACGCCGGGCAGCACGCCGCCCTCGACACCATGGGCTGCCAGTACGGCCAGGGCTACCTGTTCGCCAAGCCGCAGTGGCCGGCCGACATCCCGGCGCTGACCGCGGCGGCCCGCACTCTCGCCGCTTCCCTGTAGTTGCCCATTTGTCTGCCGGATCGTTGACAGAACCGGCAGACGAGTGTGCGTTCCCGCGCGGGTGGCAGGTCCGATATCCACTGGCGCGGCGAACCAGTAAGGGGCAGGGTCGCAACTGTGCTGAACAATCCCGTGTGGGCCGCCCTCTCCGGGCCGCAGGCCTGTTTCGCCGAGGCCGCCGGAGACGCCGCCCGCTTCTCTCCCGAGATCGCGCCCTTCGGCGCCCTGCGTGACCCGTCCGACCCGGCGGCCTGGCGTGACCTCGCCGGGCTCACCTCCGAGGTCGTGCTCACCGGGCCGTCGATCACCCCGCTCGCCGGGTGGGAGACCACCGAGGTGATGGCCGGCGTCCAGATGGTCGGCCAGAGCATGACCGGGGTCGAGGACCCGGACGCGGTGGTGCTCACCGAGGCCGACGTGCCGGAGATGCTGGAGCTGGTCGCCCGCGCCCAGCCCGGCCCGTTCCGCAAGCGGACCGTCGACCTGGGCCGCTACCTGGGCATCCGCGACGGCGGCCGGCTCGTCGCGATGGCCGGCGAGCGCTTCCGGATGCCGGGCTGGACCGAGGTGAGCGCCGTCTGCACCGACCCGGAGTTCCGCGGCAAGGGCCTGGGCGCGCGGCTGACCCTGGCCGTCGCGGCGGGCATCCTGGCCCGGGGCGAGCTGCCGTTCCTGCACACGGTGCACGACAACGACACGGCGATCCGGCTCTACGAGCGCCTCGGCTTCGAGCACAGCGGCGACGTGGTCTTCGCGTCCTTCCGGCACACCGCCGCCTGACGGAGGACCCGGCGCCTGACGGACCCGGCGCCTGACGAGCACCGGGCCCGGACGGGTTCTCCCCGGTCAGCGAACGTGGATGTTCGGCTGCGCCGGGGTGCTCATGCCGTTGCCGAGGAAGAAGCTCGGGTGCGGCGGCTGGTTGTAGGCGGTGTTCTGCCAGGCGATCGCCACGCGATATTGCGCGTCGTGCACGAGCGTGTGGATGCGGCGGTCGGTGACCGTGGGGGTGCTGTAGACGCGCAGCGCCGACGAGTCCGACGTCCGCCAGATGATCTCCTCACGCCAGTCGCCGAGGATGTCGCCGGAGAGCGCCGGGGTCTGCTTCGTGCTGTTGTTGGAGGCCACCCCGGAGGCGGTCAGCAGGCGGGTGTCGCCGCTCGTGCCGTACTTGTCGACCCGGGTGGCGTCGACGAGCTCGCGGACCGGGTCGGCGTCCCACCAGGCCAGGAAGTTGGTCGAGGACGGCTTGCGGCCGACGTTGGCGCCGGACGTGCTGGACAGCCCGGAGACCGACGATGACCAGGCCTCGGCGCCCGCGCTGCCGGCGTAGACGTCGCCGGCCACCGCCCGGCCGTTGTCGCAGCCGCAGGCCGGGTGCGACCAGATGACCGCGCCGGTCCGGCCGTCGAGCATCGCGTCGGTCGGCTGCGTGGTGCTCTCCGACGGCCGGTAGACCTCGATGCCGGCCCGGGCCGGGATCAGGTCGCCGACGTGCAGGGCGTCGCCGTGGCCGAGGCCGCTGCGCCACATCAGGGTGCCGTTGTCGTTGATCGCGGCCGCGCCGTACGCGATCTCGTCCTTCCCGTCCCCGTCCAGGTCGGCGATGGAGAGCTGGTGGTTGCCCTGCCCGTAGGCGCCGGTGTTGCCGTTCCCGGAGTCGTAGGTCCAGCGGCTGGTCAGCGTGCCGTTGCGGAAGTCCCAGGCGGCGACGACGGCCCGGGTGTAGTAGCCGCGCGCCATGATCAGCGACGGCCGGCTGCCGTCCAGGTAGGCCGTGCCGGCCAGGAAGCGGTCGACCCGGTTGCCGTAGCTGTCACCCCAGCTCGACACGGTGCCGCGGGCCGGGGTGTAGTTCACGGTGGAGAGCGCCGCGCCGGTCCGGCCGTCGAACATGGTCAGGTACTCCGGGCCGGACAGCACGTATCCGGAGGAGTTGCGGTGGTCGGCGCTCGACGAGCCGATCACCACGCCGGTGCCGGACCGGGTGCCGTCGGCGGTCTTCATGGCGACCTCGGCCCGGCCGTCGCCGTCGTAGTCGTAGACCTGGAACTGGGTGTAGTGGGCGCCGGCCCGGATGTTGCGGCCCAGGTCGATGCGCCACAGCCGCTGCCCCTGCAGGGTGTACGCGTCGACCAGGACGTTGCCGGTGTATCCGGACTGGGAGTTGTCCTTGGCGTTGGACGGGTCCCACTTCAGCACGATCTCGTAGTCGCCGTCGCCGTCCAGGTCGCCCACCGAGGCGTCGTTCGCCGCGTAGGTGTACGCCTCACCGGACGGGGTGGTGCCGCCGGCCGGGACGCTCAGCGGGACGTCGAGGTAGCCGTTGCCGAAGGTCAGCGAGGTGGCCGACGCGGCCTGCTCGGTGCCGCCGACGACGGCGCGCACCGTGTAGGTGGCGTTCGCCGCCGCGCCGGCGTCCAGGTAGTTCGTGGAGTTCGTGATCGGCGTGGCGTTGACCTTCGTCGTACCCCGGTAGACGTTGAACCCCGTCGACTGTGCCTCGGTGCCGAGCAGGCGCCAGGAGACCAGGTTCGCGCTGCCGGAGCGGACGCTGATCAGGCCGCGGTCGAGATCCTCCATCTGCCGGCCGGTCCCGGCGGGCGGGGTCGTGGCCGGCGGTGCCGTCGGGCCAGAGATGTGGTTGAACGACCACTGCATGCGGGAGATGTCCGAGCACGTCTCCTGCACGATCGGGTTGTTGCCCGCCGTCGAGCCGTCCTTGTCGCTGATGCACAGGCCGGTCGCGACGCTCTTGATCAGATACTTGCCGGACGCCGCGCCGGACGCGCTGAACGTCCACAGCTGGTTCGTCTTGAGGCCGTCGCCGCACCCGTACTGCTGGAGCTGGGTGCCGGACACCGTCGAGGCGCTGGGGACGTCGACGCACCGGCCGCTGTTGCCGTTGGCGAGGTTGAACTGCCCGTTCGCCTGCGGCACCGCCTTCCACTGCTGGTTCGTCGCGGTGGTGCCGCAGGCGAGCTGGACGAGGAGCGCCGCGTTCTCGGCCGACGCGCCGGCCACGTCGACGCACTTGCCGCTGGCGCCCGCCGCGAGGGTGTAGACGCCGTTCGCGACGGGCGCGACGGCGGCGCCGGCCGGGATCATCGAGATGCCGAGGATGACGAGGGGGACGGTGATGCCGCCCCCCAGAGCCAAGGCACGCCTTGATCTCATGGGGATCCTTCCACTGGGGATGTGCGGACCGGGGAGTCCAACCCAGTGGATGCGCCGCCACCCGCGCGACAACGCTTTTTCAGGCGGCTGTTTCGAGCGCCTCCTGCCAGACCGCCCAGCGGGTCTCCGGGCCGAGACCCTTCGCCTTGTACATCGCCAGGTCGGCCCGGTGCACCAGCTCGTCGTGGTGCAGCTCGCCGGCCGCCGACACCGCGACGCCGATGCTCGCGGCCAGTGTGATCAGCTTGCCGTCCACGGCCACCGGGCCCAGCTCGGCGGCGATCCGGCCGGCGACCTCGTACGCATGCCGCGGTGACGCCAGATCGGAGAGCACCACCGCGAACTCGTCGCCGCCCAGCCGGCACGGCAGGCCGGAGGAGGGCACGCACCGCCGCAGCACCTCGGCGAACTCGACCAGGACGAGGTCGCCGGCCTGGTGCCCGAGGGTGTCGTTGATCTCCTTGAAGCTGTTCATGTCGATCACCAGGATCGCTGTCGTGCCGCGCGTGAGGCTCCGGTGCGACGTCGCCCGGAACCGCGCCCGGTTCGCCAGCCCGGTCAGCGGGTCGGTGAGCGCCTGCTCGTCCGACTCCCGCTGCGCCAGCGTCTGCCGGTACAGCACGAGCGCGCTGAGCGCCGCGCCGCCGAGGGCGAGGCCGCCCCAGGGCGAGAAGTCCCCGGACTTCACGGCCGCCTCGAACATCAGCGCGTGCGCCACCACGACCGCGACGAACGGCAGGAACCGGCCGATCCGGAAGCCGGAGCGCACCGCCCGCGGCACGGCGGGCCGGCTCTGCTCCACGGCCGCCGCGGCGAGCAGCGCGTCCGTCGTGATCCACCAGTAGAACGGCCAGGTGGAGTCGAGCATGAGGTCGTGCGCGTCGAGGTAGCCGTTCACCGCGTCGCCCAGGAAGAGCACCAGCGTGCCCGCGGTGAGCAGCTGCAACGGCCGGCGGGCGGTGTCGTCGGCGCCGCGCAGCAGGGCGCGGGAGACGCTGAACAGCAGCGCGAGGTCGCCGATCGGGTAGAGCACGGCGCTCACGGTCATGTCGACGGTGAGCCGGCCACTCTGCAGCAGCGGGTCGAAGGCGGTGTACCAGAGCACCATCGAGCCGCCGACCAGCACGGTCAGCGCGTCGACGGCGGTCTTGAGCCGGTCCCGGCGGCTGGTCCGGGCGAGCGGGAAGAGCTGGAGGGCGATCAGCAGCGCCACCACGAACACCATGTGGATGACGTCGTCGGCGGTGTCCGAGGTGCCGATCACGAGCAGCGCCGGGACGCTGACGACCAGCACGGCGAAGCAGCCGGCGACCGCGGCCCAGGCCTGCCGCAGCCGGCGCGGCAGGTGCGGGAGCCGGGCCGCGCGGACGGCCGCGAACACGCCGAACAGGCCGAATCCGAACCGGGCCGCCTCGGCCGCGGTGAAGGACTCCGGCAGCGCCGACGAGCCGGCCAGGCCGAGCATCGCCGCGACGTAGAGGACGCCGAGCGCGACGTAGGCGACCGGCACCCGGCGCGCCGGTGGCACACGCGTGGTCCAGGTGTGCAAGTGGTCCTCCTCCGCCGGTCCGGTCTGCTGGTGATCGGTCCCGGCCACCGGCGACTTGAGGAAGCCTTCCTAAGATCACCGGATGCTCACCCACGAAGTAGCAGTCAGCACCGCTCACCGGCTCGCCGCCGAGCTCGAGCCCGGCGCGGCCCAGCGCGATCGCGACGGCGCCACGGTGATCCCGGCCGAGGCCCTGGCCGCCCTCGACGGCTCCGGCCTGCTCGGCATCACGATCCCGGTCGCCGACGGCGGTCCCGGCCTCGGCCCGCGCACGCTCGCCGAGGTCACCCGGATCCTGGCCGCCGCCGACCCGGCGATCGCGCAGGTGCCGCAGGGCCACTTCCTGATGGTCGACATCCTGGCCGTGCACGGGACCGCCGAGGCGCGCGAGCGGCTCTTCGGCGACGTCCTGGCCGGCCGCCGGCTCGGCAACGGCCTGGCCGAGCGGGGCGGCAAGCACGCGCAGGATCTGAGGACGCGCGTCTCCGGCGGCCTGCTGAACGGCGTCAAGTTCTACACGACGGGCGCCCTGACCAGCGCCTGGATCGCCGTGAGCGCGCTCGACGAGAACGGCCGCCTGGTGCTGGCCTTCGTGCCGCGGACGGCCGGGGGCGTCACCGTCGACACCGACTGGGACGTGATCGGCCAGCGCGCCACGATCAGCGGAACGGCCACCTTCCGTGACGTCCCGGTGTCCCTGGTGATCGACTACGCCTCGGCCTACGAGGTTCCGCAGCAGCTCGGCGCGCGGGCCCAGCTCGTGCACACCGCCATCGAGGCGGGCATCGCCGGCGCGGCCCTGCGGGACGCCCGCTCCTATCTCCGCTCCACGGCCCGCCCCTCGTCGGAGGCCGTCCGCGCGGGTCACGGCAGCGCCGCCGAGGATCCGAACGTGCGCTACCGCTACGGCCGCCTGGCCAGCCGGGTGCGTGCCGCCGAGGCGCTGCTGGCGTCGGCCGCCGGCACGCTCGAGGAGATCGGCCTGATCCCGTCGTCTCCCGAGGAGGCCGCCCAGGGGTCACTCACGGTAGCCGCCGCGAAGGCCTTCGCCAGCGAGGTCGCGGTCGAGGCCGGCTCCGAGCTCTTCGTCATGTGCGGCACCAGCGCCGCCGCCGCGAAGTGGGATCTCGACCGGCACTGGCGCAACGCGCGCACCCACAGCATCCACGATCCGCTCGACTGGAAATACACGCATATCGCCGCATTCGAGCTCTCGGACGTCCTTCCGCCCAACCACGGGCAGATCTGACCATATTCGTACGAAGAATGACGCCCGTCCGGGACGAATCGGCCCGTCCCGTCCGTGCCGACACCTGACGGTCCGTTCCCCCGGCGCACGACGGCGCCGGCCCCGGGGATGCCGTCACCCTTTTTTGTCGGACCCGGGTGGCAGCATGCGGGCATGGGCATACGAGTGGATCTGACCTTCGACACGGTGAACGCCGAGGCGCTGGCCGAGTTCTGGAAGCTGGCGCTCGACTACGAGGACGAGCCGCCGCCCGCGCCGTTCGCGACGCGGGCGGAGTGGGCCGCCTCCTTCGGCGAGCCGGACGACGACGAGGGCGGCGGCGCCTGGCTGCGCGACCCGGCCGGGGCAGGGCCGAGGCTCTGCTTCCTCGACGTCCCCGAGCCGAAGACCGCGAAGAACCGCCTGCACATCGACGTCCGCGTCGGCAAGGGCGACGACGCCTGGCAGCGCATCCGCGCGAAATCCGCCCAACTGGAAGCGGCGGGCGGCCGGATCCTCACCACTGTCGACGGCCACCACATCGTCATGTCCGACCCCGAGGGCAACGAATTCTGCGTAGCGGCCTGAAGCGTTGCATTGAACCTCCACCCCATTGCAACAGTTTAGACCTCCTGAGCTGGGAGTATATCCGATAGTTGCAATCCGCTTGTTGCCGTAATATGGAAAGCAACGTAGCTTTTCCTACATCGGAAACAACGGACCGGCTCAGGAGGCCACCATGCAGAGCTTCGCCACCCCCGCCCCGATCGCCACCGTGCTCGAGATCCCGGCCGGGCGGATCCAGCTGATCGCCGCCGATCGGGCGGACACCACCGTCGATGTCCGGCCGGCCGATCCGGGTAAGAGCCGCGACGTGCGGGCCTCCGAGCAGACGACGGTCTCCTACGCGGACGGCGTGCTGCGGGTCAGCACCCCGAACGCCCGCAACCAGCTCTTCGGGCCCGGTTCGGTCGAGGTCACCGTTCAGCTGCCGGCCGGTTCCCGGGTCGAGGGCGCGTCGGCCGGGACCGAGCTGCGCGGCGTGGGCCGGCTCGGCGAGGTCGTGTTCGACGGCGCCCACCGGCAGGCGAAGATCGACGAGGCGTCCGGTGTCCGGCTGTCCGCCCTGGACGGTGACGTGGAGGTGGGCCGGCTGACCGGCCCGGCCGAGATCACCACGGCCCGGGGCGACATCCGGATCGCCGAGGCGGTGCGCGGCGACCTGGTGCTGACCACGCAGTCCGGTGACATCGCGGTCGTCACGGCGGCGGGGGTATCGGCGGCTCTGGACGCGGGCACCGGCTACGGCAGGGTCGCGAACGCCCTGCGGAACGACGGCACCGCCGCGGTCACCATCAAGGCCACGACGTCGCACGGCGACATCACCGCCACGACGTCGCCCGGCACTCTCACCGCCACGACGTCGCCCGGCGCCCTCACGGCCCGGACGCTCTGACCATGGCACTCACCGCCGCGCCCACAGCCGCGATCACAGCCCCGCTCAGAGCCGCGCCCACAGCCACCCCGCTCACCGACCCGCTCGAAGCCGCACTCACCGGCGCGATCACAACCGCACTCACAGCCGCGCTCACAACTGGGCGCGGGCGTCCGCGAGGAAGGTCCGGAAACGGGCGCCGGACGCCTGGGCCGCTATGTAGAGGGCCTCGACCGCCGCCGCGAGGTCGTCCTCCTCGTCGAGGGCGAGCAGCGCCGGGAACGCCACGGCCTGGTGCAGGATGCGGGTGTGGCCGCCGGTGTCGAGCAGCGTCTGCGGTACCCGCGGATCGTCGAGCAGGCGGCCGAAGCCGTCATCGGCGAGGGAGGCGGGCAGCGGTTCGCCGGCCTCCACCGTGGCGAGGGCCTCCGCGATCCAGCCGACCCGATCGAGGCCGGCCGACTCCAGGGCCCGGCGGGCGGCCCAGTTCGCGACGGCGCGCCGGCGGTCCGGTGGCAGGGCGACCAGGCCGTCGAGCAGCGGGCGGTCCAGCTCGGCCAGGCTCCTCGCCCGGGCGCGCAGCCCGCGCAACCGCTCGGTGGGCGGGCTCCCACCCCACGCGGCCGCCTCCCGCGCCGCCCTCTCCCGGCGCCGTTCCTCAGCACGCCGGGACTCGGCGGCGATCCGCGCCCGCATCGGCGCCTCCCAGGCGGGTTCCCGGCCCGGCGGCGACTCCAGCAGATGGTCCCAGATCAGGCCCAGCAGCACGGCCTGGTGAGCGGCCACGTTCTCGTGCCTCAAGGTCAGACCATCGATCCGTACGTGGCCGGTGGCGTCATCGGGCCGGGAGTCCGACGCCTGCGGGTGCCACGCGAACGCATACCCGTCGCCGGCCGGTTCGAGGCGGATCTCCAGGTTCCCCGCGGAGATCGCCGGGGGCGGCGCCCAGGGCGGCGTGATGTTCCGGACGACAGTCACCCGGTCGGCGTCCGGTCCCGCGGGAGGGCCGGCCAGCAGCTTCTCCATCGCCCACACCGCCGCCTCGGCCGTCCTCCGCGGCCACGGGCCCCGGGAGCCGTCGTCGAAGAGGGTGCGCAGGCCCTGCTCCTCGGTCGCCGGCCAGATGTGCACCTCGTGCTGCTCCGGCGGATCCTCGTCGGTGCGGACGGACTCGTGGATGCGGTTGCGGGCGTAGATCCGTACCCTCGCCAGCCCGGGCCTCGGCAGGGGCACGCCGGTGAGTCCCTCGCGCGGACCGGCCATCAGCCCCAGCACGGTGACCCGGCCGTCCGCCGACCAGAGGGTGGTCTCGCTCGCGGCATCCCAGTCGTCGTCGCTCATCAGCGGCGGCTCGGCCTCGGACACCACGATCCGGATGTCGATCTCGCCGGTGTGCACGCCGGTGAAGCCGGTGCACTCCGCCGGGCCGCCGACGTGCAGAAGCTCGTCGCCGACGGTGTAGATCGGAAGGCCGTCGCCGCCGTCGCCGGTGTACACCCCGTACTGGCAGTAGCTGACGAACATCGACATGGGTCGAAACGCTAGCGCACCGCTTCATGCCCGCTTCGACGTGCTCACCGTCCCGGGAGCTCCGTCGCCGGTGCCGAGGACGAGGAAGGCGGCCCGCTCCCACGGGCGGTCCTCGCTGAGGAACGGGATCTCCTCGGCCATCCACTCGTCCCACTCGCGCTTCGCGACCTCCTCGTCGTGACCGTGCAGCCGGATGTCGCGGGTGATGCCCCTGCGTTCCGCCTCGACGAAGTCGGACTGCACCCAGACCGCCACGTCGAAGTATTCGGCGAGGTCCTTGCGGGATGCGCCGACGCCCTCGACGAACACGACCGGGCACCCGGCCGGCACCTCGATGTGGCCGTCGCGGCCGCGCTCCTCCCACGCGGGCGGGCGGTAGTGCACGGCCTCGCCGGCGTGCAGCGGCTTGAGGATCCCGTCGGCCATCAGGTCGGACCAGCCGAACCGGGAGTGCCACCAGGCCACGTCGTCGGTGTGCACGATCGCCGACCCCGGTACGCGGCGCAGCAGCTGCTCGGCCAGGGTGGTCTTGCCGCCGCCCCCGCGACCGTCGACGGCGACCAGGATCGGCCGCCCCTCCGGGATGCCGGCCTCGGTCAGCACCGACGCGGTGAATGCGTCCCAGGTCTGCTCACGCCACGATTCCGCGGGCGTCTCGTCCGGTCCCAGCATCACGTCCGTACCGTAACGCGTACCTCGCTCGGATCTGAGCGATCCTCCACCAGCGCGGCAGAAAAAACCGGCGCGGCGGAGGATCGCTCAAGATCGCGGAACGTCAGCGGCGGCGGGGCGCCTCGGCCAGGGTCTTCTTCAGCGCGAAGTACGCGGGCTTCTTGCCGAAGTCGTCCCACATCACCGTCGCGGCGCCCTCGGACGGGAAGAACACCGGCACCCACGAGTACTTGTCGGTGAAGCCCCAGATGGTGAACGAGTTGCAGCCGTCGACCGCGAGGCAGGCGTCCAGCGCGGTCTTGTAGTACGTGGCCTGGGTGGCGAGCTGCTCCGCGGTCGGGACCCCGGAGGCGGGCAGGTCCATCCGGACGTCGAGCTCGGTGATCGCCGTCTTCAGGCCGAGGTCGTCGAAGCGCTGGAGCACGCCGGCCAGCTGGTCGGGCGCGCCGTACCGCATGCTCAGGTGCGCCTGCGAGGCGAACCCGTGCAGCGGCACCCGCTGGGCGAGCAGCTGCTGGGCCAGCGTCGCGTAGGCGTCCACCTTCACTCCGGGCCACTCGACGCCGTAGTCGTTGAGGAACAGCTGTGCGTGCGGGTCGGCCTGGTGGGCCCACCGGAACGCGTCCGCGACGATCCCCGGGCCGAGCTCCCGGATGAAGATGTTCTCCTGCCGGTACTCCCCGTTCTCGTTGAGGATCTCGTTGGCGACGTCCCACTGCTGGATCTTGCCGCGGTACCGGCCGACGACGGTGAAGATGTGGTCCTTCAGGATCTTCCGGAGTTCGGCCTTCGTGAACGTGCCCTCCTGCAGCCACGCCGGGTTCTGGCTGTGCCAGAGCAGGGTGTGCCCCCGGACGGCCTGGCCGTTCTTCCGGGCGAACGCCACGATCGCGTCGGCCGGCCCGAAGTTGTACTCGTGACGAGCCGGATGGATGAACTCCCACTTCATCTGGTTCTCCGGGGAGACCGAGGAGAACTCCCGGGCGAGGACGCGGCGGTACTGCCTGTCGTTGGGGAACGGGTCGGGATAGGGCTGGTCGACGTGGTGGCCGCCGCCCGCTACCGCGGAACCGATCCGCAAGTATCGGGGGGCGGCCTCCCGCAGCGAATCGGCGGAGCCGTGGGCGAACGCGGGCGGGCCGAGGGGCGCCAGGATCGCCGCCGTGGTGAGCGCGGCGAGGATTGCCTTTCTCAACGGAACTCCTTCGGTGGGGAGGAGCGCGAAACTTACGTAACCCACTCGTAAGTTAGGCACTCGATCGCCCGCCGTCAATCTCGGCGCGGCAGCACCCTGGCGCAGACCACCGTGAGAACGCCCGCCACCACCACCGTGAGCAGGGCGACGCGCAGGCTGGAGAGGTCGGCGACCGCACCGACGAGCGGCGCCGAGAGCAGGAAGCCGGCGCGCAGCAGCCAGCTCGAGACGGTCAGCCCGACGCCCTCCGGGAGCCCCGGCAGCGCGTCGGCGCTGTGCATCGCGGCCGGGACCAGGGTGGCCGTCCCGAGGCCGGCGCAGGCGAACCCGATCAGCGTGGTGGTCACCGACGGGAACGCGAGGGCGAGGCCCATGCCGGCCGCCGCGAGCGCGCCACCGGCCCGGACCACGGCCCGCTGGCCGAACCGGTCGACGACCCGGTCGCCGGTGAGCCGCCCGAAGGTCATCGCGACCTGCAGCGCCACGAACGCGAGGCCGGCCACGGCGGCGCTGGTCAGCAGCTCGTTGCGCAGATAGAGGGCGCCCCACGAGGAGCCGGCGTCCTCGACGAGCGCGCCGCAGGCGGCCAGCACGCCGAGCACCGCGAGGATCTTGACGGCGTGCGCGCTGTACGCCCGTTTCGTTCCCGAACCACCCGCTGTCTCGGTGACGCCGCCGTCCGGCCCCGGCAGCATGAACCTGAAGGCGAAGATCGCGACGAGGGAGAAGACGACCGCCGAGATCCCCAGGTGCAGCGGCAACGACAGCGCCAGCCCGGCCGCCGCCGACCCCATCAGGCCGCCGAGCACCGCCCCGACGCTCCACAGCCCGTGCAGCGAGTTGAGGATCGACCGCCCGTAGACCCGCTGCACCCGCAGGCCGTGCGCGTTCTGCGCCACGTCGATGATCGCGTCGAGCGCGCCGGCCACGAAGAAGACCGCGCCGAGCGCCCACACGTTCGGCGCGAAGGCGAGCAGGAAGACCAGGGCCGCGAGGAGCACGATGCCGATCGACGCCACCCGCGCCGAGCGGAACCGGCGGATCACCGTGGCGGCGAACAGACCCGCGAGGAGGGCGCCGAGCGGCATCGCGGCGATGGCCGAGCCGAGGGCGGCGTTGGTGAGGCCCAGTTCCGCCTTGAGCTGCGGGAACCGGGGTACGACGTTGGCGTACAGGGCGCCGTTGGTCAGGAACACCAGGGCGACGGCCATGCGGGCCAGGCGCGCCTCACGAGGGGGCGCGATGCGGGTGGCGGTGGACATGCGTACGATCGTACATACGCTATGTACGTCTGTACACATCCGTCTTTCCTCATGCTCACGGCGGTACGGCCGATAACGCATGCGTGAGTAGGTCAACCAAGGCCGCGGAGCGGCGTCGCGAGATCATCGCGCCTGCCCTGCGTCAGGATCCCCTGCTCACCGCGGCCGGCTGGTGGACCATCCTCGCGGTGATCCTCCTCTTCACGCTGTCCGGGCACACCGACGCGCAGGTCCGGATCTACTGGGCCTTCCAGGTGCCGCTCGACCTGCTGCTGGCGTACTCGTCCTGGCGGGTCTCCCGGGTCGCGACCGGTCCGATCCGGCGGTTCTGGCGCGTCCTGACCGCCTGCGGCGTGCTGTTCGTCGTCGGCGACACCACCCAGACGCTCACCGTGCTGCTCGGCGGCACCGGCGGCCTCACCAACGGCGGCGCCGTGCAGAGCACCTGCTTCGCGGCCGGCCTCGGCATCCTGATCCTCGCCATGCTGGCCCACCCGCACCCGTCCCGCTCCGGCCGGGAACGGCTCGCCTTCTGGCTCGACTCGGCGACCGTGCTGGTCGGCGGCGCGGTGGTGGCCTGGTGCTTCGCCGCCGACACCGAGGGCACGACCGGCGACCTGATCGCCACCCTCGCGGCCGGCGCCGTGATCCTGACCGCTGCGTTCGCGTCCGCCAAGATGAGCCTCAGCGGCAACGCCCCGATGCACCGGGCCGCGGTCCTGCCGATGATCCTGTCGGCCGGGGTGAACAGCGTCGGCTTCTTCCTGGCGCCGGGCAGCGTCGAGGAGCTCCCCGCGTACGTCTTCGCCGTGCGCTTCCTGCCCAGCCTGCTCATCGCGGCGGGCCCGCGCACCCAGGAGATCATCGCCCGGTTCGACGAGACGGCGTTCGGCGCGAAGCGGCGCAAGCCCTACAGTCTGCTCCCCTACGGCTCGATCGCGATCGTCTTCGGCGCGCTCGTCTTCATCGTCAGCTCCAGCCAGTCCTTCGAGCGCGGCGACGAGGGCAAGCTCTGGGGCGTCATCGCGGGCCTCGGCGTGATCATCGCGCTGGTGGCCGGCCGGCAGCTCGTGGCGTTCCACGACAACACCCGGCTGATCTCCGAGCTCGACCACACCCTGGCCGAGCTGCGCGAGCACGAGACCCGGCTGCGCCACCAGGCGAACACCGACGGCCTCACCGGCCTCGCGAACCGCACCCACCTCCAGGAGGAGATGACCGCGGCCCTCGACGACCACGAGCCGGGGACCATCTCGCTGCTGCTGATCGATCTGGACGGCTTCAAGGCGGTGAACGACACGCTCGGTCATCCGGCCGGCGACGCCCTGCTGGTCGGCGTGTCCCGCAAGCTCACCGAGTCGGTGCGGGCCGGCGATCTGGTGGCCCGGCTCGGCGGCGACGAGTTCGCGGTGCTGCTGCGCGACTGCGACGAGACCGCGGCCGAGCACACGGCGCGCCGCATCCTGCTGTCGATGGAGGGCGCGATCGAGGTGGGCGACGGCGCGATGGCGAAGGCGAACGCGAGCATCGGGGCGGCCACCGCGGGCGCCGACGCCGACATCGAGACGCTCCTGCGCGACGCCGACATCGCGATGTATGCGGCGAAGCGGGCCGGCAAGGGGTGCTGGCGAACCTTCCATCCGGGTCTCGTGAGGGTCCAGGCAGGCTGATCGCCTGCGCTTGATTCCGGGTACGGGGGGAAGCGTCCCGGGGCCACCCTGTGCGATGGTGGGCGCGTGACCCTCGACGACCTGGTGCGCCTGCGCCGGGCCCGGGACCGGATGGACCGCGACTACGCGGAGCCGCTCGACGTCCCGGCGCTGGCCCGCGACGCCTGCATGTCGGCCGGTCACTTCTCCCGCAGCTTCCGGGCCGCGTTCGGCGAGACGCCGTACAGCTACCTGATGACCCGCCGGATCGAGCGCGCCAAGGCGTTGCTGCGGCGCGGCGACCTGTCGGTGACCGAGGTCTGCTTCGCCGTCGGCTGTACGTCGCTCGGCTCGTTCAGCTCCCGGTTCACCGAGCTCGTCGGGGAGAGCCCGAGCGCGTACCGGGCCCGCGACCATCGGGCCGGCGCGGCCATCCCGGCCTGCTACGCCAAGATTTACACGAGACCGGTCAGGAACGGAGAAGCCGGCCGGGCCGCCCGTCCGTAGCGTGGTCCGCATGACAGTCAGGATTGCCACCGCGTTCATCGCCGTCGACGACCACGACAAGGCGCTCACCTTCTACCGCGACGCCCTGGGCCTGGAGGTCCGCAAGGACGTCGGCTTCGAGGGCATGCGCTGGATCACCCTCGGCGCCCCCGACCAGCCGGACGTCGAGGTCGTCCTCGAACCCCCGCTCGCCGACCCGAGCGCCTCCCCCGCCGACCGCGCCACGATGGCCGAGCTGCTCGCCAAGGGCCTGCTCCGCTCGGTGCTGCTCACCACCGAGGACGTGGACGCCACGTTCGAGAAGGTCCGGGCCGCCGGCGGCGAGGTGCTCCAGGAGCCGATCGACCAGCCGTACGGTGTCCGCGACTGCGCCTTCCGCGACCCGGCCGGCAACATGATCCGGATCAACCAGAGGAAGTGAGTTCGGGTCTCCGCTGGGTATGCCTCCCGGTATGACCGCGAGCGAACCGCAGCAGCAGCCGGACATCGAGCGCCCGATCGACCTCCAGGATGTCCGCAACAGCGACGAGAACCGGCAGGACGACGAGAAGCGCCCGGAGCCGGCCGAGGACGAGCCGGGCGTGCCTGCGCCGCAGATCGAGCCGGCCGGCTGAGGGGCCTCGCTCACACAGGAGGCCCACAGATCCTTCATGGGCCAGGGCCAAGAGCGGGGCCGATCGTTGTTCCCATGACCGACATCGCGATCCGTTTCCCGCAGACCCAGCCCGCCACCCTCGCCTCCACGGCCGGCTCCCTCGCGGCCGGCTGGCGCCTCCGCGGCGCGGCCGTGGCGGCCGCGGTCGTGCTCGGCACGGCCGGCAGCACGGCGGCCCTCCGCCACACCGACCACGGCGTCGCCGTCTCCCCCACGACCGTCTCGGCAGCCGGCTCTCCCACCGTTACCGCCACCCTCCTCACCGCCGCCGCATCCTCCTCGGCAGCGGCCGGATTCGCCGTCACCAGCATCGCGCCGGTCGCGGTGGCCGCGCTCCGCGTCCTCGCGTGAGCCACCCGGCCGATCTCTTTCCGCGTCATCCCTCCAGCGGTGGCCGGGTGTGCCACACCGAGGTGCCGGCGACCGCGAAGCCGGCCGACTCGTACAGCGGCAGCCCGGCCTCGGTGGCGATCAGCGTGAAGTGCCGGTCCGGCGCCGCGGCGAGCGCCGTGGTGAGCACCGCGCGGCCGGCCCCCTTCGAACGGTGCTCCGGCAGCGTCGCCAGCCAGTAGACACCGACGGCCGTACCGTCGTCGAACGTGTAGGCGGCCGCCGCCGGCTCACCGTCGCCGTCGCACCGGCCCAGCCACACCCGCCAGCCGGGCCGCCCGAGCACGTCCGCCGGCATCGCCCCGCCCCGCCGCCACGGCTGATGGGCGGGAAGCGGGAAACCGTCGACGATCACGCGTTCCGCGGCGGCCAGCCCGGCCTCGTCGCGGACCTCTTCCACCCGTACCCTCGAAGCCGCCGCAACCACCCGCCCAGGCCGCCGCACCATGATCGGCATGCGCAGGGTCCCCGGCTCGTGCGCCCCCAGGATGCCGAAGGCATCCTCCACGATCAGCGTCCGCCGCGGCGCGAGCGCCAGCACCTCCGCCGCGCGCGCCGCCCCGCCCACGAGGATCACGCGCGCCCCGGTGTCGTGCTCGGCCAGCAGATAGTCGTCCCCGCGCACGGAATCCGGGCCCTTCGAGGCCCACATCGCCGCCGCATTCCCCACGTGCATTCCCATCACGGCCGGAATGCTATCCGCCGTTCTTTCTCGTCCGGACACAAGAAATTCACGTTCATCGACATCTTGTGACGCCCGGCTCCCGTAGATCTATGCGTGTCCGACACGGGCACCGTATCGATGGGAGCCACCATGCGCCTGTCCCCCCGCCCCCTCGTCCCCGCCACCCTGGCGGCGATCCTGATCAGCCTGTTCCTCGGCGCCCCGGCCGAGGCGGCGCCCTCCGGGATCCCGAGCAAGGCCACCGCGCAGACCTACCTCAACGCGCTGACCGTGGCCGCCGAGGCGAACGCGAGCACCTACGACCGCGACCTGTTCCCGCACTGGATCACGATCAGCGGCACCTGCAACACCCGGGAGACCGTGCTCAAGCGGGACGGTTCCAGCGTGGTGACGAGCTCGGCCTGCGCCGCGACGTCCGGTTCCTGGTACTCCCCCTACGACGGCGCCACCTGGACCGCCGCGGCCGACGTCGACATCGACCACGTGGTGCCGCTCGCCGAGGCGTGGCGCTCCGGGGCCAGCGCGTGGACCACCAGCAAGCGGCAGAGCTTCGCGAACGACCTGACCCGACCTCAGCTCATCGCCGTGACCGACAACGTCAACCAGTCGAAGGGCGACCAGGACCCGTCGACCTGGCAGCCGTCGGTGAGCTCGTACCGATGCACCTACGCCCGCATGTGGATCGCGGTGAAGCACTACTGGGCGCTCAAACTCCAGGCCTCCGAGAAGACGGCGC
This sequence comes from Actinoplanes sp. NPDC023714, assembly GCF_040639855.1. Lineage (NCBI taxonomy): Bacteria > Bacillati > Actinomycetota > Actinomycetes > Micromonosporales > Micromonosporaceae > Actinoplanes > Actinoplanes sp. NPDC023714. The sequence goes on from NZ_JBFAAR010000010.1 coordinate 322,142, forward strand.
TGCAGACGGCGCTGAACTCCTGCGGCTGAGGACCGTCTCCCGGAATACTGATGGAGATCACCGTTGCCACGGGCCGGATCGCCGCTCACAGGAAGACCGCCCATGCGTATCTACGACGTCAGCGTCGGCAAGCGTCTCGGGGCGTCCTACCTGGTGCTGAGCGTCCTGCTCGTGGCCTCGGCCGGCACCGGCTGGTGGGGCCTGCGCCAGCAGGAGACGGCGCAGGACCGGCTCACCGCGCTGGAGGAGGTCCGCGACGACATCCAGGCGGCCGAGTACGCCGCTGCCGACGTCACCGGCTGGCAGGGCCTGGTCGTCGCGGACGTGGGTGCTTTCGGGTACGCGCACGCGACCGGCCCGGAGGGCTACAACCGGCAGGGTGAGCTGAAGGCGAAGGAGGCCGTCTACGCCGGTCTGACCGCGACCCGCACGGCCGCCATGACCGAGGCCGAGCGCGCCACGTTCGCCGGCCTGAAGACGGCCTGGGACGACTTCTTCACCTGGGACGACACCGTCATGCAGTGGCTGTCGGCGGACACCAGGGCGTCCCGGGCCAAGGCGATGACGAGCATCAACGGCGGGGAGGCCTCGGACGCGTACGGAAAGATCCTGGACATCACCGCGGAGCTGGACGAATCGGTGAACGCCCGGGCCGGTGCGCTGCGCGACGACGTCGAGCGGGTCCGCGGCACCGCGTCGGCGGTGCTCGGCGTCTCGCTGGCGCTCGCCATCGTCCTGGCGCTGCTGATGGGCGTCTGGGTGACGCGTTCGGTGACCGGCCCGCTGACCGCCGTGGTGGTCGCCCTGAAACGCCTGGCCGGCCGCGACCTCACCGCGCACGTCGACCTGAGGCGCCGGGACGAGCTCGGCCGCCTCGGCGACGCGCTGAACCAGACGGCCGGGTCCCTGCGCGAGACGGTGTCCGCCATCGCCGGGCACGCCGGCACCCTCTCCGGCGCCTCCCGGGAGCTCTCCGAGGTGTCCGCCCAGATCGCCGGCGCCAGCACCGACATGGGCTCGCAGGCGGCCGCCGTCGCGGCGGCGGCCGAGCACGTCTCCGGCAACGTGCACACCCTGCAGGCCGGCAGCTCGGAGATGACCCAGGCGATCGACGAGATCGCCCGCAACGCCGGCGAAGCGGCCCGGGTCGCCGGCGAGGCGGTCACCGTGGTGAACCAGACCAATCACACCGTCGGCAAGCTGGGCGCCTCGTCCACCGAGATCGGCAACGTGGTCGCCATGATCACGTCGATCGCCGAGCAGACGAACCTGCTCGCCCTGAACGCCACCATCGAGGCGGCCCGCGCCGGCGAACTGGGCAAGGGCTTCGCCGTGGTGGCCGGCGAGGTCAAGGAGCTGTCCCAGGAGACCGCCCGGGCCACCGACGAGATCGCCCGCCTGGTCAAGGCCATCCAAGCCGACTCGTCCAACGCGGTCGGGGCGATCAGCGAGATCGGCGACGTGGTCGCCCGGATCAGCGACTTCCAGACCCTGATCGCCGCGGCCGTCGAGGAGCAGACCGCCACCACCAGCGAGATGGGCCGCAACGTCGCCGAGGTGGCGGACAGCAGCGCGGCCATCGCCGCGAACATCGCCGGGGTGGCGACCGCGGTCGGCGCCACCACGACCGTCGCCGGCCGGGCGCAGCACAACGCCGAGAGCCTGGCCGGCACCAGCGCCGAGCTGCACGGCCTGGTCGCCGGGTTCAAGCTCTGACGGCTTCCTTCCGTACGGTGGGGGCATGGCCTTCATCGCGCAGATCTCGCTGGGAGTCGGGGAACCGGAGCGGGCCGCCGCATTCTGGAGCGGGGCGCTCGGCTACGTGCGGCGGGCGCCGCGGTGGGACGGCGACGACTGGATCGTCCTCGAACCGCCGGCCGGGGTGGAGGGCGCCCCGATCGCGATGGACCAGAGCGAGAGCCGGGTCGAGGAGTATCCCCGGATCCACCTCGACCTGCGGGCCGGCCCGGACGGGCTGGAGGCCGAGGTGGAGCGGCTCGTCGGGCTCGGCGCCGGGCGGGTGGACTGGCCGCACCGGGCGGGGCCGGGCGAGCCGGAGTTCGTGGTGCTCACCGACACCGAGGGAAACCGCTTCTGCGTCGCGGAGCACTAGAGCGGGATCGTCTCCAGCAGCGACCAGGTCACGGTCTTCGCGTCGGCGTCGACGGTCACCTCCACGAACTGCACGGCCGCGATCGTCATGACGGCGTGACCGGGCCGGACCCGCCGCAGGTCACGCTGGATGTCGGCGTTGTCGGCCTCGCCGTTCGCATAGCCGATCGTCATGTGCGGGATGCCGGCGTCGTAGGCGAGCGCCCCCGCGCCGCGCACCCGGCCGACCGTGTCGTGGACCCGCTTCGCCAGGGCGCCGATCCGCTCGTCGGGGTGGACGTCGAACATCACGACGGTGTTCTGCGCGAGACAGCTCCCGATCGTCAGGTCGAAGGCGCCGAACCCGGCGAGATCCGATCGGAGCGCGGCGGCCAGCTCGGCCCGCTCGGCCGCCGAGTAGCGGGCGCCGAACTTGTCGGCGATCTGCATGAGCGTCATGTGCAGCCAGCGGTCCTCCACCATGGTCAGCGGATAGGGCGCCAGCGCGTCGCGGCAGCCCTGGGCCAGCTTCGCCAGTTCGGGATTCCGCGCGAGGTCGGGGATCGCATAGACGTGCAGGAGCGTCTCGCCCGCGGGCCACTTGCCGGTTCCGTGCCGGAATGCAAAGGGTTTCACGGCGGCAACTGTAGAAGATTGCCGCCGCTGCCGGACGGTCTCAGTTCACGCTGCGGTCGACCGGCTCGTCCGGGTCGGCGCTCGCGCCCGAACCGCCGGTGGTCTCCTCCGGGATGCTCGCCTTCAGGGAGTCGACGTCCTGGCAGACCGTACGGAACTTGAGGATCTCGGTGCTGACCTGCGCGGTCAGGGTCTGCTCGTCCGGGTTGCCGGCGGCGGCCTCGGCCTTGCGGACGCTCAGCTCGAGAACGCCGGTCTGGGTGGCGACGAGCGTGCTCTTGGCCGTCTTGCCGGCCGTGATGATCTGGTTCGCGGACTCCAGGTCGAGGTCGTGGCCGGCCTTGCCGAGGACCGCGTTCTCCGCCAGGGTGCAGGCGGTCGCGGTGCTCTCGTCCAGTCCGGACAGGTCCGCCACGGAGGCCGCGGTGGCGGCGCCGGGAGCGGTGGCGTTGTCGTCGTTGCTGCCGCAGCCGGTCAGGGCCAGAGTCAGCAGCACGCTTGTGGCGATCACTGCGGTGGTTGCTCGCATGGCGGGCAACGCTACCGATCCGGTCATCACGGGCGTGCCGGGGCAAGCGGGTTTGTGACCTAGGTCTTCCGGATCGACCACCCGCCATGCGATCGTCACTCATCGTCACCCGAAGCGGCGAATTGTCAAGAATTGAACCGTCAACCGTTACGCCGCGTCAACGGATCGCGAACTCCAGCAGGGAGAAGCCGTAGCGACTGTTGCGCTCGGTACCATACATCCGGATATATCGTGCGATCTCACCCGACGCGCTCACCGTGACGCTGCCGCCCTTGCCCGTCTTCGTCGCGTAGAGCGCCGTCCACTTCCGGCCGTCCAGCGAGGCGTCGACCCGATAGGCCACCCCGTAGGCCGCCTCCCAGTGCAGTGTCACCTCGGAGATCCGCCACCGCTCCTTCAGATCGACGGTGATCCACTGCGGGTCGGAGAAGCCGCTCGACCAGCGGGTGCTCTCGTCGCCGTCGATCGCGTTCCCGGCCTTCCACGGATCGCCCTCGACCGCCGACGCGGTGGCCACGCCGCCCAGTGCGAGGTTGACGCCGCGCGGATTGGCCTTCCCGGCGACCGCAGGCGACGAGGAGGGACTCGCCGACGACGAGGAAAGGCTCGGCGTCGAGGAAGAGCTGGGCGGTTCCGCACTCGCCACATCCATCGAGGACACCGGAACAGGCTGAACACTTCCGGTCAGAGGTGCATCCCCGCTTCCGACCGGGTCGCCCTCCTGCGAGGGCGAGGGCCGGGTGCCTTCTCGCGCCCAGCCCGATGTGTACGCGTAGACCGCGCCCCCGGCCACCACCAGCAGAGTGGCGAGAAGCCCGGTGACCACCCGCCCCCGCTTCCGCGACCCGCGCGCCGCCCCGGCCGCCGCGCCCTCCTCCGGCTGCGCGGACAAAAGCCAGTCCGGCGCCGGCGAAGACGGTCCGGTCCGCGAGGGCGGGCGCTGCGGCATCCGGGTGAGCCGCAGATTCCCGGCCCGAGTGGGCCGCCGCGCCCCCGCGCCGCCCGAGCCCGCCGCGCCACCGCCGCCCGGGCCACCCGAGCTCGCCGCGCCACCGCCGCCCGAGCCGCCCGAGCCCGCCGCGCCACCGCCGCCCGGGCCACCCGAGCCCGCCGCGCCACCGCCGCCTGCGCGACCAGCGCCCACGCCGCCGCCCGCGCCGCCGCCCGCGCCGCCGCCGCCGGGCGCTGGGCCGGGGCTGTCGAAGCCGTTCACGAAACCGTCTCCCCGTGTCGTCCGGCGCGCGATCTGCGCGCCGCAGCGCCGTATCTTGGCGCATGTCCCCGTCCCGGCGAGCACATCGGACGGCCGCGCGGCGGTGGGATCGCGGCGGGGCAGCGGGAACGCTCCCACCAGTGATGCCGGTCACCCCGCGTGTCGTCATGAGAAGGATTCCTCAATGAATACGCACCGAACGGACCCCGCCACGGAACGGCAGCTGGCCGCGATCGCCGAGGTCGCCGGGCTCGGCATCCCGGTCTGGCTGCGGGGTGGGTGGGCCGTCGACTTCTTCCTCGGTCACGTGACCCGGCCGCACCGCGACGTCGACTGGTTCGCCTGGGCCGCCGACGCCGGCCGGATCACCGGCGAGCTGACGGCGCGGGGCTGGGAGCTGCTGCCGGAACCCCCGCACGACCGGCAGCTCGACTTCGTCTCCGACGGCGTCGACCTGAGCTTCGCGCTGATCACCACCGACGCGGAGCGGCACGTCGTGGTGGCCGGTGGGCCCTGGGCCGGCGAGCGGTGGCCGGACGGGATGCTGGCCGGGCCGGTCGGCCGGATCGGGGCGGTCGCTTGTGCGGTCATCCACCCGTACGCCCAGAAAGAGATCAAGCGGATGATGCCGGTCTGGGTCCCGGGGTTGCCGAGGCGGCCGAAGGACGACGAGGACGTCAGGCGGCTGGAAGCCGCCCTCAACCGGCCCGGAACTGCTGCGGAGTCGTCCCCTTGACCCGCTTGAACGCAACCGTCAGCGCGAACGCGTTGGCATAGCCGACCCGGCGCGCGATCGCGCTGAGCGTCGCGTCGGAGCCGCGCAGCGACTCGGCGGCGAGGTCGAGGCGCCACTGGGTCAGGTACGCCATCGGCGGCTGGCCGACCAGATCGGTGAAGCGCCGGGCGAACGAGGCCCGGGACACCCCGGTCACCGCGGCGAGGCCGGCGACCGTCCACGGCCGCGCCGGATCCTCGTGCACGAAGCGCAGCGCGCGGCCGACGACCGGGTCGCCGTGCGCGCGGTACCACCCGGGCGGATCCCCGCCGGGCCGGGCGAACCAGGCGCGCAGCGTGGCGATCAGGGCGAGGTCGAGCAGCCGGTCGAGGACGATCTGCTGGCCGGGCGCGTCCCGGTTCACCTCGGCGTGCAGCAGGTCCATGATCGGCGACTGGACCTGCTCGCGCGGCACCCGCAACACCGTGGGCAGGGCGGCCAGCAGCCGGCCGGAGACCACGCTCCGCACCTGGTAGGCGCCGCTCGCCAGCAGGGTCGAGCCGGCGCCGCCGAGACCGAGGGCGTTGGTGCTCGCGCCGATCCGCTTCCGCATCGTGATGTCCTCGCCGTCCGCCGTGACCAACCGGTTGCCCGGATGAACGAAAACGGTCGGCTCGGTCGTGACGGCATCGGCCACCGTGTACGGCGCGGGCCCCTGCACGACCGCCACGTCACCGGCCTCGATCAGGACCGGCTCGCCGTCGTCGGGCACCACCCAGGCGTGGCCGCGCAGCGGGACGGCGAGGCCGAGCGGCGCCTCGTCGCAGATCCGCAGCGACCAGGGTGGATCGAGCACGGCCTGGCAGAAGGCGGCGGTGTGGGCACGTACCCCGTCGAGGAGATCGCCGAGCGGGTCCATGGCGGCATGGTAGACGCTCAGACATGCGGCCGAGGCTCCCGAACATGGATCGTCTCACCGTTCGCGGATTGACTGAAAGCACCTTCACACCAGAGGAGCTTCAGATGTACGCGATCACGGGCGTCACCGGTCATGTCGGAGGCGCGACGATCCGCGCGCTGCGGGAGAAGGGCGCGCCGGTCCGGAGCGTCAGCCGGCGCGAGGCCGATCTCGCCGACACCGCCGCGCTCACCAAGGCGTTCGACGGCTGCGACGGCGCGTTCGTCCTGCTGCCGACCGTCCCGCCGTTCACCGGCGCGGCGCACCGCGAGATCGCCGGCTCGATCGTCGCCGCGGTCCGGGACAGCGGCCTGCCGCACACCGTCCTGCTCTCCTCGTGGGGCGCCGACCTCGCCGGGGGCACCGGCCCGATCCGGTGGCTGCACGAGCTGGAGAACGGTCTGCGCGACACCGGCACGACGCTCACCGCGATCCGGTCGCCGCACTTCCAGGAGAAGGTGGAGACCGTGCTCGAGGCGGCCACCGGCGTCGGCGTCTACCCGGTCTTCGGCGCCTCCGCCGACGTGCCGATCCCGATGGTCGCCACCCGGGACATCGGCGCCGTGGCGGCCCGCGCGCTGACCGGCCCGCCGGCCTCCAGCGAGATCGTCGTGCTGGAGGCGCCGGAGTACACCGAACGGCAGGTCGCCGAGGCCCTCGGCGAGCGGCTCGGCAAGCAGCTCCAGGTGGTCACCATCCCGCGCGAGGGCTGGCTCGGCGCGCTCACGGCGGCGGCCGTCCCGCCGGTGCTCGCGGCGGAACTGGTCGCCCTGCACGAGGCCGCCGAGGACGGCCTCCTCCAGCCGCGCGGCGACCGCACGGTCCGCTGCGCCACCGAGATCACCGAGACGCTCCGCACGGTTCTCGGCGCGTAGGGCGGGCGTTCAGATCCGCCGTATACACGTTGGTCCATGACCTCGAACATCGATCGTCGCCGGTTGCTGGCCGGCGCGGGAGCGGTCGCCGGTGCCGCGGCGCTCGCCCAGGTGCCGGCCGAGACCGTCGCGGCGGCGCCGGCGCTGCCCGGCCGGAAGTACCCGTTCACCCTCGGCGTGGCCTCCGGCGACCCCACCCCGTCCGGGGTGGTGCTCTGGACCCGGCTCGCGCCGGAGCCGTACGAGCCGGACGGCGGGCTGCCCGCCACGGCGCTGCCGGTGCGCTGGCAGGTGGCCCGGGACGAACGGTTCCGGCACGTCGTGAAGGAGGGCCTCGCCTGGGCGCTGCCGCAGCTCGCGCACAGCGTCCACGTCGAGGTGGACGGGCTCGCGCCGGACGGCGAGTGGTTCTACCGGTTCGCGTACCGGGACCAGCGCTCCCCGATCGGCCGCACCCGGACCGCCCCGGCCCGGCGCAGCCCGGGCGGGAGGCTCGACCTCGCGGTCGTCTCCTGCCAGTCCTGGGACAACGGCTACTACCCGTCGTACGCGCACATCGCCCGGGACGACGTCGACCTGGTGCTGCACCTCGGCGACTACGTCTACGAGGGCGGCATCGGCGCGACCGGCGGGTACCGCGGCGTCGCCGTCCCGGAGACCGCCCGGCCGGCGCCGAAGACCCTCGACCAGTGGCGGATCCGGTACGCGCTCTACAAGTCCGACCCCGATCTGCAGGCGGCGCACGCCCGGGTGCCGTTCGCGGTCACCTGGGACGACCACGAGGTGGTCAACGACTACGCCGGGACGCACAGCCAGTACCAGGAGACGGACATCGCGGACCTGCGCGCCGCCGCCTACCAGGCCTGGTACGAGCACCAGCCGGTCCGCCGCCTGCCCCGGATCTACCGCCGCCTGCACTGGGGGCGGCTCGCCCAGCTCGACATCCTGGACGGCCGGCAGTACCGGACCGGGCCGGCCTGCTCGTGGGGTGAGGGCGACGCCTGCGACGCCCAGTACGCCCCGGACGTCACGATGCTCGGCTTCGACCAGGAGAAGTGGCTCTCGGCCGGGCTGGCCGCCTCGTCCGCCCGGTGGAACCTGCTCGGCAGCAACGTCATGATGGCCCGGCTCGACCACGACGGCGACGCCGGCGACAAGCTCTGGCACGACGCGTGGGACGGCTACCCGGCCGCCCGCAACCGGATCACCCGGGCCTGGACCGGCCACCGGGTGTCCAACCCGGTCGTGCTCACCGGCGACTGGCACTCGACGTTCGTGAACGACATCCACGCCGACTTCGACCGGCCCGGCTCACCGGTGGTGGCGACCGAGTTCGTCGGCACCTCGATCTCGTCGAACGGCGACGGCACGCCGTACGGCCCCTACTACGGCCCGATGATCGAATACAACCCGCACATCCGCTTCTTCGACGGCGACCGGCGCGGCCACCAGCGCTTCCGGATCGACCGCGACACTCTGCGGATGGAGGCCCGGATGGTCACCACGGTCGCCCGCCGGGACGCGCCGCAGTACACGCACGCCACCTTCGTGGTGGAGAGCGGCCGGCCCGGCGCCCACCAGGTCTAGACCTAGAGCGAATCTGACGGATCATGGTCGGCTCCGGTCGGGTTTCGCACGGAGCCAGATCATGATTGAGGCGACGGTAACCGTTGCCTCGTAACGG
>NZ_JBFAAR010000011.1:0-312998 GCF_040639855.1 Actinoplanes sp. NPDC023714
CTCCCACCCATCTGCAAGCAGACAGGCCGGGGTATTGCCATAATTGGCACTGGCTTATCAAGCACCCTGTTGAGTTCTCAAAGAACAACCGCACATCAAAGTCGAACCCCAATTAAGAGGCCCGCATCTGAGGCAACCGTTCGAATTACCTGGTCGAGTTTCGCCTGTGAGGCCTCGCCCAAGTGGAGTGGCTCGCCCAGGACGATCGGATTCTCACCCGTCCGTTTCCCTGGCGGCTCAACCACCTTACCCGGTTGGCGTCGCGTCCGCAAATCCGGCCGCACCACCCGGTGTCGAGTTCTAGCTTAGCTCGCCCTCGACCGCTCCCGGGTCGCCTTCCGGATTGTCACTTTCGTGCCGCTCCGTACCGGTTTCCCGCTTGCAGAGAAGAAGTTACGGGACACGGGTGGGTGACCGCAAATCGACGTCCATCGTGCGTCTGAGCGGCGCGGTGGCACACGGCGAAAGGAAACCGTGACAGAGTGGCGTCATGGACGCTTCCGAGACGCTGGCGGTCGACGCGTTCCTCGGCCTCATCGTGCCGCTCTGGCAGCTCGTGATCGGCCTGCTTGTGCTGGTCACGGTCGTGGTCTCGGTCCATCGGCTCTTCCTGCGAGGCCCCTCCCGGATGGGTGGGGCTCTTCTTTTGGCCGGCGGCGCGATCGTCGGCCTGGCGGTCGTCAGCTACCTCGTACAGAGTTTGTGACGCCGGATACAAAAGGGCCTACAGGCGGCGATTGGCGAGGCTCGGCAGCTCGGAGCGGATCTTCTCGAGGCGGGGAAGATCCAGGTCGGCGACCGCTACTCCCACTGCATCGGGCGCCTGGGCGAGCACCGTCCCCCACGGGTCGATGATCATGCTGCGACCGAAACAGGTCCGTCCCGGCTCGTGGTCGCCGATCTGTCCGGCGGCCAGCACGTAGCACTGGTTCTCGATCGCGCGGGCGCGCAGCAGGACCTCCCAGTGGTCCCTGCCGGTGTGCATCATGAACGCGGCCGGCACCACCAGGATCTTGGCCCCGCCGACCGCGAGCGTGCGGTACAGCTCCGGGAAACGCAGGTCGTAACAGATGCTGAGGCCGAGCGGGACACCGTTGACCGGGGCGACCACGGTCTCCTCCCCCGGGGCGACGGTCCGCGACTCCTGGTACGAGACCCGTCCCGCAATCTCCACGTCGTACAAATGGATCTTGCGGTAAACAGCCGTGAGGGCGCCGTCCGGAGCGAAGACCAGCGACGTGTTGTACGTCCGGTCCTGATCGGGCCCGATCTCGTGGAACGAGCCGGCGTGCACCCAGATGCCGAGCTCCCGGGCCGCCCGCGCGAAGAAGGCGCCGAACTCCCCGTCGACCGGCTCCGGCTTCGGCGCGTCGGCGGACCGGCCGAGGAAGTCCACGTATTCCGGCAGGACCGCGAGCTCGGCGCCACCGGCGGCGGCACGCTCGAGCAGCTCCCGGGCCACGGCGAGGTTCACGGCACGCTCTTCGCGTGAGTTCAGCTGGCAGACGGCGACACGCATGAATAGAGACTAAAACGCCGCCGCCCGGAGAACCGGGCGGCGGCGCAGTGAAAAAACCTCAGGCCGACTTCTCTTCGCGGTCGGGACGGCGGCGCCGGCCGACGAACTCCCGCGGGACGATGGTCGGGTTCACGTTCTCCAGGACCACCTCACGGGTGATCACCACGCGGGCGGCGTCGGGGTTGCTGGGCACCTCGTACATCACGGAGAGGAGGACCTCTTCCATGATCGCGCGAAGGCCGCGGGCGCCGGTGCCGCGGAGCATGGCCTGGTCGGCGATCGCCTCGAGCGCGCCCTCGTCGAACTCCAGCTCCACGCCGTCGAGCTCGAAGAGACGCTGGTACTGCTTCACGTAGGCGTTGCGCGGCTCGGTGAGGATCTTGATGAGAGCCTCACGGTCGAGGTTGCGCACCGTGGTGATCACCGGGAGACGGCCGATGAACTCGGGGATGAGCCCGAATTTCAGCATGTCTTCCGGCATCACCTTGCTGAAGATGTCGTCGGTGTTCCGCTCCGAGATCGAACGCAGCCGGGCCCCGAAGCCGACGCCGCTCTGACCGACGCGCTGCTCGATGATCCGGTCCAGCCCCGCGAAGGCGCCGCCGACGATGAACAGCACGTTCGTCGTGTCGATCTGGATGAACTCCTGGTGGGGGTGCTTCCGTCCACCCTGCGGCGGGACGTTGGCGACCGTACCCTCAAGGATCTTGAGCAGTGCCTGCTGGACACCTTCTCCGGAAACGTCGCGCGTGATCGACGGGTTTTCGCTCTTGCGGGCAATCTTGTCGACCTCGTCGATGTAGATGATGCCCTGCTCGGCGCGCTTGACGTCGTAGTCGGCGGCCTGGATGAGCTTGAGAAGGATGTTCTCGACATCCTCACCGACGTAGCCGGCCTCGGTGAGCGCCGTGGCGTCCGCGATGGCGAACGGCACGTTGAGCATCCGAGCCAGGGTCTGGGCGAGGTGTGTCTTGCCGCAGCCCGTGGGGCCGATGAGCATGATGTTGGACTTGGCCACCTCGACGTCGCTGCCCCCACCGGGCGCGCCGTTCGACTCGGCCTGAATCCGCTTGTAGTGGTTGTAGACCGCGACGGAGAGCGCCTTCTTCGCCTGCTCCTGGCCGACAACATAGTTGTCCAGGAACTGGCAGATCTCCATCGGCTTGGGAAGCTCTTCCCACTTCACCTCGCCGGTCTCGGCCAGCTCCTCTTCGATGATCTCGTTGCAGAGGTCGATGCACTCGTCGCAGATGTAGACCCCGGGGCCCGCGATGAGCTTCTTGACCTGCTTCTGCGACTTCCCACAGAAGGAGCACTTGAGTAGGTCGCCACCGTCGCCGATCCGTGCCACCTACGTTCTCCCTGCGTTCAATGGCCGATCGCCGACCGGTCCGTGTCCGAGGACGGAATGCCTCGTTGCCATCTCATCGTCCGCCGACCCGCGTAACTGAGGCTGCAGACTCGACGTTACCCGCTGCGGGGCTGTTCTCCGACCCCCCAAAACGGGCGTGTCAGGGGTCGGTCAGTCTAACCATCGACTGCCGGCCCCTGACATCGAGCACTCAGTTACTCGCGCCGACCGCTTGCAGGCTCTTCTTACGGGTCGCCAGAACGACGTCGACGATGCCGTAGTCCTTCGCCTCGTCGGCGGTCATGATCTTGTCGCGGTCGATGTCCTTGCGGACCTTCTCGACCGGCTGCTTCGAGTGGTGCGCGATCATGTCCTCGAGCTGGGTGCGCATCCGCATGATCTCGCGGGCCTGGATCTCGATGTCCGAGCCCTGACCGTAGCCGCCCTCGGTGGCCGGCTGGTGGATGATGATCCGCGAGTGCGGGAGCGCCATCCGCTTGCCCGGGGTGCCGCCGGCCAGCAGGACCGCGGCGGCGCTGGCCGCCTGGCCCAGGCAGACCGTGCTGATGTCGGGGCGGACGTACTGCATGGTGTCGTAGATCGCCGTCATGGCGGTGAACGAGCCACCGGGCGAGTTGATGTACATCAGGATGTCGCGGTCGGGGTCGGTGCTCTCCAGCGTCAGCAGCTGGGCCATCACGTCGTTGGCCGACGCGTCGTCCACCTGGACGCCGAGGAAGATGATCCGGTCCTCGAACATCTTGTTGTAGGGGTTCGACTCCTTGATCCCCCACGAGGTGCGCTCGGAGAACGAGGGCAGCACGTAGCGGTTGTGCACCGGAGCGAACCCGGGAGGCATGGAAAGGTCGGTCATGGTTCAGCTCCTCAGTTCAGCGTTCCGGCACCGTCCGGAACCTGCGTGGCCCCGGTGATCACCTTGTCGATGAAGCCATAGTCCTTCGCCTCCGCTGCCGTGAACCAGCGGTCCCGGTCGAAGTCGGTGGCGATCTGCTCAGGAGTCTGTCCCGTGTGGTGGGCGATCCGCTCCTGGAACATCTTCTTGGTGTAGAGCATCTGCTCCGCCTGGATGGCGATGTCGGCGGCCGTGCCGCCCATGCCGCCCGAGGGCTGGTGCATCATGATGCGCGCGTGCGGCAGGGCGTACCTCTTGCCGGCGGCGCCGGCGCAGAGCAGGAACTGCCCCATCGAAGCCGCCATGCCCATCCCGACGGTGGACACGTCGTTGTCGATGAACTGCATCGTGTCGTAGATCGCCATGCCCGAGTAGACCGAGCCGCCGGGCGAGTTGATCCAGAGGTGGATGTCGGCCTCGGGGTCCTCGGCGGAGAGCAGCAGCAGCTGCGCGCAGATGCGGTTGGCGACCGCATCGGTCACCTCGCTGCCGAGGAAGATGATGCGCTCACGCAGCAAGCGGTTGTAGACCGAATCGTCGAGGTTGCCACTGAGTGCTTCGCCCCGCCGCGCCACGGGGGTGGCGGGGATGTGGAGATCGGTCATGGCAGCCCTTCACAGCTGACTGTGTCGGCCGAGTCGTTCCGGCCGGCAGGTTGTCCGTCGTACGACCAACCTAACTGGTCGGATGCGCATCAGCTTCCCGCTCGGGCAGGTGTTCGCTGACAGCGCACGCGCCCGGGAAAAAGACAGAGGCCACCGTACGAGCGCACGCGCCCGCACGGTGGCCTGCTGACCGGTGGATCAGTGGTTGTGGCCGGCGTGCTCGTCCTCGCTCGCCGCGCGCAGGTCGTCGAGGGAGAGGGTGTTGCCGTCCTCGTCCTTCATCGTGACCTGCTCCATGACCGACGCCAGCGCCTTGCCCCGGCGCACGTCGCCGAAGACGGCGGCCGCGGAGCCCGAGCGCACCAGCTGGTCGTAGTACTGCTGGGGCTGCATCTGGGCGCGCTGCGCCCGGTGCACGATCTCGTGGCCGAACTCGTCGTCGGTGACCTGGACGTCCTCGGCGTCGGCGATGGTGTCGAGCAGCAGCTGGATCCGGACGCCCTCCTCGGCCGCCTCGGTCAGCTCCTGGTCGATCTGCTCCTCGGTCTTCTCCTCGGAGGCGAGGTAGTCGGCCAGGGTCGCGCCGATCCGCTCGAGCTGGTCGGTCATGGCCTGCTTGCGGCCCTCGACCTCGTCCTTGACGACGCCCTCGGGAGCCGGGATGTTCGCGGCCTCGACGAGCTGCTTGAGAGCCTCGTCACGGGCCGCGTAGATCTGCTCGACCTTCTTGACCTTGCTGAGCCGCTCGGTCAGGTCGTTCTTGAGCTCCTCGAGGGTGTCGAACTCGCTCGCCAGCTGGGCGAACTCGTCGTCGATCTCGGGCAGCTGCTTGTCCTTCACGGTGCGCACGACGACCTTCACCTCGGCGTCGCGGCCGGCGAAGTCGCCGCCGACGAGCTGGGTCGTGAAGGTGGCCTCCTCGCCGGCGGAGAGGCCGACGAGCACCTCGTCCAGACCGGGCAGCAGCTGCTTGCTGCCGACCTCGTGGGAGATGTTGGTGGCCGAGCCGCCCGGCACCTCCTCGCCGTCGACGGTGGCGTTCAGGTCGAGCTGCACGTAGTCACCCTCGGCGGCGGGCCGCTCGACGGTCTTCAGCGTCGCGAAACGCTCACGCAGGCCGTTGATCTGCTCGTCGATCTCGTTGTCGCCGATGGCGACGGCCGGAACCGTCACGGCGATTGTGGAGAGGTCCGGGACCGTGATCTCCGGGCGGACGTCGACCTCGGCCGTGAACTTCAGCGGCGCGTTGTCGGCGAACTCGGTGATCTCGACCTCGGGGCGGCCGAGCGTCTTGACGTCGTGCTCCTGAACCGCGGCAAGGATCTGCTGCGGGATCGCCTCCTGCACGGCCTCGTTGAGGACCGCGCCACGGCCGACACGCTGGTCGATGACAGCGGACGGAACCTTGCCGCGACGGAAGCCGGGCACCTGCACCTGCGCGCCGATCTCCCGGTACGCCTTCTGCAGGCTCGGCTTGAGCTCGTCGAACGGCACCTCGATGGCGAGCTTCACCCGGGTCGGGCTCAGAGTCTCGACGGTGCTCTTCACAGGCGTACTCCTTGTTGCTGCGGACAGTTGGTCACAAGTCGGGGTGGCGGGATTTGAACCCACGGCCCCTCGCTCCCAAAGCGAGTGCGCTACCAAGCTGCGCCACACCCCGTGGCGTCGGCCAGTGTATGCGGTCGGCTTGCCTGCGTGTGCGCTGGAGTCACCTGCTGGGGAATCCGGTTCGCGCGGACGGGAGTTGATTCAGTAAGCTGTACCCCGAGCGCCGGTGAAAACCGGGGCTCATGCGGGCGTAGCTCAATGGTAGAGCCTCAGTCTTCCAAACTGATTACGCGAGTTCGATTCTCGTCGCCCGCTCCACTGCATCGGCCCTGGTCTCCGGATCGGGGCCGTTCTGTTTCACCCGCTAGTGGATCATGCGGGGGCCTGCCGGGCGGCCGGGTCGGTGAGAGACGCGCACGGTGGCGGCTTCGAGGGATTCGCGGCGCCGCAGCTCGACCAGCTTGCGTCAGCGGGAACCGGAGAAAGCGGGGCCGGAGAAGGCGGGGCCGGAGAAGGCTGCGACCGGAAATCGTTCGGGCGCCGGGCCGCACCTCGCGATCGCCATACCCGACGCGACTCCGGACGGCCATGTCGAGGCCGCTGGGCGCTGCCGGAAACGGAGAGCCGAAGACGACGGATAGCCGAGGACGCCCGAGAGCCAAGGACGACGGAGAACCGAAGAGGGTGACGGCACGCCGGGGCCGCCGCCGGCGCGCGCCGGCGGGAAGGGGCCGCAGGGTTTGCGTGCCACGGGACTCCGGTGATGCGGTCGTGGGCTGCCGCCGACCTTCGTACCCCTGAAAAAAGATGAAAAGTCAGATGCCTTCCGACTTGTGCAGCCATCCGGCCTCATGCGTCTCGACCGGCCGCTCGCCGACGTTGCCGGTGCGCCGGTCGCGCCGCCACACCAGGAAAGCCAGGCCGGCGACGGCTGTCACGCCGAGAAAGCCGAGGAGGAGGAAGGGGATCATGCACTGAGCGTAACCGGCGCGGGCAAGAAGCCCGCGCCGGTGAAGGGCGCAGAAATCAGCCGGCCAGCACCTTGCCGGTCTCCAGCAGCGACTTCAGATCGCTGAGGACCCAGGCCCAGCCGCCACCGCCCTCGGCGCCCGCGTCCGGGTTGCCCTGGATCATCGTGCCGGTCGCGGGGGCGCCTGCCACGTCGTGCGTGATGGTGACCCGCTGGACGCCCGGGGAGGACTCCTCGATGTCGTAGGTGAGGGTCGTGAGCGGCTCGGCCGCGGTGCTCGGGTCCATCAGCATCCGCCACGTCTGCACCAGCCGGCGCGGCGGTTCGACCTCGAGGATCTCGCCCTCGACGATCGTCTCGGGCATCGGGAAGCCGCCGGCCGCGGCGTAGTCCTTCATCTCCTGGGTGGCGGTCGAGTAGAACCTGCCGCCCTTCTTCAGCTCGTAGAACTGGGGCGCCGCGTAGCCGTACTTCGCGTTCCACTCCGGGTCGGTGATCGCCTCCCAGATCTTCTCCGGCGTCGACTTGATCCAGATGCGGTAGACCTGCGTCGTGCTCATGGCTCTTCCTCCAGCTGTCGCTTGAGATCGATCAGTGCGGTGACCTGGCGCTCGGTGTACTTGTCGATCCACCGGTCGTGGATCTGCCGGATCGGCACGGGGTTGAGGAAGTGCAATTTCTCCCGGCCCGACCGGCGCACGACGACGAGCCCCGCCTCCTCGAGCACCTTCAGGTGCTTGGCGACGCCGAACCGCGTCATCTCCAGCTCGGACTCCAGCTCGGACTGCGTGCGGCCGTCACGCGCGAACAGGAGATCGAGCAGGAAGCGACGGCTCGGGTCGGCCAGAGCCTTGAACACCCGATCGTCGTCCGTCATGACACCAAGTTATGTGACCATTTGGTCACCTGTCAAGGATCGAAGATGTCGAGGATCAAAAGATCCAGAGCCATGGGTACGGGTGAAGTCAGCCCACGTAGCGGCGGGCCGTCGACCGGCGTTGCGTCTCGTCCAGCCGGGCCAGGCGCGCCTCCACGACGGCCGGACGGGGGCGGCGGTCCGCCACCAGCCAGCCGAGTCCGCGCACCGCGTCGAGCGCGCCGAGCAGCGAGGTCCGGTCCCGGGGGACGGTCGTCGCGAGGAAGAGGGTCCGCCGGATCGCCGCGCCGGCCGGTCGGCGGAGCCAGGTGAACCAGAGCGTGTTGCGCAGGCCGACCCGGCGGCGGTGACCGGCGTCGCGCAGCACCGAGGCCCGGTGGTGCACGGTCAGGTCCTCCCGGTAGCAGAGCTCCCAGCCGGCGGCGATGAGATCGGTGGCGAGCAGCTCCTCCTCGCCGCCCAGCCAGAGCCGGGTGTGGAACCCGCCGGCCCGCTCGAACGCCTCCCGGCGCAGCACCGAGGCGCCGGCCAGGAAGCTGCCGAGGGCCGGCCCGGGAAGCCAGTCCGGCCCGGGCACCGGGGAGTCGCGCAGCTCCGCCACGATCGGATCCTCGCGGCCCGAGGGCTCGACCACGATCCGGGCGTTCACCAGGGCCAGCCTCGGATGCGCGTCGAGCAGGTCGGCGGCGCGGGACAGCGAGCCCGGCTCCCACCAGGTGTCGTCGTCGCAGAAGGCCACATAGGGTGCGCGGATCCGCCGTACCCCGATGTTGCGGCCCACGGCCCCGAGGTTCTCCCGCAGCGCGACCACCTCCACCGCGGGGAAGCGGTCGCGGACCGCGGCCGCGGTGCCGTCCGCCGAGCCGTTGTCGACGAGCACCACGTGCGGCTCCTCCGGCAGCGCGAGCAACCGCTCCACACAGGCCAGCGCCTCGTCCCGCCGCTGCCAGGTGATGACCACGACGCCGACCCGCGAATCCCCCATGAGCGCCGGTTACCCCCTATCAGGCGTTGCGCACCTGTTGGTTATTCGGCCCCGATGCGGGAAAGCGGAAGGCATCCGTTCTTCGAGAAGGAGGATCCGTGGACCCGCGCACCCAGTACCCGAAGCCCGAGCTCGACGGCGGTGACCAGACGCCGCCCGGCTCCACGTCCGCGATGCCGGACCGGCCCGACCACGGCGAGGAGACCTACCGCGGCAGCGGCAAGCTCACCGGCCGGAAGGCGATCATCACGGGCGGGGACTCCGGGATCGGGCGGGCGGTCGCCATCGCGTACGCGCGGGAGGGTGCCGACGTGCTGATCTCGTACCTGCCTGAGGAGGAGGCGGACGCCCGGGACACGGCCGGATGGATCGAGAAGGCCGGCCGCAAGGCGGTGACCGTGCCGGGCGACATCCGCGACGAGGCGCACTGCCGGGCCATCGTCGAGCGGGCGGTGTCCGAGCTCGGCGGCGTGGACATCCTGGTGAACAACGCGGCCTACCAGATGGCCCAGCCGGGCGGGATCACCGACATCACCGACGAGCAGTTCGACCGGGTCATGAAGACCAATCTGTACGCGATGTTCTGGCTCTGCCGGGCCGCCGCGCCGCACCTCCAGCCCGGCGCCGCGATCATCAACACGGCGTCGGTGCAGGCGTACCTCTCGTCGAGCCAGCTGCTCGACTACGCCACCACGAAGGGCGGCATCGTGGCGTTCACGAAGGCGCTCGCCGAGGAGATGGCGGAGAAGGGTGTCCGGGTCAACGCCGTGGCGCCCGGCCCGATCTGGACGCCGCTGATCCCGTCGACGATGCCGGAGAAGAAGGTCGCCTCGTTCGGCGGCGACACCCCGCTCGGCCGGGCCGGGCAGCCCGCCGAACTGGCCGCCGCCTACGTCTACTTCGCGAGCCCGGACTCGAGCTACACGACCGGCGAGGTGCTCGGCATCACCGGCGGCAAACCGGTCAGCTGAGGGGTCTCCGCCGGGCCCGCGGGCCCGGCGGGATCACCCGCTCAGCCGGTGAACAGGTCGGTGACCCAGTGGACCGCGGTCATCACCCACTCGGTCTGCTGCAGGTGGGCCAGGCCGACGCCGATCAGGAACACGCCCGCCGCCATGTGCGCGCCGCGGGCGGTGTGCCGCACCCGGCCCAGCTGGCGCTCCAGCACGAGCCGGCCGACCAGGCGGGCCAGCGCGAAGACGCCGATCGCCACGACCACCGACGTGACGAAGACGATGATCGGGGTGACCATCGAGCCGTCCGAGGAGAGCACCCAGATCCCCCAGGAGACGAACGCGAAGATCAGCGGCGCGTTGCTCCACTCGCTGCCGCGCCGGAGCCGGCGGATGTGCCAGGCCAGCGGCTTGCGCTCGGCGGGGTCGTGGGCCGTCTCCTCGGGCCAGCCGGTGCCGGTGGGCTCGTGCTCGGCGGCGTACTGCTGCTGGGCCCGCTGCGTGACCCGCGCCCGGCCGACACCGAACGGCGAAGGCTCCGGGGCGACCGGATGGGCGCCGTGCGGGCCGAACGGCGGCACGCTCGGGTGGGGTGCCGTCGCATCGGGGCGCTGCGCCTGGGTCGGATTCTGCGGATGCTGCACCTCGGTCTGCGGTGCCTCGTCGTATCGGCCGTCGTGACGGTCCACCGGTGTGGTCGGCGCGTCGGCCCACGGGTCCTGCGGCGGCATGTCGAGCGTCCGCTCGGACCACTGCGGTTGCTCCGGCATTTTTCCCCTCTCGGCATGCGTGCGGCACGCGTGGCGTCAGTTCGAGAGTAACGAGCCAACAAATCGGTCGCCCCGGCACACAGCAGTCCGTTACACACATGCCATGGACGAAGAGCTTTCGGTACGCCCCGCCGCCCCGGGTGACTTCACGGCGATCTGCGACCTGCTGGCGACGGTCTTCCACGAGGAGGTCTTCCCGGAGGTCGAGGCCGAGGTCTACGAGACCGAGCGTTCGCTGGTCGCGGACGACGGCGGGACGGTGGTGGGGCACGCCGACGCGTTCACGCGCGAGCTCACCGTGCCGGGCGCCGTGGTCCCGGCCGCGCACGTCTCCGGGGTCGGCGTGCTGCCCACCCATCGCCGCCGCGGGATCCTGACCCGGCTCATGCATCGCCAGCTGCGGGACATCGCCGAGGCGGGCCGCGAGCCGATCGCCGTGCTCTGGGCCAGCGAGACCAAGATCTACCCCCGTTTCGGGTACGGGCCCGCGTGCTCGCGATCCGGGATGTCGATCATGAATCGTGAGGTTCGTCTCCCCGCTCCCCCGGCCACCCCGTCCGGCCGGCTGCGGATGGGCGACCCGAAGGATCTGCTCGCCGACATCGGCAAGGTCTACGACCAGCTCCGGCCCGGCAAGGTCGGCTGGTCGACCCGGGACGACCGGTGGTGGCGGTTCGTGCTGAGCGACCTGAAGGAGAAGCGGGACGGCGCCACCCCGCTGCGGGCCGTGGTGCACGAGGGGCCGGACGGGCCGACCGGCTACGCGCTCTGGCGGGTCAAGGACGAGTGGACCGCGCACGGGCCGAGCTCCGAGGTGATGGTCCGGGAGGTGGCGGCCGACGACCCGGAGACCTACCAGGCCCTCTGGCGCTTCCTGCTCGGCGTCGACCTGACCCGCACCGTCTCGTACCGGCTGGCCGCCCTCGACGAGCCCCTGCAATACCTCGTGGACGAGCCCCGCCGGCTCGGCCTGACCGTCTCCGACGGCCTCTGGATCCGCCTGGTCGACCTGCCGGCGGCGCTCGCGGCCCGGCGGTACGCCGCCGACGTCGACGTGGTGTTCGAGGTCACCGACCCGATCCTGCCCGCGAACGCCGGCCGCTGGCGGCTCACCGGCGGCCCGGACGGCGCGACCTGCACGAGGACCACCGACCCGGCCGACGTGGCCTGCTCGGTCACCGACCTCGGCGCGGCCTACCTGGGCGGCACCTCGCTCACCGTCCTCGCGGCGGCCGGCCGGGTCCGTCAGCTCACCGGCAACGACCCGGCGGCGGCGTTCGCCTGGCACCGGCTGCCCACTCCGACCGAAATCTTCTGAGATGGGCGGGACGGCGGTACCGTCGGCGTCATGGCAGAGCCCGAACGCCGGCGCCGGCGCGTACGCCCTCCGTCGGGATCAGCGTCGCGGGCGCCCGACGAGGTACCCCCCACCCCGAGACCCGGAACGGAGCGACCGCCCGTCCCGGTCCCCGGCCCTCCCCCGGTCCCCGCACCACCGGCCTCAGGCCCGCCAGTCCCGGCGCCGGCAGTGCCCGGTCCTCCAGCAGTGCCCGGTCCCCCAGCAGTGCCCGGTCCCTCGGTGCCAGGCCGTCCGGCGCCCGGCCCTCCACCAAGCGGCGCCCCGGGTGCCAGCGGGCCTCCGGGTGCGAGCGGGTCTCCGGGTGCAAGCGGGCTCTCGGCTGCCGGCGGACCTCCGGGTGCCGGCGGGCCTTCGAGTGCTGGCGGGCCTTCGAGTGCTGGCGGGCCTCCGGGTGCCGAGGTGACGACGGCCCGGCCGCGCGGCGGCTTCCCGCGTCGTCCGCCGAACTCGGCTCAGGGCGGGCAGTCCGACGACCGCGAGGCCGAACGTGGCCTGCGCGGCCTGGTCGGCTCGGGCTCGTCCCAGGTCAGCGTGGGCGCGGCCCTGCGAGCCCGTGACGCTTCCCGCCCCGGCGAGGAGGAGATGGCCGCGGCCGAGCGAGATCTGGTGATCGTCCGCCGCAACTGGCTACCCCGCGAGGAACTCCCCCGCCGCTGAACCCCCACGGCCTCCCGCCGCCTCCCTACTCCCGGCTCCCGGCCGCTCCCGACTGCCTCCCGATCTTGTTGATTCGTGCCGCCCCGTAAGCGCACAGATCAACAAGATCGCGGCAGAAGAGAGAGAACCCAGCGCGACCCGCAGCCGAACCCCCGCGCCACCTCCCGGCCACCCGGCCACCTCCCGACGATCTTGTTAATCCGGACAGCCCCGCGGCCGCACAGATCAACAAGATCGCGGCAGAAAAGCGAGCACTCAGCACGACCCGCAGCCGAACCCCGCCCCACCTCCCGATCTTGTTGATCCCGACAGTCCCGCGGCTGCACAAATCAACAAGATCGCGGGAAGGGAGCTGAGGGGATCTGAAGGGAGCGGAAGGAAGCGGGCGAGCGACACAGCAGCAGAACGACAGAGCGACCGAGAGCGCGGCAGCGCGCGAACTCAGGCGCTGGGGAGCTCCGGGAGAGCGCGGTCCTTCTCATAAGACGCCAGCTGCGCGATACGACGAGCATGCCGGGCGTCGCCCGAGAACGGCGTGGCGATGAACGCCTCGACGAAGGCGGTCGCCTCGTCGAGGGTGTGCTGCCGCGCGCCGATCGCCATCACGTTGCTGTCGTTGTGCTGACGGCCGAGCTGCGCGATCTCGGTCTTCCAGACCAGCGCGGAGCGCACGCCGGGGACCTTGTTCGCGGCGATCTGTTCGCCGTTGCCGGAGCCGCCGATCACGATGCCGAGCGAGCCCGGGTCGGCGACGACGCGGGCGCCGGTGTGGAAGCAGAAGGCCGGGTAGTCGTCCTCGGGGTCGTAGGAGTGCGGTCCGACGTCCACCACGTCGTGTCCCTGCTTGATCAGGTGATTCACGAGGTGCTGCTTCAGCTCGAAGCCCGCGTGGTCGGAGCCCAGGTAAAGACGCATGAGAGGAGTCTTTCAGAAGGTCAGGGCCGCGCGCAGGGAGGATGCCACCTGATCCGCGGCGGCCCGTGCGGCGTCGATGGTGGCGAGTTTGCGGGCGAAGCCGTGGTTCACGCCCATGTACCGGGTGTGCACCACCGGGACGCCGGCGGCGATCAGGGCGTCGGCGTAGTCGGCTCCCTCGTCGCGCAGGGCGTCGTACTCCGCCGTGATGATCAGGGTGGCGGGCATGCCGGTGAGGTCGGCCGCGGCGAGCGGCGCGACGTCCGGGTCGAACCGCTGTGCCGGGTCGGGCACCCAGGTCTCCCAGGCCAGTTTCATCGAGGCCCGGTCGAGCCCGTAGGCGCCGACCTCGTCGTAGGACTCGGCGGAGGTGAGCGGGTCGATCGCCGGATAGATCAGCACCTGGAAGTCGAGCGGGGTGGCCGCGTCGCGTTGCCGCCGTGCGGTGACGGTGGCGAGTTGCCCTCCGGCGCTGTCTCCGCCGATCGCGATCCGGGAAGGGTCAAGACCAAGATCAAGACCTGATTTGCGTACGTACGAAAGGACCGTCTCGGCGTCTTCGATCGCGGCCGGGAAGACGTGTTCGGGGGCGAGCCGGTAGCCGACCGAGACCACGGCACAGCCGGACCGGTCGGCGACCCTGCGGCAGAACCGGTCCACCGTCTCGATGCTGCCGTAGCACCAGCCGCCGCCGTGCAGGTAGACGAGGACCGGCGCGCCGGCCCTCGTGGCGTAGAGCCGGCAGGGCACGCCGTCGGCGTCGAAGTCGGCGACGACCGGGAGCGGCAGCTCCGGGCCGGTCTCCGCCTCGTTCGACTCCTCCATGGCGGCCCGCACCCCGAGCAGGATCTGGTAGGGGTCCCCGGTCATCTCGGTGGCCGGGGGACGCCGCCGCAGAGCCGCGGCGGCGTTCACCTGGGGGTGGAGCATCGGCTAGCCGAGCTGGGCGAGTACGAGACCGCCGCGGGCCTTCGGGGTGAACCACGTGCTCTTGCGGGGCAGCTTGAGCCGTTCCAGGTTCACCTCGACGAAGTCGTCGACGGTCACCGGCGCGATCAGGACGGCGAGCTCGGCGCGGCCGTTGTCGACCTCGTCGCGCAGCCACTCGACCGGGTAGTCCCCGCCGATGTAGGAGATCCGCTTGTCGCCCGGGTCGAGACCGAGGGCGTCGCGCAGCAGCACCCGCTCGACGAGAGCGTGGTCGAGGTTCTCGACCGCGGTGCCGGCCGGGTCCGGCGGCAACCCGATCGCGAAGGAGCGGCCCCCGGCGTACATCTCGATCGTGCCCTTGGCGGGCAGTTGCGCGACGCGCGGCAGCTCGGTGACCGTCGCACCGGCGGCGCGCAGCCGCGAGAGGAGATCGTCGAGCGCCGCCGGGAGCTCGCTCACCAGGCGGTTGTAGGGCTGGATCGCGACCGACGCGGGCGTGGTCACGACGGCCAGGAAGCGCGGGATCCCCCCGGTCTGCGCGGCCAGGCTGCGGTGGTTGCCGTCGGCGACGACGAGCTCGCCGCCGCCGGCCAGGGCGAGCAGGCGGTCCTGCTGCTCACCGGGGCCCAGCACCCAGATGGCGTGGGTGCGGCCGGTCGCGTCCAGGTCGGTCGCGTCCGGCTCACCGGCGGCGTCCACGGCCTCGGCGAGGGCCGCGTGCAGTTCCTCACCCTTGCCGGTCTGGAGCAGCAGCACCGGGGAGAGCAGGGTTCCGATCGCCTCGGCGAGAGCGACGCGCTCCCGGACCTTCGCGATGAACACGTCCTCGTTGCGGATCACCAGGCCGGGCTCGTCGGCGCTGGTGGAGATCTGCGCGGTCTCGACCGTGCTCCACAGCCCGTAGGCGGGCGCCTCGCCCGGACCGCTGATCCGGTAGAGGACCACCACGTCCTCGGCGGACCGGTACCGGCCCTCGGCCTTCGCGCGCTCCAGGCGGACGACGGCGTCCGGGAGCGATTCGGTGAAGGACTTGCCGAGCGACTCGGGCGCAAGATGCGGCATCTCCACGCCCAGCGAGCTGGACGCGTTTGCCTTGATGATCTCGGTGATTTCGGCGTCGTCGGCGAACTCGTCATAATTCTGGGCCCCGGTACCGCCATTGGTGATCCAGGCCCGGCTGATCGGGTGCACGACCGTCATGGGGGGCAACTTACCCGGAGTGCCCGCCCGGCCCACCAACCGGAGTCGGCCCGGGTGACGTGGTCGACGCCCGGTCCCGCAGACCCGCCGTGACGGTCACCGGCGGGGCGAGCAGAACGGCGATCTCCGGGGGCAGATCAGCCCAGGCGCCGCGCTGGACGCCGATCGTCGACGTGGGTTCGCTGTCGGGCATGCCTGCCTCCGGACTCGACGTGATGTACACCTCATCCAACGACCGGGTGGCGTCCGAGCGTCGGAGATTCGCTCGAACGCCACCCAACGGCAACCACGTGAGGTGCGGAGGTCAGTCGAAGATCGGGCCCAGCTCCCGGCTGCGCTTCAGCTCGTAGAAGCCGGGCGTGCCGGCGACGAGCACCACGCCGTCCCACAGCTTGCCGGCCGCCTCGCCCTTGGGCGCCGGTGTGATGACCGGGCCGAAGAACGCGACGGTCTCGCCCGGGTTCGGGCCCGGCGCGTGGATGACCGGGGTGCCGACGTCGGTGCCGACCGGCTTCATGCCGGCGTCGTGGCTGGCCCGCAGCGCCTCGTCACGCTCGTCGGTGCCGGCCGCCGCGGCGAGCGCCGGGTCGAGGCCGACCTCGGTCAGCGCCTCGGTGAAGAGCTTCTCGTCGAGCTCGTACTTCTGCAGGTGGATCCGGGTGCCGAGGGCGGTGTAGAGGTCCCGCAGCACCCCGGGTCCGGCGGCTTCGGCCGCCGCGATGCAGACCCGGACCGGTCCCCAGCCCTTGGACATGAGCTCCCGGTACTGCTCGGGGAGGTCACGGCCCTCGTTGAGGACGGACAGGCTCATCACGTTGAAGCGGATGTCGAGTGGACGGACCTTCTCCACCTCCAGCAGCCAGCGGGAGGTGATCCAGGCCCACGGGCAGAGGGGGTCGAACCACATGTCGACGGTGGCGCGTTCTGTCATTCCTCGATCTTCCCCCTTTCCGGGTGGGCGGTCGGGGTGAGTTCGGTCGCCGCCGACGCATAGTCTTCGAGGGACGAATGAACGAAGTCAGCTCGAAGCTCGAAGGAGAGTGCACGTGGCCGGTGTTCACAACCTGACCCAGGTCGAGGCTGCGGAGCGTAGTCGATTGCTCGAGGTGACCGGGTATGACATCACCCTTGACCTGACCGACGGGCACGGCAACCCCGGCTCCGACACGTTCCGGTCCACCACAGTGATCACATTCAAGTGCGCCGAGCCGGGCGCGGAGACGTTCATCGAGGCCGCCGCCTCGAAGATCCATTCCGCGACGCTGAACGGCGAGCCGGTCGACATCAGCACGTGGACGGCCGAGAAGGGCCTGACGCTGACCGACCTGGCCGCCGAGAACACCCTGGTCGTCGACGGCGACTTCGGATACTCGGCGAGCGGGCAGGGCCTGCAGCAGAGCCTCGACCCGGTCGACTCCGAGACCTACCTCTACAGCCAGTTCGAGACGGCGGACGCGCAGCGCACGTACGCCTGCTTCGACCAGCCCGACCTCAAGAGCGTCTTCACCTGGCGTGCCACGGTGCCGGCGCACTGGAAGGTCATCTCGAACATGCCGGTCGAGTCCGAGGAGGAGGCCGGCCCGGGCGCCAAGAAGATCCACTTCGCCACCTCGCCGCGGATGAGCACCTACATCACGGCGATCTGCGCGGGTCCGTACCACGAGGTGCGCGACTCGCACGACGGCATCGACCTCGGCGTTTTCTGCCGGGCCTCGATGGCGCAATACCTGGACGCCGACGACCTGTTCCTCATCACGAAGCAGGGCTTCGACTTCTTCCACGAGCAGTTCGGGGTGCGCTACCCGCTGCCCAAGTACGACCAGCTCTGGGTGCCCGACTTCAACGCCGGCGCGATGGAGAACTTCGGCTGTGTCACGCACGCCGAGGCGCACTACATCTTCCGCTCGCAGGTCACCGACTACGAGTACGAGCAGCGCGCCAACACGATCCTGCACGAGCTGGCCCACATGTGGTTCGGCGACCTCGTCACCATGCGCTGGTGGAACGACCTGTGGCTGAACGAGTCGTTCGCCGAGTGGGCGAGCCACTGGTGCAACACGCACGCCACCCGGTTCACCGACGCCTGGTCGACGTTCCTGTCGATCCGCAAGGCCTGGGGCTACCGGCAGGACCAGCTCTCCTCGACCCACCCGGTCTACTGCGAGATGCCCGACCTGGAGGCCGTCGAGGTCAACTTCGACGGCATCACGTACGCCAAGGGCGCGAGCGTCATCAAGCAGCTGGTCGCCTACGTCGGGCTCGACCCGTTCCTCACCGGCCTGCGCGCGTACTTCGCGAAGCACGCCTGGGGCAACGCCACCTTCGACGACCTGCTCACCGAGCTGGAGGCGGCGTCCGGCCGGGAGCTGCGCAAGTTCGCGGCCCAGTGGCTGGAGACCGCTCAGGTCAACACGCTGCGCCCGGTCGTCGAGATCGACGCGGACGGGAATTACACCAGCGTGGTCGTGCAGCAGGAGGCCCCGGCCGGCTACCCGACCCTGCGGACCCACCGGATCGGCATCGGGCTCTACGACCTCGACGGCGACCGGCTGGTGCGCCGCGAGCTGATCGAGGCGGACGTGGCCGGCGAGCGCACCGAGATCACCGCGCTGACCGGCGTGAAGGCCCCGGACCTGCTGCTCGTCAACGACGAGGACCTGTCGTACGCGAAGCTGCGGCTGGACGAGCGCTCGCTCGGCACCCTGGTCGGGCACATCGCCGGGTTCGACTCGGCGCTGCCCCGGGCGCTCTGCTGGGCGGCCGCGTGGGACATGCTGCGCGACGCCGAGATGGCGGCCCGGGACTACGTCGCCCTGGTCGTGGCGGGTCTGCCGGCCGAGTCCGACATCAACCTCACGACGGCCACGCTGCGGCAGGCCGGCATGGCGCTGACCAGCTTCGCCGACCCCGAGTGGAACCCGACCGGCTGGAAGATGCTGGCCGGCCTGGCGCAGCAGCAGCTCGCCGCGGCCGAGCCGGGCAGCGGCTGGCAGCTCACCTGGGCGCGGGCGTTCATCACCGCGGCGCGCACCCCGGAGGAGGCGGCCGTGCTGCGCGGCTGGTTCTCCGGTGAGTCCCGTCCGGAGGGCCTCGTGGTCGACACCGAGCTGCGCTGGAGCCTGCTGCAGGGCCTTGCCGCGCTCGGCGCCGCCACTCCCGAGGAGATCGAGCAGGAGCTGGCCGGCGACCGGACCGCGAGCGGTGAGCGGGAGGCCGCGATCGCGCACGCGCTGGTGCCGACCGCCGAGAACAAGGCCCGGGTCTGGGCCGAGCTCACCGGGCCGCAGGCGCTGCCGAACTGGAAGAACCGCTCGCTGCTGCAGGGCTTCCAGAGCACCCGCCAGGTGGCGCTCACGGCCCCGTTCGCGGAGAAGTTCTTCGAGGTGGTCGGGGACGTGTGGGCGCGGTCGGACAGCGAGCCGGCGCAGGAGTTCGCGACGCTCGCCTACCCGGCGTACCAGATCAGCGAGGAGACGGTGGCGCTCACCACCGCCTGGCTCGAGCGCGAGGGTCAGCCGGCGTCGCTGCGCCGCCTCGTGGCCGAGGGCCGGGACGGCATCGAGCGGGCGCTCAAGGCCCGCGCGAAGGACCGCGCCGCGGCCTGATCGGCATCGACGAAAACCCCCGCTCCGGTCCGCCGGAACGGGGGTTTTTCGTGGGCATAACCTGCCGGAAACAACGCTGTGTGAGTAGGCTTGCACTCCCGGCAATGGAGGTGGGCACCGTGACGATGCTGAGCCAGGGTGCCTCGGCGCGCTGGAGCGCGCCGGACGGCCGGTGGACCGAGCCCGATCTTCATCTGTTTCCGCAGGACGGGCATCGCTACGAGATCGTCGAGGGCGGCCTGCACGTCAGCCCGCCGGCCGGCGACCGGCACACCGCCGTCGTGGAGGCGCTCGTCGAGGTGCTGCGGGCCGCCGCGCCGGAGGGCTGGTGGGTGTGCGACAGGTCCGGCGTCGACACCGGGTCGAGCAACCTGGTTCCGGACATCACCGTGCTGCGGCCGCGCTCCGGCGGCCACGCCTGGGCCCGCCCGTCCGACGTGGCGCTGGTGGTCGAGGTGGAGTCCGAGGAGACCCGGCACTACGACCGGCTGCTCAAACCCGCCGTGTACGCCGCCGCGGGCATCCCCGGGTTCTGGCGCGTGGAGGACGGGCCGGTGCTGCGCACGTTCACCCTCGACGGCGACGGCTATCGGCCCGGGGAGAGCGTGACGGGCGCCGAGACGGTCCGCCTCGACGCCCCTTACCCGATCCGGGTGAAGTTCTAGGAACGACCCGCGTGCGAGGCGAGCTGGTCGATGCCGATCAGCAGGCCACCGGCCAGGTCACCGCCGGCGAACGCCGCGGCCATCGACAGGCCGGCCAGCTTGGCGTCCCGGTCGGAGATCCGCTTGCGGGCGTCGGAACCGGTGACGATCTCGAGCCTGCGCTGGTTGGGCGAGACCGCGATGAGGACCGAGCGCTGCGGCGTACGGGTCTTGCGGTGCAGCTCCTCGGCCGACTCCCGGGTGGGGTCGCCGAGCTCGCCGAGGTAGATGCTGAAGTTCAGGCCGGTCGCCTGGTCGGCGATCCGGAGCGCCTCGTCGAGGCGCAGCAGCTGGCGGGTCGTGAAGGGACCGTCGGCCGGCTGCTCGACCTGGGCGAGCTCACCACTTGTCACTTGCGCCTCCTGTCGGGCCGGGCCGGACCGGAGCGCCGGAGCTGTCCTCGATGACGAGTCCGTGCGCGGCGGCGTGCGAAACCGGCGCGGCGGTCTTCTCCGGGGCGGCCGAGAACCACATCGCCGGGAAGTCGAAGGACTGGCCCGGACGGTAGCGGCGGGACGGCTTGGCGCGATTCGAACTGGAGAGAACGAGCAGCGCCACCGTGCCGATGACCGCGGCCGGAATGATCACAAAGACCAGAACGGTGCTGATTACTGACAACTGAACGCCCCCAGGCGCCGGTGATCCCATTTGATTCTGAACATCAATCACGGTAGCGGAGCGCGTGTCGTCCCGGAGCGTCGGGTCTCGAACCGGGGTCTCACGCCGTCGGGATCTACGCGGAATGTGGGCGGAGGTGCGAAAATCACCCTCACGCGCCGTCCACGACTTTTCCGCCGCGGACGGCCAGGAGGGGGGATTCCATGCGACTGTCCGTCCCTGCCGCTGCGGCGGTGTCCGCCGTCGTGCTGGCCCTCGCGGGCTCGCCCGCGCAGGCCGCCGCGGCCGTCTTCATCGAGCTCAACCCCAGCACGGTCCCGGCCGGCGAGGACGTGTCGCTGCGGGCGTCCTGCGACGACAACCTCAAGCCGGCCACGGTCAACGCCGAGCCGATCGGCGAGGTGACCGTGCAGCCCGACGTCGGGTTCCTCACGGCCACCGTCCGGGTCCCGGACGACGCCGAGCCGGGCGACTACCCGGTGGCGCTGCGCTGCCCCGACGGCGGCGGCAACGCGACCGCAACGCTGCACGTCGTGGCGAAGGTCGAGCCGACCCGCGGCCCGGCCACCGGCGGCGGTGGCACCGCGCCGGGCTCCGGGCCCTCGATACTCGTCGGGGGCGGTCTCGCCGCGATAGCGGCCGGGCTCGTCCTCGCGGTCGTCTCGATCCGTCGCCGGCGACTCGGCTGAGGCGGCGGTGCCGAGTCAGGATCGGGTGCCGGGTGGCTCCCGCGTGCCCGCATCCGTGCAGCGCAAGCGGCCGGCGCAGGTGATCACCGCGCCGCCGCCCGGTGTGGTGACCGGCCCGCTGCCGCCCACCCCACCGGTACGGGGGCGGTCGCCCTTTCAGATCCCCCGGGCCCGGATCGGCGGGCCGGAGCCGAGGGTCCGGCGCGGCCGGACGGCCGGGCCGATCGCCCTGGTCGCGCTGATCCTCTGCTTCCTCGGGCTGTTCGCGGTCGGCCTGGGCCTCGGCTTCGCAACCGGGTTCGACATGGGCGGCTGGTTCCGGGGCCCGGACGAGCCGCCGCCGCGCGCCTTCCCGGTGCTCGAGCCGAGCCGCCCGGAACGGCTCGAGATCCCGGCGATCGAGGTGTCCGCGCCGGTCCTCGAGGTGGGCCTGGCCGACGACGGCTCGGTCGGGGTGCCACCGCTGAAACGGCACAACGAGGCCGGCTGGTTCGACGGCGGCCCCACCCCGGGGCAGTTCGGGCCGGCGCTGCTGGTCGGGCACGCGGACACCCGTACCGGGCCGTCGGTCTTCCACGACCTGCACCGGCTCGAGCCGGGCCAGGAGATCGAGGTGGACCGGGCCGACGGCACCACCGCGATCTTCGAGGTGAACTCGGTGGAGAAGTTCGACAAGGACGATCTGCCGGTGCAGCGGGTCTACGGCGACTACACCCGGCCGTCGCTGCGGCTGATGACCTGCGGCGGCGACTGGCTGGGTGACGCGCGGGGAGGCTACTCCGACAACATCGTCGTCTTCGCCTCGCTGGTCGACACCCGCTGAGAAGGTCCGGGTACAGAAAGAGGCCGGGCGGCTATGCCGCCTCGGCCTCGGCGTGGGTGGACGGGATGTCGAGCCAGTCCATCCACCGGGGATCGGGGGTACGGTGCCCGAGCACTCGCCAGGCGACCCCTCGTGGCGCCGCCGGCAGGGCGTGTAACCGCCAGCCGAGCTCGGCGGGCGTCTTGTCGCCCTTGCTGTGGTTGCACTTGGCGCAGGCGGCCACCACGTTCTCCCAGGCGTGCAGGCCACCACGGCTGCGCGGGAAGACGTGGTCGATGGTCTCGGCGGAGCCCCGGCAGTACGCGCAGCGGCCGCCGTCGCGGGCGAAGATGGCCCGGCGGGAGAGCCCGACGTGGGTGCGGTAGGGCACCTTCACGTAACGGGTGAGGCGGACCACCGACGGGACCGCGAGGGTGTGGTGCGCGCTGTGCAGCATGCCGTCGCCGTCGGAGACGCACTCCGCCTTGGCGGTCAGCAGCAGGATGGTCGCCCGACGCACCGATACGACGCACAGCGGCTCGTAGGTAGCGTTCAGCACTAACGCGGAAGAGCCCACTGTGGGTCGTATGTCAGGCATCGCGATCACCCTTCCGGTGTCAGTTGCTCAACCGCTCCCATAGCCCATGCGTGTGTGATTCAGGCCTCGAAGACGAAAGCCCGTGCGCCAATAGTCCCTGATGGATGACCCAATTACCAGCACAATGTGTGGCCGGGCCGTAAACGTCAGAGGTCTTCCCTCAGGCCGACCCGGTACTTTGACTCCCCGTGGTTCAACTAGCTCCGACCCCCACCCCATCCGGCTCGTCGTGGCCCACCGAGCTGCCGAGCATCGACGTCACCGCGGCCTGCAGCAACGACGTCCTGTGCAAGCAGGTTCTCGACTGGACCGGCAACGAGTGGCTCGCCGCGAGCAGCTACGTCATCTTCATCAAGCCGCTCCGGGTCATCGGGATCATCCTGATCGCGATGCTGATCCGGTGGGCGCTGCACCGCGCGATCGACCGGCTCACCCACAGCACCTCGCGCGCGTCGATGCCGGCCCTGCTCAAGCCGCTCAAGGAGAAGGTGGCGGTCACCGCCGAGGAGGGCCAGTTCATACCCGAGCGGCGGCGGCAGCGGGCCGAGGCGATCGGCTCGGTGCTGCGCAGCTTCGTCAGCGCGGTGGTCTTCACGATCGCCGGCCTGCTGGTGCTCGGTGAGTTCGGCTTCAACCTGGCGCCCCTGCTGGCCAGCGCCGGCATCGTCGGCGTGGCGATCGGCTTCGGTGCGCAGAGCCTGGTCAAGGACTTGATCGCGGGCCTGTTCATGCTGCTCGAGGACCAGTACGGCGTGGGCGACACGGTGGACGTCGGCGAGGCCACCGGCGTGGTGGAGAGCGTCGGCCTGCGGATCACCACGGTCCGCGACGCGCGGGGCGTGCTCTGGTACATCCGCAACGGCGAGATCGTCCGGGTCGGCAACAAGAGCCAGGGCTGGGCCATGGTCGTCATCGACATCCCGATCGGCTTCGTGAACGCCGAGGAGGCGGTCACCGTGATGCGCCGGGCCGCCGAGGCGGTCGCGGCCGAGCCCGAGCACCAGACCGAGTTCCTCGAGGCGCCGGACGTGGTCGGCGTCGAGCAGCTGACCGTGGACGGGGCGGTGATCCGTACGATCGCCAAGACCACCGCCGACGCGCAACCCGTCCTCCAGGGGGTGCTGCGCCGGGCGCTGACCGACGCCCTGGACGCCTCCGGCATCTCGGAGCGGATCGCCGCCTCCCGCCTCGGGCCGCGCAGCGCGATCCCGCCGGCCTGGCTCGCCGCCCCCGAGAATTCCTCATCTTCGATTTCCGAGCAGGGCCGGGGCAGCGCTTCCTGACCAGCGCATACGTGATCGCGCCTTAGGTCCGCCCTCGACCATTTGGCCGATTTTTGCCCCAACTGCCCTAGCGTCGACTCGGACGATCGGGCAGAATCCCGCTGAAGAAGACGTACGTTCGCGCCCGGGAAGCCCTCGGTGGTCGTGACCGCGATGGAGGGCTCGGTGTCAGATCAACCCGCACGGCCGGGAAGTGCGGCCGACGCGGTTACGCAGAGCGAAGCTCCAGTGACATTCCGCGAGATCTTCGCTCTGCGCGAGTTCCGGGCGCTCTTCCTCTCCGGGCTGATCAGCGCGATCGGCGACTACCTCTCCCGGGCCGCGATCACCGCCCTGATCTTCGACCAGAGCCGGTCGGTCCTGCTCTCCGCCGCGGCCTTCGCGATCAGCTACGTGCCGTGGCTGTTCGGCCCGCTGCTGTCGGCGCTCGCCGAGCGCTACCCCTACCGCAGCGTCATGATCGCCTCAGACGTCGGCCGGATGGTCCTGATCGGGCTGCTGCTCCTGCCCGGCCTGCCGGTGCCGGTGATGTTCCTGCTGGTCTTCGCGGCGGGGATGGCGGCGCCGCCGGCCCGGGCCGCGCGCTCCGCGCTGCTCCCGATGCTGGTCGGCCGCAACCATCTCGGCCTGGCCGTGGCGACCACCCAGACCAGCGGCCAGGCGGCCCAGGTGATCGGGTACCTGATCGGGGCCACCGTGTCGCTGGCGCTCACCCCGCGGATCGCGCTCGGCCTCGACGTCCTCACCTTCGCCGTCTCGGCCGTGCTGGTGGCGTACGTGATCCGGCACCGGCCCACCCAGGTTCCGGACGGCGGGCGCGAGCACCTGCTCGCCGAGACCTCCGCCGGGTTCCGGCTGGTCTTCGGCGACCGGGTGCTGCGGAGCATCGCGATCGTGGTCTTCACGATGACGGTCTTCGCGGTGGTTCCCGAGGGCCTGGCCGCCGCCTGGGCCGGCGAGAGCGCGAGCGGACCGGCCGCCCGCGGCCTGGACCAGGGCATGATCATGGCGGCCGGCCCGCTGGGCTTCGTGATCGGCGGCATCGCGTTCAACCGGCTGGTGCCGGCCTCCCGCCGGGTCCGCCTCGTGCCGGTGCTCGCCGTGCTGGCGCCGCTGCTGCTGGTGCCCACCGTCGCCGGGGTGCCGGCCGAGGCCGTGGCGCTGATGGTGCTGCTCTCCGGCCTGGTGCAGGGCGCCATCATGCCGACGCTGAACGCCACGTTCGTGCTGGCGCTGCCGGACGGGTTCCGGGCTCGCGCGTTCGGCGTGGTCAACAGCGGGGTGCAGCTGAGCCAGTTCGCCGCCGTGATGATCACCGGCGCGCTGGCCGAGCAGTTCCGGCTGCCCCTCGTGGTCGGGCTGTGGAGCATCGGCGGCACGGCCGCCATGCTGATCGTCGCGGTCTTCTGGCCCCGGCCGGCCACCTTCGCCGAGGCCGCCGAGCGGGCCGCCGCCAAGGAGATCCCGGTTCCGCAGGCGCGCAAGCCCACGACGAGCGTCACACCCGACGCCCCCTGAGCCGCCGGGAGACGGCTGGCAGGATGGAACGGTGAGCGCACCCGAATCCTTCTTCGACGCCGTCGGTGGCGAGCCCACGTTCCGGCGTCTCGTGGACAAGTTCTACGAGGGCGTCGCCGAAGACCCCCTGATGCGGCCGATGTACCCGGAGGAGGACCTCGGGCCGGCCGCCGACCGGCTCGCGCTCTTCCTCATGCAGTACTGGGGCGGCCCGAACACGTACTCGGCCTCGCGCGGCCATCCGCGGCTGCGGATGCGGCACGCGCCGTTCCGGGTCGACGCGGCGGCGCGGGATGCCTGGCTGCACCACATGAAGGTGGCGGTGGACTCGCTCGACCTGCCCGAGCAGCACCGCGCCACCCTCTGGGACTACCTGGAACGCGCCGCATACTTCATGGTCAATGCCTGAGTGTCCTCCCAGCGGGTGACTCGTTGATCGGTTGACCGTTCGACCGATCACAGGAGCATCTCCATGCGCCGTCGCCTGCTCGCTGCCGCCGCCGCGGCAGCCGTCGCCGTGCCCGTGGTGGCCGCGGCCGCCCCGGCCGCGGCGGACCGCGCCCACCCGGCCGTCGTCTCCGCCAACCCGGTGGACTGGACACCCCACGTCCTGGACGGCACGGTGTGGTCGCTGGCGCTCGTCGGCGACACGGTGGTGGTCGGCGGCGCGTTCACGAAGGTGGCCGACGCCCGGCGCCGGGTCACCCTGAACCGCAAGAACATCTTCGCCTTCGGCCTGTACGACGGCGAGATCCGCAGCTTCGCGCCGCAGGTGGACGGGGCGATCTACTCGCTGGCCGCCGGCGCCGACTACACCGTCTACCTCGGCGGTGGGTTCAAGTCGGTGAACGGCACGGGCCAGCGCGGCCTGGCCCGGGTCTCGCTGCGCGACGGCGCGCGGGTCGGCTCCTTCGGCGCCCGGATCAACTGGGGTGACGTGCGCGCCCTCGCGTCCCGCGGCAACCAGCTCTACGCGGCCGGCACGTTCTCCGCCGTGAACGGGGTGGGCCGGGTCGGCCTGGCCCGGCTGAACGCCTCGACCGGCGCGGTCGACCAGGGCTTCGACGCCCGGCTCTCCGGCCCCGGCCTGAAGCGGACCCGGGTGGAGCACTTCGACGTCTCCCCCGACGGCCGGAAGCTGATCGCCGTGGGCGCGTTCCTCAAGTCCGGCGGCTACGACCGTACGCAGATCGCGCTCTTCGACGTCGGCGGCCCGTCGGCGATGCTGTCCAGCTGGTACACCGACGCCTACAAGCCGCCGTGCATGAAGGGCTTCGACACCTACCTGCGGCAGGTCAAGTTCTCCCCGGACGGCTCGTACGCCGTGGTCGCGGCGACCGGCCGGGCGTCGTCGGCGCAGAAGCTGTGCGACTCGGCGGCCCGGTTCGAGACCGGTGGCGCCGGCCGGCACAACCCGACCTGGGTGCAGCGGACCGGCGGCGACTCGCTCTACGCGGTCGCGATCACCGGCCCGGCCGTCTACCTCGGCGGGCACCAGCGCTGGTTCGACAACCCGTACGGCACCGACGGCAACGGCCCCGGCCCGGGCGCGGTGTCCCGGCCCGGCATCGGCGCGGTCAGCCCGAACACCGGCAAGGCGCTGCCGTGGAACCCGACCCGGTCCCGGGGTGTGGGTGTCCGCGCGTTCCTGGTGACCGCCCAGGGCCTCTTCGTAGGCTCCGATACCGACCAGCTGGGCCGCGAGTACCACGGCCGGGTAGGCATGTTCCCGTTGAGTTGATAGTCCAGCACCCGCGATTCGCCGCCGGTGAGATGGGGCGCGGTTTTCCGACGCCCGCGGGGTTTGCGGGTGGCGGAAAACCGGGTCTCATCTCAGCGGTTAAAAGGCGAATCGCCGCGGAGCGAAGCGAAGCCTAAAGTAGAGCACCCTCGTCGTGGAGCCAGTCCACGAAGGAGGTGGCTACTGCTGCACCACAGTCCAGCATCTCCACGAGCAGGGTGTCGTGAGCGCCGGCCGCCAGCGGCACCTGCAACTCCGCGTATATCGGCAGCTGGCCCCGCTCGGTGGGGTCGCCGACGTAGGCCTTGCAGAACCGCCGGGTGTGGTTCCACTCGTTGACCACCCGGTATGCCCGGTCGGCCCAGTCCGGCGGGACCGTCGCGTGCGGGCGGGCCCGCATCACCAGGATCTCGTCGTCCGGACCCTCCAGGGTGAACAGCACGGCGTGCCGCTCCCACATGGCGAGCAGACTCCCGCCGCCGTCGGCGAGGAACCGGATGTCGAGCATGTCGAGCGCCTTGCCGATCCGCGTGAGCGAGACCGGCGCGACCTGGTCGGAAGAGGACCCGGCCGCGGACAGTTCGGACGGAACGCCGCTACGGGACGGCTCGCGCTGGGCCGGCACTCCGACGCGGACGTTGTCCTGCACCGCCACTTCGCCACCGGAATCCGGCTCGTTCGACGCCGATCCCGGACGCCAAGACCACCACGGCATCGTGTGCACCCCCACTCCCCAACAGACCCACCGCCGGACGTTGTGATGGATCCGAGGGCCGACGGTACCCGTACAGTTCCTGAAGGTCATCCCCCCAACGGGAGGGCGGGTCCATAAGAACGATGTGGCGTCACCCTAACGGGTGAGTTGACATCGGAGTAACGGTCAATTTATGCACGCTCTGTCGCCACGCTACTCCATATGGTGCAGAAATTCCCACCCAGGAGCCCGCCACCCGGACTCGCGCCTCGGTCGGCCCGGCCGATCGCGGACCGAGGAAACCCATCCGCGCGACGGCCTGGACGAGGCGCTGGGAGACCTCGACCGGGGCGCCCTCCTCGGGCGTCACGACGAGCGCGACGTGATCGAGCAACGCGTCCCGGACCGCGCGCTGACCGACCGAGCGGCCGGCCATCCCGCCCGCGGAGATCTCCCGCAGGGTCACGGCCGCGGCGTTCGCCAGCTGATCCAATTCGGTCCCGGAGATCGCCTCGACGGCGCGGGAGGCGGGCGGCGGCAACGGCCACCGCCACAGCACGTCACGCCGTTCGGGCAGCTGCTGGCCGCCGGCCGCCAGGACCGCGAGCAGCTCGGACGCGGAGACCGTGGCGTCGCCCGGCCCGGTGCCCGCCACCTCGCGGGTGACCAGCACTTCCCAGGGCAGCCGGGCCCAGAGGGCGGTCCGGCCGGCCGAGGAGCGCAGCCGGACCGGCGCGGCCGGGTCGAGCCGGGTGAGCCGGGCCAGGAACGCGCCTGCGTCGGGGACCCCGAGCAGGCCGTGCCCACTCATGACCGGCTCCAGTAGGGGGTGAGGAAGTCCTTCTCCTCGGGGGAGATGCGGCGGGGCCGCCCCTCAGCGAGGTTGTACGGCACGCAGACCGAGCGCGCCTTCGACGCCAGCACCCCGTCGTCGAAGAGCTCGTAGTCCACCGTGAACGAGGCGGCCTTCAGCTCGGAGACCCACATCTCGATCCGGACCGGGTCGCCGAAGTCCACCGGCCGCAGATAGTCGATCTCGTGCCGGGCGATCACGATGCCCTCCTCGAAGGAGCCGAGCCCGTGCGCGCGGGCCCCGACGAAGAACATCGCGACCCGGGCCTCCTCGTAGAGGGTGAGGAAGCGCGCGTTGTTGACGTGCCCGTACGCGTCCATGTCGGACCAGCGCACGGGCACGTCGTAGACGAACCGATCAGTCACGGGTGAGCTTGCGGTACGTCACCCGGTGCGGCCGGGCCGCCTCGGCGCCGAGGCGGTCGATCTTGTTCTTCTCGTACGCCTCGAAGTTGCCCTCGAACCAGAACCACTTGTCCGGGTCCTCCTCGGTGCCCTCCCACGCGAGCATGTGGGTGGCGACCCGGTCGAGGAACATCCGGTCGTGGGAGATCACGACGGCGCAGCCGGGGAACTCGAGCAGCGCGTTCTCCAGGCTGGAGAGCGTCTCGACGTCCAGGTCGTTCGTCGGCTCGTCGAGCAGGATCACGTTGCCGCCGATCTTCAGCGTCATCGCGAGGTTGAGCCGGTTGCGCTCGCCGCCGGAGAGCACCTTGGTCGGCTTCTGCTGGTCCGGGCCCTTGAAGCCGAACGCCGCGACGTACGCCCGGGACGGCATCTCGACCTTGCCGACCATCATGTGGTCGAGCCCGTCGGAGACGACCTCCCAGACCGTCTTGGCGGGGTCGAGGCCGGCCCGGCTCTGGTCCACGTACGACAGCTTGACCGTCTCGCCGATCCGGACCGAGCCCTCGTCCGCCTTCTCCAGCCCGACGATGGTCTTGAACAGCGTGGTCTTGCCGACGCCGTTCGGGCCGATGATGCCGACGATGCCGTTCCGCGGCAGCGAGAACGACAGGTGGTCGATAAGGGTACGGCCGTCGAAGCCCTTGACCAGGTCGTTGACCTCGATGACGGTGTTGCCCAGACGCGGGCCCGGCGGGATCTGGATCTCCTCGAAGTCCAGCTTCCGGGTCTTCTCCGCCTCGGCTGCCATCTCCTCGTAGCGCTCGAGACGCGACTTGCTCTTGGTCTGGCGCGCCTTGGCGTTCGACCGGACCCACTCGAGCTCCTCGGAGAGGCGCTTCTTCATCTTGGCGTCCTTGCGCCCCTCGACCGAGAGACGGGCCGCCTTCTTCTCCAGGTAGGTGGAGTAGTTGCCCTCGTACCCGATGGCCCGGCCGCGGTCCAGCTCGAGGATCCAGCCGGCCACGTTGTCCAGGAAGTACCGGTCGTGGGTGATCGCCAGGACGGTGCCGGCGTACTTGGCGAGGTGCTGCTCCAGCCAGTGCACGCTCTCCGCGTCCAGGTGGTTGGTGGGCTCGTCGAGCAGCAGCAGGTCGGGCGCCTCGAGCAGCAGCTTGCAGAGCGCGACCCGGCGGCGCTCACCACCGGAGAGCTGGGTGACGTCGGCGTCCGGCGGCGGGCAGCGCAGCGCGTCCATGGCGAGTTCGAGCTTCGAGTCGATGTCCCACGCGTCGGCGTGGTCGAGCTCCTCCTGGAGCCTGCCCATCTCCTCCATCAGCTCGTCGGAGTAGTCGGTGGCCATCTGCTCGGCGATCGAGTTGAACCGGTCCAGCTTGGCCTTGGTGTCGGCGACCGCCTCCTCGATGTTGCCGAGGACGGTCTTCTCGTCGTTCAGCGGCGGCTCCTGCGCGAGCATGCCGACGGTGTAGCCGGGCATGAGCCGGGCCTCGCCGTTGCTCGTCTTGTCGAGCCCCGCCATGATCTTCAGCAGGCTGGACTTACCGGCGCCGTTCGGGCCGACCACACCGATCTTGGCGCCCGGCAGGAAGCTCAGCGTCACGTTGTCGAGCACGACCTTGTCGCCGTGCGCCTTGCGCGCCTTTTCCAGGACGTAGATGTATTGGGCCACGGTGTGCCCTACCTCCAAGATCGTGAATTGTCAGGGCCGGAAGAGAACCGAGGGACAATCTTTCCAGGTACCCCCGCGACTACGAACGACAACCCCGGCAGGTTTACTCCCCGACCACCTTCTGGATCTCCTCGCGGCCGTCCGCATGGGTGATCCGCAGCCGCTGGCGGTCGACCGAGAAGACGGCGCCGTCGACGGCCGTCGCCACGTAGGCGCCGTTGCCGTCCTGCCAGACCCCGGCCAGGAAGAGCGCGGTCTTGTTCTCGACCCATTCGGCGTCGGTGCCGCCCTTGTTGGCGTGATAGTAGAGCTGTCCCGCCCGGTCCTGGCAGATCCAGATCACGGTCTTGCGGGCCGTCCGCACCCGCAGCACCTCGACCAGCTGGCCGGACGCGCCGTAGAGCGACCCGGCCTTCTGGGTCTGCTCCGGGCAGAGGGGTCCGTCGACCAGATTCCGGGTGGGTGTGGGCTCAGGTGCGGAAACGGACCGGTTTCGTTCCTCTCCCAGGAGGAAACCACCGATCATCCCGATGATCGTCAGCAACACCGTGGCAATCACCACAGGAAAGAACAACGGCCGCCGTTGCTGGGAATGATCATCGAGGGGGGTCACCGGCTCAGGATGGCACCCCGGTTCCAACCGGTCCATCGGAGGCGATGAACCCGGGCAGCTTACGCACAGTAGGCTCGTCCAGGGAACAGAAACCACTCGGAGGTGTACTCAGCGTGGCCGAACGAAGTTCCTTCGTCGTCGTCGCCAACCGTTTGCCAGTGGACGAGGTCACCACGCCGGAAGGTGACAAACAGTGGCGCCCGAGCCCCGGCGGGCTCGTCACGGCGCTGCACCCGGTGCTCACCGAGCACCGCGGCACGTGGATCGGATGGGCCGGCGGCTCAGGCGAAGCACCCGAGCCGTTCGAACTCGAGGGCATCAACATCCACCCGGTCCCCCTCAGCGCCGAGGAGCTGGAGCGGTACTACGAAGGCCAGTCGAACGCCACGATCTGGCCGCTCTACCACGACGCGGTCGAGACCCCGGTCTACAAGCGTCGCTGGCGCGAGACCTACCGGGTCGTCAACCACCGGTTCGCCCAGGCCGCCGCCGAGGTGGCCGCCGAGGGCGCGACCGTCTGGGTGCAGGACTACCAGCTCCAGCTGGTGCCGTCCATGCTCCGGGAGATGCGCCCCGACCTGCGGATCGGGTTCTTCCTGCACATCCCGTTCCCGCCGATCGAGCTGTTCATGCAGATGCCGTTCCGCGCGGAGATCCTGCGCGGCCTGCTCGGCGCCGACCTGGTCGGCTTCCAGCAGCGTCTCGCCGCGCAGAACTTCGTGCGCCTCGCCCGGCACCTGCTCGGCCTCCGCTACGAAGGCCAGTCCATCAAGGTGGACGGGCGCAGCGTCAAGGCCGGCGCGTTCCCGATCAGCATCGACACCAAGGAGATGGAGCGGCTCGCCGCCACCCCCGAGGTGCAGGCCCGGGCCAAGCAGATCCGCGCCGAGCTGGGCGACCCGAAGACGGTCATCCTCGGCGTCGACCGGCTGGACTACACCAAGGGCATCGAGCTGCGCCTCAAGGCGTTCCGCGAGCTCCTCGCCGACGGCAAGCTCGACGTCGGCGACGCGGTGATGATCCAGGTGGCCACCCCGAGCCGGGAGCGGGTCGAGCACTACCAGACCCTGCGGGTGAAGGTCGAGCGCGAGGTCGGCCGGATCAACGGCGAGTTCGGCAAGGTCGGCACCCCGGCCGTGCACTACCTGCACCAGTCGGTCGGCAAGCAGGAGCTGGCGGCCATGTACGCGGCCGCCGACGTCATGATGGTGACCCCGCTGCGCGACGGCATGAACCTGGTCGCCAAGGAATACATCGCCTGCCGCGGCGACACCGGCGGCGCCCTGGTCCTCAGCGAGTTCGCCGGTGCGGCGACCGAGCTGCGCCAGGCGTTCCTCTGCAACCCGCACGACCCGGACGGGGTGAAGGACGCGCTGCTGCGTGCCATCTCCGCCGAGCCCTCGGAGCTCAAGCGCCGGATGCGTGTGATGCAGCGCCACCTGCGGACCCATGATGTGGCCCGCTGGGCGAAGACCTTCCTGGACGAGCTCGGCGTGGGTGAGCCCGCGCCTCAGGACGACGACGCCTGACCAACCCCGCTTTTCGGCGCCGGGCCGTTTCGGCCCGGCGCCTTCTCCGTGTACGGGTGACCGAACCGTGCGGATCAGCCGACCGGCAGGAACTCGTCCCCGACCCGGACGACCTCGCCGACGACGACCACGGCCGGGGGACGGATGCCGGCCTGCTTCACGTCCTCGGTCACGGCGCCGAGCGTGCTGCGCAGCGAACGCTGGTGCGCGGTCGAGCCCTCCTGCACCACGGCGACCGGCGTCTCGGCGGAGCGGCCCTCGGCGATCAGCCGCCGGGCGATCTCCGGCAGGTTCTTCAGGCCCATCAGCACCACGAGCGTGCCCTTGAGCCGGGCCAGCGCCGGCCAGTCGACGAGCGAGTCCGCGTGGTCCGGCGGGATGTGCCCGGAGACCACGGTGAACTCGTGCGCCACCCCGCGGTGGGTGACCGGGATGCCGGCCAGCGCGGGCGCCGCGATCGAGCTGGTCACGCCCGGGACCACGACGACCGGCACGCCGGCCTCGGCGCAGGCGAGCGCCTCCTCGCCGCCGCGGCCGAAGACGAAGTTGTCGCCGCCCTTGAGCCGGACCACGAACTTCCCCTGCCGGGCCCGGTCCACCAGGATCCGGTTGATCTCCTCCTGCGCCGCCGACGGCCCGTACGGGATCTTGGCGGCGTCGATCAGCTCGACCTCCGGGCGCAGCTCGCCCAGCAGCACGCCGGGCACGAGCCGGTCGGCCACCACGACGTCGGCCGCGGCGAGCAGCCGGCGGCCCTTCACCGTGATCAGCTCGGGGTCGCCGGGGCCGCCGCCGACCAGGGCCACGCCCTTGAGCTCCGGCGCGGCCGGGGGCGTCGCCTCCAGGGCGTGTGCGACCAGGTCACGGACCGCCATGGCCCGGCGGCGGTCGCCACCGTCGGTCACCGCGACGGTCACCTGGCCGTGCCGGGTGACGGCCGGGGTCCACGCCGTGGCCGCGTCCCGGTCGTCCGCCCGTACACAGAAGATCCTGGAAGCCTCCGCCGCCGCACTCACCTCGGCGGCAGCGGAGGGGTCGTCGACCGCGACATGGACCAGCCATGCCCCCTCGACGTCCGCCGGCGCGAAGCGACGCGGCGTCCACACCGCCCGGCCCGCGTCGACGTGCGCCAGCAGGGCGGGGGTGAGCTCGGGCGACACGATCTCGAGCACCGCGCCCGCGGCGATCAGGGCGGGCACCCGGCGGGTGGCCACCGAGCCGCCGCCGACCACCAGCACGCGGCGGCCCTCCAGCCGCAGAGCCATCGGATAAAGGTTCATTTCTCGGACACTCCCGCACTGTCGAACGTCGCCACCTCGTGCAGCACCCGCACCGCTGCCGACACGACCGGGAGGGCCAGCACCGCGCCGCTGCCCTCACCCAGGCGCATGCCCAGGTCGAGCAGGGGCTCGAGGCCCAGGTGGGCGAGCGCCACGGTGGCGCCCGGCTCGACCGACCGGTGCCCGGCGACCATGGCGGCCACGGCGTCCGGCGCGAACGCGGCGGCGGCGAGGGCGGCCGAGGCGGCGATCACGCCGTCCACGATCACCGGCACCCGGTGCGCGGCCGCGCCGAGGATGAACCCGGTCAGCGCCGCGTGCTCGAGGCCGCCGACCGCGGCGAGCACGCCGAGCGGGTCGGCCGGGTCGGGGGTGTGCCGGGCCAGCGCCGCGGCCACGACCCCGGCCTTGTGCGCGAGCGTGGCGTCGTCGATGCCGGTGCCGCGGCCGGTCACCCCGGCCGATCCGGTACCGGTGAAGACCGCGACGAGCGCCGCCGCGGGAGTCGTGTTGGCGATGCCCATGTCGCCGGTGAGCAGGCACTTCGCCCCGGAGGCGACCAGCTGGCCGGCGACCGCGACGCCGAGCTCGACGGCGGCCAGCGCCTCCTCGCGGGTCAGCGCCGGCTCGACGGTCATGTCCCGGGTGCCGCGCCGGATGTTCGCGTCGAGCAGGTTCGGGCCGCCGTGCAGCGGGATCGCGACCCCGGCGTCGACCACCATGACGTCGGCGCCGGCCTGCCGGGCGAACGCGTTGACGACCGCGCCGCCGGCCACGAAGTTCGCCACCAT
This sequence comes from Actinoplanes sp. NPDC023714, assembly GCF_040639855.1. Classification (NCBI taxonomy): domain Bacteria; kingdom Bacillati; phylum Actinomycetota; class Actinomycetes; order Micromonosporales; family Micromonosporaceae; genus Actinoplanes; species Actinoplanes sp. NPDC023714. The sequence goes on from NZ_JBFAAR010000011.1 coordinate 34,906, forward strand.
CTGCGCGGTGACCTCCTGCGGCCAGGGAGTGACGCCCTGCGCGTGCACGCCGTGATCGCCGGCGAAGACCGCGACCGTGGCGGGCGACGGCATCGGCGGCGGGCAGACCCCGGCGAGACCGGCGAGCCGGACCGAGAGCTCCTCCAGCGCGCCGAGCGAGCCGGCCGGCTTGGTGAGCCGGGCCTGCAGGTCGCGGGCGGCGGCCATGGCCTGCTCGTCGGCGGGCCGGATGGCGGCCAGGGTGGTCTCCAGCAGGCTTTCCAGCGGGCTCTCCAGCGTCACGAATGCTCCTCGATCACGTCCGTCAAAGTCTGCACGAATCCGTCTGTGGTGGCAGTGTCGCGCACCGCAATCCTGAGCCAGTCCGGGCCCAGGCCCGGGAAGGTGTCGCCGCGACGCACCGCATAACCGCGTTCGCGCAGCTCAAGACGTACCCGATGGGCTTCTTCCAGACGGATGGCCACGAATGCGCTGGCCGGCTCGCCCGCGATCGTGACGCTCGGCACGTCCCGCAGGCGGTCCACCAGGTGGGCACGCTCCTCCGCCATGGCCGCCGCGATCTCCCGCTCGGCCGCGACCGCGACCGGCGACGCGCACGCCTCGGCCGCCGCGAGCGCCGGGGTGGAGACCGCCCAGAGCGGCTGGGCCTTCGCCAGCCGGCGGACGAGATCGGCCGGCCCGAGCAGGTATCCGATCCGCAGCCCGGCCAGCCCCCAGGTCTTGGTGAGGCTGCGCAGCACCACGAGGCCGGGCAGATCCCCGCGCCCGGCGAGCGACTCCGGCTCGTGGCCGACGCCGGCCCGGTGGGTGGTGTCCGCGAACGCCTCGTCGACGACCAGGATCCGGCCGGGCCGGGCCAGCTTCGCCACGTCGACGGCCGGGTGCAGCACCGAGGTCGGGTTCGTGGGGTTGCCGACGAAGACCAGGCCGGCGTCCTCCGGGACCAGCGCCGGGTCGAGCCGGAAGCCGTCCTCCTCGCGCAGCAGCACCCGGTCGACCTCGTGCCCGGCGTTCACCAGCGCCGCCTCCGGCTCGGTGAACTGCGGGTGCACCACGACCGGGCGGTGTACGCCCCGCAGCGCCTGGGCGAGCAGCACGAACGCCTGGGCCGCACCTGCCGTGAGCAGCACCTCGGCCGGGTCCCGCCGGTGCCGGGCCGCGACCGCGTCGGTGGCGGCCGTGGCGTCCGGGTAGCTCTCCAGGTCGTCGAGCGCCGCGGCGAGGGGCTCGGCGAGCCAGGCCGGCCGGGGCTGGCGCCGCACGTTGACCGCGAGATCGATCAGGCCGGCACCCACCTCGGCGTCGCCGTGATGATCAAGGTCGAACGTCATGCCCACAGCATGCCGGACGGTGATACTCCGCCGTTTTCTGCCGTTCCGGGGGAACATGAACCCTTTTGTCTTACCGTCAGGGGGTGACGAGCCGACGCCTCACCGTAGCCGGAAGAGTCGCCCTCCTGATCCGGGCCGGGCTCATCTCGGGCCTGGTCATCGCCGGCCTCTCCTATCCCCTGACGGCGCTCGCCGGGATGGGGGTCAAGGCCGGCACCGAGGCGCTCCAAGCCATGCCGGAGGAGCTCACCGAGGTGCCGCCCGCCCAGACCACCTACGTCTACGCCAACGACGGCAAGACGCTGCTCACCATGTTCTACGAGGAGCACCGGAAGCCGACAGCGCTCAAGCAGATGTCGCCGTACATCACCAAGGCGATCGTGGCGTCCGAGGACTCCCGTTTCTACGAGCACAACGGGGTCGACGCCAAGGGCGTGGCCCGCGCGTTCGTGGCGAACCAGAAGGCCGGCGGCGTCTCCCAGGGCGCGTCGACGCTCACCATGCAGTACGTCCGGATGGCCCTGCGGGACAGCGCCCGCACACCGAAGGAGGCGCTCGAGGCCACCGAGCAGACCGCCGCCCGCAAACTCCGCGAGATGCGGATGGCGATCGAGGTCGAGCAGCGGCTCAGCAAGGGCGAGATCCTGGAGCGCTACCTCAACGCCGCGTACTTCGGCCACCGCGCGTACGGGATCTACGCGGCCTCGCAGGTGTTCTTCTCGAAGCCGCCGAAGGACCTCACCCTCACCGAGGCGGCGCTGCTCGCCGGCCTGGTCAAGGCGCCGTCCGCGTACGACCCGGCGACCAAGGACCAGCGGGCCGCGAAGCAGCGGCGCAACTACGTGATCGACCAGATGCTCAAGATGGGCACGATCACCCCGGAGCAGGCCGCCGCCGCCCGCCGAGCCAGGATCAAGCTGAAGCTGACGACCCCGCCGAACGACTGCGTCTCGGTCGCGCGCAAGCACAACGACTGGGGTTTCTTCTGCGACTACTTCAAGAGCTGGTGGCGTGAGCAGCCGGCCTTCGGGCGCAACCCGCAGGAGCGTGAGGAGAATCTGCGCCGCGGCGGATATCGCATCGTCACCTCGATCGACCCCGAGATTCAGGGGTACGCCATGGAGCACGTCCTCGACAAGGAGAAGCGCAGCAGCCCCTTCGCCCACGGGGAGGTCGTGATCCAGCCCGGCACCGGACGGGTCGTCGCCATGGCCGTGAACCGGCGGTACTCGCTCGACCAGAAGGACAACGGCCGGCACAGCGACCGGCGGACCGAGCGCGGCACCCGGGGCAACTACCCGAACACCGTGAACCCCCTGCTCGGCGGCGGCAACATGGCCGGCTACCAGGCCGGCTCCACCTTCAAGATCTTCACGATGCTGGCCGCGCTGGAGGCCGGGCTGCCGCTGCGCACCTCGTTCTACTCGCCCGAGCGCTTCTATTCGAAGTACATCACCGCGCCCGGCCCGGCGACCTGCGGCACCCACTGGTGCCCGAAGAACTCCAGCAAGTCGATGACCGGCAACCAGACCATGTGGAGCGGTTTCGGCAAGTCGGTGAACACCTACTTCGTACAGCTCGAACAGCGGGTCGGCGCGGAGAAGGCGGTGAAGATGGCGGAACGTCTCGGCCTGCGCTGGCGCACCGAGGTGGACCGGCGGCTCGCCACCCCGGAGCACGCCTCCGGCTGGGGCGCCTTCACCCTCGGCGTCAGCGACGCCACCCCGGTCGAGATGGCCAACGTCTTCGCCACCCTCGCCGCCGAGGGCATGTACTGCCAGCCCTCCCCCGTCCTCTCCATCCGCACGCCGGACGGCAGCCACGCCCTGCACGCCGGCAAACTCGTCGCCGCCCCCCGCTGCCACCGCGAACTCACCGCGAACGTGGCCCGCGCAGCCACCGACGCCGCCCGCTGCGTCACCGGTTACGGATCGGCCCGCGGCAGCTGCGGAGGCTGGGGAACCTCCGAGATGGTGCACAACATCCTGGCCCGCCCGGTGGCCGGCAAGAGCGGCACCACGGACGGCAACAAGACCGCCTGGTTCAGCGGGTACACCCCCCAGCTGGCAGCCTCGGCCTTCGTAGCCGACCCCGACAACCCCGAACACGTCGTAGGCACCAGCCGGGGCACCATGTCCAAATTCACGGTCGCCCAGACCTTGCGAGACGCCCTCAAGGACGAGCCCAAGCAGAAATTCACCCCACCCACCGACAAACTCGTCGGGTAGCCCTCCCCGCCGTCACCAAGCCTCGGTCACCCATCAGCCACCGCGCAGCCGCTCTCCCCAAGCCGCCGGCACACCACCGGGCAGCCGCCCTCACCAAGCCGCCCCGAAGGCTCCGCCCAGCCGCCCGGGCCCCGGCCGCAGATGCCATCGCCCAGCCCCAGCCCGGCCGCCCGTCCCCGGACGCGGCGGCCGGCCGTTTCCCCGCCAAGCCCTTTCCACGCCGGTGCCCATCTCACCCCGCGGCCTGGCGCCGCCTCTTCCGGCCGGCGGCCTGGCAACCTCCTCTCGAGCCTTCGGCCTGGCAACCTCCTCTCGAACCTTCGGCCTGGCACCTCCCCTCAGGACGGCGGGCCCGCCCCCGGACCGGCACGGAGCCCGCGCCTCCGGATCGCAGGCTCAGCTCGCCCGGCGGGCCGGGGCCCGGCGGCGGGGTGGTCGCCAGGCGGGGTCGCGGCCGGTCAGGCCCACGACCTGGAGCAGCGGGTCATCATCGGCGGCGACCGGGACGACCGGGCCGAAGAGACCCGGGGTGCCCTCGGCCGGGCCCTGGGACAGGAAGTCGACGAGCATGTCGAGCGCTCGCGGATCGGCTGCGAAGTCTTGGCCCGTGGAACGGGACAGGTCCCAGCCGTGGACGACCAGCTCGATCATCGCGAAGACGCCCATGTCGGTGGCGGGCAGCGTCACGCCGCCGACCGAGGCCGTCCCGGTCCAGGCGGCCGGGTCCTTCCACGCGGTGGCGAGCTCTTCGAGGAGCACCGGAAGCCGGCTGCGCCAATGCCGCGACAGGTGATCGGCGGACGGCTCGACCGCGGGCGTGCCCTCACCCCGCTTGCGGGCGCCCTGCGCGAACGCGTAGGACAGGCCCATCAGATGATCCAGCAGCGCCGCGACCGGCCAGCCGGGACAGGGTGTCGGCGTGGTCAGGTCTCTCTCGTCGACCCCGAGCAGCAGAGCCCTGATCTGGCGAACCGGCGGATCGAAATCCAGCGGCACACGATCGGCCACGATGCCCTCCTTCGGTTGTCGTGTACCTCACGGTACGAGGGGGGTACGACAACTTCCCGGCGCGGCGATCGCCTTTCGCACGCAGGGCGGTTTCCGGCTTCGAGGGCTGGTCAGAAGGCCACCGGACGCTCCCGATCAGAGCCCGTTCAGGAGTGGATCGGGATGTCGGCGGTCGGCCGGTTCTCCGGGTTCGCGGACGGCTCCTGACCCCGGCCCGGAGGCATGGCCGGCCCCTGGTTCGGCGGCGGCATCCCAGGGCCCGGCATCCCGGGACCGGACGGCATCCCCGCACCCGACTGCGTGCCGGGGCCCGACTGCATTCCAGGGCCCGATTGCATCCCCGGACCGGACTGCGGCCCGGGCCCCGGAGGCATGCCAGGGCCGGACTGCATGCCAGGGCCGGACTGCATGCCAGGGCCGGACTGCATGCCAGGGCCGGACTGCATGCCAGGGCCGGACTGCATGCCAGGGCCGGACTGCATACCGGGGCCGGACTGCATGCCAGGGCCGGACTGCATACCGGGGCCGGACTGCATGCCAGGGCCGGACTGCATACCGGGGCCCGGAGGCATCCCCGGGCCGGGCGGCAGGTCGGATCCGGGACCGAACATGGGCGCGCCCGTCGGCATCGGAGGTCCGGAACCTGGGTTGCCGGGACCGGAGTATGGGCCGGGCATACCGGGACCCGAGTGCGGATGGGGCATCAGAGGGCCGGCGCTCGGCTGGCGAACCGGGCCCGGACTGGCCTGCATCGGCATCGGACCGCCCGCGCGCTCGGGCATGGGGAGGGGGCCGGTCGGGCGTTCCGGCATCGGTACCGGGCCGGTCGGGCCGCTGCCCGGCGGCATCGGAGGCGGCGGCATGCCGGGACCGGGCATCGGCGGCATCGGAGGCGGCGGCATCGGAGGCGGCGGCATCGGCTGCGGCGGCATCGGCTGCGGCGGCATCGCCTGAGGTGGCATCGCCTGAGGTGGCATCCCCTGACCAGGCATGGACTGACCAGGCATCTGCTGAGGCGGCATCGATGAGGGCGGCATTCCGGCGGGCGGCAGAACCTGACCGGAGATGACCGGGCCCGACATCGACTGGGCAGGCATCGATGGGGCGGGCATCGAAGGTGGCGGCCCCGCCTGCCTGGACGGCGACCCATTGGGCTGAGAACCACCGGCCTGAGGACCACCGGACTGGGCGCCCCCGGACTGACCCGGCCCGCCCGGCTGCTGGGGCGGCCCACCAGATCCACCCGGCCCGCCCTGCGAGGACATTCCGCCCTGCTGACCCGGGCCACCGAGCGCCGCCGCCACCAACCGCTTGGCGATCTCGGGAGCGGCGGCCCAGTGCAGGCCGAGCTGGGAGGCGTGCACCTGGCGCCAGACGAAGCCTTCCGGGTTGCCGCCGGACCAGGTCCAGGCCGGGTTCGCGCCGGCGCGCGGGGCGACGATCGAGCGGTGTTGCTTGTAGCCGGTGATGCGGGCGCCGGCCGGGGCCAGGACCGAGGTGCCGGGGGCGGTCGCTTCGCGGTAGCCGGCGACGGTCTGCTCGCCGGTGGTCGCGGTGGCGTCGAGCACGCCGCACATCGGGCGGCCGTCGAGTTCGCGGGTCAGCCACGGGAAGGCGATGCCCTCGGCGACGACCGGCCGGCCGTCCCGGGCGAACTGGGCGACGGCGGCGCTGAGGCGGTGGTTGGCGGAGAGCTCCTCGGCGTATCCCTCCGGCAGGCCCGCGCCGACCACCAGGCCGCGCGTGCCGGGCGGGAGCGCCTCGTCGCGGAGCGGGTCGATCACGGCGACGTCGGCGCCGGCGGCGGCCAGGAGCTCGGCGGTCTCGACGTACGTGTAGGGGGCGCCCTGCCCGCCGGCGAGCGCGATGACCGGGCGCTGGTCGAAGTCGTCGGGGCCGCCGACCGCCTCGGACGGGGTCCAGAGCGGGCCGGGCAGCGGCGGGGCGGACGCGGCGAGGGCCATGAGCCGGTCCATGTCGAGCATCGTGGCGACGGCTTCGCCGAGCCGGCGGACCGCCCGGCCGGCCTCGACGGTGCGGTGCGCGACCGGCACCAGGCCGTGCGCCCGGGCCGGCAGCACGTTCGGCAGCTCACCGCGGTGCAGCGCGCCGAGCACCGGCATGCCGATGTCGTCCATGGCGCTGCGCAGCATCTGCTCGTGCCGGGCGGACGCCACCCGGTTCAGGATGACGCCGTTGAGGTGCACCATCTCGTCGAACATGCGGAACCCGTGGACCAGCGCGGCGAGCGAGTGACCCATCGCGGCGACGTCGACGACGAGCACGACCGGCGCGCGCAGGGCGGCGGCCACGGCGGCGGTGCCGTCCACCTCGGGCTGGCCGGTGAGGCTGTCGAACAGGCCCATGGCGCCCTCGACGACGGCGAGCTGGCTGCCGGCGGCGCCGTGCAGGAAGAGCGGCGCGACGCGCTGCGCGCCGACCAGGCGCGGGTCCAGGTTGCGGCCGGGGCGGCCGGCGGCGAGACCGAGGTACGCCGCGTCGGTGTGATCCGGGCCGACCTTGAAGCCCGCGGCCGGGATGCCACGCGCCGCGGTGGCGGCGAGCAGCCCGACGGCGATCGCTGTCTTGCCGTGGCCCGACGACGGCGCGCTCACGACCAGACGAGGCTGGGTGATCAATGTCTCCCCCGAGGATTCCGCTATCGGCGGCCGCGTGATAACGACTGCCGGATGTCGCAGACTACCTGGCTGCGGCGGGCTTCACTGTCACGCCAGGTAGCCTCGGGGAGGTGTACCGGTTCCTGCTGACGCCCCGCTGGCTCGCCGCGGCCGCGCTGACCGTCGTCGCTGCCATCGTCATGGTGATGCTCGGCAACTGGCAGCTCCGCCGGTACCAGGAACGCACCGCCATCAATGACCGGATCGACTCGGCGAACTCCGTCCAGGCCGTCCCGATCACCTCGGTGCTCACCGCCCCGACCGCCGCGGGCACTCCCGGCGCCGCGCCGGGGAAGGCGCTGGCCTGGACAAAGGTCACCCTGACAGGCCGCTATGACGCCACCCACGAGATCCAGGCCCGGGGCCGCACCGTCGACGGCGAGGTCGGCTTCGAGATCGTCACGCCGCTGATCCTGGACGACGGCACGGCCGTCCTGGTCGACCGCGGCTGGGTTCCGGCGGGTGAGGGCGGCGCTCTCGCGGCTCCGGTCGCGCCGGCCGCGCCCACCGGACGGGTGACCGTCGTCGGCCAGATTCACCTGTCGGAAAGCCGACCTGCCTCGGTCGAGCGACGGGACGGCCGGCTGGACACCCGCCGGCTCAGCGTCCCGCGCCTCGCCACCGAGCTGCCGTTCCCGGTCTATGGCGCATACGTCCTGCTCAACGAGCAGACTCCGGCCGCCGACCCGGCGTTCATCCCGATCCCGATCTCGCACGAGGACGCCTGGCAGAACGGCGGATACGCGGTGCAGTGGTGGATCTTCGCGGGCATGGCGTTCGTGCTGTTCGGCTGGCAGGCACGCCGTGAGGCACTCGGGCTCAACGCGCAGTCCGGTGGGAACGGCCAGAAATCGGGTGCTTCCGACGTACCCCAAAAAGACGTACCCCAGAAAGTCGCCAAGGCGAAACCGCGGGACCGGGTCGAGGCGGCTGATCAGCGACGCGCGCAGAAGGCCGAGAAGTGACATCCCCCGCAGGCCCGGTGATCGTCCAGATCGCCGAGATCGAGGTCACTTCCTCTTGGGTACGAACGCCGGCCGGTGATTTCCCGCTCTCCGGCACGCACTGGCAGGTCACCGACCACTGGTACGGCCGCCGCCAGACCCCCGGCTGGGCCAAGATCGCCGCGTTCGCCGGCATCTGTTTCACCGCCGGACTGAGCCTGCTGCTCCTGCTCTACAAGGAGACCGTCCCGCAGGGGACGATCCACGTGACCGTGATGAGCGGCACCCGGCAGTACGTCGCCCGCGTCCCGATCCACCGGGAGTCCGACGCGGCCACCATCAACCAGCAGGTCAATTACGTCCGAAGTCTCGCAGCGCTCTGACCTGCTCGATCGTGTCGGCCTCGGCCGCCGGCTTGTCGTCGCGGTAGCGCAGCACCCGGGCGAACCGCAGCGCCACCCCGCCCGGATAGCGCGGCGACGTCTGCACCCCGTCGAACGCGATCTCCACGACCTGCTCCGGCCGGACCCGCACGACCCAGCCGTCGTCGCCGACGGCCAGCTCCTTGAACCGCTCGGTCTGCCAGCGCAGCAGCTCGTCGGTGAGCCCCTTGAACGTCTTGCCGAGCATCACGAACTCGCCGGTGGACGCGTCCCGCGCGCCGAGATGCAGGTTGGACAGCCAGCCCCGCCGCCGGCCGTGCCCCCACTCGACGGCTAGGACCACGAGGTCGAGGGTGTGCCGGGGCTTCACCTTCACCCAGGCGGCGCCGCGGCGGCCCACGTCGTAGGGCGCCTCGGGCGCCTTCACGACGACGCCCTCCTGACCGTCAGCGAGCGCCGCGGCGAACGCGGCGGCCGCCTCCTCCTCGGTCTCGGCGGTGCGCCGCCCGACCAGCAGTGAGGGCGGGAGAGTCTCGGCGAGCGCGGCCCAGCGGACCCGGCCCGGCTCGTCGAGGAGGTCCGTGCCGTCGAGATGCAGCAGGTCGAAGAAGTAAGGAATAAGCGAAATATCCGATTTGCCGCCGATGGGTGCCTTCGCGGGCGCCTTCGCGGGCGCCCTGGTGGAAGCCCTGGTCGCGGCCCTGCTCGACGTCTCCTGGAACGGCAGTGGCCGCCCATCCGGGCCCAGCCCCATCGCCTCACCATCAAGCACCACCTCACGCACCGGCAGCGCCCGCACCGCAGCGACCACCGCCGGCAGCCGCGCCGTGATGTCGTCGAGGCTGCGGGTGAAGACGGCCACCTCGTCGCCGGAGCGGTGCACCTGGATCCGGATGCCATCGAGTTTCACGTCGACGACCGCGGGCGCGCCGGTGGCGAGCAGGGCCGCGGCCACGTCGGGCGCGCTGCTCGCCAGCATCGGGCTGAGCGGGGTGCCGAGCCGCAGGTGGATCTCGGCGAGCGCGGCGGCGCCGCCGGTCAGCGCGGCGGACGCGACCTGTTTGAGATCGCCGCAGAGCAGCAGCGCCCGGCGGACCGCGACGGCCGGCACCGCGGCGGCCGCGGCCACCGCCTCGGCCAGCAGCCCGGCCTGCGCGCCCTGGCGCAGCTCGCCGCCGAACAGGCCGACGAGCAGCCGCTGCTCGTCGGCGGTGGCGGCGCCGAAGAGGGCGCCGATCAGCTCGCGCCGGCGGGCCTGCGAGCCGGCGCCGGCGACCACCGAGATCTCGGCGATGGCGGCGTCGACGGCGGCGACGGTCAGCGTCGGCTCGGCGGCCGGCGGTGGCAGGTCGCGCAGTGCGGCGTAGCCCACGCCGGTCTGCCGCTGGCGCAGCTCACCGGCGAGGAACGCCGCCCCGGCCGTGATCTCGTCGGGCTCGAGGCGGCGCAGCGCGCCGGCCAACAGCTCGATCTTGGCTTTGCGGCCCGGGGTCGAACTGACGGCCGCCGAGGTGGCAGCGATGTCGAGGAATCGCACGAGACCCATCCTGGCAGCTCAAGCGGCTCTCGGCTCGGTGACGCTCAGGCCGCGCGCCCGCACCGACTCGGCGACCCGGCTGAGCTCGGCGTCGAGGGCGCACAGCACCGTGGACAGATCTTCGAGGTGGTCGTGGAGAGTGTCGTCGTCCCAGCCGGAGACGTCGACGTCTCCCAGGGCCCGGGCGGCGGCACGCAGACGGACGATCGACTCGATCCGATCGCGGGTCCGGAGGCGATCGAGCGGCGGTGCAACAATCGAACGCATGTTCGAATCCTATCAGGATTGATCGCCCCGCCACAGGAGGAATTAAGTCTGGGCGTACCGGAAACGCAGCTCCGCCTCACCCGGCTCGGCCCGCGCCGCCACGAACCCGTCCGGCCTGATCAGATAGAGGAGGCCAGGTCGCAGCGGGGTTCCGGGGGCCGCCGGGAAGACGTGCACCGGCAGCCCGAGGTCCGGCACGTCCGCCGCCTGCACTCCCCCGTACGCGTGAACCTGCCACTCGGCCGCCCGGAGCACGGCGTAGTTGTCCCCGGTCCAGGGGAGCCGGCGGCCGACGACCGGATCGCGCCGCTCGCTGGAGGATCCCGCGAGGCGGTAGTGGATGCGGGTCTGCGAGACGTACTGGAACAGCCGTGAGCCGGCCGACGACCGCGGCAGCACGCGCACCCCGATCGGGGCGATCAGCGGGACGGCGACGCGGCGCAGGGTGCGGGCCGGCAGCCGGTTGGAGGTGATGAAGCCGAAGAGCCGGTCGGTCGTCGCGACCAGCTTGCGGGCCACCGGGCGGCGCTCCGCCTCGTAGCTGTCGAGCCAGCGGTCCCGCCGCCGGCCGCGCAGCACGTCGGCCAGTTTGAAGGCGAGGTTGTGCGCGTCCTGGAGACCGGTGTTCATGCCCTGGCCGCCGACCGGGGAATGCACGTGGGCGGCGTCTCCCGCCAGGAAGAACGGACCATCCCGGAAGGCGGCGGCGATGCGATGGTGCACCCGATATGTCGCGAACCACCGTGATTTTCGATAAGAGATGCCAAATGTACGTCGAAGTCGCGTGCGAGCGTCCTCCTCGTCGAGGTCGTCGCCGCGCACCGCCCCGATCAGCCGCCAGTGCCCCTCCCCGCGCATCGGGAAGGCCACCAGGAAGTCGGTCCGGTTCGGCCGCACGTTGATCGCGCGCGGCACCAGCCCGGACACGTCGCCGGCGTCCAGCACGAAGAACCGGTGCGGGTTGGTCACCCCGTCGAAGGGGATCCGGCGCGCCTTGCGGACCATCGAGTTCGCCCCGTCGCAACCGACGCAGAACCGGGCCCGGACCGTGTCGTTGCCGACCTTCGCCTCGATGCCCTGCTCGGTCTGCACGACCGCGGTCACCGGCGTCTCCCAGGACACCTCGCCGCCGAGTTTACGGAGATTGTCGTAGAGGATCTCCTCGTTCCGGCTCTGTTCGAGGACCTCGATGTACGGGTAGGGCGTCACCTTCGCGCCGAGCGGGCCCAGCGGGACCCGGCCGAACGCGCGCGGGCCGAAGCCCGGCGCGAACGCCTCGGCCCGCCGGGCCGCCTCGAGCACCTGGTCGCCGATGCCGAGCTGGTCGTATATCTCCAGGCTGCGCGCCTGCACGACGAGCGCCCGGGATTCCCGGGTGGGCCCGTCCTTGGTGTCCGTGACGATCACGTCCACGCCCAGGCGGGTCAGCCAGTTGGCGAGCATCAGGCCGGTCGGACCGGCGCCCACCACCAGGACCTCACACGACAACTCGGCCATCGGCCACCCCGTTCCGCTACTTCGACAAGGTCTCCGCGACGTTCTTCAGCAGCAGCGCCTCGGCCACGCAGACGCGCTCGAACTCGCCGAGGTGCAGGCTCTCGTCCGGGCCGTGGGCACTCGAGTACGGGTCCTCCACGCCGGTCACGAGGATCGCCGCGTCCGGGAAAAGCTCCTGGAACGTGGCGATGAACGGGATCGAGCCACCGACGCCCATGTCGACCGGCTCGGTGCCGTCCCAGGCTTCCCGGAAGGCGGCGCGGGCCGCCTCGTACGCCGGCCCGGTCGCGTCGATGACGCAGGGCGAGCCGTCGCTCTCCAGCTCGACCGTCAGCGACGCGCCCCAGGGCACGTTCCGCTTCAGGTGCTCGGAGATCGCCGCGAACGCCGACTTCGGGTCCTCGCCCGGCGCCAGCCGCACGCTGATCTTGGCCCGGGCGGACGGCTGCAGCGCGTTCGCCGCCTCCAGCGTCCGCGGCGCGTCGATGCCGAGCACCGAGATCGACGGCTTGGTCCAGATCCGGTCGGTGATCGTGCCCTTGCCGATGAACTCGACGCCGTCGAGCATCCCGGCCTCGTGCCGGAACCGGTCCGCCGGGTAGTCGACGCTCGCGCCCTCCCGGCCGGCCAGGCCCTCGACCGCGACCTCGCCGGACTCGTCGTGCAGCGTCGACAGCAGCCGGGACAGGGTGATCAGCGCGTCCGGCACCGGGCCGCCGAACATGCCGCTGTGCACGGCGGCCTTCAGCACCCGGACCTCGGCGAACAGGTTGACCAGGCCACGCAGGGAGGTGGTCAGCGCGGGCTGCCCGATGTCCCAGTTGCCGGAGTCGGCGATCACGATCACGTCGGAGCGCAGCTCCTCCAGGTGCTCGTGGATGATCGTGTCGAGGGAGTCGGAGCCGTACTCCTCCTCGCCCTCGACGAAGACGACCACGCCGACCGGGAGCTGGTCGCCGAAGGCGCGCAGCGCGGCGACGTGCGCCATCACCCCGGCCTTGTCGTCGGCGGCGCCCCGGCCGTACAGCCGGCCGTCCCGCTCGACCGGCTCGAACGGGTCGCTCGCCCAGAGCGCGGGGTCACCGGCCGGCTGGACGTCGTGGTGCGCGTAGAGCAGGACGGTCGGCGCACCGGCCGGCGCCGCCTTGCGGCCGATCACGGCCGGCTGCCCGCCGTGGCGGACGATCTCGGTGTCGAGCCCGCACCCGCGCAGCAGCTCGGCGACCGCCTCGGCGGAACGCTCGACGTGCGAGTGGTCGAAACCCTCAAAAGCGATGCCCGGGATCCGCACCAACCGTTCCAGGTCGGCGCGGACACCGGGCAACTCGCGCCGGATCGCGGCGCGCAGATCGGAATCACTCAGGCTCATGCCGCCGATGGTAGGCGCAATCAGTTCTCCGAGGCGCCCTCGCCACCATTGCCCTCGCGGCCACGGCGCCGGGCCTCGCTCGCCCAGTTCATCGCCCGGCCGGCCGCCGCGCCCGCCATGTCGGAGGCGCCGCCGCCGACCCGGCGGATCAGGCCGACCAGCGGGTCCTGCGAGTCCGAGAAGTCCTTCCGGTATGCGTTGGCAGCGTCCTTCACCGCGTCCGAGACCGAGGCGTCGCCGTCCGAGTCGCGGTGCGGGTAGTCGCCGCCGAGGATCTGCGCGTATTCCCCCGAGTCGACCCACTTGCGCAGCTCGGCGGCGCGCGCGACGGGGACCGGGTGGGTGCTCCACGCGGTGATTCCGATCTTGTGGAAGCTGTCCCGCAGGTCGCCGCCACCCTCGTAGTCGGCAGCCTGCTCGAGGAACGCGGCCGTGTCGATCTGCGACAGGTCGCCGCCGCCGGCCAGCTTCATGAGCAGCCGCAGCGAGGCGGCCGGGTCCTGGCCGGCGAGCAGGCCGGCCCGGTCGGCGGAGAGCTCCGCCTTGCGCCACCACTCCAGCATCGCTCCGATGATCGCCCGCAGCGCGATCGCGCCCACCGGGATCCAGCTGATGTTCGCGGCCCAGCTGGTCAGGATCGACATGATGGTCTTGTAGACCGCGTGGCCGCTGCGCACGTGACCGAGCTCGTGGCCGAGCAGCGCCCGCAGCTCGTCGTCGTCGAGCTTCTCCACGGCGCCCGTGCTGATCACGATGAACGGCTTGTCCAGGCCGATCGCCGAACCGGTGATCATCGGGTTCTGGGTGACGTAGAGCTCGGGCAGGTCGGGCACGTCGAGCGTGCTGGCCGCCTCGGTGAAGCGCTGGTAGACGCGTTCGTACTGCCGGTGGTCGACGCGGATCGAGCCGGCCAGGTAGGTCAGCCGGAAGCCCCGCTCGTTCCACATCCCGAAGAACGTCTTCACCACGTCGTCGAAGCCGCGCAGCTCGCGCAGCGCGGTGAGGGCGCCGCGGTCGGCCGGATGCTCCCAGGCGCGCGAGCTGATGCCGGTGAGGGTCACCCGGCGGCGGACCGGAGGAGTGGCATCGTCGGGATTCGTCATCGATCTCGCCCTTCTGATCTGGCGGCGGTCCAGCTCAACGTACGCCCGGAACGCAACCGTGTCGTCAGGGCTGATCCCTTACGGGGCTCCCGGCGGCAGGAACGGGAGGCCGGCCGGGGCGCCCTCCTCGATCAGCCTCAGCAGCGCGGCGGTGTCCAGGTGCTCCTCGACCAGATCGCCGAGCACGTCGAGGGCGCGCTCGCGGATCGCCGCATATCGGGTGTCCGGCGCGACCGTGAACCCGCGCCGGCCGGCCTGCTCGGCGGCGCGGGTCAGGAACCGGCGCCGGAACTCGTCCGACTCGAACGCCCCGTGCCAGTGCGTGCCGTGAACGTTTCCGGCCACCGCACCTTCGGGACGGCCGTCCGCGTAGCGCAGCAGCGGCTCGGCCACGCCGGCCGACACGTACCCATGATGGATCTCATAACCGTGCGCCGCCGCACCCAGGCCCGCGCCCGACGCCCGGGCCAGCGTCTTCCGCCGCGCGAACGTCACCTCGACCGGGAGCAGGCCCAATCCCGGCACGGAACCCTGCCCGCTCTCCACCTCGTCGTGGATCCGCTCCCCCAGCATCTGGAATCCGCCGCAGATCCCGAGCAGCGGCTTCCCGGCGGCGGCGTGCGCCAGCACCGCGTCGGCCAGCCCGTTAGCCCGCAGCCAGGCGAGATCACTAACGGTCGCCTTCGAACCCGGCAGCACCACGAGATCAGCGTCGGCGATCTCACCGGGCTCGATGGTCAGCCGCACCTGCACGCCCGGTTCGGCGGCGAGCGCCTCGGCGTCGGTGGCGTTCGAGATCCGCGGCAGCCGGATCACCGCGACCCGCAGCCACTCGCTCCCGCGCGGCGGTCCCGGGCGCCCCAGCACGCGCCCGTAGGCGAGCGAATCCTCGGCGTCGAGCCAGACGTCGAGGTGGAACGGCAGCACGCCGTGCACCGGCCGGCCGGTCGCCCGCTCGATCATGTCGAGTCCGGGCCGGAGCAGCCCGAGATCGCCGCGGAACTTGTTGACCACGAAGCCGGCCACGAGATCCTGATCCTCCCGGGATAGCAGCGCGAGCGTCCCGAAGAAGGCCGCGAACACTCCACCGCGGTCGATGTCCCCGACCACGAGAGCAGGCATTCCCGCTCTCCGGGCGAGCCCCATGTTGACGAAGTCGCCCTCCCGCAGGTTGATCTCCGTAGGGCTCCCGGCCCCCTCACAGATCACCGCGTCGTATTCCGCGCGCAGGTCCTCGAGTGCTCGAAAAGCCACTTCAGCGAGTCGCGGCCGCAGTGATCGGTAATTACGCGCCGTAGCCGTATCCACCGCCTCGCCGAGCAGAACCACCTGACTGGACCGATCACTGCCGGGCTTCAGCAGCACCGGATTGAACCGCAGATCAGGCGCAACCCCGGCAGCCGCCGCCTGCATGGCCTGAGCCCGCCCGATCTCACCGCCTTTGCCCGCTTCATCAAGCACCACAACGGAGTTGTTGGACATGTTCTGCGCCTTGAACGGCGCCACCCGCACTCCGCGACGCATCAGCCAGCGACAAATCCCCGCCGTCACAACACTCTTGCCCGCGTCCGATGTGGTGCCGGCAATCAACAATCCGTTAGCGCGCGTGGTCACCCTGCGAGTTTCCCTCACGCTTTCCATGTCGCAGCGGGGTGGTAGGTATAGGCCGTCGCTCCCGCCGAGGACCCGGCGTCGCTCGCCGGCCGCTACGCGTCCGAAGCGCGAGCCTGACGCCGGGCGGCCTGAGTGAGTGGTTGCGCCCTTCTCCTGTCAGTCCCGCCGGCAGGACGAGCGCCATCCCACTCGCCCACCATCAAAGGGCCCCGCCCCGCCCCCGCCGCCACCACCGGCAATGCTTGATCCACGGATTACGGCCACGGCGCCGGCCAGGACGGCCGCAACCGTCCCCACCGCGCCGGAGATGCGGGCCGCCCTCTTCAGGTGCACGGCGCCCGGCTTGGGACCGTCACCCAGGAACGGCCGGGTCTCGGAGCGCCCGAAATAGACGTTGCGCCCACCGAGCCGGACCCCCAGCGCGCCGGCCATGGCGGATTCGCACTGGCCGGCGTTGGGCGACGGGTGATCGCCCCGGTCCCGCCGCCAGACCCGGAGCGTCTCGCGCGGCGAACCGCCCGCGATCGGCGCCACCGCCACGGTGAGCAGGCCGGTCAGCCGGGACGGCACGAGATTCGCCACGTCGTCGAGTCGTGCCGACGCGGTGCCGAAGCGCGCATAACGCTCGGACCGGTGCCCCACCATGGCGTCCAGAGTGTTCACCGCCCGATAGCCGAGCAACCCGGCCGGACCGAACAGCGCACCCCAGAACAGCGGCGCCACCACGGCGTCCGACGTGTTCTCGGCGACCGACTCCACTGTCGCCCGCGCCAGCTCCGGCTCGTCGAGCGCCGACGGATCACGGCCGCAGAGGTGGTTGAGCCGCCCGCGAGCGGCTTCCCGATCACCGGCTTCCAGGTGCCGGCCCATCGTCCGGCTTTCGCTGCGCAGGGTACGAGCGCCGAGCACGGTCCACGTGGCGGCCGCCGTCACCGCGAACCGGGCGGCCGGATGACGACGGGTGAGCCGGCCCGCCGCGAGCCCGGCCAGCACGGGTACGCCGACGGCCACCGCCGTGAACACTGCGCCCCGCGCCCGGGTGGGCCGATAGACGCGTCGTTCGAGCGCGCCGGCCGCCGTACCGAATCCCGCGACCGGATGAAAGCGACGCGGATCTCCCACCACGGCGTCGAGCAGGTAGCCCGCGATCAGCCCGGCCGCGTCCGCAGCGCCCGCCGACCGGGGAGCCGCACGCCGGAAGCCGGCCCTCACCGGCCGCGGAGCCGCACGCCGGAAGCCGGCCCTCACCGGCCGAACGGCGTCAGGTCGAACGCCCAGACCGCCAGGCCGCCGGGCTCCTCGCTCTCCTCCGGGTAGGGCACCGGCTCGAGCTCCCCCCAGACGATGGAACCGGGCGCCCGGTCCTCCAGGAACTCGACGACGATGGCCCGCAGGTCGTCGGTCACCCGGTAGGCGTCGTCGAACGGCAGATCGTTCGGCTTGCACGTGCCGGCCGAACACCGCAGCTGCCCGGCGACGGCGTCGTGCCACACGTAGAACGTGGCGGCGCCCTGGTGCCCGAGGCCCGCCACCTGCTCACGGAGCACTATGGCGGTCTCCTCGATGGTGGCGACGACCTCGTCCGGGGAGAGGCCCATGCGCTCGTGGGGCGGCGCACCGAACCAGTTGGTGTTCGCGTTCTCAGCCGACGGGTCCTCCGGCGAGAGCACCACCGGTTCGCTCACGATGGCGCGGATGTCCTTCAGCAGCACCCGTCCAGTTTGCCGGGTCGCCGCACCCATCACCCACCCGGGCCGTTCCGACCCACGGCCGGAAGGGTCGGGCCGATCGGCCCATCCCGATCGAAGGAACTCTTCCACGTGCGGGAATCCGGCACGAACACCCCCTTGGAAAAATCTGGAACGACCGCAACCGGCGGCCCGGCCCGATGACCCCTACCGGGCCGGGCCGCCGGGCGCCACCGCGCCGGAGATCAGCGGGAGACAGCTCTCCGGGCGGCGGCCATCCGGTAAGGCCTATGCCGCGACGGGCTCACGCCGCGCACCGCGCCGGCCGCGCCGCGGATCCGCAGGCCGGACGTCGTCCGGCCCGGTCGAGGCGGCACTGCCCGCGTCCCCCTCCGGCCGCTCGAGCTGTCCGGGCCGCTCGCGCCGCTCGGACTGCGCGGAGCGCCGCTCGGACTGCGCGGAGCGCCCCTCGGACTGCTCAGAGCGCCGCTCGGACTGCTCCGGCTCCTCGGCGTGCGCCGTCGCGGGCTCCTCGGCGAGGCCGGACACGACCTCGAGGAACGCGGGATCGGGCTCGCCGGCCGGCGGCACGTCGGGCGCGGGCTCGTCGATCGCCGGCACGCCGTCGCCGTACCTCACCGGCGCCTCGTCGTCGGCGAGGGTCACCGACGCCTCCCCGCGGATCTGCGCGTCGTGTTCGAGATCGTCGACGACGCTGAGCGCGGCGCCGGGCTTGTTGCGGTAGAACCGGCCCCGCCCGCGGCTCAGGTCGTGGCCGATCGAGAACGCTTCCATCTCGTACGAAATGCGCTTCTTCTTGTCGTCGTCGACCCAATCACGTGTGTAGATCCGTCCGTACACGATCACCGGGTCACCCACCCGGATCGACGAGGTCACGCCCTCCGCGAGCCGGCGCCAGGCCGTCACCCGCACCCGCAGGCTGTTGCCGTCGACCCAGCGGCCGCTCTCCTTGTCGAAGCGGCGGGCCGTGGAGGCGACCCGGAAGTTCGCCACGAGCTGCTGGGAGTGGGTGGTGCGCCGCCACTCGGGCATGTTGAGCACGTTGCCGACGATCACGATGTTGGTCTCGAACACGTTTTCCTCCTCAGGATGTCGAGCGCATCGGTCCCGGCCACAGTCGCCGAGCTGGGCGATCTTGGTGGCCGGGGCTGTGGAGGGCGGGGAATTGTGGATGAACCTCCGGTCCGGGGAGCGATCTGTTATGGCGCGCCACCGCCTACCCGTGGGTAGCCTGTGGGCGTGGAGACCGATGTTCTGGGCTGGCCGTACGAGCGGCACACCATCGACCTGGGCACCGACGACGAGGGCCCGGTCGTGGCGACCCTGGTCCGGCGGCGTGCCGAGCAGCCGACGCGGCGGGCCGTGCTGCACGTCCACGGCTTCGTGGACTACTTCTTCCAGACCCACCTGGCCGACTTCTTCGTCGAGCGCGGCTGGGACTTCTACGCGCTCGACCTGCGCAAGTACGGCCGCAGCCTGCTCCCCCACCAGACGCCGAACTTCACCCGCAGCCTCGCCGAGTACTTCCCCGAGCTGGACGAGGCGGCCCGGATCATCCGCGAGGACGACGGCCACGACCAGCTGCTGGTCACCGGCCACTCGACGGGCGGCCTGATCACCTCGCTGTGGGCGCATGCGCGCACCGGCCGGGGCCTGGTCGACGGCCTCTTCCTGAACAGCCCGTTCTTCGACTTCAACCTGCCCTGGTTCGTCAGGCGCCCGCTCATGTCCGTGGTGCTGGCCGTCGGCGGCCGGTCCCCGTACCGAAGAATGCCGACCTCATCCCTGGGCCTCTACGGGCAAAGTCTGCACAGCGAACACCACGGCGAATGGACCTACGACCTGGCCTGGAAGCCCATCCTCGGCTTCCCGGTCCGGATGGGCTGGCTCGAAGCGATCCGCCGCGGCCAGCGCCGCCTGCGCGCCGGCCTCGCCATCGACGTGCCGGTCCTGGTCGCCTGCTCCGACCGGACGTTCCGGGGCCGCGAATGGCATGAAGACGTACGGGTGACCGACACCGTGCTGGACGTGGAACACATCACCCGCTGGGCGCCCGGCCTGGGCCCGCGCGTGACGATCGCCCGCTTCGACGGGGGCATGCACGACCTGACGCTCTCCGGCAAGGAAGTCCGCACCGAGGTCTTCCGCGAGCTGGCCCGCTGGACCGACGCCTTCCTCCCCGCGCCGGGCACCCCGGAGGTCGAGATCCCGCCCGCGCCGGAAGATCGGGCCGCCGTCGCGAAGGACCTGGAGGCGGCAGAGGCAGCGGTGGACGACAGATCCGGCACGACCGCCTAGTATGTGCAGGCCAGCGCTCGTAGCTCAGCGGATAGAGCAACGGACTTCTAATCCGTCGGTCGCAGGTTCGAATCCTGCCGGGCGCGCCTCGACAAGCGGCGTTGACCTTGCAACTCTCCGCGGTTGCAAGGTCACCTGACGGGCCCTTGGTGAGGAAGAAGCTCGATACTTCCGGAAGCACCAAGCGCGCTTGATCATCTGCCCTACCGTGGGGAGCAGGTAGAACCCCCACGATAAGGATCTTCTTTGTTCGTCCTCGGCCTCATTCTTGCCGCCGTCGCCCTGATCGCCCTTCTGGCCGCCGTCAGCGGCAGGCTTCCGAAACCGCGGAACGCGTGGCTGACGTTCGCGGGCAGTCTGGTCGCCGCCGTCGGGCTGATCGGCGCCTCGTGCATCACCGTGGTGCCCACGCGGAACGTCGGCATCGTCACGGC
The DNA here is from genome assembly GCF_040639855.1 of Actinoplanes sp. NPDC023714. NCBI lineage: Bacteria > Bacillati > Actinomycetota > Actinomycetes > Micromonosporales > Micromonosporaceae > Actinoplanes > Actinoplanes sp. NPDC023714. Next base: position 55,306 of record NZ_JBFAAR010000011.1, read on the forward strand.
GTGGAACAAGCCGACCGGGCGGACGACCGGCGCCGGGCTGCAGTGGACGGCGCCGTGGGAGGACGTGGACGAGTGGGATGCGTCCGGGCAGACGTATTCGCATCTGGGTGAGAACTGTGTCTGGGTGACGATCGCGGCGCAGCGGCGGGCTTGTATCCCGGTGCAGATCGAGTGGTCGGCGAAGGCGGAGAAGGCGCCGGAGAACTGGGCCGCGTACCGCGAGGTCGGTGACAAGAGCCGGTTCGAGGTGTTCGTGGAGCGCCGGGTGAACCCGCAGATCAACGGCGCCATGACGTCGATCTTCGCAGCGTTCGATCCGCTCGGCGCGGTCGATGTGACCAGTGGGGACGCGCCGGCGCCGGACCTCAACAAGACCTACAAGGAGCCGCTGGTCGAGGCGCTGACCACGGAGCTGGGCGACGAGATCGTGGTGAAGTCGGTGGCGTTCGAGTCGCCGCGCTACGACGACCCGACGACGCAGGCGATCGCCGCCTACGGGCAGAAGATCCTGGAAGCGCGCAACCTCGAGATCGACAGGGCGAACGCCAAGACCCGCGCCGAGATCACCAGGACCGACGCGAGTGTCGATCAGGTGGCCCGCTGCCTGCAGATCGCGGAGAAGCTGGGCAAGGAGCCGGGTCTCTGCATGGGCAACAGCGTGTCTCTCACGCGCCCGGTGGGAGAGGCCACCAGATAACGGTACGGGGACCGATCACTCACACACCGCGCCATCCCCGTCCCGGTCGATGTACCAGTCGTACTCCGGATCGGTGCCCTCGTAGTACGGCCCAAAACCGGCTGCGATGGCCTTCGCGCAGGTAGCGAAGCGCGGATCGGTGCCGCCGCCCGACTCCTCATCCTGAGGCGGAGCAGGCTCGTCGTCGCCGCCCTGCTCGCAGCCCACACCGTCGCCGTCCCTGTCGAACGCCGGCCGGAACCCGGGCTCGCCCTCCAGGATCGGCGCCTTGCCGGCAGCCTCGACGGCGGCGCAGTTCGCGTAGGAGATCGGTTTCGGCGACTTGGACGCCGCCGGCCGGGGACTCACGGTCTTCACCACGCTGGGCGAAGCCGCCGGCAGCCCGGCAACGCTCGAAGCAGAAGCAGAAGCAGAAGCAGAAGAAGCAGCAGCGGAAGCGGAAGCAGCAGCACGCCGACCACGCCGAGCGTCACCCTGTGCCATCGCTTCCACCGCGACCGCGGTGATCCAGGTTGAGTCACCACCGAATTCTGGTGGCGCGCCCGATCACCGATAACTGCCCGAGCGGGCACTCATGACCGATTTTGACCGCTGCACCCCGTCCGGTTGAATCACCGGTGCGGCGAACCGGTCACCCAGGGGCGCCGGTCAGCGGATGCGTTCCGTCTCGGCGTCGTGGCCGCCCCGCGGGCGAGGCGCCGGCACCTCGCCGTCCGGTGTGGTCGTACGGCGCGCCAGCCCGACCACCCCCCACCCCATCACCAGCGCCGCCACCGCGACCAGCACGAGACCCACGCCCCCGAACCGCACGCGCTCCTCGAACAACAAGACCCCGGCCAAGGCCGCCACCAGCGGATTCGAGACGCTGACCGTCGCGAGTGGGGTGGCGAGCCCGGCCCCCTTGTAGGACAGCTGCCCCAGCAGGTAGCCGCTCACCGAGAAGGCCACGACCATGGCGACGGCCAGTGAGGACACCGCGCGCAGGCCGCCGTTCGTGAAGGAGGCCAGGACTGCCTTGGAGAGCACCGACGCGATGCCGAAGGCGATGCCGGCCGCACCGGCCAGCAGCATCGCGCGCACCCGCGGGCCGCTCCAGCGGGCGACGAGCGCGCAGGTGAGGACCACGGCGGCGGTGATGGCGGCCAGGGCGCGGACCGCGGTGGAGCCGAGCAGGGCCGGGGCCGAGGACTCGATGGAGAGGGAGAGGATCAGGGCCAGGCCGACGACGGTGAGGCCGGCGTCGATCCAGGAGGCGCGGCTGAGCGGGGTGCGGTAGCGGATCACCTGGATGGGCAGGGCGAAGAGCAGGGTGAGGGTGCCGAGGGCCTGGACCACGGCGACGGTCCCGAAGTTCAGCGCGACCACGTGCAGCAGCACGCCCGCGCCGGTCAGCGAGAGCGCGGCGGCCCAGCGGGACAGGCCGCGGTGGCCGTGTTCGGCGAGACGCTCCTGGGCGACGGCCGCCACCGCGTAACTGGCAGCCGAGAGGAGGGAGAGACCCACAGCCCAGCCCAACGCCCCCATGACTCCACACTACTGACCGAAGCACGCCGGACAGAAAATCCGTTTCGCGACACCGACGCGCCCTGCCAACATCCACCCATGGTGACGGCGAGTGGCGTACGCATCGGCTGGGCGGATCTGCCCGGCCACATCCGGGCGCGCATCAACACGACCCTGAAAAGCCCCGTCGTCGAGGCACACTCCCAGGCCGGCGGTTTCTCCCCGGGCACCGCCGATCGGGTGCTGACCGCCGACGGCCGGCGCGCGTTCGTGAAGGCGGTCTCCCCGGCGATCAACGCGGACTCGGCGACGATGGCCCGGCGGGAGGCGCGGATCGCCGCTTTCCTGCCCGCGACCGCGCCGGTGCCGCGCTTCATCGACGCCTTCGACACCGGGGACTGGGTCGTCCTCATCCTCGAGGACGTCGACGGTGCTCACCCTCGTACCCCATGGGTGGAGGCCGAGATCGACGCGGCCGCGGCCGCGCTCGCCGACCTGGCCCGCGCACTCACGCCGGCGCCCGCTCCTGATCTTCCGAGGGTGACCGACTATCTGGCCGACGACTTCGCGTGCTGGGACAGGATCGCCGCCGCTCCCCCGGCCGATCTGGATCCCTGGCTGGTGGATCACCTCGGCGCGCTGCGCGCTGCCTCGGCGCGAGGCCTGGCGTCCCTCGCGCAGGGGGACACTCTCGCTCACTGCGACGTCCGGGCCGACAACCTTCTTGTACGGGCGGACGGCCGCGTCATGATCGTCGACTGGCCGTGGGGCAGTGTCGGGCCCGCCTGGCTGGACACCGTCCAGCTGGCGATGAACGTGCTCGTGCACGGCGGCGACCCCGGTCGTCTGCTGGACGGCATCGACCCGGACGCGGTGATCGGCGTGATCGCCGGCTTCACCGGTTACTTCCACCACCGGTCCCGGATGCCACCGCCGCCGGGGCTGCCGACCGTGCGGGCGTTCCAGCGGTTCCAGGGCGACGCCCTCGTTCCGTGGCTACAAGCCCACCTGGCCGAATGAAAGACGCCCCCGTCACCTGATGGCACCGAAACGCGTCTGAACCGCACCCGCCGCCGGGCCGTAACAGTTACCGCATTGACCGGCAGGTGGGACCTCAGGCACACCTGTCCGGCCCGCCACCCCGCCCGGACTACGCTTGACCGCTGTGAACTGGGCTTCGGCGTGGCGGCCCGGGCAGCCCACCGAAACATGGAACGGAAGATGATGATCGACCAGGCCAAGGTGCGAGTCCTGCTTCTGGAAAGCATCCACCCCGACGCGGTTTCCCGGCTCGAGGAGGACGGCTTCCAGGTCGAGTCCCTCCGCAACGCCCTCGACGAGGCCGAGCTGATCGAGCGCATCCCCGGGGTGCACCTGCTCGGCATCCGCTCCAAGTCCCAGGTGACCTCCAAGGTGCTCGACGCCGCCTCCGACCTCGTCGCGATCGGCGCGTTCTGCATCGGCACCGACCAGATCGACCTGCCGCACGCGTCGGCGAGCGGCGTCGCGGTCTTCAACGCGCCGTTCTCCAACACCCGCTCGGTCGTCGAGCTCGCGATCGCCGAGATCATCGCGCTGACCCGCCGGCTCACCGAGAAGAACACGCTGATGCACAGCGGCGTGTGGGACAAGTCGGCGGACGGCGCCCACGAGATCCGCGGCCGCCGCCTCGGCATCGTCGGCTACGGCAACATCGGCACCCAGCTGTCGGTGCTCGCCGAGAACCTCGGCATGTCGGTCTCGTTCTACGACACCGCCGACAAGCTGGCCCTGAGCAACGCTCACCGCTGCGCCAGCCTCGACGAGCTGCTGGAGACCAGCGACATCGTCACCCTGCACGTCGACGGCCGGCCCGGCAACGCCGGCTTCTTCGGCGCCGAGCAGTTCGCGAAGATGCGCCCCGGCGCCCTCTTCCTGAACCTGTCCCGCGGCATCGTCGTCGACCACCTGGCGCTGCGTGACGCGCTGAAGAGCGGCCACCTGGCCGGCGCCGCCGTCGACGTCTTCCCGAAGGAGCCGAAGGGCCGGGGCGACGAGTTCGTCTCCGAGCTGCGCGGCCTGCCGAACGTCATCCTCACCCCGCACATCGGCGGCTCCACCGAGGAGGCGCAGTCCGACATCGGCGGCTTCGTGGCGAACAAGCTGGCGAAGTTCGTGACCGAGGGCAACACCACGCTCAGCGTGAACCTGCCCGGCGTGGCCCTGCCCGAGTCCCCCGGCCTGCACCGCATCGTGCACGTCCACATCAACACCCCGGGCGTGCTCGCCCAGGTCAACCGGATCATGGCGGAGCACGACGTCAACGTCGAGGGCCAGCTGCTCAGCACCCGCGGCGAATACGGCTACCTGATCACCGACATCGCGGCGGGCTACAGCGCAGAGGTGCTCGACCAGCTGCAGGCGATGGAGCAGACGGTCCGCCTGCGCGTCCTGAACTGAGGTGTTCCCGGGGGTGTCGCTCTTCGCCGAAGAGCCGCACCCCCGGTGCTATTGCGCGTTCTCCACCGTGAGCAGCGTGATCGGGGCGGCCGCGTCGACGTCGTAGCGGTCCGCGTTCTGCCAGTCCTTCGGCGTCAGCGTCGACCCGGGCTTCACATCCTTAAGCGTACGGCTGCCGGCCGTCACCGTGGCCGCTCCGCCGCCCACCTTCACCCGCACCGGGCTGGTGGCCGGGGCGCGCAGCAGCAGTTCCTCCACCCCGCCGGTGATCCTCATGGGGACCGTTCCGGTGGCCTTCGCGAGCGTCACCTCGGCCCGCCGGGTGCCGCCGACCACCTCCAGCCGGCTGATCTTCCCGGCGCTCAGGTCCAGCACCCGTTCGGCGGCGTACCCGGAGAAGCGCAGCGTCCAGCGCACCTCCGCGGAGAGCAGCACCTCGATCTCCCCGCCGGTCGCGTTCTCGGCGTCCCGGGAGAGGTCGAGGCGTACGGCGTCGTCGCGCACCTCGGCGTTCGGGTAGATCCCGGCGCCCTCGGCCGCGCTGATCCGGTACAGATCCGAGCCCAGGTCGGCGATCCTCAGCCGTACCCGGTCGGTCGCCGCCAGCAGCTCGAAGGAGCCGATGGTCCGGCCGTCCAGCGGCGCGCTCACCACCTGCTGGTCGCCGCCGCCGTTGCCGAGCCGCAGCATCTCGGACACCTTCGAGTCCGGCCCGGAGTAGTAGACGATCCCGGTCAGCGCGATCGCCGCGAGCGCCACCACGCCGAGCACCGCCATCCCGAAGGTCACCACCCGGGACTGCCGGGGCCGCGCCGAAACCGTGGCGACCGGCTGCGCGGAGGCCGGCGTCGTCTCGCTCCACACCACCGGCTCGTCCCAGAAGCCACCGGTCCGCTGCTGGTCGACGGCGTCCACCGAGGAGGGTGGCCGGTCGCCGGACTCGAACGCGAGAGGCGCCCAGGAACTGCCGGCGGCCCAGTGCTCGGCGGGCGGTTCCATGGCCGAGGCGGGCACCGAGGCCGGGGCGGTCGCCGACGCCGGCGACCAGGGCGCGTCAATCGGATCAGCCGCGGCGAAGGAGGACGAGGCCGGCGCGGCGAAGGAAGACGTAGCGGGCGCGGTCAACGAAGACGGGTCCGGCGCGGCGAAGGAAGACGAGGCCGGCACGTCGGCGGCGGGAGTCTCCCTCCGGCGGACGACAGGCAGCGCGCCCGAATCGCCGGCACGCCGCGCGCCGCCGAGAGGTCCATCGCGCCGCGCGCCCCCGATCGGCCCGTCGCTGAAACCGAACGAGGCCCTGCCGGGCCCACCCGGCGACGCCGGCCCGAATTCCGGAGCCGGCTTGGCGGCGGATTCCACAACAGGCGCCGGCCCGGACGAAGCCGCGGGCGCCGACCTGGAGCCGGACGGCGATGAAGACAGCGACGACGGTGAAGGCGATGACGAGACGACCGACGGCCGGGCTGAGCGAGCCCCCGTCGACTGCCGCGGCGGAATGGTGGTGCGCGTAGGAGATGACCGGGTCCGGAGCGGCAGGCTGCCGGAGTCGCCCGCCTTCTTCGCCGGCACGAACGGTTTCGGAAGAAATGATTCGTCATCCGCCGCTACAGGCGCCACGTCCGCGCCGCCGGCCGTCGAGTCCTGCGCCCCCGCGCTGAACCATCCTCCGGCCGGCGTCTCGGTCGCTGCCTTCGGCATCGTCGCCCCCGGACGACGCTGCGGCAGATCGGTGTCGGTCACGGCCGGATCGGACGACGTGCCGACAGCGGTACGGTCCACTGCGATTCCTCCCTGCGACGCCTCTCGGGTAAGGCCCCCGAATGGAGTACGGACGAAATCGCCTGCCGGATGAGTGACGGGACGGTTTACCGCGGGTCAGGTCGGACGAGGCCCCGCCGGGTGGCGATCGCGACGGCCTCGAGCTGGCTGTGCGCGCCCAGTTTGGCGAGCACGGCCTTCTGGTATCCGCGGCAGGTGTGCACGCTGATGCCCAGCCGCCGGGCCACCGCGCGCGCGTCCAGACCGGCCGCCATCAGCTGCAACACCTCGTCCTCGCGGGCGGTCAGGCCGCTCGCGCGGGGCACGCTCACCGGCGTGGTGCTGCGCAGCAGCCGGGCCAGGATGTCGGTGGAGACGGTCATCCCGCCACCGTGCGCCGTACGCAACGCGTTCAGCACGTCACCGAGCGCGCCGTTCTTGGAGAGGAATCCCGCGAACCCGGCCGCCGTGGCCCGCCGTACGAGGGCCTGCTCCTCGCTCGCCGTGAGGATCACCACACGCGAGTCGGGCTGCCGCACCCGGATCAGCTCGGCGATCGCGATGCCGTCGGCATCGGACAGTTCCGGATCGAGCAGGATCACGTCGGGCGTCAGCTCGGCGGCGAGGCTCAGCGCCTCCTGCCCGGTCCGGGCGTGCCCGACGCACTGAAGATCGGCCTGACCAGCCAGAGCGTGCCCGAGCAACTCCGCGAAGGTCTGGTGACCGTCGACGACGAGGACCCGTATCGTCTCGCCGTTGTCCATGCGTCACCTTCCTCTGTCGGCCCACCGCGGGCTCCGCGCAGTCTAAGGATTACCCGACCGGATGCTCGCCCTACCAACAGGCGGGCGTTGCCGCGCCGGTCCCGAGTCGGCCGGTACGCCCGACGGCGGGTTGCCGCCGAGCGGATGCGATAACCAGTCTTTCGGCCGAGTGTCCCCCTCGCATTGGGGCCTTGTCTGCCCGGGTCCCGGCAAGCAGAGTTTGTGATCATGTTCGACATCCAGCTCTTCGGCCGTCTCGAGGTCCGCACGCGGGGCATCCGCCTCGCCGGTGACGACTTCGGCGGCGAGCGTCCCGGCCACCTGCTCGCGCTGCTGGCGCTGCGCGGTGAGCGGTCGCTTGTGGAGCTGTCCGAGCTGCTCCGGGCGCCGGTCGCGGCGGTGAAGGACGACCTCGCGGTGCTGCGTGACCGGCTCGAGCCGGGCGTCCGCGACCGCGACTCGGTGATCGCCGGCAAGCGCAACCGCCTGCACCTGGTGGCGGACCGGGTCCGCGTCGACGTCGCCACGTTCGACGCGCTGATCGCGGCGGCCGCGGGCCGGACCGCCGAGCGCGCCGCCCGGCCGCTGACCGCCGCCGCCTATGTCGCGGCCCGCCCGCTGCTGGAGGACGTGGACACTCCCTGGGCCGCCGAGGCCCGCGGCGAGTACCGCGCCAAGCTGATCATGAGCGCCCAGCCGGTCAGCTAGAAAAGTGGGGTGCTCCCCACCGAACTCAAGCCCGTCCCCTTCGTCCCGGAGATCAGCCTCCACCTGGCCGATCAGAAGGCGACGCTGTTCAGCGGCGACTTCCACAGCGACCAGCCACCACCCTTCTGGGCCTTCGCCTGGGCCGGCGGCCAGTCCCTCGCGCGCTATCTGCTCGACCATCCGGCCGAGGCGGCCGGCAGGCGGGTCCTCGACGTCGCCACGGGTTCCGGAGTGGCCGCCATCGCGGCAGCCCGCTGCGGCGCCCTGAGCGTGGCCGCCACCGACATCGACCCGGCGTCGGTCGAGGCCGCTCAGCGGAATGCCGCCGCGAATCACGTCACCCTCGCCGCTGACGAACCGAACCCTGAACTGGTCCTCGCCGGCGACGTCTTCTACAGCCCCTCGGTCACCCCCCAGATGGTCCGGACCCTGCGAGCGGCCCGGAAGGCCGGCGCCTCCGTGCTGGTTGGCGACCCCGGGCGCGGGTACTTCCCGGAGCGGCTCTTCGAGCTGGTCACCGAGTACACGGTTCCGGTCCCGGCCGTCCTCGAGGAGACCGAGAAGCTGGTCACCGGCGTGTGGAAGATGAAATAGAAATGCTTTCATCGCGCAACCAGTTGTACGCTACATGCAATTCGACGGAGGACGGCAGACGTTTGGACCACGACACCGCCCGCCTGGCCGAGGAGATCGCCCGGTTCGTCCGGGGTGGCGCTCGCTTCCGGGGCATGCTGAAGGTCGGAGACCTCGGGGCCGAGTTCTCCGCCTTGATGCTGCTCATGCCGCTGCGTAGCCAGGGGCCGATGCGCGTCACCGACCTGGCCGAGATCAAGCAGGCCGACCCGTCGACGATCAGCCGGCAGGTCGCGCAGCTGGTCAAGGCGGGCCTGGCCCGTCGTGAAGCCGACCCGGTGGACGGCCGGGCCTCGCGCCTCGCGGTGACCGAGGCCGGCGCGGCCGCCTGCGAGCGGCTCCGGGAGGCCCGGGTGGCACTGCTCGCCCGGGTGCTGACCGACTGGCCGGAGGAGCGCGTCGCCGTCTTCACCGACATGTTCGAAGAGTTCAACGACTCGATCGAGGCGCACCTGCGGCTCGATCCCACCGCGTCCCCACGGGAGAATCCGTGAGCCACCCGAGCCCACCGGCCGTCAAACCGGTGGAATTCACCCACCGCCAGATCCTGACGATCCTCGGCGGCCTGATGATGGGCATGTTCCTGGCCGCCCTCGATCAGACGATCATGGCGACCGCGACCCGCACCATCGCCGACGACCTGCGCGGCTTCGACCTGCAGGCGTGGGCCACCACGGCGTTCCTGATCACCTCGACGATCTCCACGCCGCTCTACGGCAAGCTGTCCGACATCTACGGCCGGCGCCCGTTCTTCCTCTTCGCCATCGGCATCTTCATCATCGGCTCGTTCCTCTGCGGCCTCTCCACCGACATGTGGCAGCTCGCCGCCTTCCGGGCGATCCAGGGCGTCGGCGCCGGCGGCCTCATGTCGCTGGCGCTCGCGATCATCGGAGACATCGTCCCGCCCCGCGAGCGCGCGAAGTACCAGGGCTTCTTCCTCGCCGTCTTCGGCACCGCGAGCGTCCTCGGCCCGATCCTCGGCGGCTTCTTCGCCGGGGCCGACGAGCTGCTCTGGATGTCCGGCTGGCGCTGGGTGTTCTTCATCAACGTGCCGATCGGCATCGCCGCCATGGCCGTGGTGGCGAAGGTGCTGCACCTGCCCCACCAGCGGATCAACCACCGGATCGACTGGCCCGGCGCGCTCACCCTGATCGTCGGCCTGGTCCCGCTGCTGACCGTCGCCGAGCAGGGCCGGGACTGGGGCTGGGACTCCGGCCGGGCGATCGCCTGCTACGTGATCGGCCTGATCGGCATCGTCGGCTTCGTGCTGGCCGAGCGCGCCTACAAGGATGAAGCCCTGCTCCCGCTGCGGCTGTTCGGCAACCGGACGATCGCGGTCGGCGCCACCTCCAGCACGATCCTCGGCATGGCGATGTTCGGCGGCCTCATGACGGTCCCGCTCTACCTGCAGATCGTGAAGGGCTCGACCGCCACGATGGCCGGCCTCCAGATGATCCCGTTCGTGTTCGGCATCATGACCGGCTCGATCATCTCCGGTCAGCTGATCTCCCGGACCGGCCGCTACCGGATCTTCCCGATCGTCGGCAGCACGCTCATGGTGATCGCGCTCTTCCTCTTCTCCCGGGTCGGCGCGGACACCGCTCTCTGGAAGACCATGCTGGTCATGGTGCTGATGGGCCTCGGCCTGGGCGGCAACATGCAGCCGATGATCACCGCGGTGCAGAACGCGGTCTCGCCCCGGGAGATCGGCGTGGCGACCGGCGCCGTGACGTTCTTCCGGTCGATGGGCGGCACGCTCGGCACCGCGGTCTTCCTCTCGGTGCTCTTCAACCTGCTGCCCGGCAACATCTCGAGCGCCTACCAGGACGCCGCGAAGGATCCGGCGTTCCAGCAGGCCGCCGCCGATCCGAGCCAGCAGGCGCTGCTCGCCCAGGCGCAGAGCGGCGACGCGCTCAGCGACACGTCGTTCGTGAGCAAGCTGTCCGACGTGGTGGCGCACCCGTTCAAGGTGGGCTTCTCGGACAGCGTGCACGTCGTGTACCTGATCGCGCTCTGCATCATGCTCGTCGGCCTGGTGGTGGTCTTCTTCCTGCCGGAGCTCCCGTTGCAGCAGCGATCCGCGCAGCAGGCGAGGGCCGAGGAAGCTCTCCAGACCGAGATCTAGAGCTTGCGGGGTACGGGTGGAAGCACCGGCCCGTACCCCGGGAGCTCACTTCCGGACCGACTGCACGACCTCGAACTCGAGCAGGCTGGCGCCACTGGCCACCGGCTTGGCCCGCTCGCCCGCGTGCGCCTCCTTGGCGCTGCCGCCGGCCCACGCCTGGAAGTCCTCCTCGGTCTCCCAGCGGGTGTAGACGAAGTACCGGTTGTCGCCCTTCACCGGACGCAGCAGCTCGAACCCGAGGAATCCGGGCGAGTTCTCCACCGCGCCGTGCCGGGCCGCGAACCGCTTCTCCAGCTCGGGGCCGGCGCCCTCGGGGACCTCAATCGCGTTGATCTTCACAACAGCCATGCCGTCACGCTACCCGCGATTCAGTCGCCGGCCTTGCGCGCGGCGGCGGCGACCAGGCGCTCGGCCACGACGCGGCGGTCCAGGCCGAGGCGCTGGGCGCTCTCCTGGAGGATCGCGTACGCCTCGTGCACCCCGCACCCGCGCTGCGCGATGATCACGCCGACCGCGCGGTCCACCTCGGCGCCCTCGGTGAGCGCGGCGCGCCGGCCCAGCTCGCCGAGCAGGACCTCGGCCTGACCGGCCAGCGCCATCGCGGTGACCAGCAACTCCGGGCCGGGGTCGCCGGGGCTCTCCAGATAGACGCTGAGCGCCCCGACGGCGGTACGCCGCACGTCCAGCGGGACCGCCGCGACCGCCCGGATGCCGCTCGCCGCGGCGGCCTCGCGCAGCCGGGGCCAGCGGTCGTCGGTGGCGAGGTCGCCGGCCGTCACCAGGGAGCGGGTCCGGGCCGCCTCGAGCCCGGGACCGGTGCTCCCCTCGTACATGGCCTGATCGAAGGTCTCCCCCGCGGAGCCGGACGTGGCCGCCATGAGCGGCCCGCCCTCGCCGATCAGCGCGACCGAGCAACGCGCCGCACCCGGCAGCGAGCCCACCGCGAAAGCGGTGAGGCGCTCGAGGGCACGGGGCAGCGTGTCGGCGGTGAGCAACCGGACCGTGAGCTCGTGCAGCAGACCGGCCAGCTCGACCGGGTGCGGGCCGCCCGAGGCCGCGAAGAGAGCCGACGCGGAACGCCGTGACCTGCGGGAAGAGAGGGTACGCCGGAGCGAACGAGCGCTGGTGGACGCAGCCGGGACGCGTCGTTGCGGTACGGACACGCCAGGGATACTGCCACGCCGATCGGCGATCGCGGGCGGGGAGGTGACCCGTTAGGGGGTTCCTGCCCGGATAAACACATTCGACCGAAATAGTGCGCCGCCCCCCGGTGAAACCGGGGAGCGGCGCGGATGCCGATGTGCAGGTCGCCTCGCGGCGAGTGGCTCAACAGGGCTCCAGCCGGACTGGTATTCCCTGCAGGCAAAGGGTGAGGCCCGGGGACACTGGGCACATCGGCATCCGTTACCAACCGTCGGCCGCCCGGCGTCATTCCTGGAGTCTTTGTGAGCTGGATCACTCGACGGGTGTTTGCCGGGCCAGGTCACGGGTAGACGTCTGCCCGTGACCGACGACTTCCGTGAGCTGACCGAGTTCCTGGACACCGCCTTCGACGCCCAGGAGCGCCTCTCCAGCGGCGACCTGCAGCGCCGGGCCATCGCCGCGGACCTCCCGGCCGAGGCGCTGACCCGGATCGACGCGCTGCCCGAGGGCGAGTACGCCCAGGACGAGGCCGCCGAGGCGCTGCGCGCGCTCTAGTCCTCGTCCATCCCCTCGGCCTTCTCCTTGGCGATCGAGTAGCCCATCTGCAGGAAGTCCGAGACCGCGGTGGCGGTGAGCACCGTCGCCGCGAGCCGGGTGAACCGCGGCGCCAGCACCAGGCCGCCGGTCAGCCCGGTCGCCACCCAGACCGCCAGGCAGAACGGGCAGGTGACCAGCTCGCCGATGCCGTGCCGGACGCTGCTCCCCTCGTCCCGGACCTCCTCGTTGAGTTCCGCGGCGCCGGCCGGCTCGGTGTACCGGGTGAACGGCGCGCGCAACGGGCTGGTCACCGCGTCCTTGGCGACCAGCCGGCTGAGCTTGTGGGTGGCGATCGAGACCAGCGCCACATCGCCGAGGGCGGGACGCTCCGGCACCGGCCTGCCGGTCAGCCTGGCGGCCGCCACGAGGCTGCCGGCCAGCGCGCCGAACGCGCCCATCGCGACGAGGTAGCCGTCGAGCGGGCGGTGCTCGTGCGGGGCGTAGGCCCGGGCGATCCGGGCGAGCCGGGGACGAGCCTTGCGGGGGTTGGGCACGGTCACCATCTCAGAAGTCCTGCGTGAGGCGGGCGGGGTCCACCTCACGGCCCGGGTGCCGGGCCATGTACTCGGTCTCCAGCTCGGCCGTGCGCTTGAAGTGGTTCTCCAGTGCGGCGTCCGGCCCGTGACGCAGCGTCTGCAGCCGGGTGCGGTAGAGACTGCCGAGCTCGCGGTACAGGTCGTCGTCGGCCAGTCCCGCCGGGTCGATACCGGTCTCGAATACGATCGGCGCGCCCTCATCCGTCATCGTGGGCCTCCTCTTCTCTCGGGTCACACGCAGGACTGCGCTTGCCCGACCCGTCGCCCGCCAAACCCACGCCGGTACGCTCGTGTCCATGAGAGGGCTGTGGACTCCGGCATGGATGGCCCGTCATCTGCTCGCCGTCGTGCTGACCGCGGGCTGCCTCGGCCTGGGCTGGTGGCAGTACAGCCGCGCCGCCGACGGCAATTCGATCAGCTGGGGCTACATGTTCCAGTGGCCAGTCTTCGGGGGCTTCGTCGTCTTCATCTGGTGGCGCGAGGTCCAGCTGGCCCGGCGCCGCGCCGCCGGCCTGCCTCCGGAGAAGCCCGCCGAAGCGCCGCGCGAGCCGCAGGGCCCTGTCACTTTCGGCCGCCCGGTCCGCGTGGAGAGCCGCCCGGCCACGTCCGCGGCCGCGGACCCGGAGCTGGACGCCTACAACGACTATCTGGCCTGGCTCGCCGCCCACCCGGGCGCCCGGCCCGCCGACTACCCCGGCCGCACCCAAGCAGAGAAGTAGGAGACCCAAGCCGTGCAGGGAGCCCTGACCCGTTACCGGACCATCGCCTGGATCGTCGGCGTCGTCCTCATCCTCCTCGTGGTGATCGGCATGCCGCTGAAGTACCTCGGCGACAACCCGATCGTCGTCGAGACGGTCGGGCCCTTCCACGGCTTCCTCTACATGGTCTACCTGGTCCTCACGTTCGACCTGTCCCGCCGGGCCGGCTGGACGTTCGGCCGAATGGTGATCGTCATGTTGTCCGGCACCATTCCGTTCCTCTCGTTCTGGGCCGAGCGTCAGGTCACCAAGCACTGGGTTCCGGCGGCCGACAATTCACGCTTAGCTGCCGTCGAATAACAGCCTGTTATCGGGATTAATGGCATAACAAGTGCCATTGGTATAAATCACTCGGTCAGGCCTTGATTTCTTTTCCCGCACCGATAAGTTGATGCGGTTGGTCCGGTCCGCAGCCACAAACCCTCGGGTGGCGCCGGCCAACGCCGCCGAATCAACAGCGGCCGCACCGGCGCCTCTCCCCCTACGGCGCCGGCCGGGCCTTCTTCCCGCCCGGCGGCCGTCAGCAGGCGGCGCAGCGGAAGAAAGGCCCTCTGACCAGTGCCACACCCCCGTACCAGGCTCCGGGCGCTCGTGGTCGCCATGACCGCGTTCGCGATCGCCCTGTCGTCGGGAGCCACGGCCGCTCACGCGGCCCCCTCCGCCGAGCTCAAGAAGAAGATCAAGACGGCCGAGGAGAAGCTGGAAGACGTCACCGAGTCGTACAACAAGATGCGGCTCGACCTGAAGGAGACCAAGGCCGAGACCAAGCAGCTCGAGTCGTCGCTCAAGCCGACCGAGATCGCCCTCGCCGCGGCCACCGCCAAGGTCAAGACCATCGCGACCACGACCTACATGCAGGGACGGGTCGGCGGCATGACCGCCCTCGTCTCCGGCGACCAGGGCAGCCTGATGGAGCGGCTCACGTTCCTCGAGCAGATCGCCCAGGAGAACCAGAACGACATCGACACCTACACCGAGACCACCCAGACGTACGCGGAACGCAAAGCCGCTCTGAAGGTCACGCAGGAGAAGCAGACCGCGCAGGTCAAGGAGCTCTCCGACCGCAAGAAGAAGATCGAGAAGGACCTCGACAAGCTGTACGACATGCGCGAGGCCGCGTACGGCAGCGCCACCGAGGACACCGGCTCGTACACCGGCAAGATCCCGACGGTCGCGGGCTCGGCCGGCAAGGCCGTCACGTTCGCGTTCAACCAGATCGGCAAGCCGTACGGCTACGGCGACGACGGCCCGAACTCGTACGACTGCTCGGGTCTCACCGCGGCGGCCTGGCGGGCGGCCGGCAAGTCGCTGCCGCACAACGCCGCGGCGCAGTACAGCGCCACCGCACGGATCAGCAAGTCCGACCTCCAGCCGGGCGACCTGGTCTTCTACCGGTCCAACGGCCACGTGGCGCTCTACGTCGGCGACGGCAAGATCATTGACGCCCCGTCCGCCGGTCGTGACGTGCTCCACCGGGGAATCGGCATCATGACCCCGAACGGATACGGCCGCGTGAAGTAATCCCGGCAACGGCGAAGGCCGGCACCCGCTCCGCGGGGTGCCGGCCTTTTCGTATTCGTTACCGGGGGTGGTGCTGTGTCAGGCGGCCTGCAGGCCCTCGGCGCGGGCCAGCTCACGCAGCCGGCCGAGCGCCTGGATCTCCAGCTGGCGGATCCGCTCGCGGCTCAGCGAGAAGCGCGAGGCGACCTCGGTGAGCGAGTGCTCCCGGCCGTCCTCGAGGCCGTACCGCGCCCGCATGATGCCGGCCGACCGGTCGTCGAGGTGGTTCAGCAGGCCCTCGATGCGCTGGCGCTCCAGGGCGCTCAGCACGATCTCCTCAGGGGACGGTGCGTCGCTGTCGGCGACCAGGTCACCGAGGTTGGTGTCGCCGTCGTCGCCGACGGGGGTGTCGAGCGAGACGGTGTCCTGCGCCCAGCGGGTGAGCTCGTTGACGCGCTCCACGGTCACGCCGAGCGCGGCCGCGACCTGCTCGGGCTCGGGGTCGCCGCCCAGCTCACGGACCAGCTGACGGGTGACGTTGCGCATCCGGTTGACGTCCTCGACCAGGTGCACGGGGAGGCGCACGGTGCGCTCCTGCTGGGCGATGGCCCGGCTGATCGCCTGGCGGACCCACCAGGTCGCGTACGTCGAGAACTTGTAACCGCGCTCGTAGTCGAACTTCTCCACGGCGCGGACCAGGCCGGTGTTGCCCTCCTGGATGAGGTCGAGCATCGGCATACCGGATCGCACATAGCGGCGGGCGATCGACACGACCAGCCGCAGGTTGGCTCGGATGAACAGGTCCTTGGCACGCTGGCCCTCAGTGACGAGGCGCTCCAGCTCCTCCCGGCTGACGCCGCGCCGCTCCTCGCCCTGCTCGAGCAGGTGCTCGGCGTAGAGGCCCGCCTCGATCGCCTTGGAGAGTTCGACTTCTCGTGCGGCGTCCAACAGCGGCGTCCGGGAGATCTCGTGCAGGTAGACTCCGACGAGGTCGCGCTCCTCGGCGACCTGGTCGGTACGCATCACGGTGTTCTTCTCCACGTTGCCCACGGTCCCCTCATTGCCGTCACTAACCCTGTTACGGGCATTACCTGCGTCCATCAGCCCTCTCCCGTAACGTCCGCAGCTCGTGCATTGCGGTTGCTGCCATCTACACAACAAATTGCTGCCGGAACGAATTCCGTCCGGCTGATCGAAAGTGTCACGAATGCCTGGGTGATACCTGAGAGCCCAGTGCGGGGTAGCTGAGTACGGTCTCTTGCGGCCTGTCGTGTAGACAGCCGGATACCCGTCGCGCGTCTCATAACACCATCGGCCTCTCATCGATCACAGCGACGGGCATCACCCTGGGCCACGCGATGCTCGTCACCCCCGAGTACGGGAATCGCACGCGCCGGGTTCATGTGCAGCATCGGCCGGCCGACGACGGGCCTGAAACAAACGTCCGAAGGAAATGTCCCGCGCCGGCACCAGCCGGGACCACCGGTCACGATGCGCCACGCCGCGCCGCAGTTCATCCCCCCGCACGGGTGACATCGCGGCGGCCCGAAACATTCCCAGGTGACGGGCCCGGTCCGCCGACGAGTGAGCAAAAGCACAGACACGGCGGTGTGACAAGCTTCGGCGCATGACGGACACGCGCACGGCTCTGGTGACCGGCGGGACCGGCGGCCTCGGCACCGCCACGGTCACCGCATTCCTCGAGGCGGGGTGGCGGGTAGTCGCCCCGGTACGTCCCGGAACGGCCGGCCGGCTGCCCTCCGGGGCGGTCCCGGTGGAGGCCGATCTGACCGATCCCGATCAGGTCGGGGCCGCCGTCGCCCAGGCCGGCCCGCTCCGGGCCGTGGTCAACCTCGCCGGCGGGTACGCCGGGGGCGGCCTGGTGGCGGACACCCCGGTCGAGGACTTCGAGGCCATGTTCGCGGCCAACCTGCGCCCCACGTACCTGGTCACGGCCGCGGCCCTGCCGTACCTCGTGGCCGCCGGAGGCGGCTCGATCGTCTGCGTCTCCTCCCGGGCCGCCGTCGCGCCGTTCCCCGGTGCGGCCGGCTACGTCGCCTCGAAGGCCGCGGTCCTGGCGTTCGCCGAGACGGTCGCGGTCGAGTACCGGAAGCAGGGCGTGCGCTGCAACACGGTGCTCCCCAGCGTCATCGACACCCCGGCGAACCGGGCCGCGCAGCCGGAGGCGGACCCGGGCCGCTGGGTCACGCCCGAGGCGATCGCCAAGGTGATCCTGTTCCTGGCGTCGGACGAGTCGGCGCCGACGAGCGGGGCTCGGGTGCCGGTCTACGGGCAGGCCTGACACTTCTCAGTGCCAGTAGCGCTCGCCCACCTTGCGCGCGAGCAACACCGGGCCGTCCATCCGGGCCGCGAGATCCACGGCGGCGGCGACCCCGGCCTCGATGCCCGGGGCGGCCTCCTCGTTGCGGAACCCGCGCCCGGCGGCCTGCGGCACGATCAGCCGCCACACCTGGTGCCGGTCCGCCGGGAAGGCCGCCGGCCAGATCCGCAGCACCACGCCTCCGGCGGCGACCACGGCACGCTTCTCCAGGATGGAGAGCTGCGTGTGGCCCGCCGGGACGGCGATCTCATGCTCCGGCGGCACTTGGACACCGAGCATCGTGCAGGTGAAGCCCCAGTTGGTGCCGTAGATCAGCGATGTCTGGTCGTGGCTCACGTCGAACGCGGGAAGTCCGTTCGCGAACGGCCCGTCGTACGCGTACGTCGTCAGGTACGGCGGCGTGAAGGACGTCGCGTCCGGCGACGTCCACGCCGTGCTGTCGGTGATCTCGCCGAGGTCGGAAGTCACCGATCCATGATCCCACCGGCGGCCGGGCGCTTCACTAGAGCGACTCCGCCAGCTGAAGGCCGAGCACCGCGCACGCCGCGAGCAGCGGCGCCGCCGTCATCACCAGGGCGCGGGCGGCGAGCCGCCGGCGCGGGGAGGGCACGACCGGGACGGTCCGCGGCGCGAGCCGGGCCTGGAACTCGGCGCGGATCGCGGCCGCCACCTCGTCCGGGGTGCCGTTCGCGTCGATCACCACGAAACTCGCGTATTCCGGGAGTGAGCGGTAGGCGTCCGCGGCGGCCCGGAGGTAGTCCATCGACTCGTGGTCGTAGCCGCGGCGGTCGATCCGCTGCTGGGCCACGGCCGGGTCGACGGCGAGCAGGAACGTGACGTCGGGGGCCGGGAAGAGGCGGTAGGCGAGCCGCGCCCGGCGCTCGGCGGCCGGCTTGGCGCCCCGCGCCCGCAGGCTCGCGTATTGGCAGAACGCGTAGCGGTCCATCACCGAGATCTCCCGGGAGAACGCGCGGCGCAGCAGGGTCCGCAGGATCGCGAGCCAGCGCAGCACCGACTCGACGGCGAGCATGGCGCGGCGGCCGATCAGGGCTTCGGCGTCATCCCGGCCGAGGAGCCCGGCGACCCGGCCCACCCAGTGCCGGCCGCCGGCGTTGCGCCGGTATGCCGCCGGGATCCCGGCGGCGGTCAGTTCCTCGGCGAGCCGGTGCGCCTGGGTCGTCTTGCCGGAGCCGTCGATGCCGACGAGGGCGACGGTGTGAACAGCCGGGGAATCCATACCAACCCACGGTAGCGCCGGTCCGCACGTTCCGTTCCGTACCTGTGAACACCCTGGCCAGGCCAGAATGGGTTCAAGGTGGGGCGACTCCGGGTAGTCGTTCACGGACCGGACACGGCACCAGGAGGGGTCGCATGCCACACCGTGTGGACGAAGGACTGGCCGTCACCTTGAAGCGCGTCGCGTCCACGCTCAAGAGCGCGGACATCCCGTTCGCGCTGGGCGGGAGCTTCGCTGTCTATGCCCGGGGCGGGTATTCCAGCGATCACGACGTCGACTTCCTGATCAGGGAGCAGGACAAGGACCGGGCGCTGCAGGAGCTCGCCGGGGTGGGTTTCGAGACCGAGCAGCCGCCGGAGGACTGGCTCGTCAAGGTCTACGACGAGGGCCGGATGGTGGACCTGATCTACCGCCCGGTGGAGTCGCCGGTGACCGACGAGACGCTGCACGACACCGATCAGATCTCGGTCGAGGCGATCTACATGCCGGTGCTCTCGGCCACCCAACTGATGATTCACAAGCTGCTCAGCTACAGCCAGCACTACTGCGACTTCGCCACCGGACTGCCGGTGGCCCGCTCGCTGCGTGAGCAGATCGACTGGGATCGGGTACGCCGGGAGACCGCCAAGTCGCCGTACGCGGACGCCTTCTTCGTGCTCCTCGACCGGCTGGATGTGGCGTCGTTCCCAGACCACGAGCTCAAGGTAGGGGGATGAGATGACCAACCAGATCGACCTGGAGGCCGAGATCCAGCGGTTGCTCACCGAGCACGACCGGATCGCCGAACAGGGCATCACGGTCCAGCGCCGGGAGCACGCGATCGTGCTCGGCGGGGAAGTGGAGAGCGCGCAGCGCCGCGACGAGATCTGTCACCAGATCACCGAGCACTTCCCGGATATCGAGATCACCTGTGACATCGGCATCACCCGGGCGCAGGCGCCCATCGAGGTGGAGGAGATTTCATGATCCGGATCGCCGCCGTCGGCGACGTCCACGTGGACAAGGACGTCCTGGGCCGCTACCGGCCCGCACTCGAGGAACTGCCCGATCGGGCCGACGCGCTGCTCGTCGCCGGTGACCTCACCCGGCACGGCACCGTCGAGGAGGCCCGCTGCTTCGCCCAGGAATTCGGCGGGCTCGCGGTCCCGGTCGTGGTGGTGCTCGGCAACCACGACCACCAGAGCGACCTGCAGGACGAGGTCACCGGGGTGCTCACCGACTCGGGCATCACGGTGCTGGAGTGTTCGGCGACCGTACTCGAGATCAACGGCCACCGGCTCGGCATCGCCGGCAGCAAGGGGTTCGGCGGAGGCTTCGCCGGGGCCTGCGCGAGCAACTTCGGCGAGCGGGAGATGAAGGACTTCGTCGGCACCACCGAGGACATCGCGACGCGTCTCGGCGAGGCGCTGCGCTCGGTGGAGTGCGACGCGCTGGTGGCGCTCACCCACTACGCGCCGGTGCCGGAGACGCTCGTCGGCGAGCCGCTGGAGATCTACCCGTTCCTCGGCTGCTACCAGCTCGGCAACGCCATCGACTCGGCGCCGACCGCGCTGGCCCTGCACGGGCACGCGCACCACGGCTCGGAGCGCGGCCGCACGCCCGGCGGCGTCCCGGTCCGCAACGTGGCGCACCCGGTCATCAAGCAGGCGTACAACGTCTACCAACTACTGTCCGAATCGGTCGACAGCGAGCTGGCAAACGCCTGATTGATCACAGGTTTTCGATTTCCGGGGTTCGGGTAACCGAGATGACATGTCACTACTGCTTTGGATTCTCGCCGTTATCCTCGTGGTCGCCGGCATCCTCGCGCTGTTCCGGCGGCAGATCCTCTGGGGGGTCGTCCTGATCATCGTCGGCCTGCTGGTCGGACCGGGTGGCGTCAGCATCTTCAATGTATGACGCTCTGAATTGATCTTCTAAGAGCACACATTCGACGGCGCACCGGGGTTGCCGCCGCCTCGCCCGATTCGGAGTGATCCGATTCGGACGAAGCGACGGTGATCCCGGTTCTCTATGTCCGGGTTGCCTCTTTGGTTAGTCGACGCACATGACGTGCGATGCACGAGAGCTGATATCTGACTGAATCCCCGCGGACGATCGACGACTTCCCGCGAGGTATCCCGTGGCTCACGTTCATCACTTCACCTATGGGGCGTTCAATCCGATAGCCGCCTACCTACTGGCCTTCCTCGGTTCCTTCCTGGGGCTGCTCTGCACCGGGCGGGCCCGCGACGCGCACAACCGCGGCCGGCGCAACCGCTGGCTGGTGATCGCGGCCTTCGCCATCGGCGGCGGCGGCATCTGGCTCATGCACTTCTCCGCGATGCTCGGCTTCGACGTGCCGGACAGCCCGGTCCGCTACGACCTCACGCTGACCCTCGCCAGCCTCGCGTTCTCGGTGCTGACGGTCGGCATCGGACTGCTGGTGGTCGGGCACGGCAGGCGCAGCACCGGCCGGATCCTGGTGGCCGGCGTGCTGACCGGCACCGGCGTGATCGCCATGCACTACACCGGCATGCAGGGCATGCGGATCGCGGCCACCATCCACTACCACCCCGGCCTGGTCGTCGCGTCCGCCGCGATCGCGCTCGCGGCCAGCACGGTGGCGCTCTGGTTCGCCGTCTCGGTACGCGGCTGGCTGAAGATCACCGGCGCGGCGGCGGTGATGGCCGTGGCGGTCTGCGGCATGCACTACACCGGGATGGCCGCCATGTCGGTCGAGCTGGATCCGTCCGGCGTCGCGCCCGGCGGCATCCGCCCGCTCACCATGCTCGTGCCGATCACGATCATCACGGCGGCCACCATCGTCGGCGTGGCGCTGAGCGCCCTCCAGGCGATGACCGAGGAGGAGTTCACCGACGGCGCCGGCACCCCGAAGCGCGGCGTGCACGCCGAGAACCCGCAGCCCTGGTCCGTGAAGGCCGGCTCGATGGGCGCGGTCCGGCTCACCCCGGCCGCGCGGGCGGTGGTCTCCGGCCGGGCCGCCGCGGCGACCCGCCCCTCCCCCGGCCCGCGCCCCTCACCCCGCCCGGAGCCGATTCCCACGAACACGCCGACGACGGCTCCCACCACGCCCGGAAGCTGACGAAACCCCACGGGCCGCCCTGATCGGGTATATCTGATCGGCATGGCACCACGGATGCTGCTCTCGATGCCGCTGCACGCGATCACGGAGGTGTACGGCGAGGCCGGGCTCCGCGACCGCTTCCTCCTCGAACTGGAGTCCTTCCCCGACCCGGACCGCAAGCAGCTGATCGAGGCGCTGGACCTGGCCGCCACCCTGCACGCCGACGACCGGCGGGTCCGCGAGCCCTACCTGAACCACCTGCTCCGGGTCGCCATCCGGATCATCAAGTACTACGGCGTACGCGACCTCGACGTGCTGGTCGCGGCGCTGCTGCACGACGCCGTCGAGGACCACCCGGACGAGCTCGGCGGCTGCCCGGACGGCACCCCGTACCCGGAGGCCACCGAGGCCGCCCTGGCCGAGCTGTCCCGCCGGTTCAACCCGCGGGTGGCCGAGCTGGTCCGCTCGGTCACCAACCCGGAGTACGACCCCGCCCGGGACCGGCACGAGCAGTACCGGGAGCACGTCGAGGAGAGCCTGGAACGGGATCCGTGGGCGCGGGTGATCAAGATCTCGGACTTCACCGACAACGGGGTCGGCGTCATCCACACGACCCTGGACAAGGCGTTCCGGTCGGCCACCAAGTACCGCCCGCTCGTCCCCAAGCTGCGGGAACTCGTCGGGCGGCCGGACACCCCGCTCTCCACGATCGCGAAGGAGCACATCCTCGACCAGCTCGACCTCGCCGAGGAGCGATTCGCCGCCATTCTGGACGCCTGAGCGGGAGCGCGGCCTAACCTAGGGCGCATGCCCTCCACAGAAACCTGGTGGCGTGACGCCGTCATCTACCAGATCTACCCACGCTCGTTCGCCGACGCGAACGGTGACGGCATGGGCGACCTGCCCGGGATCACCGCGCGCCTGCCCGAGCTCCGCCGGCTCGGTGTCGACGCCGTGTGGCTCTCGCCGTTCTACCCCAGCCCGCAGCACGACGCCGGTTACGACGTGGCCGACTACCGGGGCGTCGACCCGCGGTTCGGCGCGCTCGGCGACGCCGACAAGCTGATCACCACGGCCCACGAGCTCGGCCTCAAGGTCATCGTGGATCTCGTGCCGAACCACACCTCCAGCGACCACGCCTGGTTCCGAGCAGCCCTCGACGCGGCGCCCGGGAGTCCGGAACGTGCCCGCTACATCTTCCGGGACGGCAAGGGTACGGATGGAAGCGAGCCGCCCAACTCGTGGCAGAGCGTCTTCGGCGGCTCCGCCTGGGAGCGGCTGCCGGACGGCCAGTGGTACCTGCACCTGTTCGACGTCTCCCAGCCCGACCTGAACTGGGACCACCCGGAGGTCCGCGCCGAGTTCCTCGACATCCTGCGGTTCTGGCTGGACCGCGGCGTCGACGGCTTCCGGGTCGACGTGGCGCACGGCCTGATCAAGGACGCCGAGCTGACCGACTGGACCCGCCCGGCCACCGTGCTCGGCGGCCTCGAGCCGGTCGGCCCGCCGCCGCCCATGTGGGACCAGGAGGGCGTGCACGAGATCTACCGGCAATGGCGCGCCGTGCTCGACGAATACCCGGGCGGCCGGATCCTGGTGGCCGAGGCCTGGGTGCAGCCCGAGGACCGGCTCGCGCGCTACGTGCGCCCCGACGAGATGCACCAGGCGTTCAACTTCCCCTACCTGGAAGCGCCGTGGAAGCCGGCCGAGCTGCGCGCGGTGATCGACTCCTCGCTCGCCGCCAACGACGCGGTCGGCGCGACCACCACCTGGGTGCTGTCGAACCACGACGTGGTGCGGCACGCGTCCCGCCTCGGGTTCGGAGTCGGCGAGCCGCGCAAGCCCGGCATCGGCGCCGACGACCCGCAGCCCGACACCGCCCTCGGCCTGCGCCGGGCCCGCGCCGCCACGCTGCTGATGCTGGGGCTGCCCGGCTCGGCCTACCTCTACCAGGGCGAGGAGCTGGGCCTCCCGGAGCACACCACGCTGCCCGACGAGTTCCGCGAGGACCCGGCCTGGGAGCGGTCCGGTCACGCCGAGAAGGGCCGGGACGGCTGCCGGGTGCCGATCCCGTGGGAGGCGGACGCCCCCTCGTACGGATTCGGCCCCGCCGACGCGAGCTGGCTGCCGCAGCCCGCGATCTGGGCCGAGTACGCGCTGGACCGCCAGGTCGACGTGCCCGGCTCGACCTACGAGCTGTACCGGTCGGCGCTCGCCGCGCGGCGCGACCACAAGCTCGGCGCCGGGTCGCTGACCTGGGCGGACACCGGGGAGACGTCGCTCGCCTTCCGCAACGGCGACCTGCTCGTGGTGACCAACTTCGGCGAGGAGCCGGAGGAGCTACCGCCCGGCGCCCGGGTCCTGCTGTCCAGCGAACCCCTGGACGCCGACGGCCGGGTCCCGCTCGACGTCACCGTCTGGGCGCTCGTCTGACTCCGGACGCTCGTCTGATTCGGCCGCGACGGCCAGCAGGGCGGTGTGCGTGTCGGCCATGTCCGCCGCCACGGTCCTGCTGGCCAGCCAGTACATGATCCCGGTCGGGATGAAGAAGAACTGGAACACGGCGAGCCCGACCGCGTAGTTCAGCGGCGGCGGGAACGCGCCGGCCAGCCCGCGGAAGGCGACGCCGACGAGCGCGTTCCCACCGGCCCGGCCGACGCCGTTGACCAGGTTGCCGAGGCTGTAGACGGTGCCGCGGTGCTGCGGCGGGTTCACGTCGGCGATCATGGCGAACCAGTTCGGCGAGTTCGCCGAGGTCAGCATCAGCGCGAAGACCGCGATGGCGAGGCAGGCCGCGACGGTCGGCTCGGTCAGCACGTTCGTGAGGACCTCGCGGATCAGCGTGCCGGTGCCGGCGCCGTCGGTCACCGTGATCTCCATGGGTACGAAGAACAGCACCACGTAGAACGGCACCGCGGCGAGCACGCCGACCGCCGCCACCAGGGCACGACCCCGCGGGGTACGCCGCTGCAGGCGGTCACCCGCGAGCCCGCCGAGGATCGACAGCGCCGCGCCGAGCTGGAAGACCGTCGCGAAGATGCTGCCGACCAGCACCGCCGTGCCGGTGGAGTAGCCCTGGTCCTCGGCCCGCGCCCGGAACAGGATCGGCAGCCAGACCAGCGAGCCGAAGGCGATCTGCGCGGTGCCGCCCTGCAGGATCAGCCAGATGTTGGTGCGCCGCTTCAGGATGACCGGCAGATCCTCGTGGTGGATCCGCTCGTCGTAGTCGACGCCGGCCAGCTCGGGCTGGCTGTCGCCGCGCGGCACGTTGTAGGTGAACAGGTACGCCACCGTGGCGACCACGCCGGCCCCGGCGGTGACCAGGAACGGCTCCCGCCAGTCCTGGTGGCCGAGGATGCCGCCGACGAGCGTGCCGGCCAGCGTGCCGACGCCCTGCGACAGGCCCCAGAAGCTCATCACCAGGCCCCGCCGGCGCGGCGAGATCAGGTCGCTGACCACCGCGAAGCTGACCGAGGCCACCCCGCCGAGGCCGAACGCCGCGACCACCTGGGCGGCCAGGAACGACGGGTAGCCGCCGGCCAGGCCGGACCAGGCCGTGCCGATCACCCAGATCGTGGTGCCGGCGATCAGGACCGGCTTGCGGTCGGTGCGGTCCCCGACGTACGCGAACCCGATCGCCGCGACCGCGCTGATCAGGAACATCATGGTGGTCGCCAGCGCGATGTGCCCCTCGCCGACGCCGAGGTCGGCGCCGATGCTGCCGTAGAGCGGCGGGACGATGCCGATGGCGACGTTGTCGAGGGCGGCCAGGATCACGAAGACCACCACGCTGTAGACGCGGTGCACGGTCCCGCCCTTGCCCATCACCCGGTAGAGGGTATCCGCCCACCCCGGACGCGGCGGACCACGGGCGCGGTTCACCTGGAGGCATGCTCATCGCCCGCAGCGCACGGAGTCTCCTCCCACGCCCACGCCCACGCCCGCCCCCCGCTCCCCCCTCCCCGCGATCTTGATGATTTGCGCGGCAACGGGCCTGCGCGGTTCAACAAGATCGCGGGGAGAGCGGGTTGTGGGTCAGTTGCCGATGTTGGCCTGCGGGCCGGCGTACTTCGCGAGCAGAGCGGGGACGTCCGCCGCCGCGTCGAGGGTGTACGAGTAGTAGCTCTTCGGGTCGAAGGCGGAGCCGTTGGTCTGCTGCTTGCCGCTCGAGTTCTTCACGATGCTGCCGCTCTGCTTGAGCTGGGCGGCCGACGTGTCGTTGTAGTACGGGTTCGCGACCTTGTCGAAGTAGCTGTTCTCCAGGACCATCTTGGTGCCGCCCCGGGACAGGTTGCCGTACGACGAGACGTTCTGCAGGTAGTTGTTGTAGAGGTGGGCCAGCGCCACGTTGTCGGTGCTGGGGTTCCGCTGGTTGGTGTTCTTGATCCAGTTGTGGTGGATCGTCATCCGCGCGGTCACGTTCTCGGTCCAGCCGATGCCGAACGCCTTGTTGCCGGTGTCCAGCACGTTCCACGACACGGTCAGGTACGTGGTGTCCTTACGGCTGTCGATCATGCCGTCGTTCATCCGCGTGATCTTGTTGTGGTCGATCCAGATGTGGTCGGCGGTGTCCATCTGGATGCCGTCGTAGTCGAAGTCCTTGTCGTCCGGGTCGTCCTCGGTCATCTGGGTGTCCCGGATCGTGAGGTTCCGGATGATGACGTTCCGGACGCCCGTACCCAAGAAGAAGCCGCCGCCGACGATCTCGCCGCTGGTGCCGACGCCCACGATGGTCTTGTTCGATTTGACCTTGAGCTCGGTGCCCTTCGGCGTGATCGTGATGGCGCCGGCCACCTTGATCACGTACGGCTCGGTCGCGGTGACGTATTTGGTGAGGTCGGCGAGGGTCTTCACGGTGACCGTCGTGCCGGCCGCGCCACCGGTCGTGCCGCCACCGGTCGACGCGAAGCCGTCCGGCGTGGACGCCCAGGTCCGGCCGCTCGGCGCGGTGGTCGGTGCGGTGGTCGGCGCCGTCGTGGCGCCGGCGACCGGGGTGAACGCCCACTGCTTGTTGGAGTTCGCGGTGCAGGTCTCCTGGATGATCGACGCGCCGTTCGCGGTCGACGCACCCTGGTCCGAGATGCAGAGACCGCTGTTCACGTTGACGATCTGATACGTGTCGGTGCCGGACGCCGTCAGCTTCCACTGCTGGTTGGTCTGCGACCCGACACAGCCCCACTGCTGCAGCTGCTGACCGGACGTCTTCGAGCCGCCCGGCACGTCGATGCACTTACCACTGTCGACATTCTTGATCAGGAAGTTGCTTCCCGAGGCCACCAGCGTGAACTGCTGCCACGCCGAGTTCGCGGTGCAGCCCCACTGCTGCAGCAGGGCGCCGTTGTCCTTCGACGCGCCCGGCACGTCGATGCACTTGCCGCTCTTCTTCACGATGAGCTGATAGGTGCTGCCGGCCGCGGGGGCTGCCGCCGCGTTCGAGGGCAGCACCGACCAGCCGACGATGGCGGCGGGGACGGCGACGACGGCCGTCGCGAGAATGATGCGCTTTTTCATGATCAACCCACCGGGTTCCAGTTGTCCGAGCCTGCGAGGTATTTCTGCGGGGTGTAGTTGGCGGCCGTCGAGGCGCTCATCTGCGGGCGGTTGCCGTTCGTGGTCGCGCCGGAGCCGGTGTTCGCGTACTCGAAGAAGCGCGCGTTCTGCCAGGTGTTGCCGGACATGTCGGTCCACGGCTGAGCGGTCTTGATCGTGGCGCTCAGGCTGGTCTCGCGGAACAGCACCTGCGCGTCCGGGCCCCACGGGCGGCCGAGCTGCGTGGTGTTGTTCGTCGCGCCGGTCACCGTGCTCTTGTAGATGAGGAAGCCGTAGGCGTTGCCCGGGTCGGTCCGGGCCGCCGTGATCGGGCCGCCGGAGCTGCGCTTCTGATAGATCTTGGCGTTGTTGAAGACCGCCGTGCCGGCGCCGAAGATGAAGTCGACGGTGCCCTCGACGTACGAGTTCTTGATGTACGAGCGCCCGCTGTTCACCAGCAGGGTGTCCTGGGCGCCGAGGAACCGGACGTTGTCGAAGACCAGCCTGTCGGCGTTGAGGTTGGCGGCCACCGCCTGGCTGCCCTCGCCGTAGTCGTTCGAGATCGTCAGGTTCGTGGCGCCGGTCTCCTTGCCGTTGGCGAAGAAGGTGGCGCTGCCCGAGGTGCCGTACCCGCCGGCGCTGCTGCGGTTGTTGACGATCACCACGTCGTCGGCCGAGTCGCCGCCGCCCTTGAGCGTGATGAACGGCTTGTTCGACGGGACCGTCACGATCTCCCGGTAGGTGCCGGGCTTGATGGTGATCGTCTGCCGGCTGGTGTTGTTCGCGGCGACGGCGTCGATGGCGGCCTGAACCGTCCGGTATCTGCCGGAGCCGTCCGAGGCGACCGTGAACGAGCCGGTCGGCGGCGCCGTGGTCGGGGCCGTCGTCGCGGAGCCGCCCACCGGGTTGAACGCCCACTGCTTGTTCGAGTTGGCGGTACAGGTCTCCTGGATGATCGACGCGCCGGACGCGGTCGAGGCGCCCTGGTCCGACATGCACAGGCCGCTGTTCACGTTGATGACCTGGTAGGTGCCGGTGCCGCTGGCGGCCACCCGCCACTGCTGGTTGGTCTGTGCCGAGGCACAGCCCCACTGCTGGAGGCGCTGACCGGAGGTGGTCGAGCCACCCGGCACGTCGACGCACTTGCCGCTGCTCACGTTCTGGATCAGGAAGTTGCTCCCTGCCGCGACCAGCTTGAACTGCTGCCAGGCGGCGCCGGTGGTACAGCCCCACTGCTGGAGCAGGGCGGCGTTGTCCTTCGACGCGCCCGGCACGTCCAGGCACATGCTGCTCTTCTTGACGACCAGCTGATACGTGGTGCCGGCGGCCGGCGCGGCCGCGGCACTCGACGGCAACATCGACCAGCCGACCAGGCCGGTCGGCACGACGAGTGCCGCCACGGCGCCGATCAGTGTCCGCTTGCGAAATGCCACTGCGGATCCTTCCTACGGGGGATGCCGGCCCGGGGATGGCCGGTGGTTCCGCGTAGGTAGATGCGCCGGCAGAGGCCCGACAACAAAAAATCTCCCGCGATCTTGTGAAGTCGTGCCGCACCGGGGGTGCAGAGCTTCACAAGATCGCGGGAGAGGAGGGATGTCGGGCGGTCAGCGCGTGCGGTCGATCACCGCGTTCTGGGCCGCCGCGTACTGCTCGCGGATCAGTGGGACGGGATCGTCCTCGTAGATCTCGGGAGCCGCCGCCGACCAGGCCGGCGGGGTGTCGCCGCCGGAGGCGACCCAGGCCGCCTGGCGGGCCGCGCCGTCCGCGACGTATTCGCCGGGCGGCGGGACCAGCACCGGCTTGCCGAAGAGCGCCGGCGCGATGCGGCGGACCGCCTCGCTGCGCGCCCCGCCGCCGACCAGCACGATCCGGTTGGCCTCGGCGCCGTGCGCGACCAGGGCGTCGAGACCGTCGGCGAGGGCGCAGAGCATTCCCTCGACGGCGGCCCGGGCCAGGTGCGCCGGGTCCGAGGTCTTGAGCGTGAGCCCGTGGATCGCGCCGGTGGCGTCCGGCCGGTTCGGTGTCCGTTCCCCTTCCAGGTACGGGACCAGCACCAGGCCGTCCGCTCCCGCCGGGGCGGAGAGCGCGAGCCGGGACAGCTCGTCGTGGTCGACGCCGAGCAGCTTCGCCGCCGCGTCGAGCACCCGGGCCGCGTTGAGCGTCACCACGATCGGCAGGTACCGCCCGGTGGTGTCGGCGAAGCCGGCCACCGTGCCGCTCGGGTCGATCGGCGCGACGTCCGACGAGACGAAGACCGTGCCGGACGTGCCGATCGAGACGATCACGTCGCCGGGCAGCGCGCCGGTGCCGAGGGCGGCCGCCGCGTTGTCGCCGGCGCCGGGGCCGAGCGGGGTGCCGTTCGGCAGCCGGCCGGCGATCCCGGTCGGGCCGAGGACCTCCGGCACCTGCAAGGAGCGACCGAACCCGAGTTCCAGCAGGTCGTGCCGATATTCGCCGGTCTTCGCGGACCAGTAGAGCGTGCCGCTGGCGTCGCTGCGATCCGTCCTCAGGTCACTCAGGGACGTCGATCCGGACAGCTTCCAGGTCAGCCAGTCGTGCGGCAGGCACACCGCCGCGACGCGATCGGCCAGCGCGGGCTCGTTCCGGGCCAGCCAGCGCAGCTTCGTGAGGGTGAAGCTGGCGACCGGGACGATGCCGACCGCCTCCGCCCACTTCTCGCCGCCGCCCAGCTCCGCGATCAGGTCGGCGGCCGCGCCGGCGCTGCGGGTGTCGTTCCACAGCAGCGCCGGGCGGACCACTTCGCCGTTCTCGTCGAGGACGACCATGCCGTGCTGCTGGCCGGCGACCGAGGCGGCGGCGACGTCGTCGAGACCGCCCGCCTCCTCGATCGCGGACTGCAGCGCGGACCACCAGGCGTCCGGATGCACCTCGGTGCCGTCCGGGTGACTCGCCCGGCCCTGCCGGACCAGCTCGCCGGTCTCGGCGTCACGGATGACGACCTTGCACGACTGGGTCGAGCTGTCGATCCCCGCTGTCAACGCCATGGTCAGCGGGCCCCGAGCAGGTGCTCGATCGCGAGCTGGTTCAGCTTCACGAAGCCGAAGCCCTTCGCGCCGGCGGCGTCGGCGTCGTAGTCCTCGAACGCGGACTTGTCGGCGAGCAGCTCGGCGTAGCCCTCGCCCGGGTTCAGGGTCGGGGTCTTGAGCTCGGCGACCTTGCTGGCGGCGAGCGCCTCCTGCACCTCGGGGTCGGCCCGGAACGCCTTCGCGCGCTCCTTGAGCAGCAGGTACATCCGGATGTTGGCCTTGGCCGACTCCCAGACGCCGTCGTAGTCCTCGGTGCGGGACGGCTTGTAGTCGAAGTGCCGCGGGCCGTCGTAGGCCGGGCCGCCGTCGGGGCCGTTCTCCAGGAGGTCGACCAGGGAGAACGCGTTGAGCAGGTCACCGTGGCCGAAGACCAGGTCCTGGTCGAACTTCGGGCCGTGCTGACCGTTCAGGTCGATGTGGAACAGCTTCTTGTGCCAGAGCGCCTGGGCGATGCCCTGGGTGAAGTTCAGGTTCGACATCTGCTCGTGGCCGGTCTCCGGGTTGATGCCGAAGAGCTCGGGACGCTCGAGCTCCTGCACGAACGCGATGGCGTGGCCGGCGGTCGGGAGCAGGATGTCGCCGCGGGGCTCGTTCGGCTTCGGCTCGATGGCGAAGCGCAGGCCGTAACCGCGGTCCTCGGAGTACTGCGCGAGCAGGTTGAGCGCCTCGCGGTAGCGGTCGAGGGCGGCGCCGACGTCCTTGGCCGAGTCGTACTCGGCGCCCTCGCGGCCGCCCCAGAGCACCAGGGTCT
This sequence comes from Actinoplanes sp. NPDC023714, assembly GCF_040639855.1. NCBI lineage: Bacteria > Bacillati > Actinomycetota > Actinomycetes > Micromonosporales > Micromonosporaceae > Actinoplanes > Actinoplanes sp. NPDC023714. Next base: position 86,439 of record NZ_JBFAAR010000011.1, read on the forward strand.
TGGCGCCCAGCTCGGCGCCGAGGTCCATCTGGCGCAGCACCTTGCGGATCGCGTAGCGGCGGACCGAGCGGTCGTTGCTGGTGAAGCCGCCGTCCTTGAACACCGGGTGGGTGAACAGGTTGGTGGTGACCATCGGGACGATCAGGCCGGTCTCGTCGAGCGCCTTCTTGAAGCCGGCGATGATGCCGTCCCGGGTCTGCGCGTCCGAGCCGAAGGGCACGAGGTCGTCGTCGTGGAACGTGATGCCGTACGCGCCGATCTCGGCGAGCTTGTGCACGGCCTCGACCGGGTCGAGCGCGGCGCGGGTGGCGTCACCGAACGCGTCACGAGCCTGCCAGCCAACGGTCCAGAGACCGAAGGAGAACTTGTCATCGCGTGTGGCCTGGACCGACACGGTTACCTCCGGGAAACGCGGTGGATTTGTTTATTGGTTGAATTATTTGCCGGTGGTGTGGCATTGTCAAGGGCGTGACGGCCCGCCTGACCTCTCGTTCCAGTGCCCCCGTCCGGCAGTCGAGCGTGCGAGCCCATAATCTCGCGCTGGTGCTGCATACCGTGGCAAACAGCACAGATCGGTTGTCCCGAGCGGGCGTGGCCGCGGCAACCGGGCTCACCCGGGCCACCGTCTCGGCGCTCGTCGACGACCTGGTCGCGGGCGGTCTGCTCACCGAGCTCGACCCTCCCCCGCGCACCGGCGCCGGGCGCCCCGCGGTCGGCCTCGCGCTCAGCGCCGCCGGACCGGCCGGGCTCGGCTTCGAGATCAACATCGACTATCTGGCCGCCTGCGTGGTCGACCTGACCGGGACGGTGCGGCAGCGGTTCGTCGAGTACGCCGATCAGCGGCCGTCCGGCGCCGGCGACTCGCTGGCCGCGCTGGGCCGGCTCGCCGCCCGGGCCCGGCTCGCCGCCGAGGCCGACGGGCTGACCGTGGCCGGCGCCGCGCTCGCCGTGCCGGGCCTGGTCGCCGGCGGCGGGCTGGTGCGGGTCGCGCCCAACCTCGGCTGGCAGGACGTGGACGCGCCGGAGATGCTGCGCTCGGTGCCGGAGCTGGCCGACCTGCCGATCAGCGTGGACAACGAGGCGAACCTGGCGGCGCTGGGCGAGCTCAGGGCCGCGACGAAGGAGACGCAGGAAACGAGCCCGACCTTTCTCTACGTGTCGGGAGAGATCGGCATCGGCGCCGGGCTGGTCCTGGACGGCGAGCTCTACCGCGGGGTACGCGGCTGGAGCGGGGAGATCGGGCACGTCACGGTCTTCCCGGACGGCCGGCCCTGCCGGTGCGGGGCCCGCGGATGCCTCGAGCAGTACGCCGGCCAGGAGGCCCTCGCCGGCGACGAGCCGCTCGCCGCGTCGGCCCTCGGCATCGCCCTGGCCGCCGTGGTCAACCTGCTCGACGTGCCGGTGATCGTGCTGGGTGGCGCCTACGCTCCGCTCTTCGCCGAGCTGCGGCCGGGGATCGAAGAGGAACTGGGCCGGCGGGTGCTCACCTCGGGGCTGGCCCCGGTCGTGCTGCGGCCCGCGGCGCTGGGCGCGGACGCGGCGATGCGCGGTGCCGCCGACACGGTGATCAGGGCCGTCCGCGACGATCCCGCGGCGTGGCTCCGGCGTTGAGGTGACGCGGTGACAGCGGTGCGGTCACCCGTACCCGGAAAGATGAGCGACCGCCGCCCGGAGGGACGGCGGTCGCTCAGCGTGCGCACTGATCAGCTGGCGCCGGTCCGGGTGCCGATCGCCTCGAGGAAGATGTCGCTGATGCGGGCCGGGTCCTCGGCGACGAAGACGCCACTGCCCTTGACCACCTTCGAGATGGTGTCGAGCTCGCCCTTGTTGACCTCGTTACCGATACCGATCAGCACGAGGCGAACCGGCTTCTTCGGGTCCTGAGCCTTCTTCAGCTTGTCCAGGAACTCGTCCTGACCGAGGCCGTCGGGGTTCTGGTTTTCGCCGTCGGTGAAGAGGATGACCGAGTTGGATCGCCCGGCCTTCCAGTTCTTCTGGACCTCCTGGTACGCCGCCAGGATGGTGTCGTAGAGACCGGTGTCGCCCGCTGGGACCGGGTTGAGCTCGCCGATCGAGGCTTCGAGCTTGGGCCGGCCGGAGGTGAGCGGCGTGATCGGCACGAGTTGCTTGTAGGGCGTGGTGCCGTCCAGGTTGGTGGAGAAGCGCCAGACGCCGACCGCCCACTTGTTGTTGAAGAGCGAGAGACCGCCGCGGGCCGCCGCCTGGGTCACCTGGGCACGGCTCGCGCCACCCGCCGTCGGCACGGCCTTGGCCATCGAGCCGGAGACGTCGAAGACCGCGAGCACCCGGCCGGGCAGCGTGGTCGCCACCCAGGAGCCGACCGCGCGGCTCAGGTCGTTGCCGCTCACCCCGGAGGCGGCCTTGCCACCGTCGGCGCCGTTCGAGGACTTCACCGCGGGCGACGCGGCGGGCGCGCCGACCGGGGCCTGGAAGGCCGCGCCGTAGGTGCCGTCCGGCGCCCGCAGGCCGACCGTCGCGAGGCTGTCCTTGAACGCCGGGCTGGAGAGCTGGGCGAGCAGGCCGTCGGCGGCGGCCGCCTTCTGCGTGTCCACCACCTGCGGCATGATCGAGTACGGGTAGTCGAGCGGCGTCGGCGCGGGCTCCATGTAGATGGCGCTGAGCTGCACCGCGGGACGCTGGGCGTTGTACGCCACCACGTCCTCCTCGGACAGCGGCGCGGCCTGCAGGCTGGTGCCGAGGTCGTTCGCGTCGGTCGACTTCGGGAACTGCTGGAGCAGCTCCTCCCGCAGCGACGAGTCGTTCTCGGAGAGCGCGGTCAGCGCCTGCGTCTTCTTGAGCAGGCCCTCCTGGCCGCTGCCGGCGATCGCGCCGATGGCGAGCAGGCTGTTGAGGCCGGCCGCGTCGCGCGTCGGGTCGACGATGCCGACCTGCAGCGTGCTGTCCGTGCCGAACTGGGACAGCAGCTGGTCCCAGCCCATCTTCTTCTCCGGCCAGCCGAAGTTCTTCGCGACCGGCTCCGGCATCGCCAGCACGATCGGGCTCTGCGCGACCGAGGAGATCTTGGTCGGTTTGAAGCCCGAGGCCTCCTGCTGGAGGCGGAGCAGCCAGGTCGAGGAGTCCGGGAGCCAGACGTCGGGCACCGTGACCGTCTCCGGCGCGGTGCCGAGGCCGGCGAGGGCCACGTCGTGCTCGCGGGAGACCGCGCCGGCGATGTCGGCTGGGTTCGCGTCGGTCACGTCGACGGCGACGCAGGTCCCGGAGACCTCCGCACCGCCGGTGATCCACTGAGAGGCGATCTGCTCGACGGCGGGCGCGATTTCGGGAGCGGCGGCCACCGACAGTCGTACGGACCCGGTACAACCGGAGTCCGCCAACTGCTGATAACCGAGCCACGTCCCCGCAATTACGACGACTATCGCCATCGCACCTCCGACGACGCCCGCTCCCTTTGCGTTGAAGTTTCTACGATGGCGGCCAGACACGCGCTCCATAGTGCTGAAGCGCGAAGCTGAATGCCATATACGTTCGGACGAAAATTACTCAGATTGGCGCTTCCCGATCTAGAAAACACCCAGAGTGACGACGCCGTTCCGGGCAGTATCAACTTGTGGCCCCGGCGTGCCGGTTTTGACCATAAAGATCACTGACATGCCCGGCTGACCGATCTCGCCTATGGCCTGATCACCGGAGGATTCCAGCGCAACAGGCAGGTGGGGGTGGGTTCGCCGGTCGGATCGCCTTGCGCTCCGGGAATTCCGGTGTCCGGGTCGATGCGGAAAACGGTCACGTTGTGTGAACGCTGATTGGCTACGTAGAGGTGATCTCCGAGCAAGATCATGTGTCGCGGCCACACTCCGCCGGTGGGCACTTCGGCGATCAACTCGGCCGACTCGCCGTCCCAGGAGAAGGCCGAGACGGTGTCCGGCCCGCGGTTCGCGACATAGACGAACCTGCCGTCCGAGCCGATCGCGATCTCGGACGGGTAGACCGGCCCGGGAAGGCGGCTCGCGTCGACGGTTCCGCCGAGCGTGAGCGCCGGGCCGCCGGCCGGGTGGTACCAGGTCACGTCGCCGGTCAGCTCGCCGGCGAGCACCAGCGTGCCGCGCGGGCCGCGGACCATGTGCCGCGGGCCGGTGCCGGGCTTCGCCTCGACCGCCGGGACCGGCGGCGCCAGGCGGCCGGAGTTCGGGTCCAGCCGGGAGCGCCACACCCGGTCCGAGCCGAGGTCGGAGATCAGCACGTCGGCGCCGTTCGGGTCGGGGAGGACCTGGTGGGCGTGCGCCGAGGACTGACGCTCCGTGTTCGGGCCGGAACCCTGGAGCTGGAGGAGGTCACTGCGCTCGGCCGGCACGCCGTCGGCGTCCAGCGGGAAGACCGTGACCGAGCCGCCGCCGTAGTTCGCGACGACGAGGTGCCGGCCGTCGCCGGTCACCGCGAGGTGGCACGGGTCGGCGCCACCGGTCTTCCGGGTGGACAGCGGGATGAGCGAGCAGTCCGGCGCCACCGAGAAGGCGGTGATCGTGCCCTCGTCGAGCTCGTTCACGGCGTACAGCACCGGCAGGGTGGGGTGCTGGGCCAGGAAGGACGGCGACGGGGTGCGCGCGGCCAGGCCGAGGCGGGTCAGGTCGCCGGTGACCGGGTCGCGGCGGAGCAGCGTGATGCCGTCGCCCTCGCCTCCCTTGTCACCGGTGTAACAGCCGACGAAGACGTATTCAGCGCTGGAACCCATGCCCCGATCCCATCACATCGGCCTTGTCTTCATGAGGCGGGCGCCGATACTGTACCGGTACAGAGAGGGCTCTGCAGGAACCGCCTCCCCTCACCGTCCGAGGGGAGGCGGTTCCGGTCCCCGGCGCTACGGTGTGGGACATGCCCAGGGTGACGCTGCAGACCATCGCCGACCGGGTGGGCGTGAGCCGGATGACGGTGTCCAACGCGTTCTCCCGGCCCGATCAGCTCTCCCGCGCGCTCCGCGAGCGGATCCTGACCGCCGCGCAGGAGCTGGGCTACGCCGGTCCCGACCCGACCGCCCGCGCCCTGGCCCGGGGCACCACCGGCGCGGTCGGGGTGCTGCTCACCGACTCGCTCCGGCACGCCTTCACCGATCAGGTGGCCGGCGTCTTCCTGGCCGCCATCGCCGAGGAGCTCGCCCCGACCGGTCTGGCGATCACGCTGCTCACCTCGTGGGGCACCGGCGACGTGGTGCCGGCCCGGGACGTCGCGATCGACGGCGCGCTGGTCTACTCCTGCGACCCCACCTCGCCGGCCGTCTCCTGGCTGCGGCGCCGCAACCTGCCGCTGGTCTACGTCGACCAGGATCCGGTGGAGGACGCGCCCAGCGTGAACATCGCGGACCGCTCCGGGGCCCGGGCCGCCGCTCAGCACCTGCTCGACCTCGGTCACCGCCGGATCGCCATCGCCACGAGCGGCGCCAATCCCCCGCACGGCATCATCGCCGACCCCGCCACGCTGGTCGAGGCGCACGCGTCCGATCAGCGGCGGCTCGGCTGGTTCGACGCCCTGGAGCCCGCGGGGGTCAAGCCCGCGTTCGTCCGTCACCCTCTGGATCAGATCGATTCCGTACGCCGGGACAGCCGTGCGATCCTGTCCCGGCCGGATCGGCCGACCGCCTTCCTGTGCTTCTCCGACACCACCGCGGTCGGCGTCCGGCAGGCGGCCGACGAGCTCGGGCTGCGCGTCCCGGAGGACCTGTCGATCGTCGGATTCGACGACGGGCCGGTCGCCGCGCAGATGCGCCCGGCGCTCACCACGGTGCGGCAGGACGTCGTGGCGAAGGGCCGGGCCGCCGCGGCCGCGCTGACCGCGGAGATCCGGCGCTTCCGGGAGGGCGGCCCGGGCGGCCCGGTCCCCCATCTGCTGCTGGCCACCGAACTGGTCGTGCGCGAGAGCAGCGGGCCGGCGCCCCGGACCCCCGTCTGACCCGGGGCGCCGATCCCGCTGAGGCTTTCTCAGCCCTTCAGCAGCTCATAGACGTCCGCCGGGGCCTTCACCGCGTCGGCCGGCGCGGACAGCGGCTTCGCCGTGCCGTACTGGTCGTAGGTGACCTGGTAGGCGGCCGACTCCGGGACCTTCACGGTCGCCTTCGCGATCCGGCCCTCGTCGTCCACCACGACGTCGAGCGGCGCGGTCTTCGCCTTCTCGCCGATCGCCTTCAGCTTCTTGTCCTCGACGATCTCCGCCTCGGTCGACTTCGTGAGGTCGGTCGTGCCGGTGTAGTGGCCGTCCGCGGTCTCCTTCAGGCCGGCGGCCGACGCCACGAGAGCGGTGACGTACCCCGGGTCGATCTCGGAGGCGGTGAACTTCATCTCGTCGATCTCGCTGCTGCCGGCCTTGGCCTGGTCGATCGACATCCACTTCTTCGGCAGCTTCGGCAGGCCCATGTCCGCGGTCGCGCCCTTGAACGCGATCTTGGTCCAGACCTTCTCCTCGACCACGAGGAACTGCATCGTCAGCGTGATCGGGGTGTCCGGGATCTTCTGCGTGATCACGGCGGTCATCGCCCTGCCCTCCGGGTCGATCACCCCGGAGAACGGGTTGAGGCCACCCTTGACCGCGTAGTGGAACGCCGGCGAGGCCGCGTCCGGCACGGCGTCGAGCAGCGTCTCGCTCACGGTCTTCGTCTTCTCGGTCTGCGACGGCGCCGGTGCTGCCTTCTCGTCGGACTTCTCCGCGGCGCACCCGGTCAGGACGACGCCGGCGACGAGAACGGTGGCGGCGAATCGGTGGTGGTTCATGGCTGTCTCCCTCTGGGCTCGGTTGCCGCTTCCGAGGTTCCGGGGCACGACTGCCGATGCGCTGCGGCTATGCTGCTGCCGGCTGCGGTTCCGCTGCCGTTCGGAAAAGTGCTGGTCAAAGGGGTGTCGCCGAGGTGACTGACAGCCTCGCTGCCGTCCCGCTGCGGTTCGAGATCCTCGGTCCGGTGCGGGCCTTCCGGGGCGCCGAGCGCGTCGATCTCGGCCCCGCCAAGCAGCGCGCCGTCCTCGCCGTCCTGCTGCTGAGCCCGGGCCGGCCGGTCCCGGTGCACCGGATCGTGGACGCGGTCTGGGGCGACGATCCGCCGGAGAACGGGCCGAACGTCGTCCAGAAATACGTGGCCGGTCTGCGCCGCGTGCTCGAGCCGGACCGCTCGCCGCGCACGCTCGGCGAACTGCTCGCGCTCACCGACGGCGGATACGTTCTGCGCGCCGCGACCCTCGACGCCGACGACTTCCACGGCCGGCTCGCCCGCGCCGACGCCGAACGCCGGGCCGGCAACCCGGCCGGGGCCGCCCGGATCGCCCGCGAGGCGCTCGACCTCTGGCACGGCGAGGCGCTCGGCGGCCTGCCCGGCCCGATCTTCGAGGCGGCCCGCAACCGGCTCGCCGAGGAACAGGCCTCCGCCTGGGAGCTGTGGGCCGAGGCCTCGGTCGGCCAGGGCGTGGACAGCGGGCTGCTGTCCGAGCTGGGCCGGCTCGTCGAGCAGTTCCCGCTCCGGGAGGGCCTGCGCGCCCAGCTCATGTTCGCGCTGCAGCGGGCCGGCCGGCAGGCCGAGGCGCTTGCCGCGTTCCGGGACGCCCGGGAGTTCTTCCTCGACCAGCTCGGCGCGGAGCCGGGCGAACGGCTGCAGGAGGCGCACCGGCGGGTCCTGCGGGACGAGGCCGTCTATGTCGAGGCGGTGGACCCGTGGGCCGGCCGGGACGTGACGCCGCAGGTCACCGTCGTACCGATGCCCGCCTTCCCACCCACCTCGCCGGCGCCCGCTCCCCCGCCCTCACCCGTCCCCTCGCCGGCGCCCTTCCCCTCGCCGTCGCCCGTTTCCTCACCGGCGCCTTTTCTTCTGGCGCCGCCGCGGCACCGGGAGGTCCGCTGGTTCGAGGTGACCGCCGCCGCCCTGCTGCCCATCGTGATCTGCACCTTCGGCAGCTGGATCTGGTTCGCCTGGGCCGCCGCGCAGCGGAGGACACGGCACGAGCTGATCGCCGCGATCGCCTACTTCGCCGCCTTCATCGGGGTCGTCGTCCTGCTCGCGATCGACCCCACCCCGGTGGACAGCCCGCAGCTGAGCCGGGCCGAGAACACCGGCCTGCTCTGCGCCGCGATCCTCTCCCTCACCGCGGCCGCGCACGGCGCGATCCTCGCCACGCACGCCGGCGACAACCGGCAGGCCCGTACCCGGAGGGATCTCGCACGTCAGTTCGCGGCGGTCGACCCGGCGGGCGCGCGGCAGGCCGGCATCGGACGGCCGGACGTGCTGCGCGCGTTCGACGACGGCGGGCTGCTCGACCTCAACCACGCGCCGCCGCAGGAGATCGCCCGGCTGCGCGGGGTCGGCCCGGCCGAGGCGCAGCGGATCGTGCACGACCGGTACGAGCGCGGGCCGTACCGGGAGCCCGCGGATCTGGTGACCCGCGGGCTGATCACGGCGCCGGTGCTGAAGCGGATCGAGCCCTATCTGATCTGCGTGCCGGTGGCCTAGCGCCTGCCCGCCGCGGTGAGCTGGCGGCGGGCCACGTACTCGACCAGCTCGATCAGCACGTTGCGGGCCGCCACCTGGTCCCGGGCGTCGAAGAGCACGACCGGCACCCCGGGGTCGAGGTCGAGCGCCCGGCTCACCGCGTCCGGCGCGAACCGCTGCTGGGTGTCGAAGCAGTTCACCGCCACGACGAACGGCGTGCCCCGCTGCTCGAAGTAGTCGATCGACGGGAAGCAGTCGGCCAGCCGGCGGGTGTCGGCGAGCACCACGGCACCGAGCGCGCCCTGCGACAGCTCGTCCCAGAGGAACCAGAACCGGTCCTGCCCGGGCGTGCCGAACAGGTACAGCTGGAGGTCCTCGGTGATCGTGATCCGGCCGAAGTCCATGGTGACCGTCGTGGTGGTCTTGCCCTCCACACCGGAGACGTCGTCGGCGCCCTCGGCCCCGGTCAGGACCTCCTCGGTCTGGAGTGGCCGGATCTCGCTGACCGACCCGACCATCGTGGTCTTCCCCGCGCCGAACCCACCGGCTATCAGGATCTTGAGCGCGACGGGGATGCGCGACGAGCCGCCGTTGCGGTCAGAGCGCACGGAGTCCATTGACAACCGCCTTGAGTACGTCGACGTCGTGCGGCTGGGTCGCCGCGGGAGGTTCGTACAGCGAGATGAGGCCCGCTGAGCGTAGATCACCGAGGAAGACCCGGACCACGCCGATGGAGAGGTCGAGTTGCGACGCCAGCTCGACCACCGAGATCGGCTCCCAGGCCGCGGCGACGATGGCGTGGTGCTCGGGTTGCAGCTGCGGACCGATGGGCAGGTCGGGCACGGTCGCCACGACGAACGCGACCAGGTCGAAGTCGCCGCCCGAGGGCGCGACCCGGCCGCCGGTCATCGCGTACGGGCGCACCACCGGTCCCGCGTCGGAATCCAGCCAGTCGTGTGTCACAAGCGGCTGCTAGAGAGAATCGGACGGCGCGAGCACCGACCGCTCCGGCGCGCTCATGATCTGTCCGACCCGGGTGACCAGCATCGCCATCTCGTAGGCGATCAGGCCCAGGTCGGCGTCGGCGGACGCGAGCACGGCGAGGCACGCGCCCTGGCCGGCCGCCGTCACGAAGAGGAAGGCCTCCTCCATCTCGACCACGGTCTGGCGTACCTGACCGGCCCGGAAGTGCCGGCTCGCACCCTTGGCCAGGCTCTGGAAACCGGCCGCCATGGCGGAGAGGTGTTCGGCGTCCTCCCGGCTCATCGCCGCGGAGGCGCCGAGCATGAGGCCGTCTGCCGAGAGCACCACGGCCTGCTCCGCGGTTGGCACCCGTTCGACCAGGTCGTCGAGGAGCCAGGTGAGGTTCGCGCTCTGCTTCGTCTGTGCCACTATGCGTCCTTCTCCAGGCTGAGGTTCTCGCCGGCACCGGGGGCGCGGTCGCCCGCCGCGCCCACGTCGGTGCCGGATGTCGCGTTGTCCCGTGCCGCCGCGACGTCCACGAGGGCCGGGAAGCTGACCGTATCGTCCGCGTGCTCCCCCTCGGCGCGGACCGCGTCCGCACGACCGCGGTTGGTGCCGAGCTGTAGAGCGCTCATGAGCGTACGGACCTGTTCCGGACTGCGTTCCGGGGCGGTCGACACGCGTTCCACCACCGGCTGGCGCAGCTGCGGGGCGAGGCTCGCCTGCCGCACCCGCTTGGGCAGGCCCTCGGTCGGGTCGTCGTCCTCCATCGTCTCCGCTGTGGAGGGTGCGCGCTGAGCCGGCACTCTGAGGTTCTCTGCCTCCGGCAGAGGCTTCGCTTCAGGCAGCGCCTTCACTTCAGGCAATGCCTTTGCTTCCGGCAGTGCCTTCGCTTCCGGCACTGCCGCGGGAGCCGAGTTCCTGGGTACGGCACGAGCGGCCGTGTCCGCCGGGATCTCGAGCCCCGGATTCGGCGTGCGGCGCACCCGCCGGCGCTGGACCAGGCCCTCGGCGCTCAGCTCGTCGGCGATCAGGCTCGGCGCCGGTCCACCCGGCTCCTCGACCGGCGACTCCGGCCCCCGATCCAGGGCGGACGGCCCGGTCAGCGCCCGCGCGTCGGCGGGCGACCGCCGGCCGGCCACCGTGACCTCCCGGAACTCCTCGCTGCCCTGCCACTGGAGCTCGGCGAGCGACTGCCGTGCCGGGTCGTCGCTGCCCGACCCGACCAGCGGGGCGTCCCATCCTCCTCCGGAAGCTCCTTTGGCCGGGCCGCCACCACCCGGCGCGGCGGGCAGCGGCGGCGCGCTCGTCACCAGGTCGCCGGGGAGCAGGATGATCGCGGTGATGCCGCCGTACGCGGACGCGCGCAGCGACACCCGGATCTGGTGCCGGGCCGCGAGCTGGGCCACCACGAAGAGGCCGAGGCGGGCGCTGTCGGTCGGGTCGAAGTCCGGCGGCTCGGCGAGCCGGCGGTTCGCCTCCTCGATCGCCTCCGGGGCCATGCCGAGACCGCGGTCCTCGATCTCGATGGCGTACCCGTTCGGCAGCACCTGGCCGACCACCTGCACCCGGGCGTGCGGCGGGGAGAACGACGCCGCGTTCTCGATCAGCTCGGCGAGCAGGTGGATCACGTCGCCGACCGCGCGGCCGTAGACCGCCGACGAGGTGATGGTCCGGATGTCGACCCGCTTGTAGTCCTCGACCTCACTGATCGCGCCGCGGACCACGTCGATGACCGGCACCGGGTTGCGCCAGCCGCGGCCGGGCGCCGCGCCGGCCAGGATGACCAGGTCCTCGGCGTGCCGCCGCATCCGGGTGGCGAGGTGGTCGACGCGGTAGAGGTCCTCCAGCTCCTGCGGCTCGGTCTCCCGGCGCTCCATCCGGTCGAGCAGCGACAGCTGGCGGTGCAGCAGGGTCTGGCTGCGCCGGGCGATGTTGAGGAAGACCTCGTTGATGCCGCGGCGCACGTTCGCCTCGTCGACGGCCGAGCGTACGGCGGTGCGCTGCACCTCGTTGAACGCGTGGCCGAGCTGGCCGATCTCGTCGGCGCCGTACTCCAGCGGCGGCGTCTCCACCTCGACGTCGACGGCCTCGCCGCGCTGGAGCCGCCGCACCACCGAGGGCAGCCGCTCGGAGGCCATCTCGAGGGCCTCGCGCCGCAGCCGGATCAGCCGGCCGACGATCGACCGTCCGAACCGGACCGAGACGAGGATGGAGAGCACGAACGCGGCCAGGCCGAGCAGGCCGGCGATGCCGAGCCAGAGCAGGACGCTCGCGGCCAGCGGCGTGGCGTCCTCGGCGACCTTGTCGACGCCGCGCAGCACGAAGTCGCTGAGCTGGGCGTTGGTCCGGTCGTACGTCGGCTGCCAGTTCTCGCCGTTGACCGGCGGCGGACCGCCCGCGTAGCTGTCGCCGATCAGCGAGTTCTGCATGATGTCGAGGTCGACGAAGGCCGGGCTGGTGACGAGCCGGGAGTAGTCGCCGCGGGACGCCTCCGGCATGTTCGCGACACCGGACCGCAGCAGGTACCGCGAGTTGCTGATGTCCTCGATCAGGATGCCGCGGTCGATCGCGTTGATGTAGCCGGCCGCGTTCGCCCCGGCCAGCATCGCGTCGACGCGGCTCAGGTGCTCCAGGCCGCGCAGCGCGTCGATGAGGCCGCGGACCTCGCGGTCGACCCGCTCGTGGAAGAAGATCGCGGCCGAGCCGGACACCTCGAACGCCGCGTCGATCACCGCGTTGAAGTCGCGCACGACCGGCAGCATGTCCTTGTTCAACCGGTCGTCGACGCGCTCGCGCATGTCCGGAAGCTCGTCGAGCAGCGCGACCATCTCGTCGACCCGGGCGCGGACCGTGTCGGTGAGGTCGGCTTCGGACACCGCGGCGCGGAACGTGCCGACGGCCTGGTCGGTGGCGGCGCGCTCCTTGTTCAGCTCGCCGGCGGACGGCTTCGGGGCGGAGACGTAGATCGCGGAGAAGTGCCGCTCGCGCTGGAGCTGGGCGATCAGCTGCAGCCCCGGGTTGCCGAGCTTGTGGACGGCGTCGCGGGCCTCGAGCAGGTTGATGGCCGGGCCGGCGGTCACCACTGTCGCGAAGACCCAGAGAGCGAGGAGCGCGACGAGCGGCACCGCGACCATCGCGGTGATCTTCGAACGGATCGACCAGTTGCGGCTTCTCATCAGGCTCCGCCCGAGGGGTTCGGTAGGAAACGATCAACGCGCCTGCCAGCGACGGAAGGCCGCCCGCGTGATGCGCTCCGGAAGAATACGTAATGACGTGCGTCTCAGCTAGCTCCCGGCTCTCCCGGAAGCTCTGCATCCGTCCCGTTTGTCCAGCCAGATCGGCGTGCGATCTTTTTTGAGAGATCGTCGGGGTTACGACAGCGCGGATGATTGGCATCCGGTATCGGGTGGGCATACCTCCGGGGGAAGAAGGAGGAAGAGATGTCCGCTCCCGTCACCATCATCCTGATCGTCGTCGTCCTACTGGTCCTGGCAGCGATCGTCTTCGGTGTCCGGGCCGCGCGACGCCGCCGTCTCCAGCAGACCTTCGGCCCCGAGTACGACCGTGTGGTCGCCGACACCGGCAACCGCACCGAGGCGGAACGGGAACTGCTCGAGCGCAAGAAGCGGCACGCCGAGCTCGAGCTGCGTCCACTGTCGCCGGAGTCGCGGTCGAAGTACGCGGCCGCCTGGGAAGAGGTCCAGATCCGTTTCGTGGACGACCCGAAGGAGGCGGTCTCCACCGCCGACAAGCTGGTCACCGCGCTGATCGCCGAGCGCGGGTACCCGACCGGCGACTACGACGAGCACCTCGCCAACCTGTCGGTCGAGCACGCCGCCACCCTCGAGCACTACCGTGCCGCCCACGAGATCAGCCGGCGCAGCGCCAGCGGCGAGGCCGAGACCGAGGACCTTCGCCAGGCCCTGGTCCACTACCGCGCGCTCTTCGCCGACCTGCTCGGCGAGAACCCGGTCCCGCAGTCGACGGCCGCGCAGGCCGCCGACGTCCGTGATGCCTCCGTCTCTGATCCGGATGCCCGTGACGCCGCGCCCACCGCACCGGCGCCGCGCACGGCCGCCGACGACACGATCGGAACCGACGCCTCGCGTCGTACCGTGACCGACACTGAGGACACCGCCACCGAACCCGGCGTCGCGCGCTCCCGCCCCGACGCCACCAGCCGCTGAGGAGCACCGACGATGCGCTTCTTCTCCAACGAGGCCAAGGACAACGTGGACGACCAGGACGCCGCGGACCAGGCCGGCAAGGCCACACCCGAGGTGCCCCAGCAGCGGGCCGGATCGCCGTGGCAGCACGGCCCGGCCGACAGCGCCGACCGCCCGGTCACGCACGAGCCCGCGCCGCAGCCGACCGCTTTCGGCGCCTCCACCGTGGGCGGGGCGGTGGCCGCCTCGGCCGCGGCCGGCCCGCACGACACCGACGGCCACAGCACCGACCGGGTCAGCGACGCCGCCTCCGGAGTGGCCGACGACCGTACCGTGGCCCTCGACCCCCGCCCCGGCGACCGCACCGACGCGCTGAACGACCGGATCGACGACCGCATCGACGACCGCGTGGACAACCGCATCGACGATCGCGTGGACGACCGTGTCGACAGCCGGATCGACGATCGCCTCGACGACCGCGTCGACAACCGGGTGGACGACCACATCGACGACCGGCCCGCCGACCCGGACCGCACCGTGCCGATCGGCGGCACCACCCCGCCCCGGCACCCGAACGACGACGAGGTGGTCGACATCGCCCTGGAGGACAAGGGCACGTTCGACGACCCCAAGGTGACCAACGAGTCCGACCGCCCCCGGATCGACGAGACGGACCACGCCAAGCACGACGAGGGCACGGTCGCCTCCGCCATCGAGGACAAGGGCACCTTCGACGACCCCAAGGTCGTCGACACGACCGATACCGATCACTCGACGACCCCCAGCCCGGTCGACGCGATCGTTCCGGCGGCGGCCACGACCGAGAGCACCATCAGCGGTCCCGCACCGTTCTTCCCGACCGCGGAGACCCAGGCGCTCAAGGAGCGCTGGCGGGATGTGCAGCTGCGCTTCGTCGACGATCCGAAGGGCGCGACCGGCGAGGCCGCGCAGCTGGTGGACGAGGCCGTCGACAAGCTGACCACGGCACTGCGCGAACAGCGGGGCTCGCTCGCGAAGGGCACCGAGGACACCGAGGCGCTGCGGGTCGAGCTCCGGGCGTACCGCGACATCCTGGACCGGCTGCTGGGCCTCTGATCAGCACACACGAAGAAGGGAGCCGGTTTTCCGGCTCCCTTCTTTCACTTCCTCGTGTACGGGGCTGCGAAGCTCGCCGGAGGACCGCCTCCACCACCCTCGTCGTCACCGGACGGCGACCCGGACGGCTCCGGCGCCTCGTCGCTGGGCTCTCCCGACGGCTCCTCGCTGGGCTCACCGCTCGGATCCTCGTCGGGGACCGGGCTCGGCGAGACGGCGGGATCGCTGGCGGAGGGGCCGGCCGACGGGCTGGGCGGCGTGGACGGCGACGGCGACGACGGCCTGGGCTTGACGACGGCCTTCGACGTACGCGCTGTGGAGGGCTTCACGGACGGGGGTTCCGACGTTTCGGCGGCCGTGGGATCGGGGAACACCCGGATCCAGTCGGCCTGGTCCGGTGTCTCGCCGGCGCCGACGCCACCGAAGTCCATGTCGGTCTCGGGGTATTGCTCGCCCACCGTCGAGGGACGCTCGTTCGGGGCGACGGTGACCGTGCCCAGCTGGGCGCCGAGCCAGAGGGCCGGACCAAGTCCGACCGCGACGATGGCTCCGAAGAGCGTCAGCGGACCCCGTTCCATGAGCGCCCTCCCCCGGTATGGAGACGATCGTCGCGCCTCGACGGCTGTGGTGCTACCCATTTCGGGTGCCGGCGAAGCGAACAATCTCCGAGGTTATTGTGACCCAAAGTGACGTAATGGTTGCTCATCCGTCGTGGATGAGACTTTTCTATTCCTCAGTACGGGCCGGGGCCTCAGCCGGTTCATCCGCTCCCCCTTCCGGGACCCGCTGAGCGGGAGCGACCGGTCGCGTACCGGCGAGGAAGCTCACCGCGTCCTCCCAGGCCTGCCACCCGCCGGGCAGCTCGTCGGTGTCGAGCGCGGGCCGCACCGTCACGTCGCTTCCACCGCGGACCCCGACGACCCACCCCTTCCGCCGCCCGGGCATGGCCGTCACCGAGGTCACATCCGCGAACGCCAGGAACCGTCCCCCGGATTCACCCTCCGGCCGGGCCGGCACCCCATCGGCGGCGATCCGCGCGAGCCGCCGCTTCGCCTCGTTCCCGTGACCCCGCGGCAGCCCCGGCACCAGCAGCAACCCCAGATCCGTGATCAACAGATCGGTACGCGCCCCGTCCGCCGTCAGGTTGATCAACCCACCGAGCACCCGGCTGCGCGCCGGCCCGCCGTCCCCGGCCCGGGCCGCGAGGTCGACACCGATCTTGTCGAGATACGCGCGCACGTCCTCCACGGTCCTCGGCTCCGCCGCCGCCCGGGCGAGTTCGGCGAGATTGAGGTAGGCGCCGTCGACCCCGACCACCTCGGCCGCCCCGGTCCAGCTGTGCCGCCACCGCACGACACCGCTGCGCAGAGCCGCCAGCGCGAGAACGAGCCCCAGCAGATCGACGATCCGCTCGGTGGTCTCCTCCTCCGACGAGCCGGGGAAGAGCGCCCGGGCCGCCTCCCGCAACCGCCCGTCAGCAGCGAGTTCGAGTACGTCAGCGGGCCCACCGACATCAGCCCCCACAGCCCGGGAGACGCTGACGAGAGCGGCCTCGGCCTCCCGCTCCATCTCCGCGGTGCGAGCGACACCAAGACACTCATCCCACCCGACGACGGTCCGCCCCCGAGCCGGGTAGGCCACCTCCTGAAGCGCCCGCCCCAACCGAGGCAGATCCTCGACAAGCTCCCCCTCATCCTCGGCAGGCCCCCTCCCCGCGGCCCCTTCCCCCGCGCGCCCGCCCTCTGCCGACCCGCTCTCCGCGCGCCCGCTCTCCGCGCGCCCGCTCTCCGCGTGCCCGCCCTCTGCCGGCCCGCCCCCTGCCGGCCCGCTCTCCGCGCGCCCGCCCTCTCCTTCCGCGGGCCTTCCCTCCGCGGGCGACAAATCCGATATTTCGGTTTTGTCACCACGCTGCGTCTCCAGTGTCTGCAACGCCGCCAGCCGCTCGGCCACCGGTGGATGGGTGTCCCAGGGACCGGCCGGCTCCGGCTCCCGCTCGCGCAACATCGCCATCTCCGCGGAGCGCGCCGCCAGCACCCGCAGCAGACCGCCGAAGACGTCGTCCGGGACGTAGCCCGCCTGCCAGCCGGGACCCACGTATTCGGCGTGGAAGAGGCGCTGCATGCCGGCCAGCACGGGCAGGTCGCGCAGGACGGTGACGACGGCCTCCACCCCGGCGTGCGAGGCCGCGAGGCGATCGGCGGCCAGTTCCTGCTCGCGACTGAACGGCCCGTCGATATACCGATAAATCCGGGCATAGGCTCGCAACGCGGCCCCGGCCGGGTTGCGCCGTGAGATCCGCGGCACGATCCGCCCCACCACGACCCGCCCCCGATGTGCCACCGGCGCCCACCGGCTCGCGAGCGGCGACCCGTGCGCCAGCTCATGGGTGACGGCGGCCCGCAACGGCGCGGCATCCCAGGCCTGCAGCAAGGGAAGTCCCAGATAGAGGTCGCGCCGCCCGCCGATCAGCCCGAGCAGCCGGGTCCGCTCCCCGATCGTCACTGTCGCGTCGGCCACCACGGTGAGGCCGTCCGGCGGCGCCACCCCGGCGACCGCGGCCGCGCCGTCGACGAGCGCCCACAGCCGCGGCGCCCGGTCGCGGGTCACCGCCACGCCGGCCGGCAGCCGGGTCCGGAGATGTAGTGCCCGCCAGGTGGCGTACCCGAGCGCGCCGAACGTGGCGATGCTCAGCGGCACCCCGGCGCGCAGCGCCAGAGTGCTCGGCAGCATCCACAGCACTGCCCAGAGAGCCAGCAGCACGAGGGCCAGTTGCGCCCCCGCGACCAGCACGAACCCGGCCAGCGCCGCCGCCGATCTCGTACCCTTGCTCAACAGCCGTCCTCCTCGAAACCGCCCCAGCCCGGGGGCTGTCTCCTGAAGGGGCCAGGACCCCCTTATGAAACAGTCCCGGGTTTCACACTCCCGCAGCGGGTTATACGTCCGCCATGGCCGACCTCGATCAGACCCTCGCCGTCGCTCTCAAGGGGTACGCGTGGCTGCCCGATCTGCGCCGTCGCGCGGAGGGCGCACCGGTCCGTACCCGCGTGATGGGGCAACGCGCCGTCGGGATCTGCGGTCCGGCGGCCGCGCAGTTCTTCTACGGCACCGGCAACCTGGAGCGGCACACCGCGCTGCCGAGCCTGGTCGTGCACACCCTGTTCGGCGCCGGCGCGGTGCACACGCTGGACGGTTCGGCTCATCGGCACCGCAAGGCGCTCTTCACCGGCCTGCTGCTCGACTCGGACGGCGCCGACACCCTGGCGAAGCTGGCCGGCGACGCGTTCGACCAGGCGGCCGAGGGGTGGCGGGGCGGCCGGGAGATCTCCCTCTTCGACGAGACGGCCCGGGTCATCGCGAAGGCGGTCACCCGGTGGACCGGCGTGCCCGAGGACGAGCGTGAGCTGACCACCCTGGCCCGGGATCTGGTCGCGATGGTCGACGGCTTCGCCACGGTGGGTCCCCGTTCGGCCCGCGCCTTCGCCGCCCGGGAGCGCCAGGAGCACCGGCTTTCAAAGATCATTGCAAGGGTACGAGGGGAAGAGCCGTCTACCGAGCCGATCTCCGTGATCGCCCACCACACCGACGACGGTGAGCTGCTCGACCCGCGTACCGCGGCTGTCGAACTGCTCAACGTCATCCGTCCGTCCACGGCGGTGGCGTGGTTCGTCGCCTTCGCGGCGCACGCGCTCGACCGCTGGCCACGGCACGCCGACCGGCTGCGCGCCGGCGACGACGAGTACACCCGGGCGTTCGTGCACGAGGTGCGCCGCTTCTACCCGTTCGCGCCGTTCCTCGGCGGCCGGGCCGCCCGCGACCTGTACTTCCAGGGCGAACCGATCCCGACCGGCACCCTCGTGCTGCTCGACGTCTACGGCCAGAACCACGACCCGGGCCTCTGGGACGACCCGTACGCCTTCCGTCCCGAACGTTTCCTGGGTCGCGAGATCGGCGACTTCGACCTGATCCCGCAGGGCGGCGGCGACCCCCGCTCCGGGCACCGCTGCCCCGGCGAGAAGATCACGATCGCCCTACTGGGAACGCTGGTCCAGCACCTCTCCCGGCTCGACTACTACCTGCCCCCGCAGGACACCACGATCGACCTCTCCCGCATCCCGGCGATCCCCCGGAGCCGCATCAAGCTGGTCCTCCCCTAGCCCGGCTCCCACCCCCGCGACCGCCCTCCCCCTCCCGCGACGCCCTCCCCCTCCCGCGACGCCCTCACACCCCCGCGACACCCTCGCCCTCCCGCGACGTCCTCCACCTCCCGCGATCTTGTTGATTCGGCCCGCTCCGTCCCTGCACAGATCATCAAGATCGCGAGGATGAGGCGTCGCAACGAGATCGCGGGAATGGGGTGCCACGGCGAGATCGCGGGAATGAGGTGTCACGACCAGTCGATCTCGGGCGATCTGTAGTAGTTGATCCCCGCCGCCTCCCACCGCGGGCCGAATGCGGCGATCCGGCCTCGGAACGACTCCCATGAGCGGGCGGACCGCGGTGACCAGGCCACCTCGGCGATCGCGGGCAGGCGGGGGAACGTCAGGTACTGGATGTCGGCCACGCTGCGCAGCGTCTCCGACCAGAGCGGCGCCTCGACCCCGAGCAGCGCCTCCTCGGCGACGCCGGGCAGCCGGTCGGCCGGGTCCCAGTCGTACGAGCGTCGCACGTCCACGTGCCCGGCCCAGTCGAGGCCGAGCTTGGAGTCGGCGTCGTACTTCATGTCGAGGTAGGTGCGGTCGGCCGGGGCCATGATGATCCGGTGCCCCTCGGCGGCGGCCCGCGCCGTGTTCTCGTCGGCCGCCTCGATCCGCCAGAACTGCACGACGGCGGCCTCCGGCAGGTCGACCGCGGCGATCTCGTGCCAGCCGATGGCCCGCTTGCCGTACTTGCCGGGCAGCGGCAGCACCCGGGACAGGAACGTCCGGTAGTCCTCGGCCGGCGTGGAGAGGCACTCGTCGCCGCCGATGTGCAGGTACGGCCCGGGCGTCACGTCGGCGACGGTCCGGATCACGTCCTCGACGAACGCGTACGTCTCCTCCTTGCCGGCCACCAGCGAGCTGTAGCCGACCTCGGCGTCGGTGCGCCGCGGGACCGGCTCGCCGTCGGCGGTGAGCGCCGGATACGCGTGGTGCACCGCGTTCACGTGCCCCGGCATGTCGATCTCCGGGACGATCGTGACGAACCGAGAGGCGGCGTACGCGACGACGTCCGCGTACTCGGCCAGGGTGAGGAACCCGGGGCCGGCCCCGTCGACGCCGGTGCCCTCGCCGCCGCTCACCGACGTGAGCAGCGGCCAGCCCGGGATCTCGAGCCGCCAGCCCTGGTCGTCGGTGAGGTGCAGGTGCAGGTGATTGATCTTGAACTGGGCGAGCAGGTCGACGTGCGCCTTGATCTCGCCGGCCGTGAAGAAGTGCCGGGCCAGGTCGAGCATGGCGCCCCGGTACTCGTACCGCGGCTCGTCCTCGATCACGCCGCCCGGCACCACCGGCGCGAGCTGCAGCAACGTCTGCACGCCCCAGAACAGGCCCTGACGCGTGCCGCCGCGCAGCCGCACCGACGTGTCGTCCACGGCGAGCGTGTAGGCCTCGGCCGCCAGCGCCGGGTCGAGCTCGAGCACGATCGCCCCACCGGGACCGATCGGGATCGTTCCATCGACCGTCTTCGCCAGCTCGCCGGCGAGGTAGGCGGCCACGCCGGAGGCTTCGGGGACCGTGCTCACCCCCGTACCCGGAATGATCGTGAACGACGCGGCCGGAACCGGCCGCACGGAGGCCGGGACGGGGATCACATCGCCGAGTTGCTTCGTCAGAGGGGGCACTCTGAAGACTCTAAACTGTTTTCCCATGGCGATCACCACGCGTCACGGCGTCCTCGGCGATGAACGGATCCTGCACGATCTGGCGGCCCGCACCTTCGGGACGGCGTGCCCTCCGGGGACCACGCAGGCCGACATCGACGCGTTCATCGCCACGAACCTCTCGGTCGACCACTTCGTGCGCTACCTCGCCGACCCGAACCGGATCATCGTGCTGGTGTCCGAAGATGATCAGCCCGTGGGGTACGCGATGCTGATCCGCGACCGGATCACCGACCCGGACGTGGCGGCCGTCGTCGACGAGGCGACGGCGATCGAGCTGAGCAAGTTCTACCTGCTCGAGGACCGGCACGGCAGCGGCCTGGCGGGGGTGCTGATGGCCGAGACGCTGTCCACCGCCGTGCGGACCGGCGCGAAGACCTGCTGGCTCGGCGTGAACCAGCAGAATGTGCGAGCCGCGAAGTTCTACGCGAAACACGGATTCGACATCATCGGGGTGAAAAGGTTCCTGGTCGGCTCCGAGTGGCATGACGACCACATCCGCCAGGTGGACCTATCCTCGCGGCATGGCTGACGTCAGGGCGGCGACCGAGGACGATGTCGCGGCGATCGTGGACATCTGCACCAGGGCCTACGACGCCACCTACCGGGATCTCCTCCCGGCCGGCTACCTGACCCGCATGCTCGCCGAGTTCTACACGCCGGAGCGGGTGTCCAAGGACCTCGCCCCGGCGCCGCCGGAATGGCTCGGCCACCAGGTCGCCGACGAGGCCGGCCGCGTCCTCGGCGTCGCCGCCGGCGGCCTCACCGCACCCGGCACGGGCGAACTCCACGTGATCTACCTCGACCCGGCCGAACGCGGCCGCGGCCTCGGCACCCTGCTGCTCGACCGGATCACCGAGCAGCTCCGCGAACTGGGCGCCACCGAGATGTGGGTGGCCGCGGTCGAGGGCAACTCGATGGCGCTGCCGTTCTATGCGGCGCGCGGCTTCACGGTCGAGGGAAGGCGCCCCGCCTACGGCTCGACAGCGGAGGAGAAGGTGTTCTCCCTGAGGTTGCGCCGCCCCCTCTGACCCGTCCCACTCGCCTCCCCCGTTCCCGATCTTGTGAATCCACACAGCAACGGGGCCGCGGGAATCAACAAGATCGGGAGGGGAGGGCCCGGCGGGCTCTCAGGGGGTCGATGAGAGGGTCTCCCGGGCTCTCATCAGGGCGAATCCGAGCAGGTTGAGGCCGCGCCAGCGGTTCGGGTCCTGGGCTCGGGGGTCGTCGGCCGCCAGCCCGATGCCCCAGACCCGATCGAGAGGGCTCGCCTCGACGAGCACGCGGTTGCGCGTCCCGAGCAGGTATTCGCGCAGGGCCGGGTCGGCGCCGAACTTGGCGACGCTCGCCTCGGTGACGATGGCGAACCGTTCCCGCTGCCAGACGTCCTCGGTGAAGCCCCGCACTCCGCGGCCGAGCTGTTTCGCCTGCGCCGGATGCCGGGCGGCGAGGATTTTCGCGGCGCTCGCGTCGTCGCCGAACAGCCGGGCCTTGCGCCACATCATGTAGTGCTCGGCCGAACCGAACGTCTCGCCGTCGGCGGTGAACCGCGCCGGCCACCACTGGCTCAGGCAGCCGGGACCGACGCCGCCATCCCGCTGAGGCTGATGTCCCCAAAAATGCAGATATTTCACTCGGCCCGGAACGGCGAGCAGGTCGGGAACGGAGAGCGGCAACGACATGATCGCTATTGAAGCACCGAAAAATGTCGTACCCCATCGATATTTTGCTCCTGCGGTTCGGCGCCACGGGGGCGCCGAACCGTCCATTCACGATGCTCGCGTCAGGGTCGCCGCCACCGCCCGCACGTGATCGCGCAACTCCGGCGGCGACTCGATGGTGAACGGCGCGCCCATCACCCCGAGCGCCATGGTCGGCCAGCCCAGGTCGTCCGCGCTCATCCGCATCCGGCAGGTCGTCCCGGAGACCTCCTCGACGCTGCCCCACTGTCCGATGAAGCCGCTGACCTGCTCGGCCGGCGCTTCGATCAGCACCGACACGTCGTACCTCGCAGGGATGCTCGCCATCCGCGACCGCAACCATCCCACCGGGTCTCCGCCCGGCAGCTCGCGCGGGCGGAAGCGCGCGCCGGTCAGCGCCGGCGCCGTCAGCCGGTCGACGCGGAAACTGCGCCAGTCGCCGCGGTCGAGGTCCCAGGCCACGAGGTACCACCGGCGGCCGAGCGAGACGAGCCGGTGCGGCTCCACGTGCCGGCGCATCTGCTCGCCGTCGCGCGGGTGGTAATCGAACCGCAGCCGCTCCTCGCCCCGGCAGGCCATCGCGATCGTGGTGAGGGTGACCGCGTCGAGGGTGGGGCCGCCGCCGAGGACGCCGGGCGCGGTGACCGCCTGGAGCGCGTCGATGCGGCGGCGCAGCCGGGGCGGGAGCAGCTGGATCACCTTGGCGAGCGCGCGCACCGACGTCTCCTCGAAGCCGGCCACCGCGCCGGCCGCGGCGCTGCGCAGCCCGACCGCGATGGCGACGGCCTCCTCGTCGTCGAGCAGCAGCGGCGGCATCGCGGCGCCGGCCTGGAGCTGGTATCCGCCGGCGACGCCGCGTGAGGCGTCCACCGGATAGCCCAGCTCGCGCAGCCGGTCGACGTCGCGGCGCAGCGTGCGCGGGCTGACTTCGAGCCGGTCGGCCAGCTCCGAGCCGGGCCAGTAACGATGGGTCTGTAGCAGCGAGAGCAGTCGCAGCATCCGTGCACTCGTGTTCGCCATGGACCAAGACTCCCTCGGATTGCGGTCAGGAAGTGGCCGCATCGAACTCTAGCGTCATCGGCATGATGATTGAGACGCGAGAGCTGACGAAGCTGTTCAAGGACGTCCGCGCGGTCGACGGCATCAACCTGACGGTGGCCCGCGGCGAGCTCGTCGCGCTGCTCGGGCCGAACGGCGCCGGCAAGTCCACCACGCTGCGCATGCTGACCACGCTGATCCCGCCGACGTCGGGCAGCGCGTCGGTCGCCGGCTTCGACGTGGTGCGCCGGCAGCGCGACGTGCGGCTGCGGATCGGATACATCGGGCAGGGCAACGGCGCCGGGCACAGCCAGCGCGGCCGGGACGAGCTGATCAGCCAGGGCCGGGCGTACGGGATGCCGGTGCGCGCCGCCCGGACGAGAGCGGCCGAGCTGATCGAGTCGCTCGGGCTCGGCGACGTGGCGGACCGGACCGTCTCCACCCTCTCCGGCGGCCAGCGCCGCCGCCTCGACATCGCGATGGGGTTGATCCACGCCCCGGAGCTGCTCTTCCTGGACGAGCCGTCGACCGGGCTCGACCCGCAGAACCGGGCGAACCTCCAGGAGCACATCCTGCGGCTGCGCGCCGAGCACGGCACGACGATCGTGATGACCACCCACTACCTCGACGAGGCCGACTCGATGGCCGAGCGGGTGATCGTGATCGACCACGGGCGGATCATCGCGGACGACTCGCCGCAGCAGCTCAAGGCGAAGCACGTGGGCGATCGGATCATCCTGGGGTTCGCATCCCCTCAGGAAGCCGCAGCGGCCGCACGAACGCTGGACGGACAAGACAAAGACGGATATGTCCGAATCAAAACCGAGGACGGCCCCCGCGAGGCACCGGCGATTCTGGACAGACTGACCGTCAAACCCACCTCGATCGAGGTCACCCGACCGACCCTCGACGACGTCTTCCTCACCCTGACCGGCCGCAGCCTCCGCGAGGACAGCAGCAGCCGCACCGACGAGCTCGTGGAGGCCTGAGAACCATGACGACCCTGGTCGGCGACACCGCCGTCGTATTCAGCCGCGAACTCCGCCCGGTCATCCGCGACCCGTTCTCGGTGATCTTCTCGATGATCCAGCCGCTGTTCTTCCTCGGCCTCTTCGCGCCGCTGCTGCCGGGCGACGAGTCCCTCCAGTGGTTCGTCCCCGGGATCATCGTGATGTCCTGCCTCTTCGGCTCCTCGATGACCGGCTCCAACCTGCTCTTCGAGATCCAGACCGGCTCGCACGAGCGGATGCTGGTCACCCCGCTGCGCCGACCGGCCCTGCTGATCGGCCGCGCGCTCAAGGAGATCGTCCCGATGATCGCGCAGGCCGTGCTCATCGTCGCGGTCTGCATCCCGTTCGGCTTCGAACTGCACCTGCCGGGCGCCCTGCTCGGCCTGCTGATCCTGGCCGGTTTCTGCGTCGGGCTCGGCGCACTCTCGTACACGTTGGCCCTTGCCTCGAAGAACAAGGAGTGGCTCTTCTGGACGGTGCAGCAGACGCTGCTCTTCCCGCTGCTGCTGCTCGCCGGGGTCCTGCTGCCGATCGACGACGGCCCGGGCTGGCTGCAGGCTCTCTCCAAGTTCAACCCCATGACGTACGTCGTGAGCGCCGAGCGTGCGCTCTTCAACGGCGACATCTGGTCCCGGGGCACCGCGGAGGGTCTGGTCGCGGCCGTGCTCGTCGCGGCTCTCGGCCTGGTCGTCGGCGTGCGGGCCATGAAGCGGTCGGACTGACCGCTACCGTTCACCCCCATGAGAGGTCCGCTCGGGCGGCTGTTGCAGGCGATCGCCCGTCCCCCGGAGAAGCCGCGCGAGCGGCACGCCGACCCGGACGCGGTGGTGGACTGCGCGGTCTACGCCGGCGGGACGCGCCGGTCCGGGCCGCGGCGGATCCCGTACGAGGAGGCCGCCCGGCTGGCCGGCCGCCGGGGCGCGTTCGTGTGGCTCGGCCTGCACGACCCGGACCGGGCCACGATGATCCGGGTGGCCGAGGTGTTCGGGCTGCACGAGCTGCACGTCGACCAGACCGTCACGGGCGGGCACCGGCCGGGCGTCGAGGTGCTCGGCGAGGTGACCCGGCTGGTGCTGCGCACCGCGCGCTACGTCGAGCACGACCGGCTCACCGCCACCTCGGAGGTGGTGGAGACGGGCGACGTCACGGTGCTGATCGGGCCGTCCTTCGCGATCACCGTGCGGCACGGGCCGGTGGGCCCGCTCTGGCAGGTGCGCCGGGAGCTGGAGACCCGGCCCGACGTGCTCCGGCAGGGACCGTGGTCGGTGGCGTACGCGGTGGGCAGCCGGATGGTCGACAGCTATCTGGACGTGGCCGGGCACGTGGAGCACGACCTGGAACGGATCGAGGAGGAGACCTTCGCGACCGTCCGCTCCTCCGAGTTCGCCCACATCTACCAGCTGAAGCGGGAGATGGTGGAGTTCAAGCGGGCGGTGCTGCCGCTGGCCGATCCGCTGACCCGGCTGCTGGACCTTCCCGGTGTGCCGGCCGGCCTGCGACCGTACTTCGTGGACGTACGCGGCCGCCTGGCCCGGGCCGCCGACCGGGTGTCCGGATTCGACGAACTGCTCAATTCGATTCTCCAGGCCCGCCTCGCGCAGGTCTCGGTCGACCAGAACCACGACATGCGCAAGATCGCTTCGTGGGCCGCCATCGCGGCGGTGCCGACCGTGATCGCCGGAATCTTCGGCATGAACTTCACCGAGATGCCGGGACTCGACTCGCCCTATGGCTTCTGGACCGCGATCATCGTGATGATCTTGATTGGTGGCGGGGTGCACCGGACTTTGAAGAAATCCGGCTGGCTTTGATCATCCTTTGATCGTCTTTTGATCAACTGAGAATCTGCTGAGAAATGGAACAACGCGCGGCCGGAAAAGATCCGGCCGCGCGCCGCTATTTCCCTTCAGCCGGGATCAGTGGCCGCCGCCACCGGTCCCGTGACCACCCTGCTGGCCACCGCCGTGACCACTCCAGCCACCGCCGGGACCGCCCTGGCCACCGCCGTGGCCGTTCTGGCCGCCGGGGCCGTTCTGGCCACCGCCGTGGCTGTGACCCGGACCGCCCTGCCCCGGAGCGCCGGGGCCATTGTGGCCGGATCCGTCCGAGTGGCCGTGCCCGGGAGCGCCCGGACCGCCGTTGCCACCCGGCACGGTGTTGCGCGTCACCACCGGAAGCGAGAGAACCGAGGTGCGCGTCTGGGTGCGGGCCTTCCAGCCACACTCGTCGTACGAGATGGTCGCCCACAGCTTGGCCACCCCGCTGCGGCGCGCGATCGGGGTGACGCGGATACGGGTGAAGTCGGTGCGCCCCGGCCGCAGCGAGTCGCCGCGGGAGAACGTGGTGAACTGCCGGCGGATGCCGGAGTAGTCGACCTTGACGTTCTCGCCCCGGACGCGCACCCGGGCGTCGCAGATCGGCCGGTCGGTCCGCCAGTTGACGGTGACCCAGCTGGTGGTGTTCGCCCGGACCGCCTGCAGCCAGTTCGAGACCGGCGCCGGACCCCGGCCGACGGCGGCGGCCGGTGCCGCCGCCGACACCGCGGCCATCCCGGCGGCAGCCGTGGCCAGCGCGATCATCGCTCCGAATCGCCGAGTCTTCTGCATGAGTTCCTCCAGTGCCAGTGATGTCCGCCGTGGGGATCCGGCGGGCGAAACGGACACTATGGGAATTACGGACAAGCCGCCGCGTTTTCAGCGGCGTTTCGGTACAGAAAACACATTCCTGTACAAAATGTTTAGGCCCTACTCAGCCGAAAAGATGATGTTGGGAAACGGACGCTGAATCGATCGATTTCCGGGTAAAGGCAGCGCATGAGTGAGAACACCGAAGATCTCGGCACACCGGTGTCCTACCTGGTCCTGAAGGAGGGCGTCCCGGTCTACGACCGCTCCGGCGACAGCGTCGGCACGGTCGAGCACGTCCTCGCCGACGAGCGGGAGGACGTCTTCCACGGCCTGCTGCTGAAGACCGCCGACGGCCACCGGTTCGCCGGCGGCGACCAGGTGGACGGCCTCTTCGAACGCGGCGTGATCGTCAGCGAGCCGGTCGGCAACCTGGCCGAGCCGAGCGCCGACGCCCCGGCCGGCCTGGCCGAGAGCCGCGTGACGGCATTGCGCAAGGCGTGGGACTGGCTGATCCAGCCCAAGTGAACGGAGAAGGCCCGCTCCCAGCGGGAACGGGCCTTCCTCCTCGAGAAGATCTACTGTGCGCGGTCGCGGTCCCGGTAGGTCCAGGCGCCGCCGCCCAGCGTCGACCGGCCGGCCTGACCCCGGCCTTGACCCTGCCCCTGGCTCTGGCCGAAGCCCGGGCCCTGAGACTGTCCGTAGTTCCGGCCCTGCGGCTGCTGGCCCCAGAGCTGACCCGGCTGCGGGCCGGAGGACGGCATCGGGCGCTGCTCGAGCCGCGCGGCCAGGTATGCCGCCGCCTCGCGGTCCTCCTCGCTCGGAGCCGCGGCCAGCGCGTAGATCATGCCGAGGATCGCGAAGACCACCGCGCCGCCGACCGGGACGAGCAGGCCGCTCGCGGTCGCGCCCTCGACCGAGCCGAACGACTCCTCGGCGAGCACCGACATGGCGGCCATGCCGGTGAAGTGCATGCCGTTGACCGCGATGCCCATCACCAGGGCCGCGCCGAAGATGACGATCGGCTTGCTGACGTTGAGGGCCAGCCAGAGCGCGACGGTCGCGGCCACCACGGCGATCGCCACCGAGAGCGCGACCTCCATACCCGCGTAGTGGATCTCGCCGCGCAGGCGCATCGCGGCCATGCCGGTGTAGTGCATCGCGGCGACGCCGAGGCCGGCGAGCACGCCGCCGATCAGGATCCGGACGTTGCGGGCCGCGTTGCCCAGCAGCGCGATGGCGAGGCCGATCCCGACCGCGGCGAACGCGATGATCGCGCTGGCGACGGTGAGCCCGATGTCGTAGCGGATGGGGGTCCCGGTGACGCTGAAGCCCATCATCGCGACGAAGTGCATGCTCCAGATCGCCGTGGCGCCGATGGCGACGGCGGCGAGGATGAGCCACCACGCCCGCTCGCCGCCGGTCTTCGCCTGGCGGAGTCGCACGGCGGCGGTCAGCCCCAGAAGTGAGCCGAGCACGGAGAGGAGATAACTCACCGCCGGAGTTACCCATCCGTGGTCGAAGTGATGGATCTCCGCCATTGCGTGTTTCCTCTCGGGTTCCGATTCCGCCGGGCTGCATCCTGCCCGCACCACCGCCATGGGCGTGACTGATTGTGACGCAGCTTTCGTTACGAGAGAACGTGCAGCGGATCTCGATTTAGATCTCGTCCGATCGGCTGATCTTCGATTTGCGCCTACTGCAACGGTTTTAGCGCATGTTGCGACGGATGTCGATCGGTAGTGACGACGTAGCCGAGAAAATAACGGTTGGCGTAAATGTAACCTTAGGTGAGTCTCTGGGCGATTCGCCGCTATCCGGCGCGGGACAGCAGGCCCAATGCGACGGGCCGCTGGGAATGCAGGATCTGGACGGTGTCCTCGGTGCAGCTGCCCGGTTTGTCGTCCATCACGCACAATGTGCCGACGACGTGCCCCTCGGCGGAATTGAGCGGCACGCTGGCGTACGACCGGATGCCGCTGATCGAGAAGAGCGGCGTGTTCGCGAACTCGTCGTCCGAGGTGGTGCTGTCGCTGATCAGGACCGGCACGTCCTCGGCCACGACGATGGTGTCCGGCGACCACTCGACCGGCACCCCGCCGGCCTCGCGGACCCACGTCGGCAGCCCGGCCGACCCGGCCACCACCACGCTGTCGTTGAGAACCAGGGAGATCGCGGCCATCGGCACGCCGGTCAGCCGGGTCAGCTCCTCGGCGAAGGCGTCGAGGGCTTCCGCGTGGGCCGGCCGGGTCAGGTAGTCGGAGACGGCGAGCAGCCGGCCGACGTCGACCAGGTGGTTCGACGCCTCGGCCGCGTGCCCGCCGGCAGCCCGGGCGGCCAGCAGCTCGTTGGCGGCCTCGAGGAGGTTCTTCGGGCGTACCGGCTTGGAGATCGTCACGTCGACCAGCCCGCGGGCGGCGGCCGGCGCCGCGGCGGACAGCATGATCACCGGCGTGGTGGCGGTCGGCTCCTCGGCGCGCAGCCGCTCGGCCACGTCGAGCCCGCTCAGCCCCGGCATGTGGTGGTCGAGAATGATCAGGTCGGGATGTGCCTCGGCGATCACCGTGAGCGCGTCCTGCCCGTTCGGCGCGGTACGCACCGAGTGCCCCGCGTTGCTCAGCACGGTGGCGAGCAGTCCGGCGATGTCGCTGTCGTCCTCGGCGACCACGATCGACGCCATGTGCTGTCCCCCTCGATCCGCCAAGCCCTCTCCTGCACGGTCGGCAGGAAAGAACCCTAACCCCGACCGGGCCGGCGATTCAGGCGTTTGCCGTGGTCGGCAGGGGCGCCGGGCTCTCGTCCCAGACGTGCTCGCCGGCCCGGATCCGCGCGGCGAGGTCGATCACCCACTCGATCTCCGCGGTGATCAGGCCGTGCCAGTACCCGGCCTCGAGGGGACCGCGCGCCGGCACCTCCGCGGCCCTTCCCAGCCGTGCGGCCCGCTCCTCCAGGATCACCGCGGCGTCGGCGGCCGGCAGCACCCCGGCGTAGCCCACGGCCAGCACGAAGTCCATCGAGGCGGCCGGCGAGTCGCGCAGGCCCTCCGCGACCTTGCGGTGGAAACCGGCCACGCCCGCCTCGGTCGTCTCGTAGACCGTGCGCGGCGGCCGGTTGCCCACCCGGCCGGGCGCCCGGGCCGTCACGAGACCGGCCCGGGCCATCGACTTCAGCAGCGTCGCGACGGTGCTCCGGGTGACCGGCAGGTGGCCGCACCGCTCCCGCAGGCGGCCGGCCAGGTCGTACGCGTGGGCCGGCCGCTCGGCCAGCAGACCCAGAATGGGCAGGACCAGGCTGTTCCTGGACGCATCGAGGGGCATCACCCCAGCGTATACATCTAATGGAAACGTAGTGAATCACCGTAGGGTGAAGCGATGGGAACCAACTGGGCCGGCAACGTCGTCTTCAGCACCGAAACGGTGCACCGACCGAAATCGATCACCGAAGTCCAGGAGACCACCGCGGCGGCCGGCAACCTGCGGGTCCTCGGCAGCGGCCACTCCTTCAACCGGCTCGCCGACACCGCCGGCGCGCAGCTCTCGTTGGCCGATCTCCCCCGCACCATCGAGATCGCGCCGGACCGGACGACGGTCCGCGTCGACGGCGGCCTCCGCTACGGCGACCTCGCCCCGGTCCTGGCCGAGGCCGGCCTGGCCGTGCACAACCTGGCGTCCCTGCCGCACATCTCGGTGGCCGGCGCGGTCGCGACCGCGACGCACGGCTCCGGGGTCCGCAACGGCAACCTGGCGACCGCCGTCTCCGGCCTCGAGATCGTCCGCGCCGACGGTGAGCTGGTCACCCTCACCCGGGCTGACTCGGATCTTGCCGGCGCCGTGGTCGGCCTCGGCGCGCTCGGTGTGGTCACCGCGCTCACCCTCGACGTCTCGCCCGCCTTCGAGCTGCGGCAGTACGTCTACGAGAACCTGCCGGCCACCGCGATCGCCGGCGCGCTCGACGAGATTCTGGCCGACGGCTACAGCGTCAGCCTCTTCACGAGATGGACCGGCCCGGGCGTCGACCAGGTCTGGATCAAGCGGCACGACCCGATGCCGGCCGGCGACTTCCACGGCGCCACGCCCGCCGCCGGCCCGCGCCACCCGGTCCCCGGCATGCCCGCCGAGAACTGCACCGAGCAGGGCGGCGTCCCCGGCCCGTGGCATGCCCGGCTCCCGCACTTCCGGATGGAGTTCACCCCCAGCAGCGGCGAGGAGCTGCAATCCGAGTGGCACGTGCCGCTCACGTCCGCCCGCGACGCGATCGCCGCGGTGGGCGAGCTGCGCGAGCGCGTCGCGGCCGTCCTCCAGGTCTGCGAGATCCGTACGATCGCCGCCGACGATCTGTGGCTGAGCCCCAACCACGGGCGCGACAGCCTGGCCCTGCACTTCACCTGGATCGCCGACACCGAGGCGGTGCTCCCGGTCGTGGCGGACCTGGAGAGGGCGCTCGCCCCGTTCGAGGCCCGCCCGCACTGGGGCAAGATCTTCACGGCGAACCCGGCCGATCTGCACGCCGCCTACCCCCGGTTCGCCGACTTCGCCGCCCTGGCCGCCCGCTTCGACCCGGCCGGCAAGTTCCGCAACGAATACCTGAACGCCCTCCTCGGCAAGGCCTGACCCCCACCCCAGGCTGTACCACAGGGCGACAATTCGGGCGTCAACCCAGCCCTGCCGTACAGCCAGGCAGCCAGGCCCGACCGGCTGCACCACAGGGCGACAAACCGGGCGCCAACCCAGCCCTGCCGTACAGCCAGGCCCGACCGGCTGCACCACAGGGCGACAAACCGGGCGCCAACCCAGCCCTGGCGTACAGCCGGGGCCGCGGGAAACGGTCAGCAGCCGCAGGTGGCGCCCGCCGCCACGGGGGCGGTCAGGTCGTCGACGGGTCGGGCGGCGACACCGTGCTCGTCGCGTACCGGGAAGCCCTCCCGCACCCAGTACTCGAACCCGCCGAGCATCTCCTTGACCGGGTAGCCGAGCTTCGCGAACTCCAGCGCCGCCCTGGTGGCGCCGTTGCAGCCCGGCCCCCAGCAGTAGGTCACCACCCGGCTGCCGTCCGGGATCACCTCGGCGGCCCGGGTGGCGATCTGCGCGGTGGGCAGGTGGACGGCGTGCGGGATCCGGCCCTGCCGCCAGGACGCGTCGTTGCGGGTGTCGATCACGACGACTCCGGGGGTGCCGGCCTCGATGTCGGCGTGCACGTCGCTCACGTCGGTCTCGAAGCGGAGGCGGGCGGCGAAGTGGGCGACGGCCTCGGTGTTCTCGGTAGTCATGCCGATGATCGTGCCGCTCCGAGGGACGCCGGCCCAGTGGCGGGAACGACGCCGGCCGCTAAGATTCCGCCATGTCGCACGCTCTCACCCTCGGACGCCGCGGGTCGACCGTCGCGGTGCTCGCCTTCGACGGCATGTCGGTCTTCGAGATCGGCATCGTCAGCGAAGTCTTCGGGCTGCCCCGTCCCGAGTTCGACTTCCCCTGGTACGACCTGACCATCTGCGCCGAGACGCCGGGCCCGGTCCGCGTCGTGGGCGGCGCGACCCTCCGTACCGATCACGGACTGGACCGGTTCGCCGCGGCCGACACGGTGATCGTCCCCGGCGTGCCGGACGTGCGCGCCGCGCCGTCGCCGGCCCTGGTCGCGGCGCTGCGTGCGGCCCACGACCGCGGCGCTCGCATCATGTCGATCTGCTCGGGCGCGTTCGCGCTGGCCGGTGCGGGCCTGCTGGACGGCCGGCGGGCCACCACGCACTGGCGGTACGCCGAGGAGCTGCGCGCCCGCTACCCGTCGGTCGAGGTGGACGCCGACGTCCTCTACCTCGACGACGGCCGGGTCCTGACCAGCGCCGGCAGCGCCGCGGGGCTCGACCTGTGCCTGCACGTGATCCGCCTCGACCACGGCCCGACGGTCGCCAACGCGGTGGCCCGCCGGCTCGTGGTGCAGCCGCACCGGGACGGCGGCCAGGCCCAGTTCGTCGAGGCGCCGGTGGCCGCCGACCCGTCGGACGACCGGCTGGCCCGGAGCATGGAGTGGGCCGTCGCCAACCTGACCGAGAACATCACCGTCGACGTGCTGGCCCGCCGCGCCCACATGTCCCCGCGCACCTACCTGCGGCACTTCACCCGGGCCACCGGCACCTCCCCGATCCGCTGGCTGATCACCCAGCGGGTGCACGCCAGCCTGCCGCTGCTGGAGTCCGGGACGACCCCGATCGAGGAGGTGGCGACGGCGGTCGGATTCGAGACGGCGGTGACGTTCCGGCACCACTTCGGCCAGACGATGCGGACGTCGCCGTCGTCCTACCGGCGGGCCTTCCACCCCTGACAGTCGAGGATCGCCACGCCACCCGCCGCCACGCCGACCGCCGCACCCGCGGCGACTGACGAGCCGGTCAGCACGTCCACCGCCGGCTCGGGCAGCGGCACCGTCACCGCCGACGGGTTGTGGTTGAGCAGGAACAGCAGCGGGCCGCGGCGGACCGCCTCGACGCCGGGCGGCACGCCCTCCAGGACCGCGGAGATGCCCGCCTCGGCCGCCACCGCCCGGAGCAGCCGCTCCCAGCCGTCGTCGTCGAGGCCGGCCGAGACGTACCAGCACGTGCCGTCCCCGAAGTCGTGCCGGGTGATCGCCGGCTCGCCCGCCAGCACCCCGCCGGCGTAGCGCGCCCGGGCCGTCGCCCCGGTGAGCTCGACCCGCTCGGACCAGCCCCGTGCCGTGCCACCGTCGTCGAGGGTGACCGGGGAAGCCGGGTCGAGGGGGTGCCATTCGGTCACCCGTACCCCCGAGATCTCGCGGAAAGCCGCCGGATAACCACCCGGAAGGACCCGCGCGGAAGGTTCGGCGATCCCGCTCAGCGGACCCAGCACGAGCGTGCCGCCGGACGCGACGAAGTCGCGGAACGCGGCCGCCGCCTCGGCCGAGACGAGGTAGAGGTGCGGCACCACGACCATCCGGTGACGGGCCAGGTCGAGCGGGAGGCCGGGGAAGACGAAATCGGTCGCGACGCCGGCGCGGTACAGCGCGCGGTGCGCCTGGCGGACGGCCGCGAGGTAGTCGATGCCGGCCGACGGGAGCCCGGCGCCCTGGAGGGCCCACCACGACGGCGCGTCCCAGGTCACCGCCACCTCGGCGGCGGGTGATCCGGCGTCGAGGCCGGGCAGCGCCGCCAGGATCCGGCCGAGCGACGTGGCCTCGCGGAACACCGGGCTGTCCGGGCCCGCGTGCGGCACCATCGCCGAGTGGAACAGCTCCGCTCCGCCGAGCGGCTGGCGCCACTGGAAGTACATCGCCCCGGCCGAGCCCCGCGCCACGTACCCGAGGCTGTGCCGGGTCATCCGGCCGGGCTCCTTGGCGTGCATCCGGCCGCGCGTGTAGATCAGGTTCGGCGCGGTCTCCATGAGCAGCCAGCGCCCGCCGCCCCAGCTCCGGGCGAGGTCGCCGGCGAAGGCGGTCTCCTCCTCGGCGGCGATGTCCGCGGAATCCGGGTAGTGGTCCACCGCCACGATGTCGACCTCGGCCGCCCACCTCGCGTGGTCCACGCTCACCCAGCCGCCCTGGACGAAGTTCGTCGTGATCGGGATCGACGGGTTGACGGAGCGCAGCAGGTCCCGCTGCTCGACGAAGGCGCCGAGCATCTCGTCGGAGAGGAACCGCCGGAAGTCGAGCACCTGCGCGGGGTTCGGCAGGTACTGGGTGGCCCGCGGCGGCATGATCTGCGCCCAGTCCGAGTACCGCTGGCTCCAGAACGCCGTGGTCCACGCCTCGTTCAGCGCCTCGAGGCTGCCGTGCCGCTTCGCGAGCCACGACCGGAACGCCTCGGCGGTCAGGTCGCAGCGGCAGTCGGTGCCGTACTCGTTGTGCACGTGCCACATCGCGACGGCCGGGTGGTGCGCGTACCGTCTCCCCAGCTCACCGGCGATGCGCCGGGCCGCCGCCCGGTATGGGCGGGACGACACGCAGTAGGTGTCCCGGCTGCCGTGGGTGAGCCGCACCCCGTCGGCGTTGACCGGGAGCCCGGCCGGGTGGGCCAGCGTGAACCAGGGTGGCGGCGAGGCGGTCGGGGTGGCCAGGACGACGCCGATGCCGCCCGCGTGCAGCCGGTCGAGCACGCGGTCGAGCCAGCCGAAGTCGTAGACCCCCTCCTCCGGTTCGAGGTGGGACCAGGCGAAGACGCCGACGGTCACCGCCGTGACGCCGGCCTCGCGCATCAGCTCGACGTCGTCGTCCCACACCTCCTCGGGCCACTGCTCGGGGTTGTAGTCGCCGCCGTAGAACATCCCGCCGCCTTGACTTTAGTTTTAGGTCCCAACAAAGTATTTCCTTGTGAAGATCGATGTCAATCCGTCATTCGTCATCGAGGGCGGGACGCAGGACTGGGAGCACGCGCTGATCACCGGCAACGGCCGGCAGGGCGCTCTCTGCTACGGCACGCCGGACGCGCTGCACTTCACG
Source organism: Actinoplanes sp. NPDC023714 (assembly GCF_040639855.1). Taxonomy (NCBI): domain Bacteria; kingdom Bacillati; phylum Actinomycetota; class Actinomycetes; order Micromonosporales; family Micromonosporaceae; genus Actinoplanes; species Actinoplanes sp. NPDC023714. The sequence continues at coordinate 121,774 of NZ_JBFAAR010000011.1, forward strand.
CTCGCCCACGAGGATCTCTTCCAGCCGGTCACCGAGCCGCTTCCGGCGCCGCCGACCGCTGCGGCCCTGCCGCGATTGCGCGAGCTGATCGCCGCCTCGCGCTTCGCCGAGGCGGCGCAGGCCGTCTGCGACCTCGCCGTTCACGACCATCCCGGGTACGAGGAGACGCGCTGGATCGATCCACTCATTCCGGCCGGGACCGTGACGTTCACGCCCACGAACCCGGGGACCGGCCACCGGCGCGGCACCGACTTCCGCACCGGGGTCGTCCGGCAGTGGTGGGACGGCGTGGTCTGCGACGCGTTCGTGTCGCGGGCCGACGACGTGCTGGTGATCCGGGTGACCGGGAGCGACGGGACGGTCCGGGTCGGGCTCACCGCCGGGGAACCGGAACGGCCCATCGCGTCGTCGGTCGTGTCCACCGCCGACGGCATGGTGCTGACCGGCCGGTTTCCGGGCGTGGAGTGGTCCGCGCTCCAGGGTTGGACGCTGGCCGTGCGGGTCACCCGTACCCATGAAGGGGTTTTGATCGTGGCCCGGGTCTCCCCCTCCCCAGACGCGCCCGCGGAACTGCCCTCCGGCGGCTTCGACGAACTGCTGGCGGCACACGTCGCGGTGCACGGCGACCTCTTCGGACGGTGCGCGCTCGACCTCGGCGGTGATCCGGTGGAACGGCTCTTCGACGCCGGGCGCTATGCGATCATCAGCAGCTCCGGGCGGCGGCCGCCGACGCTGCAGGGGGTGTGGAGCGGGAGCTACTCGCCGCCGTGGCGCAGCGGGTGGACCATCGACGGGAATCTGCAGGCGGCGGTGCTGGCGGTGCACTCGACGTCGACGCCGTCGCTGATGATCCCGGTGTTCGATCTGGTGTCGGACCTGCTGCCGGACTTCCGGGCGAACGCGCGCGCCCTGTACGACATGCCCGGATTCTTCATCCCGGCTCACCTCGGGAGTCATGGGCGGCAGAACCACTTCGGGCCGATCTGGTGCCTGACGTTCTGGACGGCCGGGGCGGCCTGGATCGGGCGGCTCCATCTGGAGCACTGGCAGCACACCGGCGACACGGAGTTCCTGGCGTCGCGGGCGTTGCCGTACCTGCGCGAGGCTGCCCGCTTCTACCTGGATTTCGTGGTGATCAGCGACGGGAAGGCGTCCTTCAACCCGTCGTACTCGCCGGAGAACCACCCGGCCGGCACCGGCGCCCAGGCCTGCCTCGACGCCACGATGGACCGCCAGGTGGTCGCCGACCTGCTCCGATCCCTGCTGGCCCTGGACCCCGGCCACCCCGACGCCCAGCGCTGGCGTGCCCTGCTCGACGCGCTGCCGCCCTATCGCGTCAACGCCGACGGCGAACTGGCCGAATGGCTCGATCCGTCCCTGACCGACCGTCACGAGCATCGTCACTGCAGCCATTTCTACCCGTTCTGGTACGCGGGCGACGCCGTCCTCCGCGACGATCCGGAGCTGCGCGCGGCCGCCGTGAAGGCGGTCCGCTCCCGGCTGCGCTGGTGGCTGGGCGAGGCCTCGGACGAGATGGGTTACGGCCTCGCCCTGGTCGGCGTGGCCGCGGCCCACCTCGGCCTGGCCTCCGAGGCGCAGCAGGCCCTGACCAGGATCGCCGAGGCCTACTGGCGCCCGACCCTGGTGCCGACCCACAACCGCGACCACATGTTCAACGTGGACCTGGCCGGCGGACTGCCCGCCCTCGTCGTGGCGATGCTGTTGCAGAGCGAGGACGTGGGCCCCGACGGGGTCGCGAGGATTTGCGTACTGCCGGCGTTGCCCTCGGCCTGGCCGTCGGGGGCGATCACCGGTCTGACGGCCCGCGGGGCGATAAGTCTGGATATCTCGTGGTCGTCCGCCGGGGTGACGGTGACCATGACATCCCCGGTGGACCGGCGGGTGGAACTGGCCTTCCCCGGCGGGCGGCGGGCCCTGACCCTGCGGGCCCGCACGCCGATGAACCTCAGCCTTTGACCGCGCCTATGATCACGCCCTTCGTGAAGTGGCGCTGGATGAAGGGATAGACGATCAGCGCCGGGACGATCGTCACCACCACGACGGCCATCTTGATCGCCAGGGTGGGCGGGATGGAGGAGCCCAGGCCGGGTACGACGACGGCGGTACCCGACGATGTCGGCGACTGGCCGGCCAGGATGAACTGCTGCAGGACCCGCTGCACCGGCTGCAGGTCGTTGCGGTCGATGTAGAGCACCGCGTTGAAGAAGGCGTTCCAGTAGCCGACCGCGTAGAACAGGCCCACGACCGCGGTGACCGCGTTCGACAGCGGGAGCACGATCCTCCACAGGATGCGGAACTCGCCGGCGCCGTCGATACGGGCGCTGTCCAGCAGCTCACCGGGGATGTTCATGAAGAAGGCGCGGAGGACGACCAGGTTGAAGGCGCTGATCGCGGTCGGCAGGATCAGCGCCAGGAGGTTGTCCTTGAGGCCGAGGCCGGTGACGACGAGGTAGGCCGGGATCATGCCCGGATAGATCAGGAATGTCAGCAGAAAGTAGAACAGGATCGGCCGGTGCCCCAGCGAACCCGGGCGGGACAGGCCGTAGGCGGCCAGCACCGTGACGACCAGGCTGATCAGCGTGCCGACCACGGCCACGAACGTGCTCACCAGGATGGCGTCGCTGATCTGCCCACCCGAGAAGATCACGATGTAGGCGGATGGATCGAACTCCCGGGGCAGGAACACATAGCCACCGGCGTCGTTGATCGTCGCCTCGGACGACAGGCTCGTGACGACCACGACCCAGAGCGGGACCAGCACGGCGAGCACGACCAGCGTGAGGATCGTGCCCTTGCCGAACTGACCGAGGAGTGACGGTCGCTCTTCCCAGACTGGACGCGTCATGACTTCGAGTAGATCCCTTGCTCGCCGAACCTATGGGCCACCTTGTTGGCGCCCACGATGAGCAGCAGCCCGACCACGGCCTTGAACAGGCCGGCAGCCGCGCCGACGCCCCACTGCTGGACCGCGATGCCCTGGTAGTAGACGTACGTGTCGAGCACCTCGGCGGCGTCCCGGCCGACCGCCTCGCGTTGCAGCACGAACTGCTCGAACCCGACGTTCAGCGCGTCGCCGAGCCGGAGGATCAGCAACAGGATGATCACCGGACGCAGGCCGGGGAGGGTGATGTGCCAGAGCCGGCGCCAGCGGTTCGCGCCGTCGGCCGCGGCCGCCTCGTAGAGGTTCGTGTCGATCGCCGCGAGCGCCGCCAGGAAGACGATCATGCCCCAGCCGGCGTCCTTCCAGAGCGCCTGACTGGTGATCAGGAAGATGAAGGTGTCCGGGTTCGTCATGATGTCCGGCGCCGTGAAGCCGGCCTGCGACGCCGTCTGCACGATCAGGCCGGCGCCGCCGAGCATCATCTGGAAGAGCGAGACCACCAGCACCCAGCTGAAGAAGTGCGGCAGGTAGACGACGCTCTGCACCAGCGACCGGATCCGCGGCGACAGGATGCTGTTCAGCAGGATCGCCAGCAGGATCGGGATCGGGAAGTAGAAGACCAGCTGGAACGCCGTGATCGAGAGCGTGTTGACCACGGAGTCCCAGAACGCCGGGCTTTTGAACAGGTACTCGAAGTTCCCGAACCCGATCCACTCGCTGTAGAGGAACGCCTCCAGCGGGTTGTCCCCGACGTACGGGTTGTAGTCCTGGAAGGCGATGACGTTGCCGAGGGCCGGGACGTAGTGGAAGACCAGCAGCAACGCCATCGCGGGGAGGCACATGAGCAGGAGGGGCCAGTCCTTCAGCAGCCTCTTCCGGAGAGTCAGCTGCTGCCGGACCGGCTCCACCCGCACGGCCTTGCGGAAGACCGAGGGAAGCGCGCTCATCGTCCGTTGTCTGCCAGAACCTTGGCGTAGAAGTCCCGCGCCTTGTCACCGCCGCCGTTGCGCCACTCGGTGACCACCTTGTCGAAGTCGGAGAGCGGGCGCCGGCCGCGCATGATGTCGGTGACCTTGTCGGCGGTGGGCTGCTCGATGGCGGCCTGCTCGGTGGGCACCTCGACCTTGATCCCCTCCCACGGGTTCTTCTCGAGGTACTTCGTGGCGTCGTTGCCCCAGTTCACGAACGCCTCGGCGTAGGTCGGGATGTCCGGGCCGCCGACGATCACCGGCGGGCGTCCGCCGAGGAAGATGAACTGGTTCGCGAACTCCTTGACGTACAGGTCGTTGGTGACCGGTGTCCCGGCGCCGTCCCGCTTGAAGTGGGTGCCCTCGACCCCGTAGTTCTGGAGCTCCCACTCCTTGGTGCCGAACGGCGCGGCCACGTAGTTGAGCACCCGCAGCAGCTCCTGGGTGCGCTCCTGGCCGAGGCCCTTCTTCACGAAGGTCCACATGATCGACGGGGTGCCGCCCCAGCGGACCGGCGGCGTGCTCGCGTCGGCGCCGAACACCTTGATCGCCTGCATGTCGAACTTCGGATTCGCCTGGATGGCCGGCCGCCACACTTCCTTCCAGGCGCCGCCGCCGTCCCAGAACATGAAGATCTTCCCGCCCTTGAAGAGCGTCTTCACGTCGCCGCCCTTGCTGCTGGCGATGTCCGGGTGGATCAGCTTCTCGGCGTAGAGGCGGGCCATGAACTCGACGGCCCGCTTGTAGTTCTCGGTCTCGTACCGGTGGTAGACCTTGCCGTCGGCGCCCTTGGCCCAGCCGTTCTGCGAGCCGGTGTTGCCGCAGATCTGCAGCACCTCCTGGAAGAGGTCGCCGAAGGCCCACTCTCCCTTGTCCGGGTCGGTCATCTTCTTACCGAAGTCGTACAGCTCGTCGAGCGACGTCGGCGCCGCGACGCCGCGCTGGTCGGCGACGTCCTTGCGATAGAAGAGCAGGCTCGGGAACGGGTTGTCGGACGGGAACGGGACGCCCATGAGCTTGCCGCCCCACACCGAGTCCGACCACGCCTTGGTGTCCAGGCCGGCGAGCAGCGGGTACGCGTTGACCTTGTCACCGGCCAGGTACGGCGTCAGGTCCTCGAAGAGCACGTGCACCGCGTCGTTGAACCGGGCCAGCTTGTTGATCTCCCAGCCCGGGATGCAGGTCAGATCCGGGACGTCCCGCGCGCCGAGCATCGTGTTGAGCTTGTCGCCGTAGGTGACGCCGTCCTGGATGCTGAAGTTGATCGTGCCGCCCAGGTCGGCGTTGACCGCCGCGACGAGCTTGTTGTCGGTCGGCGGCGCCGGGCCCCACCAGGGCGTGGTCGCCGAGATCGGCTGACCGCTGGTGATCGCCTTCTCGCTGACCGCGTCGGCGAGCGAGGTGGGGTACTTGATGTAGCCGTCGGCCACCGGGCGTACACCCTTGATGTCCGGCGGGATCAGGGTCGAGTCCTTGAAGGTGGGTACCACGCCGGCCGCCTGCTCGGCGGTGGTCGCCGACCCGGTGCTGCCCGGCTCCTTGCTGCATCCGGTGAGCAGCCCGCCACCGGCCACGGAGGCCGCGCCGAGGCCGATCAGCCCTAGGAAATTCCGCCTGTTCGTCGACGCGCCCACGGCGCACCTGCCTTCCGAAATGGCTTAAGTTTGGCTAGCGTCTAAACTAAGTACATCGAAGACAAGCTAACTGACGTGTGGCGAGAGCGACAAGAACGAAATGGGAGCGCACCCACGTGGTGATGGCAAGATGACGGATGTGAGGACCATGGGCTTCACCGACGTGCGCACCACGAACCTCGCCGTGGTGCTGAGCCATCTGCGGACGAGCGGCCCGAGCTCCCGGGCCGCGATCGCCGCGTCCACCGGACTCAACAAGGCGACCGTCTCCAGCCTGACCGGCGATCTGATCGACCAGCGGCTGCTGCGCGAGACCGGGACGAGCGGCAACCGGATCGGGCGGCCCGGCACCTCGCTGGCGCTCGACGGTTCGGCGTACGCGGCGATCGGCGTCCAGGTCTCGGCCGACTCGCTGACCGCGCTCGCGATCGACTTCGCCGGAGATCAGATCCTGCGCTGGCATCGGGCGCTGGGCGCCCACCGGACCGCCGAGATCGTCGCGCTGACGCAGCGGGCCGCGACCCGGGTACGGCAACAGGGCCGCTCCGTCCTCGGCCTGACCGTCGCCGTTCCCGGCCTCGTCGACGAGGCCGGCGTGGTCCGGGTCTCCCCCGCGCTCGGCTGGTCCGATCTGGACCTGCGGACGCTGGTGGCCGGCTCGCTCCGGCAGCCGGGCCTGGTCGTCACCGTGGCGAACCAGGCGAGCACGGCGGCCCTCACCAACAAGGACCCCGACTCGATCTTCGTGACCGGGTTGGCCGGCATCGAGGCCGGGGTGATCGCCGGCGGCCGCCCTCTGCACGGGTCGCGCGGCTTCACCGGGCAGATCGGCCGGTTCACGCTCGGCCCGGCCGGCGCGCCGACGCTGCACGACCTGGCCGGCATCGAGCCACTCGTCCGCCGCATCCTGACCGATTCCGACCCGGAGTCCCTCGCCGACCTCCATCCCGCCGTCGAACAGGTCGCGCTGCTGGCCCGCTCCGGCGACACCGCGGCCCTCACGGCGCTCCACGACACCGGACGCCATCTGGGCCAGGGCCTCGCACTGCTGGCGAACCTCACCGACCCGTCGGCGATCGTCCTGGGCGACCACTACGCCACCCTCGCCGAATGGCTGATCCCGGCCGCCGAGGCTGCCCTGGCCGGCCAGGTGCTGGCGCCCGGCGGCGTCCGCCTGATCGCTTCCGAGCTGGGGTCGCACGCCGCAGCGCTCGGAGGCGCGCTCTCCCACCTGGCCCGCGTCGACAGCGGAGCCCTGCCCAAAGCAGTCTGACCCGAGCGGCACTGCGCCCGACCTGGGCATTCACGCCGAGCGATGCCGAGCGCGACGGCCGCATCCACCCCCGGCAATGCCATCCGCGACGTGGGAGCCCTCCCAAATCGGGTTGACATCGATGGCCGCTACTCCTTGACCCCGGACGCGGCGGAGTGCGAACCTCGGTGGACCCCGTCCGAAACATCCGCGAAACCCACTCGCGCACCCATTCGTCGAAGCGCTTCGACAACGCGGCCGACAGCAACCAGCAACAGCCGACAACCAGAACCCGAGCCGCCAGCAACAGCCGACGCACCAGCAGCCAGCAACATCCGCCACGAAGCCGAGCGACAGGCGTCCAGCCCCCCGAAGGAACGCGTTGTGACCGATTCCCCCGCCTCTCACGCCGTTTCTCGCGATCTCGACCCACACCGCGAGGCCACCTTCCGCGACCCCCATCGCAAGGTCGCCGCCCGCGTCTCCGACCTCCTCGACCGGCTCACCCTGGACGAGAAGATCGCCCTGCTCAACCAGCACCAGGCCGGCATCCCCCGGCTCGGTGTGGCTCCGTTCCGCACCGGCACCGAGGCCCTGCACGGCGTCGCCTGGCTGGGCACCGCGACCGCTTTCCCGCAGGCGATCGGCCTGGCCAGCAGCTGGAACCCGGAGCTGCTGCGCCGTGTCGGCGAGGCGGTCGGCACCGAGATCCGCGCCATGCACCACCGGGATCCGGAGAACGTCGGCCTCAACGTCTGGGCGCCGGTCGTGAACCTGCTCCGCGATCCGCGCTGGGGCCGCAACGAGGAGGGGTACGCCGAGGACCCGTGGCTGACCGGGGTGCTGAGCACGGCGTACTCCCGGGGCCTCCGCGGCGATCATCCACTGTGGCTGCGTACCGCGCCGACGCTGAAGCACTTCCTCGGCTACAACAACGAGACGGACCGCTGCCTCACCTCGAGCGACCTGCCGCCGCGGGTGTTGCACGAGTACGAGCTGCCCGCCTTCCGCCCGGCCCTCGCGGACGGCGCCGCGGTGGCCGTGATGGCGTCGTACAACCTGGTGAACGGCCGTCCCGCCCACCTCAGCCCGCTGATCGACGACGTTCTGCGGTCGTGGTCGCCGGAGGACGTGCTGGTGGTCGGCGACGCCTGGGCGGTGCACAATCTGGCCGGCGACCAGCACCTGTTCGACGACCACGTCGAGGGGTTCGCGGCGGCCCTGCGCGCCGGGATCGACTGCGTCACCGAGGATCTGGCCGCCACGATCGCGAACTTCACGGCGGCGTACGAGCGCGGCCTGATCACCGAGTCGCATGTGGACGCGGCGGTCCGGCACATCCTAGCGGTCCGGGTGCGGCTCGGTGAGTTCAACCCGGGCGACGATCCCTACCGGCACATCGACGCCTCGGCGATCGACAGCCCCGAGCACCGCGGGCTCGCCCTGGAGGCCGCCCGGGCGTCGGCCGTGCTGCTCACCAACGACGGGATCCTGCCGCTCGACCCGGCGTCGGCCGGCCGGGTCGCGGTGATCGGCCCGCTGGCGGACCGGGTCTTCGACGACTGGTACAGCGGCACTCCCCCGTACCGCACCACCCTGCGCGACGCCGTGGCCGGCCTGGTGGGCGAGGATGCCGTGACGTTCGCGCCGGGTCTGGACCGCGTGGCCCTGCGCTGCGCGTCCGGCCTGCTCTGGGCGTCACCTTCCGCTCCTTTGGAGGTACGGGCGGAGCAGGGCATCCCGGACGAGGCGCTCTTCGACGTGTGGGACTGGGGCGAGGAGACGATCTCGCTGTGCTCGGTGGCGACCGGCCTCTTCGCGGGCGCCGACGGCCTGGGCCCGGGGGCACACCGGCTCGTGACCGACCGGCCCGGCCCGGACGGCTGGGAGGTGCGCGAGACGTTCCGGCTGGTCACCGTCCCCGACGGCGTCCTCCTGCGGCACGTGCAGAGCGACCGTTTCCTCAGCGTCGGCGAGGACGGCGTGGTCCGGACCGCGGCCGCCGGCCCCGAGGACGCCGCCGTCTTCACCGTCGATCTGCTGGTCGACGGTGTCGCCGCGGCCGCCGAGGTGGCCGCTTCCGCGGACGTGGTGCTGCTCGCCGTGGGCAATCACCCGCTGGTCGCCGGCCGCGAGACAGCGGACCGGCGCGACCTCGATCTGCCGGGCACCCAGGACGACCTGATGCGGGCCGTCGCGGCCGTCAACCCGCGAACCGTCATGGTCGTGAGCAGCAGTTATCCGTACGCATTGGGGTGGGCTTCGGAGAATCTCCCCGCCGTGCTGTGGTCGTCGCACGGCGGGCAGGAGCACGGCCGCGCCCTCGCCGATGTCCTTTTCGGACTCGTCGAGCCGGCCGGTCGCCTCACCCAGACCTGGTACGCCGGCGACGCCGACCTGCCGGACCTGCTCGACTACGACATCATCGCGAGCGACGCCACCTACCTGTACTTCCGCGGCACCCCGCTGTTCCCGTTCGGGCACGGGCTCGGCTACACCGAGTTCCGCTACGACGACCTGCGGCTCGACACCGCCGCCGTCGACCCGGCCGGCGTCGTGACCGTCACGGTCGGTGTCACCAACGTCGGTGACCGGGCCGGGGACGAGGTGGTGCAGCTCTACACCCGTCAGCAGCGTTCCCGGGTGAAGCAGCCCCTGCGCCGGCTGCGCGGCTACCACCGGGTGCACCTCGCCCCGGGTGAGAGCACCGCCGTGACGTTCACCCTGCACGCCGCCGACCTGGCGTTCTGGGACGTCACCCGCTCCCGCTGGGTGGTCGAGGACGCGACGCACACGATCGCGGCGGGCCGGTCCAGCACCGACTGGCGCCGGACCGCGACGTTGCGCGTGCACGGTGAGCGCGTCCCGCCCCGCAATCCCCGGGCCGGTCTCGTCCTCGCGGGCAACGACGGCTGCCACGGGGCTTCCCTCGTACCCATGCCCGATGGTCCTGGCGAGGCCCTGCGCAGCACCGCACCCGATGCGTGGGCGGCCTTCGACGACGTGGATCTCTCCCGGCCGCCGTCCCGGATCCGCGCGACAGTGGCAGGTTCCGGAGATCAAGACCAAACCATCACGGTACGTCTGGACGATCCGCTCGCCGGTCCGATCCTCGCGACGTTGCCGGTCCCGGCCGCCGCCGGCCTGGACCCGCTGACCGAGGTCTCCGCGGCGATCCCCGCCTTCCCCGGCCGGCACGCCGTGTTCGTCACCTTCAGCCACGCCCAGATCACGGCCGCCACCCTCAGTTTCGACTAACCATCACCCACCCCCTCACCCCCGCCCAGCCCACCCTCTCGCCCGCCGCCTCGCCCACCCTCTCGCCCGCCGCCTCGCCCACCCTCTCGCCCGCCGCCTCGCCCACCACCTCGCCCACCGCCTCGCTTCGATCTTGTTGATCTGTGCAGGACCGGGCCGCCCGGAATCAACAAGATCGCAGCGAGAACAAGCCAAGCGACACGAAACCCGCCGCCCCACAGCCGATCTTGTTAACCCCCACAGGAACGGCGCCTCGGAAATCAACAAGATCGCAGTGGGCACACACCGAGCGACACGAAGCGGGCCGGCCAGCAGCCGATCTTGTTGATCTGCGCAGAGACGGGCCGCCCGGAATCAACAAGATCGGCAGAGGGAACGCGCCGAGCGAGACGGAGCGGGGCGGCCCACAGCCGATCTTGTTGATCTGCACAGGAACGGGCCGGGCGGAATCAACAAGATCGGGCAGTGGGAACAGGCTGAGCGAGACGGAGCGCGCCGCCCCACAGCCGATCTTGTTGAACTGCACAGGAACGGGCCGGGCGGAATCAACAAGATCGGCAGAGGGCAGTGGGGATGGGTCAGGGGATCGGGGTTCCGGTTACCGCGGTTCCGGTTCGGGTCAGCTGGTAGGTGACCGTCTCGCCGCTCCAGAAGTGGAATACGAGCGTGACCGGCGTGGCCTCGCTGACCTCGGCGAAGAAGTCGGGGGTCAGCCGGATCGTGCCGGAGGAGTAGTCGGGAGCGAACGCGCGGTCGAACTCCTTGTAGGGCGTCCAGCTGTGCGGGCCCGCGTTGGCGCCGTCCGGGTAGGTCGCCGTCATGGTGGCCAGCCGGTCGCCGTTGAAGGCGGCCGGGATCGCGAAGGTGGCGGTGTCGCCGGCGGCCGCGGTCAGGGCGGGGCGGTCGTGGGCGACGACGTCGAGGCGCCACGGGACACCTCGCGAGAAGCGCAGTTGCAGCGAGGCGGTCACCCCGTACCCATGGCTTTGGATCAGTCGCGTGAGCAACCCGGCAGTGAGGGTGAGCTGATCGCCGGAGATCTGGAAGTCGGGGCCGCGGCGCAGGGTGCTCTTGCCGAGGCGGATCTGGGTGAAGCCGGTGCCGTTCAGGTTGAGTTTGATGGTCTGCGCGGTGACCGGCGCCGAGCGGCGCACGAAGAGGAGGTCGCTCGCGGCCGTGCCGGATCGGGTCTGCCAGCTCGACCGGATCTGGCCGAAAAGTTCAAGATCTTTCCAAGAGCCTTGGGTACGGTCATAGTGCTGCCCGTTGTCCCAGAGCATCGTTGCTACGCCGCGAACCCGCGCCTGGTGACCGAAGAGCTCGAAGAACTTCAGCTTCTCGCCCTGCTCGATCGTGCCGGTGTGCCGGTCGAAGCCGAGCAGGCCGTACTCCCCGATGATCACCGGCACGCCGCGGGCGACGAACGTCGTGTGGATGCGGGCGAACATGTCGAGCAGGTCCTGCTGGGCGGTCGCGTCGAAGCGGTAGCCGCCGGCCACGTTGACGCTGAACGGCCAGTAGCCGTAGTAGTGCACCGTGGCGATCAGGTTCGGGTCGTTCAGCGCCGCGAACTCGGCCGCGAGATTGTCGAGATGCACCTGGTCGGCGGAGGTGTGCAGGGTCGGCAGCACCAGCAGCCGGGTCGCGTTGCCGCCGCCCGAGCCGCGCACGATCCGGTGGAAGGACGTGTTCAGTTCGGCGAGCTGGGCCGCCGGGTCGCCGCCGCTGAACTGCGGCTCGTTGACGCTCTCCAGCACGAGCCGGGGTGAGGCGTCGCGGAAGGCGGCGGCCGCCTGCGTCCAGATGGCGTTGAAGCGGGCCAGCACGGCGTCGTGGTCGCCGGCCATCCCGTTGATCCACTGCCAGGAGTCGTGGTGGATGTTGACCATGACGTAGAAGCCGTCGTCGAGCGCCCAGCCGACGACCTCCTTGACCCGGGCGAGGTACGCCGGATCGATCGTGTGGTCCGGGCCGGGACCCTGGTGCTGTCCCCAGGTGACCGGGATGCGGATGCTCTTGAAGCCCTGCGCCCGGATGCCGTCGAGCAGTTCCGGCGTGACCCGCGGGTTACCCCACGACGTCTCGTCGTCGCCCGTCGCGTCGAACGTGTTGCCGAGATTCCAGCCGGGCTGCATGGCGGCGACCGCCTGGACCGGCGTACGAGGGGCGGCGGCCGGCTTTCGATCCGCCGGCGCGGGGGAAGCCCGGCCGGGGCCGGGCACGGTGAACATGGAGCCGGCGATCAGGGCGACCGCGAGGGCGAGACCTGGTAGACGCGACATGACGCTCCTGCCGAGGACGGGGCGCGCGGGAGCGCTCCCACAACTGATCTCGGCAGACTATGTTTGGACATTAAACTATGTCAATGAGGCGGGCCACCGGAGGGCGAGCGGGGGATGCACATCTCGCCGCAGTGGCCCGCACCGGCCGACCCGAACCCGCCGTCAAGGGGCGAGCGCATCGTGCCCATAACGCGGAGGCTAGTACTCCGTGCATTCCACAAAAAGGCTGATCCACGGAATACATAACCGATTCCAGAAGCCTCGACGGGAATGGACAGTGATGGCTCGGACGAGTCGACCTCTGCAACTACCTGCAACTTCGCAAGTTGCATGATCGGTAAGCCAAAGGCATCACTCCAAACTGGATTGGCACATGATTTTGGTGAACACGCATTGTCGTGGCCCTATTGCACTTCGTACTCTGTGGTCACCTGTTATCGATCGACTTGAGTACGAGAGCGGGGCCGCTCGGCACGGGCCCGCGAGGGAGCAGCCATGCTTGTCAAAGTCATCGACCAGATCACCGACGACATGCACGAGACCGCGTGGGAACTGTACGAAGGCGCTTTCAAAGAGGTTCGCGCCCTCGCCGTGCAGCGCCACCTGATGTACCGGGCGGAGTTCGACCAGGTGATGATGGATCCCCGAGTCGACAAGTACCTCTGCCTCGATGACGGCGGCAAACTGTGCGGCCTGTCCACGTACACGAATGATCTGTTCGCGATGCCGTTGATCGCCCCCGAGTACTTCGAACGTCGCTGGCCCGACCTCTACGAACAGAAGAAGATCTGGTACTGCGGATTCGTAGCGGTCGCCGAAGACGCCCGTTCGACCCGGTCCTTCGCGGAATTGGTGGAAGCCATGTACCGCACGGCGACGGATCGGAACGGCATCATCGCACTCGACTTCTGTCGTTTCAACGACGACAGCCGCAACATGTCGAAGGTGATCCAGCTGATGTTGCGCCGGCTCTCCAGTGGCACGCTGCAAGCCTCGTGCATGGACCAGCAGTCGTTCTGGATCTACGAGTTCCCAACGGCTGCATAGGTTCGATCAAGCCATAGGCGTCCTCCACATGCACCAGATGGGGGGCCCGTCGGGAAGCTCGATCACGGACCGGACCTGGTATCCGTGCCGAAGGTAGAGGTCGCGATTACGCGGGTCGTTGGCCTCGAGATAGGCCGGGAGCCCGGCCCGGTCCAGCCGGGCGTGGTGCCGGTCGAGCAGCGCGCTGCCGATGCCCCGGCCCTGCTGGCCGGGGCGTACGGCCATGAACGCCAGATAGTGGTGCGGCTCGAGCGGGTGGTGCTCGTCGAGTGCCGCGTCGAGTTGCTGGCAGCGGTCGAACGCCGTGTCCGAGGCCTCCTTGAGCCGGCGCTCGTAATCGACCGGCGGCGGGATCATCGCGGTGAGCGGGAACCAGAGCGCGACCCCGTTCATCCGGCCGTCGTCCGCGTCGGCCGTGCTGTAGACCTCGCCGTACTGCAGCGCGTACTCCACGAAGATCTCGAAGTACCGGGGTGTGTTGCGCCGGCGGGCCACCGTGTCGGGTTGCATCCAGCGGGCGACCGGGCCGTCCCACATCGCGTCGGCCACAAGATTGGTGATCTCCTCGGTGTCGAAGGGCGACACGTGACGGATCACTAGTTCCTGGATGGCGTACGTCATGGATCTTCCCTACTTGATCGACGGCAATTGGTCGCGCATCTCGTGCGGGTGCTGCGCGTTTGTCTGCGAGTGCGAGTGCGGGCGGGCCATCGCGGCGTAGTCGACGACGTTCCGGCCGTCCGCTCCCCGGCCGATGCCGGCGTAGACGTCGGGTCGCGTCCGCTTCACGATGAGCGCCCAGCAGAACCCGATGGCCGCGCAGACCAGGTATCCCACCGTGAAGACCCAGTGGAAGACCGAGTCGCTGCCGACCTGCAGCAGATCGCCGAAGCCGATCACGGTGGCCAGCAGGATGATGCTGAGCAGGAAGAACGCTGTGATCGGCGCGATCCGGCCGCGCCAGATGTTCTCGCCCCGGGAGTGCTGGACGAAGAACGCGATCACCGCTGCCGAGGCGGCCCACATCAGGATCAGCACGCCCAGGCCGCCCACGACGGTCAGCCAGGCGAACAGGTGCACCAGCGGATCGATCTTGAGGATCCCGTACGTCAGCAGCACGCCGAGCGCCAGGATGCTCTGGGTCACCGAGCCGACCACCGGCGCCCCGGTGCGCGGATGCGCGGAGCCCCAGCGCGCCGGCAGCACCCGCTCGCGTCCGAGGGCGAACTGGTACCGCGAGACGGCCGCGTGGAAGGCCAGCAGCGCCGCGAAGATCGACGTCATGAAGAGCAGGTAGCCGATGGTGATGAGGGTGTCCGGTACGTGCGGCGCGACCAGGGTGAACACCAGGTCGGTCTGCTCGGCCCGGGCCGCCGCGACGATCTGCCCCGGCCCGGCCGCCACCGACATGGCCCACGCCGAGAGGGCGCAGAGGATGCCGGCGAGGATCACGCAGAGGTGGGTGGCCCGGGCGATCGTCCGCTTCGGGTCCTTCGCCTCCTCGGAGAGCACGACCGTCGCCTCGAAGCCGGTGAAGCCGCCGATGGCGAGCACCATCATGGCCACCACCTCGGGGGTGAGCAGCTGTTGCGGCGCGAGCGCGGCGAAGCTGACCGAGCCCTCGGCCGGGTTGCCCGCCATCACCAGGTCGTAGATCACCACGACCGCGATCTCGGCGATCAGCAGGATGCCCAGCACCTTGCCGCTCAGGTCGACCCAGAGCATGCCGAGCACGGCGATCAGCGCCCAGGCCACCAGGGCACAGGCCAGCCAGGACGCCTGGAGCCCGATCGCCTCGAGAATGCCCGAGGCGACCACGCCGAACAGGCCGAAGAGACCGATCTGCATGAGCGAATAGGCGCCGAGGGCCACGAACGCCGCCGCGACACCGAGCTCCCGGCCCAGGCCGTGGCTGATGTACGCGTAGAAGGCGCCGGAGTTGACGATGTGCCGGCTCATCGCGACGAACCCGACCGTGAAGATCGAGAGGATACCCGCCACCACGAGGTAGACCAGTGGGACCGCCGTGTTGCCGACCACCGCGTAGATCGTCGAGATGGCCCCGATGATCACGGTGAGCGGCGCGGCGCCGGCGACCCCGAAGAAGACCACCGAGGAGACGCCGAGCCGGTTGCTCGCCAGCGCCTGGCTGACGATGTCCGGGCCGGTCCCGGAGCTGCGCTGGAGGTCCATCAGCATGGTGCCGGCCCACTGATCGACGTTGTTGCGGCGGCGCTGATGGCGTCCGGCCGGGCTCACCGTCGTCCCACCGCGAGAGCGGTGCCCACCGACTGCTCGGTGCACTCGACGATCTCCCGGAGATCGTTGGGCAGCGAGGCGATCATGCTGGGCAGGGCATGGTAGATGTGCGGGTACATCTCGAATCCGTACATGACGTGGCGGGTCAGGCCGGTCGCGACGACCAGGCCGACCAGCATCCGGTCGGAGAGGTTGAGATCCATGCCGCGGACCAGGATGTTCGCGATCCGGGTGGAGGCCCAGGCCGCGGCGTTGCGCTGGCGGGCCGTGTTCGGCATGTAGAGCGTCTGGGTGCTGCCCAGCATGCGGCGGCGGGTGACCATCTCGACGGCGCCGACGCGCATGAGGCGCTCGGCGACCCGCAGAGCGGCGTCCTGGGAGAGGAATGCGAGCCAGGTACGCACATCGGTGTGCTGTGACTGGGCGCTGAGCAGGTCCAGGACATCGTGGGAGAGGGCGTCCCGAGGCGGGTGCCGATCGACGATGAACAGCTCGCCGTCGGCCACACCGATACGACCCTCGAGAACCAATTCGGAGAGGAGAGCGGCGGCCAATCCCAGGCCGGTCGCGCGGGGATGGAGTCTGGACCGACCCGTTCGGTCCTCGTGTGCGATCAGGTAGTACTGGTCAGCCAACACTTGCGCCACGCCCCTTAGACGCCAGTTCCAATGATCATTTCTCTATGTGTAGGAAAGAAGACAGAACTCGATGTCCGCAGCATCATGTACCCAACATCAAGGTCAATACAAGAAGTACTAGACTTCTTATTAAGGCCCCCAAGTGCCACACTCCAGATTGGATCATGAATAGATTGCGATCATGGGATTGATCTTGATTGGGTCGTAATATCGAACTCACAGGACCGTAGGGAGTCCAGGTGTCCGATATCGAGGGTCCGACGCTGCGACGCCGCCGACTGGGCGCGGAGCTCAAGAGATGCCGGGAAGCAGCCGGCCTGACGCAACAGGACGTGTCCCGGCACTTCGAGTGGCATGCCGCCAAGGTCACCCGGATCGAGACGGCACGCGTCGCGGTCACCCCGCGCGACGTGCGCGATCTGCTGACCCTCTACAACATCCGTGACCAGGGCTATCGCGAGGCGCTGGTGGAGCTGGCCCGGCTGTCCCGCGAGCGCACGTGGTGGACCGACTACCGCGACATCATGCGGCCCGGCAACTTCGTCGGCCTGGAGGCGGCCGCCTCATCGATGCGCGTCTGGGAGCCGATCATCGTGCCCGGCCTGCTGCAGACCGAGGCATACATGCGAGCACTGATCAAGACCGGTCGCTCCTCCGACACACCGCAACAGATAGACAGGCGTGTCGCGCTTCGCCTGACCCGGCAGAGCCGGCTCGGCGGCGAGCGGCCGCTCGAGTTGTCCGCCCTGATGGACGAGTCCGTGCTCCGCCGCGTCATCGGCGGCGAGGACGTCATGGCTGAACAACTGAAACATTTGATCGATACCGCTAGATTACCGAACGTAACCCTGCAGATCTTGCCGTTCGACTCCGGGGAACACCCGTTCCTGGGGGGCTCAGCAGTGCTTTTGGAGTTCCGCGAGACCACCCATTTGGATGTTGTCTACCTCGAAGGTATTGCGGGAGACTATTACGAAGAGCAACCAGATGAGGTTGCCCGGTACCGACAGGAGTTCGAGCGAATGAGCGCAAGGGCGCTCGATCATCGGACTACGATAAAGATGATCGAGAGTCTGCTCGTCGCGTAGCACTCCCGAAGAATCCTCATATCGAAGGGAGGTGCTCGAGAATGTTCGCGCACCAACTCGACGGTGCCGTCTGGAAGAAGGGCAGTCGCTCTAACGGCAGCGGCGGCAGCAACTGCGTCGAGGTGGCAATCCTCGACAAGGGAATCGCCGTCCGTGACAGCAAGGACCAGGCGGGCCCGGCTCTCATGTTCACGAAAGCGGAGTGGACCGCATTCGTGGACTCCGCCAAGGACGGCGAATTCGATATCTCCGCGTGAGAGCCTACCGATAGGCGTGCAGCGATGGAAGCCTTTCGAAAGTGATCGACTTCCGCGATGTGCGACTTGAGGAATGCCACGGCGTCTCCCCGTGAGGCGCCGTGGCATCGCACTTCATGATGAAAATCGGTCACCGTGGCCCCTCCGCAGCCGTGGAACGGTGCCGGCTCCCTGCTGTCCGGATCAGGCGAAGACGGGGCGGAAGGCCTCCTGGGCCGCGGTGGCGCCGGTCGGGATCAGGTGGTTCAGGCTGGCTGCCCGGGCCTCGGCGATCGCCGCCTCGCGGATCAGGCTGTCGCGGTTGCGGCGGGCACTGGCCGCGTCCTGCCAGGCCGCGCGCTCGGCCTCGGCGGCCCGCTCGTGCACCCGGGCCAGGTAGTCCGCGCTGACCTGCTGGACGACCCGCTCCTGGTCGGCCGGGTGCAGTCTCGCGTCCCAGCCGTTGCGGCCGCTCAGGGCGTCGGCGAGGGCCTCCGTGGGCAGCTCGCCGCGAGCGACCGCATCCTGGACGGCACGGTGCAGGAACCGCTCACGGTAGGCGTACTCGGCTGGGGTCTTCGCCGTGTAAGGCGTGCCGAAGGCCGCCGTCGCCCGGCTCCTGGCGCGACGCGCGTCCGCGGCCTGCCAGCTGCGCCAGGCCGCGTCCACCCGCTCGCAGGCGCCCTCCCAGCTCCCCTGCCAGCGCTGCGCCGCCCACCCCGCCTGATCGGCCGCCACCTGGATCTCCTCGGCGTAGCGGGCCGCCTGGAGCGCCTCCTCGAGCCGCCGGCGCAGCTCCTCGTCGCGGCGCTCGGCCCGGCGGCGCAGGAAGCCCACCGTGTCGATCAGGGCGCGTCCCGGGTTCCGCACGTTGTGCGGGCTGGCCAGCACCACGAGGGCAGGCAGGGTGAGCAGCATGAGGGCCGCCCAGATCGCCATCGGGGCCGGCTCGGTCAGCAGCATCTCGGCGAGGATGTTCATGTGAAAGGTCGTCCGCTCTCGTGGGTTCCGAGTCTCTCCAGGGCATGCGTGGACCCCCGGGCAGCAGACGTGCTGTCCGAAAAGGGTCAGGCGAGAGCGGTGGGCGGAGCCCGGGAGTCGGCGGCGCCGGCAACGGCCTGATCGCGCAGGACGCGCGCAGACATGGTGGCTGAGCTGGGGAAAGCCGCTGCGGCGGCGGGAATTTCAGGGGTACGGGCGGACGCGTCAGATGCGTCGGCGGAGGCCGTGTGAACCGCCACGGCGGAGGCGGAGATGCTGTTCGCGCTCGGGCCGGAAGGGTGCGAACCGGTAGAGATCGGTCCCGCGAAGAAGGCCAGAACGAGCGCCAGCAGAACAGGCAACGACCGGAGCGCGGAGCTGCGGTGTGTCGTGGCCATGGACTGAACGTACCTATTTGGTGCTATAAGTCCGATTGTGACGCGCGGAGCTGTCACCCGATCCGACTACGCGATCCGGATAGATCTCGCGGTACCCGGACAGGATCTCTCAGCTCCTCCGCACGCACGCCGATCGAGCGGTCATGCACATCCGTGCCGCGGTCAAGGACCCGGTCCTGCTGGCGCTCGTGGCGCTCGGCCTGCTGCTGGCGCCGTGGTTCCTGATCGGGCCGGGCGGCACCACCACCTCCTGGGTGGTGCAGGCGACGCTCGACGTGTCGAACGTCTGGTTCGCGTGGCGGCTGGCCCGGCACCCGGAGATGCCGGCGCCGGGACGCCGGTTCTGGCAGGTGGTGCTGCTCGCCTGCGCCTCCTGCGCGGTCGGCGACACCTACCAGTGTCTGCTGGTACTCACGGATCCCGGGACCACCCGGATCAGCCTCGTGCAGACCGCCTTCGTGGTGATCGGCATGGGAACCGTGGTGGTGGCGACCCTCCGGCACCCGCTCGGCGGCGTCGGGCGGCAGCGGCTGCGCCTCTGGTTCGACGCGGCCACCGTGCTCACCGGCGTCGCGGTCTTCCTCTGGTACTGCCTCCTCGCCCGGGAGCTCGGCGGCCGGCAGGACGCCGACCGCTGGGCCGCCTCGGCCACCGCCGTCGTGATGCTGCTGATCGCGTTCGGCGTGCTGAAGCTGATCCTGAGCGGGACGGCGCCGTTCACCCGGTTCGCCGGGACCGCGGCGGCGCTCGGCGTGGCCGGGACAGCCCTGGCCGCCCCGATCACCAACGGGCTGGTCGGCGAGCCGCATCCGGGGCTCATGATCGTGGTTCAGCTCGCCCCGTGCGTGCTCACCGCGGCCGCGATCCGGCTCCAGCAGCTCCAGGTCGGCCTGCTCGCCCGCCGGACGACCGGCGAACTCGCGCGGCGGTCCAGCCGGATGCCGTACCTCGCGGTGGTCGCGACCCAGATCCTCTTGCTCTGGTCGTTGCGGGGCGGCGAGATGGACAGCCGGGTCTGGGGCGTCGCCGTCGGCGTCGTTCTGATCACGGCCCTCGTGCTGGGCCGGCAGCAGGTGGCGTTCCGGGACAACGAGCGGCTGGTCGGCGAACTGCAGACGCTGCACGACGAGCTGCGCCGGCAGGCCAGCCATGACGCGCTCACCGGCCTGCCCAACCGGGTGCTGCTGCACCGGCGGATGCAGGACACGCCCGCCGCGTCGGTGAGCCTGCTGGTGATCGACCTGGACGGCTTCAAGCAGGTCAACGACGAGCACGGGCACCACTCCGGCGACCTGGTGCTGCAGGCCGTCGCGGAGCGGCTCACCGGCCTGCTCGGCGCCGGCGAGGTGGCCGCGCGGCTGGGCGGCGACGAGTTCGCGGTGCTGCTGCCCGGGGTCGGCCGGGACGAGGCGGAGAAGCTGGCCGCCCGGCTCGCGGACGTGATCGCCGAGCCCATGATGGTCGGCGGCCACTGGATGGCCGTGGGCGCCAGCGTCGGCGTCGCGACCGGCGCCCCGGGCGAGGGCGACGGGCTGATGCGCGAGGCGGACGCGCTGATGTACCGGCGGAAGAAGGCCGGAAAGGCCGATGGGACCGCCCTCGCGGACGATCCCATCGGTATGGCTACGTCAGATCACCAGCGACGGTAGTCGTCCTGGGTCTGCGCGTTGAACTGCCAGGTGCGCTCGCGCTCGGCACGGTCGATCCGGCGGTCGCTGACCTCCAGGACGTCCAGGCCCTTCTGGATGTCGTTGGAGTAGATGAATCCGTTGTACCAGTACGCGGACCACGAGCCGCCGGTGATGGCACGCTCGGTGCTGAGCGGGCCGCGCTCCCAGTACGCGATCTCCTTGGGCTTCTTCGAGTTGGTGAAGTCCCAGATCGAGATGCCGCCCTGGTACCAGGCCTGGACCATGATGTCCTTGCCCTTGACCGGGATCAGCGAGCCGTTGTGGGCCACGCAGTTCTCGGTGGCGGCGTTCTCCCGCGGAATCTTGAAGTAGCTCTGGAACTCCAGCGTGAGCTTCTTGCCCTTGCGCTTGATGTCGTAGATCGCGTCGGCGCCGCGGTTCGGGCCGATCACCGGGTTGCAGGTGGCCTGGCCGCCGCCGCCCAGCTCGTCGGTGAAGACGACCTTGGTGCCGGCGTTGTTGAACGTGGCCGAGTGCCAGAACGCGAAGTTCTCGGTGTCCCGCACCGTGGTGATCACCTTGGGGTTCACCGGGTTCGAGATGTCGAACAGCGCGCCGTCACCCATGCAGGCACCGGCCGCGATGTCCTTCTGCGGGTACGCCGTGATGTCGTGGCAGCCGCTCGTCGCGGTGCCCGTCTCGCTGCCCGGGAAGCCGCCGTCCGGGAAGAGGACCGGCGTGGCGACCACGGCCGAGGCCGCCGGGTTCTTCAGCGGCACCTTGACGATCGAGATCTTGTCGTGCGGCCACGCGCAGTTCGGCAGGCTCACGCCGGACAGGTTGTAGGACGACACGTACAGGTAGACCGACTTGTCGCGGCCCTTGCCCGGGACGATCGTGTGGGTGTGCGAGCCACAGTCGGTCTTCACCGAGGCGATGTACTGCGGGCTGCGCGGGTCCTTGATGCTGAAGACCTTGATGCCCTCCCAGCGCGGCGTCTCGGCCGGCGCGCTGCCGGGCACCGACGTGCTGGCGCAGGAGTCGTCGGACCGCTGCGAGTCGGTCGAGAGGAAGAGCAGGTCTCCCCAGACCGTGATGTCGTTCTGCGAGCCGGGGCAGACCACCACGGCGGCGACCTGCGGGCTGCGCGGGTTCTTGATGTCGTAGACGGTGAAACCGTTGTAGTTGCCGCCGTACGCGTATTTACCCTGGAACGCCCAGTCCGAGTTGAGGGCGTTCTCGGCCGCGAAGGGGGCGGCCTTCGGGATGTTGGCGATCTGCTTGAGGTTGGAACTGCTGCGGATCTCGTCGACCGCCGGGATGTCGGCGGGAGCGGCCTGAGCGGGCGCCGCGACCAGGAAGCTGAGCAGGACTGCCGCAGCGCCGATACTGGACAGGCGCTTGAACCGCCCTTGTGGGGCAGGGTGCTTCATGGAGCTCCTTCCGGTGACGGAGCCACCGGCGACACACCGCGAGTCGTGTCGCGAGCACCCCCGGTGACAGCGATATCGGTCGTTACGATAGCTGTCGAATGTTGCGTTGGGGACCCTTACCGAAAAGGAAGCAATGAATCGCCGACACACCAGGAGCCTGGCGACCGCGACCCTCACGGTCCTCGCCACGGCCGGGATAGGCCTCGCGGCCTGCACGGAGACCACTGCGGCGCCGGACGCGAAGGCCCCCTCGGCCTCGTCCTCACCGGTGCCCGTGCTGCTGCCCGGGCGCCCGGGAGAATCTGCCGCAGTGTCCGATTCTGATCAGGTCAAGGCACTCGACGGAACGACCTACAACGCGATCGACGTGGCCTACGTCCAGATGATGATCGGGCACCACGAGCAGGCGCTCGTGATGGCCGACCTGGCTCCCGGGCGGGCGGCCAACGCCGGGCTGAAACGCCTCGCCGAGCGGATCAGCGCCGGCCAGAAACTCGAGATCGACTACTTCAAGTCCTGGTTGAAGGACCGGAACCAGCCCGAATCCGACCCCTCGCACGATCACTCGACGATGCCGGGCGGCCAGACCGACGAGGAGATCGCGGCCCTGACCGCGGCGACCGGCGCCGACTTCGACCGCCGCTTCGTGGCGATGATGACCGAGCATCATCAGGGCGCGCAGCAGATGGCCGGGGACCTTTTGAGGAGCGGCTCGGACGAGCGTCTGTCCGAATTAGCCAATGAGTCGGCGGTCGAGCAGGTGTCCGAGATCCGGCGTATGGCCGAGCTCGGGATCAAGTAGTCCACAGTGTCCGAAGGGGCTCGGAGCGGCATTCCGCCCGAAGGCCTGCTCAGTCGTCGTCATCGTCGTCATCGTCGTCGTCGGTGGGGAGCAGGGCGCCGATCTGGGTGGCGCCGGCCGCCAGCGCCTCGAAGCCGGCCTCGCTGATCTTCTCGTCCGCGCGGAGGTCGGCCAGCTTCTTGACGAACTCGTCGAGCTTGCGGGGCGCCTTCTCCGGGTCCTTGCGGATGCGGTTCTTCAGCTGTTCGAGGCGCCGGTTCAGCTCGTCGGCGCCGCGCTTGTCCAGCTCGCGACGTTTCTCCAGGCCCCGGACGACGGTCCGGAGCTGGTCGACCAGTGCGCCGGGCCGGGCCGGGCGGGCCGTGGGCGGCTTCGGGCTGGGCGACTTCGGCGTGGGCGACTTGCTGGTCGGCGCCGGGGAGACCGTCGCCTCCTCGGTGATCACGGCGCTGGGGACGCTGCTGGGAGCGGCGATCGGCACGGCGGGAGACGAGGAGTCGGAGCCGGGCGAGATGATCCAGACGGCGACGGCCACGAAGGCGGCGGTCGCGGCGGTGACCGCGCCGAGGATCTTCAGGCGCGAGCTACCGTTCCGCGGCGAGACGACCGGCAGCTTGGCCGTCGGCGAGAAGTACGGATCATGGGGGACCGACACCGCGCCATCATGCCAGAGGTCTAGAGCAGGACCGGCAGCTCGTGCAGGCCCCTCAGCAGCAGGCCGGGACGCCACCGCAGGTCCTCGGCCGGGACCGCGAGCCGCAGGCCCGGATGGCGGTCCATCAACTGGGTGAACGCGATCTGCGCCTCCAGCCGGGCCAGCGGGGCGCCGAGGCAGTAGTGGATGCCGTGGCCGAACGCCAGGTGCGGGTTCTGGGCCCGGTCGAGCCGCAGCACGTCGGCGTCCGGGAAGCGGTCCTCGTCGCGGTTGGCGGAGAGCAGCACGATCACGACCGGCTCGCCGGCTCTGATCCGGGTTCCGCCGATCTCCAGGTCTTCGGTGGCGACCCGGAACGTCGAGGTCTCGACCGGTCCCTCGTACCGGAGAAATTCCTCGATCGCGGTGGGCAGCAATGCGGGCTCGGCGCGCAACCGATCCCACTGTTCCCGGTCGCGCAGCAGCAGCGAGGTCCCGTTGCCGATCAGGTTGACGGTGGTCTCGTGGCCCGCGATGAGCAGCAGGAAGACCATCGAGGAGAGCTCCTCCTCGGTGAGCCGGTCCTCCGAGTCGCGCACCTGGATCAGGCCGGAGAGCAGGTCGGGGCCGGGGCTCGACCGGCGTTCGGCGATCAGGGCCGCGATGTACGCGACCATGGCCCGGATCGCCGGTTCCAGGCGGTCGCCGGACTGCGAGCCCGCCACGATCACGTTTGACCAGTCGCGGAACTCGTCCCGGTCGTCGGCCGGCACCCCGAGGAGCTCGCAGATGACCTGGATCGGCAGCGGGAAGGCGAACGCGTCGATCAGGTCGGCCCGCTCCCGCCCCTCGAGCGCGTCCAGCAGCTCACGGGTGATCTCCTCGATCCGCGGGCGCAGGCTCTCGATCCGGCGGACCGTGAAGGCGGCCGAGACGAGGCGGCGCAGGCGGGTGTGGTCGGGCGGGTCGGCGGCGAGCATGTGCCGGGACAGGATGGCGGCCGGGCCGGCCGGCCGGTTCGCCGCCGTGGACGAGCCGACCGAGAACCCGGACTGCTTGGAGAGCCGCGGGTCGGCCAGCGCCCGGCGGCCGTCGTCGTAGCGGGTGACCAGCCAGGCGGTCAGGCCACTGGGCAGCCGGGTCCGGCGGACGGGTCCGGTCCGGCGCCATGCGGCGTACGCGGGATGGGGGTTTGCCTGGAACGCGGGATCGGCGAGGTCCACCACGCAGATCACGATACCCGTCGATGGGAAACCAAGGAGGGAGATGGGATCAGGCCGGGAGGCGGCGCGGTGTCCGGGGCGGGCGCAGAGGCAGCCGGGGCCGTGGCGGGGTGAGCCGGCGGGGACGGCGCGGGCGTGGCTGGCAGCCGACGGCGACGATCGCGAACATGGTGCGACTATCCGCCGGATCCCGCCGGACATTGCCTCCGTTGAGGGATTCTTAATGATCATCTCAGCGGGAGGTAAGCAAGCGGGGTGCCCCGGCCGACTACCCTCCGGTGGTCGCCCCCTCCCCGGACGGAGCCCCGCACCGCATGTCCTCCCGTTCCCGCCGCGTCTCCGGTGTCGCCGCCGCGGTCGCCTCGTTGCTGGCCGTGACCGCGTGCACCACCACCTCCGCGGCGCCGGCGCCCTCCGCCTCCGTCGGCACTGCCGCCCCCAGCGCCGTCGCCTCCCCGGTCAGGCCGAACATCGTCCTGGTCCTCACCGACGACCTTTCGAAGAACCTCGTGCCCTACATGCCGAACGTGCTGAGGATGCAGAAGGAGGGAACGACGTTCACCAATTACACGGTGACCGATTCGCTCTGCTGCCCGTCGCGCGCGTCGCTCTTCAAAGGACAGTTCCCGCACAACACCGGGATCTACAAGAACCACGGGTCGGACGGCGGATTCAAGCTCTTCCACAGCAGGGGGCAGGAGTCCTCGACGTTCGCGACCGACCTGCGGGCGGCCGGGTACCGGACCGGGTTCTTCGGCAAGTACCTGAACGAGTACCTGCCCGCGACCAGCTTCGAGGGCGGCAAGCCGTATGTGCCGCCGGGCTGGGACCAGTGGTTCGCCGGGGGCAACGCCTACGACAATTTCAATTACGCGCTCAACGAGAACGGCGTGGTGAAGAAGTACGGCAAGAAACCGGCCGACTACCTCACCGACGTGCTCTCGGCCAAGGCCGCCGACTTCATCCGTACGTCGCAGTCCCCGTTCATGATGGAGATCTCGACGTATGCCCCGCACGCTCCGTTCACCCCGGCGCCCCGCGACGCCGACCTTTTCGCGGGCTTGAAGAATCCCAAGGGCGCCGCGTACGACAAATTGCCGCAGAACGCGCCGGCCTGGCTCGCGACGCACCCCCGACTGAACGCCCAGCAGAAGTCCAGGATGGACGTCGAGTTCCGCAAGCGGGTCCAGTCGGTGCAGTCGGTGGACCGGATGATCGGAACCCTGCGCGAGACGCTGACGAAGGCCGGCGTCGCCGATCGGACCGTGGTGATGTTCGCCTCGGACAACGGCTACCACATGGGTGAGTACACCCTGCCGTCCGGCAAGCAGACCGCGTTCGACACCGACGTCAACGTGCCGCTGGTCGTGGCCGGCCACGGCGTGAAGGCCGGGCAGACCGTCGAGGCCGTCGTGGAGAACACCGACCTGCGGCCCACCTTCGCCGACCTGGCCGGTGCGCCGGCGCCGGCCGAGGCGGACGGCAGCAGCATCCGGCAGCTGCTCGCCGGTGAGACGCCGGCGCAGTGGCGCAAGGCCGCGCTGATCGAGCACCGCGACCCGGCCACCGACCCGGCCGACCCGGACTACGAGCACGACAGCATCAACATCCCGCCGACGTACGACGCGCTGCGGACCGCCACGTTCACCTGGGTGCAGTACGTCGACGGCACCCGGGAGTTCTACGACCGGACGACCGATCCGAACCAGCTGCGCAACCTGGCCGGCACGCTCCCGCCCGCGCGGGTCGCCGAGCTGGAGGCCGCGGTCAAGGCGATGACGGCGTGCGCCGGCGCCGAGTCCTGCCGGACGGCGGCGTCGGCGATCAATTGACCCCGCGGGCCCAGGGTGGCAGCTGCGCTCCGCGCGGGAAGCTCGGCGCGTCCTGCCGCTGCACCACCGGGTAGACGCTGGAGTGCGCCTGCCAGGACGGCTGCGGGCGCTCCGCCCGCTCGGTCAGCGAGCGGACCATCGCGGCCACCATGTCGCCGAGCGCCATGTGCAGGCGCGGGTCGGCGACCAGGCCCTCCGCGTCGATGGTGGCCATGTCGAGCGGGATCCGCACGCAGGCCGGGCGCAGCAGGCGGGCGCCGCCGTGCTCGAGCACCGACTCCAGCGAGGTCCGGGCGCCGTCGTCGACGCCGGGGCCGACCACCGAGAGCCAGGCCGCCGCCCGGCCGCGCAGCTCGCCGCCGTCGACCAGCCAGTCCAGCAGGTTCTTCAGGCTGCCGGGGAGCGATCCGGCGTACTCGGGGGTGCTCACCAGCAGGGCGTCCGCCCGGGTGACCCGGTTTCGCAGGTCCGTGACGGCGGACGGCGGGTTCGGTTCGCCCGGCACGAACGCGGGGAGGGCGGCCAGGCCGTCGTACAGGTCCGCGGTGATCCCCTGGGCGGCGTGGCGGGCCGCGGTACGCAGGGCTGCGGTGTGCAGGGAGCCGTCCCGGGTGCTCCCCGAGATCAGCAGGACACGCGTCATGCGCTGACGATACGGGCCGCTGTGGATCACCACCGTACGGCCGACCCGGGTCGGATTTTCGTACCGAAAGGGTCTCGACGAGTAGCCACGGGCGGCCTCGGACGGCAGCATGAACAAACGGTCCAAATGGGGGTGGATGGACCCCCTCTGGCAGGAACTCCGGAGCTGATGTCCCACCCAACGCCGCAAGACCCGTTCGAGCCGACCACGCCGCTCCCGCCGGCCTCCCCGCCGCCCTACGACGCACCGCCGTCCTATCAGCCGCCGCCCTACCAGCCGCCGGCCGACTCGACGACGCCGTTCCCGCCCCAGCCGTACGCGCCACTCCCCTACGAGCAGCCGTACTCGGGTCCGCCGGCCACCGGCAAGGGACCGGCCGACCACCTGGCTTATCCACAGTCCCCGGCCGGTTATCCACAAGGCGGCGCCTACCCGCCTCCGCCCGGCTACGCGCCGATGGCGACCGGCCCGGCCACCTCCGGCTGGGCGGTGGCGTCGCTGGTGCTCGGCATCGTCGGCGTGCTGATCGGCTGGTGCACCTACGCCGTGATCCCGCTGCTCGCGGTGGTCTTCGGCCACATCGGACTGAACGAGACGAAGCGCGGCCAGAAGACCGGCCGCGGCATGGCGATCGCCGGCCTGGTCATGGGATACCTGGTCATCGCCGTGACGATCCTGATCATCGTGATCGTGGGCAGCCTCGGTTTCATGGGCGAGTTCGACACCGCGCCGTGACGCCGGCGCCGTGGCGGCCCATCCGGGCCGTCACGGCCTGTGACATTCCCAGGACAGCGAAAAGGCCCCGCCGTGACGGCGGGGCCTTTTCCATGTTGTGCGCCGCGTAGGACTTGAACCTACAACCCGCGGATTAAGAGTCCGCTGCTCTGCCAATTGAGCTAGCAGCGCGTGCCAACGAGAAAGAACGTTAGCACACCCCTCCGGCCACCTCAGCGGGACCGGGGGAGGCAGCACTTCTTGTACTTCGACGCGGAGCCGCACCAGCACGCATCGTTACGACCGGGCGGCCAGGCGGCCCCCGGACCGTGATCTTCAAGCTGGCGCGCGTACCCGGCGCGCACGTCGGCGTTCATCGGGTCGCCGCCGTGCCGGTTCACGTACTCGGCCAGGCCGTCGGCCTCGCCCGCGTGCATCCGGAAGCCGGACTGGCCGGACTCGGTCCAGACGGTCAGCGCCTTCTCCAGGTCGGCGCGGTGGTCGTCCCAGGTGTGCCCGTAGACGTCGGCGAAGGCGGGCCAGCGCAGCAGCACCCGATCGAACTCGTCGTGGGGCCAGTACATGACGCCCTGCCCGGTCCTCTTGGCGACGGTGTCCCGGGTCCGGATCCGATCGGCGAACTCGTCGTACTCGTCGACCGGGAGCTCCAGCTCGCGGCGGATCCGGCGCCGGTTCTGCAGCAGCCCGTTGGCGAGCACCGCCCGCTCCACGGTCTCCGGCCGGTCCAGGACCACGTTGAGCGCCGCGGTGAGCCACTGCTCGGCGATCGCGCCCTGGCCGCACTCCTCGAGCGCCTCGGCCAGGTACGTCGCCGCGGCCGGCTCCCGGGCCAGCCGGGGCCGCAGCGCCGTGAACGCGGCCATCGCCTCGTCCTCGCGGCCCAGCCGGGACAGCAGCTCGCCGCGCCGCGCCCGCGCGAAGCCGTCGGCAGCGGCCTCGACCAGCCGGTAGCTCTCGATGGCCCGCTCCACGAGCGCGAGCGCCGGCGGCAGGTCGCCCTGCTTCTCGGTGAGCTCGGCCGCGAGCATCAGCGCGTAGCCGGCGTCGGCCGGGTCGGCGAGACCGTTCGCCTCGACGGCGGCGACCAGCTCGGGAACCGCTGTCCGAGGGTCGCCGCCGGCGATCATGTCCAGATCATCACTGGTCAGGGGCACAGATCACATTAACCCGCCGTACAGGTCAGCGACGGCCAACTCCAGTTGCCACCGTGCATCACGGTGAACCCGAACGTGTTGCCGCTGCCGTTCGGCCGGGCCGTCATCACGGTGCTCGACGGGAAGCTCACCGCGGCGTTCCAGGTCGCGGTGATCCGCTGCGGGCTCTGCAGGGTCACGGTGACCGTCCAGTTGCTCGCGCCGCTCACCGTGACCTGGCCGTTGAAGCGGTCGGCCCACTTCTGCCCCTCGGCGTAGGTGGCGGTGCATCCGCCGCCCGGCGG
Source organism: Actinoplanes sp. NPDC023714 (assembly GCF_040639855.1). NCBI lineage: Bacteria > Bacillati > Actinomycetota > Actinomycetes > Micromonosporales > Micromonosporaceae > Actinoplanes > Actinoplanes sp. NPDC023714. The sequence continues at coordinate 151,088 of NZ_JBFAAR010000011.1, forward strand.
CGGCGTCGTGGTGCCACCGGGTGCCACCGCCCGGCCGGTGGACGGCGAGATCATGCCGGCGCAGAGACCGCGGCTGCGGAGGTTCGCGGCGATCTGCGGCACCGCCGCCACGGTCGTCGCGTACTGGTCGTGCATCAGGATGATCTGTCCGTTCGTGAGCCTGCCCGCGGCCTGCACGATCTGCGCCGTGGAGGCGCCGTTCCAGTCCTGCGAGTCGACGTCCCAGATGATCTGCCGGAGGCCGAGCGCGGACGCCGCCGACTGGAGGGTGGCGTTCGTCTCCCCGTACGGCGGGCGGAACAGCACCGGGGTGCCGCCGCCACCCGCCCGGATCGCGCTCTGCGTCCGGGAGAGCTCCGAGCTCATCTGGGCGGCGCTGAGGGTGGTCATGTGCGGGTGGGTGTAGCTGTGGTTCGCCACCCACATGCCGGCCGCCACCTGGGCCGCGACGAGACCGGGGTTGGCCGCCGCGTTCTGCCCGGTGTTGAACATGGTGGCCCGCAGGCCGTTGCTGCGCAGCGCGTTGAGCAGGGTGTTCGTGTTGCCGGCGTTGGGGCCGTCGTCGTACGTGAGGCCGACGTAGCCGTTCGCGCAGTCGGCCGCGGCTGCCGGGCCGGCGGTGGCGGGGGTCGATGGTGCGAGCAGGAGTGTCGCGGCAACAGCCAGGACGCTGAGCACACGCATGGGGATCACCTTTTCGACGTGGGGATGCATCGATTGACGATCGTCGTTGCCTCATTCTTCGGACGCTCCCGGCCCGTGTCAACGGCAAGTTTCGTACTCGTTCCGAAACTTTCGGAGACCAGGATGAAAAAAGCCCCGACCGAGTGGGTCGGGGCTGGTGCTGGAGAGAGTGCGTCGCGTAGGACTTGAACCTACAACCCGCGGATTAAGAGTCCGCTGCTCTGCCAATTGAGCTAGCGACGCTCGCCGTTCCGGCTTGCCTTGCAGCTCTCCGTGCAACGAGAGAAACGTTAGCACGCCCTCCGGAGATCCTTGAAATCGGTTACTTGCCACCGCAAGGAGGACCCGCGACTTGCGTCCATGAGTCAGTATGTCTGCGCTGAGAACTCCAGAACGGGGCCATGATGGTTGACCTCCGCCGCTCACTGGCGGCGATCCTGGCAATAGCCGTGATCGCCCCCCTCGCCGCCTGCGGCGACGACTCCGATCCCAGCTCCGCCGCTCCGGGCGCCGCGGCCAGTGCCGCGCCGTCCGCCGCCGCGCCGGTGCTGGAGAGTGCCACCGAGGCCGTGCCGGTGTCGCTCTCCGTCACGCCGGCCAAGGACAAGAAGAACGTTCCGGTCAGCGCGGAGATCGGGCTGAAGGTCAGCGGCGGCGATGTCACGTCCGTCACGGTCACCGACGCCAAGGGCAGGAAGGTGGCCGGCGACTTCCGGGAGGACCGCTCCTCCTGGGTGCCGGACAAGCCGCTGAAGACCAAGCAGAAGTACGCGGCGACCGTCGTGGCGACCGGCAAGGACGGCGCCACGAAGACCGAGACGACCTCGTTCACGACGATGGGCGAGCCGGGCCGCCGGACCGGCACCGGGCTCTACCTGTTCGACGACCACACGTACGGCGTGGCCATGCCGGTCGTGGTCGAGTTCAGCCCGGGCATCAAGAAGAAGGACCGCGCGGCCGTCCAGAAGCGGATGTTCGTCGAGACCACGCCGTCCCAGCCGGGCACCTGGTCGTGGACCGAGAGCGGCACGCAGGCGTACTACCGCGCGCCGGAGTACTGGCAGACCGGCACCCAGATCAAGGTGCGCATCGCGGTCGGCGGCCTGCCCACCGGCGCGAACATCTACGGCGACAAGGACCGGTCGGCGACCGCCAAGATCGGCCGTAAGTTCGAGATGAAGGTCGACAACAAGTCCAAGAAGATGACCGTGATCCAGGACGGCAAGACCGTCAAGACCATGCCGGTCAGCCTCGGCAAGAAGAGCACCCCGTCGTCGAGCGGCACGATGGTCGTCATGCAGAAGATGGCCGAGACCGTCTTCGACACCACCGACACCGACGGCGCGGACGGTTACCGCACCGAGATCCAGTACGCGCAGCGACTGACCTGGAGCGGTCAGTACATCCACTCCGCGCCCTGGTCCACCGGCGCCCAGGGTGAGCGCAATGTGTCGCACGGATGTGTCAACGTATCTCCGTCGAACGCGCGATGGCTGTTCGACAAGACTCTCGTCGGCGACCCGGTCACCGTGCGCGGCACCGAGGACAAGCTGGACTACGGAAACGGCTGGACGCCCTGGAACGTCAGCTGGGAAGAGTTCAGCAAGGGCAGCGCGTTGTAGGTGTCACCGATCACCGGCGCTGGGTAATACGGCACAGAACCGGGATTGGTCGTGCAGCTTTTTTGGAGCACTATTGGGCGCCGGGAGAGACGACGCCGTGAGGGGACCATGGACATGGGTAGGAATCGGCCGGGTCGCCGCTGGCGCGCGGCCGTCGTCACGGTTCTGGCGGGCACACTTCTGCTGACCGCCGCGTGCAGCAGCGGCGGCGACTCGCCCTCGTGGCAGGGCGGCGGCACGACGGACGGCGGCAGCGCCGCGCCACCGGCCGCCGAGGCCCCGTCGCCCGAGCCCACGCTGAGCACCGTCGCGGTGACCTCGCCCGCTGTCGACGCGACCGACGTCGAGGCCTGGTCCGACGTGAAATACAACAGCGAAGACCCGGACAACACCACCGTGAAGGTCACCGACCCCAAGGGTGACGAGGTCAAGGGCACCGTCGACAAGGACGACAACGTCTGGAAGCCGAGCGAGTCGCTGGAGTGGGGAACCAAATACACGGTGACCCTCAGCACGCCCGAGGCCGAGGGCAAGAACAACACCGTCAGCAGCACGTTCACCACGATGAAGAAGCCGGCCAACCTGGTCCGCGTCACGAGCTTCCTCGGTGACAACCAGACGGTCGGCGTCGGCATGCCGCTGATCATGAAGTTCGGCCGCGCGATCCCGGAGAAGTACCGCGCCGAGGTCGAGCGCCGCATGGTGGTCACCGCCACCCCGGCGCAGGAGGGCACCTGGCGCTGGATCTCGTCGACCGAGGTCCACTTCCGGCCGAAGAACTACTGGAAGGCCGGCTCCAAGATCTTCTACAAGGTCCAGCTCAAGGGCGTGAAGCTCGGCGACGGGTGGTACGGCCGCTCCGACCTGACGGTGGACATGAAGGTCGGCCGCTCGCTGATCATGACGGTCGACAACAAGTCCAAGAAGATGACGGTCAAGCAGGACGGCAAGGTCATCAAGACCCTCCCGGTCAGCCTCGGCAAGCCGAAGACCCCGTCGTCCAGCGGCACCATGGTCGTCATGGAGAAGAAGGCGCACACCGTCTTCGACACCACCGACACCGACGGCGAGGACGGTTACCGCACCGACATCGACTGGGCCCAGCGCATCACCTACAGCGGCCAGTTCATCCACGCCGCGCCGTGGTCCGAGGGCCAGCAGGGCCGCCGCAACGTCTCGCACGGCTGCGTCAACGTGTCCGAGGCGATGGGCAAGTGGCTCTTCGACCGCACGATGATGGGCGACGTCATCACCGTCTCCGGCACCGAGGACAAGCTCAAGAACGGCAACGGCTGGACCGACTGGAACATGAGCTACGCCGAGTACAAGAAGGGCAGCTACCTCTGATCGAGGGCTGAAGATCCCGTGGAGCGCGGGCTTGGTCTCTTCGGACCAGGCCCGCGCTTCTTTCTGTGTACGGGCGGAGCAGCGCCTCACGATTTCCGGGGCATGATGGTGTAGCTGAACGAGATCAGGAAGTCGATCGCCAGCACCAGTGACCACGTGCCCATCACGCCCCACAGCGCCGCGGTGCGGTCCAGGCCTCCGCCGATCAGTGTGAACACGCCGAGGAGCGCCGCACCCAGGACGTAGGCCAGCAGGTGCTCGAACCACGCCCGGCGCTCCCGGGCGGCGTGCTCCCGGCCGGTCCGGGGACCCTTCACCGGGGCCGGGCCGCCGGCGAACCGGTGCGCGAACCGGACGTCGGCCCAGCGGATCATGCGGTGTCCGAACACGACGGTGACGGCCAGGTAGACGGCGGCCAGCCCGTGACCGAGCGTGGCCTCGGCCCCGCCACGCAGGTCGATCGCGGTCGCGGCGAGCAGCACCAGGTCGACGATCGGCACGGCGACGAGCAGGGCGGCGCTGACCCTCCGCCACTTCAGCACGTAGCGCGCGAAGAGGCCGGCGACCAGCAGCACCCAGAACCCGATCTCACACGCCACGATCAGCGCGATCATGTGACTCCCCTCCTTTTTTCACACGGTCGTGTTTTTTCTTTATAACACGACCGTGCGAGAATCAGGGGGTGCCGAAGATCGTCGACCATGAGGAACGCCGCCGCGAGCTCGCCGGAGCCGTCTGGCGGGTGATCACCCGTGACGGGGTGGCCGCCGTCTCGATCCGGGCCGTCGCGGCCGAGTCGGGATGGTCGTCCGGGGCGTTGCGCCACTACTTCGCCACCCGGGACGAGCTGCTCGCCTTCGCCTGCGAGCAGGTGCTCACCCGGGTGACCGAGCGGATCACCGGGCTCGGGCCCGCGAGCGAGCCGATCGACGCGGTCCGCCGGCTGCTGCTCGAGACCATGCCGCTCGACGAGGAGCGGCACATCGAGGCGTCGATCACGTTCGCGTTCCTGGCCCTCGGGCTGGGCGACCCGGCACTCGCGGCGGTGCAGCGGAAGATCCTCATCGAGATGGCCGGCCTGTGCCGGGACGTGGTCGGCTACCTCCGGCCGGACCTCACGCCCGAGGAGCAGCTCTCCCAGGCCCGCCGCCTGAACGCGGTCATCGACGGCCTGAGCGTGCACGTATTGGCCGGCCACTTGACACCCACCGACGCGGCCGCGGAACTGGAGGCCCACCTCGCGACGCTGGCGCCCTAAAAACCGATCACCCCGACCGGCGACCATGCCTCCCGACCGGTGACCAGCCCTCCCGGCCGGCGACCAGGCCTCCCGGCCGGCGTCAGCCGAAGACTCGGCGGACCTTGGCGATGAGGCGGGGCCATTCCCGCTCGTCGTGGTCGGTGTCGCCGTCGTCGTCGCTGTCCGCGTCGGACCAGTCGTCGTCGGGGGCGTCGTACTCCTCGTCCCAGCGCTCGGCCTTCGCCGCCGGGCGCGCGGCGGTCCTGCCCGCCTCGGCGCCGGACCGGACGGTCTCCCTGCCCGCCTCGGCGCCGCGGATGGTCTCCCCGCCCGCCTCGGCGCCGGACCGGACGGTCTCCCCGCTCACGCCGGCGCCGGACCGGGCGGCTTCGCCGGCTGCCGGGAGGGTGGCACAGGTGAAGGTGGTGGCTTCCAGCGCCTCGGCGGTCAGGCGGAATCCGGTCAGATGTTCGGCCAGGGCCAGCGACCGCTCCCGATGGAGGACGTCGTCCTCCCATCCGCCCTCGTCCTCGTCGGGGGTGGTGGTGAAGCCGAGGGTCTCCAGCATGCCGATCAGGGCGTCCGGGTCGGTGCCGGCGCGGCGGGTGGCGTCGGCCGGATCGAACTCGAGGACGATCTCGCCGTCCCGGGCCCAGAGGAAGGTGCCGGCCGCGTGGGAGACCAGGACGGTTCCGCGGGAGAGCCGGCGGGCGTTCACCGGGGCCGGGGTGAACAGCAGGGTCCAGCCGTCGAGGGCGGTCGCCGCCACGGCGGGGCCGGGGAACGAGGCCAGGCGCCGCACGCCCACGGCGCGGACCGGGTTCGTGGCGGCCAGCTGCTCGATCAAGGGGGCGGGGGTGCCGCCCCGGACCAGGGTGAGGTAGCAGCCGCCGGCGAGTTCCGCGTACTGCTCGGTGAACCAGGCGTAGTCGTCCGCGCTGACAGCAACCATCTCGTGATCATGCAGCATGACGCTGTGCGCACGCTGTCGGGACTCGATCAACTCCGGAAGGCGCCGGAGATCTCCACCTTCTCGCCGCCCGCCGACGCGATCGCGCCGTACGTGTCGGCGGTCGCGTCCCGGTCCCCGGCGGCGTGCAGGTACTGGGCCGCGAACGTGTAGTCGCCCGGCGCCAGCGTCGCACCCTCGTGCAGGGTGAACCGGTAGAGCAGCGCGTCTTTCTCCTCGGTCACCGTCATCGTGAGCATGTCGGCCGGGATCGAGGTCCACTGGCCCGCCCCGGTGACGCCGTCCGTACGCGCGACGCTGACCAGCACGTCGAGCGCCGTGATGGTGTCCGCCGTGGTGAGCACGAGGTTGCCCTGTGCCCAGGTCGCGTTCGAGTGCGAGTCGATCTCGGCGGCCGAGCTCAGATAGCCGGCCACCGGAGTCCATCGAGGAACCGCTGCGGTGGGCCGGCGGGTCTCTGCCGGGGGCGCTCCCCGAGGCGGCGACGACACGGAGGACGCGGAGGCGGGCGGAGGCGACGCGGAGGTGGGCGAGGGTGATGCGGCCGGTGACGAGGGCGGCGAACCCGCCGGGGCGCTGGCGCCGGTCGCGGCCGGCAGCTGATCCGGCTCGGACCGGTCCCCGGCCAGCTTCACGCCCGCTACGCCCACCACCAGCGTCGCCACCACCGAGGCGGCCGCGGCCACCGGGCGGAGCGCGACAAGCGTCCAGGGACCGCCGCCGCGCGGGAGGAGGAACGACCAGCGGCTGCGGGGCTCGCCCCGGCGCCCGGCCATCCTGGTGAGGATCGCGTCCCGGTCGGGCACGTGCCGGCCGGCCTCCTGGCGAAGCACCCGGCCCAGGTCCGGATGGTCAGCCATGGAGGCCTCCCGTCATCAGCGGCATGCCACGCAGGTATTCGCTCAGCTGGGCGGCGCCGCGCGAGGTGTGGCTCTTCACGGCGCCGACCGAGATGCCGAGAATCGTGGCCACTTCCTTCTCGGGGACGTCGAAGGCGTACCGGAGGATGACGCACTCGCGACGCCTCTGCGGAAGGCGCTGCAGCGCCGCACGCACGTCCAGGACCGCGGGGGTGTCGCTCTCGACCCGGTCCCGGCGCAGCAGCCCGAGCCGCAGGATGCCGGCGCGCTCCCGGCTCTGCCGCTTGATCCATTGACGGGCCAGGTTGGTCACGATGCCGCGAGCGTACGCGATCGGGCTCTGCGCGGCCTGGACCCGCTCCCAGTGCCGCCAGACCTCCACGAACGCGTCGGCCGCCAGGTCGTCGGCGGCCTGCGAGTCGCCGGTCACCAGGTAGGCGAGGCGGGACAGGTCGGCGTGATGGTCGTCGAAGAAACGCCGGAAGGCGTATTCGATCTCCAGATCGGACAAGCCACTGTTCCTGACGGTAAGTGGGGGCACGGGGCAGCCTGAGTCAGCCGATCTTCACGGAGTACGCGGTGGTGTCGAGGCGGCGGCCGGTATCGCGAGCGGTACGACGATGCGCTTGGCGAGCATGAGGGGGACTCCCGGGGAACGGAGGATTGATCCACACCCCAGTGGCCCGGCAGGCCCGAAAGGTTGCCCCGGTTCCGAGAAAATTTCCGGGGACTCGCACGCTCGGGGCTTCCGGCGTACGAAAAAGGCTCGGTCCTTGAAAGAACCGAGCCATTTCGCTCACGTGGGGTGATCGACGGGACTCGAACCCGCGACCCCCTGGACCACAACCAGGTGCTCTACCAACTGAGCTACGACCACCACGCTCACAGGGCGAACCCTGCGTTGCGGGACAATCATAGCCACACCCACGAGGGGGCCGTCGAGCGGGTTGCCTCAGAGCTCGGCGGCGATGGCCTTGGCCGCCTCGACGTCCGGCCCCGGCTGCGGGACGAAGATCGTGCGGCGGTAGTACTCCAGCTCGCGGATGCTCTCCCGGATGTCGGCGAGCGCGCGGTGCGACAGGCCCTTCGCGGGCTGCCCGAAGTACACCCGGGGGTACCAGCGGCGGCACAGCTCCTTGATCGAGGAGACGTCGATCATCCGGTAGTGCAGGTGCGCGTCGAGAGCCGGCATGTCCCGCGCCAGGAAGCCGCGGTCCGTCGCGATCGAATTGCCGCAGAGCGGGGCGGTCCGGGGATTAGGGACGAATTCCTTGATGTACGCGAGAACCGCCTCCTCCGCCTCCGCCATGGTGATCGCGGAGCGGCGGACCTCGTCGGTCAGCCCTGATTTCGCATGCATGTCGCGCACGACCGGTGGCATCGCGTCGAGCGCCGCGTCGTCCGCGTGAATGACCAGGTCGACGCCCTCGCCGAGCACGTTGAGTTCGGGATCGGTGACCAGCGCCGCGACCTCGATGAGCTTGTCCTTGCCCAGGTCGAGACCGGTCATCTCACAGTCGATCCACACCAGAAGATCCGCCACGGCGTCCAGCCTACGCCGGGGACTGCCCGCATCGTTTGCCGCGAGCGGGTAAGCAGTGCTTTGTCCGGTTTGGTACCCGGACTTCCCACTTGGTCGAATGTTGGGTAAAGTGTACTTAACGGACGAAGCCCCCCTTCGGTTACTCCGTTCCCCCCGGTAAAGGGCCCTCCGTGTCGGCAGCACGGAGGGCCCTTCGAGGTTTGTTCGGGAATCGGACATCCGGCTGCTCACTTCCCCAGTGGATCTCCGGCTTCTCCCCCACGTTGAGAAACCCCAGCAGGCGCTCGCCCTCCACCTCCACCGCCGCGCGATCCTTCGCGGACAGCGGCCGGAACGGGGTGATGTGCAGCGCCGAGCCGTCGACCAGCCACGTCCCCTCGGCGAAGCCGTCCACCAGCACCGTCGGCCGCACGATCGACCAGCCCGGCGTCACCAGCGGCCGATCACCCGGGTGGATGATCCGGTCGCGGTCGGCGTGCCCGAGGAGCGCGTTGTCGAACTCCGGGAGGAACACCACGGGAGCCGGGACGTCGTCGTCGGCCAGGGGCGCGTCCGGTAGGTCGTACAGATCAATCCCGGCCTCGTCCCGGAAGACCCGCAGCCTCCCGCGTAGCCCGGCCACCACCCCGCGCAAGCGGGTGAGACCCGACCAGACCTGGATGTCCTTCACCGACGCGGGGCCGAACGCCGCGAGATAGCGCAGCACCAGCGTCTCCGGCGACGGCCCGTCCGCGAGCGGCGCGCCGATCCAGTCCTCGGCGAGCACGCACGCCACCCGCCCCCGGTGCCGCCACATTCCGGCGGGCGGTGGGTGCAGAAGAGCCAACCGCAGATGTACGACCAGCTTCAGCCACTCCGCGTCCACACCCGGGAACCGCGCCACCAGCCGGCGGGTGAGCTCCGGACGGCCGACCGGTCCGGCGGCGAGGATCTCGCCGGCCGCCTCGACCAGCGCCCCCTGATCAAGACCGGTCAGCCGCCCGCCGCGCCCGGCGAATCGATCGAGGCTGGGCTGCAGCGTCGGCCGCAGCCAGCGGAAGTCCTCGGCCGTGCAGAGGTGCTGGGTGCCGCGGAGAAGGGCGCTGCGTACGACGGTCCGGTCGTGCAACAGGTCGCCGAGGTCCTCGGGGCGGAATCCCGTGATCCGCGCCCGGAGGCTGAGGTGCGGCGAGTCGGACTCCTGGCCCTGCAGCGCTACCAGGTGGGCGGTGACCTCGGCCGGGGTTCGGGTGTTCTGCCCTGTCAGTAGCTGGCGGACCAGGTAGGTGCGGTTCAGTTCGCGCCTCGAGAGGACTCTCATACGCCAGACGGTAGGAGCCTTTGCGGTCAACTTGTGACCGCAAAGGCTCCCGGTGTTTCAGTCTTGGGCCGGTTTCAGCCCTGGGCCGGTTTCAGCCCTTGGGCCGGTCCCGGCCCGCGACGGTGCGTTTGCGGCGGCGTTCCGAGCCGGCGGCCAGGAGCTCGGCGGCTTCCTCGCGGTAGCTCAGCGGCTTCTTCTCCGCGTCCTGCTTCTCCCGGTTCGCACTCGTGGGCTTCGGCTTCGGTTTGCGGGCCGGGTTGGAGTTCTGCGGTTGAGCCTCGTTCTGGACGGTGGCCGGGGCGGAGTTGGGCTTCGGTTTCGGCGGGGTCTGGGAGGCGGCCGGGGCGGCGTTCGGCTTCTTTTCCGGGGTTGCCGTTTCCTGGGTCGCCTTTGCCGGGGCTGCCTTTTCCTGGGTCGCCTTGTCCGGGGCTGCCTTTTCCTGGGTCCCCATCTCCTGGGTTGCCTTTTCCTGGGCTGCTTCCTTGGCCGGCTTCTGGGGCTCGGGTTTCGGAGTCGCGGCTTCGGCGGGCTGGGTTTCGGCGGGCTGGGTTTCGGCGGGCTGGGTTTCGGCGGGCTGGGTTTCGGCGGGCTGGTGGCCGGTGGGCTCGGGTTCGGCGGGCTTGGTGGTGGCCCGGGCCGCCACGGACTCGGCGGCCTTCTCGGCGGCCTTCTCTGCCGCCTTGATCCACGCGGCGGGGGCGCGGCGGGCCGTGCCGGGCTTACCGGGCGTACTCGCTGCCGGCTTCCCCGTGAGCCTGCTCTGTGCTCGGGCCAGGGGGTTGTTCTTGCGAGCGGGCTTGGGCTTGTCGAGTTCGGCCAGCCCGTTCGCCTCGACGGCGTGCATGGAGGCGCGCGGTTCGGTGCCTTCGGATGTGGGCGCGGGCTCGGGGCTTCCGGCCTTCTCCGACAGGTCGGCTGTGGGGCTGTCGGCCGGCGGCGCCTCGGCGGCATGAATCGAAGCGCGCCCGGCAGCCTCTCCTCCGGAGCTGGAGCGCGCCTTGCGGTCGAGTGCCGGCGGCATGTCAGCGGAGGCTGCGCCGGCAACACTCGCCGCACTCACCGGGCGGGCCGGAATCGGCACGATCGGCTTCTTCGGCGCGGTGGGCTCCTCGGTGGTGGCGCCTGCTTCTTCGGAGACTTCCTCGGTGGAGGGCTTCTCGGGTACCGGCGGCCAGACAGGCGGCTTCGCCATCTTCGGCCTGGTCTCGGTCGTCGGCTTCGCGGCCTCGGTCGTCGGCTTCGGGGTCTCGGTCGTCGGCTTCGTGGCCGCGACCGCTGGCTTCGCGGCCTCGGTCATCGGCTTCGCGGCCTCGGTCGTCGGCTTCGCGGCCTCGGTCGTCGGCTTCGGGGCTTCGGTAGCCGCCGGCGCTGCCTGAGCCTCGACCGTCGATGGGCGGGCTGCGGGGATCGGTGGCTGGGTGGGGCGGGCAGGTGCCAGGCGGGTGAGGCCCACGGCCGTCCAGTCGGTGGCTGCCGGGCCGGTGTGCAGGGCGATCCGCGCTACGGGCTGCTCGGCGACGTCTGCCTGGGTAGGGGCTTCCTGGGCGGCGGCTTCCTGGGTAGCGCTTGCGGACCCCGCCTTGGACTGGCCTTGGTCGTTCTTGCGGCTCTTCTTGGAACTCTGCTTCGTCCCGCCTCCCTGCCTCGGCGCCTCCGCGAGGGTGGCCGGGCGGGCGGGGGCGGCCGCTTCCGGCTGGGCGGTGGGGCGGGCGGGGGCGTTCGCTTCCGGCTGGGTGGTGGGGGCTTCCGGCTTCGGGGTGGCGGACTCTGTGGCGCCTGCCTTGCGGGGCGCGGTGATCGGTGGGGGCGGGGCTTCCCCTCGTACGTTGGGAAGGGTCTGCTCCTCGGCCGCAGTGGTGGGCCCTGCTTGACCGGGGAGATTGGCGGCTCTGGTGTTCTCTGCCGCTTTGCGGGCTGCTGCTTCACGCAGGCGCGCGGCTGCCCGGGCCTCGGTCTGGCGGGCTCGTTCGGGGGCGGTGGCGGCTACCCAGGCGCCTACGGCGGTGGCGTGAAACTCCGGGATGTCGCTCGGGGTGGGGGCGCGGCGGCCGGTGCGGCGGGCCGGGATCGCGTTCGACTGGAGGCCGGACATGGCCGGGGTCTCGCCCAGGAGGTTGAGGGGCCGGCCGGGGGCGGGCGTCGAGAAGGTGGAGGGCATGGAGCCGGGGGCGGGCGCCGGGAAGGTGGCGGGCGAGGAGCCGGCCGCGGCCATGAAGTCGGAAGGGCGCGCGGGCGACGACGAATCCCGCGGCAGAGCGAGCGGGCCGCCGAGCGGCGCGGCCAGCGGAGCCGTGAGCGGGGCGGCCACCGAACCGGCGAGCGGCGCGGCCGCCGAGCCACCGAGCGGCGCGGCCAGTGGGGCACCGAGCGGCGCGGTCAGGGGGGCACCGAGCGGCGCGGTCAGGGGGGCACCGAGCGGCCCGGTCAGTGAGGCACCGCGCGGCGCCGTGGCCGGTTTCGGCGGCCAGGAGAATTCGGGGAGGGCCGGTGGGCGGACCGGGCGGGCGTCGGCGAGGGTGCGGGGACGGTGGGCGCCGCCCTGGCGGGGGCCCGCGCCGCCGCCCAGGCCGGGGAGGGGTGCGCCGATCGCCTGCATGAGCGAGGGGACCTGGCTCGGCTCGACGACGTAGACGACCTCGCGCCGGCGGCCCGGCCAGACCAGGACGACGACGCCGGCCATCAGCAGCAGGGTGCCCAGCGTGATCAGGCCCCAGGTGCTGGAGTTGAGCCAGCTCGGGCGGACCTCGGCGACGGTGGCGAGCCGGTTCACCGGGCCGCCGCCGGCGCTCATCAGGACCAGGCTGTACGGCCCGCCCTTCAGCTCGCCCGGCACGAGGCTGAGCTGCCCCACCCCGGTACGCGTCCAGAACCCCTGCTGGCCCGGGATCCCGGCCGGCACCCGAGGCCCGAGCACCCGCGCCGACGTGACCGGCAGCGCGCCGGTGCCCAGGTCGACCGTCCGCACCCGGGTGAGCGACACCCCGGCGAGGTAGCGGTTCACGTCGGCGGCGGGGGCGAGGCCGACGAAGGCCGGGCCGTCGTCGCCGGCCGCGGCGAGCCGGAGCTGGGTGTCGCCGATCCGGGCGAACGGCGCGTCGTCCTGCAGCAGCCGGTCGATGTCGGGAACCACGACGGCGTATCCGGGCACGGCGAGTCTCTGCAGCTCGGCACTGAACGCGCCGCCCGGGTCGCGATGCTGCATGACCGTCCAGAGGACGCCACCCGCCAGCAGCGCGGGCAGTCCGATGGTTAGTAATAGCATGCCGAGGATCGTGCGGAACACCCGCATCTGTTCTCCCCCTTCCCGGGCCGTACTGCGAGACCATACAGATGCAAATAACCCCAAAGTGGTCAAATCGGAACGGGAGCACCCAACAGATACGGCGTTATTTCACGGATACCGTCGTGGAGACGGTGGATTGGTCGATGTCGCTGGTCCGGGCCGTGAACCGGAACGTCCAGTCGCCGGCCTGCGGCAGCGCGATGTCGCCGATCGCGTGGAAGTCGGTGATCCGCAGCAGCGGGATCTCGATCGGCTCGATCCCCTTCGCCTCCAGCGCCGCGGTCGCCTTCCACTCCACGACCGGCAGCGGCTTGTCGTCCGGGGTGTAGGCGTACAGGTGGATCGAGTTGTTGCCGACCGCGGCCGGGAAGACGTCGACCTGGAGCGCCATCTCGGCCGAGGTCAGCCTCTGCGAGACGGTCGTGCTGACGGCGCCGGTCTCGGCCGCCTCGGCGGTCCGCGGCGGGGAGATCTGCACGAGCGCCGCGGTCACCGCGAGGACCACCGCCGTGATCGCCAGCTCGGCGAGGACGACCCGGCGCAGCGGGCCGGGCGTCTCCTCGGCGCTGCGGTCCTTGACCAGCTTGCGGGAGTACGCCGCCACGCCGATCACGATCGCGGCGAGGGCCACCTTCGCGAGGATGAGCCGGCCGTACGTGCTGTTGATCAACCCGTCCAGGGTCGACACCTCGATGAGCGCCTGCACCACGCCCGCGAAGATCAGCGCGCCGACCGCGGTGGCCGCCCAGCGCGACCAGATCGGCAGGATCGCGCCGAGCTCGCGCACATTCGCCCGGGGCAGCAGGAACGCGAAGAGCATCACGAGACCGCCGAGCCAGACCGCCATGGCGGCCAGGTGGATCGCGTCGATCACCACGGAGACACCGGGTACCGGCGAGGCGGTCGGGTGGCCGGTCAGCGGCCAGGTCGCCAGCGCCGCGACGCCGAGCACGCCGAGCAGGGCGAGGTCGAGCTTCGACTCACCGTCCTTGGGCCCGCTCAGCAGTGGCCGGAGCAGGAAGGCCGCGGCGATCACGACGCCGAGCCGGACCAGCATGACCGCGCCGAACGTGCTGCCCAGCACGTCGCGCAGGTCACCGACCCGGACGTCGAAGAGCGAGGTGCCGAGCGTGTACGGCGCCTGCAGGTAGAGCCCGGCCAGAGTGCTTACGGCGACCAGCCCGATGCCGGTCCAGACGAGCCGCCCCGGACCACGCCGGCTCAGCCGCTGCGGCCACAGCAGGGCGAGCACCAGCACCGGTCCGACCAGGAGCACGAGTCCGGCGTACCCCAGGTATTTCGCCACCGGGATGAGCGCCCGGACCACCGGGTCGACCTTGGCCTGCTCCTCGCTGGCCGACGGCGGCGTGGACGCGGTGCCGACCGAGTAGGTGATGGTGCCGGCGACCGGGTGGCTGTCCGCCGAGATCACGCGGTAGCTCACCAGGTAGGTCCCCTGGCCCCCGCCGGAGCGCAGCGGGATCGTCACCTGCGAGCCGCTGGCGGTCGGGTCGCCCTGGCCCGCCTCGGAGCCGTCCGGCGCGATCACCCGGATCTTGCCGGGGACCACCTGCACCGACTCGCTGAACGTGAGCGTCACCCGGTTCGGCGCGTCCGGGACGATCGTGCCGTTGCCGGGGTCGCTGCCGGAGAGGACCGCGTGCGCGCTCGCCGGCGCGGCGGCCAGCAACGTCCCGAAGAGTCCGAGCAGCAGTCCGGCCAGCACGGCCAGCACTCGGCGTCGGTCAGTCAAGGGGGGACTCCGTTCCTACCGGGGACAGCCATTGCATGGTTCCAGATGCGGAGGGCGACTGCCGATTCGCGTACCATCCCCCTCGTGACCGCTGGTGAGCACGAGACCGACGAGACCACCGCGCTGGCCCTGGCCGCCCGCGACGGTGACCGGGCTGCTCAGGCCGCGTTCGTCCGGGCCACCCAGGCCGAGGTGTGGCGTTTCACGGCCGCGCTGATCGACCCGGGGACCGCCGACGATCTCACTCAGGAAACCTACCTGCGGGCGTTCCGCGCGCTCGACACGTTCCAGGGGCGATCCAGCGTGCGCACCTGGCTGCTCGGCATCGCCCGCCGGACCTGCGCCGACCACCTGCGCTCGGTGGTGCGCCGCCGCCGGCTCGACGCCCGGCTCGCCGCGCAGGCCGTCACCGAACTGCCCGCCCCCGACCCGGCACACCGCCTGACCAGTGCCGATCTGCTGAGCCGGCTCAGCGACGAGCGGCGTACGGCGTTCGTGCTCACCCAGGTGCTGGGCCTCTCCTACGCCGAGGCGGCCGACGTCGAGGACGTCCCGGTCGGCACGATCCGCTCCCGCGTGGCGCGCGCCCGCGACGAGCTGATCACAGCGGTCTCCCAGGCACAAGCCAGCTGATTCAGGGTCTTCCGGCCCTGCGTGTGATGCCCGTCCCCGAGTAGACATGATCGGGAACCGGGTCCTCACGAACAGCGTCTAACGGGGCGTGCGCATGGAAAGAACCTGGCCGTGGATCTCCACGGCGGCTCGGCTCGGCCTGGCCGCGGTCTGGCTGGTCGCCGGCGGGCTCAAGGTCGGTGACCTGGCCGCATCGGCGCGCGCCGTGAACGCCTACCAGCTGATGTCCTACGACACCGCGAAGATCGTCGGCGCGGCGCAGCCGTTCCTCGAGATCGTGCTCGGCCTGCTGCTCCTGGCCGGGCTCGCGACGCGGCTCACCGCCGCGATCTCCGCGGTGCTGCTGGTGGTCTTCATCGCCGGCATCGTCTCGGCCTGGGCGCGCGGCCTGCAGATCGACTGCGGGTGCTTCAGCACCGGCGGGGAGCTGGCGGCCGGCCGGGACACCGCGTACGGGCTGGACATCCTGCGGGATCTCGCCTTCCTCGCGCTGGCCGGGATCCTGCTGTGGAAGCCGCGGTCCCGGTTCTCCGCTGACGACGTACTCATGGGGGTTGTTCGATGAGCAAGGGGAAGCGTGACCGGACCGTCAAGGCCCGGGAGATCATCGCGCAGCAGCAGGCCGCCGAGCGGCGGCGCAAGGTGACGCTCTGGACCTCGGTCGCTGTCGTCCTCGTGCTCTTCGTGGCGGGCCTGGCCGGCTACACCGTGATGTCCCGGCAGGACGACGGCAAGCTGGTCACCCCGGCCGCCGCGGTCGACGAGGGTACGGCGTTCGCGCTCGGCAGCGGCCCGGTGACCGTCGACGTCTACGAGGACTTCATGTGCCCGGCCTGCGGGAACTTCGAGCAGTCCAGCGGCGGGAAGCTGCAGGACCTGGCCGAGGCCGGCACGATCACGCTACGGATCCACCCGGTGTCGATCCTCGACCGGTTCTCCAACGGCACCGCGTATTCGACCCGCTCGGCCGGCGCCGCCGCCGCGGCGGCCGAGGCCGGCAAGTTCCTCGAGCTGCACAACGTGCTCTACGACAACCAGCCGGCCGAGAACAGCGACGGCCTGAGCAATGACAAGATCGTCGAGCTGGCCGCGTCGGTGGGCCTGACCAGCGACACTTTCGTGAACGCCGTCAAGGAGGGAACCTACGAGACGTGGGCGACCGACGTGACCGAGAAGTTCTCCGACCGGGGCTACACCAGCACCCCGACGATCGTGGTGAACGGCACGACGCTGACCGGCCCGGGCGACACCGTCCCCACCACCGAGCTGCTGACCCAGACCATCGAGAAGGCGGCCGGGTGAGGCGTCTCCTCGCGACCCTCCTCGCGGCGGCCGGCCTGATCCTCGGGCCGGCCGCGCCCGCGTCCGCGCACGCCGGGGACACCAGCGAGGTCACCTCGTACCGGACCGCTGTCACCGCGGTCAGCGGCGCGCCCGGCGGCGTCCGGGCCCGGATGGTCGAGGGCGGGGCGCGGGTCGAGCTGACCAACGAGAGCGGCCGGTCGATCGAGGTGCTCGGCTACTCGGGTGAGCCGTACCTCGAGATCCGCCCGGACGGCACCTACGAGAACGTGAACTCGCCGGCCACCTACTTCAACGCGACCGCCGACGGCGGCACCGCGCTCCCGGCGAACGCCGATCCGACCGCCGCGCCGGCCTGGCGCCGGGTCTCCACCGACACCACGGTCCGCTGGCACGATCAGCGCACCCAGTGGACCGAGGCCGGCCTCCCCCCGCAGGCCGCCGCCGATCCGGACGCCGAGCACCGGCTGCGCGAGTGGACCATCCCGCTGCGCGATCAGGCCCGGGTCTTCGAGATCCAGGGCACCCTCGACTACGAGCCGGCGCCGCTGACCTGGGCCTGGTGGCTCGGCGCGGCCCTGGCGGGCCTCGCCGTCGCGCTTCTGGCTCATCGGTGGCCGAGGTCCGCGGGGCCGCTTGCGCTGATCGGTGGTCTCGCCGTTCTGGGGTACGCCTACCTGCGCACCGCGGATGGCGGAGGCCTGCCGGGCGTCCTCGTGCTGGCCGGGCTGCTCGCGGTCGCGGCGGCATACCGGCATCCGCCGTTCTATCTGGCGCTCTCCGGGTTCGTGCTGGCCGCGTTCGCCGGGTTCGGCAGCGCCGACGTGTTCTTCGCCCCGGTCGTGCCGTCCGCCGGGCCGGGCTGGCTCGCTCGGGCCGCCGTGGCGATCGCGATCGGCGTCGGAAGCGGGCTGGCCCTCACCGGCGTGCTGCGGATCCGGGCCGCCACCCCGGCGCCTCCGCGAGTACATGACCCGGTGCGCTGAACACCATCGAATGCGCTTTCTGCTCGCTCACCGGCAACCGTTTCCGGCACCGGAAAGGCCATTCGCCGACGGATCCCATACCCTCTCTGACCTGCGGAAACATTGGCACACTCCGAACTGGAGCGGAACGGTAACGTTCGGTCATCCGGTTGAATGGGGAGGACCGATGGACCATTACGGTGACGAACTCACGCTGCGCCTCTCGGCCGTGACCGACATCCGGCCCCTCGACGACGAGCGGACGCTCACCACCTTCATGCGCGACCTGGTGACCCGCATCGGCATGACCGTCATCGCCGGCCCGCTCGTGGCGACCGAGGGCGGCCCGCCGGAGAAGTCCGGCAAGTCCGCCGTGGTGATCCTCGCCGAGTCGCACGCCGCCGTGCACACCTATCCGCACCTGCGCGAGGTCCTCGTCAACGTGTTCTCCTGCAAACCGTTCCGGGAGGCCGACGTGCTCGCCGAGTTCCACCGCCTGGTCGGCGACTTCGAGATCGCCGAACGCACCCTCTCCCGCCGCGGCGAGGAATGGCCCCGCGACCTCACCGCCGCGCGGCAGCTCTGGAGCGGGCAGCGAGCCGCCGCCTGACCGGCACTATCGTCGGTCCCATGACTGAGAACGTCCGCCTGGCCGCCGGCGACGCCGCGCCCGACTTCACCCTGCCCACCGACAACGGGGACAGCCTTACGCTCTCCGATCTCCGGGGGCGCAAGGTCGTTCTGTACGCGTACCCCGCCGCGATGACGCCCGGCTGCACGAAGCAGGCCTGCGACTTCCGCGACAACCTGGCCTCGCTCCAGGCCGCCGGGTACGAAGTGGTCGGCATCTCCCCCGACAAGCCGGCCAAGCTGGCGAAGTTCCGCGAGCACGACGCCATCACGTTCCCGCTCGTCAGCGACGAGGACAAGAGCGTGCTGACGGCGTACGGCGCGTTCGGCGAGAAGCAGCTCTACGGCAAGACCGTGACCGGCGTGATCCGCTCCACCTTCGTGATCGACGAGAACGGCCTCATCGAGCGCGCCCTCTACAACGTGAAGGCGACCGGCCACGTGGCGAAGCTGCGCCGCGACCTCGGCCTGGACTGAAGACCGCTTCCCGCCCGCTTCCCGCCGGCCTCCCATCAGCCGGAATGATCCGGCTAAACCTGCAACTCCGGGCCCGACCCGCCGATGGGGAGGGCGATCGCCAACCGTCCTCTCCGGCGGCCGGCGCCCGGAGCTCACGGCGGCCGTCATGCGGTAACCAACCCGCAAGGCGGCCGCCGTGCATGCAAGGCCCCGCATTCCCCCGGGTGGGGCAGCGGTCACCGGCGCGACACGGTTCGATCTGACCAATTAGACTCTGCACAACGCTTTGCCCTACCGGGCAAAACGAGCGGAAGTGGCGAAATTGGCATACGCGCAGGATTTAGGTTCCTGTGCCCGTGAGGGCGTGGGGGTTCAAGTCCCCTCTTCCGCA
Organism: Actinoplanes sp. NPDC023714; assembly: GCF_040639855.1. NCBI lineage: Bacteria > Bacillati > Actinomycetota > Actinomycetes > Micromonosporales > Micromonosporaceae > Actinoplanes > Actinoplanes sp. NPDC023714. The sequence goes on from NZ_JBFAAR010000011.1 coordinate 170,070, forward strand.
CCGTGAAGACGACGAGTGCCCGGGCGACAGGCCCGGGCACTCGTTCGCGTGGAGCGTCGGTTCAGCAGGACGGGGCCTTCTCGGCCGCCGCCAGGTCGACGGCCGGGCCGGCAACGGCCGGGTCGGCCACAGCCGGGTCGGTGGCCGGGTCGGTTGCCGGACCGGTCGTCGTGGACTCCAGGAGCGGGGCCGCGGACGACGGGGACGGCTTCTTCGCGGCGGGCGACGCCGACGCGGAAGCAGAAGCCGAGGGCTTGACCTTCGACGGCGACGGGGATGCCGCCTTCTTCGAAGCCGACGAGGACGACGATGAGGACGACGACCGGACGCCTGTCTTCTGGACCGTCCCGGGGCTCATCTTGATGCCGGAGAGCGTGCTCGTCTTCCCGTACACATCAGTGATTTTGATCTTGTAGGGGCCTGGACCGGCGCCGCTGTCGATGATCCAGTAGTTGAAATCCGTGCGGTTGGCCTTCGTGAAGCCGCCGCCCGAGCCCGCCACCTGCACCGACGACAGCAGGTTGGCGTGGTTGTCGATGCGCGCCGCGAACCAGTACTGCGAGGCGCCCTCCTTGATCCGGACGCTGATCGGGCCCGGGACGGAGGGGTTCGTGACCAGCTTGTACTTGATCGGGATGATGCCGTCGATCTCGGCGCCGATCTTCTTGAAGGCGGTGCGGCTCAGGTCGAGGTGACCGGCCGCGCACTCCGGGCAGGAGTCGAAGACCTTCACGCGGACCTTGCCCTTGGGGCCGGTCACGTCGAGGTAGGCCCCGCAGGACGCGCCCTCGGAATACTGCGACGGGCCGAGCGCCACGTAGAGATCGTCGGCCGGCACCTCGAACGAGCAGTTGCCGGACGTGCCGGCCAGGTCGTAGAAGGTGGCCTTGCCGGACTTCGCCGTCGTGCTCGGCGGCGCGGCGCAGGCGGATCCACCGGTCTGCACGACCAGGGCGACACCGATGATTCCGGCGACCACGGCGGCGCCGCCGGCGGCGAGCCATCGGATGGGGAACGGGCTTCGATGGGCACTCACCCGGGCGATCCTGGTGGGAGCGCGCCCGTCGGGGCAAATCTTCTAAGACTCCCCTAAGACGGATTCACTCTTCTACGACATTCACCGGGTCACCTGTCCGAATTCGACCAGTCTCGCCGGCGGCCAGCTCGGGGATCAGGTTGATCGCGAACATCAGCCCGCCGCCGATCCGCCGATGCCGGCCGAGAACGTGCAGCGGCTGCCGCCCGGCCTCCCCGGTCTCCTGATCGATCGTGGTGACCCGGCAGCGGGCGCAGGCCTTCGCCGCCCGGAACGTGACCTCGCCGATCCGCAGCCGCCGGCCCAGCCAGCCGTCCTCGGCCCAGGCGCCCGCGCCACTGACCACGACATTGGGCCGGAACCGGTGCATCGGCACCGGCTCGTCGCCACTCTCGGTGAGCCAGTCGTTGACCGCGGCGAGTGACGCCGTGTTGGCCAGCAACACCGGGTAGCCGTCGGCGAGACTCACCCGGTCGCCCGGCAGCGCCCCGTCCGCGACGGTCCGGCTCGTCGGGTCGGCCGGCAGCGCCCCGTCCGCGACGGTCCGGCTCGTCGGGTCGGCCGGCAGCGCCCCGTCCGCGACGGTCCGGCTCGTCGGGTCGGCCTGCCAGACCAGCCGGGCGTCCCGGCCCAGGAACTCGCTGACCCACGCGCTCTCCGCAGCCCGGACCGGCACCGGCGGCTTGTTCTTGAACACCCGGACGGCGACCTTGTCCCCGTCCTGCGGCTCGTCGACGTCGAGCGGGGGCATCCCCTCCGCGCTCAGGATGAGACCGCCTCGGCGCGGCCGCGCGGTGAGCTGGGTGAGGCGGGGCGTCTCACGCTGAGTGATGCCGACGCCTTCGGCATCGACGATCATCCACCGCCGGTCATGGGTCAGGCCCTGCGGTTCGACGCCGGCCTCGTCGTGGTCCAGCCGGTGACAACCCTTGACCGGGTACGTGTGGAGTCCTGCGATCAGCATGCTCTGCACGATGTCACACCTGCTCCTACGCTGACCCTCATGATTGCGCGCATGTGGCGAGGCTGGGTTCGCACCGAGCGGGTCGGCGAGTACACGACGTACATCGAACAGACCGGACTGACCGGATACCGCAGGACGCCGGGCAATCTGGGCGCCCAGATGTGGAGCCGCGACCTGGGCGACGGCCGCTCCGAGGTGACGACGCTGAGCTGGTGGGAGTCCCTCGACGCGATCCGGGGCTTCGCCGGCGACGACATCGAGAGGGCCGTCTTCTACCCGGAGGACGACGCTTTCCTGGTGGACCGCGAGACGACGGTGACGCACCACGAGGTGGTGGCTCGCTGAGCCCGTTTTGCCGCCTCCCCTTTTGTCGCCCTCCTCTTCTGTCGCGCTCCCCCTTCTGTCGCGATCTTGTTGATTAGGGCAGGCCCGGGCATGGCCCAATCAACAAGATCGGGGATGGCGCCCGCCCTCTCGCGCGATCTTGTGAAACTGCGCGGGACCGGTGTGGCTTCACTTCACAAGATCGGGAGGAGAGGGCGCTTCGGGGGCACGGCGACTCTTGCCGGACTGGCGCGGGGTTGGGCGGCGGTTCGGTCTGTGCTGCGACTTTTGGCTCACTTCTTAGCGAGCGACTCCGCAACGGCATGACTGCGGGGCGTCGCTGCAACGGCCACTACGAATCTCATTGCGATCGCCGAGAGCCGTCGGCCGAGTTGATGATCGCCGCGGGCGGTGAGCGCCGGGGTCCGCGCTGTCGTTCTTTTGGGATGGAGGTCTGGTGCTCTGAAAGTTTTTATGCATAAGCTGCTGATGTGAATGACGGAGTAGTCAAGCTCTTTCAGGGCGCTCGCCTCACGCCGACTCAGCGGCGGATCGCGCACAGCCTTGTGGGGCAGGGGGCTCGGGCCGCCTATCTGTCCGCGGCCGAGGTGGCCGAGCTGGCGGGCGTGAGCCAGCCGTCGGTGACGCGGTTCGCCATGGCGCTCGGCTACTCCGGATATCCGGCTCTGCGGCGTGAGCTGCGGGCGGTGACGGCGGACGAGCCTGCCGAGCCGGCCGGGCAGAACGCGATGCAGCGGGCCGTGGCGGCCGAGACCGATCATCTGCGGCGGCTCGGTGAGCAGTTGGAGCGGCTGGAGGACGTGCGGGCCGCGGCGGAGCTGCTGATCGCCAGCCGGCCGCTGCCGGTGCTGGGGCTGCGGGCCGCGGCGCCGCTCGCGGCGTACTTCGGGTATTTCGCGGCGAAGGCCTTCCCGGACGTGCGGGTGCTCGACGGCGGCGGCACCGGGCTGCTCGACCGGCTCGATCAGGCCCGCGCGGCCGGCGCCGGTGCGATGCTGGCGATCGTGCTGCCGCGCTATCCGCGCGAGACCGTGGAGGCGGTCCGCGAGGCCAAGGCCGCCGGGCTCGCGGTCGTGGCCATCACCGACTCGGCGGTCAGCCCGGTCGCCGAGTCGGCCGACGTCGTGCTGCCCGCGGCGGTCGGTACCCAGCTCGTGTTCGACCTGCACACCGGCCCGATGGCGATGGCCATGGTCCTGCTGCAGGCGATGTGCGACGCGGCGCCGGAACCGGTGCAGCGCCGTCTGGAGGAGTTCGAAACGGCAGCCGCGCAGCGGCACATCTTTCTGGCGTGACAGGAGTTGACCATGGCCGAGATTCGCGCACCACGCGGTACGTCGTACACGGCTCAGGGGTGGCCGCAAGAAGCCGCCAAGCGCATGTTGATGAACAACCTCGACCCCGATGTGGCCGAAAGGCCGCAGGATCTCGTGGTGTACGGCGGCACCGGCCGGGCCGCCCGCGACTGGCCCTCCTTCCACGCGATCGTCCGTGAGCTGGACACGCTGAAGGGCGACGAGACGCTGCTCGTGCAATCCGGCAAGCCGGTCGGCGTGCTGCGCACCCACGAGTGGGCGCCGCGCGTGCTGATCGCCAACTCGAACCTGGTCGGCGACTGGGCGACCTGGCCGGAGTTCCGCCGGCTCGAGCAGCTGGGGCTGACCATGTACGGCCAGATGACGGCCGGCTCGTGGATCTACATCGGTACCCAGGGCATCCTGCAGGGCACGTACGAGACGTTCGCGGCGGTCGCCGCCAAGAAGTTCCGGGGCGACCTGGCCGGCACCCTGACCCTGACCGGCGGCTGCGGCGGCATGGGCGGCGCGCAGCCCCTCGCCGTCACGATGAACGGCGGCGTCTGCCTCATCGTCGACGTGGACCGGACGCGGCTGCAGCGCCGGGTGGACACGCGCTACCTGGACGTCGTCGCCGACGACCTGGACCAGGCCGTCGAACTCGCGCTGCGGGCGAAGCGCGACCGCAAGGCGCTGAGCGTCGGCGTCGTCGGCAACGCCGCCCTCGTCTTCCCCGAGCTGCTGACCCGGGGCGTCGAGATCGACATCGTGACCGACCAGACCAGCGCCCACGATCCGCTGTCGTACCTGCCGGTCGGCGTGGAGCTGGAGGACGCCGCCGAGTACGCCCGGACCAAGCCGGAGGAGTTCACCGACCGGTCCCGCGCCAGCATGGCGAAGCAGGTCGCCGCGATGGTCGGGTTCATGGACGCCGGCGCCGAGGTGTTCGACTACGGCAACTCGATCCGCGGCGAGGCGCAGCTGGCCGGATACCAGCGGGCCTTCGAGTTCCCCGGGTTCGTGCCGGCGTACATCCGGCCGCTCTTCGCCGAGGGCAAGGGGCCGTTCCGGTGGGCCGCGCTCTCCGGCGACCCCGCCGACATCGCCGCCACCGACCGGGCCGTGCTCGACCTCTTCCCGGAGAACGAGCCGCTCGCCCGGTGGATCAGGATGGCCGGCGAGCGGGTCGCGTTCCAGGGCCTGCCCGCGCGGATCTGCTGGCTCGGGTACGGCGAGCGGGACAGAGCCGGGGTGCGGTTCAACGACATGGTGGCCCGGGGCGAGGTCAGCGCGCCCATCGTGATCGGCCGGGACCACCTCGACTCCGGCTCGGTGGCGTCGCCGTACCGGGAGACCGAGGCGATGCTCGACGGCTCCGACGCGATCGCCGACTGGCCGCTGCTGAACGCGCTCGTCAACACGGCGAGCGGGGCCAGCTGGGTCTCCATCCACCACGGCGGCGGGGTGGGCATCGGCCGGAGCATCCACGCCGGTCAGGTCTGCGTCGCGGACGGCACGGCGCTGGCCGGTCAGAAGATCGAGCGGGTGCTCACCAACGACCCGGCCATGGGCGTGCTGCGGCACGTCGACGCCGGGTATGCGTCGGACTCGGCCGGCGGCGTGCACGTCCCGATGCCGCGATGAGCGCCTTCACCGATCTCTGGAACGAGATCGCCCCGATCGGCCGGACCGAGGGCGGCGGTTACCTGCGGTACGCGCTCTCCGAGCCGGAGCTGACGCTGCGCGACTGGTTCCGCACGCAGGCCGCGCGAAGGGACATGCTGGTCACCGACGACGGCAATGGGAACCTCTTCGCATGGCGGGGCGAACCGTGGGCCCCGGGCACCGTGCTGACCGGGTCACATTTCGACTCGGTGCCGTACGGCGGCGGGTACGACGGGCCGCTCGGGATCGTGAGCGCCTTCCTCGCCGCCGACCGGGTGTCCGCGCCCAACGTCGCGATCGCCGCCTTCTGTGAGGAGGAGGGCGGCCGGTTCGGCGTACCCTGCCTCGGGTCTCGTCTCCTGACCGGCGCGATCGCGCCGCAGAAGGCCGCGGCGCTCCAAGATCGCGAAGGTTTCTCCTTCCGTCAAACGCTGGGTCAAACGCCCGCCGGTCAGGATGCCCGGGTGAGCAATCTCAAGGCATTCGTCGAGCTGCACATCGAGCAGGGCCGTGCGCTCGAGACACCGGTGGGCGTGGCGTCCGCGATCTGGCCGCACGGGCGCTGGCGGATGGATTTCGCCGGCGTCGGCGACCACGCGGGCACCACCCGGATGACCGACCGGCACGATCCGATGCTGACCTTCGCGTTCGCCGTGCTCGCGGCGAACAAGGAGGCCAGGCTCACCGGCGCGCACGCCACGGTGGGCCGGGTGCAGGTCGAGCCGAACGCGACGAACGCCATCCCGTCGCTGGTCCGGGGCTGGCTCGACGCCCGCGCCGCCGATCCGGCGACCCTCGACCAGCTGGTCGAGTCGCTGGTGAAGAAGGTGACCGAGCGGGCCGGCCGGGACGGCACGTCGCTCGAGGTCACGCCGGAGTCGGTGACCGCCGAGGTGGCGTTCGACGAGGCGCTGGCGCGGCGGCTGTCGGCGGTGCTCGGTGGCGCGCCGATCCTGCCGACCGGCGCCGGGCACGACGCCGGGGTGCTGTCCGCGCACGTGCCGACCGCGATGCTCTTCGTGCGCAACCCGACCGGGGTGTCGCACTCCCCCGCCGAGCACGCCTCCGACGAGGACTGCGAGGCGGGCGTCGAGGCGCTGGCGGCGGTGCTGGAGGACTTGGCGTGACCTACTTCGCGGATCACGCCTGGGTCGGCGGCCGGGTGGAGCGAAATGTCCGGATTGAGGTTGCCGGCGGGCTGATCACGTCGGTCTTCCCGGGCGCCGAGGCCGGCGGGATGCGGCTGCGCGGGCTCGTCCTCCCCGGGTTCGCCAACGCGCACTCGCACGCCTTCCACCGGGCGCTGCGCGGGCGCACCCACCGCGATCGCGGCAGCTTCTGGACGTGGCGTGAGCTGATGTACACGGTGGCCGGCCGGCTCGATCCGGACAACTACTTCGCGCTGGCCAGGGCGGTCTACGCGGAGATGGCGATGGCCGGGATCACCGGCGTCGGCGAGTTCCACTACCTGCATCACGGGCCGGACGGCACTCCCTACGCCGATCCCAATGCGATGGGCCACGCGCTCATCGCGGCGGCCCGCGAGGCCGGGATCCGGATCACCCTGCTGGACGCGGTCTACCTGACCGCGAGCGTCGACGGCAAGCCGCTCGAGGGGGTGCAGCGCCGGTTCGGCGACGGCGACTACGACGGGTGGTTCGCCCGATTCGACCGGTTGCCGGGCGGTGACGGCGTCAAGATCGGTGCGGCTCTTCATTCGGTACGGGCGGCGCCGGTCGACGGGATGGCGACGTTCGCGCAGCGCACCGCAGGCCTGCCGGTGCACGTCCACCTCTCCGAGCAGCCCGCCGAGAACGAGGCGTGCCGGGCCGTGCACGGCTGTTCGCCGGCTGAGCTGCTCGACGCGGCGGGCGTCTGGCAGCCGATGACCACGGCGGTGCACGCCACCCATCTGACCGAGGCCGACGTCGGCATCCTCGGCGACGGGCGGTTCGCCTGTTTCTGCCCGACCACCGAGCGCGACCTGGCCGACGGCATCGGGCCGGCCCGGCGGCTCGCCGACGCGGGGGCGACCCTCACGCTCGGCAGCGACAGCCACGCCGTGATCGACTTCTTCGAGGAGGCGCGCGGCCTCGAGCTGGACGAACGGCTCGCCACCCGGCAGCGCGGCCACTTCACCGCCGCCGAGCTGATCACGGCGGCCACCGGCGCGGGCCACCGGTCGCTCGGCTGGCACGACGCCGGGGAGATCGCCGCCGGCAAGCGGGCCGACCTGGTCGCGGTCTCGCTCGGCAGCGTGCGGACCGCGGGCGCCGACCCGGCCGGGCTGATCTTCGCGGCCACCGCGGCGGACGTGACCGACGTGATCGTGGACGGCCGGCCGATCGTCGCCGAGGGCCGCCACCTGTCGATCGACGTGCCCGCCGAACTCCACCGGACGATCAGCGAGGTGCTGCGATGAGTCTCGTCGTCACCGGCATCGGCGAGCTGTTCACCAGCGACCCGCAGACCGGCATCCTGCACGACGCCGCCGTGGTCGTCGAGGGCGACCGGATCGCCTGGGTCGGTCCGTCGTCGCGGGCGCCAGCGGCCGACTCCCGGCTCGACGCGGAGGGCGCCGCGGTGCTGCCCGGGTTCGTCGACAGCCACGCCCACCTGGTCTTCGCCGGCGACCGGGCGGCCGAGTTCGGCGCGCGGATGGCCGGCGAGCCCTACACCGGCGGCGGCATCCGGACCACGATGGCGGCCACCCGCGCCGCGTCCGACGAGGAGTTGCGCCGCAATGCGCGGCGCCTGGTGGGCGAGGCGCTGCGGCAGGGGACCACCACGATCGAGATCAAGAGCGGGTACGGGCTGAACGTGCCGGACGAGGCCCGATCGGTGCGTCTCGCCGCCGAGCTCACCGCGGAGACCACGTTCCTCGGCGCCCATGTCGTGCCGGCCGACTATGCGGGACGCGCCGACGACTATGTCGATCTCGTTCGCGGCGAGATGCTGGAAGCCGTGGTCCCGTGGGCGAAGTGGGTCGACGTCTTCTGCGAGCGCGGCGCGTTCGACGGCGATCAGGCGCGCGCGATCCTGACCGCCGGCGCCGAGCGGGGCCTCGGCCTGCGGCTGCACGCCAACCAGCTCGGGCCCGGCCCGGGCGTGCGGCTCGCGGTGGAGCTGGGCGCCGCCAGCGCCGACCACTGCACCCACCTCGACGACGCCGACGTGGCCGCGCTGGCCGGGTCGGACACCGTCGCGACCCTGCTGCCGGGCGCCGAGTTCTCCACCCGCTCGCCCTACCCGGACGCGCGCCGGCTGCTCGACGCCGGCGCCACGGTCGCCCTCGCGACCGACTGCAACCCGGGCTCGTCGTACACGAGCTCGATGCCGTTCTGCGTGGCCCTGGCCGTGCGGGAGATGCGCATGACCCCCGCCGAGGCCGTCGTCGCGGCGACCGCCGGTGGGGCCGCGGCCCTGCGCCGTACCGATCTGGGCGTGATCCGCCCGGGGGCCCGGGCCGATCTGATCGTGCTCGACGCCCCCTCCCACCTGCACCTGGCCTACCGGCCCGGTGTTCCCTTGATCCGAACCGTTCTGCACGACGGAGTGCTTCAGTGATCGTCACCGCTCAGTCCGCCGGGGTCCGCCCCGAAGACGTCGTCACCGTCCAGCCCACCGGGGTCAGTCCCGCCGACGTCGTCGCCGTCGCCCGGGGCCGCGCCCGCGTCGAGATCTCACCGGCCGCCCTCGAGGCGATGGCCACGAGCCGCGCCATCGTCGACGGCATCGAGGCGTCCGGCCGCCCGGTCTACGGCGTCTCCACCGGATTCGGCGCCCTCGCCAACACCTCGATCGCGCCGGAGCGCCGCGCCGAGCTCCAGCACGCGCTGATCCGCTCGCACGCCGCCGGCATCGGCGCCCCGATGCCGCGCGAGGTGGTCCGGGCCATGATGCTGCTGCGCGTCCGGTCGCTGGCGATGGGCCGGTCCGGGGTCCGCCCGGTGCTCGCCCAGGGCCTCGTCGACCTGCTCAACCACGACATCACGCCGTGGGTGCCGGAGCACGGCTCGCTCGGCGCCTCCGGCGACCTGGCGCCCCTCGCGCACTGCGCGATCGTGCTGCTCGGCGAGGGCTGGGTGCTCGGCAAGGACGGCTCCCGGGTGGCCGCCGCCGAGGCGCTGCGCGCGGCCGGCCTCCACCCGCTCGACCTGGCCGCGAAGGAGGGCCTCGCGCTGATCAACGGCACCGACGGCATGCTCGGCATGCTGCTGCTGGCGATCGCCGACGCGCGGCACCTGTTCGCCATGGCCGACGTGACCACGGCGCTCGCCATCGAGGCGATGCTCGGCTCGGAGCGGCCGTTCCTGCCCGAGCTGCACGCCATCCGGCCCCATCCGGGCCAGGCCGCCTCCGCCGCGAACGTCCACCGGCTGCTCCAGGGGTCCGCCATCATGGACTCGCACCGCGACGACCTGGCGCACGCGGTGCAGGACGCCTACTCGATGCGCTGCGCGCCGCAGGTGGCCGGCGCGGCCCGGGACACGCTCGACTTCGCCTTCCTCGTCGCTTCTCGCGAACTCGTCTCCGTGGTGGACAACCCGGTGGTGCTGCCGGACGGCCGGGTCGAGTCGACCGGCAACTTCCATGGCGCGCCGCTCGGCTTCGCCGCCGACTACCTCGCGATCGCGGCGGCCGAGGTGGGCGCCATCGCCGAGCGCCGGGTGGACCGCCTGCTCGACGTGACCCGCTCCCGCGACCTGCCGCCGTTCCTCTCCCCCGACGCCGGGGTCAACTCCGGGCTGATGATCGCGCAGTACACCGCGGCCGGCATCGTCGCCGAGAACCGCCGGCTCGCCGCGCCCGCCTCGGTCGACTCGCTGCCGACCAGCGGCATGCAGGAGGACCACGTCTCGATGGGCTGGGCGGCCACCAAGAAACTGCGTACCGTCCTCGACAACCTGACCAGCCTGCTCGCTGTCGAACTCCTCGCCGCGGTCCGTGGCCTGCAGCTGCGCGAGCCGCTCACGCCGTCACCGGCGGGCCGGGCCGCGGTGGCCGCGGTGGCGCCGTTCGCGGGCGTGCCGGGGCCGGATCTCTTCCTGGCGCCGGTGCTGGAGCAGGCCCGGACCGTGATCGCGGGACCGGCCCTGCGCGCCGAGATCGAGGCGGCTACCGGGGCGCTCGACTAAGGACGGTCAGACCTGCCAGAGGGCGCTCACCGGCATCGCGCGCATCCGGTCGCCGAAGGGCAGTGTGCTGGTGCCGGTGTAGAGGACGATGCCGGCTACCAGGTCGTCACCGAGCCGGGCGGCGACCTTGCGCAGGCCGGCGAAGTCGTCGGAGCGGACGGTCGAGGCGGCCTTCACCTCGATGGCGACGACCTGCCGCTGCCGGTTCTCCAGGATCACGTCGACCTCGACCCGGTTCTGGTCCCGGTAGTGGTAGAGATCGACGAGCTGGTCCGACCAGGTCGCCTGGCGGGCCAGTTCGGCGATGACGAATCCCTCCAGGAGCGGGCCGAACGGCTGCCCGGGACGCAGCAGCTGGTGCGCGTCGGTGGCGAGCTGCTGGGCGGCGATGCCCGAGTCGACGAAGACCAGCTTGGGCGCGCGGGTGGCCCGGCTGCCGAGGTTGCGGGACCAGCCGGGGATCCGCTTGACCAGGAAGACCGGGCGCGAGCTCTCGATTTGCGGAGGGGGAGGCTTTCGATCTGCGGCGCTCCCGGCTTCCGATCGCGGGGCCGGGAGCGTCGGTGATCTCAGCGGGGCAGTTCCTTGGCGATGACCTTGGCCAGCTCGCGGAAGGCCTTGCCCCGGTGGCTGATGGCGTCCTTCTCGGCGGGGCTGAGCTCGGCGTTCGTACGCTCCTGGCCGTCGCCCACGAAGATCGGGTCGTACCCGAAGCCGCCCTCGCCGCGACGGCTGCGCAGCAGCCGGCCGGTCTGGCGGCCCTCGACCAGGTGCTCGCGGCCGTTCGGCAGGACCAGGGCGGCCGCGCAGACGAACGCGCCACCGCGGTGCTCGTCGGCGACGTCGGAGATCTGTGCCAGGACGAGGTCGAGGTTGGCCTGGTCGTCGCCGTGCCGGCCGGACCAGCGGGCGCTGAAGACGCCGGGCATGCCGTTCAGCGCGTTCACCGCGATGCCGGAGTCGTCGGCCACCGTGGGCAGGCCGGTGCGCTTCGCGCCCTCCCGGGCCTTGATCAGCGCGTTCTCGCCGAAGGTGAGGCCGGTCTCCGGGACGTCCGGGTAGTCCGGGAAGTCGCCGAGGCCGACCAGCTCCACCTGCGAGAGGCCGAGGGCGGCGTCGAGGATGCGCTGGAGCTCCGCGAGCTTCTTCTGGTTGCCCGTGGCGAGCAGCAGCCGGGCGCTCACGCCGCCAGCGCCTTCTGCTGGGCCGCGGCCAACTCGGCGCATCCGAGCACACCGAGGTCGAGCATCGCGTCCATCTGGGCCCGTTTGAACACGCCGTTCTCCCCCGTTCCCTGCACCTCGACGAAGTCGCCGGCGGCGGTGCACACCACGTTCATGTCGACCTCGGCGGAGACGTCCTCGTCGTACATGAGGTCGAGCCGGGCCTCGCCGTGGATGATGCCGACGCTCACCGCCTGGATCGACGTGTGCAGCACCTTGTCGATCTTGCCGGCCAGCGACTTGCGGTCGGCCAGCCAGGTGACAGCGTCGTGCAGGGCGACGTACGCCCCGGTGATCGCGGCGGTGCGGGTGCCGCCGTCGGCCTGCAGCACGTCGCAGTCGAGGACGATCGAGTTCTCGCCGAGCGCCTTCAGGTCGATGCAGGCCCGCAGGCTGCGGCCGATCAGGCGGGAGATCTCCTGCGTACGCCCGCCGAGCTTGCCCTTCACGCTCTCCCGGTCACCGCGGGTGTTCGTGGCGCGCGGCAGCATCGAGTATTCGGCGGTCACCCAGCCGAGCCCGGAGCCCTTGCGCCAGCGCGGCACCCCCTCGGTGACACTCGCGGTGCACAGCACCCGGGTGTTGCCGAATTCCACAAGCACCGATCCCTCGGGGTGGATGCTCCAATGCCGGGACAGCGTCACCGGTCGCAGCTGGTCGGCCGCTCGGCCGTCGGGTCGCGCCATGCCCCAACCCTATGCGTACCGCGCGGCGCCCGCTTCGTCCGCCCCGGGCTTCCGGCTCAGCGGCACCGCCGGCACCGCGGGCCGCAGCAGCGCGGCCGCTTCGCCCGCCCCGAGATTCCGGCCCGCCGGCACCGCGGGCCGCAGCATCGCGGCCGTGCGGATCACCGCGGGCGACGGCTCCCCGAGCGCGCCGTGCGCCCGCAGGAACCCCTGCACCGCGGCCGGCCAGCCGAAGTTCTCGGCGCGGGCGCGGGCCGCGGCCCGGCGCTCCACCCGGGGACGCTCCATGAGCGAGCTGACCGCGTCGGCGAACGCGTCGGCGGTGCCCGGCACCGCGATGCCGGCGTCGCCGACCACCTCGGGCAGGGCGCTCTGCTCGTTCACGACGACCGGGGTGCCGCAGGCCAGTGACTCCAGCGCGGCCAGCCCGAACGTCTCCACCGGACCGGGTGCGAGCGTCACGTCGGCGCTGGCCAGCAGCGTGGCGACGTCGGCCCGCTCGGCGATGTGGCCGGCGAAGCGGACCGGCAGCCGGGCCGCGCGGTACGCCAGGGCGGTGCGCCGCGTGCCGTCGCCGGCCATCACGAGCACGGCCGGGATCTTGCCGTTGCGCAGCGCCGCGACCGCGTCGACGGCGAGCTCGGGACGCTTCGCCGCGGACAGCCGGCTCGCGTAGACCAGCAGCAGCTCGTCGGGGCGGGCGTACCGGGCGCGGACGCTGACGTCCATCCGGCCCGGGTTGAAGACGTCGAGGTCGACGCCGAGCGGCACCTCGACCAGGTTCGGCACGTCGAGGCGGCGGAATTCGGCGGCCGCGAACGAGGTGGTGCAGACGATCGTGTCGAAGACCTCGGCGGTACGCCGGTTGAGCCGGTCGGCGAGGGCGTCGCGTTTCGGCATGCCCCAGACGCCGAGCACGCCGGCCAGGCTCTCGTGGGAGACCATCATCGAGCGCACGCCGCGCTGCCGCGCCCAGGTGCCGGTCCAGCGCAGGGTGGTGCGGTCGGAGACCTCGATGCGGTCCGGCTCCAGGCTGTCCAGCAGCTTGGTGATCTCACGCCGGCCGGCGAGGACCCGGTAGCCGCCGGTGCGGGGCAGCGGGGCGCTCGGCAGCGTGATGACCCGGCCCTGCTTGGTCACCTTGTCCGAGTACCGGCGTCCGGGAATGATCAGGACGGCTTCGTGCCCGGCGCGTTGATAACCCCGGCCCAGCTGGCGCAGTGCGGTGCGCAGACCTCCGGTGTGCACCGTGACGAAGTTGGCCAGGCGAACGATGCGCAATGCGACAACTCCAAGATCACGACACGTGGTGCATCGGTGCAAGCCGATTCGCCCCCGCACACCGGCTCAGAGATCGTATCTGGCCCCGGGCCGCACCACTTCGACCGGTCCCGCGTACGCGGCGCTGGCCGCCTCCACAATAGATGCCTCACTGGCCCAAGCCGGAACCAAATGGGTCAACAGGAGACGCCCCACATCGGCCTTGGTGGCGGCCTCGCCCGCTTCCCCGCCGGTGAGGTGCAGGTCAGGAGGGTTGGGCGCGCCGTCGAGGTAACTCGCCTCACAGAGGAACAGGTCGGCGCCGGCGGCCAGGCGCAGCAACGCGTCGCAGGGGGCGGTGTCCGACGAGTACGCCAGGACGCGCCCGTTGTGCTCGATGCGGACGCCGTACGTCTCCACGGGGTGATTGACCCGGTCGACGGTGACGGTGAGCGGGCCGATCGGGAACGTGCCGGGCTGGAGACCGTAGAACGTGTAGACGTCGTCGACCGGCTCGCCCTCGGTGCTGTAGGCGGCCGCGATGCGCTCGGCGGCGCCGAGAGGGGCGTAGACCGGGACCGGCGGCAGCGGGCCGGCGGGGTCGTAGCGGCGGACCACGACGTAGGTGCACGCGTCGAGCATGTGATCGCAGTGCAGATGGGTCAGGAGGATCGCGTCGACCTTGCGCATGTCCGAGTACCGCTGCAGAGCGGACAGCGAACCGGAACCGAAGTCGATCAGGAGCCGGTATCCCTCGGCCTCCACGAGATAGGCCGAACACGCCGACTCGGGGCCGGGGAAACTGCCGGCACAACCGAGAACGGTTAGTCGCATGCGGTTTCCTCTGGGTCACATCGGGTCGAACAACACCGGGTCGTCCAGGCCCCGCACGACCGGCCCGCGCTGGACTTGTCAGACCAGTCAATCACGGAGCGAAGCGTACGCCCCGACCAGTGCTGGAAGTAAACAACTGATCGATTTGTCGTCAAATCGACAACGCACATCACAACCACCGTGACCTCGGTCATCACGATTTCTACCGTCACGTCCGGTGACCTGTCGGCGTTGCTCAGGGTAGTACGTCGAAGGTCATCTGATGGAGGCGACGTGACCGCGGTCGAGCAGGTCCGCACTACCCGATCCGCGCCCGCGGAAAACGCACCGCTTCTCGCGTCGGCCGAGGACCCGGGCGTCTTCCGGTTCCCCGCTCCGGAGGACCCGGCGCCGGGTCAGGCGCGGATGCTGGCGATGGCGCTCTACGGCACCGCGCTCGGGCTCACCGGCGTGGGCGTCGGCCTCTACGCGGTCATCGCGGTCTTCGGTGGGGCGCCCGGCTGGTACCTGCCGGTGCTCGGGCTGCTCACCCTGCTGAGCGTGGTGCCGACGGCGGCCGCGTTCCTCGCCATCCACGAGCGGCATCTGCCGTGGTGGCTGCTGATCGCGGCCGCGCCGCCGATGGCCGCCGCCGTGGCAGTGGCCCTCTCCTACTAAGCCCTCAGGCCCAGAGCTGGCCTTCGAGCGCTTCTTCCGCGTCGTTGAGCGTGCCGCCGTAAGCGCCGGTGGACAGGTACTTGAACCCGCCGTCGGCGATCACGAACGCGACGTCGGCGCGCTTGCCCTCCTTGACGGCGGCGTGCGCCACCGCGAGGGCGGCGTGCAGGATCGCGCCGCTGGAGAAGCCCGCGAAGATCCCCTCGACTTCGACGAGCTGACGGGTACGGAGTACCGCGTCCCGGGTCCCGACGGAGAAGCGCCGGTCCAGCACGGATGCGTCGTAGAGTTCCGGGACGTAACCCTCGTCGATGTTGCGGAGACCGTAGACGAGCTCGCCGTACCGTGGCTCGGCGGCCACGATCTGGATGCCCTCGACCTTCTCCTTGAGGAACCGGCCGGTGCCCATCAGGGTGCCGGTGGTGCCCAGGCCGGCCACGAAGTGCGTGATCGTCGGCAGGTCGTGCAGCAGTTCCGGACCGGTGGTCTCGTAGTGCGCGCGGGCGTTCGCCGGGTTGCCGTACTGGTAGAGCATCTTCCAGTCGGGGTGCTCGGCGGCGATCTGCTTGGCGGTCGCGACGGCCTGGTTCGAGCCACCGGCGGCCGGCGAGAAGATGATCTCCGCGCCGTACATCCGGAGCAGCTGGACCCGCTCGGCCGAGACGTTCTCCGGCATCACGCAGACCAGCCGGTAGCCCCGCAGCTTCGCGACCATGGCGAGCGCGATGCCGGTGTTGCCGCTGGTCGGCTCGAGGATGGTGTCACCGGGACGCAGGTGCCCGGTCTCCTCCGCCTCGCGGACCATGAACAGCGCGGCACGGTCCTTGATGCTGCCGGTCGGGTTCCGGTCCTCGAGCTTGGCCCACAGCCGCACCGGCGGCGCCCCCTCGGGCACCGCCGGCGAGAGGCGGGGCAGGCCGACGAGCGGCGTGCCCCCGCACGCGTCGAGCAGGCTCTCGAAGCGAGCCATCAGATCAGAGCCCGAGGTAGGCGGCGGCCGCCGCGAAGCCCAGGGCGCCACCGGCGACGGCCGGCAGGATGGTGATCGAGTCGCCGTCCTTCAGCTTCGCGTCGAGCGCGCCGAGGAAGCGGACGTCCTCGTCGTTCACGTAGATGTTGACGAACCGGTGCAGGTTGCCCTCGGCCGTGATGAGCCGGCCCTTGAGGCCGCTGTGCTTGGCGTCGAGGTCGTCGATCAGGCCGGTGAGCGTGTCGCCGGAACCCTCGACGATCTTCGAGCCGCCGGTGTAGCTGCGCAGGATGGTGGGGACGCGGACTTCGATAGCCATGACTGTCATGCTCCTAGAGAGGGTCGTTCATGAAAAAGGGCAGGGGGTCGGGTGGGAGCGTCGCTCAGCGACACTCGTAAAACACCGACACCGGGCTCTGCCCGAACATGTACGACTGCACGGCACTCACCTTCACGCGTCCACCGTCGCATCCACGATGTTGACCTCTTCCTCGGTCACCACACCGTCCACGATACGGAACGATCGGATCTCCTCCGAGTCCGGCTCACGGGTCGAGACGAGAAGATAGTGCGCCTCCGGCCAACCGGCGATGTCCGCGTCGGTGCGCGACGGGTACGCCTCGGTCGCCGTGTGCGAGTGGTAGATCACCACGGCCTCTTCGTCCCGGTCGTCCATCTCGCGCCAGACCCGCAGGTATTCCATCGAGTCGAACTCGTAGAACGTCATCGATCGAGCGGCGTTGTCCATCGGGATGTGCCGCGCCGGGACGTCGCTGCCGATCGGCCCGGCGACGACGCCGCAGGCCTCGTCCGGGTGGTCCCGGCGGGCGTGGGCGACGATCGCGTCGATGATCGCCTTGTCGATGGTCAGCACGGCGTTCACATTACCGAAAGAATTCGGGTTGCCGGGCGTGGCGGTCCCCACACCGACCGCTACTTGATCTCCGGCAGGGCATTGAGCAACGACTCTTGGAGGTAGCCCAGATAGGCGTAGACGGACAGCTGGAAGACCCGGCTCGAACCGGGGTCCTCGAGCACCGCGTCGTCCAGCTCCTCGGCCAGATCGGTGTCGGCCTGGATCTCCAGGCGGGTGCCCATCGCGAGCCGGGCGTCGTTGATCGCCCGCAGCCAGGCCTCGGCGGCCTCGCCGTCGAGGCGCACCTCGCCCTCACCCTCGTCCGGCAGGGCCGCCAGGATCGCGCCCGCCTGGTCGATCTTGTGGGTCTTGAGGTCGCCCTCGGTGTAGAGCCGGAACTCGCTCGAGTCGTCCGGCCGGTCCGGATAGATGTCCGGGAACAGCCGGGACACCACCGGATCGGTGTGGTCCATGCCGTCGGTCAGCAGCCCGACCACCTCGCCCGCGACCTTTCGCAGCACGCGGACCTCGTCGTGCTCGAAGGTGGCCACGCAGTGACCGCCAATGCGTCGGAACATGCTCTTCCCCACTCAGGCCCGGTCGACCGTAGCCCAGAGACCGTATCCGTGCAGCTGGTTGGCGTCCATCTCCATGCGCTCCCGGGCGCCGGTGGAGACCACCGCCTTGCCCTTGGTGTGCACGTCCATCATCAGCTGCTCCGCTTTCTCCTTGCTGTAACCGAAGAGCTTCTGAAAGACCCAGGTCACGTACGACATGAGGTTGACCGGATCGTCCCAGACGATGGTCACCCACGGCCGGTCGGCAGCCGGTTCTTCTTCGATCTCCGGCGTCTCGACGGGAGCAACCTGAGGTAACGCCATGCCCCCCATGTTGCCACCGGTTTCGCCGGATCGGTGAACCGGTGCGACGAACCGCTGGTCACGGGCTCTTCGACGCCCGCGCGCCGCGAATTCCGCTCCGGCGCAATAGGGTAGGGATCGTGGAGACCAGCACCCCCGCCTTGATGACCGATCACTACGAGCTGACCATGATCAGCGCGGCTCTCAAGGACGGCACCGCGTCACGCAGCTGCGTCTTCGAGGTCTTCGCTCGGCGCCTGCCGACCGGCCGGCGGTACGGCGTGGTCGCCGGCACCGGCCGGCTCATCGAGCTGATCAGGGATTTCCGGTTCGATCCGGCCGAGGTCGACTACCTGCGCACGGCCGGCGTGGTGGACGAGACCACGGCGAAGTGGCTGGCGGACTACCGGTTCACCGGCGACATCGAGGGCTACGCCGAGGGTGAGCTCTTCTTCCCCGGATCGCCGATCCTGACCGTCACCGGCACGTTCGCCGAATGCGTGGTGCTGGAGACGCTGATCCTGTCGGTGCTCAACCACGACAGCGCGATCGCGGCGGCCGCGGCCCGCATGGTCACCGCCGCCCGGGGCCGTCCGATCATCGAGATGGGCTCCCGCCGTACCCATGAGCATGCGGCAGTGGCCGCAGCACGCGCCTCCTATCTCGCGGGTTTCGCCTCCACCTCGAACCTCGCGGCCGGGCGCGCCTACGGCATCCCGACCACCGGCACGTCGGCGCACGCGTTCACGCTGCTGCACGACGACGAGCCGACGGCGTTCGGATCCCAGGTGGCGGCGCTCGGCAAGAACACCACGCTGCTCGTCGACACGTACGACATCAGCCAGGGCATCCGGAACGCCATCGCGGTCGCCGGCCCCGACCTGCGGGCCGTGCGGATCGACTCGGGTGACCTGTCGGTGCTGGCCCAGCAGAGCCGCGAGCTGCTCGACTCGCTCGGCGCCACGGAGACGAAGATCGTCGTTTCGGGTGACATGGACGAGTACTCGATCGCGACGCTCGCGGCCGAGCCGGTCGACATGTACGGCGCCGGCACCGCTGTCGTCACCGGCTCCGGGGCGCCCACCGCCGGCCTCGTCTACAAGCTGGTCGAGGTCGAGGGCCGGCCGGTCGTGAAGCGCTCGGAGAACAAGGCGACCGTCGGCGGCCGCAAGGTCGCGGTCCGCCGCCACAAGCCGACCGGCACCGCCATCGAGGAGATCATCTACTCCCAGGGCGTGCCCGACCACCAGGCCGGCGACCGCCTGCTGCAGCGCACGTTCATCCAGGCCGGCGAGGTGCAGGCGATGCCCGCGCTGCCGGAGTCCCGGGAACACCTGCGGCAGTGCCTGATCTCCATCCCGTGGGAGGGCCTCAAGCTCTCCGCCGGCGATCCCGCCATCCCCGTCGTCATCGTTCCCACCGCTTAAGAGGGGTTTTCATGCCGCGCGCGCTGATCATCGTCGACGTGCAGAACGACTTCTGCGAGGGCGGTTCGCTGGCCGTGGCCGGCGGCGCCGCGGTCGCCAAGGGCATCTCGCTGGTCCTCGCCAAGGCCGGTGAGCGCTGGGACCACGTGGTCGCGACCAAGGACTACCACGTCGACCCGGGCAACCACTTCAGCGATCACCCGGACTACGTCGACACCTGGCCGGCGCACTGCGTGGTCGGCTCCTCGGGCGCCGACTTCCACCCCGAGCTCGCCACCGACCGGATCGAGGCGATCTTCCACAAGGGCGAGCACCAGGCGGCGTACTCCGGCTTCGAAGGTCACACCGACGCGGGCGAAACCCTCGCAAGCTGGTTGCAGGACCGGGGAGTCACCGACGTCGAGGTCGTGGGCATTGCGACAGACCATTGCGTACGGGCGACCGCGCTCGACGCGGCGGCCGCCGGCTTCACCACGACGGTCGTCCTGGAACTGACCGCCGGTGTCGCCCGCGCCACGACGGACGCCGCCCTGGAGCAGTTCCGCGCCGCCTCGATCGCCACCACCGGCTCGCCCGTTGTCGACGCCTGAGGTCAGGCCGTTCGAGGACGCCGACTGGCCCGGGGTCTGGGAGATCATCAGCGAGGTGATCACGGCGCGGGAGACGTTCCCGTACGACCCGGCGATGGAGCCGGCGGCGGCCCGCGCCATGTGGGTCGAGCAGCCGCCCGGCCTCACCGTGGTGGCGTCGTCCGGCGGCGCCGTGCTCGGCACCGCCAAGATGGGCCCGAACCGGGGCGGACCCGGCGCGCACGTCGCCACCGCGAGCTTCATGGTGGCGTCGGCGGCCCGCGGCCGGGGCGTCGGCGGCGCGCTGTCCCGGTTCGCCGTGGACTGGGCGCGCCGCAACGGGTACGCGGCCATGCAGTTCAACGCCGTCGTGGAGACCAACACGGTGGCCGTCGACCTCTACCGCCGCCTCGGCTTCCAGATCATCGGAACGGTTCCCCGCTCCTTCGAACACCCCGCGCACGGGCGGGTCGGCCTGCACCTGATGCATCTGGAATTCTGACCCGATGCTCGTCGATCTCTGGCCGCTCTTCGGCCTGGTCATCCGCACGCCCCGGCTCGAACTCCGGCTGCCCCGCGACTTCCCGGTCGTCCGCCAGGTCACCACCTGGCCGTGGCTCGGCCTCCCGCACCACGGCAGGGGCTACGGCACCGAGGCCCGGACCGGGCTGCTCGCGCTCGCCTTCGACCACCTCGGCGCCACGTCGGCCCGCACCGACGTGTTCCGGGACAACCACGCGTCCCAGGCCGTGTCCCGCAAACTGGGGTACGAACCGGACGGCATCTC
Source organism: Actinoplanes sp. NPDC023714 (assembly GCF_040639855.1). Lineage (NCBI taxonomy): Bacteria > Bacillati > Actinomycetota > Actinomycetes > Micromonosporales > Micromonosporaceae > Actinoplanes > Actinoplanes sp. NPDC023714. The sequence goes on from NZ_JBFAAR010000011.1 coordinate 190,642, forward strand.
CATCGACGCGAGGGACGGCGAGGCCCTCGTCTCCGACCGTCTCCGCCTGACGCGCGCCGGGTGGCTCGCCCGCGACCACGCCGCGGTGACCGTGGACGGCCTGAAACCCTGCCTCCCGCACTTCTTCCCTGGCGATACCCTGGGCATGATCACGGGATGAGCGATCAGAGCTTCCTCCTGCTGCACGGCTGGCAGAACCGCCGCCCACCGGAACACTGGCAGCACTGGCTCGCCGGCGAGCTGACCGCCCTCGGCCACGCTGTCGACTACCCGCAGCTGCCCGACCCGGACTTCCCGCAACTCGACGACTGGCTGGCCGAGCTCCGCACCCGGGTGGCCGCCATGCCCGGCACCCGGCGAACCGTCCTCTGCCACAGCCTCGGCTGCCTGCTCTGGCTCAACGCCGCCGCCCGGTCCGAGGTGCCCCTCCAGGTCGATCGGGTCCTGCTCGTGGCTCCCCCGTCCCCCTCGGTGACCCTCAGCCACCCGGAGATCGCCGGCTTCGCCCACCCGCCGGTGAGTCCCGCCCGGTTGCGGGCGGCCTCCCGATACACCCGCCTCGTGGGAACCGACAACGACCCCTACTTTCCCGAGGACATCCGGACCGTCTACGCCGGCCTCGACATCCCGATCGACGTCCTCCCCGGCGCGGCCCACCTCAACATGGATTCCGGCTACGGCCCCTGGCCCTCGATCCTCGCCTGGTCCCAGGGCCCCGACGACACCCCACTGGAGCGACGCCCCGCCTGACCGTCCCCATCCCCCGGCTGCAGCCAGTGGTCGCCGGCCACGCTCCCCAACAGCCATGGACTGCAGCCAAACCGGACCGGCTGCAGCCAGCGCTATTCCGGGCGGGTGCCGGCTTTCACAGCGGGCTGCTCGGCAAGCGTGGCGGCGTCCACCGCCCGCACCGACGAAGGCTGCTCGGAGGACGGCTGATCGAGCGACGACGGCTCGAGCGACGACGGTCCGAGCGACGACGGCTCGAGTGACGACGGCTCGGGCGAGGACGAGGCCGGCGCCGGGTCGGCGCGGCGGCGGCGGATTTCGGCCGGTAGGACTGCCAGGGCCACCAGGACGCCTACGGCGCCGACGGCCGCGAAGCCCCACGCGCCGCCCTTCGTGTCGATGGCCAGGCCGGCCAGCGGGCCGCCCAGGGCGACGCCGACGGTGAGGGCCGAGTTGTGCAGGCCCATCGCCTCGCCCCGGGCCGCGGCCGGGATCATGCGGCTGATGGCGTCGGAGCTGGCGGTGATCGTGGGGGCGCAGAGGGCGCCGGCCGGGATGAGGAGGAGGGCCAGCAGCCACCAGTGGTCGCCGCCCAGGCCGACCGGGATGGTGAGGACGGCCATCGGGGCGAAGAGGGCCAGAGCGGGCAGGCCGCGGCGGATCGTGCCGTAGGCGAAGCCGCCGAGTAGGGAGAAGAACGCCCAGAGGGAGAGCACCGCGCCGGTCCAGTGCACCTCGCCGGACTCGCGGAGGACTGCCACCACCGCCACGTCGGTGCCGGAGAGGACCAGGGTGGCGGCCATCGTGACGGCCAGGATGGCGACGAACCGGGGCTTGAGCCAGCTGCGCCGGGGCACCCGCTCGCCGCTCGACACGGGTTTCTCGTGCGCGGCGCGGGTCGGCGGGTTGAGCAGCCACAGGCCGAGGCCGGAGAGGAGGATGCCGCCGGCCAGGGTGAGCATCGCGACCCGCGGGCCGGCGCTCGTGGCGATCAGCACGCCGAGCGCGGGCCCGGCCATGAACGACATCTCGGTGGTGATCGAGTCGAGGGCGAAGGCGGGCAGCCGATGCGACTCCGGGGTCAGGGCGGCGATCGACTGCCGGGCCACCGAGAAGGCCGGCAGGGCCAGGAAACCGCCGACCACGGCGACCGGGAGCAGGGCCCAGTAGGGCAGGGCCTGGGCGATCAGCCAATAGATCACCTCGGCCACGGTGGTCAGCACCAGCACCGGGCGCAGCCCGCGGCGGTCGATCAGGCGGCCCATCACCGGCGCGCCGATCGAGCCGCCGATCGTGGCGGCCGCGCCGACCAGACCGGCGGCGCCGTAGCCCCGGCCGAGATCCGTCACGACGTGCAGCGTGAGCACCACCGCGGCGGCCGCGATCGGGATGCGGGCGAGGGTGGCGACCACGAGCAGGGACGGGATCTTCGGCAGGGCGAGCGTTTCCCGGTAAGGCGTGAGCAGCATGACGTTCCTGACCTCCGCCGCCGATCCTCTCTCAGGGGTACGACAGAAACCACCGGGTTTGAGGAGCGTCACGTAACGCCACGGAAACGCGAACGGGCCGGCCCATGAGGGCCGGCCCGTGTCACGAGAAACCTAGCTCTTGTCTTCCTGGTACGTCGCTCCCCCGTCGGATTCGGCGGACAGCGGCCGGGCGCCACCCTCCGGCGGTCCGGCGAGCGAGTGGCCGGCGGCCAGCTCCGGGAACTTCTCGTCGAACGCGGGACGCTCGGAGCGGATCCGCGGCATCCGGTCGAAGTTGCGCAGCGGCGGCGGCGTGGTGGTCGCCCACTCGAGCGAGTTGCCGTGGCCCCACGGGTCGTTCGCGGTGGTCACCACGCCGACCTTGTACGACTTCCACACGTTGTAGATGAACGGCAGGGTCGACAGGCCGAGAACGAACGAGCCGATCGTCGAGAACGTGTTCAGGAAGGTGAACCCGTCGGTCGGCAGGTAGTCGGCGTACCGCCGCGGCATGCCCTTGGTGCCCAGCCAGTGCTGCACCAGGAACGTCGCGTGGAAGCCGATGAACGTGAGCCAGAAGTGAATCTTGGCGAGGCGCTCGTCGAGCATCCGGCCGAACATCTTCGGGAACCAGAAGTAGATGCCGGCGAAGACGGCGAACACGATGGTGCCGAAGAGCACGTAGTGGAAGTGCGCGATCACGAAGTACGAGTCGGAGACGTGGAAGTCGATCGGCGGGGCCGCGAGCAGCACGCCGGAGAGACCGCCGAAGAGGAACGTCACCATGAAGCCGACCGCGAAGAGCATCGGCGACTCGAAGCTGATCTGGCCGCGCCACATCGTGCCGATCCAGACGAAGAACTTCATGCCGGTCGGGACCGCGATGAGGAAGCTCAGGAAGCTGAAGAACGGCAGCAGCACCTGGCCGGTCGCGAACATGTGGTGCGCCCACACCGACATCGACAGCGCGCCGATCAGCAGGGTCGCGGCCACGAGGCCCTTGTAGCCGAAGACCGGCTTGCGGCTGAACACCGGGATGACCTCGGTGATGATGCCGAAGAACGGCAGCGCGATGATGTAGACCTCGGGGTGGCCGAAGAACCAGAAGAGGTGCTGCCAGAGCATCGGCCCGCCGGTCGCCACGTCGAAGACGTGCGCGCCGAGCACGCGGTCCGCGGCGAGCGCGAAGAGCGCGGCCGCCAGGAACGGGAAGACCAGGATCGCGAGCAGCGCCGTGACCAGCATGTTCCAGGTCATGATCGGCATGCGGAACATGGTCATGCCGGGCGCGCGCAGGGTGATGATCGTGGTGATCAGGTTGACCGAGCCGAGGATCGTGCCCAGACCGGACAGGGCCAGGCCGACCACCCACATGTTGCCGCCGACACCCGGGGAGTGCAGCGAGTCGCTCAGCGGCGTGTACGCGAACCAGCCGAAGTCAGCGGCGCCGCCGGGGGTCAGGAACCCGCCGATCGTCATGAGGCCGCCGAACAGGTACAGCCAGTACGCGAACGCGTTCAGCCGCGGGAACGACACGTCGGGCGCGCCGATCTGGATCGGCACGACGTAGTTGCCGAATGCGAACACGATCGGCGTCGCGAAGAAGAGCAGCATGATCGTGCCGTGCATGGTGAACAGCTGGTTGAACTGTTCCGGCGACAGCAACTGCATGCCAGGGCGGGCCAGCTCGGCGCGCATGAGCAGAGCCATAAGGCCGCCCAGCAGGAAGAACACGAAGGCCGTGATCATGTACATGATCCCGATCTGCTTCGCGTCCGTCGTGCGCAGGATCCGAGCAAACGCGGAACCCTTGACCTGCCGCCGAACCGGATATGGTCGGGTCGCGATCGGCGACGGCGCAACGGTCGTCACGAAATGCCTCCGTTGTCTCGTTCGTCCCTCTCGGGATTCCCCTGAAGATCGGGCGTATCCCGTGGGCAGGATAGTCCCCCTCAAGACCTTCGGCTGGCGCGGGGGGACCCAACCGGCCCACATGGACCGAATCCACGCAGGTAAGAAGGTCTAAACCGGAGACACCAGCTCGCGATAGTGGTCGGTGAAGAGACGGAGGCCACGCCGGCGCAGCATCGGGTCACGCAGCGTGGGCGGGACGTCACGGGTCCGGTCGCGCTCGCGGGTCCGCTCGCGCACCTCGGAGCAGCGCGGCCGGCGGCGTTGCTCATATCTCACCAGCGCGCCCGGGATGTCCCCGGCGGACTCGCGCAGCACCTGGCCGAGCACGTATCCGTCCTCGAACGACATGGCGGCGCCCTGGGCCAGCGTCGGGGCGGTGGCGTGCGCCGCGTCGCCGACGAGCAGGACCGGTCCTTTCGACCAGGCCGGCAGCACGACCTCGTCGGTGCGCGCCACCTGCACCTTCTCCACCCTGTCCAGGATCGCCGCGACCGGGCCGCCGAACGAGCCGAAGAGCTCGACGAGCCGGGCTTGGGGATCGTCGGGGTTGGGGCTGTCCGGCGCGGTCTCGTCGGCGTAGCAGTAGATCTTGCGGCCGCCCATCGGCATCGCCACGAACGACGCGCGGCGGCCCAGCACCGCGGTCCAGTCGGTGAGCGCCGGGCTGCCGCTCACCACGGCGCGGTAGACGATCTGGCCGGTCGGCACCGCGGGGCCACCGAGGCCGACCTTCTCCCGGATGGTCGAGCGGCGGCCGTCGGCGCCGATGACCAGATCGTATTCGGCGACGCCGCCGGTCGAGAACTCGACTTTCGCGGCGCCGTCCACGATCTCCAGCCCGGTCACCTCGGTCTCGTAGCGCACGTCGCCGCCGACCCCGGTGAGCAGCACCTGCTGGAGGTCGGCCCGGGAGAGGGCGCGGGACTCGCCGACCCCGGCCCAGAGCGCCGCCACGTCCATCTCGAAGAGCTGGCGGCCGCGCGCGTCGAGGAAGACCTGCCGGAAGATCAGATCGCCGAGCGGGCGCAGTGGCACGTCGAGCCCGAGCAGCCGCAGCGCACGGGACGCGTTGCCCGGCAGATAGATGCCGGCGCCGGGCACGACGGTGGCGGGCAGAGCCTCCACCACGTCGGGCCGGAAACCGGCGACGCGCAACCCCCGCGCCGCAGACAGGCCGGCAATGCCGGCGCCCACCACGAGGATGCGCAAGGTCATCGCACCGAAGCCTTCTTGTCGATGGATACGCGTCGGAGCCAAGAGACTACCCCCCGCCATCACCGCGGGGGAACACCCGCGATCGACATCGAGTCCGATTTGCTCGAACCGCCCCCTTCGCGAGACCGGCCGGGATGGACTGTCAGACCTCCGCCATCTCGGCGAACGCCCGGCCGGCCCGGGCCAGAGCCACCGCCCGGCGCATCCGGAGAATGCGGCGGGCGGCCCGTGCGGACCCTTCCGGCAGTGGCGCGCTGCGCCACGCGTACACGTATCTCTCCATGCCCATACCCAACCAGGGGGGTATGACAATTCTCCGGCGAGTTACACCGGTGTATTTCTCCATGCGTGCGGGCAGACAATCGACTCATGACGGACCGCCTCGACGAGTACCGCCGCAAGCGGGACGCACGGCGCACCCCCGAGCCCGTCCCTGCAAAGAAGATCGCGGCGAAGCGGAGCACGAGCAATCGGTTCGTGATCCAGCAGCACCACGCCCGCAGCCTGCACTGGGACGTCCGGCTGGAACACGACGGCGTGCTCGTCTCGTTCGCCGTGCCCCGCGGACTCCCCCGCGACCAGGCCCGCAACTACCTGGCCAAGCACACCGAGGACCACCCGCTGGAATACCTCGACTTCGCCGGCGAGATCCCGGCCGGCGAGTACGGCGGTGGCCGGATGACGATCCACGACCGAGGCACGTACGAGGCCGACAAGTGGCGGGACGACGAGATCGGCGTGACCTTCCACGGCGAGCGCACGTCCGGCCGCTACGTCTTCTTCCAGACCGGCGGGCGGGACTGGATGGTCCGCCGGATGGACCCGGCCGAGCCGGGCTGGGAGCCGATGCCCGAGCTGGTGCAGCCGATGCTGGCGACCAGGTCGGCCACGCTTCCGGCGGACGACGCCGACTGGGGATACGAGATGTCGTGGGGCGGGCTCCGCGTCACCGCGTACGTATCGGGGGGTAGATCTCGCCTGATCGCGGGTGACGGAACCGATGTGACCTCGTGGTTCCCGGAGATCCGGCCGATCGGCCCGGCGCTCGCGCCGGTCGAGGCCGTGCTCGACGGCCAGATCGTCGCGTTCGACGGCGCGCGCCCCTCCTCCGACCTGCTGGATCGGCGCAGGGCGCCGAAGGACGCCGCGGCGGCACGCAGGGCGGCGGAGCGCACGCCGGTGCAATTCCTGATGTACGACCTGCTGTGGCTGGAGGGGCACTCCACCGTGGAGCTCGTCCGCTACTCGGAGCGGCGGGAGATCCTCGACGGCCTCGCCCTGGCCGGCGACCACTGGCAGACGCCGCCGTACTTCCCCGGCGGCGGCGAGTTCGCCCTCGAGGCCGCCCGGGCGCAGGGTCTCGGCGGCGTGGTGGCGAAGCGCCTGGACTCGCCATACCTGCCGGGACGACGAAGCCGTCTCTGGCTCGCCATCCCGGCAGGCGGAAAGGAACCGGCAGACTAGGAAGGGTCAGGCCTCGAAGCGCGCCCGCCGCCGCCGCGCCAGCAGGAAGCCGAGGGCGCCCGCGACCACCAGCACACCACCGGCCACCGCGAACGTCCCACCCTGCGGCCCGGTGATCGGCAGCGCTCCCCCACCGGCGGCCGGCGACGAGCTGACCGAGGCGGATGGGATGATCGAGGCGGAAGGGGTGACCGAGGCGGACGCCGAGGGCGACGAGGCGCCGGCGGAGACCGACGGCGACGCCGAGGCCGAGGCGGACGGCGAAGCCGAAGCGGAAACCGATGCGGAGGCGGAGGCGGACGGCGACGCCGCCGGCCCGACGAACACCTTCGCGGCGCCGGTCACCGGCGCGAGGTTCGGCGCCGAGACGGTCACGGTCAGCGTGCCCTCCTGGCCGAGGGCGGCGTCCTCGGCAGCGCTGATGAACCCGGTGAAGCCGGCCGAGGCCCCGCCCGCCGGCAGCTGCGACGCTTCGAGGGTGCAGCTCAGGGCCGGGCCGACGGTGTCTTCACAGGGGTACATGCGCAGGTTGCCGCTGAGGACCACGCCGGTGAGACCGCCGGAGAGCTCGAGGCTCACCCCGCCGCTCGTGCCGAGGTCCACGGCCTTCTCCGAGTAGAGGAAGACCTCGACCCGGGTCGACTCGGCGCCGGGCGTCAGCCGGACGTCCTCGACGCGCACCTCGACACCGGTGACCGGCGCGGCCTGCGCGGGCGCCGGAGCCACGAACACCAGGACGGCCGCTGCTATCAAGCCGGCAATGCGGGACATCGGAAACCACCTCCCCGTACATCAATGTCTGAGCGAAGCGAGGCTACGGAACCGGACCGTCCCGCCGCTGGCCGCGAAGCCGACTGTTCACTCAGGACGCCGACAGTTCATCCGGCAATTCCCTTCAGTCCGCCCGGCGCCCGCCGATCAAAAGGTTTCCGCCGGGCCTGACAGGGAAGGGTCGTCAATACGATGTACGCCGACGTATCCGCCGAGCTCTGGAAATCCGCGACCTGGGTGCTCGACACCGGCCGCGCGGGCCGTCCTGCCCGGTCGGGCTGGGATGTCGCGGTCACCGCGATCGGCTTCGCCTACACCGATCCGGCGCGCGCCTGGGAGTCACTCCGGGGCCTCTTCGAGGCCCAGCGCCCCTCCGGCCAGGTGCCTGCCGCGGCCTTCGAACAATTCCCCGGGTACGCGCAGAGCCCGTCCCGCAGAGGCACGTCCGCCCTGCAGGCCGCGGCCGCGTGGGAGGTCTACCGGCACTCCTCGGGGCACGGCGCCGCGCAGATCCGGCAGGCGCAGGCCGAGCTCGAGTGGCTCTACCCGCGTCTCTCGGCCCAGCAGGAATTCCTCTCCGACGAGGTCACCCACCCGGGCTTCGACGCGATCCTCGGCGCGGCCGACCTGTCGCTGGCCCAGATGGCCGGGGCGCTGGGCCGGCCCGCCGACGCCGACCGGCACCGGGACCGGGCGCAGGCCGTCGCGGCCGCCATCGTCCGCCGGCTCTGGGATCCGGCGACCGGCACGTTCCGGTCCCGGGACCCGCGCACCGGCGAGCCGGGCCCGGCGCACACGGCCGGCGGACTGCTGCCGCTGCTGCTGCCCGATCTGCCGGCCGAGCACGCCGAGGCGATTCTCGCGGAGGTGTCGTCGGCGTGGTTCGGCATGCCGGCCCGGACCGGGCTGCCGGTGCCGGAGAGCGACGGCGTGCGGCGGCTACCGATCCGGATCGACCTGAACTGGCTGCTCCGCAAGGGGATGCTGATGCACGGCCACCGCGCCGAGGCGGAACAGCTGCGTACCGCGGCGACGGCCCTGGTGCATGCGAACGGGCACTACGCCGCCTACGACCCGGACACCGGCGAGGGCGTCGGGGCGGCCTCGGACGAGCGCACAGCGGCGCTCTGCCTGGACCTGCTGGCCGACCGCTCGGTGCCGGCCTACGCCCGCGCCTGAACTCCGCCCCGCCCCGGCCCTCGCGTGTCGACTTACGGCGCGATCCGCACCCCAACTCAACACGCGATCAAGGCGCACCCGAACTCCGCCCTCGCGTGTTGACTTACGGCGCAATCCGCACCCGAACTCAACACGCGCTAAGGGCGATCGCGGACCTCCATCGGCGACTCCAGCAACGCGCCGGTGAGCTTCGCGAGCTGCCTGGTCTGCGCCGCCGTCAACCGGTCGAAGACCAGCTGCTGCACCGCCTCGGCGTGACCGGGCGCGGTCTCCACCACCTTGTCCCAGCCGGCGTCGGTGAGCACCGCGATCTGCACCCGCCCGTCGCCGGCGTCGCGCTCGCGCCGGACCCAGCCCTTCTCCTCCAGCCGGGCCACCACGTGGGAGAGCCGGGACAGCGACGCGCACGCGCGTTTCGCGAGCCTGCTCATGGCGAGCCGGCGGTCCGGGCGTTCGGAGAGGGTCACCAGGACGAGGTATCCCATGTGGGTCAGCCCGGCGTCCCGCTGGAGCTGGGCCTCGAGGGCGGCCGGCATCTTGACGAGCACCTCGACGAGCTGCCGCCAGGTGTGCTGCTGTTCGTCGCTCAACCAGCGAGGCCCGCCGCCGATGGGCTCAGTCATGCTGGAAGGTTAGTGGTGGCCGGGGGAGACCGGCGACCGCGGGCGTCGGGTATCCGCCAACGCCCATATATACCCGGCCGATTCGATCGACTTACGTGAACGTCGCCCGGTAGGCTGTGCGGGGACTTTCACCCCGACACGACGCCGGAACCGGCTGGCTGGGGGGCCTCGGCCGGTTCCGGCGTCGTTCTAGGTGTTCCGAGAACATCAGGCGCCCGCGTCACTGCGCCGGCGGCTCGTCCTTGCCGGCTTCCTCGAGCGCGTCCGCCTCTTCCTTGGTCTTGTGCACGGCGCCGTCGGCGTGCTCCGGCGGGCCGTAGACGGTGTAGAGGACCAGCGGGTTCGGCCCGTCGTTCAGGAAGTTGTGCTTGCGCCCGGCCGGCACCACGACGAGGTCACCCTGGGCGACCTTGCGGGTCTGACCGGAGACGATGGCCTGGCCGACCCCGCTCACGAAGGTGAGGATCTGGTCGACCTCGTGGACCTCCTCGCCGATCTCGCCGCCCGGCGGGATCGTCATGACCACGAGCTGGGTGTGCTTGCCGGTCCAGAGGACGCGACGGAAATCGGGGCTCTGCTCCGCAACGGTGGCAATCGTGAAGTGCTCCATGCACCGCACGTTACCCGCGTCAGGGGTTGTGCAATCGGCCCGGCGGAACCGGCGACGGGCGGCCGATCAGATAGCCCTGGACGTAGTCGACGCCCAGCTCACGCAGCATCCGCAGGGTCGGCTCGTCCTGCACGAACTCGGCCACCGTGTGGATCCCGTACGCCTGGCAGACCTGCACGAGCGCGCGCACCAGAACCTGGTCCTGCGGGTTGTCGACGAGGTCCACGACGTACTCCCCGTCGATCTTGACGAGGTCGATCGGGAAGAGCCGCAGGTAGCGGAACGACGCGTAGCCGGAGCCGAAGTCGTCGAGGGCCAGCCCGCAGCCGAGGTCGCGGACCCGGTCGGCGAAGCGGCGGGCCTCGCTCAGGTTGCCGATCAGCGCGGTCTCGGTGATCTCGAAGGTGAGCTGTGCCGGGTCGACGGCGTAGCGCTCCAGCAGCTTCTCCACCTCGGCGGTGAGCCGCGGGTCGCCGACCGAGCGGCCGGAGAGGTTGACCTGGAGGCAGAGCCCCGGCTCCTCGGCGGCGAGCCGCATGGCCCGCTCGACCACCCAGAGGTCGATGTCGAAGATCGCGTCGAGCCGCTCGGCGGTGTCGAGCACCTGGATCGGCGACTGCGGGCCGTCGGCCTCGTCGAGCACCCGCAGCAGCAGTTCGTGCCGGGTCACCCGGTTGGTCTGCAGCTCCAGGATGGGCTGGGAGTAGAGGGTGAACCGGTCGGTGCCGAGCGCGTCGGCGACCCGGCTGCGGTAGGAGCCCTGCCGGTCGCGCACCGGGACCGGATGGGCCACCAGGGTGAGCGGCCGGCCCAGCTCGCGGGACTGCCGCCAGGCCTGCTCGGCGTCGATGAGCAGGCCGTGGCTGCCCGCCTCGGCGTCCTGCTCGAAGCGGACCAGGCCGCCCCAGGCGCTCACCCGCAGGCACTCCTCCGGGGACGACTGCCGGGACAGGGTCTCGACCAGCTGCCGGGCGTGCTCGTGCGCGGCGCTCCACCCGGCGCCGGCGAGCAGGATCCCGATCTCGTTGGGCCCGACCCGGCCGAGGAGGTGCTCGGGCCGCACCCGGTCCTCGAGGATCCGCGCGGCGCGGCGCAGCAGATCGGCGTTGTGGTCCGGGCGTACGCCCTCGGCGTCCTCGCCGTCGACCTGGACCCGGACCACCAGGACCGCGCCCGCCGCGCGCCGCAGGGCGCGGTCGATCTCGTCGGCGAACCGCGCCCGGGTGAGCAGCCCGGTCGCCGGATCCGGCTCGATCAGGGACGCCTGCACGGTCTCGCCGCGACGGGTGAGGCGGGCGTTCTCCCGCTTGGCGCGCTCCCGGGCGGAGACGTCCTGGACGGTGCCGCGCAGGCCGCGCACCGTGCCGTCGGGGCTCATCATCGGCTCGAGCCGGCAGTCCACGTCGAACCAGCCGCCGTCGGTGCGCATCAGCCGGACCGTGGCATGAACGGTGTTCCGGCTGGTCCACGCCTCGGTGATGGCGCCGAGCGCCTTCGCGTGATCGTCGCGGTGCACGTAGCGGGCCAGGATCTGCCGGGTCATCTCCTCCTCGGCGGGTGGCCGGCCGAGCATCGCGGAGAGCGCCGCGGACCAGACGATCTGGTCGCCGGCCGCGGAGTAGGTGAACCAGGCGGCCCGGTCCTCGGCGGGCTGGCGTGGCTCGGGCAGCGCGGACGGCGGAGCCGGCGACCAGCGCTCCCGTTCTTCGGGCACGGTCATCCGCCGACACCTCCCCCCTCGCTCACAGTTGCTCCCCCGACCAACTTGAGACCCCTCACCTATTACGACCCGTCACGAGGCCGTAGTAACAGTGGACGTAGGCGTCAAAGTTTTGACGATTCCGCCAGCAGGGCTCCGAGCAGGGAATTATCGCCCATCCAGAGTAACGAAACAACCGAACGGACGACCTCGTCGCCCCACAATTCCACCGAAAAGCCGCCCAGCCTCCATGACAGACAGTTACTGCAAGTGTTGGCTATGGAACCTTACGCAACCCTGTACCCGCAGTCGACCGTCCACATGCACTCACCGCGAACCCGAGAGCGCTCTACGTAGTCGCGATCTCCAGTTCGGCGATCCGCTGCCAGAGCGGCCGCATCGCCGCCTCCGGCTCCCGGGCGAAGACGCTGCCACGGATCCGCACGAACACGCAGTTGCCGACCCGCTCCAGCACCGACTGCCGGCGCATGTCGCTCTCCCAGCGCTCCGGCCCGTGGTAGGCGTCGCCGTCGCACTCGATCGCGAGCCGCCGGCCGTCCGGCGCGTTCAGCACGAAGTCGATCCGGTAGCCGCCGATCCGGAACTGCGGGATCGGCCGGTAGCCGCGGGCCACCAGCAGCTGGAGCACTTCACGTTCGAAGTCGCTCTCGCACCGGACGGCGAGATCGGCCACCGCGGCCTCCGTGGGCAGATTCAACGCGTACGAGAGGAGCAGGCCACGGGCGTCGTCGGCGGCGAGCGCGGCCGGCCGTACCGAGTGGAAGATCCACAGCTGATCCCGGGCCCGGGAGGCCGCCACGTTGATCCGCCGGTGGTAGTCGCGCTTCGTGAACGCCGCGATCCGCGGATCATTCTCGGACACCACCATCGAGACGAGCATGACGTCACGCTCGTCGCCCTGGAACGTGTAGGCATCGCCGACCCGGAGCCGGCGGGCCTGGATCTCGTCCTCGCCGATCGCCTCACGAAGCGCGGTAAGAAGGTATGCGGCCTGCCCACTGCTGCTCAACAGGCTGATCACGCCGAGCGTCTTCCCGTCGTAGCGCGGATCCGCCACGATCTTGGTGATCCGCTCGGTGAGGGCCTCCGCCTCCTCCAGGTTGACGTCGCCGAAACCGGACAGCGGCTGGCGCACGCCGGTCTCGCAGAAGACCGTCTGGATCGGCGGGAGCACCGGCCGGTCGGCCCGCAACGGCATGATCTTGTGGTCGTAGTAGTGCCGCGACGAGAACTCGATGATCTGCGGTACGCAGCGGAAGTGCTCGGTCAGCAGGATCCGCTCCGGCGACCGGCGCACCGCGTGGTCGTAGAGCGAGGACTCCGGGTCGAAGTGCTCGGCCGACGGCACGTCGCCGAGGTGCCGCTGGATCAGGCCGGAGACCTGCCCGACGAACCCGAGCTGCGGGCCGATCTGCTGATCGTCGCCGACCACGACGGCCCGCTCGGCGAGCGACAGCACCGGCAGGCCGAAGAGGTCGGCCTGGGACGCCTCGTCGACGATCACCACGTCGAACCGCGCGCCGCCGGCGAACTGCTCGATCGCCCGGTCCACCGACATGACCCAGACCGGCACCGCGGTGACCGCCTGCTCCATGGCCCGCTGCGCGTGCGCCTGCCAGGCCGCCGCGCCCCGCCCGGTGCCCTTACCGATCTTGCGGAGGGCGGTGGCCCAGTCGGCGAGCGCGGCCCGCCGCCGGTCGTCCAGCTGCCGGGCCACCTCGAGCCACGCCGACGCGACCACCAGATCCCCGGTCAGCCGCCGGATCCGGGCCTGGGCGCGCTCCACCCGCCGGGACAGCACCGCCGGGTCGACGTCGCCGACCACCTCGTCGAACCAGGTCTGCGCGCGCCGCCACTCCCACGCCTCGAGGCACGCCTGGCCGGACACGACCGGGTGCTCGCCGCTCGCGATCATGGCGGCCCACTCCGGCGCCGCCGCGGTGAGCCGGTCGTGCGACGCGTGGAACCGCATGACGTCCGGCTGGAGCAGCACCAGCCGGCGCACCTCGGCGATCGCCTCGTCCCAGCCCTCCAGCGTCTTCCACGCCTCGGCGATCTCCGGCCACGGCGCCACCCGCTCGGCCACCGCCCGCGCCTGCGCCTGCGCTTTGTCCAGGGCGAAGACCTCGGCCGCGCTTTCCAGCATCCCCGCTACGTCGGCCAGTTGCGCCGCGTCGAGGGCGAGCTCCTTCTGGGGTACGAGGGGAGCCACCCGCGCGGCCAGCGGCGGCCAGCGGTTCAGGTCGAAGTCGAGCGACTGCCGCGCCTCGGCCAGCAGCGTCCCGGCCCAGATCTCCGGATCGCCCCAGCCGGTCGCCGGTTCCGGGACCGCGAGCCGCTCCACCCACTCCTGCCACGAGTCGCCGAGCCGCCGGCGCGCCTGCGACCGGCGCACCCAGGAGATCACCAGCGCGACGTCCTCGGCCGTGCGCAGCGGCTCGCCGTCCACCCGGATCTCGTCGGCCAGCCGGTACAGGCCCGGCTGCAGCAGCCGGCTCAGCCCGCGGCCCGCCTCGAACCGCCGGCCGATCTCGCCGAGCCGGTTGAGCAGCAGCTTCGGCTCGGCCAGGATCGGCTCGGGCACCGCGATCCGGTGGCCGGTCACCTCCCGGGCCAGCGTCGCGAGCTCCGCGAAGATCTTCTCGGTGGCGGCCACCTGGTCGTTCCAGAGGGTGCGCCAGTGCGGGTCGTCGAGCAGCCGGCCCAGCCGGTCGGTCCAGGTGCCCTCGCGCCGCCGCAGCCAGGACACCGCGTCCCGGAGCTCGGCCAGCAGTTCGGTCATGCCGGCGCGGTGCTCCGCGCGTACCCTCTCGACGTCGACGCCCTGGTCCACCAGGCGCGAGAGGGACGCCTCGATCTCCCCGGCCCTCTGCCGGGCCGACGCGGAAGCGGCGGCGTCCGGCAGATCCTGGATCTCCGGCAGGGGCCGCATCGCGGCCGCACGATCCTCCGGCGTGAGACGCGACGCCAGCTTGAGCAGCGTCGCGAAGTCCTCGATGGTCAGCGGCGCCGGACCGGTCACCGGATCCGGGATCCCGCCGTGCGCCGCGGCGCGCTCCCGCAGCCACGCGCCCACCTCCGCCGGCAGCAGGGCCACCCCACCGATCTGGTACGTCGCGGCCTCGCTCTCGGCGATCAGCCGCAGTCCCGCCATCGCCGCGGCGAGCTCGCGCTCCGCCTCCTCCAGCGACGCGGTGAGCCGATCCACCCGGCGGGCCTCGGCGTCGGAGTCCAGCGTCGCGGCCCGGTCGGACAGCTCCCGGGCGGCGAGCTGGAGCTGCACCAGCTGATCGGTGGTCCGGCCGAGAACCGCGAGGCAGAGCGCCTGCACCTCCTCGGGCAGGCCGTCGCGCAGCACCCGGAGCGGCTCCTCCTTCTGCGCCACGACGAGGACACGCTTGCCGTTCGCCATGAGGTGGCAGATCAGGTTGCGAATCGTGTGGGTCTTGCCGGTGCCGGGCGGGCCCTGCACCGCGACGTTCCGGTGGTGCGCGAGGCGGCGCGCGATCGACTCCTGCGCCTCGTTCGTCGGGAGCGGCATGAGCAGCCGCTCGCCCACCCGCGTCCACGACTCGGGCCGGTCGCCGGGCATCTCGAGGCGGCTCGGCTCGTGCGCCACGATCGCGGCGAGGGAGCCGACCGCGCCGAAGTCGCCCTCGGTCAGCCGGTCCCGCATGTTCTCCAGGAATCCGCGCAGGTGCCGCTGGCGGGGGCGGGCGAAGAGCACCGCGGCGTCCCGGACGAACGTCTCCCCGTCACCCGGCTTCTCCCCTGCTGTCAGGCCCGGCTTCTCCCCTGCTGTCAGGCCCGGCTTCTCGCCGGCTGCCAGGATCGTGCGGTCGAAGCCGAGCCTGGTCAGCGCCCGCTCGAAGAACTCCCGCCGCTCGAACTCGCTCCAGAGGTCCACCTCGACGGCGCCGCCCGGGCCGGCCAGCGCGGCGAACTGGCTCAGGTACCGCTCGTCCAGCCCGGCGAGCGCCTCGGTCTGCAGCCGCGACGGGCCGGCCGGGGAGACGCTGACGAGGGCGCGGTCGGCGTCGTACTCGATCAGCACCGGGGTGGCGACCAGCGGATAGCGCACCCGGTTCCCGTCGATCACGGTCTCCAGGAGCCCGTGCCCCCAGACCAGCTCGGTCGTGGCGGTCGCCATGTCGAGCTGATGCATCCGGTCGAACAGCCGCCGGTGCAGGTCGCGGGTCTGCTCGGCCGCCGCGGTGGCGAGCGACCAGGGACGCCAGACCGCATCCCGCCACTCGGCGAAGTCATCGTCCTCTCGCGCGGCGGCCGCTCCGGCCGCCTCCGGCTCGGTGGCCGCTTTCGGCGCAGTGGCCGGCTTCGGCTCGGTGGCCGCCGAGATCTCGCCGCGGAGGCGGCGGCGGAGGGCGGCCGGAACCGTCACCGGCGGCGGCAGTTCGGGGCGGCCGACCCGGAGCCAGGAGGTGCCGTCGGCGCCTGGGCCGGCCGCGCAGTCCGGGTGCCGGGGCAGGTCGTCGAGCCAGTGCGCGTCGGACGGCAGGGTCCGGGACGGGCGTTCCATCTGCGCCCGCACGGCGAGCAGATAGTCGGCCACGGCCACGGCCCGATCCCGGATCGTCGTGGGCGTCTCCCGCTGCTCAGCCATCCCACGGAGTCTAGATGGCTGCGGGCCCACGCCGGGCGGCCGGCAGCCGCTATGGTGACGCCCACTGATCTTGGATCGACGTCTTGGGGAACCGCGTGAATCAGGGCTGGCAGAACTTGGACGGCAACGGGCACTACTGGCCCTCCCAGACGCCCGGGATGCCGCCGTCCTACTACGCGAACTCCTCCGATCCCCTGGTGAGCCCGGACTTCGCCGGCTGGTGGGGACGCGGCTCGGCCCTGGTCCGGCGGGTGTGGAAGCCGGCCCTGATCCTGCACGCGATCGTGGCCGTGCCGACGCTGGCGCTCAGCCTGCCGGCGCAGAGCTACTTCGAGACCGAGGAGACCGCCTTCTCGGCCGCCCTGGAAGCCCGGCCCACCGAGCTGCCGCCGGTCGCCGGCCTGGTCGTCGGCTTCCTGGCGATCCTCGTGGTGGCGCTCATCACCGGCGCGTTCGCGCTGGTCGCGACGTCGGCGAGCATCCAGCTCGGCGTCCAGGCGGCCACCGGCCGGCCGGTCGACCTCGGCAGCGCCGTGAAGACCGGGCTGCGCCGGGCGCCGGCCCTGTTCGGCTGGGGCATCCTCGCGATGCTGCTGGGCATGGTCGCGTTCCTGCTCTGCTTCCTCCCGCTCCTCTACGTGGGCGTCGCCCTGGCGGTCCTGCCCGTGGTCGTCACCGTCGAGCGGGGTGTCGGCATCGGACGCTGTTTCCAGCTCCTGCACGCCGACTTCGGGTTGTCGCTCGGCCGGATCGCCACGATCTTCGGCATCGCCCTCGGCGCGGCCCTGGCCCTCGGCGTGGTCAGCGTCGTGATGCAGGCCGCCCTCGGACCGTTCGCCGGCTCGGTCGTCCAGGTGATCCTGAACGGCGTCTTCTCGGTCGCGTTCGGCGTGGTGGGGGCGCCCTTCCTGCTCACCACGTACGCCGACATGCGGTCGAGGCTCGAGCCCTTCTCGACGGCCCACCTGGCCGCGGTGAACTGAGAGGCCGCCGCCGGGTCACCGCTCCTCGGGATCCCGGCCCTGGGCCGACCGCCCGCCGTCGATCGGGATGATCGCGCCGTTCACGAAGGCCGCGGCCGGCGAGAGCAGGAAGGCCGTCACCTCCGCCACCTCGGCCGGCCGCCCCATCCGGCCGAGCGGCTGGAGCAGCCCGATCTCCCGGTGGAAGTGCTCGCGGCCGGACTCCGGGAGCCCGTCCAGATAGGCGTCCGACCTCTCGGTGGCGATCGATCCGAGGGCGAGGGCGTTCGTTCGTACGGATGAGGGCCCGTAATCGACGGCCAGCGCGCGCGTCAGGCCTTCGACGGCCGCCTTGGCGGTCGAGTAGGGCAGCGCGCCGCGCACCGCCCGCCGCGCCTGGTGGGACGAGATGTTGACGATGGCGCCGCCGGTGCCCGCGGCGAGGAAGTGCCGGATCGCCGCGGCGCTGCCGGCCAGCACCGGATCGAGATTGCGGCGGATCAGCTCGGCGACCTCGCCGGGCGACTCGTGCAGCCGCGCGTCCCGGAAGATCGCCGCGTTGTTGACCCAGCCCCGCAGCGGCGCCACCGCGGCCGCCGCCCCGGCCGCCCGCTCGGCGACCGCGGGATCGCCGGCGTCGCCGATCACCGGGATGACCCGCCCCTGACGATCGGCGGCCCACTCCGTCTTCTCCACCCACTCCAGGGACGCCGGGTCGGACTCCAGCACGGCGACGGCCCCCTCGGCGGCGAGGCGCTCCACGATGGCCCGGCCGATCCCCCGGCCCCCGCCGGTCACCACGAACGACATGGATCCCATCCTGCTGCGCCGGACGTCGAACGGCCACCTCGGGCGGCGGCTGCCCGGGGTGGCCGTTCAGGGTTGGAGCCGGTGGGTGACTACGGGAACTGCATGCGCCTCGGGCGCGGGATCACCGGCGGCGGGAGGGGGAGGTCGTCGAGGTGGCTCCAGTTGAGGGTGCCGTTGTCGCTGGACTTCACTTCGCCCAGACAGGCGCGGAGCAGGCCCAGATTGGGTGCTCCGGCGAAACCCGCGATGACCACCTCGGGTTTCGGTTCGATCCGGGATATGGCTGCGCAGATCTTGGCCACCTCGCGCTCGTCGACGGCGTCGAGCGGGAGCGGGGCCTCGACCGGGGAGCGGCGCCACGGCGGACCGAAGCGGCGCAGGAGTTCGCGGGCCAGCCGGCCGAAGGAGCGGCCGACCTCGGCGTCGCGCATGGAGAGCCGGGCCGATTGGCCGTAGCACCACGGGACCACGATGTGCCCGTTGATCAGCACCAGCTGGTAGACCGACCGCGGAACCGAAATGATCTCCGCGCCCGGGAGCGTGCCGAGGAACAGCACCAGTTCCTCATAGGGCAGCGCCCACCGGGGGTTCGCGAGCACACGTTCCATCGTCTGAGCCATCGCGGGACGAGCGTGAACCTCACGGTCGATCGCGGTGCTCAAGGCCTCCGGGACCCGCGTCCACAACTCGTCGGCGACCTTGTCACCGAACTGATCGATGAGCCACTCACTCGGACCGACGAGAACGTCTGGGCGCATTCCTCACCACCACCGTCCGTGTTCCTGACGTCACTGCTGGCTAGAAGAGTTGCACTTCCGATGATCGACTGGAAGAGGTCGCAACGAGATCATAAAAACAACCGTGAATGAAATCGCGCATGTCGACCAACGGTTGGCCACGACGCTGGAGCGACGGGTCGGAGAGCGACGAAACCTGCAACTTGCGCACACGAACCGCGTCCGCAAGTTGCAGGCCGGCTTCGCTATTCGCCCGTACCGAATATTGAAGCGGAGAGTTATTTCCGATGCATGACGGAGAAGCAAACATCATTTCACCCAGCGTGATCAAATCGGGGTTCACCTGGGCTGCCGGGTGATCAGTGATCATTTAGCGGGGTATCTACGGTGCGTACCGGGCGATCCCGGACGGTCGCCCGGTGTGCCGTCCGGCTCGCGGCACGCCCCACCTCCGGGGTGGCCCCCCGGGGCCAGCGGATCGCTAGACGGCGCACGACGAAGCAAGTGTCGGATACCCGTCAGATCGACCCGGCGTCCCACTGGTCGAACACGACGGACATCGACGCGGCATCGGAGCGCCGGCCGCCGCCTCGGGATCGGATATCGGAATGTTCCGGCGGGGGCGGACTTTTATCCGTACGAAAGAAATGGTCTGCTGAACCGGGAAAGCAATAATTGCCTCCAGTGCTCCAGCATCCGCATTTCCGAAATGGCGTGGAGTGACCGCCGCGCGGTGACGGACAGCGACGTGACCGGCGGAAGCGCGGGCCGGGCGGGACCTTACCGGCGGGGAACGGAAGCGCTTCCCGCAGAACGTGAACGTGAATGAACCCAGCCCGGAGCCCTCACATATTCACGGTGTCCCAGGACTGCTCGAAATCCTCCGGCCGCAGACGCCATTCCCGGAGCACATCCAGCAGTTCCGCCTCGTCGGCGGCCTCGGCGTGCCGGAGCCGGACCGCGCCGAGATCGTGGTCGTAGCCCTCCAGCCGATCCGCCTCGAACTCCCAGTGCGTGACCCGGAAGCTGCGCGCCGCGTCGTTGCGCGCCCGGCCACCGCGGAGCGCCGCCACGTCGTCCGGACCGGAGCTCGGCACGATGTGCACGAAGGACCAGCGATGCGGCTGCGAGGCGGGCACCAGCATGCCCAGCCGCCGCCCCAGCCGGAGCGCCGTCAGCTTCACCGCGGGCCAGTCCGATTCACGATCATCCATGATGCCGCGCAGCGTACCCAGGAGATGGGCCCCGAACACGCTAAGTTTCCGGGGTGAACGCGACCTTGAGCCCCGCCGAGGAGGCCGCCACCGTCATCGCGGCGGTCCTCGGCGACCTGCGGTCCGGCCGCCATCGCGGCGTAGTGGTCGACTCCCCGCCCGGCGCCGGCAAGTCGACCCTGGTGGTGCGCGCGGCCGGCGAGGTGGCCGCCACCGGGGAGCCGCTGATGATCGTGGCGCAGACCAACGAGCAGGTGGACGACCTGATCGAACGGCTCGGCGTGCGCTCGCCGGAGGTGTCCGTCGGCCGGCTGTCGGCGGTCGACTACGAGCCCTCGGCCCGGGTCCGCGCGCATCCGGCCTGCCGGGTGGCGCCGAAGGTGGGCGACCTCGGCTCGCCGGCCGTCACCATCGGCACGGCGGCGAAGTGGGCCACGGTGACCGAGGGGACCTGGCCGCAGGCGATCGTCGACGAGGCGTACCAGATGCGCTCGGACGCCCTGCTCCGCGTCGCCGCCCGGTTCGAGCGGGCGCTCTTCGTGGGCGACCCCGGCCAGCTCGACCCGTTCTCGACGGTCGAGGTGGATCGCTGGACCGGTCTCTCCTGGGATCCGATGCAGAGCGCCGTCGCGGTGCTGCTGCGGCACAACCCCGACCTGCCGGTCCATCGCCTGCCGGTCTCCTGGCGGCTGCCCGCCTCGGCCGCGCCGGTGGTGGCGGAGGCGTTCTATCCCTTCACCGGATTCCGCTCGGGAACCGGGCCCGGCGATCGGACGCTCTCCTTCGGGCGTTCGTCCCATGACCCCCTCGACGCGGTGCTGGACACGGCCGCCGCGACCGGCTGGGGGTTGCACGAGCTGCCGGCGCGGTTCACCGTGCGGACCGACGCCGAGGCGGCCGCCGCCTGCGCGAACCTCGCCGCCCGCGCCCTGACCAGGGAGGGCGTCACCTCCTCCGAGTCGGGAACCGGGCCGCTCACCGCCGACCGGATCGCCATCGGCGCGGCGCACCGCGATCAGGTCGCGGTGATCCGCTCGCTGCTGCCGCCCGAGGCCGCCGAGGTCACCGTCGACACGGCGAACCGGCTGCAAGGACGCGAGTATGACCTGACGGTCGTGCTGCATCCGCTCTCCGGACGGCGCGACGCCACGGCGTTCCACCTCGAGTCGGGCCGGCTCTGCGTGCTGACGTCGCGGCACCGGCACGCCTGCGTCGTGGTGGCCCGGGCCGGGATCGCCGAGCTGCTCGACGCGCATCCGTCGACCGAGCCGGTGCATCTCAACGTACCCGTGAAGTTTCCGGACGGCTGGGAGGCGAACCAGTCGATGCTGGCGCACCTGTATCGGACCTGATTTTGTCGTACGCTTGTTCTAATGTCGCTGACGACCGCCCTGGCATACGCACGGCACGGCATCCCGGTCCTGCCGGTGCACACGCCTGATCCGGGTGGCGCCTGTTCCTGCGACAGAGGAGCCCGATGCGCTCACATCGGCAAGCATCCCCGCCTCCGGCACGGCCTGACCGAGGCCTCGACCGACGAGGACCTGATCACCATCTGGTGGTCGCACTGGCCGGAGGCGAACGTCGGCCTGCGCACCGGCGTGGTGATGGACGTGGCCGACGTCGACTCGGCGGAGGGCTGGCACGGCCTCCGCCACCTGCTCGGCGACGACATCCCGCCCGGTCCCGCGGTGCGCACCGGCCGGGGCGGGCGCCACCTCTGGTTCCTGCCGACCGGCTTCGGCAACCGGGTCCGCCTGCTGCCCGGCCTCGACTGGCGCGGCGCGGGCGGCTATGTGCTGGCGCCGCCGTCCCGGCACGCGAGCGGCCTCGACTACCGCTGGATCCGGCGTCCCTCGATCCCGCTCCCGGCCGGTCCGCCTCCCCTGCTCGAGCTGATCAAGGGCCCCGGCTTTCCGCCGGCTTCGCGGCGGGTCATTCACCCCGATCGGTACGCGGAAGCGGCGCTCGCGGCCGAGACGAGCCGGATGGCGTGGGCCGAACCCGGCACACGCAACGACACCCTCAACCGTGCCGCCTTCGCTCTCGGCCGGCTCGTCGGAGCGGGGCTGCTGGACGCACAGTCGGTGCGAAGTGAGCTGACCACGGCGGCCCGCCGCGCCGGCCTGGGCCACGCCGAGATCAGGGGCACGCTGCGATCGGGCCTCACCGCCGGAATCCGCCAGCCCTTCGAGGGCCGTTCGAGAGACGCCGCCTGACCTCTCTCCCCGGGGCTCCCGGCCTGCCGCGGCGCGTCAAACCTTTGGGGGTGGCCGTTCGGACGGTGGTGAAACGGATGATCGGGTCGCGTTCGGAGCGGTCCGCGCCCGGTCCACGCCGGTAGCCTGGCTGACGAACCGGGGGGCGATGGTGCTGCAGGAGGATGTGATCGACGACGCCGGGCAGGCTGTGCTCGCGGATCCGTCACGCCTGCTCTCGGTGCGCCGGATCCTGGGCATCCCGACCGACCCCACCGATCCCGCCGCCGGCGCCTGGCACGGTGATCGGACTCAGGCCCGGACCGCGGACCACGCCGCCGATCGCGCTCCTCGCCCCGCCGCCGACCGCGCTCCGATGCCCGCCTCCGACCGCGCTCCCGTGCCCACCGCCAACCGCGCTCCTGGGCCTGCCGCCGACCGCGCTCCGGTGCCCGCCGCCGATCGCATTGCTGGGCCCGCCGCCGATCGGGTGCGGGCCGGGCTGACGGCGGACCCTGCCTTCGATCGGCTCGCCATGCTGGTCAACAAGCTGGTGGACGCTCCGATGGGCGTGGTCTGCCTGGTCGACGCGGAGCGGCAGCATCTCGCCGGGCAGGTGGGGGTGCCGGAGCCGCTCGCCACGGCACGGCAGATGCCGCTCAGTCATTCGTTCAGCAGGCACGTGGTGATCGCCGGGGAGTTGCTGGCCGTCCCGGACGTCCGGGAGGACCCGCGGATGCGGGACAACCCGTCGATCCGTGAGCTGGGTGCGCTCGCCTACGTGGGTGCGCCGGTCACCGACCCGGACGGGCTGATCGTGGGGACGCTCTGCGCCGTCGACCGGGAACCGCGGGTCTGGACGCCCAGTGAGATCGCCCTGATCAGCGAGCTGGCCGAGGTCTGCTCGTCGGAGGTGCGGCTGCGGATCGCCCGGGCCGCTGCCGAGGAGACCCGCCAGGCCGCCGAGGTCGCGCGGGCCGCCGCCGACGAGGCGCGCCTGATCGCCGAGTCGGCGCACCAGCAGCTGGAGGTGCTCGCCGAGCTGACCGAGTCGCTGGCCGCGACCATGGACGTGGACGAGGCGATGCGCAGGCTCGGCGACGTCGTGACGGCGCGGCTCGCCGACTGGTGTGTCGTCACGATCGCCGACGAGCCGCGCGGCGCCACCCTGGTCTCGGCCGCGCACCGCGACCCGGCCCGAGCCGCCGACATGGCACGCCTCGCCGAACTGGGCGTGCGGTCCCGGGCCGACCTGCGGGCCATGGTCAAGGCGGTGCGGCGGACGCGCTCCCTCCGTACCCCCGACGGCGCCGCCGATCTCCAGAGCCGGCTGCACGACGCGGAGCTGGCCGAGATCACCGCGCGGGCCGGGTTCGGGGCGTCGCTGCTCGTGCCGATCACGTCGCCGGTGCGGCGCGAGACGCTCGGCGCGGTGCTGCTGGTGAAGCGTCCGGACCGGGCGGCGTTCACCGCGGCCGAGGAGCGCACCGCCGCCGAGATCGGGCGCCGGGCCGGGCTCGCCGTGGAGAACAGCCGGCTCTACCGCGAACAGCGACATGTCGCCGAGGTCCTCCAGCGGAGCCTGCTCACCGAGCTGCCGGTCATCCCCGGGGTCGGCCTGCACGCCCGCTACGTGCCGGCGCAGGACGGCGCGGCCGTGGGCGGGGACTGGTACGACGCGTTCGCCCAGCCGGACGGCAGCGTCATGGTCGCGGTCGGCGACGTGGCCGGGCACGACATCGAGGCGGCGGCCACGATGGGACAGTTGCGCAATCTGGTGCGCGGCGACGCGTACGGCCGGGACGACGAGCCGGGGGAGCTGCTCACCGAACTCGACCAGGCGCTGTACGGGCTCCGCGTGCCGGGCGCCGCCACCGCGGTACTGGCCCGGGTGGCCCGTTCGTGGTCGGGCTGGTCGGTGACGTTCGCGAACGCCGGCCATCCGCCGCCGCTGCTGCTGCTCCCGGACGGCAAGGTGCAGGCCTGGTGGGTGCCGCCGGAGCCGCTGCTGGGCCTCCCGCCGCGCGAGCCGAGGAGCACGAGCCGCCGGTTCGTCCCGGCCGGTTCGACGCTGGTGCTCTACACGGACGGCCTGGTGGAGAACCGCAGCCGCCTCCTCGACGACGGCGTGGCCCGGATCTCCGAGGTGCTCTCCGCGAACGCCGCCGGCACCCCCGACGAGCTCTGCGAGCACCTGCTGGCCGCGGCCCCGCCCGGCAACGACGACATCGCCCTGCTGCTGGTCCACCTGACCTGACGGACCACTCCACCGCCCACCGCGTGTCGACTTCGGGCGCAATCCGCACCCCAACTCAACACGCCACCGCCAACCACCCACCGCGTGTTGACTTCGGGCGCGGTCCGCACCGCAACTCAACACGCGAGGGTGAGGGTTGTCAGTCCTCGGGTGACGGGGGCTGCGGCGGCCCGCCGTGGGTCCAGGGCGTGTTCTCCGGGTCGGGAAAGGACCCGCCCGGCCGGAAACCCTCGTTCAGCGTGGTCAGGATCAGGCGTTCGCCCACTTCGGGGACGCTGCCCGGCTCGGCCACGAGTTTGCGGCCCATCCCGCCGGAGAGCTCCAGCAGCACGTCGGCCCCGTCCCCGGCCGGCGTCACCGAGATCACCCGCGCTTTCTGCGCGGTCCGGGCCGGCGAGGTGAGCGAGGTTCCGGCTTCCATGCGTACGGGCTCCGTCGTGTGCACCATGATGCGCGGCCGCAGGACGGGTCGCTTGCCGCTGTCGTCGACCCGGTTCGGGTTGGCGAGGGTGACGACGCCGGCGAAGGCGGAGCCGGTGAGGCGGTACTCGGCGAGCACGAGCGGGTCGTCGAAGGCGCGCTGGACGGCGTAGCGGGCTGCCGCGTTCTCGAGGCGCTGCAGGCGTGCGGCGGCCGCGACGGCGCCGTCCCGGCGGGGTTGCGGGGCGCCGCCCTCGGCGACGTACTGGGCGAAGGCCGTGTACGCGTCGCGATCCGAGTCCCAGCGCAGCGGCACCCGCTCACCGGCCGGCAGGCGGCGCAGCAGGGCGAGTGTCCGCCACATCCGCTCCCAGGTGGGCAGGAGCAGCTCGCGGAGCACCTCGGGCAGTTCCGGGTCATCGCGTTCGATCAGGGGCGCCAGGACCCGGTTGTCGAAGTCGGGGTCGGTGGCCGGTCCGGCGGCCGGTCCGTTCTCGGCTTCGCGGGCGGCTTCGGCACCGGACTCGATCCAGGCGAGCTGGGTGGCGAACTGGGCGTCCTCGGCGCTGCTCTGCCCGGTGGCCCAGTGCATCCCGAGGGCCTGGACCGCGGTGAGCAGCATCGACGAGCCGGGCATCTCGGCGGTCCCGGTCAGGAACGTGAGCCAGCGGCCGAGCAGCGGCACGCCGGCGGGCACCGGGTACTCGCCGTCCGTCGTACGGAATCGGGTGGAACGCCCCAGCAGGCGCAGGAAGTCGATGCCGCCGGGGTTGGGCAGCCAGATCTGGGGCGCGTCGAGGTAGCGGAGGCGGACGTCCTTGCCCCTGTCGATCGGGACGTCCTCGGTCTCGGTGGCGAAGCTTTCGACGTACGGAAGAAGCTCCTCGGCCAGGTCGGCGAAGAAGGCGAATCGGAGATCACGGTCGCGCGGCTGGCTCACCACGAGCAGCCGCGGCTTCTCAGCGGACGTGCCGACCATGGCGGCGAGCGGCGCGTTCGCCTCCCCGGCCATGGCGAGCGGGATGAGGACGAGCGGATGGTCGTGCACATGCAGGTGCCGCACCGTGGCGATGGGCTGAGCCCGCCCGGCCGCGACGGCCTGAGCCCGGGCCAGAGCGGTGAGAGCGCTCACGCCCCCGCCTCGACCGGCGCCGCGGAGGAAGACCCGGCGAGAGAAGGCGCCGCGAGAGAAGGCGCAGCCAGCGCCAGCGCCTCGTTGCGGAGTCTCAGCGCGGCCCTCAGCAGCGCCGCCGCCTCGGCCTGCTCCTCGGTCGGCTCCTGCCGGCCCTCGGCCAGCGCCAGCACCTCGCCGACGCTCTCGATGCCGCCGAGCGCCTCCCGCACCGTCCGGCCGAGCGCGGCGGTCCCGCCCGCGGCCTCGTGCCGGCAGTAGACCGAGAGCTCGCACGCGGACAGGCACTCGGGGGCGTACCGGGCCTCGACGTGGGCGAGCGCGTCGACCAGGTCGGCCGGTTCCAGCGCCACGTCGAAGCTGACGTCCGGCGGCAGGGCGGCGATGAGCGCGGACACCGACGAGAGCCGGGACAGCTGGCGCCGCAGCGTGGACATCTGCTTACGTACGTCGAGGACGACGGCTTTCGGGTTGAGCGAGAAGTTCTCCGGGCAGACCAGCACGACCTCGTGGCTGACCAGCATCGGGTCCTTGCCGAGCCGTTCCATCAGGTCGCGCAGCGCGAGCACGTAGACCGCGGCCTGCACCGCCGCCGCCGACACCTTGGCGCTCTCGGCCTGGTCGTCGACGATCGCGAACGACTTGATCTCGACGACCTGGAGCCGGCCCTCGTGGGCGTACGCCACCAGGTCGGGCTCCAGATAGACGGTCTGTCCCGCGACGTCGAGCGTGAGCAGCGGGTGGTCGATGAGCGCGGCCCGCGCGTCGGCGAGCACCCGCACGGTCTGCGCGTGCCGGTCGTCGAAGACGTCGGCGCCGAGATCCTGGTAGCGGAGCGCCGGCGAGGCGCCGAGCACCGATCGCAGCAGTTCGCAGTCGTCGGCCTTCAGCATGGCCTCGAACGCGTTGCCCCGGGAGAGCGCGAACCGGGACTGCCCGAAGCTGCCGGGGAAGCCGAGCCGGTCGGCGAGCTTGAGTTTGTCGACCCCGGCGGCGTCCAGCACGGCCCGGCGGCTGCAGCCCGGGTTGCCGGTGAGCGCGGCGATGGTCCGCGCGTTGTGCCGCTTCGCCTTCACGTCGCCGCGGAGCTGGTCGAGCCGGTCATGCATCAGGCGCTCTCCAAGGGGAAACCGAGGACCAACTGTAGATCTTCACACAAGCGTTTCCCCACGTTTCACCCACGAGAGGTGAATAAAACGCACGTATCGGACACAAATGCCGCGGCGCGCTACGTTCGAGGAATGCCGAAGGCCATCTGGAACGACGAAGTGATCGCGGAAAGCGACGACACCGTGGTTGTCGAGGGCAATACGTACTTCCCGCTCACCAGCGTGCGGGAAGACGTGCTCGTCCCCTCCGAGACGCACACCGTCTGCCTGTGGAAGGGCAAGGCGTCCTACTACTCCCTCCAAGCCGGTGGCCACACCGCGCCGGACGCGGCCTGGTACTACCCCGACCCGAAGCCGGATGCCGCCGCGGTGCGTGACCGGGTGGCCTTCAAGAAGGAAATCAAGGTCGAAGCGTAAGACACCCCCGGGGGCCCGCTCACGTGATGCGCGGGTGGGCCTCCTCGATCGCCCCGACCTCCAGATAGTCCAGCATGTCCTGCTGTTCCGCCGGTTCGAGCGCCTGGAACGCCGCGTACGCCTCGTCCCGCGCGTGACCGGTCTCCGCCGCCAGCAGCGCGATGATCGCCGACCAGGCCAGCGACACCCGGTCGAAGAGCCGCGCCTGCCGCAGCGAGCTGAGCCGGGAGAGCATCCCCACCTTGGTCGCCGCGTCGTCGTCGGTCGGCACCCGGTCGCAGAGCTCGAAGAGCGCCTTCCCCCGGTACGGATGCTCGGACTCGACCATCCGCGCCAGCTCCGCGTTGCTCATCTGCTCGACCGGCGGCGCCGGGCCGCGGCGGGGCAGCGAGGGGGTGGGTTCACCGTGCACGGCTGTCACGTCCGCTCTCGAATCCGTTGCCCGGCGCCTGGTGCGGCAGCGTCGGGGTGTTCTGGAAGGTGGGGAACTTCGGCGCCGGCATGACCGGCTCCTCCGCCTCGACCGGGAACCGCTGGGTGAAGCTGTCGAGGACCGCCTTGCCGGTCTCGGTCTCCACGCCCACCGTCGCGGCGACGGCGACCTCGACCTGATCGGCCAGCCCGGACTGGGCCCGGCGGATGGTCCGGAGGATCTCCACGGCCAGATCGGAACCGCCGAGCGCGAGCGCCTCGTCGGCCAGCTCCAGCCCGGTGACGTTCCCGGAACTCGACACGGTGACCGAGATGGCGCCCCCGGCCCCGCCGGCCGACGCGCTCAGCGTCGCCACCCGGTCTGCCAGCGCGGCGGCCGCACCTCCGGCCCGGGGCACGCCGTCACCGGCGCCCGGCACTGCACCCTGCACGATTTCGCCCTCCGTTACCGCTTGTGGTGGTGTTGTCCCATGAGATCACGGCGACGCAACCCTGTGCGAGCACCCACGGTAGCGACTCCCGCCGGTCACCCGACCCGACGACCGCCGTAACCTTGCGGCAACGCATCGACCGACACCGAGGCAGCACCGGAGGAGTGCCCGTGGACGCAGGCCAGGACAACGGGGGTGCCTCGGAGGAGTGGCGATCCGTGATGATCGACATTTCCGGTTCCTCCCTCGCGGAGATCCTCGACGGCGCCGGCCTCCCGGGTGACGACTCGGCCCTCGTCCACGCCCTGCGCCGGGTCACCGGCGAGCTGGATCGGCCGGGTGAGCCCATCGCCGGCTTCAACTCGGCGATCTGATCTGACCGAATGCGATCACGTCCTTTTCAACTCGGCGACGCCGCGTTCGCCGCCCTGGGCGCCGGCCGCCCGGACGCCGCAACCCTCGACACACTGCGTCGCGCGCAGCTCAGCCGCAATATGCTCCTGCTCCGGGAAATTCGCCGTCGGCAACCGGACACCCCCCGGTGGTACCCCCGCATCACCGCTGCTGAAACGGGTGAGGCGCGCCGTTTGATCGCCGATCCGATGACCGGCCTCCGTGCCGCCCGGGCGCTTCGCGCCGGCGATCACGAGAGCTTCGACTTCCCCGAGCCGGGACGATCACTCACGGCCGTCCATCAAGATCTTGCTTTGCGCGTACGGGTGGACGACGCGAGCCCGACCAGGAGTCTCTTCGGCCTCCCGCCCACCGCGGCACTCACCGAGGATGAGCTGCGGCACTGGCAGCACTGCCTCGACGAGGCCTGGCGCACCCTGGTGACCCGGCACCGCCCGGCCGCCGAGGTGCTCACCGCGGTGCTCCGGGTGATCGTCCCGGTACTGCCGGACCCGGACGCCGAGGGGATCAGCGCGACGTCGGCGGAGGCGTTCGGCGCGGTCGCCATGTCGGCCCCGGCGGACCCCACGGCGCTCACCGTCGGGCTCCTGCACGAGACCATGCACAGCGTCCTGAACGCGGTGAACCTGCTCTTCGACCTGGTCCGGCCGGGCGGCGAACCCGGTTACTCACCGTGGCGGGACGACCCACGCCCGGCACCCGGAGTCCTGCACGGCGCATACGCGTACCTGGCCGTCACCCGCTTCTGGCGCACCGAACTCCAAGCCTCCCCCTCCTCCTCCCCCTCCTCCCCCTCCTCCACCCTCACCCCTCCACCTCCCCCCGCCCCTCCCCGATCTTGCGAATCCGGGCAGCCCCGCTCCCGCACAGATCAACAAGATCGCGGAGAAACGGGACGGGACCGCGGGAAAGGCGGGCCGCAGCACGAGCAAGCCACCCCTCCCCGATCTTGTGAATCCGAGCAGCCCCACCCCCGCATAGATCAACAAGATCGCGGAGAAGCGGGGCGGGAGTGCGGGGACGCCGGGCGGGAGCGCGGAGGGACCGGGTGGGAGCGCGGGGCGGCGTTTGAGTTCGCGCGGTGGCGTGGAGCGGTCGCCGAGGCGGCTGAGGGGCTGCTCGGCGGCGGGGAGTTGACCCCGGCCGGCGCGAGGTTCGTCAGCGCGCTGCTCGACGAGGTACGGCCGTGGCTCGCCGAACCGGTCGACGCCGAGGCGGCCCGGCTCGCCGGACTGGCCCGTGCCGACCATCGGCTGCGCTGGCGGCTGCGGAATCTGGCCGTCACCCCGCCGGACGCCGCCGAACTCGCTCGGGCGTGGCGGGACGGCCGGAAGCCGCCCGAGGTGTCCCCGATACCGGCGGCGAGTTCCGGCCGGGCCCTGGAGAACAGTCCCCGGCTCCGCCTCATCCGCGCCCATCTGAAGGGTGAGGCCGCCGATTCCGCCGCGGCCGGGGACGACGCCTGTGTGCGGGGCGATCTCGCCACGGCGCTCCGCTCGTACGAAATGGGTCTGGAAAAGGACCGCGACCAGGATCTCGGCTGGGCGGGCCTCGCCCTGGTCTCCCCGCACCCGGCCCTGCGCTCGCGGCCCGAGGTGGTGAAGGCGGCGGCGCTCGCCCTGCCGGACGTGCCGATCGCCGCGCTCGCCGATTGGCTGTCCGGATAACCGGCGGGGAAATGCGGGGATGGAAAGCCGGCACGGATGACTCACATGGGCGGCCCCCGGACCGATCTGACTCGCCGGAGGTGGATCGTGGGTCGCAACGCTCTTCTGGAACGGGTACGGCTCGGTGTCGACGACACCGTCGTCATCGCCGCGCTCGTCCTGCTCGCCTGGCCGGCCGCCGGTGGACCGGACTCGCCCGGCATGACCGCCGGACGGGTGGTGCCGCTGCTCGCGGCCCTCGTCCTCGGGCTCGCCGTGCTGCTGCTCGACGGCGGACGGCCGGTGCTGCGGCACGCCGTGACCGCCGCCGCGATGATCGCCGCCGGCTTCCGCCTGGTGCACCACGATCTCGCGCCGGCCGCGGTCGGGCTCGTGCTGGTGGTCGCGGTCGCCGTGCTGATCCGGGAGATCCTCGGCGGCCGGGTCCAGTCGGAGCAGAACCGGCAGCAGGCCCTGCTCGCCCAGCATGCGTTCCGTGACCCGCTGACCGGTCTCGGCAACCGGTCGATGTTCCTGGAGTACGCCGGGGAGATCATGGCCGAGCCGGCCCGCAGCCAGACCGCGGTGATCATCGTGGACCTGGACGGGTTCAAGGACATCAACGACTTCCACGGCCACGCCGTCGGTGACCAGCTGCTGCGCGCGGCCGCCGAGCGGCTCTCGGTCAACGTCCGCGCCAACGACACGGTGGCCCGGCTCGACGGCGACGAGTTCGCGGTGCTGCTGCCCGGCGTCGAGGACGAGCAGGCGGCCCTCGCGGTCGCCGAGCGGGTCCTGGCCGAGCTGCACCGGCCGCTCACCGTCGGCGGCGTCCCGATGAGCGTGCGGGTCAGCGCCGGCGTCGCGGTGGCCCGCGAAGGTGACCGGCTCGACTACGTGCTGGGCCGGGCCGACCAGGCGCTCTACCGCGCCAAGCAGGAGGGCGGCGGCGTCGCCCGGCGGTTCGACCCGGTGCTGTTCGCCGCGGCCGAGGCCCGCCGCCGCGCCGAGGCCGACCTGATGCGCGGCCTGGAGGCCGGCGAGTTCGAGGTCTACTACCAGCCGATCGTCGACCTCGACGGCGGCGCGCAGACCGTCGGCGTGGAGGCTCTGATCCGCTGGCGGCACCCGGAGCGCGGCCTGATGGCGCCGGCCCAGTTCCTCGACCTGGCCGAGTCGCTCGGTCTGCTCCCCCGCATCGGCGAGTGGGTGCTCGAGGAGTCCTGCCGGCAGGCGATCGCCTGGCAGAAGGGGTTCCCCGGCTTCGAGCTCAACGTCAACCTCTCGGCGTCCCAGCTCGGCAACCCCAAGCTGATCGACGAGGTCCGCGCCATCCTGGACCGCACCGGCCTGCCCCCGCAGGACCTCGTGCTCGAGCTGACCGAGTCGGTGGCGCTCACCGACCTGGAGGAGTCGGCCCGGGTGCTCGGCGCGCTCAAGGCGCTCGGCGTGCGGCTCGCGCTCGACGACTTCGGCACCGGCTTCTCCTCGCTCAGCCACCTCAGCGCGCTGCCCGTCGACGTCGTCAAGATCGACCGCTCGTTCGTGCAGGCCATGCCGCAGAGCGGGGGCGCGTCGGTGGCCGAGGCGGTGCTGCACATCGCCCGTACCTTCAACCTGGCGCCGGTCGCCGAGGGCGTCGAGGACGAGGCCCAGGCGGCGTGGCTGCGGGAGCTGGGCGCGGGGCGGGCGCAGGGATACCACTTCGCCCGGCCGATGCCCGCCGTCGAGGTCACCGAGCTGCTGGACAAGCAGGCCGCCACGGTGATCCGGATGACGGCCTGACCTCTACAGCGGCGGGAGGTCGATGTCGGTCTCCAGACGTTCACCCGCTGCGGTCCGGAGGAACAGCGGGTGGGCGTCGCCGAAGGCCTTCGCCAGCTCGTCGAGGGCCTGTTGCTGGGCGGCCTCGTCGCCGTCGCCGAGCGCGAGGTTCCACGCGCAGGCCACGGTGTCCGGGTGATCCGCCCCGCGGACCGCCCGGGACCGGCGCAGCGTGTCGGCGGCCAGCTCGCGGGCCGGCTGCGCCTCCCCCACCGCGGCGAGGTCGGCGGCGAAGCCGTTCGCGCAGCTCAGCGTGAACGGGTGATCGGCACCGACGCTGCGGCGCAGACCGCCGAGCACCTCCAGGTCGATGGTCCGCGCCTCGGCGTGCCGGCCCGCCGCCCGCACCACGGCGGCCAGGCCGGCCGACGCCGCGAGGGTGAACGGGTGCTCGTCGCCGAGCACCGCGTGATAGCGGATCACGGCGCGTTCCAGCAGCTCGTGCGCGTCGTCCAGGTCGCCGTCGGCGCGGGCGCAGTGGGCCAGCGAGACCGCGGCCGCGAGGGTGTCGACGTTCAGGTCGCCGAACTTCTGCCGGCAGGCCGCGAAGTTGGCGGCGGCCAGCTCCCGGGCCTCCGGCTCGCCCCGGCGCCGGGCCGCCATCGCGGCGAACCGGCCGGCCCAGAGCGCGAACGGGTGATCGGCCGGGACCCGGCCGAGCGGGCCGTCGGCGAGCAGCGCCGCGGCGCCCGCGTAGTCGCCGAGCCCGTACAGGTCGAAGGCGAGGCCGGTCCGGGACGACAGCGTCTCCGGGTGGCCGTCCACGAAGATCGCCTGGCGGTGCCGCAGGGTCTGCTCGTCGAGTGCCCGGGCGCCCCGGAAGTCACCGAGCAGGCGCAGGTCGGCCGCGAGGTTGTTGGCGCAGCGCAGCGCGGTCGGGAAGCTCTCCCCGAAGAGCCGGCGGTAGCGCACCAGGTTGTCCGCGTCGAGCTGCCGCGCCTGGCCGAAGTGGCCCTGCATCCGCAGGTCGCCGCCGACGCTGTTGGCGGTCGCGAGGGTCGCCTCGTCGTCGCCGCCGAAGACCTCCCGCTGCGTGCGCAGCGTCTGCAGGTTCAGGTTCCGGGCATCCGACGTACGGCCGACCGCACGCAACGCGTTCGCCAGATGGAACGCGGCCAGCAGCGTCTGCTCGGCCGTCTCGCCGAGGGCGTCGCGCCAGCGGGCCACGGCCGAGTTCGCCAGGTCGCGGCTGGAGTCGTAGTCGCCCCGGGCGAAGTGGAAGCGGATGCAGTTGATGACGAGCTGGCGCACCTCCTCGGCGTCGCCGCCGAGCAGGTCGGAGTGGATCAGGTGCGGGGCCAGCTCGGCGTACCGGTACCAGCCGGCCGGGTTGTCCGGGTCGCCCGGGTCGGCGGCGGCCAGCATCCCGCGGACCGTGCGCAGCAGCGCGGCGTGCCGCTCCGAGCTGAGCTCCTGGCCGAACATGCCCCGGACCAGCGGGTGCACGGTGAGGCTCTCGCCGGCCGGGTCCAGCTCGGCAAGACCGTACCGGCCGATCCGGCGCATCGCGGCGCGCAGCCGGCGCTCCACCCGGACCGTGCGGGCGACCTCCGCCTCGAGGGGCAGCGTGCGGGCCGCCCACAGCAGACGCCAGGAGATCGGCGCGCTGGCCAGGAACGTGCAGAGCTCCAGCAGGACCCGGTCGGCCGGCGCGTTCTCGCCGAGCGCGTCGGCGGCCAGGCCCCAGGCAACCCGGATGGGCGTCGGGAAGGCCAGTTCGGCGGCGCGTTCGGCGTACCGCCGCAGGTATTCGGCCGGCGGCCAGCCGGTCGCCTCACGCACCGCGGCGGCCAGGTCGAGGGCCATCGGCACGTCGTCGAGCCGGGACGCCAGCCGGTCGGCGTCGGCCGTGGAGAGCTCCGGCGCGCGGGCCCGCAGCAGGTCCACACTGTCCGTCCGCTCGAAGACCGGCACCGGCATGGCCTGCGCCACCTCGGCCGTCCAGCGCGGGTTCCGGCTGGTCACCAGCACGTGCCCGGCCCCGCTCGGCAGGTACGGCATGATGTCCTCGGGCCGGTTCGCGTTCTCGAAGACGACGAGCCAGTTCCGGTACGGCTCACCCCGGCTCAGCGCGTCCCGGACCGCACCGAGGGTCCTGTTGAGATCGCGCGCCTCGGGGACGCCGAGCTGCTGCGCCAGACCGGCGAGGGCGGCGCGCATCCCGGCGTTCTGCTCGGCGGGGATCCACCAGACCAGGTCGTACCCGTCGGCATGCCGATAGGCATATTCCACGGCGAGCTGGGTACGTCCGGTACCGCCGAGTTGGTGCTCCGGACTCGGCAGCAGCACCACAGGTCCGTTGCCGAGCAGGCCACGCACCCGGGTCAGCAGCTCCTCGCGGCCCACGAAGCGGGGGTTGCGCGGCGGCAGGCCGCCACGGATCGGCACACTGTGCTCCTCACGTGTTGGTGATGCCGATTACCGTACGTGGAACCCCCGCCAACGCAAAGCGGGCACGCGCCCGGAACGAGAGGCCTCCCATGACCGATGAGATCGTGACGAGCCTTGATGTGGCCGACGGCACCGCCACCGTGTCGCTGACCGGTGAGATCGACATCCTCACCGTGGAGCAGGTGCGGGTCGTGCTGGGCGAGGCGGTCGCGCGCCACCCGCAGCGGATCGTCGTGGACATGGCCGGGGTGGCGTTCATCGACTCGACCGGTCTCGGGGCGCTGATCTCGGCCTTCCAGCGGGCGCGGGATGCGGGGACCAGGTTCTGCCTCACCCGGCCGGGTGACAACGTGCGTCAGATCCTGGTCCTCAGTGGCCTGCTCGAGGTGGTCGAGCTCATCCCCTAGTTCTTCGCCGGGACCACGAGACCGATCCCCGGCGCGATCGGCTTCAAGCGGCGGCCGGCGAAGAGCATGAGGCTCAGCACCGAGGCCAGGATCGCCAGGGCGCCGGCGCCGTACCAGGCGGCCGTGTAGGCGCCGAGCTGGTCGCGGACCACGCCCGCGGCGGTGGCCGCGACGGCCGCGCCGAACTGGTGCGAGGCGAAGACCCAGCCGAAGACGATCGGGCCGGCCGCGCCGAAGTACTCCCGGCACAGCGTCACGGTCGGCGGCACGGTGGCCACCCAGTCCAGGCCGTAGAAGAGGATGAAGACCAGCATGCCGGGGTGTGCCGTGGCGGCCAGGATCGACGGCAGCACCAGGAGCGACAGCCCGCGCAGGAAGTAGTAGCCGCCGAGCAGGATCCGGCTGTCCACCCGGTCGGTCAGCCAGCCGGACGCGATCGTCCCGGCGATGTCGAAGACGCCGACCAGGGCGAGCAGGCCGGCCGCCGTGGTCTGCGGCATCCCGTGGTCGTGGGCGGCCGGGATGAAGTGCGTGCCGACCAGTCCGTTCGTGGTCGCGCCGCAGATCGCGAACCCACCCGCCAGCAGCCAGAACGCTCGTGTCCTCGCGGCGTCGCGCAGTCCGCGCAGGGCGTTCCGGGCCGCCCCGCCCGTGCTCGGCGCCGGCCTCTCGGCGACCACGTCGGTGCTCCCCAGCGCGGTCACCCCCAGATCCGCCGGATGATCCCTCAACTTCCAGAAGATCAGGGGTACGACGAGAAGCGCCGCGACCGCGACGGTCAGGGCGGCCGTCCGCCAGCCGTCCGACTCGGCGATCCGGGACAGGACCGGCAGGAAGATCAGGTTGCCGGTGGCGCCGCCCGCGGTCAGCACGCCGGTGACCAGGCCGCGGTGCTTCACGAACCACCGGCCGGTGATGGTGGCGACGAATCCGAGGGCGAGCGAGCCGGTGCCGAGCCCGACCAGGACGCCCCAGCAGAGGAGGAGCTGCCAGCTCTGCGACATCCAGAGGGTCAGGAAGGAGCCCAGCGAGACGAGGAAGAGCGCGGCCATGGCGACCCGGCGGATGCCGAACCTGTCCATGAGCGCCGCGGCGAACGGCGCGGTCAGGCCGTAGAGCAGCAGGTTCACCGACACGGCGGCCGAGATGGTGCCGAGCGACCAGCCGAACTCGTCGTGCAGCGGCTGGAGCAGGACGGACGGGGTGGCGCGGAAGCCGGCGGCGCCGATCAGCGCGATGAAGGTCACCGCGGCCACGGTCCAGGCGGGGTGGATTCGTCTCACGACACAGATTCTGGGTTTTTTCTGAGAACCGGACGAGTGGCCGGGAGGCCATCATGCGCAAGAATCGAGCCATGAGGGCCATGAGGCATGTCATCGGGGTTCTGGTCTGCGATGGCGTGGTCCCGTTCGACCTCGGGACGGTCACGCAGGTGTTCGGCACCGCCCGGGACAGCGACGGCGACCACCTCTACGAGGTCGTGGTCTGCAGCGCCGGCCCGGTGCTCACCGAGGCCGGGTTCACGATCACCACGGCTCACGGGCTGGACGAGCTGGCCCGCGCCGACACGGTGGTGGTCCCGGGCGTGCACAGCGGCGGGCCGGTCACCGACGGGACGCTGCCTCCCGACGTACGCGAAGCCCTGCTCTCCGCCGCGGCACGCGGCGCCCGCATCGTCTCGATCTGCACGGCCGCCTCGGTGCTCGCCGCGGCGGGCCTGCTGGACGGGCGCCCGGCCGCCACCCACTGGGCCTGGGCGAAGCGGATCGGCGGGCTCTATCCGCAGGTCAGGTGGGACTTCGACGTGCTCTTCGTGGACGACGGCGACGTGCTGACCTCGGCCGGCGTGGGCGCCGGCGTCGACCTCTGCCTGCACATCGTGCGCAGCGACCACGGCGCCGACACGGCGAACCGGGTGGCCCGCCGGTGCGTCGTGCCGCCGTGGCGGGACGGCGGCCAGGCCCAGTTCATCGAGCGGCCGGTGCCGGCGGCCGGCGGCAGCGGCACCGAGCCGACCCGGACCTGGGTGCTGGAGCGCCTCGCCGACCCGGTCAGCCTCGAGGAGATGGCGGCGCACGCGCGGATGAGCGTGCGCACGTTCACCCGGCGCTTCCGGGACGAGACCGGCCTGAGCCCGCGGCAGTGGCTGCTGCGGCAGCGGGTGGAGCACGCCCGGATCCTGCTCGAATCGACCGATCTGGCCGTCGAGTCGGTGGCCCGGCGGGCCGGGCTCGGCAGCGCCACCGCATTGAGGCAGCATCTGCACGCCACGATCGGAGTGGCGCCTTCCGCCTATCGCCGGACTTTCCGGCATTAAGCAATCGCGCGGTTCGTCCGATGGGTCCCACGGAGGACTCGATGGATCAAACGTTCCGCCCGCTGCTCGATGCCCTCAAGCAGATCGGCGTCGACCCGCACGCGGTCGACGCCGCTGCCGAGGAGGCACATCGCAGCGGGCGGCCGGTCCGGGCCGTCCTGATCAACGACCAGGTCGTCACCGAGGAGCAGCTGACCCAGGCGGCCGCCGCGGCGTTCGGCATCAACACCCTCGACCTGGTCGGCTTCACCCCCGACCCGACCGCGCTCAAGCGCATCCCGCTGCCGGTGGTGCTCCGGCACCGGGTGCTCGGGCTCGCCATCAACGACGGCGAGCTGGTGGTCGGCGTGACCGACCCGGCCGACGTGGTGGCCCTCGACGACGTCCGCGCCGCGACCGGCATGACGATCCGGCCGGTCGTGGTGGCCCGCAGCGAGGTCCGCCGGATCATCGAGCGCCTCCAGCGGGAGGGCGCCGACCTGGCCGACCTCGCCGACGCCGCCGACGACGACGCGGCCACCGCGGCGCAGACCACCAGCACCGAGGACGCCCCGATCGTCCGGTACGTGAACAGCCTGATCGAGCAGGCCGTCATGAACCGCGCCTCCGACCTGCACCTGGAGCCGACCGAGGACGACATGCGGGTGCGGTACCGGATCGACGGCGTGCTGCACGAGCTGGACGTCGTGCCGCGCGGCGTGATGGCGGCGCTCACCTCCCGCATCAAGATCATGTCGGGCGTCGACATCACCGAGAAGCGGGTGCCGCAGAACGGCCGGATCACCTCGCTGATCCGGGGCCGGCCGGTCGACCTGCGGACCGCCACGCTGCCGACCGTCTGGGGCGAGAAGATCGTGCTCCGGGTCCTGGACACCGGCGGCATCGACCTGGACCTCGCGAAGCTCGGCTTCACCCAGCACAACCTCGACCGCTTCAGCGAGTCGTTCAGCAAGCCGCACGGGATGGTCCTGGTCACCGGCCCGACCGGCTCCGGCAAGTCGACGACGCTCTACGCCACTCTCGGCAAGATCAGCCGGCCCGAGGTCAACGTGATCACGGTCGAGGACCCGGTCGAGTACCGGCTGCGCGGCATCAACCAGGTGCAGGTCAACGCGAAGGCCGGGCTCACCTTCGCGGCGGTGCTACCGGCCATCCTGCGTACCGACCCGGACGTCGTGCTGATCGGTGAGATCCGGGACGGCAACACCGCCCAGATCGCCGTGGAGGCCGCGCTCACCGGTCACCTCCTGCTCTCCACCCTGCACACCAACGACGCACCGGGCGCGGTCACCCGGCTCACCGAGATGGGCATCGAGCCGTTCCTGGTCGGCTCGTCGCTCGACTGCGTGCTGGCCCAGCGGCTCGCCCGGCGCATCTGCGACTGGTGCAAGGAGGCGTACGCGCCGACCGAGGAGGAGGTGCTCGCCGCCCGCTGGCCGCTCGACGACCTGGCCTTCCCGCAGGTGCTGTACCGGCCGGTGGGCTGCCGCAACTGCGCGAACACCGGGTACAAGGGCCGGATCGCGCTGCACGAGGTCATGCCGGTCAGCCCGGAGATCGAGTCGCTGACCATCCGGCGCGCCTCGGCCGGCGAGATCCGCGAGGTGGCGCTCGCCCAGGGCATGTACGACCTGCGCGCGGACGGCCTGGCCAAGGCGGCCGGCGGGCTCACCTCGATCCGGGAGGTGTCCCGAGTAGCCGTCTAACGCCCGTATCGCACCCCTTCGGCTACTAAAGCTGGTCCCTCCGGTGCCGAATCAACAGGCATCGGAACGATGAAAGGACTGGAGCGGGAAATGGACACGATCGAGCAGGTTCGGCAGCCGGAACCGGCCGCCGGTTCCGACGATCTGGACGTGCTCGACCAGTTGCTCATCACCCTGGTGGAGTCGCG
Source organism: Actinoplanes sp. NPDC023714 (assembly GCF_040639855.1). Lineage (NCBI taxonomy): Bacteria > Bacillati > Actinomycetota > Actinomycetes > Micromonosporales > Micromonosporaceae > Actinoplanes > Actinoplanes sp. NPDC023714. The sequence goes on from NZ_JBFAAR010000011.1 coordinate 229,969, forward strand.
CGGCTCCGACCTGCACCTCACGGTCGGCTCGCCGCCGATGATGCGGGTGGACGGCTCGCTGCGGCCGGTACCCGGCTACGGCAAGCTGAACGCCGCGGACACCGAGCTGCTGGCCCGCGCCGCGGTCTCGCCGGCGCAGTGGGAGACCTTCCTGCGCGAGCAGGAGATGGACTTCGCGCACAGCATCGTCGGGGTCTCGCGCTTCCGCGGCAACCTCTACCGGCAGCGCACCTCGTGCGGCGCGGTCTTCCGGGCCATCCCGCACAAGATCAAGCCGCTGGACGAGCTGGGCATGCCGGAGTCGGTGGCCCGCTTCGCCCACCTGCCCCGCGGTCTCGTGCTGGTCACCGGCCCGACCGGTTCCGGCAAGACCACCACCCTGGCCTCCCTCCTCGACCTGGCGAACCGCTCCCGCGCGGACCACATCATCACGATCGAGGACCCGATCGAGTTCCTGCACCCGCACAAGCGCAGCGTGGTCAACCAGCGCGAGGTGGGCGCCGACACCGAGAACTTCGCGAGCGCGCTCAAGCACGCGCTGCGGCAGGATCCGGACATCATCCTCGTCGGCGAGCTGCGCGACCTGGAGACCACCGCCACGGCGCTGACCGCCGCCGAGACCGGTCACCTGGTGCTGGCGACGCTGCACACGCAGAGCGCCACCCAGACCATCGACCGCGTCATCGACATCTTCCCGCCGCACCAGCAGCTCCAGATCCGCGCCCAGCTGGCCGCCAGCCTGCAGGGCGTGATCACCCAGGCGCTCGCGCCCAAGGCGGACGGGAAGGGGCGCGTGGTGATCGCCGAGATCCTCACCGCGACCCCGGCCATCCGCAGCCTGATCCGCGAGGGGAAGTCGCACCAGATCCCGTCGTTCATGCAGTCCGGCGCGAACGAGGGCATGCTCGCCTTCGACCAGCACCTGGCCGAGAAGGTCCGGGAGGGCCTGGTCAGCCTCTCCACCGCGCTCGAACTCAGCCACTCACCGGACGAGCTCAAGCGGCTCGTGGGACGGGCGTGAACCGATGCCGGCCACCAAGACGTTCACCTACAACTCGATCGACGCCCACGGCAAGAAGTCCAAGGGCACGATCGAGGCGCCCAACGAGGCCGCCGCCACCCACATGCTGCGCTCGCGCGGCGAGGTGCCGCTCGGCCTGACCGAGGCCGGCCACGGCCTGCAGCGCGAGATCAAGATCCCCGGCCTGGGCAACCGGGTCAAGCTCAAGGACCTGGCGGTGTTCGCCCGGCAGTTCGCGACGATGACCTCGTCCGGCATGTCGCTGCTGCGCTCACTCTCGATCCTCGAGGAGCAGACCTCCGCGCCGCCGCTCAAGAAGGCGCTCGCCGAGGTCCGTACGGATGTGGCCGGCGGCGGGGGGCTCTCCGCGTCGATGGCCAAGCACGACCGGGTCTTCCCGCGCCTCATGATCGCCATGATCCGGGCCGGCGAGACCGGCGGCATGATCGACAAGGCTCTCGAGCAGATCGCCGAGAGCCTGGAGAAGGACACCGCGCTCCGCGGCAAGATCAAGGGCGCGCTGACCTATCCGGCGATCGTGCTGGGCTTCACGTTCGTCATGATCGCCGGCGTTCTGATCTTCATCGTCCCGATCTTCGAGGGGATGTTCAAGAACCTCGGCGGCGAGCTGCCGGCCCCCACCCAGTTCCTCGTGACGGCCAGCCGCAACATGGGCTGGATCGGGCCGCTGGTGCTCGGCCTGGGCGCCGGCGGCACCTTCGCCTACAAGCGCCAGCTGCGGTCCAGCGCCGACTTCCGGCTCAAGGTCGACCAGCTGAAGCTCCGCCTGCCGGTCTTCGGGCCGCTGCTGCGCAAGCTCGCGATGAGCCGGTTCTCCCGCAACCTGGGGCTGCTGCTCAACGTCGGCGTACCGGTCATGCAGGCGCTGTCGGTGGTCGGCGAGACCACCGGCAACGAGGTCATCAACGTCGCCATGAAGGACGTGCAGGCCACCGTGCGTGACGGTCAGCCGATGTCCTCGGCGCTGCGCAACCACAAGATCTTCCCCGAGATGGTCACTCAGATGATCGAGGTCGGTGAAGAAAGCGGTCAGATCAGTCAGATGCTCGACAAGGTTGCCGATTTCTACGACCGAGAGGTCGACGAGGCGGCCGAATCCCTGACCGCGTCCATCGAACCGATCATGGTGGTCGTCATGGGCACCGTGGTCGGCGGCATGGTCATCTGCCTCTACCTGCCGATGTTCACCATCGGCCAGAACATCCAGACGACCTGACAAGCGTTCCCCCGGCCGATCCCGACGGCCGGTTCGCACCACCCTTTCCCCGCCCCACCCTCATCAGCCCATGGAGGCACCCCGAATGCAGGACGTCATCGCGAAGCTCCGCGCCAAGAAGGACGACGAAGGCTTCACCCTGATCGAGCTCCTCGTGGTCGTGGTCATCATCGGTGTCCTCGTCGCCATCGCGGTCCCGGTCTACCTGAACTACCGCCAGGGTGCCGCCGACAAGTCGGCGCAGTCGGACGTCCGCGGCGCGATCAGCGCGATCGAGCAGTACTACACCAACAACGGCAACACCTACCCGACCGCCGCGGCGAGCGCGACCACCAGCCCGCTGGAGATCGCCGGCATCGGCAGCGGCTCGAAGGCCACCATCACGCTGTCCGACAAGACCCAGCTCGCCTACGTGCCGAAGAGTGGCAACACCAGCGCGTACCTGCTCTGCGCGAACAACACCGGCGGCAGCGGCAAGTGGTACCTCTACGACAGCGAGGCCGGCGGCTCGGTCAAGACCGCCACCGGCACGCTGAAGCTCACCACCTGCGCGGCCTGATCCGTCACTCCGGTCCCGGGCGACCCGCCCGGGACCGGAGCACCGCAGTCATGCCCGCCGCGAGCCGATAGGAACGACATGACGGAGACGGCGCTGCTGCTCGTGCTGACCGGCGTGCTCGGTCTCGCGGTGGGCTCGTTCCTGAACGTCGTGATCTACCGGGTGCCCCGCGGCGAGTCGCTGGTACGGCCCGGCTCGCACTGCCCGCACTGCGGAAACCCGGTCCGGAACCGGCACAACGTCCCGGTGCTCGGCTGGCTGATGCTCCGGGGCCGCTGCGCCGACTGCCGGGCGCCGATCAGCGCCCGGTACCCGCTCGTCGAAGCCGGCACGGCCGCCCTGTTCGTGGCGGTCGCGGCCCGGTTCGGCTGGTCCTGGGAACTGCCCGCCTACCTCTATCTGGCGGCCGTCGCGATCGCCCTGGCGCTCATCGACCTGGACGTCATGCGACTGCCCGACAAGATCGTGCTGCCGTCGTACGCCGTGGCCGTCGCCCTGCTGGCGCCGGCCTCGCTGGCCGGCGGCGAGGTGAGAGCGGTGATCCGCGGCCTGGTCGCGGCCGTCGTGCTCTACGTCTTCTACCTGGTCATCGCGTTCTGGGGAATGGGCGGCGGGGACGTGAAGCTGGCGCCACTGCTCGGCTTCTACCTCGGCTGGCTCGGCTGGGACGCCGTCATGATCGGCGCGTTCGCCGGCTTCCTGCTCGGCGGGCTGGTCGGCGCCGTCCTGCTCGCCCTCAAGCTGGCGAGCCGCAAGAGCAGGATCCCGTTCGGCCCCTACATGCTGGCCGGCGCGTTCCTCGCGGTGTTCGCGGCGGCGCCGGTCGGCTCCTGGTACAGCAACCTGCTCGTCTGATCTCGTCTGATCGAAGAACTGATCTCGTCTGATCGAAGAAAGGAAGGCCGATGGCCGGCGCAACACCGATCGGGCTCGACATCGGCTCGTCCTCCATCCGGGCGGTCGAGGTCCGGCGTTCCAAGGACGACTACTCCCTGATCAACTTCGGTCAGTTCCCGCTGCCACCCGGCACCGTCACCGGTGGCGTGATCCAGGACCCGGCCGCCGTCACCTCGGCGCTCAAGCAGCTCTGGGCGGCCAGCCGGTTCGGCACCAAGAAGGTCAGCCTCGGCGTCACCAACCCACAGCTCGTGGTCCGCGAGATGTCGATCGCCAACCTGCCGGCCAACCAGATGAAGCAGGCCCTGCCGTTCCAGGTGAAGGAGGCGCTGCCGCTCGCGGTCGAGCGCTCGCTGCTGGACTTCTACCCGCTCGAGGAGCCCGGCGACAACGCGACGGTGCGCGGCCTGCTCATCGCCATGCCGAAGGACGCCGTGGTCACCCTCGTGCAGTCGGTCGAGAAGGCCGGGCTCCAGGTGACCGACGTCGACCTGGCGTCGTTCGCGCTGCTGCGGGCGGCCTCCCGGCTGGACGCGCAGGTCGAGGCGATCGTCGACATCGGCGCCAACATCACCAGCGTCGTGGTGCACGCCGACGGCGAGCCGATCTTCGTGCGCACCCTCCCCCGCGGCGGCACCGAGATCACCGAGTCGATCGCGACCCGGCTCGGCGTGGACACCGCCGAGGCCGAGGTGATCAAGTGCCGGTTCGGCCTGCACGGCGACGGCAACCCGGACACCGTGGCGGCCCTCACCGACGCGGTCCGGCCGCTCTCCAGCGAGCTGCGCAGCTCCTTCACGTACCTGGCCTCGGGTGAACGCCAGAAGCAGGTCACCCGGGTCTCGCTCTGCGGCGGCAGCGCGCTGATGCCGGGCCTCGCCGAGCACCTGCAGGAGCAGCTCGGCGTAGCGGTGATGTACGCGGACAGCACGGCCCGCCTGCGCGACACCCGGCGGGCCCGGGAACGCGGATTCGAGAGTTTCGTGCCGTCGGCGGCGGTGTCGATCGGCCTCACCCTGGGAGCGGCGCGATGACCACGGTCCTGATGCCCCTGGATCCCTCGGTCTCCCCGCAGCAGGCGGCCCGGGTGCTCACCATCCGCGCCGACCTGCTGCCGCCGGAGATCCGGGACGGCCGGCGCGCCCGGCGCACCCGCGCCTTCGTGCTGGTCTCGCTCGCCCTCGTGCTGGGCCTGCTCGGCAGCTGGTACTGGCTCGCCGTCCAGGACCTGAACACCGCCCGGGACGAGAACAACGCCGCCTTCTCCCAGCTCACCGACGTGCAGCGGACACAGCAGAAGGACCCCGAGGTGCAGGCCCTGATCAAGACCGAGAACGGTACGACGCTGCTCGCCCGCGAGCTCGAGACGGTCCTCACCGACGACCTCTCCTGGGCGAACCTGCTCGACCTGATCCGCGCCCGGGCCGAGGACGAGGACGTCACGGTCTCCGAGATCAGCGCCTCGCTCGCCGCCTCCGACGCCGTCCCGACCACCGGCAACGCCGTGGGCACCGCGACCGTCACCGGCACCGCCGAGAACAAGAAGGTGGTCGCCGCCTACGTCGACGCCCTCAGCGACCTGGAGGACATCGCCAACCCGTTCGTCAGCAGCATCTCGAGCACCGGCGGCACGGTCTCGTTCAGCATCTCCGTGACGATCACCAAGGCGGCGCTCTGCGGCCGCCTCGTCGACGAGGACCACGTCTGCCCGGCCGGAGGTAAGTGATGACCGCACGACGCATCGACAGCATCTGGCTGATCGGCGGCCTCTCCCTGTTCGCCGTCATGATCATCGCGAGCTGGTTCCTGCTGATCAAGCCGAAGTACGCCGAGGCGGACGGCGAGCGCGAGCAGGCCGGCACGATCGCGGCCCAGGCCAGCAGCCTGAAGAGCAAGTATTCGCAGCAGCAGCAGCGCGCCGAGGACCTGGACGAGTACATGGCGAAGCTCGCCACCTACCAGGCCGCCCTGCCGCGGAGCAGCAACAACAACGACATCCCGGCGTTCCTGCGCGAGCTGCAGACGCTCGGCACCAAGCTCGACGTCGACGTGAGCGGCTACAGCGCGGCCGAGCCGGAGACCTCCGAGGGCAGCGCCACGGTGAGCGAGCTGCCGATCACCCTGAACGCCTCCGGCAAGACCGCGAACCTCAGCAGGTTCCTGAAGCAGCTCCAGGGCACCCAGCCGCGCGCCGTACTCATCGAGAGCGCCTCGCTCACCGTCGACTCCGGCGACGTGGCCTCGGTGTCGCTGGCGCTGAGCGCCTTCATCACCGCCTCGGAGACCGCCGACCTGGCCGAGCTCAAGAAGGATCTGGAGAAGGCGTCCTGATTCGATCCGGCCGGAACGGGGCATGGATCGATACATGGCTCTGGTGAAGAGGCAATCCCGCCTGGTCACGGTCGACGGCGTCGTCTACCGCTGGCGGGTCCGCAAACGCCCGGCCCGCCCCGCTCCGCTGTCCTTCGCCGTCGAGCGGGCCGACCGCCGGGGCGCCATCCTGCTGGCCACCCTCCCGGAGACCGACTGGACCACCATCCCGCCGGTCCCCACCATGGTCGCCGACCTGGTCCGTCAGGGCCGGGAACAGGGCTGGCACCCCGAGGAGCCGGGAGCGGCCTTCCCCCTGCGGGCCGCCTGAGAAACGTCGGCTCCGGCGTACCGGGAAGAAGCCGGAAGCGAATCGCCTCGCGCAACCGGCGCGGGGCCTCTAACGGGGCACTGCCAGCGACGCCACGATCAGGACGAACGCCAGCGCGACGAGAAGGATCATGCCGCCGGCGGCGGCCAGGGCGCGCAGGACCTCACGCAGCGGCTGGAGTGCCTGGCGGAGCATGGTCAGCGCCAGGAAGAGCAGAAGAGCTGCCAGAACGAGGATGACGTTCCTCGTGGCGGCGATGCCGGCCGGATCGTTGGCCGCGGTGATGACGAGCGTTACGCTTCTCATCTGCCGGTCCTCTCGTTGGTGGGAAGCCACGTCGGATTTGGCTCGAGGGCGTCTCTGGTGCAACAGAGGCGCCCTCTCTCCATCGAAGCCGTTCACTACAGTGTGTGTCGTCAATTTGGGTGTTGGCAATTGCCAAGCCCGGCTTTCCCTACTAACTTGTGCCAAGTTCGAGTTGCCAAGCGCTTCTTGACATATCGTTGATGACGAGGTAGCTAGGAGGCCCGGGCATGGCCGAGCAGAGCAGCAGCCCCAGCCTGCTGCGCCGACAGCTGGGTCGCCGGCTCCGCGGGCTCCGGGAAGGACGCGGCGAGAGCCTCACCGCGGTCGCCGAGGCGCTCGAAGTGCATCCGTCGGTGATCAGCCGGCTCGAGACCGGGCAGCGGCCGCCGGGCATGCTCTATGTGGACGCCCTCTGCCGCCACTACGAGCTGGACGAGCCGGCCAAGGCCGAGCTCGTGCAGATGGCCCGTGACAGCCGGCAGTCCGGCTGGTGGGAGCCGTACAAGCTCGCCCCGGTGTCGAAGAACTACATCGGCTGGGAGAGCGCCGCCACCGCGATCTCGAACTTCGAGGTCACCCTCGTGCCCGGTCTCCTGCAGACGCCGGAGTACGCCCGGGCCATCATCGGCCCCACCCATCCGGACTACACCCCGCAGCAGCTCGCCACCGAGGTGAAGGCGCGGGTGAAACGGCAGCAGATCCTCGAGGAGAGCCACCTCCAGGTCTTCCACGCGATCCTCGACGAGAGCGTCCTGGTACGCCGCATCGGCAGCGACGAGACGATGCGGGCGCAGCTGCGGAAGCTGATCGCGGTGGTCGAGAACCCGAAGGTCGTACTCCAGGTCATGCCGTTCGCGGCGGGCGCCAGCCAGGGACTCGACGGACCGTTCTCGGTGCTGAGCTTCGCGGACGGCGAGACCGACGACCTCATCTACGCGGAAGGCGCCCTCGGGGCGCTCTACGAGGCCGACGTCGCCGAGGTGGCGCAGGCCAAGGCCGTCTTCCGGGAACTGGCCGAGATGGCAGCGAGCCAGAACGATTCAATATCGCTGATCGAGAAGATTCTCGACCGGCACTGACGAGGGAGTTTCCATGGCAGCACTCAACGTAGACCGCGATCTCCTCCAGTGGCGCAAGTCCCGGCGAAGCTCGGGAGGGAACTGTGTGGAGGTCGCCCCGCTCTCCGACGGGATCGCGATGAGGAATTCGCGCTTCCCCGACGGCGAGGTGCTCATCTGCACGAACGCCGAGTTCGAGGCCTTACTGAGCGGCATCAAGGACGGCGAGTTCGACAACCTGGTCAGCTGACGGCCGGTGAGCGCCGGCCGGCGGCCGGCGCTCACGCCGGGCACGAACAAAAAACGCCCGGACATTGTCCGGGCGTTTCACAAGGGTGGAGCTGAGGGGACTCGAACCCCTGACCCCCACACTGCCAGGACGGTACTCACCCTAGATCGCTGTGCTGCAAGTCGCTGACCAGTGTCGACGCGGATCGACTTACCGTTACTCCCCGCCACGATCCCTCAACGACCGGTCGATCTGGCACGGATCTGGCATGGCGCTTGGGGCTTTTGTGGTGGATTCTCTTGGTCCACCCTTTTCGGTACCGTTGAGCTAGGCCGCACTGAGGCAGCCGTCAGCTGGTTCGGAGGCTGAACTCCAGCGGATGCCCATTGGGAGCGATCCCAAACAGTGGAGTTCATGTAACGCAGGTCACGATTTAATCTCAATCTCCCGCGCCTGGCGACTTGACGTACTGTCCGGTAACCGCCCGCTCTCTTATGATCTTTGCTCTTTGCCCGTTTCGTACTGAGGTTTTTCGCCTTTAGTGACTCTCAGATCACGAAGCGCAATCATCCGAACGGACCAAGATCTCCTCACGCATCGGCACCCGATGTCGAGCCGGATGGAGGTAGACCGCCTGCGTGGTACCGTTCTACAAGTAGTCCCGATACTTGCCGACAGGCAAGGCCGATACTTGACAAGTGCAGAGCGCCAGCGACCCATGTTCGGACACAGCCGGCTGCATCCGGCCCGAACACCCAGAAGCCGTCTAAGTTGCTAGAAAGGGATGCCGATGCCCGTCGATGACAATGAACAAGAGGTCGGCCCGGAGATGCCCGAGGACGACCCCCACGAAGGATGCAAGAGGTGCCGTCGGCACAACTTGATCATCCGTTACATCTGGGCTACCGCCGCGCTTGTGACAGCGGCGTCCACGACAGTGGCTCCTTTTATCCACTGATCAGCCCCTGGCCGAGACGGAGGTTTGATGGCACCCGGCTGCATCCGGGTGCCATCCGCCAGCCAGCCGTCTCTTGCTAACCGGTACCCGAGGCCCGTGGCCTCACCCCAAGGTTAGACGAGTTAGCTAGTCCTTACCACCCGAATTCGATGGGTGAATGCATATATGGAGCAAGGGTCGGATCAGACATGATCACTGAGCTGCTCCACCTGGCGCCCTGCACTTGTCGGTGGCACAGAGATGCTACTAGCAGGCTAAACGCTCACTGAGTGGCGTCTCTCGACCACGCATGGCTATGTATGCACTGCGGACGATATGGTGTTCGCCTCCAAGCGTTGCTCAGAGCTGGAAGGTCGCGTGCGTGTCGACACTGTGGCTCCCCTATGCCATTAGGGACGATAACCGCTTTGAAGTCGATCTTGCTTCGCTCGACGTCGATGCCAAGGTGGCCATACGACGACTTATGATGAAGCAGCAGGACTTTAGCGGCATCTTCAACGACACGGCGGAGCCCGACTGTCCACTTGACGACGTGGTGTACGAAAGAGCGTTACGCCTCCTCAGGTCACCCTGTAGGCACAGAGTGGCCGGCCTCTTCTGGGCGTACTCCCACGGCCCATCCCAACTGAACGGGACTCGACCAGCCGTGGCCCTGGTGCCCTACGTCTCGAGCGGGCGGGAACCATCACAGCAGGTAGTCAACGAGGCTCGGGTGCGCTACCGATCATGGACCAGATGGTGGCGATGAAGTCAAGTTCATGGAGAACTTTTCCACGAAACCCTTCCGTCTGAGGTTCGTTGGTAGCTAATATCGGTACTACCGATGCCCAGCGTGGGGTGTTCCTGGCTCTCGGCGGAGGAGGATGCAATGCCGCGGTTCGGCAGACACAGGCAGACTTTGCAGCAATCTACCAGCATTGATCGTCCAACAGCGGCGGAGCTGGGGGATCCTGAGTTTCGTGCAGCCTGGGAGGATGCAGAGGCTCGAGATTCGATGATGCTTGCCTTCTTCCACCTTCGTAAGAAGAGACGATGGTCCCAGGCTGAACTCGCGAGGCGACTTGGAACTACTCAGTCCGCTGTCTCCGAGTTTGAGAAACAGATCAGTGAGCCCAGGTTGCCCACGCTCCAGAGGTGGGCAAGAGCGTTTGGCTACCGGCTTGACATCAGGTTGGTGGCCGGCCCACTCCCAGTAGCAGAGTCGTGGGTAGAGCGATCTCTCCAATACGAGACAATTCTTGGTAAGATAAAGATGAATAACGACCTAGCCACGGCATGGCTTGAGGAAGACAACCACCCACCGGTCACTGAGCCCGTTTCGGTACCGTCGCAAGATGTCGTCGTCAAAAGCGTCCACTATAAGGGCCTCGGCGAGCGTGAGGATTACGTGACCAGCCTTACTTCGGAACTTGCCTCGGCCGGAGCACGATGACCATCCCCGTTGGCACACGCCGCCGCATGTCGAACCATGTTGCCAAGAACGCATCGCTGATCGATGTGAGGTTACATGACATATCTGCCCGACTTCTTGGAACGGTGGGCAAGACCCCGCTTCGTCCGTCGATCAAAGTCGATGCGAATTTCGGCCGTGCTCAAGCATTTGCTCTTTATGATTACACCTATGAGCTTGAGGCGACGGATGACTCGGGTAAGTCGGTCTTTCGCGCCGCTTTCGCACTGAATCTTGTTTTTCGATTGACCGACTCAGAAAGTGTTACTGCGGAAGAACTTGAGGCTTTCGGTAGCTTCGGTGTTGCCGAGATCGCGCATCCTTATGTACGAGAATTGATCCACAATCTCACCTTTAGGATGGGTCTACCACCATTCATCCTAGAAGTTGCGCCACCAATCGTCGACCAAGCTACAGTCGCTGGATGACAGAAATCGGCTACGAGGTGGGGACATGGCTTAAGGCCATGATTGTTCGCTGAGGCCTACGGTCGATGTCGCCTGGACATTGGGCAGCGAGGCCGCACCGGCGTCTGCTTGGCACGGCGGCGTATCCCCCTGCCGGGCAGAGGCAATTGGGCGTCCGCTTGCGACGCGACGCGCGCAGCCTTGGCCTGTCAATACCAAATTGACATCAAATAGCCGCCCAGTCCAACTGAGTCGGTGGACGGGTGCGGCGGCGTGCGCCCAGATGCGGGCAGGCCATCGGCCTGCCGCTTGACCGACCTGACCGCTAGGGCCGCGGAGGCTCCGAGGTCAGGGGCGGCCGCTCGCGGCCGTCGCTTGCGACGCGAAGCGCCCTTGACCTCGGAGGGGCGGCCCGAACAGACTGCGCGCCGCCGCGCCTGGCATCCGACGGCCGTGACTCGCGCTCCCGGCCCCGGCGCGGCAGCTCGGCCGCGTCGCCCAGGCCGCGCCGGTCGGCTGCCGGCCAAATCCTTCTACCACATGCCACCGTGCCCCTGTAGTCGCAGCGGCCCGACCCGCTCTGCACGCCAGCCGACGGGCTAACTGCGTGGCCGTCGTGTGCGCCAGCTAAGCGACGGGTACGCGCCCAGGCGGCGGCGTGAGCGGCCCGTTTCGGGCCGCCTTGAAGACGTACAGAAAGTTTGAACAAGATCCGGCAGCTGACCGGCCCCTCTTACAGGATCCCCGGTCCAACTACTCAGATCGCTTGCCGCCGAATTGAGGACCGTCTGCCCAGAGCTGGCTAAGTTCCTCAGGTGCCAGGGGCTTTCGGTAGCAGGCTTGTAGGACGCTGCCGATCACTTCGCTTTCTGATTCAGCCAGTGCCGTGAACCAATCGAGTCCTGCCGGATAGGCCCACAGATATGACCGAAGCTGCGGGTTGACGGCTCGGTCGGACAGGATGTTGCCGATGTTCTCATCGGTCCAGGACGGCACCAAGAATCGTGCTCTCGTTACGCAGTCGTCGATTGAAGCGCCAGCGTTGACGAGGCGGTGAAGGTCGGCTCGTGCTAGCTGCGTGTAGTGCACAAAGCTCAAGCGGGCCATCGCACGCTGATCGTCTGGGATGACAAACAGCGGCAGTGCTTGCGCGAGTCCCTCCATCAAAACCTGCTGAGCAGCGTGAACCGAGCAGAGCCGAACCCAAGGTACGTCCTCCGTGAGGGCCTGGGCGCTAAAACTTGCACCCTGGAGTGCGTGGCCGAAGATCTCATGAAGTGTGAAGGCTCGTGCGCTGACTTCCGTGAAGACAGCGTTCTTGAGATTCAGTCGCATTCTGGCGTTTTGTCCTGCGCCATCGAGCCAGTAGCTCCAGTAGGCGTCGATATGCACATTCTCGATCGAGAGCTCGAAGGGGGCCGTCGAACCAGTGATCCTTCGGACTGCCGGTTCCAAGTCGGTCATCATTTGGCGAACGACATCGGGAACGTCTTCAACGTTCAAAGGAGTTTCAACCTGCGCCAGCTCAGTAGCCGTCTGGGCGTTCCAACCGACACCGATCGCGGTCAACCGGTCTCGCATCAACTCACGGCGCTGCATCAGGTAGTCGTCTGACCACCCGAGTGCGGAGCATCCTTGTGTCTGCTCGACGTAGTCGTTCAGTGGCAAGCGCTCACCGAGCAGAGCGCGGAGATACGTTAGGTCACTCCGCAGCCGGCGGCGCAGCTCTGGCAGCTCTCGGTCTCCCAGTCTTTGCCACAGATCTTCCAACGCGTGGAGGACTTCGAGCCTGCTTGCTGCGGGCTGCACAGCGGCGCCATGGGGATAGCAGTCATAGTCGATGACCGCCGAGGTGCCGCGTTTCCGCTCGTAAGCGTCCCAGGCACGGATTGCTCTCTCGGCTTCGTCACGCAGGATCACGGTTGATGTCCCATCTCAAGGTGACTACCTGATTCGGCTGGAGGTAATCCCGAGTCAGTGTAATTAGGACGTCGTCGCCGTCGTAGTCCCAGACCACGTCTGCCTGACCTGAGTGCTCCGACCCATCCGGACTCTCTTCGAGGGATGAACAGCTAGTAAGCCGTTTCACCCCTCGGTGTCGGAGGGTGATGGTTGTGTGCCTCGTGTAGCGGTAGACGCTGTGCCGCCAGTAAAGCTGGTCGACAAACTTTCCGCCTTGGCAGGTATAGCCAATGAACCCGGATTCGCCCGGCTTGATCGGTGGCGATATCTGGCAGGCGAACTTGATCAGAGTTGGCGTGCTGTGAATACCTTGAACGGCGACTCGTCGAGTTCCTTCATCCAGTGGCGATATTTCTAGTTCACCCTGCGTGTAGCGGAACCAAATCTCGCGCGGGAAGCGCGAAATGGGCTTGTCGCTCATATTGAAGAGCTCATGTCGATAGGTGAGCACTGCGGATCCGTCGGCCTGAATGTCGATGTCTAGTTGGAACTCCAACTCAACGATGTGTCCATAGGTTCCAGCGATGAGATGAACTTCATCGTCAGACAGGCGCATCTTCCTCTTCAGGGTGACGAGACGCTTACCTATATCGAGGCTGAGGTCATGAGCTGAGGATCTATCGCCTGCCTCCGCGAGTGCGAAACTCGCGTCTTCTTGTCTCGCTATCCCGGACGGGCGAGCAGCGTTCTGCCAGGCTGCGGGCACCCCATCAGGCTCCTCCATGCCCTGGGCCACGGCACCGGCAAGCTCCTCGATCTCACCCTCCAGCGTCTTAGGCAGGATTCCTTCACCTGCCTCCCCAGGTGCAAAGAGTTGATGTGCCGTGTATCCGGGGAACATCGCCTCCAAGACGCGGCAATGGTCTGAATAAGGTAGGCCCCTCATATTCCCCGATAGCCACCGATGCAACTGGGCACGGCTCGGCCACTTGCCCTTCAGCTGTGGGTCTACCTTGCTGGCGGCTTTGTCGTACTCACCGCAGAACGTTCGGTACGTCTGCCAGTGTCGCTTGTGGAGCAGGCTTTTCAACAGGATCGGTGTCGATGACATCGATTCCCCCTCGCGGCCAGTCGCATTCATCAACGCCGATCATACCAAGATGAGACATAGATGAGACGCCCGAACCGAGAACAGCCAAGGTGCGACATTCGCGCCGATGAGGTGAAACACCAATAACGGGCACGCTTCTTCCAAGCAAGAGCAAGTGGTCCCGACTGGGATCCCGCTCGATTACGACTCGGAAGGAGTCACAGCATGAAGCTGTACGTGAACACAACGGGTAAGCAGTTCACGGTGTCGAAGCAGACCGAACCGAAGAACGACCAGAACGGCAACCAGCGTTCCGAGAAGGGAACTGGCCGGCTGATGTGGTCGACCCAGGTCTTCGTGCTCGACGAGACCGGTGGCGAGGTCATCACGGTGACGACGGCAGGAGAAACGCCGAACGTCTCCGTGGGGCAGCTCGTCGCTGTCGAGCAGCTGGAGGCCATCCCGTGGGCGACCAACGGGCGTAACGGCGTCGCGTTCCGCGCGGTGTCGCTGAAGCCGGTCTCGGCTCCTTCGGCTAAGTAGGTGCTTCGATGGAACAGGCCCTGAATGTCCTGTTGTCGAGACTTGCGGCAGACATCGAACGCCGCGACGGTGACGCAGCCGTCAACACTCTCGAAAAGATCCACGCCGTGAACCCGGCATTCGCCGAACTGCTGATCTTCCACCTCGCGGAGGCGGGTGTTCGCCGGATCCTCGCTCGGCACGGTCAGTCGGTCAACTGATCCATCCGGTAGCACACGCACGGGATCGGCTTGGGCTGTCACCCACCGATCCCGTGCACCCAACGAATCCCCTACCCCTAGCAAGGGAGGACTCGTCATGTCCAAATCTAACTCAAAGCGCGGTTTCGGTCGACGTTCCGGAACCGTCACTGTCATCGAGCAGCGGGTACACCGCTCGGCCGCCGAGAACGCTCGTTTCGCGTTCATCCTCACTGTCATCGTCACCGGCCTGGTCAGCCTGGTCGTAGCCGCCAGCTACATGCACCCGCTCCTGGCCCTGCTTCTCGCCGTCCCGATCGCGACCGTCTGTGGCGCCCTGGTCTGGGCGATCACCCGGGTCTGGCCGGTCCTGCGGCTGATCTGGTGGTGGACTCCGGAAATCACCGGCACGGTCCTGTTGGCCTGGGCCTGGACCGGTCTGGCGGCTAGCACTCCGGCCTGGCTCACCCTGGCGATCCTCGCCGTCGTGGTCGGTGGTCCGGCCGCTGTTCCGTTCACCCGCCGCTGGGCGGTCGCGCTGTTCTGGTGCGTCGTGGTGCGGCACCGTCTGCGGGTCTGCTTCTCGCAGTTCATCATCGCCAACAAGTCCGGCAGCCTGCCGCTGATCTTCGCGGCCTGGCCGACCCCGGTCGGCGAACGGGTCTGGGTCATGCTGCGGCCCGGACTGTCACTGCAATATCTCGCGAACGAGCAGCAGCTCGGCAAGATCGCCGTCGCGTGCCACTGCACGTCGGTCCTGATCGACCGTACCGGCAGCAACTCCGCGTTCGTGCGTTTCGACATCAAGCGCCGTGAGGTGCTGACCAGCACCGTCGGTTCACCGCTGGTCGACTTCATCGAACCCGTCCCGCCGGTCTCCGACAAAGAGCCGGCCACCATCACCGGGCTTGACCTGCCCGATGTCGACGATCTCCCGCCGACTTCCCCTGGCCCTGCCAAACAACGGGCGGCTACCACCGCCAACGGCAGGAAACCCGCTCCTGCTGCTGCGGCCGCCGAGGCCGACGACGACATCAATCAGTGGATCTAAAGGAGCGGACCGATGATTGATCTTGATGCCATTGACCGCGACATGGTCATGCACTGTCTCACCCCTCGGCAGGTTCATCTCCGAGCCCAGCAAGCCGCCGAACACGGCGACGACCGTGACGCCCTGGCGTACCTGGTCGACACCGCCTGCAACCTGGCGGCCATGGCCTGCAAGATCGCTCAGGCCTACGCCGAGGACAGCTTCAACACCGCTGCGGCCACGCAAGCGGGCCTTGCCCCGTACCGGCACGAGGTACTGGCTGCGGCCGGGACCTGTGCGCACAACGCGGCCCTTTTCATTCAGGAAGCGCAGCGCCGACACGCACGCCGTGCCAGCGGATACGACCCGCTGATCGTGCCGCAGATGACCTGATTCCTTCGACCGGCCCAGAACATCCATCAGTCTCCGGGCCGGTGTTCTGGGCCTCCTACCGCCTCAGGAGGCGATAGCCCATGTCCGCCAACGCCCGCGGCCCACTCGGCACCGATCGGGTGTCAGTCGGGCCTGGCCTATCCATGTTCGACCCCATGTTCGTCGGCATCGACGAATTCGGCCATGCCGTCCATCTCGACGTCGTCTATCACAACCTGCTGATCGCCGGAGAACCCGGCGGCGGCAAATCCGGCCTGGTGAACCTCGCAGCCGGCACAGCAGCCCTGGCCGAGAAAACACGTCTCGTTCTCTTCGATGCCAAGTGGGTCGAGCTCGGCCCGTACATGAAAGTCGCCGACGAATTCATCGGCGACGAGATCGACAAAGCCCTCAGTGTCCTTCGTCGGCTGCTGACCGTCGCCCGTAACCGCTACCTGTGGATCCTCTCGCAACGTCGGCGCAAAGTCCGCCGTGAGGATCTGCTCTCGACCATCGTCACGATCATTGACGAACTAGCCATGTTCACCACAGTCCTCGGGACTGAACAACAACAGAAAGAGTTCGAGCAGCTCCTACGCGGCCTCGTCTCGCTCGGACGTGCGTGCGGGATGCCGGTCATCGCCGCCACTCAGCGCACCTCCTGGGACATCATCCCCGCCTCGCTGCGCGACCTGTTCGGTTACCGCTGCGCCTTCAGTTGCACCACCGTCGGCTCCTCCGACGTCATCCTCGGATCCGGTCTCGCAGCGATGGGCTACGACGCCTCCATGATCAACGCGGAGAACCCTGGCGAAGCCCTGCTCCGCGCCGGAAAGCGGCTCCCATACCTGATCAAAGCCGCCTACCTGTCCGACGACGACATCTACGGCATCGCCGATTACGCCGAATGGATGCGCAGCCCGTCCCGGCTCACCGTTCCCGCTCCGACCACTACCAGCCAATGGGAGATGGCCGCATGAAGCTGCCCACCATCACTCGCCTGCACGGCGACATCCCGCAGTTGCTCAACGCCTGCGACGTCTTCGAACACACCCATCACGTCCTGTGGGCCACCGCCCCCGGCAACTGCCCCGGACACCCGACCTGCTTCCGGATCACCGTCATCGGCCTCCGACGCCGTCCGACGACACCGGAGCGCACCACAACCGCATAAACGGAACCGGTCGACAGAACCCCCAAAGCCTGCCAGCCACACGGGTTCTGCCGACCTCCACCAACAGCCCCGAAAGGACGTGGCTGCCATGAAGCCTACCCACAAACCGACCCCGACACCCGATATCGACCCGGCCATGAACCCGGCCGCCCTGTTGCGTGCTGCGGCTCTCTATCTCGCCCAGCACGGCTGGGCACAGGGCGAATTCTTCGACCAGATGTTCGCGAACGCTTTCCCGCCTGCCTGTTCGCTCGGCGCAATCAACATCTGTGCCCACGGCCGCCCGATCCTCTGCGCCGACGAAACCGCCGAAGACGAGAACACCGACGCCGCCATCCGCGCCATGCGCGTCTTCGCCGCATACCTCGATCCCGACTACGGCACCACCGACGATCCCACTGCCGGGACCAGCGCCATCGACATCGTCTCCGGTTGGAACGACCACGACAGCCGCACCATGGCCGAGGTCATCGAGACCCTCACCGATGCCGCTGACGACTGGGACCGTATCCACCCCACCGGGGGTGCCCGGTGAACGACTACACCGTCAACCCGGTCTTGACACTCAACAGCCCGGCAGGCAACAGCCGGCCTTCGAAGCCGCGCCGCCGCGACGTCGTGGAGAACGACGAATACGCCGCCTTCGTCCGGCGCATTATCAAAGGCTTCGCCCGCCGCGTCGCCACCGGTGACGTCGAAGCCCTGCGCGACATGGTCGGCCTGTCCGGCCAGCTTGACGATGCCATCAGTGAAGCCGTCACCGGCCTGCGCCAGCACGGCTACTCCTGGGCCGAGATCGGCCAGCGCCTCGGCATCAGCCGCCAGGCCGCCCAGCAGCGCTGGGGAGGCACCGAATGACCACCTCGGCGCTCACCAATGACTACCTGGAAGCCCTCGGAGCCCGCACCGGCATCCGGGTTGAGTTCTACGACCCCACCGGCCAGCGCTACGGCTTTCCCACCTTCCCCTACCGGCAGGCACCCGACGGCTTGGCCACCCGCCGCCAGCTGCGTGCCGACGGCCTAAGCCCTGGCGGATACGACCCCGTCGCGCAGATCCTCTGGAGGCACGGCAAGACCCGCCGCGTCGCCTACCTCTACCGGCGCGATCTCGCTAAACGCAAGCGCGTCGCGTCCCCGGCCCAGCTCACCGTCATCCAGCGGATGCTCACCGGCCGCCGCACCTGCCCGACCTGCGGCATCACCCGCGACTACTACATCCCTATCCGGACCGGCGTCTGCTTCGGCTGCGACACCGGAGGTGCCCGATGAGCCTCATCGACCTCGGCGCACACCTCGCCGCCGACGACTGCCTGTGGTGCGTCGGCGGTATGAGCCCGGCCGGAATCCACGAGGATCTCGGCCCCGTCTTCGCGCTCTGCCCCACCCAGCGGTGGTGCGACGAATGCCACGGCGTCTCGCTGTTTCCCGCCGAATACGAAACCCTCGACGACCGCGTCAACGAAATGCTCGAAGACGGCCTCGCCGCCATCTGGTGCAGCTCCTGCATGGGCGTCACCGCCGTCGTCCCCGTCACCAACGACGGAGGCATCCGATGATCACTCTCACTCAGCAATTCGCCACCGAGTACGCCAAACGGGCCGTGCCCGGCATGCTCAAGGCGATCCGCCTCATCCGCCTGGCCAACAAAGGCATCGTCGTCGGTGCCGTTGCTGCGAGCTACCTGCACCAGGCCCACTTCCTGGAAACCCTCGGCGCCGGAATCTTCTCCTGGATCGTGCCCGCCGTCTTCGACCTGGCCATCGTCTCCATGCTGACCATCACCCAAACCGTCGGCATGGCCGCCGACGCCAAACGCGCAGCACTCAAAGTCCTGGTCGTCGTGGTCGTCATCTCCGCAGCGGTCAACTTCGCCGCCCCCGGCCCGCTCGGACTACGCATCATCTTCGCCCTCGTCGTCGGCCTGGTCGCCGCCGTCGAATGGGTCGCCGGGAAGATCCGGCCCGACTTCACCGCCATCGAAAACCGCGAAACCGAACTCACCAGCCACCACCCCGCTTCGGCCGAACACGCCACGAAGGAACAGCCGGCCACCCTGGCAGCGGCCATCCAACCGAGTCCGGTCGACACCACGACGCCGGACGTGCCGGCGCATCTGCTGCACACCGCCCGGTTCGCCATCGTCCAGCACGAACAGGCCACCGGACGACCCATCACCGACAGCGAACTTGCTACCCGGATGAACGTCACCCCGGCCGTCGCCGGACAACTCATCACCAGCATCCGGACCACCCAATCGGCACCCGGCCGCATTAACGGCCACACACCGACGCTTACCGGCGGTGCCCGATGACTTTCGTTCACGTCGCCATTCACCAGGTCACCCACATCTGCCCGGCCAATCCCGAGCCTCACGTGGTGGACACACGACGCGTGATCGTCGCCCTGATCCCCGGCGGCCCGTGCCGCCAGCCGATCAACGTTCGCCTTAACGACGTGACTGTCCCCGTTGCGTGCGGACGTCGGCTACCCACCGACCGGCAGTGCCCGGCCTGCAAGGTCATTGTCATCCAAGACCGCGACGTCATCATCACTCACCTGGGCTATGAAGGCCCGCAGCACCTTGCTCCGAGGACAGCTGCCTGACATGAGCACTTCGACGCTGGACCTCGTACCCCGGGAGCAGACTGCCCGGGGTACGGGCTCGAACGCCGAACCCGCCTGGACCCCACCACCAGCTGCATGCACCGCCACCGGACAAGCCCTCACCCGCGCCACCCGGCCCGGCTACTTCGACTGGCTCGACCACGTCCGCGCCGCTGGTGGCTGCACCCGCCCGATCCGACTCACCGGCACCCTGTCCACCATCGAAGCCACCACCGGCCGCCTCCTCGACGCCCGGCACACCGACCAGCTCCCCGACGCAGCCATCTACAAAGCCTGCGGTACCCGGCTCGCCTCGGTCTGCCCTGCGTGTGCCCGCGTTTACCAGGCCGACGCCTACCAGATCCTGCGGTCCCTGCTCATCGGCGGCAAAGGCATCCCCGCCTCGGTCGCCAAACACCCCGCCGCGTTCCCCACCTTCACCGCACCCTCGTTCGGCACCGTGCACGCACGCGTCGTCAAACACCACACCTGCGCCAACCGCAAACGCTGCACCTGCCGGGCTGAACCCTGCCACGCCCGCCGCGACACCGGCGCCTGCGAACACGGCAACCCGGCCGTCTGCTGGCGCCGCCACGAACCCGACGATCCCGTCCTCGGGCACCCGCTGTGCCTCGACTGCTACGACCACGACCACCACGTCGTCTGGAACGCGTTCAGCACCGAACTCTGGCACCGCACCAAACAGGCCGCCGACCGCTACCTGCACCAACTCTGCCGAAGCCGCGGACTGGCCTCCGTTCTGGTCCCCATCGGTGACGGCAAGCTGCGGCGTAAACCGCCCGTGCAGCTCACCCACGGCAAGGTCGCCGAACTCCAACGCCGCGCTGTTGTGCACTTCCATGCCGAGATCCGCCTCGACGGCGTGCACCCCACCGACCCCGACACCATCCTCCAGCCACCGCCCGGCATCAGCCCCGAGGACATCGCCGACGCCTTCCGCCACGCCGTCACCACGATCGCGTTCCGCACACCGGCCCATCCGGACCGGCCGGACGGCTGGGAGATTCGCTGGGGCGACGTCGACAAAGGCTTCGACATCGACACCTTCACCCTCGCCGCCGACGACACCATCACCGACGCCAGCGTCGCCGAGCACATCGCCTCCCGCCGTGCCGGCTACCTCGCTAAGTACGCCACCAAGAGCACCGAAGAGACCGGTTTCTCCTCCACCCGCATCACCGCCGACACCATCGATGACTACGCCGATCCCGACGGTGACCACCACGCCCGGCTCATCGACGCCTGCTGGCGCATCGGACGTCCCACACACACCCCCGCAGCGCTAGCCGGCCGACCTGTCCGCCACCCCGACCCCGGTGAACGCCGCGTCTTCGACACCCCCTGGGACTGCCCCGACTGCGGCACCCACACCCGCTATGCCGCCTGCCCCGTCTGCGCCGCCGAGCGTCAAGCCAGCCTTGACACCAAACCGGCCAGCACCGCCCCGCCCAACCCATATGCCCGGCTACGCCGCTACGCCCACCGCTTCGGCTTCAACGGCCACTTCCTCACCAAGACCCGCCGCCGCGTCGTCCGCTTCCAAACCCTGCGCGACGACCGGATCAACTTCCGCCGCGCCGCAGACCAGGCCGACACCTCCACTATCCGCGCTGTCGATCACCTCGATGAGACAACCCTCATCGTAGGCACCCTCACCTTCGCCGGAGTCGGCTGGCACAACTCCGGTGATGCGCTCCTCGCCAACACTGCTGCTGCTCAAGCACGCGAGCGACAAACCATCGGCCGTGAAGAACTGGCGCACGAAATCGGTAGCGCCGCGTCTTGTACCGATCCGATAGCCGCGTGAGATCCAGAAGTGGAGGCAACAGAATTGGCCGAGAAATACCTGTCCCTTCCCGAGGTTGCCGAAAGGCTGGGCACCGGGATACGGTTCCCTCGCCGCCTGGTGGAGGAACGGCGCATTGAATTCAAACGCTTCGGTCGCCATGTGCGTATAGCCGAAAGCACGCTGAACGACTACATCAATGAATCAACGGTGCCGGTCCTTCGTCGTCCGGCGCGGAGAAGGAGGGCAGCCTGAGTGTCCGGGAATACGAAGGGCCGTAAACGCCGGTTCGGGAGTGTCCGCCAACTCCCCTCCGGTTCCTGGCAAGCCAGGTACACGGGTCCGGACGGGCTGTCCCGTACCGGCCCGAAGTCCTTCGACACCAAGCGGGCCGGTGAGCAGTGGCTCGTGGAGGTCGAGGCCGACATCCTCAAAGGTGAGTGGGTCGACCCCGATGCGGGCAAGGTCAGACTGGACGACTACATCACCCGCTGGATAAAAGACCGCGATTTGAAGCCTCGCACGCGGGAAGAGTACGAACGGATCGTTCGCTTACATATTCGCGAACAACTGGGCGGCGACCCGCTCAATAAAATCAACGCGCAACGCATCCGGTCCTGGCGAAGCGAACGCCTTGATTCGGAAATAGGCAGGCCCACGATCGCCAAGGCGTATCGCATCCTGCACGCTGTTTTCGCGACTGCGGTCGATGACGAGCTGATTCGGCGTAACCCTTGCCGAATAAAGGGCGCTGGCCAAGAAAAGGCCGACGAGCGGGACACCGCCACACTCGATCAGGTGTTCGCCATCGCTGAACACATCCAGCCGCGCTACCGGCTGCTGGTCCTCCTCGCCGCCTTCGCGCAACTCCGCTTCGGCGAGCTGGTGGCGCTACGGCGTAACAGCATCAAGCTCGACACCATGGAGCTCCGGGTCCGCATAGCCACCGGCGAGATGGAAGACGGTACCCAGTTCGACGACGACCCGAAGTCGGACGCCGGCAAACGTCCCATCAGCCTGCCCAGCGGGCTGCGCGGCGACGTCGAGAAGCATCTGAAGCTCTACGTAGCCCCTGGCGCGGAAAGCCGGCTCTTTCTGGGGCCGCTCGGCGGCATCCCCCGTCGCCGCAACTTCAACCGGGTCTGGAAGGCCGCTACCAAGCGGGCAGGCGTTCCGGCCGATGTTGACCTACACCTGCATGACCTCCGGCACACTGGGAGCACCTGGTCCGCGCAGAGCGGCGCAACCCTCAAAGAGCTGATGGCCCGGATCGGCCACTCCAGCACGCGAGCCGCCATGCTCTACCAGCACGCCAGCCGGGACCGGGACCAAGCCATCGCGGTCGCCCTGGACACGCTGATCGTTGATGCTCGGAAGCAGGCCGAGAAATGATCTGGCACGGATCTGGCACAAACAGAAAACGCCCGGACTCAGTCCGGGCGTTTCACAAGGGTGGAGCTGAGGGGACTCGAACCCCTGACCCCCACACTGCCAGTGTGGTGCGCTACCAGCTGCGCCACAGCCCCTTGCCTTCGTCCCCGGCGTTTCCCCCGGGCACGCTGGAAATATTACACACCCCTCCGGGGGCCTCCAACGCACCCCCTCAGTTCAGGGTGGGGTCGGGCGGGAAGTGGGCGACAGCAGCCAGGATGTCGCCCTGCCGGCGCAGGACCATGGCCCACAGGTCGTCGGGGCGTTCGACGAACGGGTCGCCGGGGAGGGCGTCGAAGACGAACCAGGAGCCGGCCGCGATCTCCTCCTCGAGCTGGCCCGCGGACCAGCCGGAGTAGCCGGCGAAGACGCGGATGCCGGCGACGTTCTCGCGCATCCGGTCGGGGTCGGCGGAGAGGTCGAGGGTGCCGAGGGAACCGCTGACCGGATGAAAACCGGACACCCGCTTCTTCACCTCGGGGCGGGTGCGGGCCAGGCAGATGGCCGACTCGGGCTGCACCGGGCCGCCTTCGAAGAGGACGGCCGGGTCGCCGGCGAGCTCGCCCCAGTTGCCGAGGACCTCGGCGACGGGGACCTCGGTGGCCCGGTTCAGGACGACGCCGAGGGCGCCGCCGGTCTCGTGGGCGACAAGCAGCACCACCGTACGGTCGAAGTTCGGATCTTTGAGGGTGGGCGTCGCGACGAGGAGCTGACCGGTCATCGACTCCACCGACCGGCCTCCAACCCGCTGCTGCCCCTCACCGAACACGTGCATCCCGCCGTTCGCTCGACGTAGCCATGACTCGCACATTAGCTTGCGTTTCCGGCCACGGATAAGGTCTGGACATGAACCCGCCACCTACGGCAGCAGAGATCGGCGTCATCGGCGGATCGGGGCTGTACGCGCTCCTCGACGACGCCACGGAGTTCGAGGTGGAGACGCCCTACGGCGCGCCCTCCGACAAGATCACCGTGGCCTCCGTATCCGGCCGCCGGGTGGCCTTCCTGCCGCGCCACGGGCGTGATCACCGGTTCCCGCCGCACAGGATCCCGTACCGCGCGAACCTGTGGGCGCTGCGCTCCCTCGGCGTACGCCAGATCATCGCCCCGTGCGCCGTCGGCGGCCTGCGCCCGGAGCTGGGCCCGGGCACGTTCGTGGTGCCCGATCAGCTGATCGACCGGACGAGCGGGCGCGAGCAGACCTACTACGACTCCGGCGCCGTGCACGTCTCCTTCGCCGACCCGTACTGCCCGGCCGGCCGGCGCGTGGTGCTGGATTCCGCCTCCCGGGTGAACGCCGTCGACGGCGGCACCATGGTCGTCGTCGAAGGCCCGCGCTTCTCCACCCGAGCCGAGTCCCGCTGGTTCACCGCCATCGGCGGCACGATCGTGAACATGACCGGTCACCCGGAAGCGGTCCTCGCCCGCGAGCTCGAGCTCTGCTACACCGCCATCGCCCTGGTGACCGACCTGGACGCCGGCGTCGAGGGCGGCGAGGGCGTCACCCACGAGGAGGTCTTCCGCGTCTTCGGCGAGAACACGGCCCGCTTGCGCGAGGTCCTCCTGGACGCGGTGGTCAGGCTGCCTGACGAGCGTTCCTGTCCCTGCAAGGATGCCCTGGCGGGCATCAAGCTGCCGATCCAACTGCCCTAGATCCGTACGGCGTGAGCCGTACGGTTACCCGCGGGAAGGCGGCGCCGGATCGCGGCTGCCCTGAGCTGCTCTTCTTACCGCCCTCCTCGCGCTGGACCAGTGTTCTGGCCGAGGAGGTCTCCATGTCCCAGCCCGCCGAACAGTTCAGCACCGATGACCCTCAGACCGACCGGTCGCGGATCATCGATCGAGTCGAGCACGGTGAGGAGATCGTCATCAGCCGCCGAAGCACCGGTTGCGACGGTCGTCCCCATCAAGCCCGCCGGCCGGAGGGCGCTGCGGGGTTCCTCGGCCGGGCGACTCGTCATGGCTGACGACTCGGATTCGCACGACGCGAACGAGGCGATCGCACGGTCCGGGGGTTGGCTAGGAACAATCATGATCAGTAGTGATATCGAGCCTGAACGATGATCAGATTCTCGCCGCGCACGGTGTAGACGAGCCGATGCTCATCAGTGATACGTCGCGACCAGTAGCCACTGAGGTTCTCGGTCAGCCGCTCCGGCTTACCGATCCCCTGCCCAGGGTCACGCAGAGCCTCTTCGATCATCCGATTGATCCGACGAAGCGTCTTGGGCTCGCCTGACCAAGAGGTGTAGTCCTCCCAGCCCGTCTTGTCGAAGGCGACATTCACGACGCCTGACGCCCCAGCTCCTCGGTACCGGAGATCAAATCACGCCGCTCGAACTCACCCGCCTCTACCCGAGCCACACTATCCGTGAGCCGCCTCGCATTCGCTGGCGACCTGAGCAGATACCGCGTCTCCACCATCGATCGCCAGAGACTCTCGGGCACGAGGAAGGCGGTGCCCGACTTGGAGACGATCTCTACCGCCTCCTCATCCTCGTTAACCTGTTCGATCAAGGGAAAGAGTCGCTTTCGCGCTTCACTAGCAGACAGCGCCACAGTCAGCTCCTCAAGAGTCGTACCACCACCTGGTACGACTCTACTCCGTGGCACCGATGCCGACGAGGCCGTCGCGTACCACCTGGCCCACCGTGTCCCCCGAGACCGCCGAGCCAGGTGCAGCGGAGAGGCAACAACATCGCTGAGGTAAAAGCGCGTGTCACGGCCCGCCTCCGAGAGCCGGGCCGCCCGGCTGGATTCCGCCCGCGAGACCTTGACGTATCTGCTGGGCCTGCTCGAAGATCCGCAGGAGCTGTACCGACGAGCGGGCAAGTGCGCCCGCCGCGTACTGAACGAGGCGTTCTTCGAGAAGCAGTATCTCCACCCCGACGACCACCGCCCGTACGTCGCGTCCGATGACCTCGCCGGACTGATAGAGCCGCTTGTCAACCACGCCCGAAACGAAAGCGGCGCCGCCCATCTGGACGGCGCCGCTGTGGGTTCAAGTAAGAACCCTCTCGTGGAGGTGCCGGGAATCGAACCCGGGTCCTTCGTTGCTTCGTCAGGGCTTCTCCGAGCGCAGCTCACTGTGCCTCTACTCGGCCCTACCAATCACGTGAGCGAGTTGGTATGACGGGCCCAGTCGTGTTTGATCTCGCCGCACGGTCCTCACGACTAGGACCGCTTGGCCAGCCTTCTAGCTGATGCCGACAAACCGGGTCGAAGGCGACCCCGGGTCGACAGACTTGCTACTTACCTCAGGCGGCAAGAGCGAAGTCAGCGCGGGAGTTATCCTTGGCGCTTATAAGTTTCCGACGACCGATTCTCGAGACGACGTCGGCTTCCTCGGCTCGCTTCCCCTGTCTCCACGTACGAAGTCGAAACCAGTCACCCCCTGGCGTGTGTCATACAGCCTGACAATCTTAACTCACCCTGCACGAACCGCCACCGACGGAGCAGCCCGGCGACTTCACACTGCGATCGCCGTTCTTGCCGCCCTGGAAACCGGCCGAGATGGAGCCGCCGCCGCGGACCGTGCCGGTCAGGGTGACCTGGTCGCCGCTGCCGCTCGCGCGGGTGTTCCAGGCGCCGTAGACCCGGATGTCGGAGCCGGACGGGTAGCTGATCGTCACGGTGTAGTCGCGGGACTCCGAGCTCACGTTCTCGATCCGGACCCCGGCGATGAAGCCGCCCCACCACTGCGCGGTCGTCGAGTAGGTGACCTCGAAGTTGTCGGCCGGCGGCGGAGGGGGCGGCGCGGCCGTGGTACGGGTCGGCTTCGGGCTCTCCGGCGCCTTCGTGGTGGTCTTCTCCGGGATCGGCGAGGAGACCGCAGGCGACGTGGGCGCCGCCGAGGCGGGGGCGGACGGGGAGCGGCTCGCCGACGGGCCGGGTGAGGCCGACGCCGACGCCGACGCGGACGGCGAGACGGAGACCGACACCGACGGCGAGGCGGACGACGACACGCCGGGCGAGGCCGTCGCGGTGGCGAGCGCCTCGTCGAGCGGGATGTGGTTCTCGACCGCCTGCAGGTCGGCCGCGGACGGCTGGACCAGCAGCGGCTCGCCCTCGGCGGCCGCACTGGAGCCGCCGGAGCGGATCACGATCCAGCCGACCAGGACGACCAGGACGGCGGCGGCGAACCCGAGGATGAGGCGTGCGGGGGTGAGCTTCTGATCGGCATGTTTCGACAACGGGCCGAGTCTCCTCGTAAGAAACGATCAACAGAGCCGGGCGGGCGAGGATACCCCGTCAGTCCATGCCCTTGGCACGGCGGCCCATCGCCTTGTTGATCTCACGCTCCGCGTCGCGCTTCGCCAGGTCCTGCCGCTTGTCGTAGCTCTTCTTGCCGCGCGCCACACCGATCTCGACCTTGGCGTACCCGTTCTGGAAGTAGACCTGGAGCGGCACCAGGGTGATGCCGTCGTCCCGGAGCTTGCCGAGCACCTTGTGGATCTCTTCGCGATTCAAGAGCAGCTTGCGTACGCGACGAGGCTCGTGGTTGGTCCAGGTGCCCTGGGTGTATTCCGGGATGTGCATCCCGTGCAGGAAGATCTCGCCGTTCTTCTCGTGGCCGAACGCGTCGACGAGCGAGGCACGGCCCGCACGCAGCGACTTCACCTCGGTGCCGGTCAGCACCATGCCGGCCTCGTAGGTGTCGAGGATGGCGTAGTCGTGGTACGCCTTGCGGTTGGAGGCCACCGGCTTGCGCCCCTGTTCACGCGGCATGTCGGCCCTCCCTATTGACGTTCGTGCAACCGATCAATAGTACAAGGGACCTCAGCAGAGACAGCCCGGCAGGTAACGCAGCGGATTGCGCGGCACCCCGCCGAACCGGGTCTCGAAGTGCAGGTGGGCGCCGGTCGACGCGCCGGTGCTGCCGACCCGGCCGATCACCTGGCCGCGGCGGACGTAGGTGCCCGGGCGCACGTACGACCGGGACTGGTGCGCATAACAGGTGGTGAACCCGCGCCCGGCGAGCCGGCCGTGGTTGATGCACGTGTAGAGGCCGTATCCGCCGTTCCAGTCGGACTGGATCACCCGTCCGGACGCGGCGGCCCGGATCGCGGTGCCCGATCCGGCCGCGAAGTCGGTACCGGCGTGCAGCTGCCACACCCGGTAGTACGGGTCGTACCGGTTGCCGAAGTCGCTGCTCTTCCAGCCCTGCACCGGCATGGTGAGCCGGCCGCCGCCGTAGCGGGCCGTGGAGGTGCCGTTGCGGGTGTCGAAGCCGCGGAGGGCGGCCTGCACCTTGCGCTCGGTGGCGAGCGCCGCGCGGTACTGGGCCAGGACGGTGGCCCGCTGCGCCTGGGCGGCGCTCAGCGCGGTCTTGCGGGCGAGCACCAGCCGATACATGGCCTGCCGGGCCTGCACGGCGGCGGCCTGCGCCGTCTGGGCCGCGCGCAGCTTGCTGAGGGCGATCCGCTCGAACTCCTCGGCGGCGCGCTTCGCGGCGCCGGCGCGGTCCTGCGCGGCGCGGGCTTCGCGGCGGGCGCCGATGAGGGTACGGACCTCGTCCTGCTCATGGTCCATCAGTTGCTCGACCAGGCCCATCCGGTCCAGCATGTCCTGCGGCCCGGCGGCCGTGACGAGCACGTTGAGACGGGTGAAGGTGCTGCCCATGTAGCTGGTGGCGGCGATCGTGTCGACCCGGTCGCGGGCCTCGCTGACCCGGTCGGCCGCGGCGGCGTAGCGCTCGGCCACCGCGCCGTACTCGGCCCGGGCCCGGTTGGCCTGCCGCCGCGCGGTGTTGGCCTCGACCCGGGTGGCGACCACGACGCCGCGGGTGGTGGCGACCTTCTTCTGCGCGGCGGGCATCGCGGCGGTCGCGGCCGCGAGCCGGCGGGCCGCCGAGCGGGCGGTCGCGCTCGCGTTCTCCAGGAGCGCTTCGGCGCGGCGTACGGCGCGGGCGGCGTCACCCTCCCGGTCCGCCGGTGCCGGCGCCGCCTGGTGCACGGGCACCATCGCCGGCCGCCTGGGGACCTCGGAGAAGGTCAGCAGACACAGACAAACGGCTAGCAGAGCGGCAGAACGGCAATACCTCACGGGGAGTCACCGTACCCCCACCAATCGCCAATAAAGCCCCAAATCGCCCGACGGCCGCGACCCCATCGGGGATCGCGGCCGTCGAGAACAGGTGAGCTTGCGGCGTCAGACCTTGAGTTGGACCGGCCTTTAGACCTTGAGGTAGAAACGCAGGGTCACCCACGCGGTCACCGCGCTGACCAGGGCGCCGACACCGGCGAGCAACGGCAGCATGAGCCAGACGTTGCCGTTCGGAATGGGCGTCAGGATCGTGGTGAGCGCCTGGAGCTTGTTGTCGAGCAGGACCACCTTGCCGATGAACAGCGCGATGAAGCCCAGCACCGCGCCGATCAGGCCGGCGACCACCGCCTCGAGGACGAACGGCGCCTGGATGAACCAGTTCGACGCGCCCACGAGTTTCATGACCGCGACCTCGCGGCGCTTGCTGTAGGCGGCGACCTGGATGGTGTTACCGACCAGCAGCAACGCGGCGAATGCCATCACCGCCGCCACGACCAGCGACATCACCTGGATCGAGTTGAAGATCTTGAAGACCTTGTCGAGGAGGGTGCGCTGATCGATGATCTGCCGGACGCCCTCCATCCCCTCGATCTTCTTGGCGAAGTCGGCGTACTTCTCCGGGTCGGTCAGCTTCACCCGATAGGACTCGGGGAGGCTGCTCGAGCTGATCGAGTTGACGAAGTCCGGAGAGTCCTCCCAGAGCACCTTGAAGCGCTCGAAGGCCTGCTCCTTGCTCTCGTAAGTCTTCTCCCGGACGAGCGGGTCGCTGTCGATGGCCTGGTCGATCGCGGCCTTCTGAGCGTCGTCGACATCGTCGTTCAGGAAGATCGAAACCTCGATCTCCCCGTAGTAGAAGTCCTTCATGCGGTCGACCTGCATGTACATGAGCACGCTGGCGCCGAACATGGTCAACGAGACCGCCATGGTGATGATCATGGCGATCGTCATCGTGACGTTTCGCCACAGGCCCACCAGGACCTCGTTGAGGACGTACTTCACGCGCATCGGGGGGATCCTTCCGGGACTCCGCGTGTTCCTGCGTCAGTCATAGATAGGTACACGGGGCCGGGCCTAGCCGTAGACGCCGCGGGCCTGGTCGCGCACGATCCGCCCGCTCTCGATCTCGATGACGCGCCGGCGCATCTGGTTGACGATGTTGGAGTCGTGCGTGACCATCACGACGGTCGTGCCGGTCCGGTTGATCCGGTCCAGGAGTCGCATGATCTCGATCGAGGTGTCCGGGTCGAGGTTACCCGTGGGCTCGTCGGCCAGGAGGATCAGCGGGCGGTTCACGAAGGCCCGGGCCACCGCGACACGCTGCTGCTCACCACCGGAGAGCTCGTGCGGGTAACGGTGCTCCTTGCCGCCGAGGCCGACCAGCTCCAGCACCTCGGGAACGACGCGCCGGGCGACGGCCTTGGTCTTGCCGATCACCTCGAGAGCGAACGCGACGTTCTCGTACGCGGTGCGGTTGGGCAGCAGGCGGAAGTCCTGGAAGACACACCCGATCGAGCGGCGGAAGTGGGGAACCTTCCAGGAGCGGAGCGAGGTCACGTCCTTGGCGTTCACCACGACCTTGCCGCTGGAGGGCGAGACCTCTTTCAGCAGCAGCTTGATGATCGTCGACTTGCCGGAACCGGAGGGGCCGATGAAGAAGACGAACTCACCCTTCTCGATCCCGACGCTGACATTGTCCAACGACGGCCGAGACGCCTTCGGATACGTCTTCGTCACGTTCTCGAGCTGAATCACGGGACTGGAGTCTACGCGGTGTAACGAAATCGCCAAGCCCGCCGGGGGCCGGAATATTTACCACCTGCGGCAACAGCAAAACTGGGCACCCCTCGCCTGACCCATTGTTCAGGCGAGGTAGCGCTCAGTCACGGATCATGAGGAGGAGCTCATCTGGTTCTGCTTGCGCCACCGGATGCCCGCCTCGATGAACCCGTCCACATCGCCGTCGAAGACGCTCATCGGGTTACCGACCTCGAACTCGGTGCGCAGATCCTTCACCATTTGGTAGGGGTGCAGGACGTACGAACGCATCTGGTCGCCCCACGATCCGGTGGTGTCCTGCCGTAGATCGGCCATCTTGGCCGCCTCTTCCTGGCGCTTGCGCTCCAGGAGGCGGGCCTGGAGCACTCTCATCGCGGCCGCCTTGTTCTGCAGCTGCGACTTCTCGTTCTGGCAGGACGCCACGATGCCGGTGGGGATGTGCGTGAGGCGCACGGCCGAGTCGGTCGTGTTGACGCTCTGACCGCCGGGGCCGGACGACCGGTAGACGTCGACCCGGATCTCGTTCTCCGGAATGTCGATGTGGTCGGTCTGCTCCACAACGGGCATAACCTCCACGCCGGCGAAGCTCGTCTGGCGGCGGCCCTGGTTGTCGAACGGGCTGATCCGGACGAGCCGGTGCGTGCCCGACTCGACGCTGAGGGTGCCGAACGCGTACGGCGCTTTCACGGTGAAGGTGGCCGACTTGAGACCCGCCTCTTCCGCGTACGACGTGTCGTAGACCTCGGTCGGGTAGCCGTGACGTTCCGCCCAGCGCAGGTACATCCGCATGAGCATCTCGGCGAAGTCGGCGGCGTCCACGCCACCGGCGCCGGCGCGGATCGCGACCAGGGCCTCGCGGGAGTCGTACTCGCCGGAGAGGAGGGTGCGGACCTCCATCTCCTCGACGGACTTGGTCAGCGTGGCGATCTCGTCGCCGACCTCGCTGATCGAGTCGGCGTCACTCTCGGCCTCGGCCAGCTCGAGAAGGACCGCGGCGTCGTCGAGCCGGGAGCGGAGCCGCTCCAGCTTGGAGATCTCTCCCGACACGTACGCCAGACGGCTGTTGACCTCCTGCGCGCGTGCCTGGTCGTCCCAGAGGTCCGGAGCGGAGGCCTGCTCCTCCAGATCGGCCTTGTCGCGGCGCAGCTTGTCCACGTCCAGGACGTTCTCGATGTTGCGGAGGGTGGCGTCGAGGACTTTGAGTTGCTCGGGAAAGTCGGCAGCGGTCACGACACTCAAGACTACGCCGCCCGGCCAGTGAGCTGGCCGGGCAGGTCGTATATCAGCTCGTCGGCACGGCCTTGAGCCACGTGAGGGCGGCCTTGTGATAGGCCACGGCGAACTCCAGCGCGGCGGCGCCGTACGGATCGCCGTTCTTCTTCGCCTCCTTGGCCTGCTCCTTCGCCATCGCCATCGCCTCGGAGTGGTACTGGTTGGCGTTGCTGTAGAGCGTCTCGAGCTGGTCGCCGCTGTGCTGCTGACCGAAGGCGACCCGCAGCGCGACCGGGTTGCGCAGCGCGTCACGGCCGGGCGACTCGGCGAGCCAGCGACTGAAGGCCCGCTTGCCGGAGGCCGTGATGGCGTAGGGCTGACTGGAGCGGGGGCCCGGCTTGCCGAGGCGGACATACCCCATTTCGGCCAGTACGGGCAATTCGCGGTAGACCTGGCTCCGCGTCATCGACCAGTAGGGCCCGAGGCGGCGTTCGGCAGCCGCCATCAGCTGGCCACCGGTCATCGGCCCCTCGTGGAGCAGGCCGAGAAGGGCAGCCGCCGTCGGATTGATTTGGAAGTCGGGCATGCCTTCTAAGCTGCCACTTTGTCGTTCCGGCGTCCAGGATTTCGCACGATCCGTCCAGTTTGCGTCTCCACAAACGACTGTCCCGCACAGACAGTCCGACAACGAGCGTGCAGACCCGGCGTTTTGCCCTTCAAAACGGTCTTGAGCAGGTAAGATGGGACACTCAAACGGTCAGACGACACGTGCGAGGCAGGAACGCGCTCAAAACGGTCAATCCGGTCATGCAAAAAACGACACCTAGCGCATATGCGGATAACTCGTTCCGAGGCTCCGAGAGCGCCCGTCGTGCCATCGTCGCACCGGGGCGGCCGCCGATCGGGTACGCGCAGGTTCGACCGTTACCCTGACCCCCATGACCGACCGTCCCGCCGCCGCTCCCGTCGACGAGGAATCGCGGCTCACCGTGGCGCTGCTCGCGGCCGCCGCCCTCGCCTGGACGGCCGCGATGCTGTGGTCCGCCCGCACCACCATCACCGGCCGGGTCAGCGCCGAGATGGAGGTGACCTCCACGGCGTACGCGCTGCCCGGCGCCGTCGCGGCCGACCTGGTCGCGGGCGCCGCCGTGGCGCTCCTCGCGCTCACCCTGATCGGGTCCCGGCGCACCCTCGGCGCCAGCGCGCGCTTCGCCGTGGCGACCGGCGCGGGCCTGCTGACCGGGGTCGCCAGCGCGATCCCGATCATCACGATCAACACGGCCGGCTCGCTCTACGCGATCGTCGGCGGCACCGTGGCGGCCGCCGCCACGATCGGCGGCGCGCTCGCCGGCTTCCGGATCCCGCGGGTCGTCGCCGCGGCCGCGTTCGCCTCGGTCGGCGTTTTCGTGCTCGGCTTCGTGCTCAACCTCTTCCAGGCGCCGGTGCTGGAGCTGCTCGGCGCCGGCGACACCGCGTCCACGGCCAACGCGGCGCAGTGGTTCTCGTACGGGCAGGCCGCGCTGAGCGGGCTCGCCGCAGGCCTGATCGCGTACTTCCTGCTCCGCCGCGCGAAGGACGCCGTGAAGTGGCCGTTCTACGCCCTCGCGGGCGCCGGGGCGGGCCTGGTCACGGTGATCGGCGAGATCCTCTCCCGTACCGCCGGGTCGAAGGTGCTGGAGCTGGCCGGCAAGGTCAGCGAGATGGATCAGCTGGCCCAGCAGATCCTCAGCACCGCGCGGCTCAACAGCGGCCTGGTCATCCTCTTCGCCGGCGCCATGACGGCGATGTTCGCGGTCGGCCGGACGCTGTCACCCGCCGAGGACGAGGACGATGCTCAGAGCAGCTCGTCCAACTCGGAGACGGCGTACCACTCCAACTCGTGATCCTCGGCGCCGTCGACGGTGAACTGGGCGTCCGGGTCGCCGGCCAGCGCCTCCTCCACCACGTCGGCGGCGGCCCCGACCGCCTCGGCCGCGTCGGTGCCGTCCACGTGGATGCTGGCGACCTCCTTCAGCGCGATCGCCCGCGGTAGCCGGACCGTGCTCGAACCCAGCTCGGCGTCCTCACGCACCAGCGAGGAGCCGGGCACGTCGGCCGAGACCACGACACGGCGGCGGGGTGCGGCGGTGTCGTGGCGCAGCAGCTGCAGGGCGCCCTGGGCGGCACGGGTGAAAGCGACGTACTCCAGCTCCTCCTCGTCGCCCTCGGCGTACCACTCGCGGAGCGCCGGCGTCACCGCGTGCGCCTCCATGCCCTCCAGACCGAGCTGCCCGGAGGCGCGCAGGGCGGCGAGCAGCGGCACGGTGGCCGGGACGTAGACCCGGACCAGGTCGGTGTTCGGCACGGCTTCCTCCTGCGCTGTCTCGGTCGGTCCATTCCACCAGGCCTCTTCCCATCGTGGTGATCCGGGATCTCCCTCCGGAGGCAAACGATGGCAAACTCAGGCCATGGAGCCTCGATTCCTGCTGCTGGCCGACGTGGCGGCCGAGCTCAACGTCTCGGACTCGCAGGTCTACCACATGGTCCGCAGCGGCGAACTGCCCGCGATCAAGATCGGTGGGCGCGGTCAGTGGCGCGTGGAACGCGCCAGACTCGAGGAATACATCCAGCACAAGTACGAGGAAACCGCCGCGTGGGTGCGCGACAACCCGCTGAACGAGCGCGAACCCGACTAGGCCGTTTTGCCCCTTCCCCCGCATCGCATCGCCCGCATTGCCGCAGGCTCGTGGATCGAGCAACAGTCGAAGGCAAACGTAGGCAAACGGAAGGTTCGGGGGTAGTACATGCGATCCACCATCCATCTGCGCCCCGTGCCGCGCTACGACCCGCCCTTCGACGACGAGCTGGCGCCGCAGATCTGGAGCCCGCCCCGGCAGCAGTTGGCGCTCGACTGGTCGACACCGCCGGAGACAGCCCACCCGCCGGAAGCGACCCTGCCACCCGATGTGGCCGCGCCGCCACTCCGAGCGACGCCACCCGGAGTGAGCGGGCCGTCGAGCGGGGCGGGACCACCCGGCGCGGCAGGGCGCCCCGGAGTGAGCGCGCCACCCGGCGCGGCGGGACCACCCGGCGCGGCAGGGCAGCCCGGCGCGGCTCGCGCTGCTGGTGCCGCTGGCGCCTCCGGTGACGCCAGGCTGGCGGTCCGGCGTTTCGTGCACCTCTGCGTAGAGGTCCTCAACGGATTCCGCCCAGCCGGCCACCTCCGCCGGCTGAGCCTGCCCTCCCAAGCCGCCGAGGTGGTCTCCACGGGCCTGACCGGCGCCCGCTGGGTGGGCCAGCTACGCAACGCCCAGACCCGCGGAGTCACGGCGAAGCGGACCCGGCTCCCGGCCCCGGTGGCCGTCCTGCGGGTGCGCCTCTGCCAGCCGAGACCGGGTGCCGTGGAGGCCGCGGTGGTCCTGGCAACGGGCGACCGCACCTGGGCGATGGCACTACGACTCGAACTGCACCAGGAGTCCTGGGTGGTGACGACTCTGCGCCTGATCTGACAAGACCCCGTTCGGAATCCCCGGGGCGCCTGGCGAGCACCACAGGCGACGGGCGTCCTGGGCCGTTAGCTGCCGCCATAGATCGGGCGTCAGCCCAGTACGGCCGGCAGCAACCCCGCGCGAGCCCGCCAGTAGCCCAACGCGATCCGCCAATAGGCCAACGCGGTCCGCCAACAGGCCAACGCCGGCCGGTCGATCCGTGCTGTGCGCGGCGGTATGCGAAGCCAAGCGCAAGGCGCGAATCCCCCGCCTGGCGCGAATTCCGGGCTTCGGGGCTACGGGTCACGCACGCTTGGCTCCCCGCCGCCGGCTCCAGGGGCGGCGCGCGCCTGGCCCCGGCCGCCGGCTTCAGGGCCCGCACGCGCCTCGCGCCAGACGCTGGCACCAACCCCACGCGCGGCGCGGGCCTTGCATCCGGCGGCGGCGATTACGGCGACGACCGGCGTGGCCGGCGGGCATGAAAACGGCCCGCAGCGGGTGGCTGCGAGCCGCGTTCAGACGGTGCTGTCGGGCTGGGCTGTCAGGCAGCGCCGGGGGCGCCGTGGCAACGCTTGTACTTCTTGCCCGAACCGCAGTAGCAGGGGGCGTTGCGGGACGGGCCGCCGGATTCCTGGCCCGTCGTGCGCTGGGAGCGGGCGCTCGTGTGGGCCGGGTTGGCCGGGACCGGGGTGCCGCCGGGGCCGATGTTGACCGGGGCGGACTGTTGCTGGATCACCGGGCGGCCGTCGCCCGCCTCGCCGTCGATGGCGGGGGCGGTGTACTGCAGGTTCTGCGGACGGCCGGGGCCGCCGAGACCTTTCGCGTGCACCTCGACGCGCTCCGGCTCGTCGTCGTCCGGGACGGCGTCGGCGCCGCCGACCTTGGGCAGTTCGTAGGCCTGGGTCGGGTCGACCGTGACGGTGGGCTGCTCCTCGACCTGGACCTCGAGGTTGAAGACGAAGCCGACGGCCTCCTCCTTGATGCCCTCCATCATCTGGTTGAACATGTCGAAGCCCTCGCGCTGGTATTCCACCACCGGGTCGCGCTGAGCGTAGGCGCGGAGGCTGATGCCCTCCTGGAGGTAGTCCATCTCGTAGAGGTGCTCGCGCCACTTCCGGTCGATGACCGCGAGGAGGACCTGACGCTCCAGCTCGCGCAGCGCCTCCTCGCCCAGCTCGTCCTCGCGCACCTGGTACGACGCCTGCGCGTCCTGCTTCAGCTGCTCGGCCAGGAACTCGGCGTCGATGGTGCCGCGCTCGCCACCGGACTCCTCGATGATGTCCTCGAGGGTGACGGTGACCGGGTAGAGGCGCTTCAGGTCGGTGAAGAGCTGGTCGAGGTCCCAGTCCTCGGCGTAGCCCTCGGACGTGGCGGCCGTGACGATGTCGCCGATCACGTCGTCGATCATGTTCTTGACCTGGTCGTGCATGTCCTCGCCGTTGAGCACGCGCTTGCGCTCGGCGTAGATGACCTGGCGCTGCTTATTGAGCACCTCGTCGTACTTGAGGACGTTCTTCCGGATCTCGGCGTTCTGACCCTCGATCTGGGTCTGCGCGCTGCGGATCTGGCGGGTCACCATCTTGGACTCGATCGGGACGTCGTCCGGGATGTTGAACCGCTCCATGACGGCCTCGACGGCGCCGGCCCGGAACCGCTTCATCAGGTCGTCCTGGAGCGACAGGTAGAACCGGGACTCGCCCGGGTCGCCCTGCCGGCCGGAACGGCCGCGCAGCTGGTTGTCGATGCGGCGGGAGTCGTGCCGCTCGGTGCCCAGAACGTAGAGACCGCCGGCCGCCTGCACCTCGGCCTGCTCCGCGTCGCAGGCCTCCTTGACGATCGGGAGGACCTCCTCGAGGGCCTTCGCGTATTCCTCGGCGTGCTCCACCGGGTCGAGCCCGCGCTGCGCGAGCTCCTGGGCGGCGAGGAAGTCGGCGTTGCCGCCGAGCAGGATGTCGGTGCCTCGGCCGGCCATGTTGGTGGCGACCGTGACGGCGCCCTTCCGGCCGGCCTGCGCGATGATCGTGGCTTCCTGGGCGTGGAACTTCGCGTTCAGCACGCTGTGCGGGATGCCGCGGCGGCGCAGCAGCTGGGAGAGGATCTCGGAGTTCTCCACCGAGACCGTGCCGACGAGGACCGGCTGGCCGGTCGCGTGCCGCTCGGCGATGTCCTCGATGACGGCGTCGAACTTCGCCTTCTCGGTCTTGTAGATGACGTCCGGGTGGTCGACGCGGACCATCGGGCGGTGCGTCGGGATGCTCACGACGCCGACCTTGTAGACGTTGTTGAACTCGCCGGCCTCGGTCTGCGCCGTACCGGTCATGCCGCCGAGCTTCTCGTAGAGCCGGAAGTAGTTCTGCAGCGTGATGGTCGCGAGGGTCTGGTTCTCCTGCTTGACCTCCACGCCCTCCTTCGCCTCGATGGCCTGGTGCATGCCCTCGTTGTAGCGCCGGCCGTGCAGGATGCGACCGGTGAACTCGTCGACGATCAGCACCTCGTTCTCGGGGCTGACGATGTAGTCCTTGTCGCGCTTGTAGAGCTCCTTCGCCTTGATGGCGTTGTTCAGGTAGCCCACCAGCGGGGTGTTCACCGACTCGTAGAGGTTGTCGATGCCGAGGCGGTCCTCCACCTTCGCGACACCGCGCTCGGTGATCGCGACGGTGCGCTTCGCGTGGTCGACCTCGTAGTCGCCCTCGCCGTCCTTGCCGGGCTGGAGCCGGTTGACGATCTGGGAGAACTCGCCGTACCACCGGGCCGAGTGCTCGGCCGGACCGGAGATGATCAGCGGGGTCCGCGCCTCGTCGATGAGGATCGAGTCGACCTCGTCGACGATCGCGAAGTTGTGACCGCGCTGCACGAGCTCCGCCTTCGACCACGCCATGTTGTCGCGCAGGTAGTCGAAGCCGAACTCGTTGTTCGTCCCGTACGTGATGTCGCACTCGTACGCCGCGCGGTGCTCGGCGGCCGGCCGGTTCGGCAGGATCACGCCGACGGTCAGGCCGAGGAAGACGTGCACCCGGCCGACCCACTCGGCGTCACGCTGGGCGAGGTAGTCGTTCACCGTGATGATGTGCACGCCCTTGCCGCTCAACGCGTTGAGGTAGGCCGGGAACACACCGGTCAGGGTCTTGCCCTCACCGGTCTTCATCTCCGGGATGTTGCCGAAGTGCAGCGCGGCGCCGCCCATCAGCTGGACGTCGTAGGCCCGCTGGCCGAGCACGCGCTTCGCACCCTCGCGGGCGACCGCGAACGCCTCGGGGAGCAGCGAGTCGAGGGACTCGCCCTCCTGGACGCGCTCCTTGAAGCTCTCCGTGCATTCACGCAGCTCGTCATCGGTGAGGTCGACATAGTCGTCCTCGATCGAGTTGACCGCGTCCGCGATCGCCTTGAGCCGTCGCACCATGCGGCCTTCGCCGGCGCGGAGGATCTTTTCCAAAATCGACACGGGTCAACGCTCCCCTAGACAGTCTGCCGAACCATCGTAGGCACCTTCGCTCGGGACCTGTGACCCGAGCCTCCAGTGAAACTCACAAAACGGGCGAAAGGTTTCAGTAAGTTCGCTGAGAGCGTCATTTCCAACCGGTTTGGCGTCCCGGGCGCGTCACGGGGAGGATGGCTCGGTGAAAGAGGGCCTGATGGACCAGAGCGGAACCGAGCTGCAGCAGCTGATCGAAACCGGACAGGGGCGGCTCGAACTGCTCATCGGCTGGGACAACCCGGCGGGCCAGCGCCTCGCCATGGAGACCGGTTTCACCAGGGAGGGCGTCCGCCGCATGCCGGACGGCGAGCTCCAGGTCTGGTCCCGGCTGCCCGGCGACCCGGCCGGACCGGCCCCGCGCCTGCTTCCCGATCTGCCCGGCGGCGAGCTCAGCGACGGCGTGGTCACCCTGCGCCCGCTGGATGAGCGAGATGTCGCTTTTTACGCCGAACTGCACTCCCTGCCCGAGGTCGTGATCACGAGCGTCCCGCCGGTGCCGCCGTCGGCCGAGGAGGTGCGCCGGCGCTGTGGCCGGGCCGCCGCCAACTGGCTGGCCGGGACCCGCGCCGACCTGGTGATCCTGGACACCGCCACGGGCGAGCGGGCCGGCGAAATCGACCTGTACTACCAGGAGCCGCCGACGCAGCAGGCGATGATCGGGTACAGCCTGCTTCCCTCGTACCGGAAAAGGGGTTTTGCGACCCGCGCGGCACAGCTCGTCGCCCTCTGGGCCTTCGCCGAGACGGACATCGCGCGGCTCATCGCGGGCGCGGCTCCGGAGAACGTCGGCTCGCAGCGGGTCCTCGAGAGAGCCGGTTTCCGGCGCGAGGCGTTCCTGCGGTCCCGGCTGCCCGGCCCCGGTGGCACCAGGATCGACGACGTGCAGTACGTCCTTCTCGCTGGAGACCTGCTCGCACAGGCCTCCAGCGGCTCGGATCATTGATCACATGGCGAGGCTGAGGATGCCGTAGTCGTAGCCGCGGCGGCGGTAGACGACGCTGGGCCGGCCGCTGTCCTTGTCCTGGAACAGGTAGAAGTCGTGGCCGACGAGCTCCATCTGGAAGAGCGCGTCATCGACGGTCATCGGCTCGGCGGAGTGCTCCTTCTCCCGGACGATGCGCCACGGCTGGTCCGCGTCGTGCTCGGCCAGCTCGGTGTCGACCTCGGGCTCGGCGACCAGGGTCGCGGTCCGGCCCGGATGAACGTCGGTGGGGAGGTTGGCGGTGGCCGCCGCGACGGAGACCGGCGCGTGCCGCCCGCGGTGCACCCGGCGCCGGTCGGCGGAACGCCTCAGCCGGCCGTCGAGCTTGTTGATGGCGCAGTCCAGGGCTGCGTAGAAGTCTTGTGCCTGGGCCTCGGCGCGGACGACCGGGCCTCGCGTCATGACGGTGATCTCGACCCGCTGGCAGGTGTCGGACTGTCGCGGATTGCGCTCGTGGAACAACTCCACGTCCACTCTCATCAGCTTCGGGTCGTAGCGCTCGACCTTGCTCAGCTTCTCGGCGACATGCTCTCGGTAATGATCGGGAACCTCTACGTTGCGGCCCTTGACGACAATGTCCACTCGTGACCTCCCCCAACGTTGTGCTTGCGGGCGCCGGAACACGGCGCTTGTGCTCAGAGACGACGCCGCGTGACTGAACCACCGACGAGGCCACGTGGGTGAGACGACTCCTTTCGGGCGCGGGGAACATGTGCCCACTCGGCGCTCCGGTGGCGGGTGGACGATTTCCGTCCGCCCTCGTCACCTAGACGCTAACCTGCCTCTGCCTTCACGTCACCACTCGTTTGGGATAACGGATGGCTGACGTTCGCCTCTATCGGCAGGCTCGCGCGGCATGGGAGTCAAATACCGGGAGTAATCTTTCGCAGCTGGGTCGCTGCTAGCACTGCGGCACCTTTGACCTGCATGTCCGCCTCCTCAAGACGGCGTACCACCGCAGCCAGAGTGGCACCGGTGGTGACGATGTCATCCGTCACCACCAGCGTGCCCCTGATCCGGCCGCCGCGTCGGAGAACGCCGATACGCGAATCGATTCGCAGGGAATTGACAGCTGCCGCGTGCCGTCCGGCAGCGTCCAGTGACGTGGAGTCAGGTCGCGGCAGCGCCCGGAGGGGCTGTGCCATCCCGGCGGACCATCCGGCCGACCGCAGCCGTCGCACCGCGTGACCGGTCATCCGCGCCATGTGGTCGCCGTAGCGCTCCCGGCGGGCGGCCGCCGTGGAGGGCACCGGGATGAGCACGACCGGGCGGTCCCGCGGCGCGAGCGCCGCGACCGCGCCGGCCAGGAGCGTGCCGAGAGGCCGGGCGAGCCGGTGCCGGCCCCTTTCCTTGTACGAGAGGATCGCGCCCCGCATCGCCCCGGCGTAGGGACCGACCGTCACGCAGGCCGGGAAGCCCGGTGGCGGCGGCGTCGGGGCGGCCGGACGCGGCGCGAGCGACTCCAGCTCGGTGACGCAGAGCGCGCAGGTCCCGCGGGTGAGGCGCACCCGCTCGGCCCCGCAGCCGGCGCACGACCCCGGGAGAACCAGGTCGGCCAGCGCGGCGAACATGATCAGTTCAGGAAGAACGGCGCGGTCGGCACCACGTTCGGCGGCTGGTCGCCGGGCGGCTCGGCCAGGTCGTCCGGGTCGATCCGGACCGCGGTGGAGAGCGCGTCCCAGGCCGCGTCGGCGGTCGTGTAGGACACGTAGTCGGCGTTGCCCAGCTCGGTGCTGGTCTGGTTGGCCGGGTTGGCCGGGTACGCCGTCACGTAGGTGACCGCGTCGTCGCCGAGGTCGGGCAGCCGCGGGTCCTGCAGCGCGCCGTCGACGGTCACGTCGAGCACCGTCACCCGGCCACCGAGGCCGACGCCGGCCACGGTGAGCCAGCCCTCCCCGCTGAAGCCGGCCGCGGTGACCGTCTGCAGCGGCGGGCGGAGCAGCTCGGCCTCGCTGAGCGACACGCCGTCACCGCTGATCGCGAGGACCGCGCGGTAGAGCCGGCCGCCCGCCACGATCGCCACCCGGTGCCCGTCCGGCGCCACCGTGATCGCGCTGAGGGCGCCGCTCACGCCGGCGAGCTGCACCGGGCGGGCCGCGCCGCCGTCGGCGCGGAAGCCGTAGAGCTGGCCGTTCGAGATGATCAGGCCGATCGAGTCCTGCGGGCGGGTGCCGGTGCTGGTCATCGCCCAGACCGGGTAGCCGACGCGGTCCGGCAGGCCGGTCACCTCGCGCAGCGTGGCGTCCGCGCCCGAGCTGGTCAGCGTGACGCCGACCCGCAGCGTCTGCTTCGTGCCGGTGCCGGTCACCAGGGCGGCGTAGGTGTGTGCCGCCGAGGTGCTCAGCGCGGCGGCCCGGACGTCCTTGTTCGCCTGCGGCGGCACGCCCGGGATGGCCTGGACCGCGCGCGGGGTCTCGGAGAGCCGGACGATCTTGCCGCCGTAGACCGCGAACCGCTCCGGGCGGCTCTCCAGCCGGAACGCGGCGTTGCTGGTCAGGTAGTCAGTGCCGTAGTAGTTGTTGGGCTCCTGGTGCCCGATCTTGAGAGCCAGGTTGTCCGGCATGAGCGGCCGCAGCGACCACTGGATCTGCCGCCGCAACCGGTCCAGCGCCTCCGCGGCGCCCTCGGTCGGCACCGCCTGGGCGCTCAGGTCGATGGTCAGCGTCTCCTCGAGGATCGCCGGGATCTTGCCGAGCAGCGCGGTGCCCTGCGGCAGCACGTCGGTGACGCTGCGCAGCCACGGCGCGGGCCCCCCGATGAGCCAGTTCAGCACGATCGTCGGCACCTGCTCGATCGGCACGTCGCGCAGCATGTAGCGGACGTCCGGGATCAGGCTGGTGTGCTCGGTGTTCCAGAAGTAGATGGTGTGCTGGACGTATCGGCTGGCCAGCGCGGTGTCGCTGAGCAGCAGCACCGGCGGCGCGTCGAGCACGTAGAGCGAGATGCCGTCCTCGGCGGTGCCGAGCTTGATCTGGTAGGTGCCGCGGACCGGCTCCTTCGGCGGCTCCAGCAGGCCGTCCTTGCCGAGCGTGCCGATCAGCTCGTAGGTGAGGTTGACCTCGGCCTGCCCGGACGAGAAGAGCGGCGTCCCGATCAGCCTGATCACCCGCGGGATGGCCACCGGCTTGAACTTGTCGGCCGTGTCCGGCGACATGAACTCCTTGACCCGGTCGGTCGCGCCGTCGTAGTCGCCGGCCGCCGCCGCCAGGAAGTTCGCGACGAACTGCCCGCGGTCGCTGGTCGTCGTCCGGGTCGCCTGGTCGGGCGCGTCGTCGCTGCCGGTGGTGATGCCCGTGCTCGGGCCGGGCCCGACCACGGTGATCCCGGACTCGTCCGGTATCCCGCAGGCGGCCAGCGCCAGCACGGTGACCGCCACCACGGCGGGGAGAGAGGAACGGCGCATCAGCTGGTC
The DNA here is from genome assembly GCF_040639855.1 of Actinoplanes sp. NPDC023714. Lineage (NCBI taxonomy): Bacteria > Bacillati > Actinomycetota > Actinomycetes > Micromonosporales > Micromonosporaceae > Actinoplanes > Actinoplanes sp. NPDC023714. The sequence goes on from NZ_JBFAAR010000011.1 coordinate 273,235, forward strand.
ACCTCCGCGGGTCGGTCCCGGGGTATGAGCGGCAGCGGCGCGGCGACCAGCCGGTCGCCGGCCCGGACCGGCAGGGTCAGCCGGAACTGCGAGCCCTCGCCCGGCGCGCCCCACGCCTCCAGCCAGCCGCCGTGCAGCCGGGCGTCCTCGACGCTGATGGACAGGCCCAGGCCGGTGCCGCCGGTCTGCCGGGCCCGGGACGGGTCGGCGCGCCAGAACCGGTTGAAGACCAGGCGCTCCTCGCCCGGCTTCAGGCCGATGCCGTAGTCGCGCACGGTGATCGCGACGGCGGCCTCGTCGGTCGTCATCGTGACGATCACCGGCTTGGCCTCGGCGTGCTCGATGGCGTTGCCGACCAGGTTGCGCAGCACCCGCTCGACCCGGCGCGGGTCCACCTCGGCGATCACCGGGGTGTCCGGCAGGCGCAGGTCGACCTCGACGCCGGCCCGCTCGGCCAGCCCGGCCAGCCGCTCGGTGACCCGCCGCACGATCGGGACGAGGTCGGTGTGCTCGGCGTCCAGCGCCGCGAACCCGGCGTCGAACCGGCTGATCTCGAGGAGGTCGGTGAGCAGGCCCTCGAACCGGTCGAGCTCGGCCTGCAGCAGCTCCGCGCTGCGGGCCACGGCGGGGTCGAAGTCCTCCCGCTCGGAGAAGATCAGGTCGGCGGCCATCCGCACGGTGGTGAGCGGCGTCCGCAGCTCGTGCGAGACGTCGGACGTGAACCGGCGCTGCAGGCGGGACATCTCCTCGAGCCGGACGATCTGCCGCTGGAGGTTCGCCGCCATCTGGTTGAACGCCGCGGCGAGCAGCGCCAGGTCGTCCTCGCCGTCCACCTTCATCCGCTGGTCGAGCAGGCCGGCCGAGAGCCGCTGCGCGGTCCGCGCGGCGACCCGGACCGGGCTCACGACCATCCGGGTGACCAGGCCGGCCACCACGCCGAGCAGGATCACCAGGGCGATGCCGGTGACCAGCACGGTGGTGCGGATCTGGTTGGCGGCGCGGTCCTCGGTGGTGAGCGGGACCATGTAGTACAGCTCGAGGTGGCCGAACTTGGTCGGCACCGGCGAGCCGTAGACCAGGTATTTCGTGGTGATCCCGTTGATCTCGGCGGTCCGGATCTGGCGGGTCACCTGCCCCTGCTCGGCCACCGACCGGATCATGTCGGGCGTGATCAGGCCGCGGGTGTCCACCGAGGCCGGCAGGGTCACGGCGGGCAGATCGTGGTAGTGCTCGGCACGGATCGAGATGACCGAGCCGCCGTCGTCGGCCTGATCACCGTCGAAGAGCTCGTTGACCGTGTCGTTGATGGTGTTCGGCAGCTCCGGGTCGCGCGACTGCGGATGCACGGTGAGCTGGCGGTACGCGTACGCCACCTTGCCGCTCATCGACGAGGAGATCTCGTCCTGGGTGCGGCTCAGCAGGATGTTGGCGCTCTGCGCCGCGATGAACCAGCCGAACGTGCCGACCAGCAGGCTGGAGAGGACCAGCGTGATGGTGACGACCCGCAGATGCAGCGAGCGGCGCCAGGCCCGCCGGGCCGGCGCAGTGTATTGCCGGGCGTGCCGGGCGACCACGCGCCAGTAGCGCCGCACCACTCGCAGGGCACGGCGCACGGGCATCGGAAGCCAGGAAGGGGCACGCATGACGCCGGCAAGCGTAGCCGCTCGAACGGCCTAACCCGTGCCGGCCTTGTAGCCGACGCCGCGCACCGTCAGGATGATCTCGGGCCGTTCCGGGTCGGGCTCTATCTTCGCCCGGAGCCGCTGGACGTGCACGTTGACCAGGCGCGTGTCGGCCGCGTGCCGGTATCCCCAGACCTGCTCGAGCAGCACCTCGCGGGTGAAGACCTGGCGCGGCTTGCGGGCCAGGGCGACCAGCAGGTCGAACTCGAGCGGGGTCAGCTTCACCTCCTCGCCGTCCCGGGACACGGTGTGCGCCGGCACGTCGATGGTGATCTGGTTGCCGGGAGGTCCGATGGTGAGCATCTCCGGCGCGGCGTCCTCGCCCCGGCGCAGCCGGGCCCGCATCCGGGCCACGAGCTCCTTGGGCTTGAACGGCTTGACCACGTAGTCGTCGGCGCCGGACTCCAGGCCCAGCACCACGTCCACGGTGTCGCTCTTGGCCGTGAGCATGACGATCGGGATGCCCGACTCGGCGCGGATGGCACGTGCCACGTCGATGCCGCTCATGCCGGGGAGCATCAGGTCCAGCAGGACGATGTCGGGGCGGTTCTCCCGGAAGGCGGCCAGGGCACGTTCACCGTCAGCGACGAAGGAGGGCAGGAATCCTTCGCTGCGCAGGACGATGCCGAGCATCTCGGCCAACGCGGGGTCGTCGTCGACGACCAGTACCCGGGCTCTCATGCGGTCCAATATTGCACTGTCGTCCCACTCTTCGCGCTACCTGGGGGTCGATCTTGTGAGGCGGCCGCGAAAAAGGGACGTCGAGAACGGGCGGCCCCGATGCGGGACCGCCCGTAGCGCACGATCGAATCAGGCGCCGGGCCTGTCGAACTCACCCGCCCGGACACCGGCGATGAAGCCGGTCCAGTCGCCCGCGCCGAAGGTGAGCACCGGGCCCGTGACGTCCTTCGAGTCACGCACCAGGACGGCGGCCGGAACCTCGGCGACCTCGACGCAATGCCCAGCAGCGCCACTACGGCTGCTCTTACGCCAGGAAAGCGTGGCGTTCTGCATGATCATCTCCTTCCGTGGAATAGCTTCTCCATTGGACCCCACGGCGAGTGTTCAACGAGCCAGTCGATCCCTCGTCTCAGCGATGGCCGTTCGGCTCTCTTCTAGCGACAATGCGCGTTCCTGCAGGTCATCGAAGGCGTCCTGATAAATGTCGATCTCCTCCGGCTTCACCCGGAAGAGGCCGCCGGTCAGCCCCTCGATGTGCACGACCGGATTACGGGTGCCCGCCGCGAACTCCATGACCAGGAACGACTCGATGAGCCCGGCGTGCGCGCCGGCCTGAAAGGGCAGGATCTGCAGCTCGACGCCGGGGCGGCTGCTCGCCTCGTAGAGCCGGCTCAGCTGCCGCCGCTGCACCTCCCGGCCGCCGATCTCGCGCAGCAGCACGCCCTCGTCGATCACGATCCGCAGGTTGGGCGGGGGATCCCGGGTGAGCACCGTCTGCCGGCCCATCCGCAGCGCGAGCCGGCGCTGGATGATGGCGGTGTCGTCGATGTCGGCGCCGGTCTCGATGACGGCCCGGGCGTACTCGTCGGTCTGCAGCAGGCCCGGGACCACCTGGGCCTCCCACTCGGAGATCCGGACCGCCTCGCTCTCCAGGGCCAGGTATTCGTCGTACGGGTCGGGCACCGAGGACCGGTACGGCGTCCACCACGCCCGCGCGCGTCCCCGCCGGGCCAGATCGCGCAGCCGGCCGCGGTCCTCGACGGCCACGCCGTAGAGGGTGAGCAACCGGTCCAGGTCGGCCTCGCTGATGCCGGTGTGCGCGGTCTCGATCCGGCTCAGTTTCGACTCCGACCACCCGAGCGCGGTAGCCACGTCGACCGCGCGGCGTTCACCGCGGAGACGGCGCAGTTCACCACCGAGCTCCCGGCGTGCTGTCGATGTCGGCCTCGCCACGCAGTCACCATAACGGCGCGGTGACAACCCGGTGCAACTTGCATCGGCGGCAATGCACTTGCAGCGGGTCCCTGGTCGTGGAGTAATGGTGGGAGATAGCCCACCCCCGCGGCGGCAACCGCGCGGGATGACAAGAGCCCCCACTCGGCGGGCGAGTGGGGGCTCCGGCATGTCTTGACCGTGGTCTAGTAGCGGTAATGGTCCGGCTTGAAGGGCCCCTCGGCCGCGATGCCGAGGTACGCCGCCTGCTCCTTGGTGAGCCGGGTGAGCTTCACGCCGAGCGCGTCGAGGTGCAGCCGGGCCACCTTCTCGTCGAGCTTCTTCGGCAGCACATACACCCCCACGGGGTACTCCTCGGTCTTCGTGAAGAGCTCGATCTGGGCCATCGTCTGGTTCGTGAAGCTGTTGCTCATCACGAACGACGGGTGGCCGGTGGCGTTGCCGAGGTTCAGCAGCCGGCCCTCGGAGAGCACGATGATCGCGTGGCCGTCGTCGAACCGCCACTCGTCGACCTGCGGCTTGATGGTGATCCTCTGGACGTCGCCGCGCGCCGCCAGGCCGGCCATGTCGATCTCGTTGTCGAAGTGCCCGATGTTCCCGACGATGGCCTGGTGCTTCATCCGGGCCATGTGCTCGTGGGTGATCACGTCGAAGCAGCCGGTCGCGGTGATGAAGATGTCGGCCGTGGCGACCACGTCGTCGATCGTGGCGACCTGGTAGCCGTCCATCGCGGCCTGCAGCGCGCAGATCGGGTCCACCTCGGTGACGATCACCCGGGCGCCCTGCCCGCGCAGCGACTCGGCGCAGCCCTTGCCCACGTCGCCGTAGCCGAACACGACCGCCACCTTGCCGCCGATCAGCACGTCGGTGGCCCGGTTGATGCCGTCGATGAGCGAGTGCCGGCAGCCGTACTTGTTGTCGAACTTCGACTTCGTCACCGAGTCGTTCACGTTGATCGCCGGGAAGAGCAGCGTGCCGTGCAACTGCATCTCGTAGAGCCGGTGCACGCCGGTGGTGGTCTCCTCGGTGACGCCCTTGATGCCGGCGGCCACCCGGGTCCAGCGTTTGCCGTCCTCGCCGAGGCTGCGCTTGAGCAGCTTGAGGATGACCGCGTACTCCTCGGACGAGGCGCTCTCCGAGGGCGGCACCACGCCGGCCTTCTCGAACTCGGCGCCCTTGTGCACGAGCAGCGTCGCGTCACCGCCGTCGTCGAGGATCATGTTGGGCGCCTCGCCGTCCGGCCAGAGCAGGACCTGCTCGGTGCACCACCAGTACTCCTCCAGCGTCTCGCCCTTCCAGGCGAAGACCGGCGCGCCCCGCGGGTCCTCCGGGGTGCCGTCGCGGCCCACCACGATGGCTGCGGCCGCGTGGTCCTGGGTCGAGAAGATGTTGCAGGAGGCCCACCGGACCTGCGCCCCGAGCGCCGTGAGCGTCTCGATCAGCACGGCCGTCTGGATGGTCATGTGCAGCGAGCCGGTGATCCGCGCCCCGCGCAGCGGCTGGCTCGGCCCGAACTCCCGGCGCAGGGCCATCAGGCCGGGCATCTCGTGCTCGGCCAGGTCGATCTCCTTGCGCCCGAAGGCGGCGAGCGAGAGGTCGGCGACCTTGAAATCACCCTGAGCCAGCATCCAGATCTCCCCCAGCAAGATCAAAACCGATTTTCCGTACGGCACTACGCCGTCGCCAGAAGCAGCCACACCCGGCCGTGACGGACCCGCGCGGACTCCTGCCACTCATCCTGGCTGCCGCGCCGCGATCCCGCGGCCAAACGACACGACCAGCGGCGCCCCGGCGCGATTGCCGCCAACTCGTCGGTTACAAGGCAATCGCCCGCGGAGCGAAGCGAAGCCAGTGGAACAGCGAACGGGGCGGCAAGGTTTCCCTCGCCGCCCCGTTCATCCCCCCGGTTTGGTACCGCGCGCGTCCGTGGGACCCCCCGATCACCAATGACGCTGCGTGCTTTTAGATTCACACTCCGCAACCACCATGTCAAGCTATTCCATCAAATTTCGGACTAAAGCCCTGCTTGACACCTCGGGGCCGTCACCTCCCGCGACAACGTGCGGTCCACCGTGCCGCGCAGCCCGGGACCCGGCGAGAACGCGGGAACCCACGGCCGCCGTCCGGAGCAGCCGTGGGTTCCAGAGAAGCGCCGCAGCCACCGGGCTGCCGGCGTACGGATCAGGTCGGAACCGCGGCCACGAAACAGACCCCGACGCCCGCCGCCGTGAGCGCCCCCGCGCTCGCCGGGGCGTATGCCGCACCGCCGGGACGCACCTCGACCGGGATCCCGTGCTCCTCCCCCACGTGCACGTCGCCGGACGCGCCCAGGATCACCCGCGGCCCGGAGCCGGGCAGCTTCATCGGCGGCCGGTCCTCGGTCAGCGTGACCCGGTAGAGCTCGAAGTCGGGCACCGGAACCTTCCACGAGGTCACGCCCGGCGCGATCTCGGTGGGGTGCAGCAGCGGGTCCTCGAGCACGTCGAAGCGCAGGACCCGGAGCAGCTCGTCGACGTCGACCCGCTTCGGGGTGAGACCGCCGCGCAGCACGTTGTCGCTGGAGGCCATCAGCTCGACGCCGAGGCCGCCGAGGTAGGCGTGCAGGTTCCCGGCCGGCATCCAGATGGCCTGGCCGGGCTGCAGCCAGACGAGGTTCAGCAGCAGCGCCACCAGCACGCCGGGATCGCCCGGGTAGTAGCCCGCCAGATCGACGGCGAGCACGAACGACGGCGTGTGCGGGTGGTCGTCCGGGATCTGCCGCGCCGCCGCCACCACCTGCTTGATCAGGTCGTCGCGGCCGGACTCCGGCCAGGTCAGCAGCAGCCGCACCGCCTCGCCGAGGTCGCCGGTGCGGAGCATGCTCACGATCGGGGCGAGCTGTGGCAGGTTCAGCTCGCTGAGCACCTCGGCCGAGACGTCCGGCGACCGGAAGCCGCAGAGCGCCTCGAACGGGGTGAGCGCCACCAGCATCTCCGGCTTGTGGTGCGCGTCGGTGTAGTTCTTCGGGGCGTCCGGGTCCAGCTCCTGCCGGGCGTACGCGGCCTTGGCGTAGGCCGCGTCCGGGTGTGCCTGGAGGGAGAGCGGCGCGCCCGCGGCCAGCACCTTCATGAGGTACGGCAGGCGGTCGCCGAACCGCTCCACGACCGGGACGCCGAGCTGACCGGCCGGGTCACCGGCGATCAGCTTGTTCAGCGCGACCGGGCCGTCCGGCCCGGGCACCGTCGACGGGTCGCCGGGATGCGCGCCGAGCCACAGCTCCGCCTCGGGCCCTTCGGCCGCGGGACGGCCCTGCAGCTCGGCGATGGCGGTCCGGGAGCCCCAGGCGTAAGTCCTGGTCGCTCCGTGAAGCGGGTACACGGTCATACCCGGCAAACTAGCAGTTGTCAGGCGTGCGCGGGGGTTGCTGCGGAAGCCTCCTCCTGCGCCTTCTCCGCCTGGTAGATGTCGGGCTCGATGTAGATCACCCGGGCGATCGGAACCGCCTCCCGGATCCGCTCCTCGGTCTCGTCGATGTGCCGGGCCACGTCCGCGGCGCTCTCCGACCGCGGCACCGCGATCTTCGCGGCGACCAGCAGCTCCTCCGGGCCGAGGTGCAGCGTCTTCATGTGGATGATCCGCTCGACGCCCTCGCCGGCCAGCACGGCCCGCTCGATCCGGCGGACCGTCTCCGGGTTCGCGCCCTCGCCGAGCAGCAGGCTCTTCGTCTCGATCGCGAGGATCGCGGCGATCGCCACCAGCAGCAGGCCGATCGCGGCGGTTCCGGCGGCGTCCCACCGGCCGTCCCCGGTCAGCAGCGTCAGCCCGACGCCGAAGAGCGCCAGGACCAGGCCGATCAGCGCGCCGAAGTCCTCCAGGAGCACCACCGGCAGCTCCGGCGCCTTGGCCCGGCGCACGTAGTCGACCCAGGACGTCGTGCCGCGGGTCCGGTTCGACTCCTTGATCGCGGTCCGGAAGCTGTAGCCCTCCAGGCAGATCGCGACCCCCAGGACCGCGATCGGCACCCACTGCCAGCTCTCGATCCCGTGCGGGTCGTGCCACTTGTGGTAGGCCTCGTAGAGCGCGAACAGGCCGCCCAGGCTGAACAGCACGATCGACACGATGAACGCGTAGATGTAGCGCTCCCGGCCGTAGCCGAAGGGGTGCTCCGGCGTCGCCGCCCGCCGCGACCGCTTGCCGCCGATCAGCAGCAGGAGCTGGTTGCCGGAGTCGGCCACCGAGTGGATCGACTCGGCCAGCATCGACGACGAGCTGGTGAGCAGGAACGCCCCGAACTTGGTGACCGCGATGCCCAGGTTGGCGCTGAGCGCCGCGACGATCGCCTTGGTACCGCCCTCGGCGCTCACGCGAGACCTTCCGGCAGCGGGTTGGCGAGCTCCTTCATCTCGCTGATCGCCGGAACGGCCATCGGGTCGAGCCCGTGCGCGAGTGCCAGGTACAGCGAGGCGAAGTCGGGGACGGCCACCAGGGACGCGAGACGCTCCAGCGCCGAGCCGCCCTCGGCGGTCAGCACGTCGCAGCGCACGCCGCGGCGGTCGGCCAGGGTCTGGATGGCGTCGGCGCGCCGCTCCTCGACCGCGACCGGCTCGTCGGCGTCGTCCTCCGGGTTGAGGCCGCCGTCGCGGAGCACCACGAGGCGCAGGCGGGTCACGCTCTCGTCGGTCTCCTCCGGGTCGGCGAAGATGTCCCGGGTGCCCTCGGCGAGACCGCCGAAGACGCCGTCGAGCAGGCCCACCCGGCCGCGGCCGGCCTCGCCGAGCGCGCCGGCCATGACCGGGTAGCGCGCGTTCGCGGCGAGCGTGTCGCCGAAGCGCCGGGCCGCGACCGTGGCGAGCGGCGAGGAGCCCCAGACGATCGGGACCGAGCCGGCCAGGCCGAGCGCGAGCTCCTTGGCTGGGTTCACGAACGAGTCGGCGGCCGGGCGGCAGCGCTCGGCGTCGGCGTCCAGCCGGGTCGCGGTCTCGGCGATGTCCGCCTCGGTGACCTTGACGAGGCCGAGCGCCCGGCCGGCGAGGAGCACCGGGATGGTGAGACCCCAGAGCGTGGCCCGGGCCGGCGCGCGGCGCGGCACGCCGATGAACGGCGCGCGGGCCCGCTCGGCCATCGCCTCGAGCTCGGAGCCCGGGTTGCCGATGGCGACCAGCCGGGCGCCGCGGCGGGCGGCGGCCTCGGCCGCGGCGAGCGCCTCCGGGCTGCGGCCGGACGCGGACACCGCGATCACCACGTCGGCGGCGCCGACCCAGCCGGGCACGCCGGCGCTGCGGTGGCCGATGATCGGGACCGGGCACCGCGGGCCGGCGACCGTGGACAGGACGTTGCCGGTGAGACCGGCCGTGCCGATGCCGGCGACCACGACGGCGCGCGGCCGCCCCTCGTCGGCCAGCATGCCCAGGTCGACCTCGGCGGCGAGCGCCGCCGCCTCGCGGACCTGGGCGCCGGCCGACGCGGTGGCCCGGAGCATGCCGCCCGGGTCGTTCGCGAGCATCGACTTCTCGTCGTCGAGCAGGGACTCGTCCGCGACCCGGTGCCCGTTGACCCCGGCGGTGCCGTCCATCGGGTTCACCATCAGGACGCCTCCGCCCCGGACCCCGGCTTGCGGGCCTCGTCCAGCAGCAGGATCGGGATGTCGTCCCGGACCTCGAAGATCAGGCCGCACTCGGTGCACGTCAGCGTCTGCGCCCCGGCGTCGTAGTCGAGCGGGGCGTGATGCGTGTCCGGGCACGCCAGAATGTCCAGCAACTGCTGATCGAGCGCCACCGGTTTACTCCTTGTCGCACCGACGAAGTGGTCGAGGCGATCCTATCCACGAACGATCGCGAGCACCTCGTCTCGCAGCGCGGCCATCCGCTGCGCGTCGGGCGCCTCGACGTTCAGGCGCAGCAGCGGCTCGGTGTTCGAGGCGCGCAGGTTGAACCAGGCGCCGCCGCCGACCTCGAAGGTCAGGCCGTCGAGGTCGTCCACCTTCGCGTCCGGGAACGCGGCCCGCACCTCGGCGATCTTGGCGGAGGCGTCGGCGACCGTGGAATTGATCTCACCGGAGGCGGCGTACCGCTCGAACTCGGCGGCGAACTCGCTGAGCGGCAGGTCCTGCCCGCCGAACGCGGCGAGCACGTGCATCGCGGCGAGCATGCCGGTGTCGGCGAACCAGAAGTCGCGGAAGTAGTAGTGCGCCGAGTGCTCGCCACCGAAGATCGCGTTGCTGGACGCCATCTCGGCCTTGATGAACGAGTGGCCGACCCGGCTGCGGACCGGCTTGCCGCCGTTCTCCGTGATGATCTCCGGCACCGCAGCCGAGGTGATCAGGTTGTGGATGATCGTGCTGCCCGGGAACTTGGCGAGCTCGCGCTTGGCCACCAGGGCGGTGATCGCCGACGGGGAGACCGGGTCGCCCTTCTCGTCCACCACGAAGCAGCGGTCGGCGTCGCCGTCGAACGCGAGGCCGATGTCGGCGCCCTGCTCCCGGACCGCCTGCTGGAGGTCCACCAGGTTCTTCGGGTCCAGCGGGTTGGCCTCGTGGTTCGGGAACGAGCCGTCCAGCTCGAAGTAGAGCGGGACGATCTCCAGCGGCAGCGCCGGCAGCACCTGGTCGCCGAGCACGGCCGGGACGGTGTAGCCGCCCATCCCGTTGCCGGCGTCCACGATGACCTTGAGGGGCCGGATGCCGCTCAGGTCGACGAGCGAGCGCAGGTGGGCCGCGTAGTCCTTGAGCGAGTCGCGCTGCTCGACCCGGGCCACGCCCTCGGCCTCGGCGTTCAGGTCGGCGAGCAGCTGCTGGGCGCGCTCCCGGACGATGACCAGGCCGCTGTCCTGGCCGACCGGGCGGGCGCCGGCGCGGCACAGCTTGATCCCGTTGTACTGCGCCGGGTTGTGGCTGGCCGTGAACATGGCGCCGGGCAGCCCCAGCGAGCCGGACGCGTAGTAGAGCTGGTCGGTCGAGGCCAGTCCAATGTTGATCACTCCGGCGCCGGCCGCGTTGACGCCGCGCGCGAACGCGGCGGCCAGGCCCGGGCCGGACTCCCGCATGTCGTGGGCGATCACGATCCGGTCCGGCTCGTCGCCGGACTCGCGCAACATCTCGACGAACGCCGTCCCCAGCGCCCGGGCCACCGGCTCGTTGAGCTGGTCCGGGACGATGCCCCGGACGTCGTACGCCTTGATGATCTGCGACAGATCGGTCACCACTCGCTCCTCAATGAGTCCCCTTTGGGCTGAGGGTACCGGGGCGACCTGCGCCGGAAGGCGTCAGCGCAGAAGATCACGACAGGCGCGGTCCGCCGCCCGGGTGGTTTCCGGCAACCGGTACTCCGGGGTGAGCCGGAGGGTCATCGCGCACGCGCTCTCATGATCCATCCGGTGCCCGGCCGAGACGAAGACCGGCTTCACCCCGTCCCGGGTCCGCAGCACCGCCCCGACGGTCTCCCCGGCGTCGATCAGCGGCGACCGGTCGCCGCGCCGCTCCCCCACCGGCGCGAAGTCGCCGACCAGCCGGGTCTTGCCCACGCCGAACGCCGGCAGATCGGTCAGCACGCCGAGGTGCGCGGCCAGCCCGAACCGGCGCGGATGGGCCCGGCCCTGCCCGTCGCAGACCAGCACGTCCGGGCGCACGGTCAGCTTCTCCAGAGCCTCCAGCAGCGCCGGCACCTCGCGGAACGCGAACAGGCCGGGGATGTAGGGGAACGCCGGGCGGCCGATCACCACGGCGGTGTCGCGCACCGAGAGATCCGCGTAGTCGAGCACCACCACGGCCGCGCCGAGCCGGTCGCCGTCGTAGGCCACGTCGAGCCCGGCCACCGTCCCCGGCGACGCCGGTCCGGGAGCCTCGATCACGCGGGGGCGCAAGGCCTCCTGCACGGCGAGGGCTTCTTCTTCGGTACGGGGCCACGACTGCATCGCCATGTTGTACTACGGCGTGACGGGCGTCACGATGGGTGGGTCTGGAGGTCCCCCTGGTGAACCCGTGGCTTGCCCTCACCCCTGGAGACGACCCGGCCGAGCGCATCCGCCAGGTCGGCCATGCCCATGAGCGGTTCCTGGCGGGCGACCGCCGCGCCGACCGGATGCGCTCGGTGGTGGCCGACTCCTGGGCCCGGTCGGCCGCGTGGATCGGCGCCGACCACACCGCGCCGATCGACCTCACCGACGACGACCTGGACGCCTACCGGTCGGCGCACCCGCTGGCCCGGGTCATGCCGATCTTCCGGGACCTGCTCGGCGGCCTGGCCGAGGACGGCGACCACATCCTCGCGGTCTGCGACGCGACCGGCCGGCTGCTCTGGGTCGAGGGGCGGCCGGCCACCCTGCACGGCGCCGCCTCGATGAACTTCGTGCCCGGCGCCCGCTGGGACGAGGCGCACGCCGGCACCAACGCGCCCGGCACCGCCCTCGCCGTCGACCACGCCATCCAGATCTTCGCGACCGAGCACTTCAGCCGCCCGGTCCAGCGGTGGACCTGCGCCGCCGCCCCGATCCACGACCCGGCCACCGGCCGGCTGCTCGGCGCCATCGACGTGACCGGCGGCGACCACCTCGCCAACCCGCACAGCCTCGCGCTGGTCCGCGCGACGGCGCTGGCCGCCGAGGCGTACCTGGGCTCGGCGAAGCCGGTCAACGAACGGCCGGTGGTCGCGGCACTCGGCCGGGACGACGCCCTGCTCGCGGTCGGCGGCCGGCGGCTGCGCCTCGGCCGGCGGCACTCCGAGCTGCTGGTCCTGCTCACCGTGCACCCGGAAGGCCGCACTGGCGACCAGCTCGGCCTCGATCTGTACGGCGACGACGTGAACCCGGTGACGGTCCGCGCCGAGCTGTCCCGGCTGCGCCGCATCCTCGGCCCGGAGCTGCTCGACTCCCGGCCCTACCGGCTGCGCGCCGAGGTGGAGTCCGACCTCGGCACGGTCGGCCGGCTGCTCGGCCAGGGGCGCACCGCCGAGGCCCTGGCCGCCTACCCGGGACCGCTGCTGCCCGGCTCGGACGCGCCCGGCATCGCCCGGCTGCGCCGGATGCTCGACGACCGGCTGCGCGCCGCGGTGCTGGTCTCCGGCGACCGGCGGCTGCTGCAGGGCTGGCTGGCCAGCCCGTGGGGCGAGGACGACCTGGAGCTCTGGGAGGCGTGCGCCGCGCTCGCCCCGAACGACGCGGTCGCGGCCCGCCGGGTCGCCGAGCTCTCCCGCGAATACTCGTGCAACCTTCCTGCAACGTGGCCGTAACTACCGTCCGCCTTCGAGAGGGAGGCGAGACATGACCGTTTACAGCCCGCCCGGCACCGAGGGCTCCATCGTCAGCTACCAGTCCCGCTACGACCACTACATCGGCGGCGAGTACGTCCCGCCCGCGAAGGGTCAGTACTTCGAGAACCCCAGCCCGGTGACCGGCCAGGTCTTCTGCGAGGTGGCCCGGGGCACCGCCGAGGACGTCGAGCGCGCCCTCGACGCCGCGCACGGCGCCGCGGACGCGTGGGGCCGCACCTCGCCGGCCGAGCGCGCGAACGTCCTCAACCGGATCGCCGACCGGATGGAGCAGAACCTCGAGAAGCTCGCGGTCGCCGAGGCCTGGGAGAACGGCAAGGCGGTCCGGGAGACCCTGGCGGCCGACATCCCGCTCGCGATCGACCACTTCCGGTACTTCGCCGGCGCGATCCGCGCCCAGGAGGGCACCGCCGGCGAGCTCGACGAGGACACCGTGGCGTACCACTTCCACGAGCCGCTCGGCGTGGTCGCCCAGATCATCCCGTGGAACTTCCCGATCCTGATGGCGGTCTGGAAGCTCGCGCCGGCCCTGGCCGCCGGCAACGCCGTCGTGCTGAAGCCGGCCGAGCAGACCCCCGCCTCGATCCACTACCTGTTCTCGCTGATCGGCGACCTGATCCCGGCCGGCGTCGTGAACATCGTGAACGGCTTCGGCGTCGAGGCCGGCAAGCCGCTCGCCTCCTCCAACCGGGTCGCCAAGGTCGCCTTCACCGGCGAGACCACGACCGGCCGGCTGATCATGCAGTACGCCTCCGAGAACCTCATCCCGGTCACCCTGGAGCTCGGCGGCAAGAGCCCGAACATCTTCTTCGACGACGTCAGCCGCGCCGACGACGAGTTCTACGACAAGGCGCTCGAGGGCTTCGCGATGTTCGCGCTCAACCAGGGCGAGGTCTGCACCTGCCCGTCCCGCGCGCTGATCCAGCAGAGCCACTACGCGGACTTTCTCGCGGCCGGCGTGAAGCGGGTGGAGAACCTTCGCCAAGGGAACCCGCTCGACACCGACACCCAGGTCGGCGCGCAGGCCTCCAACGACCAGCTCGAGAAGATCCTCTCGTACCTGGACATCGGCCGGCAGGAGGGCGCCCGCGCCCTGGTCGGCGGCGCCCGCGCCGAGATGCCCGGCGACCTGGCCGGCGGCTACTACGTCCAGCCGACGATCTTCGAGGGCCGCAACGGGATGCGGATCTTCCAGGAGGAGATCTTCGGGCCGGTCGTCTCGGTCACCCCGTTCGCCGACTTCGACGACGCCATCAAGATCGCCAACGACACCCTGTACGGCCTCGGCGCCGGGGTGTGGACGCGGGACGGCAACCAGGCGTACCGGGCCGGCCGGGCGATCAAGGCGGGCCGGGTGTGGACGAACTGCTACCACCTCTACCCGGCACACGCCGCGTTCGGTGGCTACAAGCAGTCCGGCATCGGCCGGGAGAACCACCGGATGATGCTCGACCACTACCAGCAGACCAAGAACCTCCTGGTCAGCTACTCGCCCAAGGCGCTCGGGTTCTTCTAGAGATGGCCTCCCGGGTTGACGTGACTCCCGCGGCCGCCGCGCTCATGCGGCAGCTGCGGGAGCAGCACGGTCCGCTGATGTTCCACCAGTCCGGCGGCTGCTGCGACGGCAGCTCGCCGATGTGCTACCTGGAGGGCGAGTTCCGCACCGGCGGATCCGACGTGCTGCTCGAATCTCTGGCGATCGAGGGGGTGCCGGAGCCGATCACGTTCTGGATGTCGGCCAGTCAGTTCGAGCTCTGGAAGCACACGCACCTCACGGTCGACGTGGTCCCCGGACGCGGCGCCGGCTTCTCGCTGGAGGCGCCCGAGGGCGTCCGGTTCCTGATCCGATCCCGCCTGCTCACCGAGGAGGAGCTGGCCGAACTCTCCGCATGAGTGCCATTTCACACGGCCGGGCCGCCGATGGGCGCGTCCGGCCGTTGCGTGCCTGCTTGCGGCGGTGCGCAATGATACGCCGACAAGACCGAACGCGGTCCCGATTTGGCACGAAAAACGCGTTTGACGGCTGGCGGCGCATCGAAATCCAAGGCATCGTCGTCAGTCGCCGACGCACCTGGGGAGGAAAATCGATGCGGCTGTCACACACCAGAAAGGTGTTCATGCTCAGCGTTCTGCTGATCATGACGGGCCTTCTCGGACAGGCCGCCGCGGCCCAGACCACCTCGTCACCGGCGCCCTCCGGCTCCGCGGCGGCCCTCCCCGCGGCTTCGCCGTCCTCCGCGGCCCCGGCTCCCGCGGCTCCCGGTTCCGCTCCTGCCTCTGCGGGTTCCCAGCCCGCTGCTCCCGGCTCCCAGCCCGCCGCTGCGTCCTCTTCGAAGCCCGCCGCTTCCGCTTCTTCTTCGAACCACCGCACCGAGAGCGCGTCCACCGGCAAGGGCCACAAGCAGCGCACCAACGGGCCGGCCCACAGCATCACCACGACCGGCAGCGCCGGGGTGGCGCTCACCTTCGACGACGGACCCGACCCGGCGTACACGCCGCAGCTCCTCAAGATGCTGGCGAAGGAGAACATCAAGGCGACGTTCTGCGTGGTCGGCACGAACGCGAAGAGGCACCCCGACCTGATCCGCGAGATCGTGAAGCAGGGTCACACGCTCTGCAACCACTCCTGGAACCACGACCTGAAACTCGGCAAGAAGCCCCCCGCGAAGATCAAGGCGGACCTGGAGCGGACCAACGCGGCGATCCGCGCCGCCGTGCCGGACGCGAAGATCCGCCTCATGCGCGCCCCCGGCGGCAACTTCACGCCGAACCTCGTGAAGGTCTCCAAGAAGCTCGGCATGGCCTCGCTCTACTGGCACGTCGACCCGCGCGACTGGGATCACCCGAAGGGCGAGTCGAGCGGCGCCCACCGCAAGAAGATCGTCAAGATCGTGCAGAAGCACACCCGGCCCGGCTCGGTCGTGCTCTCCCACGACTACGCCCAGCCCGACACGATCGCCGCCTACAAGACGCTGCTGCCCTGGCTGCGCCACCGCTACAAGCTGATAGCCCTCTAACCCTTCCCCGGCGTCCCGCCCTCATTTCCCCACACCTCCCCGCCCGTTCCCCTTCCCCGCGATCTTGTGAAATCCCGCAGTAACGGCCCCGCGCAGTCTCACAAGATCGCGGCAAGGGCGAGGGGCACGCGGGCAAGCGGCAAGCGGCAAGCGGCGTGCCCGATCTTGTGAAATCCCGCAGCGGCGGGCCTGCGCAGCTTCACAAGATCGCGGCAAGGGTGAGGGCACGCGGGCGAGCGGCGTGCGGCGAGCGGCGTGCCCGATCTTGTGGAATCCCGCAGCGGCGGGCCTGCACAGCTTCACAAGATCGGGGCAGGGGGCGCGGGGCCAGCGCGAGGGCGCGGGGCCAGCGCGAGGACGTGGGCGGGTCAGTGGGAGGGGGGAATGACCCTCAGGTGGCCTCGGCGGCCTGTTTGGTGGCCCGGGGTGTGGTCGGCCTCGTCCGGGCGCGGGGGTGCGGGACGGGCGGCTTCGCGGACGGCGTCGGCCAGGGCGACGAGGTCGTCGGTGGTGGGGGGTGGGGGCGCGAAGTCGCCGTCGTGGCGGACCAGTTCCCAGCCTCGCGGGGCGGTGAGGCTGCGGGCGTGCGGTTCGCACAGGTCGTACGTGTGAGGCTCGGCGAACGCCGCGAGCGGGCCCACGACAGCGGTGGAATCGCTGTAGACGTAGGTCAGGGTGGCGACCGCCTGTCGGGGACAGCCGTTCCGGGAGCAGCGCCGTGGTGACCTCACGGCGGCACGTTATCGCCCCGCCGGCCGATCTGGGGAGCGTTGCCTCGCGACACGCCGACCCGCGATGCATCACGATTCGGCCATGGCCGCCCGACACGCCGCCCCGTTGGGGCGAATTACCGGCTCGGACACACGATGCGAACGGCCTGACCACGTATGTCGCCCGGGTGGGGATACGCTGGCCGCGTGACCACCAGCCCTGAACGCCGCCGGACGGATCCGAAGGCGACGCGCAGCACCGGCCCGGGTCATCCCGCCCGGCGCGATCGGCACGGCCGCGGACTGCGCGGCCGGCTCGTGCCGGCCACCGTGCCGCTCGCCCGTACGAAGGCCGAGATCTTCGACGACCTGGTGCTGGACACCGTCGAGAGCCTCGAGCGGCGCTATGCGAAGGAGCTGGCCGGCGTCGAGTTCGCGGTCGAGGACGTGCCGCCGGAGCTCAACGTCTACGACTCGGACGTGCTCGAGGACGGCGAGGTGCCTCTGGCCCGGCTGCTGCCCGGCCGCCCGGGACGGCATGAGCTGCCGCCGCGGATCGTGCTGTACCGCCGCCCGCTGGAGTTCCGGGCGATGGATCGTGAGGACCTCGCCGACCTCGTCCACGATGTGATCATCGAGCAGGTTGCCAACCTGCTCGGCGTCGACCCGGACGAGCTGGCCTGAGTGGGCTCAGGCCACCCGCCGCTTCAACTTCCGGCGTTCACGTTCGGACAGTCCACCCCAGATCCCGAAGCGTTCGTCGTGGCCGAGTGCGTACTCCAGACAGTCGGCCTTCACGTCACAGCGACCGCAGATGCGCTTGGCCTCGCGCGTCGAGCCGCCCTTCTCCGGAAAGAAGGCTTCCGGGTCGGTCTGCGAACACAGTGCCCGCTCCTGCCACTCGGGGGCGTCCCCGAGCAGGTCGAACCCTTCAACCTGCGCTTCCATCGGCGTGCCTCCATTTTCCCGCGCCGGCTGCGAAACCAGCGCTGACCCCCCACGCACGCGGCGTGTTTCTGCGGGTTCGATGTGAAAAGTGCACATCGTCCCCACAACCCCACCAAAATTACACGCGTGTAAGACGTGCGTCGTCAAGCCGAACCTGCTAAATGGGCCCGTTTACTACCCGCGTCGCAGACGCTTCATGGTCCCGTTCCAGCCCTATCTCCCGGAGCCACCGGAAGGTAACGCGGGCGCGGGCCCTCACGTCCAATTTAACCCGTTTTGTAATCAAGTGGCAGGGGGTCCCCCGGAGCGGGTCCGCCGAATGGATCACGCCTTCGACCTGCGTCAGTGGACAGTCGCCAAGGGCTCGGGGTTCTTGTGGAGGGCCAGACCGTCCGGACCGGACAGCGCGCCGACCGCGGCGGTGAGAGCCGGGTCGAGCCAGCCCTCCTCCGCCCGGAGGACGTACTCCGGGTAGATCGTGAGCCGCTCGCGCAGCTCGAACCCGGAGGCGGCCGACTTCTCCCGCAGCATGTCGATCTGCGGCCACGGGCGCTCGGGGTTCACGTGGTCGGGCGTCAGCGGCGAGACGCCGCCCCAGTCGTCGATCCCGGCGCGCAGCAGCAGCGGGAACTCGTCGTCGATCAGGTTCGGCGGGGCCTGGATCCGGGCGTGCGGGCCCATCACGATCCGGGCCACCGCCACCGTGGCGGCCAGCTCGCGCAGCTCGGCGTCGGGCATGCCGCGCATCGCCGTGTCCGGCTTGGCCCGGAAGTTCTGGATGATGATCTCCTGGATGTGCCCGTGCTCCCGGGCCACCCGGCGCATCGCGAAGAGCGAGTCGACCCGCTCCTCGACGTTCTCCCCGATCCCGATGAGGATGCCGGTGGTGAACGGGACGGCGGCCCGGCCGGCGTCCTCCAGCACCCGGAGGCGGACGGCCGGCTCCTTGTCCGGCGAGCCGAAGTGCGGGGCGCCCTTCTCCGACCAGAGCCGCGTCGCGGTGGTCTCCAGCATCATCCCCATGCTCGGCGCGACCGGCCGGAGGAACTCGAGCTCGGCCAGGCTCATCACGCCGGGGTTGAGGTGCGGCAGCAGGCCGGTCTCGGCGAGCACCGCGGCGGCGCAGGCGCGCACGTAGTCGAGGGTCGAGGCGTACCCGTGGTCGTCGAGCCACCGGCGCGCGGCCGGCCAGCGCGCCTCGGGGCGGTCGCCGAGCGTGAAGAGCGCTTCCTTGCAGCCCTGGGCCGCACCCTGCCGGGCGATCTCCAGGACCTCGTCCATCTCCAGGTACGCGGCGGGCAGCCGGTGCGGCACGGTCGCGAACGTGCAGTAGTGGCACCGGTCCTGGCAGAGCCGGGTGAGCGGGATGAAAACCTTTCGGGAGTACGTGACGACGCCCGGCCGTCCCGCGTCCCGGAGTCCGGCGTCGCGCACGGCGCCCGCGATCGCGAGCAGCTCCTCGAACTCGTCGCCGGTGGCCGCGAGCAGCGCGACCGCATCGTCCGGACCGATCGTCCCGCCGGTGGCGGCGCGGCGCAAAGCAACGTTGACCTCTACCACGCAGAGCAGCCTAGGCCGATTTCCCGCCCGCTGCCGCCGTGGTCACCGCGCATCGCAGTGTCGTGGAACACGATGGCCCCGAGGTTTCGAGAACCCCGGGGCCGGGCGGTCACTGGCGCGGCGGGTCCTGGCCGGCCGGGCCGAAACCGGGCCGGTCGGACGGCACGCCGGGGCGCTCGTCCACCGCCGGGTTGACCTGGGTCGGCTCGGCGGAGGGCGCCGGAGCGGCAGAGGCAGGCGCGGCAGAGGCAGGCGCGGCAGAGGCAGGCGCGGCAGAGGCAGGCGCGGCCGAGACCGGAGCAGCGGAAGCGGGAGCGGCGGAGACCGGAGCGCCCGGAACCGGGCCACCGGGGTAGACGGTCCCGGGCGGCGGGGTGCCGATCGGAGCGGTCGGCACCGGCGGCTGGTTCCAAGAAGGCGGCGGCGTGCCGAAACCAGGCGGCGGCGTGCCGAAACCGGGCGGCTGCTGGCCGAACCCGGGCGGCTGGTATCCCGGCGGGGGCGGCGGCTGGTATCCCGGCGGCGGACCCTGCTGCCAGGGCTGCTGTCCCTGCGGCGGGCCGTACGGCGGGTACTGCCCGAACGGCTGCCCGTACACGCCCGGCTGCGGCTTCGGCGCCGCGAACAGGCCGCGCCAGATCTGCCACACCGCGTACGCCGCGAGGCCGAACAGCGAGAGCCAGGCGACCCGCGCCAGCAGCTCCAGCAGCGCCGACCCGGGCGAGGTCGCGGCGATGTTGCTGACCCCGAAGAACACGCCGAAGACCAGCCCGAAGAAGGCGGCCACCGCGTATTCCACCAGGGCGACCAGCGTGATCGTCCGGGCCTGCGGGTGGACCGGCTTCACCCCGAGCGAGAGCACCACGGCCGCGATCGGGAAGAAGATCGTCGCGAGGTTCACGAAGCTGCCGAAGCTGAACTGCGTCCGGTGCAGGAAGTTCTCGCCGAACAGGTCCAGCACCGAGGTAATCAGCAGGACGGCGGGGACACCGGCGAGCGCGTACGCGGCCAGGTCACGCAGCGGACGCAGGTATTGCCCGATGCCGGCCGGGTTCGGCGGCGGTGGTGTCGTCACGATCTCTCCCGGATAAAACGCTCATGGGGAGGCCCAGCCTAAACGGTGACGCGGGTGCGCAAGGATGTAGTAATGCGGATCGTGGTCCTTACCGGGGGTATCGGCGGCGCCCGGTTCCTCCTCGGCGTGCGAGAGCACGCCCGCTCCATCGGCGCTGACGTGACCGCCGTCGTCAACGTCGGCGACGACGTACGCATGCACGGTCTTCAGATCTGTCCCGATCTGGACAGCGTCATGTACACGCTGGGCGGCGCGGCCGACCCCGAGCGTGGCTGGGGGCGGGTGGGCGAGACCTGGGTCGTCAAGGAGGAGCTGGCGAAGTACGGCGTCGAGCCGTCCTGGTTCGGCCTCGGCGACAAGGACACCGCCACCCACCTGGTGCGTACGACCATGCTGAACGCCGGATACCCGCTCTCCGCGGTGACGGCCGCCCTCTGCGAGCGCTGGCAGCCCGGCATCACCATGCTGCCGGCCACCGACGACCGGCTGGAGACCCACGTGGTGGCCGAGGTCGAGGGCGAGCGGAAGGCCATCCACTTCCAGGAGTGGTGGGTGCGGTACCGCGGCGACCTGCCGACGCACAACTTCGTCTTCCGGGGCGCCGAGTCGGCCAAGCCGGGCGCCGGGGTGCTGGACGCGCTGGCGCAGGCCGACGTCGTGCTCGTCGCGCCGAGCAACCCCGTGGTCAGCATCGCGCCGATTCTCGCCGTACCCGCCCTGAAAGAGGCCGTGGCGAACGGCCCGGCGCCGGTCGTCGGGGTGTCGCCGATCATCGGTGGCTCGCCGGTGCGCGGGATGGCGGACAAATGCCTCGACACGCTCGGCGTCGAGGTGAGCGCCGCCGGCGTCGGCCGGATGTACGGCCCGCGCGCCGAGGGTGGCCTGCTCGACGGCTGGCTCGTGGACACCTCCGACGAGGGCGCCCAGGTGCCCGGCGTGCGGACCCGGGCCGTGCCGCTCTGGATGACCGACGAGAAGGCCACCGCGCGGATGGTCGCCGACGCGCTGGAGCTGGCCCGATGAGCCTGGAGATCCTCCCGGTCACCGGCATCGGCGACGTCACGGCCGGCGACGACCTCGCCGAGCTGATCACGAAGGCCGCGCCCTGGATCGCCGACGGCGACGTCCTCGTGGTGACCAGCAAGATCGTGTCGAAGGCCGAGGGACGGCTCGTCGAGGTGCCGGCCGACGGCCCGGAGCGCGAGGAGGCCCGGCAGCGGGTGCTCGACGGCGAGACGGCCCGGGTGGTGGCCCGCCGTGGCCCCACCACGATCGTGCAGACCCACCACGGCTTCGTGATGGCGGCGGCCGGCATCGACGCCTCGAACGTCGACAAGACCCACCTGGTGCTGCTGCCGGCCGATCCGGACGCGTCGGCCCGCGCCTTGCGCGAGGACCTTGCCAAGCGCGGCCTCGACGTGGCGATCGTCATCTCCGACACCATGGGCCGGGCCTGGCGCAACGGACTCACCGACGTGGCGCTCGGCGCGGCGGGCATCGGGGCGCTGCGTGATCATCGGGGCGAATTCGATCCCTACGGCAACGAGCTGACCCTGACCCAGATGGCCGTGATCGACGAGTTGGCGGCGGCGGCCGAGCTGGTCAAGGGCAAATCGGACAAGGTGCCGGTCGCGGTCGTCCGGGGTCATTCCTGGTCCGGAGCCGGCGCGGGGGCCCGGGAACTCGTCCGGGACACCGAGAGCGACATGTTCAGTCTGGGCACTGCCGAGGCCCGCGCCCAGGGCCTGCGCGACGCCGCCCACCTCGACTCCTGGACCGCGCCCGGCATCGGGGAGAGCCGGGTCATCCGTCTCACCCCCGCCGGTCCCTCTCCGGCGGATCTCATGCGCTTGGGTGAAGAAGCCCATCGGGTACGGGTGATGCTCGCCGCCGAAGGCCGGAACAGCACCATTTCCTACGACGACGACGGGGTGACCATCGAGGTGACGGAATGAGCGAGCTCTACGAGGACACCGTCCGGGTGCTCACCGGCTGGGTCGCCACCTCGGAGGACGGCGAACTGGCCCGCAAACGCACCCTCGGCCTGCTCGCCGACGGCCCGGACGCGATGACCCGGGCGCACCGGGCCGGGCACGTCACGGCCAGCGCCCTGGTCGTCGACGACGCCGGGCGGGTGCTGCTCTGCCTGCACGGCCGGCTCGGCATGTGGATGCAGCTCGGCGGCCACTGCGAGGCCGGCGACACCACGCTCGCCGGCGCCGCGCTGCGCGAGGCCACCGAGGAGTCCGGCATCGCCGGGCTGGTCATCGACCCGGAGCCGATCGACATCGACGTCCACGAGGTGCGGTGCGGCGCCGCCGACGGCGCGCCGGCCGAGCCCTCGGTCCACTTCGACGTGCGGTTCCTGGTGCGGAGCCCGGCCGGCGCGACCGAGCAGATCAGCGAGGAATCGGCCGATCTGGCCTGGTTCGCGCCGGATGCGCTGCCGTCGCCGCTCGCGTCCGGGACGGTGCGCCAGATCGCTCCGGCGCTGGACCGCCTCTAGATGTAGCCGTGGTGGCCCAGCTCCTTGAGCTCGTCCACCAGGTGCTTGACCTCCTGCGCCCGCTCGCGGGGGCAGACCAGCACCGCGTCCGGGGTGTCCACGATGACCAGGTCGCGGACACCCATGGCGGCCACGAGCCGGCCCGAGGACGGCAGCACCACGAGGTTCTCGGTCTCGCGCAGCAGCACGGTGGGCCGCTCGGCCACGCCGTCCTGGCCGACCACGACGTTGCCGGCCGGGTCGGCGGTCAGCACCTCGCCGAGTGTGTGGAAGTCGCCGACGTCGTTCCAGCCGAAGTCGCCGGGGACCGTGCCGACCCGTCCGACGGCGGCCGCGCCCTCCATGACGGCGTAGTCCACCGAGATCCGCGGCAGCGTCGGCCAGACCTCGCCGAGCACCTCCTCACGGGCCGGGGTGTCCCAGGCCGAGGCGATCCGGCTGACGCCCGAGGCGAGCTGCGGCTGCTGCCGGGACAACTCGGCCAGGAAGACGTCGACCCGCCAGACGAACATGCCGGCGTTCCACAGGTAGTTGCCGGACTTCACGTAGCTCTCGGCCACGTCGTAGGACGGCTTCTCCTTGAACTCCTCGACGCGCAGCGCCGGGCCGTCGCCCGCCTCGCCGCCGCACTGGAGGTAGCCGTAGCCGGTCTCCGGGCGGGTCGGCGTGATGCCGAGCGTCATGAGCAGGCCCTGCCGCGCGCCCTCCATCGCCTTCCGGATCACCGAGGCGAACTCCCCGGTGTCGGTGATCAGGTGGTCGGACGCGAACGAGCCCATGATCGCTTCCGGGTCGCGGCGGGCGATGACCGCGGCGGCCAGGGCGATCGCCGCGCACGAGTCACGCGGCGACGGCTCGACCAGAACGTTCTCCTCCGGCACCGAGGCGAGCTGCCGGGAGACCGCCGCGGCGTGCGCCACGCCGGTCACCACAAACGTCCGATCGGGGGAGGCAAGGGTGTCCAACCGGTCCACCGTGGCCTGCAGCAAAGAGGCGGAGGTGCCGGTCAGAGGGTGCAGAAACTTGGGATGACCGGCGCGGGACAGTGGCCAGAGACGGGTTCCGGTGCCCCCTGCCAGAACCACGCCGTAGAGCACAGCCTGTTCGTCGTTCATGTGCGCCGAGTTTAGTGGACGATCAAGCCGCGACCCGAGTCCACGTTGTCACATGTACCTCCGCGGACGAGGCCCAGGTGAACTCCTTGGCCCGGTCGAACCCGGCCTTCGCGAGGGTCTGCCGGCGCTGCTCGTCGTGCAGGAGGTCGGCCAGGTCCTCGGCGATCCGCTCGGGCGCCTCGGTCGTGTAGGCCACCGCGTCGCCACCCACCTCGGGCAGCGAGAGCCGCGGCGTGGTGAGCACCGGGGTGCCGCAGGCCATCGCCTCGAGGATCGGCAACCCGAAACCTTCACCGAACGACGGGTAGCAGGCCACCAGCGAGCCACCGAGGAAGCCCGGCAGGTCGGCGTAGCGCAGGTAGCCGGGGCGCAGCAGGCGCAGGTGCGGCGGCACCTCGGCGACCGCCCGGTCGATGTCGTCGTCGTGGCCCTGGCCGCCCGCGATCACCAGCGCCGGCGGGTGCGGCCAGTCGGCCACCGCGCGGGCCCAGCCGCGGATCAGGTTCGGCACGTTCTTCCGCGGCTCCTTCGCGCCGAGGAACGCGACGTAGCCGGAGTCGCCGAGGCCGAGGCGGGCCCGGACGCGGGCCTTCTCCTCCTCGGTCGGCTTGTGGAAGGCCTGCTGGTCGACACCGTGGTAGGCCACGTCGATCCGGGTCGGGTCGGCGTCGAGGAGGCGGATCAGCTCGTCCCGGGTGGCCTTGCTCGGCACGATCACCCGGGCGGCCCGGCGCAGCGAGGTCTTGATGGCGCTGCGGAAGAAGGTCCGCTTCGTGTTGTCGTAGTGCTCCGGCTCGGTGAAGAACGTCGCGTCGTGCACGGTCACCGTGACCGGGCAGCCGGCCCGCAGCGGGCACGTGTAGAACGGCGAGTGCAGCACCTCGGCGCCGACCTGCTGGGCGAGCAGCGGCAGGCCGGTCTGCTCCCAGGCGAGCCGGGCCGGGCGGTGCACGATCGCGGCCGGCGCCGGGATGACCTCGGCGGCCGGGAGCATGCGGCGGTAGCGCTCCGCATCCGAGCGCTGGGCAACGACGGCGAGGTCCACACGACCTTCGCCGAGCTCTCCGAGAGCTCCGAGCAGACCGTCGACGTATCTGCCGACTCCGCCTCTGTCGGCGGGGACACTAGTGGCGTCGACCAGCACTCGCGGGGGGCGACCGGGGGTCACGAGGCATCTCCTTGGCGTCTCTGACGTTCGGGTGGCGTCACTGTCGAGGGTACGCCCGGAAGGCTTCGGGAAAGTGTCCGCGACACTGAGGGTTATTCGGGGCTCTATCGTGTGGGCGGTGACGAACACGATCCCGCAGGCGTTCGCGGCCGCCGTCCGGCGTGACCCGGCCGCTCCCCTGCTGACCTGGTACGACGACGCCACCGGAGACCGCACCGAGCTCTCCGGGGCGACCCTGGACAACTGGGTCTCGAAGACCGCGAATCTGCTGGTGGACGGCGTCGGCCTGGGCCACGGCGACACGGTCGCTCTGGTCCTCCCGCCGCACTGGCAGACCGCGGCCCTGCTGCTCGGCGTCTCGGCGGCCGGCCTCGCCGCCGACCTGGGCGAGGAACCGCAGCCCGTCGAGGCGGTCTTCACCACTCCGGACCTGGTCGAACGGGCCGCCGCCTGGTCCGGCCTGGACCGGTACGCCACCGGCCTGCTGCCGTTCGCCATGCCGCTGCGCACCCTGCCCGACGGCTACGCCGACTACGTCACCGAGGTCCGCAACTTCGGCGACTTCTACCGCGGCGCGCCGGTCGACGCCGCCGACCTGGCGCTCGCCGGCCCGTACGAGTCGAGCCACGCCGACGTGATCGAGGCGGCCGGCCTGCGCGCGGCCGAGCTCGGCATCGCCGCCGGCGACCGGGTGCTGATCGACACGGCGCTGCACCCGGACCCGGCCGACTGGCTGCTCGCGCCGCTGGTGGCGGGCGCGTCGGTGGTGCTCTGCGCCAACCTCGACGCCACCAAGGTGGAGTCCCGGATCGACGCCGAGAAGGTCAGCGTCTCGCTCGCCCGCTAGCCAGCTCCGCGAACGCGGTCAGGGACTCCGGGTTGGCGAGAGCGCCCTTGGCCGCCGCCGCATCCACGGGAGTGCCGGTGAGGATCCTCTTCACCGGCACCTCCAGCTTCTTGCCGGACAGGGTGCGGGGCAAAGCCCGTACCCGATAAGTGGCATCGGGAATGTGCCGCGGTGAAAGCGCGGCACGCAGCTCTCGCGCGATCCGGCCGCGGAGGTCGTCGTCCAGTTCGGTCCCCTCGGTGAGAACGACGAAGAGCAGCAGCTCGCCGTTCGGATCGCCGGCCCGGTCCAGATGCACGACCAGCGAGTCGACGACCTCGGGCAGGCTCTCCACCACCGAGTAGAACTCGGCGGTGCCCAGCCGCACCCCGCCCCGGTTCAGCGTGGCGTCCGACCGGCCGGTGATCACGCAGCTGCCGTCCGCCGCGATGGTGATCCAGTCGCCGTGCCGCCAGACGCCCGGGAACACGTCGAAGTAGGCCTCCCGGTAGCGCGAACCGTCGGCGTCACCCCAGAACCCGACCGGCATGCTCGGCATCGGCGCGGTGATCACGAGTTCGCCCAGCTCACCGACGACCGGCTTCCCGGCCGGGTCGAACGCCTCCACCCTCGCCCCGAGCATCCGCCCGGAGATCACCCCGGCGCGGACCGGCAGCAGCGGCGCGCCACCCACGAATCCGGTGCACACGTCGGTGCCGCCGGAGAGCGAGAGCAGCTGAAGCTCCGTCCCGACCGCCTCGTAGACCCAGGCGAACCCCTCCGGCGGCAGCGGCGCGCCGGTCGAGCCGATCCCCTTGAGCCGCTTGCGCGGGGTGAGCCCGGCCTTGCGGCAGGCCATCAGGAACGGCGCCGACGTGCCGAGGTACGTGATCCCGGCGGTGTCCACCAGATCCCACAGCGCGTTCAGGCCGGGCCAGCCGGGATTGCCGTCGAACAGCACGATGCTCGAGCCCACCGCCGGGCCGCTGACCAGGAAGTTCCACATCATCCAGCCGGTCGTGGTGAACCAGAAGAAGCGGTCCTCCGGGCCGAGGTCGTGGTGCAGCGCCAGCGTCTTCAGGTGTTCGAGCAGGATGCCGCCGTGGCCGTGGACGATGGGTTTCGGCAGGCCGGTCGTGCCCGAGCTGTAGAGGACGTAGAGCGGGTGGTCGAAAGGGACCGGTTCGAAGCTCAGGGGTTCGTCGCCGGTCAGTCGGTCCCAATCGCCCGCGGTGGGATCGAGATAGCCGATGGTGATCACGTGCTGGATGGAGGGAATGCTTCGCGAAATATCCGATATTTCGTCTTTTCTGCTGACGGGCTTGTCGCCGTAGCGGTAGCCGTCCGTCGCGACCAGGACCTTCGGCTCGATCTGGCTCCACCGGTCGATGACGCTGCGGGCGCCGAACTCGGGCGCACACGACGAGAAGATCGCGCCGAGACTCGCCGTCGCCAGCATCAGCACATAGGTCTCCGGGATGTTCGGCGCATAGGCGGCCACCCGATCGCCCCTGCCCACACCCCGGGCCTTCAGCCCGGCACGGACGCGGGAGACCTCATCGCGCAGCTGCCGGGCGGTCATTCGCACCGGGTCACGGCTCTGCGAGTACGCGTGGAGCACCGTGGCGTCGTCGTCCCGGCCGGGAATCCGCAGCACGTTCTCCGCGTAGTTGAGCGTCGCCCCCGGAAACCACTTCGCCCCCGGCATGACGGCCTCCGCCAGCGTCGCCGTCGGCGGATCGTGCGCCACCACGTCGAAGTAGTCCCAGATCGACTGCCAGAACCCGGCCAGGTCGGTGACCGACCAGTCCCAGAGGGCCGCATAGTCGGCGAAGACGAGCCCGTGCTCGCGCTCCAGCCAGCTCATGTAGCGGCCGATCCGGGACGTCTCCCGGATGCCGGCCGGCGGCTCCCACAACACTGTGTCCGTCGTCACCGTCATCGGCACACATTAACGCTCCGGGGGTTGGTGGAGGTCGCCCCCGACACACAGAGCCCTCACACACAGAGCCCGCCCTCCCAGGGGGATCCCCCGCTGGACAGTGTGGCCCGAAACGGCGATCTTCAGGCCGGCCCCTGTGGACGGCCTCCCGCTGTGGACAACCCCTACTCGTCGCCGCCCTCGTGCTCCGCCCGCGCCTTCTGGATCGCCGTCCGCCGGGCGAGACGGTGATCACGCCGGATCATCGCCTCCTGGAACCGGCGCCGATCCTCACCGTCCCCGGGGATCACCGGCGGCACCCGCCGCGGACGTCCGGCCACATCGATGCCGACGAACACGAGGTACGCGGTCGCCACCGGGATCGGCTCGGCGTCGGCGGTGTCCCAGCGTTCGGCGGTGACCCGTACCCCGACCTCCATCGACGTCGAGCCCGCCCAGTTGACCTGCGCGTACGCATGCACCAGGTCACCGACCCGCACCGGCTCCAGGAAGACGATCTCGTCGATCGCGGCGGTGACGGCGGTGCCTCCGCTGTGCCGGGCCGCGCTGGCGCCGGCCACGTCGTCGACGAACTTCATCAGCACTCCGCCGTGCACCGTGCCGTACAGGTTGACGTCGACCGCACTCATGATCCGGCTGAGCGTCACCCGTGAGCGCGCCGTGGGGCGTCCTTGTTCCATATCCGTACGTTACGACGGCATTCGCGACCGCTTGCCACGCCGGGGTAGCGTGCCGGATCATGCGTCACCTCAGGTCGATTCTCTATGCACTCGTGCTGGCCCCGTCCATCTGGATCCTGGCCGCCGTCGGTTTCACCCACGACCTGACCAGTCGCGGCCGCGAGTTCTTCGCCGAGGAGTCGATCGCAGGTCTTCTGCTTCTCGTCTTCTCCGGGATTCTGTACGCCATCCTCACGTTCGCGCCGGTCTCTCCCGCCGGTCCCGTTCTCGCGGGCGTGGCCTTCCTCGGCGTCACCATCTGGGCGTGGACTTCACCTGAGGCGTACGCCGGGCTCTGGGCCCCGGAGATCTCCAAGGACGGCTTCGACCTGAGCCGTCCCGGATATGGTCTGGCTGCCCTTTTGGCGATTCCGCTCATCGGTACGGCGTTGAGCGCCCGCCGCTGGGCCCGCTACGAGCCCCCGGTCCTCCCGATCATCGGCGAGATCGGTCGTTTCCGCGGCAAGGCCACGGTGGCCGGAGCGGCCCCGCTGTCGATCGCCGAAACCACGGTCATCCGCCCGGGCCGCCCGATCGGCACCCCGGCCCCCGCCGGCGAGGACCACACGATCGCCATCACCACCCCGGACCGCCCGGCGACCACACCCGGCGCCGACCGCACCGTGGCCGTCCCGGGCGGCGATCGCACCGTGTCGTTCCCGACCAACGACCGGACCGTGACCTTCCCGACCAACGACCGAACCGTGGCCGTCCCGACGAACGACCAGACGGTGGCCGTCCCCACGAACGACCGAACCGTGGCCGTCCCCACGAACGACGCAACGGTCGCGATCAGCGGTTCGACCGGTCCCGCCGCCCCCAAGCCGTCGGTGTCCGCCCCGCGCGAGGACACCACGATGCTCTTCCCGGCCGCGACCGGCGACACCGAACCCGCGCCGAAGCCCGAGCAGCCCGCGGCCGAGCCGGCACAGCAACAGACTGCAGCCGAGCCGGCACAGCAACAGGCTGCGGCCGAGCCGGAGCAAGCGCAGCCCGCAAAGCCGGAACAAGCCGCGCAGCCCGACTCCAGCACCAAGCCGTCCCAGGGCAAACCCGCCGACGACGAGGAGACCCACCGTCTCTCCCGTACCGAGGTGACCCCGGCGAAGACCGCCGAAGCACCGACCGCCCTGATCCCGGCCCAGCGTTCCGCCCCCGCCGCGGAGTCCTGAGACCGGCCGCGGCCGGCAAGGGATCAGACGGACTCGACCCGGCGGGCGAAGACGGCCGCCGCCGCGGCGCCCACGCACAGCACCGAGCAGAGCAGCCACACCACGACGTAGGCGCTCTCCGCGGGCGTGGTCCCGCTCCCCCGCACCACGGCGGCCAGGATCGCGGCGACGACGGCCCCGGCCACCGCCCCGCCGAGCGTCTTCACGTTGTTGTAGAGCGCCGTCGTGATGCCGGTACGGGACGGGTCGGCCGTCTCCGCGATCACCGTGGGCATGGCTCCGAGCGCCACCCCGGCGGCCAGTCCGACCGGGAGCTTGAAGAGCAGCAGTTGCCACACCGCGTCGTGGAAGAGCGCCTGCCCGAGGAAGGTCGCCGCGATCACCAGGAACGCCGCGATCAGGGTGGGGCGGTAGCCGAAGCGCCCGGCGATCACCGCGGTGAGCGTCGAGCCGACCACCGCCATGACCGCGGCCGGCAAGGCGACCAGGGAGATCTGCAGGGCGGTGAAGCCGAAACCGTATCCGGCCGAGGCCCGGTCGGCGGCCAGGAACGTCGAGTCCGGGGCCTGACTGCCGAAGTAGACGATGCCGAAGACGAACGAGCAGAGGAAGAACGGCGCGACGTGCCGGCCGGCCAGGGCCCGCAGGTCGACCAGGGGTTCGGCGGTGCGCAGTTCGAGGAGGATCCAGCCGGCGAATCCGAGCAGGCCGGCCAGCACGAGCGCGGCGCCGAGGCCGGCGGCGGAGCTGAGCAGCGAGATGCCGCCGAGCAGCGCCACCATCGAGACGCTGAGCAGCGCGACGCCGGGCAGGTCGAGCCGTCCGGTGGCGAGCCGGGCGGTCTCCGGCACCGCGAGGAACGACACCGGCACGCAGATCACCGCGAGGACCGCCGGGATCAGCAGGGTGAGCCGGGCGTCGCCGATGACCTGGTGCAGGCCGGCCGTGATGACGCCGCCGAGCAGGCCGCCCAGGGTGAGCGCGCCGACGAGCCGGGCGATGGCGCGCCGGGCCAGTTCGACCGGCAGGCGGTCGCGGACCAGCGCGATCTCGAGGGGCAGCAGCGCGGCGAGCGGGCCCAGCAGGGCCCGGCCGGCCAGCAGGACCGGCAGGTTGGGGGCGATCACGACGAGGACGCTGCCGGCGGCCACGCAGGCGAGGGCGATGCGCAGCATGCGGCGGTGGCCGTACAGGTCGCCGAGCCGGCCGAACGCGGGGACCGAGACGGCCGCGGTGAGCAGCTGCACCGAGATGACCCAGTTCAGGTTCGCGTCGGAGATGTTCATCTCGGCGCCGAGGTCGGGCAGCAGCGGCGCGACGCCGCCCTGAATGAATCCGCTGGTGATCTCGAAGAGGACCAGCAGCCCGACGACGGCGGAGACCTTCTGCTTGTCGAGGACGGCGGCGGTCATCGGGTGAGCCGGGCGAGGGCCAGGGAGGCGAGCGCCACGGCGGCCTCCGGGACGGCGCGGTCGTCGAACACGGCCTGCGGCGCGTGGTTCATCGGCGCGGTGGCGGGGTCGGTGCCGGGTGGCACGGCGCCGAGCATCAGGTACGCGCCGGGCACCTCGTCCAGCACGAAGGAGAAGTCCTCCGACCCGGCGAGCGGCCGCGGCGCCAGAAGTGCCCGCTGCTCGCCGAAGACCTGCTGCATGGTCCGGTAGGCGAAGTCCGACTCGGCCGCGTCGTTCACGGTCACCGGATAGTTCTCCTCATAATCGAGATCCACCTGTACGCCGTGGGCTTCGGCGATCCCCTTCACCACCCGCTCGACCCCGGCCCGGATGACCTGGTGGGTGGCGGCCGAGAAGGTCCGCACGGTCGCCTGGAACGTGCCGCTCTCCGGGATCACGTTGGACGCCGAGCCGGCGTGGATCGAGCCGACGGTCAGCACGGCCGGGTCCCATGCGTCGGCCGTCCGGGTCACCATCGTCTGCAGGGCCGTGACCATCTCGCAGAGCGCCGGTACCGGGTCGACGGCGAGGTGCGGCGACGACCCGTGGCCACCCCGGCCGGTGACGGTCACGGTGACCGAGTCGGAGGCGGCCAGGACCGTGCCGGGCCGGGTCGCGATCAGGCCGAGCGGCAGCGCCGTGGCGGCCACGTGCAGGGCGTACGCGGCGACGACCCGCGAGCCGGCCGCGTCGAGCACCCCCTCCTCGATCATGATTTTGGCGCCGCGCTGCCCCTCCTCGCCGGGCTGGAACATGAAGACCACGTCGCCGCCGAGCTCCTCGCGCCGGGACGCGAGCAGGTGGGCCGCGCCGACCAGGCCGGCCGTGTGGATGTCGTGCCCGCACGCGTGCATCACGCCGGCGATCTCCGAGGCGTACCCGACCCCGCTCTCCTCCTGGACCGGGAGCGCGTCCATGTCGCCCCGCAGCAGCACCGCCGGACCGGGCCGGCCGCCGCGCAGCACGGCCGTGACCGAGGTCAGCGACTTGCCCGTGGTGATCTCCAGGGGCAGGCCGTCCAGCGCTGCGAGGACCTTCGCCTGGGTCAGCGGGAGGTCGAGGCCGAGTTCGGGTTCGCGGTGCAGCGCCCGGCGCAGCGCGATCAGACGCTCGGCGTAGGGAACGGCGTGGGAGGAGGTGAACATGGCGGTATGGTCACCAGAATGAACGCCGTGGCGGAGGAATTGCAGAGATCCGCCGGTCATGCCCGCTGAGACGCCGGAAACGCTCACGCTCGACGACCTGGACTATCAACTCCTGACCGCCCTGCAACTCGCGCCCCGCGCCGACTGGCAGCGGATCGGCGCGGCGCTCGGGGTGGACGGGTCGACCGCGGCCCGGCGGTGGAACCGGCTCTTCCAGACCGGGCACGCGTGGATCAGCTGCCTGCCGGCCCAGCTCGCGCTCCCCTCGGTGGTGCTCGCCGTCATCGAGGTCGACTGCGTGGCAGGGCGCCTGCCCGAGGTGGCGGCCGGCCTCGCCGACGACGTCAACATCGTCACCCTGGAGCATGTGACCGGCGCCCGGGACCTGCTGATCCAGGCCGCGTTCGCCGACCACGTGCAGCTCGGCCGCTATCTGAGCCTGCGGCTCGGCACGCTGCCCGGGGTGGCCGCGTCCCGCACCCAGATCGCGGTGACCGTGCACATCGAGGGCAGCCGGTGGCGGCTCGACCGGCTCAGCGAGCAGGCCCGGCGGTCACTCACCCGGAATCGCCCTGAAAAGCCCACGTCCAGCCACATATTCAGCGACGAGGACGTCCGGCTCATCCAGGTGCTCAGCGAGGACCCCCGGCAGCCGGCCGTACGGATCGCCGAGCGGACCGGCCTGAGCCCGACGACGGTCCGGCGGCGGCTCGACCGGCTCGACGCGGAACGGTCGATCGCCTACCGGTGCGAGGTGGCCCGGTACGTGTCCGGGTACCCGATCTCGGTGTCGCTCTGGTGCACGCTGCCGCCGGGCGACACCGGCCGGGTGGTGAGCAGGCTGAGCGGGATGCGGGAGACCCGGTTCTGCGCGACCCTGTCCGGCTCGGCGAACCTGATCCTGGTGGTCTGGCTCCGGTCGGTGCAGGAGGTGGCGGCGTTCGAGGCGCGGCTCAGCGTCCAGGTCCCGGAGTTGACGATCACCGACCGGGCGGTGGCCCTCTGGGTGCTGAAGCTGGGCGGCCATCTGCTCGACCCGCTCGGGCGCAATCTGAGGACCGTACCCCTGGGGTTCTGGAATGATCCTGAATCCGACGCTGCCGAAGGCGAACTTTTGGCTCGCCTCCGGCAGGCGGGACGACTGACCGCCCCTACACAGTCAGTCGCAGGTAGTCCAGATTGAACCCACCGGTCTCACAGTAAACCGTCAGACGCTGTGCGCCAGCCGTTAAACGGACCGGAACGGACACCGGAACGAAGGTTCCCCACCCCCCGGAGTCCGGGACGGTGACCGTGGCCAGGACCGTCCCGGCCGCGTCCCGGACCGTGATCGCGTCCGGCACCGCGGCGCCGAGACCGGTCGCCACCCCGAGCTCCAGCGCGTAGGAGCCACCGGCCGCCGGGTCGAAGTCGTAGGCCAGCCAGTTGCCGGCCGCGGTCCATCCGACGTTGCGGCCGCCGCTCGCCGACGGGTTGCTCTCGACGAAGTTCGCGCCGCCCTCGGTCCAGCCGTGCTGCGCCACGTAGGCCTCGGCCTCCACCGTCGCGCCGGGTGGGGCCCCGTGCGGCCGGACGGTCACCGCCACGGTCGTCTCGTCGTACCGATGGCCGTCGGTGACCGCGACCCGGAAACGGACCTCGCCCACCGCCGCCGGGGTCATCGTGATCAGGCCGGTGTCGGCGTCCAGCAGGACGCCGGCCGGCAGATCGGTGGCGTAGAACGAGAGCGCGTCGCGATCACTGTCGGTCGCACGCAGCGGGATGCGCACCGTCGAGTACTGGTCGGCGACGACGCCGGGGACCGCGGCCAGGTGCGGCGCGCGGTTGTGCCGCGAGGGACGCTGATCGTCGGTCCATCGATAGGTGGCGTACGAGGAAGCCGGCACCGTGGCGACGAACGACCGGGGACCGAGCTTCACCCGTACCGATGTGGTCCTCGAATTGGAATTGCCGATGATCGCCACATAGCCGTCGCCGTCCCGGAAGACGACGTTGCCGACCCCGCCGGCGGAGGCGCTCGACTGGACGCGCACGTGATCCGGGCCGAGGTATCGCGCGAACTGGCCGAGCTGGTAGAGCTCGTCGCGCACGGTGAAGGTCTTCGCCGTGGTGTCGACCTCGACGAGGCGGTCCGGCCACTTCGTGGTGCGGCCGACCTCCTCCCAGTCGACATCGTTGTCCCGTCTGTCGGTCCAGTGCAGCGTGCCGCCGTCCTGGTCGGTCGTCTGCGCCCAGAGGATGTACGAGCTCGCGTCGAGCCGGAGGTCACCGAGCACCGTCGCCGGCGACAGATCGCTGGTCTCGGTGAGGTGCACCGGCTTGCCGAACTCCTCGTAGGCGTCCCGCATCACCGCCGGATCACCCCAGTACGGGTGGAACGCGATCCCGTCGGCCGCACGCCGCGCCGCCGGGTCGTCGAAGATCCGGTGGTAGTTCTTGGTGGCCGTGCTGTTCGGGTCGCGCCAGTCCCAGAAGTTGAAGTCGTGCACGTAGAGATCGGTGCGGAGGCCCGCCCGGCGCAGCTCGCGCTTGATCGCCGCGGACAACCTGATCTGCTGGTCCACGCTGATGTCCATCGCGGGATACACGACGTCCATGCCCGGCTCGTTCAGCAGCGTCAGCGCGTCCACGTCGATGCCGAGCCGCCGGTACGCCTGGACGTACTTGACGTAGTACCGGGCGAAGACGTCGACGCAGTCGTCCCGCAGCTTCCCGACCTGGTAGAACTCGGTGGTGCTGCCCGGCTTGAGCGCCACCTCGCCGGTGAACCTCCGGTTCGTCTTCATCCAGGCCGGCGCGCTCCACGCCGACGCCAGGAACGTCGCCCGCGGGTTGTACTTCTGGATCAGCTTGATCGTGTCGACGATGTGCAGGTCGATGTCGCGCTGGATGGAGAACCGTTTCAGGTCCCAGTCCTCCTCGGCGCCCTCCGAGTAGGACCAGAACGGCAGGTGCTCGATCAGGTCGGGGCTGCCGATGGTGAGCCGGAAGCGGTCGAGGCCGGCCCCGGTGCGCGGATCGACCAGCAGGCGGATCGCGCGTTCCCGCTCGGCCGGGGTGAGCTTCCACAGGTTGGAGACGCTCGTCTCGTCGATCGAGAATCCGATGCCGGTGTAGTTCTGGCGGGTCCGGCTCGGGTCGATCACGACGGTCGCCTCAGCCGCTTTTTCAGATTTATCCATTTTTGTCGTACGAAGGGTCTGCCACTGCGCCCCACCACCCGAGAACGTCCCGGTCACCGTGGTCGCCGCGGATGCGGGGATCCCGCCCAGCGAGGCGGCCACGACCGCGCCGGCCAGCAACAACTTGATCAATTGAGCACCCACTTCTGGTTGGCGCCCGTCGTGCACGTCCAGATCTGCAGGCGGGTCCCGTCGGCCGCGCTGTTGCCGGTCACATCCAGGCATTTGCCGGAGTAGCCGTTGACCAGCCGCTGCGCCGCGCTGTCGTAGGTCCACTTCTGCGAGCTGCCGGCATGACAGTCCCAGAGATGCGCCACGGTCCCGTCGGCAGTGCTCGGACCGCTGATGTCGAGGCACTTGCCGAGCGACCGCAGGGTGCCGTCGGACGCCCGGGTCCACTGCTGCGCGGTCGTCCCGTTACAGGTGTAGAGCTGGATCGCGGTCCCGTTGGCGCTCGACGCGCCCGCCACGTCGGCGCACTTCCCGGCCAGGCCGGTGATCGTCCCGGACGGCTGCGGCGCGGCCGTCCCGGACCAGGTGAACGTCGCCGTCGTGCGCGCCGGCAGCGTGTAGACGAAGGACTGCCCGGCCCAGTTGACCCGCACCGACTGCGCCGACGTGCCGCCGTTGTGCGCGATCAGCGCCTTCGAGCCGTCCGGGTTGCGCCAGGCCACGTTCTGCACGGCCGTGTTGTTCGAGTCGATCCGGACCGCGCCCGGCTTCACGAACTTGGTGAGGTGCCCGGTCGTGTAGTACTCGACGGTGTAGTCGACCTGCCCGGCCCGGCTGCCGCCCTCCTGCACGGTGATCAGCCCGGTGCAGGTGCCGCAGCCGCCGTTGTGCGGTCCCATGTTCTGGTTCAGCGCGAGGCTCCACTTCACCAGGCTGCTGCTCCAGTTCCGGGCGTAGTTGACGATGTCGGCGAGGTCCTCGTTGTGCTGGTTGGTGATCCAGGTGCCGCCGGAGTGCTCGGTGCTGAACTGCCTCACCGACGGGTACGCGTCGTGCACCTGCGACCCGACCACCGGGTCACCGAAGTACCCGTGCCACGCGATGCCGCCGAAGAGCGGGTCGTTGCGGACGCCGGCGTCGCCGAGGATGGCCGCCCCGAAGTTCGCGTAGTCGCCGTAGTTCCAGTCGTGGACCAGCACCTTCGTGGTGATCCCGGCCGCCCGGAACGCCGGGTAGACGTGGTTCTTCGTGAACTCCACCAGGCCGGACGGGTTCCAGCTCATACCCGGGTAGTCCATCGCCGTCGGGTTGGCGGCCTGGCAGCAGTTCGGCTCGTTCTGCACCGAGATGTAGTTCACCGGCACGCCCGCGGCCTGGTAGCTCTGGATGTACTTGACCAGGTACTGGGCGTACGTGGGGTAGTGCTCCCACTTGAGCCAGCCCATCTGGTCCATCCGGCCGTTGTCCTTCATCCAGCCGGGCGCGCTCCACGGGACGCCCTTCACGCGCAGCGCCGGGTTGAGCTGCCGGGCCTGCTGGGTGAGCAGGCGGACGTTCGTGTCGTACCCGTTGCCGCCGAAGTCGTTCAGGTCGCAGCAGGTGTCGTCGAGCGAGACGTTGCCGGGCCGGGACAGGTCGGAGGCGCCGATCGGGTTGCGGACGAACGACAGCCCGATCCCGGCGGACGGGCTGAACAGCTTCGTCATCACGGCGTCGCGGGTGGCCGCGCTGATCGGGCCACCGCGCAGCAGATGGGCGGTGGTGTCGGTGATCGACGCGCCACCGCCCTCGAAGGTCTGGTAGGTGACGCCCTCGTTCACGTTGATCGTCTGGTTCGCGGTGCCGCCGGCCGGCCCGAACGCGATCGGGGCCTGCTGCTGGAGGCCGCGCGTGACGGTCCGGCCGCCGCTGTCCGAGGTGGTGGTGAGGTAGACGTCGACGGTCTCGCCGGCGGCGAGCGCGGGGGATGCGGGGGACGCGAGGAAGGCGGTGACGGCCAGCAGGCCGCCGGCCGTCGCTGCGAGGAACGACCTCATGGGGGACTCCCTGCTACTTCGACATGTAACAGGAAGGAAACCTTCGTCAATCCAGCCGGGTCAATGAGTTCGGGTCCGCGATTGCGGTGTTCCGGTTCCGGAACCGTGAAACACGTCAGTCGAGCCGCGGATCACGAGCTGGGTGGCGAGCTCCACGTGCAGCGCCTCGAGCCGGTGTCCGCCGAGCATCCGCAGCAGCAGGTTGACAGCCATCCGGCCCATCTCCCCGAGCGGCTGCCGGACCGTGGTCAGCATCGGCCGGCACGCCTCGGCCAGCTCGCTGTCGTCGAAGCCGGCCACCGACAGGTCCTCGGGCACCCGCAGCCCCCGCTCGGCGGCCGCCCGCAGCGCGCCGACCGCCATCTTGTCGTTGAACGCCACCAGCGCCGACGGCCGGTCCGGCAGGTCCAGCAGCTCGGCGGCGGCCCGGTGGCCCAGCTCGGTGGTCGGCTCGGCCACGAACCGGGTCAGCTCGGGCGCCTGCAGCACCCCCGCGTCGGCGAGCGGCGACAGGTAGCCGGCGAACCGGTTCTCACCGGCCAGCCACTCCCGCGGCCCGCCGATGATGCCGATCCGGCGGTGACCGAGCTCGATCAGGTGGGTGGTGAGCATCCGGGCGCCCGCGAAGTGCGCGGCGGAGACCGCGGCGATGTTGCGCGGCGGCGGCGTACGCGGGTCGACCACCACGAACGGGAAACCCCGGTCCCGGAGCCGGACCAGCTCGGCGCCGGGCTCCGGCGGCAGGATGAGGATCGCGCCGGCCACGTCGCGGCGGCCGGTGAGCTCGCCGAGCACCCGGTCGCGCTGCGCCGACACCCCGGCGTTGAGGATCACCTGGAGGCCGTGCGGCTCGAGCGCCTCGGTCAGCGCCGACACGATCAGTCCGAAGTAGTCGGTCAGCACGTACGGGCAGCGCACGAAGATCCCGGTGGCCCGGTCGCCGCGCCGGCGAGGCGCCTGCCGGCCGAGACCGCCCATGGCGCTGAGCACCTTGTCGCGGGTGTGCGGCGCCACGTTCGCCCGGCCGTTCAGCACCCGGGAGACCGTCGCGATCGACAGGCCGGTCTGCGCGGCCACGTCCCGGACGGTGACGCGTCGCGGCGGTGTTTCATCCCCCTGTTTCATCGCTCGGATGATAGACGCTGATACCTCGGTACTAGGGGGCATCTGGCTCCGCGGACGGACGTGCGGCTCCTCATCGCGTTCCTACCTTGCCGGTCATGAATCGACTGTGGATCGTCCCGATGCTGCTGCTGGCCGCCCCGGCGCTCTGGCTCTTCGCCCCGGCGGTGGCCACCCCGGCGCTGCCCGACCTCGGCTATCGGGCGGACTACGACCCCCGATATCCCGGCCGGCAGATCCTCGCCGACGAACCGGACGGCGACGGCCGGATCGTCGAGGTCATCGGTGACCTCGGCGCCGCCCGCCGCATCGCGATCCTGATCCCCGGCGTCGCCACCACCCGTTCCAACTTCGACACCGGCCTCGGCGGCGTCGTCCGTCGCGCACCCGCCTGGCAGGCGCGCCGCCTGCACGACGAGATCATCGCGGGAGATCCGGGCGCGCCGGTCGCGGTGATCGCGTGGCTGGGCTACGACACCCCCGAGGGCGTACGACGGGAAGCCCTGCGCGAGGACCGTGCCGCCGCGGGAGCGATCGCCCTCGAACGGTTCGTCGAGGGCCTGGTCCGCGACCGGCCGGACCGGGAGATCACGCTGATCGGCCACAGCTACGGCTCGATCGTGGCCGCCCGCGCCGCCCACGACCTCCCCGCCCAGGTCACCGACATCGTCGCGATCGGCAGCCCCGGCATGGGCGTCCCGGACCGTTCCGCGCTGCGCACACCCGCCCGGATCTGGGCCGGAAGCGCCCCCGACGACTGGACCCGCCGCATCCCCGGAGTCCGCATCCTCGGCGTCGGTCACGGCCGCCTCCCGGCCGACCCGGACTTCGGCGCGACCCCACTCCCCTGCGCCGACGTGCAAGGACACGACGGCTACTTCGTACCCGGAACGTCGTCGCTCGCCGCCATGGCCGCCATAACCCGATTCGGAGCCCTCACTCCCACGGATGCCGAAGCCCAAAGCACCAAGCCGTCCCACTAACCACCCGCCGCCACCGTCCCCGCTGGCCCCCGCCGTCCCTGCCAGCCCTCCGCCGTCCCTGCCAGCCCCCGCCGTCCCCGCCAGCCCTCCGCGTCCCTGCCAGCTCTCGATCTTGTGAAAGCCCGCAGCAACGGCCCTGCGCAACTCCACAAGATCTGTGAGGTTTGGTGTCAAGCGGTGGCTTCGAGGATGCGCCAGATTCGGCGGGTTATGTAGCGTTTGAGACTGCGGGTGACCTCGCGTGGGGTGCGGCCTTCGGCGGTGCGGCGGGCGATGTAGTCCTTGGTGGGTTGGTGG
>NZ_JBFAAR010000012.1:0-64056 GCF_040639855.1 Actinoplanes sp. NPDC023714
CTCCCACCCATCCCGAAGGACAGGCCGGGGTATTGCCATAATTGGCACTGGCTTATCAAGCACCCTGTTGAGTTCTCAAAGAACAACCGCACACCATTGCTTCACCGATTTCTCAGCTCGGCGCCGGGGCACTCGTTCAACTTTACTCTCTCGTTTTCCGCCCCGTCAAATCCGCGTTTTCAAGCGAATTCGAATCGGTTGAGATCCCGTTCGAGCCCCGCGAGACATTACACGACGCTGAGCCGTGATCAAATCTCGGGGTTTGGCAGGACGGCCGCTGCGGGTTGACCCCGCTGCCTCGCCCGTTTCCCTGCCGGCTCGGAGAACTTTACCCGCTCACCCCCGCAACGCCAAATCGGCCCCCTCACCCATACGTGGCAGGTGTTGCTGATGAGGCCGGCGCGGATAACTGAGCAAGAATTGCATTCTCGGTGTGCGGCCGACTACCCGCCGTACACAAAAGGAAAGCTCGCCCAGACGTGCTTGGAACTGCCGTCGCGGTGCCAGCCGACCTCCAGGGCGAAGGTCCGGGCGAGCAGAAGCCCGAGACCGCCCTGGCCGAGAGGCCGTTCCGTGTCGAACTGCGGCTCGCCCTCGGGATCGTGATCGCACGCATCCACCACGAGAAGATCGCCGACCCGGAGGAGACGGACCTCCGCCGGCGGCCTGCCATGCCGGAGAGCGTTCGTCGCGAGCTCGGTCGCCACCACGGCGATCCGCTCAGCGACGTCATCCTCATCATCGGACCCCGCAGACCCACCCCCGGAAGCACCGGCGGCCGAGGAAGCACCGCCGGAAGCACCGGCAGCCGAGGAAGCACCGACAACAGACGAAGCACCGGCAGCCGAGGGAAGAACCGGCGCCAGCTCCTCGACCGCCTCCCTCAGCGCAGCCCGCAGATGCCGCAAACCGGGATAGCTCTCGACCGTCCACCGGCCGAGCTCCACGGCCTCACCCGGAGGCACCGAAGCTGGCAGCGCGGTCATGTCGTCCATCTTGCCCGCTCGGCCGAGATCCGCACTGGTCCGACCAGCCCACATCCAGCGTCACAAAGAGGGCATATCACTAGACACCCGGCACAGAAAGTGGCGCCGCCCCAGGAGCGGGCCGGCGCCACCATCTAGAAGACGATCAGATCGTGTCGGCCGACAGCTGACTGCGCAGCTTGGTCAGGGCCTTGGTGAGCAGACGCGAGACGTGCATCTGGGAGATGCCGATCTGGTCGGCGATCTGCGACTGGGTCAGGTTGCCGTAGAAGCGGAGCGTCAGGATCTTCTGCTCCCGCTCGTCGAGGGTCGCGAGCGCGGGACCGAGCGAGACGCGGGTCTCGGCGATCTCGTACTCGTGGTCCTCGCCGCCGAGCGTGTCGCCGAGCTCGGTGTTGCCGTCGGCGGAGATCGGCGTGGACAGGCTCGTCGCGTTGTAGGCACGCGCGCCCTCCAGGCCCTCGAGCACCTCCTCCTCGGTGATCCCGAGGTGGGCGGAGATGTCGGCGACCGTCGGCGAGCGGCCCAGCGAGTGGGTGAGCGTGCTGTTCGCCTCGGTGATCGCGAGCCGCAGCTCCTGGAGGCGGCGCGGCACCCGCACCGACCAGGTCCGGTCGCGGAAGTGCCGCTTGATCTCGCCGATGATGGTCGGGATCGCGTAGCCGGCGAAGTCGACGCCGCGCTCCGGGTCGAACTTGTCGACCGCCTTGATCAGGCCGACCGTGGCGGTCTGGATGAGGTCGTCGGTGGGCTCGCCGCGGCCCGAGTAGCGGTGGGCGAGGTGGCGCGCCAGCGGAAGCCACGCCTCGATCGCCTGGTCGCGCAGCGACGGGCGGGACGGGTGGCCGGCCGGCATCGCGGCGAGGGCGCTGAGCAGTTCGGCCGCGCTGTCCACCGGGGCCTTGGCACTGGCGGCGGTCTGCGACGGCACCGCCGTCTTCGTCTCGGTCACGGTCATGTCGTGGTCCTCCCTGACACCTTTCCGGAGAGCCGGCCCCTCGAAAGGGGCCCGTGTCGGTAAGGGCGTCCATATCCAGCGGACGGTGTCGGCTAAACGCCGTCCGGGCACACTTGGCCGTTCGGTTATGGAGACTCTAACTGACAGGCGGAGAGATGACTAGCCGAAAGTATGAGTCATTTACCGTACGAGACGAGGGCAAAAGCGATATACGCCTGTCTGAAGATCGCAGGAACTCGGATGCAAACGGGAAAAAGGTCCGACCACAGGTCCGTGTGGCGTCGCTCCCGGCTGGCGCTACCGTGTAGCGGATGCCACCTTCAGCCGATCTCCCCGGGTTCCTGGACAGCGTCGCCCCGATCCTGGACCGCTGGGGCTACCTCGCCATCGGCGGAGTGATCGGCGTGGAGAGCTTCGGCGTCCCGGCCCCCGGTCAGACGATCATGGTGGCGGCGTCCATCTATGCGGGCGCCGGCCGGATGAACATCTGGTTCGTCGCGATCATCTCGTTCGTCGCGGCGGTGGTCGGCGACAACATCGGCTACTGGATCGGCCTGCGCGGCGGCCGCAAGGCGGTGCACCGCTGGGGCCGATACATCTTCGTCACCCCGGAGCGCCTCGACCGCGCCGAGAAGTTCTTCGCCCGGCGCGGCAACCGGATCATCGTGGTGGCCCGCTTCATCGACGGCCTGCGCCAGCTCAACGGCGTGATCGCCGGCATCACGAAGATGCCATGGCGCACCTTCCTGCTCTACAACGCGATCGGCGCGGCCATCTGGGTCGGCTGGTGGTGCACGGTGGCCCACCTGCTCGGCACCCACATCGTCACGATCATGGAGCACGCCCACAAGTACACCTGGGTCGCGTTCGTCCTGGTCGTCCTCGCGATCGGCGGCTACGCCTTCTGGCACGTCCGGCACATCCGCCGTCGCCGGGCACGCACCGCGGCCACGATCGAGGAGCCTCAGCAGACCTGAGACCCTTCGGGGTACGAGGGAGAGCACCGTGATCGGAAAAGATCCGGTGCGGCCCACGGGCCGGGCTATCAGAGAGGCGCTGACGAGAGTGCAACGGTTCACCTTCGCGGGTCGCACCTGCGTGATCACCGGCGCGGCCGGCGGCATCGGCGGGGCGCTCGCCGTCGAGCTGGCGAAGCGGCGGGCGGCTCTCGCGCTCGTGGACCGGGACACCGGAGGCCTGGACCGGGTGGCCGCCACGTGCCGCGAGCTCGGAGCCACGGAGCTTTCGACGTACGAAATCGATCTGAGCGATGGCGGTGACCGGCATGACCTGGCCGCGGCGGTCTTGGACCGCCATGGCCCTGCCGATCTTCTGGTGAACAATGCGGGCGTGACCCTGACCGGCACGTTCGAGCAGAACAGCATCGCCGACGTGGACTGGCTGCTGGAGATCAACCTGCACGCGGTGATCCGGACGACGAAGGCGTTCCTGCCGCAGCTGCTGGACCGGCCGGGCTCGCACATCGTCAACGTCTCGAGCCTGTTCGGGCTGCTCGCGCCGGCCGGGCAGGTGGCCTACGCGACGAGCAAGTACGCGGTCCGCGGCTTCACCGAGGCGCTCCGGCACGAGCTCGAACCGCGCGGCGTCGGGGTGACCGTCGTGCATCCGGGCGGTATTCGCACCGGCATCGCCGCGAACGCCCGGATCAGCGGCCTCGACCCGGACGGTGAACAGGCGAGACAGGCGCGCCGGTTCGCCGAGGCGGCGCTCACGATGCCGCCCGAGGAGGCGGCCCGGCGGATCGTCGCGGCGGTCCAGTCCCGCCGGCCACGCCTGGTGATCACCCGGGAGGCGCGGGCCGGCGACTGGCTGGCCCGGATCGCGCCGGCCCGGTACTGGAAGATCAGCGAGCTGGTGGCGCGGCGACTCCGCTGAGCCCGGCGAACCGGGGCCGGGCCACGCCGCCCACCGTGGTGAAGTCGCCGCCCGCGTGGATCACTCCGGCGTACCGGGACGTGCTCAGCACCCGTACGCCGATCACGCCGTTCGCCTGCGGCGCCCAGC
Organism: Actinoplanes sp. NPDC023714; assembly: GCF_040639855.1. NCBI lineage: Bacteria > Bacillati > Actinomycetota > Actinomycetes > Micromonosporales > Micromonosporaceae > Actinoplanes > Actinoplanes sp. NPDC023714. Next base: position 3,970 of record NZ_JBFAAR010000012.1, read on the forward strand.
CGGTCAGGCCGCCGGACGCGGTGATCGCGGCCAGCTTCACCCGCGGCTGCGAGCCGTCCAGGCAGGCGCCGCGCGGGCCGTTGCGCGGGGTGAGGCAGGCCCGGTCGAAGTGGCCGCCCACATACGTGACGCCCTTGCGCCTGGCGATCGCCACGGCGTCCCCGTCGAAGACCCGCTGCCAGCGCATCGAGCCGTCGAGGGTGTACGCGACGGCCCGCCCGCCCTGCCCGCCGGTGGCCGCGTAGACCCCGTCCCCGTCCACCGCGATCGCGTTGACCTCGGCGGTGACCTTCGGCCGGAAGTAGCGGTCCAGCTCGCCCGTGGTCCCGCTCACCGCGGCCAGGCGCAGCGTGCTGCTCACCCGGTTGACCCGATGGAAGGCGCCGCCGAGGAAGACCTGCGTGCCGCTCACGGCGAGGGTGTGCACCCGGTCGTCGGCCGCGGCGGCCCACTTCCGGTCGAGGCGGCCCTTCGCCAGGTCGAAAGCGGCCACGTTGTCCCGGGCGATGCCGTCCACGGCGCGGAAGCTGCCGCCCAGGTAGAGCCGGCCGTTGCCGGTCGCGAGCGCGTACGGCGTTCCGTCGATCACGTGACTCTCCGGATCGACCACGCCGCTCATCGGGCTGAGCCGGACCAGCGAGTCCCGCTTCTTCCCGGCGACGGTGTGGAAGTTGCCGGCCGCGAAGATCGCGTTGTCGGACGCTGCCAGGGCGCGCACCGTGCCATCCGCTTCCGGCGCCCATTTCAGGATTTTTCCGGTCCTTGCGTCGAACGCCGCCAGGCGCTGCCGCGGGTAGGTGCGGCCACCCTGCACCGCTTTCGTGAACTCGCCTCCCACATAGACGGTGTCGCCGCGGTAGGCGACCGCGTAGACCGTCCCGTTGAAGGTGGGCGTGGTCGTCGAGACGACCGGTGGGGAGACGACGAGGATCAGGGCAGCCAGAAAACGCACACAGCACTAACCATCCCGGCTCGGGGAAAGTCGCGCCGTTCGTACCGGATCGAGATCCTCGAGCTTCTCCAACGCTCTTCGCGGTTCATCGCGTCCTTGTTCATCGCGTCCTTGTTCATCGCGTCTTTGTTCATCGCGCAGTCCCAGCATGGTCAGCCACTCGACGAGCTGCCGGTGCACCGCGTCCGGGCCGTCGAGGTCCCGGGCGACCGGCCACCCCGCCGGGTGCACCAGGACCGCGTCGGTCTGCCAGCCGCCGAGGCCGCCGTGCGAGCCGACGAGCTCCTCGAACGCCGCCACCTCGTGGGTGACCGGGTCCACCGCGCTGATCACCACGAGGTCGCCGAGGTGCACCGCGCTCTGGTGCCGCAGCAGGTCCCGGCAGGCGGCCGGCCCGTACGGCAGGAGCGGGTCGGCGCCGGTCACGAAGCCGTCCCGGAGCCGGTGCGCGCCGTTCGTCCCGTACGCGACCGGCCCCTCCTCGGTCTGCGCCACGACCAGGCCGACGCCGGGGTGCCGGGCCAGGCCGTCGACCAGATCCGGGTAGGCGTGATCGATCGCGGCCCGGTGCTGGCGGCGCGGGAAGCGGGTCAGGTAGATCATCGACAGGTTGCCGGACGAGACCACGAGCAGCGGCGCGGCCGGCGGCGGCGTGGTCTCCGGCTCGACCTTGCCCTCCTCCTCGGCGGGGATCCGCGGGCCGGCCGCGTGATCCGGGCCGGCCAGCCGGTCGACCACCTGGTCCAGGGTCTCGCCGTACCGCTGGCGGAACGTGGCGCCCTGGCTCTGACCGTGGTCGGAGAGGACGACGAGGTGGTAGTGGCGGGCCGCCTCGGGCGCGAGGCGTTCCAGCACGCCGAGCATCCGGTCCAGGCTCTCCAGCTGGCGCATCGACTCCGGGCGGGCCGGGCCGGCGTGGTGCGCCACCTCGTCGTAGTCGACCAGGTCGCAGTAGATCGCCGGCACGCCGCGGGCCATCTGCTCGGCCATCAGCGACACGTTGACGTCGCGCAGCAGCATCGACGCGGGGCGCAGCGCCAGGAACGCGCCGGAGCGGCTGACCCGGGGCTGCAGGTTGCGGCGGCGCTGCAGGCGGGCCTGGTGCAGCTCGGTGAAGACCTCGGCCACGCCGAGCACGAGAGCGCGGGTGAAGCCGTACGGGGAGGCCATGAACGCGGCCCAGCCCCGGGCCGAGCGGCCGGGCAGCGCCGCGTGGCTGACCGTGAGCAGGTTCGTCACGGCATCGCCGCTGAACGCGTTGCTGATGCTCACCCCGCCGTCGCGGAGCAGGCCGTCCCCGTCGCTCAGCCGCTTCTCGATGATCGCGGCGTCGCGCGGGCGGTTCGAGACCATCAGCTTGCCGGTCTCCTTCTCGTACCAGCGGAAGCCGGGGATCTGCCGGGAGGCGCCGTGCAGGATGCCGGCCTGCGAGGCCGGGGTGGTCGACGGCAGGCCGGTGTGCCAGCCGCGCATCGTGTGGCTGCCGGTCCGCAGCCAGTGCCCGAGCGTCGGCAGGTTGCCGGCCCGCACCGCCCAGCGCAGCACCGGCTCGGCCACCCCGTCGAGCTGCACGATCAGCAGGCCGGGCTCGGCGCCGGGACGCGGGCGACGGAACGTGATCAGTGGCCCGCCGGCCCGGCGGGCGGCCCGGCGCCGGACGCCCCGCATGAGCCGGCGGGCCTCCCGGACGAACGTGTCGTCGCTGCCGCTGTCCGCCATCCAGTCCAGCAGGGCGGCCACCACGACCGCCATGATTGCGGCGGCCACCAGCGTGGGCAGGCCGCTGATCTGCTCCGCCGGGTCCAGCTCCAAGGCGATCACCATGACCGCCACCTGGGCGACCACGCCGAGCAGCATCGCACCCCAGCCGCCGAGGGCGGTGATGCCGAGCAGCAGCAGCGGGCGCAGCACCGCACCGACCGCGGCCACCAGCACCACGAGGCCCAGGATGTCGAGCACGTCGGTGCTGGCGACCCCGGGCATCAGCCAGAGGGTGAGCGTGAGCACCACGAACGTGGTGACGGCGCTGCGCAGCACGGCCCGCATCCGGTTGAGGACGCGCCGCCAGGCGAACAGGGCGCGCATCTCGGTACGCCAGCTCGGTGCCACGTCTTGACGATGGCACAGGCACGCTCCCCGTACGCGGTGACGTCACCAAGGACACGTTCGAGTGGTTGATGAGCTGTTCCATGGGCATCGCGGCTAGCTTCGGGCGGGTGCACGCCCGAATCGCGGTCCTTCTCGTCCTCGTTCTCGCCCTCGCCGCATGCGGCGACGCACCTCAGCCGCCGCCTGCGTCCCCCCAGGTGGTGGCCGGCTACTTCACCGAGTGGGGTGTCTACGACCGCGGCTTCCGGGTGAAGAACCTCCAGGACAGCCGGGCGGTGGAACGGCTCACCCATCTGAAGTACGCGTTCGGCAAGGTCGACGGTGGCCGGTGCGCCGTCGGCGACCGCTGGGCCGCGTTCGAGAAGCCGGTCGAGGCCGCGGACAGTGTGGACGGTGTCGCCGACACCGCCACCCAGAAGCTCCGGGGCAGCTTCGGCCAGCTGCGCAAACTCAAGGCCGCCAACCCCGATCTGAAGATCCTCTGGTCGTTCGGCGGCTGGAGTGGCTCGGCCGGCTTCACCGCGGCGGCCCGCAACCCGGCCCGGTTCGCCGCGTCCTGCCGCGCACTGCTGAACGACCCGCGCTGGGCCGGCCTCTTCGACGGCGTCGACGTGGACTGGGAATACCCGAACGCCTGCGGCCAGGTCTGCGATCGGAGCGGTCCGGGCGCGCTGACCGCCCTGCTCGCCGCGCTGCGCGCGTCTCTCGGCGGCCAGGCGATCATCACGGCGGCGGTGCCGGGCGACGTCGGAAAGCTGCGGGCCGGCGATTATGCGGGCGCTGCCCGGTACGCGAACTGGCTCGGCGCGATGACCTACGACTACTTCGGCGCCGCCTCCGGGCCATCCGGACCTTCCGGACCTTCCGGACCTTCCCGGACTGCGGCTCACTCGGCGCTGAGCGCCTACCCCGGCATCCCCCGGACGGCGGCCACCACCGAGGCGACCGTCACCGAACTACTCGCCCTCGGCGTACCGGCCGCGAAGGTGCTGATCGGGGTCGGCTTCTACGGCCGCGGCTGGACCGGGGTGAACGGCGCCGAACCGGGCGCTGCCGCCACCGGCCCGGCGCCCGGGAAGTACGGCGACGGCATCGAGGACTACCACGTGCTGGTCGACCGCTGCCCGCCGACCGGGACGGCGGGCGGGCAGGCGTACGCGCGATGCGGGGCCCAGTGGTGGTCCTACGACACCCCGGAGACGATCGCCGCGAAGGTCGCGTACGCCCGGGAACACCGGCTGGGCGGTCTCTTCGCGTGGGAACTCTCCGGCGACACCCCTGACGCCGAACTGCTCACGGCGCTCTCCCGCTGACGACGCTCTCCCGCCGCTCCCCGCCGTCCCGCCGTCCCCTCACCCCCTCGCCCTCTCGCCCCTCGCCCCCTCCTCGATCTTGTGAATTCGCCCAGCACCGTCCCCGCACAGATCACCAAGATCGGGCCGGGTGGCCCGCCGCCCTCCCCCGAGCCCCTGCCCCCCACGCGATCTTGTGAATCCGGCCCGCACCGGCCCTGTGCGGATCACCAAGATCGGACCGGGCGGGCCGCGCCCTCCCGCCAGCCCCTCCCCCACGCGATCTTGTGAATCCGGACCACACCGGCCCTGTGCGGATCACCAAGATCGGGCCGGGTGGGGCCCTCCCCGCGAGCCCTCGGCGCGATCTTGTGGATTTGGACCGCACCGTTCCGGTGGGGATCATCAAGATCGGGTGGGGCTGATCTCCACCCAGACGTTGTCGAGGACGCCGTTGAACTGGTCGTTGTCGCGGTAGGCGCCCTTCGCCCCGATGCTCAGCGGCCGGTCGTTGCTGACCGACAGCGTCTCCGGCACGTCGGTCCAGCCGTGCCGGACGCCGTCGACGTAGATCTCCAGCCGGCCACCGGTTCGCTGGCAGCGCAGCCGATGCCAGCGGCCGTCCGCCGTACCGACCGCGCTGCGGGCGATCCGTATCGTCGGCCGCCGCTCGTCCACGAGCACGCAGCTCGGATGGCCGGCCGCGCCGTCGATCTGGAGTTTGTACTGGCTGTTCTGCCGGGAGTAGCCCTTCTGCAGGACGTTCTGGCCCGGGCTGGTCTGCCCCGGCGCGAGCAGCACGTCGGCGCCGAACGCGATGTCCCGGGTGCCCGGGTTCAGGTCGGCCGCGGCGGTGCTCTGCAGGGCCACGTGCGGGCAGACGTCCTCGGTGCATCGGCCGGGGAACGCCAGCGCGGTGCCGGGGCCGTGCACGACCGGGCGTACCCGCCCGCCGTCGACCGAGAGGACGCGCAGGTGGTGACCGTTACCGGACTCGTCGGGGATGGACTCGGTCAGCCCGTTGAAGTCGTAGCGGACCACGGTGACGGCCGGTGGCTCGGCCGGCTCGTCGGCGACGGCCGGTTCGGGTACGGCAACGGTCACGATGGCCGAGAGTGCAATGGACAAGCATGATCGCATGTCCGGATTATCCGTTCGGCAGCCGCGCTTCCGCCTCGATTTCGATCTTCATGCGCGGATCGAGCAGGCCCACCACCATCATCGTGGCGGCCGGCCGGACGTCACCGAACCAGCGGCTCAGCACCGGGGCGCAGGCTTCGAAGTCGGCGCCGTCCGGCAGCAGGTAGCGCACCCGGACCACGTCGGCGATCGAGCCGCCGGCTTCGGCGAGCGCGGCCGCGATGGTACGCAGGCACTGCTCGGCCTGTTCCGCCACGTCCTCCGAGATGGTCATCGTGGCGTAGTCGAAACCCGTCGTGCCGGAGACGTGCACGCGGTCGCCGTCGACCACGGCGCGGGCGTAGCCGTACCGCTCCTCGAACGTCGAACCGCTGAAGATCGCGCGTCGCTGGGTCATGCGGCGAGCTTAGTGACGCTCCTCGGGCCGGCCGGTCCGCGCCTCCTCCCTACGGCCGAACAGCTTCCAGCCCCGCTTCTTCTTCTCGACGACCGGCTCGGCGACGCCGTTCAGGACGTCGAGCCGGTGCTTCGCGACCGGGTTGCCGGGTTCCAGCCGCAGCGAGGTGCCGAGCGCCTGCCGGGCCTGGTCGACGTGGCCGAGCGCGGCCAGCGCCACGCCGTGCGTGAAGTAGTAGTGGGCCTCGTTCGGGTCGAGGCCGATCGCGGTGCGCGCGGCCTGCTCGGCGTCGGCGATCTGCCGGTCGGCGGCGAGCAGTGCCCAGGCGACCCGGTCGTGCCAGAGCGGGTTCTTCGGCTCCACGACGACGGCGCGGTACGCCATCGACAGCGCCTCGTCGTGCCGGCCGAGCAGGGTGAGCGCCCGGCTCGCGATCGCCAGCGGGCGCGGGTCGTCCGGCGCCAGCGTCACGGCCCGGCCGGCGGCGTCGAGGGCGGCCTCGGCCTGGTCCATCGCCAGCCGGATCCGGGCCATCAGGATCCAGCCGGGCGCCGACGTGCCGTTGCTCACCAGCACCGGTTCGAGGAGCGCGGCGGCACGTTCCGGCTGGAGGTGTTCGAAGAGCGCGGCGGCCCGGGCCACGCCCTGCTCAACCGGGTCGGCGAAGGCACGTGCGGGGGCGTCGGAGGGGGTCGGGATGGGGGTCACACGGTCCACATCGGCAACTGCGGGGCACAACTGAGACAAATCAGTGCGACATGCGTCTCCGCCGGAGGATCACCAACAGGCAGGCCAGGGCGGCCATGGGGGCTGCCAGCAGCGCGGCCAACCGCCAGGCCGGGTCGGCCGCGTCGGTGATCGCCAAGCCGACCGTGGCGGCGGCGCAGACGCCGACGATCAGCCAGAGCGAGTTGGTGGAGAGGCCCCGCCCGGACTCGCCCGGCTCCTCGGCCGGGGCGGTCAGCAGCCGGACCCCGAAACCGGTCGCCGCGGCCGTGCCGAGGAGGACCGGCAGCCACCCGGCCGGCGCCACGATCGCGAAGAGCAGCAGGGCCACCGCCACCCCCGCGGCGATCATCGCGATCCGCTGCCGGCCGGAGGCGAGCAGCCCGCGCAGGTAGCCGCGCAGCGCCGGGTCGAGCCGGGCCACGAAGAAGCCTGCGTAGGCGGCCGGCGCCAGCGCCGCGGCCGCCGCGATGACCCGGGCCGAGCCGGTGGACGAGCCGGCGAGACGCCAGCCGAGGTACGCGAGGAGCGTCAGCAGGATGGCCGTGTAGACCAGGAACTGCCGCAGCGCGACGTCCAGCAGGAACCGGCTCGCCTGCTGGCTCGGGTCCGCCCGCAACGCGCCGACCAGGCCGGACGCGCCGCGGGCGAGGCGGCCCAGGGCGAACGGATGGTGGTGGACCACGTCGATCGCGGCGAGCTCGTGCTGGGCGACCGCGTTGTCCGGCTGCAGGGCGAGCGCGTCCCGCAGCGCCTGCCGGGCCCGGTCGAGCAGGTTCAGCTGCTTCATCACCATGGCGTAGGTGATCCGGAAGTCGGCCTCGTCCGGGCCGAGCCGCACCGCCTCGCGGGCGGCGTGCTCGGCCTCCACCGGGTGCCGGCCCTCCTCGAGGAACGCCCAGGCCAGCCGGTTGTGCCGGTACGGGTTCTCCGGCTGGCGCAGCACCGCCTCGCGGGCCGTGGCGATCGCCTCGTCGTGCTGGTCGAGCGCGGTGAGCACCCGGCTCAACGCGGCGAGGGCGTCCGCCGACCCGGGGGCGTTGCGGACCGCCCGCCGGGCCACCTCCTCGGCGAGCCCGGGCTTCTTCAGCGCGAGCTGCGCGTGCGTCATCAGGATGAGGGCGGTGACGTCGTCCGGTTCCGCCGCGAGCACCGGGCCCAGCAGTTCCGCGGCGGCTTTCGGCTCGCCGCGCACCAGCTGGATCCGGGCCATCTCGACGGATCGGGTCACGCCACCACACCTGCCTAACGGACTTCGATCACACCCTCGGCGATCAGCCAGATGCCGAAGATAGCGAAGAGCGCCGCGGCGCCATATTTGATCACCTTCTCCGGCAGGTGCCGGCCGAGGTAGCGGCCGACCAGGATGGCGAGCGCGTCGGCGGCGACCATGCCCACCGTCGAGCCGACCCAGACGCCGAACCAGCCGTGCTGGGTGGCGAGGGTGATGGTGGCGAGCATGGTCTTGTCACCGAGCTCGGCGAGGAAGAACGCCCCGCCGACGGCCAGGATGGCCGAGCCGGTGGAGCGTTCCGCCTTGCTCTTCTCGTCGTCGGTGAGCGAGTCTCCGCGCAGTGTCCAGGCGCCGAAGGCCAGGAACGCGATGCCGGCGATCAGGGAGATCCAGCCGGTCGGGATGGTCGCCCCGAGGCCGTAGCCGATGCCGACCGACACCAGGTGGACGACCGCGGTCGCCACGGTGATGCCGATCAGCACCGGAATCGTCTTGAAGCGGGTGGCGAACGTCAAAGCCATGAGCTGCGACTTGTCGCCCAGCTCGGCCACGAAGATCACCGCGAAGCTGATGCCCAGCGCGGCGAGGAAACCTTCCACAGAAACTCCCGGTAGACAGCGACCGGGTTGAAGGCGCAGGGCGACCTCGACCCGGCCGCAATTGTGACGGCCTGGTCGAAGGTCTCGCTCGCCTTTCCTGAAGAAAGGCCGCGCGGCCGGACGCCCGAGAGCGTCAGTGTGTCGACCGCGTCATTGGGAGCTACTCCCCTTCGCGGGGACGAGCATAGCTCATTGTCTGACCAGCAACTCCAGGCGCTTCTTGTCGACCGCGATCGCCGCGTTCGGCGACGGCTGCGCGATCGGCGCGCACTCCTTGTCGGAGCGGTTCGCCTTGACCCGCTTCGGCAGTGCGCCGGTCGCCAGGTAGTCGGCGATCGTGTCGTCGACGCAGGCGTTGCCGAAGAGCGATCCGGCGTGCGTGGTCCCGCCCACGCCCTCGACCAGCGCGGCCCGCGGGAACCGGCGGCGCGCCTCGAGTGCGCCGGAGAACGGGGTGGCGGCGTCGAGCGTCTCGCTCAGCATGAGCACCGGCGGGGTCTTGGAGCCGTTCACCTCGACCGGGCGTCCGGCGTCGGCGGCCCAGTGCCGGCAGGGCGCGTTGTACCAGGCGTTGCCCCAGGTCTCGAACGGCGCCTTCTTGTGCACCCGCCAGTTGTCCTTCTTCCAGCGCCGCCAGTCGACCGGCCACTTGTTGTCGGTGCACTGCACGGCCAGGTAGATGGCGTAGCCGTTGTCCGAGCCCGGGTTCTGCGGGTGGTTCTCGTCGTAGACCTTCTTCAGCGGCAGCGGGTCCTTCTTGTTGATCCACGCCGAGAACGCCTGCGCGGTCTCCTCCCAGCCGAAGATGTAGTACCCGGGCTGCAGGAAGATGTCGGTGAGCTCGGCCGGGCCGATGACGCCGCCGGCCGGCTTCGCGGCGAGCGCGCCGAGCTGCCGGTAGTAGAGCTTCTCGACGGCCTCGGCGGTCTTCCCGAGGTGGTAGATCGCGTCGTACTTGGCGATCCAGGCGAAGTACACCTTGATCGCCTTGTCGAACGCGACGTCCTGGTCGAGGTTCGACCGGTACCAGACCCGGCCCGGGTCGACGACGCCGTCCAGGACCATCCGCCGCACCCGCTCCGGGAAGAGCGTGGCGTAGACCTGGCCCAGATAGGTGCCGTACGAGAAGCCGTAGAAGTTGATCTTGTCAGCGCCCAGGGCCGACCGGATCAGGTCGATGTCCCGGACGGTGTCCTCGGTACGCAGGTGGTCGAGCAGCTCACCGCCGGCCTTCGCGCAGGCGGCCGCGTACGCCGTGGTCTTGGCGTGCCAGGCCTTCTCGATCGCCGCGGTGACCGGCACGTACGCCGGGCGGTCGTACCCCGCGTAGTCGCTGTCGCAGGTCAGCTTCGGGATGCTGGCGCCGACGCCGCGCGGGTCGAAGCCGATCCAGTCGTACGCCGCCCCGGCGCCCTTAGGCACGTGCGCGCCGAGCGTGGCCATGCTCCGGCCGGCACCTCCGGGCCCACCCGGGTTGACCAGGATGACGCCCTGGTACTTCGCGGCCGGCACGGTGTGCTTGATCCGGGAGATCGCCAGCTGGATCTTCTTGCCGCCCGGCTTGGCGTGGTCCATCGGGACGGCGAGCATGCCGCACTCGGCACCCTGCGCCTTGAGTCCCGCTTCGGCGCAGGGGCCCCAGGTGATCGTCGCCGCGCCGCGCCCGGCCGGGCCGGATGCCTGTGCCGCGCTCGCCGTGGCGCCGGTGGCGTACAGCGCGGCCGCGATGACGACCGCCCAAGTCCTTCTCATGTTTGCCCCTTGTGTCCGATTCACCCCATATGTTGTGGGGTGAATCCGGAACGCGGTGGGACTCCACGCCGGGCGGTCACGCTTTTTGTCGGACCGCCTGAGCGATCAGCGCGACCGCACCGAGCGCCGCGACCGCTCCGCCGTACCCGAGCGCGGTCTCGTGCAGGCCGATCCGCCCGGCCAGCACACCGGCGATCACGGCCGGGAGGCTGAACGCCACGTACGACACGACCAGCGCCACGGCCATCAGCTCACCGCGCTCGTGCGGGGCGGCGATCCGGGCCAGCGTGCCGAAGGAGGCGAGCGACGCCGCGCCGAAGCCGATCCCGGAGACGATCGAGCCGGCGGTAGCGAGCGGGAGGTTTCCGGCGAGCAGCCCGGCCACGCCGATCGCCCCGCCCGTCGCGAGCCCGGCGCCGGCGATCGCCAGCACGCGCGGCGTCGGCGTCCGGCGCAGCAGGAACGACGTCACCGCGCCGGCGCCGCAGACCAGCGTGACGACCAGGCCGCCGACGAGGTGGTCGTGCAGGCCGAACGAGTCGGCCGCGACCGAGGGCCCGAGCGACATGTAGAGGCCGCCGAGGGCCCAGCTGGCCACGATGATCGGGACGAGCGCGAGCAGGTCGGCCCGCAGCCGGGCCGGAACACCGAGCTTGGGTACGAGTGACGCCACCCCGCCCGGCCGCCGCCCCGCCGTCTCCGGCAGCGCCGCCACGGCGACTCCGGCGACGGCCATCCCGGCCAGCAGCAGCGCGTAGACCAGGTGGGTCGGGAACGGCGCGTACTCCACCAGCACGCCGGAGCCCAGCGCCCCCACGCCGAGCCCGGCGACCGGCGCGATGCCGCTGATCAGGCCGGCCCGGCGCGGGTTCAGGTCGATCAGCGCGGCGCCGAGGGTGGCCAGCGCCGCGCCGGTGGCGACGCCCTGGACGATCCGCGCCGCGATCAGCGTCGGCACGTTCCCGGCGACCACGAAGAGGAGCAGCGCGACGGCCTCGAGCGCGACGGCGCCGATCAGGACCGGGCGGCGGCCGACGTGGTCGGAGAGCGCCCCGAGCATGAGCAGCGCCAGGATCAGCGCGGCCACGTAGACCGCGAAGATCACCGTGAGCGTGGCCGCGGAGAAGCCCCAGAGCTGCTGGTAGACGACGTAGAGCGGGGACGGCACGGCGGCCGCCGCCGCGAAGGTCAGCAGGATCGCGGCGACGGCGACGAACGCCGCCGGGTGTCGGAGGCGGGTCGCTCGCCTCTCCATCAGCACCGTCATGACTTCCCCCAGTTCGAACAGACAGGTCTGTCTGATTGAAGCCGAGACTAGACAGACCTGTCTGATATCGTCAAACCATGTCGGTCACCTCACCCCGCCGCTCCGCCCGCGATCGCCTGCTCGACGCCGCCGACGAGCTCTTCTACGCGGAGGGGGTGCACACCGTCGGGATCGACCGGGTGATCGAGCACGCCGGGGTGGCGAAGGCGTCGCTCTACTCGACGTTCGGCAGCAAGGACGAGCTGGTCCGGGCCTATCTGCAGCGCCGGCACGAGGAGCGGCGCGAGCGGATCACCAGGGGGCTCGAGCGCTTCGGCAACCCGCGTGACCGGCTGCTCGGCGTGTTCGACGTGCTCGCCGACACGGCCGCGCGGCCCGGGTTCCGGGGCTGCGCGTTCTACAACGCGAGCGCCGAGCGGCACCCGTCCGGCGCGGTCAAGGAGGGCGTGGTCAAGGAGCAGGCCGACATCAGCCGGGCGTGGACCCGGTCGCTCTTCGTCGAGCTGGCCCGCGAGGCCGGGGCCCGCGATCCGGAGGCGCTCGCCGGCCAGCTGGTGATCCTCTACGACGGCGCGCTCGCCGGGGCCCGGCTCGATCCGGGAAGGGACGCGCCGGCATTGGCCCGGGTGATGGCGTCGGCCCTGCTGGACGCCGCGGTCTGAAGAGCCACTCCGACGCGCGCGCCCGAAATTTCCCCCTTGAGGCGCGTTGCCTGTCACCATGCGAAACATGGACGAGTTCTGGCTCCACCCGCGGCTGGGGACGGCAACTCGGGACGGTCATGCCCCGCGGCCCTACCTGAGCGCGCTCCAGCACGCGGCGCAGACCCTCGACGCCGACCCTCGCTGGCAGCGCTGGTGGCACCGGTCCGGCCTGGGCGGATGCGAGCTCGGGATCGTCACCGAAGGACGGCTCGACCACCTGCGTCCCAGCGCCGACATCCGCCGGGTCGACGACCACCTGCGGGCCAACTTCACCTGTGAGCTGCCGCCGATCGGCGCCGGGCCGGACGAGCTGGCGCGGCGGGCCACCACCGAGGTGCGGACCATGTTCGAGGTGATCCGCGAGGCGATGGCGCTGCCCGACCTGCCGCCCACCCCCGAGCCGTCGGCGCCACCCGGCGACGCGGACGACGTGCCGGTCACCGCGAAGTCGCTGCCGTCCATCCCGCGCGAGCTGGAGCAGCAGGGCTACCTCACGCTGACCCAGGTGCAGGACTTCTTCGGCTAGAGATCCACCCGCTCGGGCCGATGGGCGCCCGGCGTCCGCTGCCGCGGGATGAGCGGGGCCGGCTCCGGCCTCCGGGGCGTGATCACCACGGCCGTGCCGCACAGCCCGATCCCCGCGTAGCGTTCCGGCCAGACGCCCTTGATCACGGCGGCGTGCGCGAGGCCGAGCACCAGGCAGCCGCCGATCGCCGCCGGCACGACCCGGACCAGCGGATATCCGGCGGGCAGCCCGAGGATGCCGGGCAGGTCCCGGAACGCCAGGTAGGCGAGGCTGCCGAGGAACACCATGGACAGAACGGGCGCGACGAAACGCTCCCAGGCGCTCTCGCCGCCCGGGACGCGGTTCAGGTGCAGCAGCGCGGCGACCGAGACGATCAGCCAGAGGACCAGGATGCTGAGCGCGCCGCCGAGGATCATCCAACGCGCGGTCGCCGGGCCCGGGTCGGCGCCGGCCAGGTAGGCGCCGCCGAGGGCGGCTCCCGCGATGAGCGTCTGGGTCAGGGAGGCGGCGCGCGGCGCGCCGGTGCGGCGACCGGTCGTTCTGAGTACGGAGGGAAGCACCCCTTCCCAGCCCATGGCGAACAGATGACGGGTCACCGCGTGATGGAGCGCCAGCACCCCGGCCAGCACCCCGATCACCAGAATCGCCCGGCCGGTCGTGACGGCCCAGGGCAGCAGCCGCTCGCCGGCCAGGTCGAAGATCAGCTCGCCGTCGCGGGCGCCCGCCATCCCGGCGATCCGGGCCGGGCCGGCCGCGACGATCATCGTCCAGCTCAGGCCGCCGAGGAGCAGGGCGATCAGCGCCACCGCGCCGTATCCGCCGAGGCCCGCCGTCCGCCGCGGGCGCAGCGTCTCCTCGGCGTAGCCGGCCGTGCTCTCGAAGCCGGCGAAGGCCAGCACCGCGGCCGCCAGCAGCAGCCCGAGGGCCGGCCGGCTCACCGCGCCGGGGTCGCTCACCACGATCGACGCGGCGGTGATCCGCCCGCCGGCCGGCTGGAGCAGGTTGCTCGCGCCGATCCCGACGAGGACCGCGGCCTCGGCGACCGCGAGCAGGCCGACCACCCCGGCCGCCACCTCGATCCGCATGGTGCCGAGCAGCGCCACGACGGCCCAGCACACGGCGGCGCCAGCCCACCACGGAACGGTCACGCCGGACAGGTCCCGCGCCAGCGGGGTCGCCACCGCGCCGGCCATGGCGTACAGGCCGAACTGGATCGCCTGATATCCGGCGATGGCGAGCCAGGCGGCGGTCAGCCCGGCCGGTCGGCCCAGGCCGCGGGCCACCTGGGTGTACGCGGCGCCGGCGCTCGGCGACCGGCGGGCCGTCGCGGCATACCCGGAGCAGAACAGGAACAGCACCACCGCGAGCACCGCGAACGACCAGGGCAGCAGCGGGCCGGCGCCGGCGGCGAAGGCGTCCGGGACGAGAGTGATCAGGGTGACCGCCGGGGCAGCGGCGGCCAGCCCGAAGAGGGCGACGGAGGCCGCGCCGATGCGACCGGAGGCCAGCGCGTACGGCGATTCGTCCTCAGGGGTGGCCACGGGCTCCATTCAGTCCCAGCGGTCCCAACATCGCAACTCGCGGTAGCCGATGAATGACCGTTCGTGACCAGGTTGGCACGCGTCTTCATTATTTTCCTCAAGTGAGCACCGCCACCGCCGACAGCAACCACGTGCTAGCGACAGAGCAACTGACGGAGTTCCTCACCGTCGTCGCCGACCGGCCGGACGAAGCCGCGGCGCAGCACGCCGCCGTGGCGTGCGCGGTCCGCGCGCTCGGCGCCGACCTCGCGGTCCTTCTGATCGACGGCGGCGTGGCCGCGGCCGTCGGGCTGCCCGCCGACGCCGTCCCCGCGTACGCCGTCGGCGAGGTCGCCGCCGGCCGGCGCTGCTCCCTCGAGATCGGCGGCGAGACGTACGCGGTCGCCTACGCCCCGATCGGCGGCGACTCCCCCGGCGCCCTGGTGCTCGGCCGGCGTGCCCCCGACGCACCGGCCCCCGATGCCCCGGCCCTCGACACCCCGGCGGGCGGCGCCTTCACGGTCGAGGAGGTCTGCCTGCTCCGCGGCATGGCGCAGGTGCTCGAGCTGAGCCTCCAGGCGCTCCAGCTCGTCGAGGCGGAGCGGCGGCAGGCCGCCGAGAACGGCCGGCTCATCGACTCGCTGCAGCGCCGCCAGCGGCTCTTCGACGAGCTCAGCACGGTGCAGCGGGCCATCGCCCGGCGCGAGCCGCTCCCCCGGCTGCTCACGATGATCACCGAGTCGGCGGCCGAGCTGATGGACGTCGAGATGGCCGGGCTCACCGTGCTCGACCCGGACGACCAGGGCCGGACCAGCCTGGTCGCGGCGCACGGCGTCCCCGAGGAGGCGGTCGCGCGGATGCAGCGGGTGCCGGTCGCGTCGCTGGGCGCCGCCGGTCTCGCGATCATGGGGAACGAGCTGGTCGCGGTGGACGACTACGCGAACTCGCCGATCGCCGTACCCGAGATCGTGCGGGCCCATCTCCAGAGCGTGATGGCGCTGCCCGTGCACGAGAACGGCGTGGTCGTCGGCGCCATGTTCGTCGGCTCCTACACCCGGATGCGCGAGTGGGACAAGGCGTCCCAGGAGGTCCTCAAGGCGTTCGCCGAGCACGTCAGCCTCGCGATCACCGACGCGCGCACGCTGCGCGAGATGAACGCGGCCTTCCACGACGCGCTGACCGGGATGGCGAGCCGCTCCCTGTTCATGACCCGCACCGAGAACGCGCTCGTCACGGCCCGCACCGGCGGCGCCGCGGCGCTCCTCGTCGACCTGGACCGCTTCAAGGTCATCAACGACTCGCTCGGGCCGAACGCCGGCGACCGGCTGCTGGCCGCGGTCGCCGACCGGATCCGCGAGTGCCTGCGCACCGACGACACCGCGGCCCGGCTCGGCGGCGACGAGTTCGCCGTGCTGCTGCCGGACGTGGCGGGCGTGGAGGCGGCCGTGCCGGTGGCCCGGCGGATCGTCGCGGCGATGCGGGACCCGTTCGACCTGGACGGCCGGGAGACGTTCGTGACCTGCAGCGTCGGGGTCGCGTACGGGGAGGGCGGCTCGGAGGACGCGCAGGAGCTGCTGGTCCGCGCCGACCTGGCGATGTTCGAGGCGAAGAAGCAGGGCAAGGACCAGTTCGCGGTCTTCGACCCGGCGATGCGCGAGTCCTTCCAGAAGCACCTCGAGATGGAGGCCGACCTGCGCCGGGCCGTGCTGCGGCACGAGTTCCAGCTGCGGTTCCAGCCGATCGTGCGGCTGAGCACCGGCGAGATCTCCGGCCTGGAGGCGCTGGTCCGCTGGCAGCACCCGGAGCGCGGGATGATCCCGCCGCTCGACTTCATCCCGCTCGCCGAGGAGACCGGCATGATCGTGCCGATCGGCGAGTGGGTGCTGCGCGAGGCGTGCCGGCAGGCGGCCGGCTGGAACGCCCGGCGCACCGGCGCCGCGCCGCTGACGGTCAGCGTGAACCTCTCCGCGGTGCAGTTGGACCGGGCCGACCTGCCCGAGGTGGTGCAGTCGGCGCTGACCGAGAGCGGGCTGGCGCCCCACCTGCTGGTGATCGAGCTGACCGAGTCGCTGATCGTGGACCACCGGCCGGAGACGCTGAACCGGCTGCACGCCATCAAGGCGCTCGGCGTGCGGCTCGCGATCGACGACTTCGGCACCGGGTACTCGTCGCTCGCGTACCTCCGGCGCTTCCCGGTCGACATCATCAAGATCGACAAGTCGTTCGTGGACGACGTCGGCGACGAGCCGGCCGCGGCGGCGCTCACCCACGGGATCATCCAGCTCGGACAGGCGCTCCAGCTGTCCACCATCGCCGAGGGCATCGAGGACGCCGGGCAGCTGAGCGAGCTGGCCGGTGGGAACTGCGAGCTGGGTCAGGGCTACTACTTCGCCGAGCCGCTCACGTCCGAGGCGATGAGCGATCTCCTCTTCCGTTCTCCTTCTGGACCGTGAGAATTGCCTGTGACGTAGATCCCTGAAAGCCTGCGTTCCCCTTTACTTCATTCGGGGGGTCGAAATTCAACCGCATGGACGTTCTACTGACCGTCGTAGTGCCGGTCTACGCGGTCGAGGGCTACCTGTACCAGTGCCTCGAATCGATTCGCGCCGGGCTCACCGCCGAGGAGAACTCGCAGGTCGAGGTCATCGCCGTCGATGACGCTTCGCCGGACTCGTGCGGCGCGATGCTGGACGGGTACGCCGCACGCCACGGCGATCTGCGGGTCGTTCACCTGAGCGCCAACGTCGGCCTGGGCCTGGCCCGCAACGCCGGCCTGGCCGAGGCCCGCGGGAAGTACGTGTGGTTCGTGGACAGCGACGACTGGCTGCCCTCCGGCTCGGTGCGGGCGGTGCTGCAGAAGCTCCGCGACACCGAACCCGACGTGCTCGTCGTCGACCACCTGCGGGTGCACGAGAACGGCCGGCTGCAGACCGACGCGAGCTCGCCGCTGCTGCGCGGCCCGGCCACCCTGGAGCGCCTGCTCGGCGTCCAGCACACCGCGTGGAACCGGATCATGCGCCGGGAGTTCCTGGCGAAGCACGACCTGCGCTTCCCGGCCGGCTGGTACGAGGACGTCCCGTTCAGCAACCCGGTGCTGCTCGCCGCCGACCGCGTCGAGGTCCTCGACCGGGTCTGCTACCACTACCGGGTCGGCCGGATCGGCGCGATCACGGCGACCCGCAGCGAGCGGCACTTCGAGGCCTTCGAGCAGTGGGACCGGCTGCACGCCTGGCTCGACGTCGAGGGCGTGGACCGGGCGCTGCGCGTCCGGCTGTTCACCTTGATGATCAGCCACCTGCTGGTGGTCGCCGGCAACGACTCCCGGGTGCACCCGAGCCGCCGCCGCCAGTTCTTCCGGAGGATCGCCGACCTGTACCGGCGGCACCGCCCCGAGGGCTACCAGCCGCCGGCCGGCACCCCCGGGATCAAGCACCGGCTGGTCGCCCTGAACAGCTACGCGATGTACTCCGCGCTGCGAACGGGTTACCGGGTGGCGGGTCTGCGGCGCCGGTCCACCGAACGGACACCTGTGGTTTCCCCGGACCTCCCCTCCGCGCCACAGCCCGTCCGAACCACATCCCTACGTTGACGGCGTGCTTCGTCCCGCCCGTGACTCCGACCGTGACCTCGTGCTGGGCTGGCGCAACCACCCATCGGTGCGAGCGGTCAGCCTCACCACCCACGAGATCCAGCCCGCCGAGCACGCCGCCTGGTGGGCGGCCCGCAGCGGCACCGTCCTGATCTACGAGGACGCCGCCGGCACACCGGCCGGGGTGGTGATCTTCAACGGCAACACCTGGTCGTTCTATCTCGACGTCGAAGGCCTCGGCCCGCAGTTGCTGCCGGCCTGGATGCGCCTCGAGAAGGAGGCCGTCGAGTACGCCTTCGGCACGCTGGGCCTTACGACCCTGGGCGGCGAGACGCTCGCCGACAACAAGCAGGTGCTCGCGCTCCACCGGCGCTTCGGCTTCCGGGAGACGCGCAGATATGAACGGATCGTCGACGGGGTGCCGAAGACGGTCGTCTGGACAGAGAGAGCGAAATGAGCAATTCGAAGCCGTACATCGTCGCGGAGATGTCGGGCAACCACAACGGTTCGCTCGACCGGGCGTTGCAGCTGGTCGATGCCGCCGCCGATGCCGGGGCCGACGCCATCAAGATCCAGACGTACACCGCGGACACCCTGACCGTGGACGTGAAGCACCCCCGGTTCCAGCTCTCCCAGGGGCACGAGCTCTGGGGTGGCGAGTACCTCTACGACCTCTACACCCGCGCGCACACCCCGTGGGACTGGCACGAGCCGATCTTCGAGCGTGCCCGGGAGAAGGGCATCGCCGCCTTCTCCAGCCCGTTCGACCCGACCGCGGTCGACCTGCTGGAGAAGCTGGACGCGCCGATGTACAAGATCGCGTCCTCGGAGATCACCGACCTGCCGCTGATCCGGCTCGCCGCGTCGACCGGCAAGCCGATCATCATCTCCACCGGCATGGCGAACCTCAAGGAGATCACCGCCGCGGTGGACGCCGCCCAGAGCGCCGGCGCCACCGACATCACGGTGCTGAGCTGCACGGCGTCCTACCCGACGCCGCCCGAGCACACCAACCTGCGGCGCATCCCGGTGCTCGCCGAGGCGCTCCGGCTGCCGATCGGCCTGAGCGACCACACGCTCGGCATCGGCGTGCCGATCGCCGCGGTCGCGCTCGGCGCCGTGCTGATCGAGAAGCACGTGACGCTCAGCCGTACCGATGGCGGGGTTGACTCGGCCTTTTCCCTCGAACCGGCCGAACTGGCGTCGCTCGTGGTGGAATCGGAGCGGGCCTGGCAGTCCCTCGGCACCACCAGCATCGGCCCGACCGAGGCCGAGAAGGAGGGCCTGCGGTTCCGCCGGTCGCTCTACGTCGTCGAGGACGTCAAGGCGGGCGAGCCGGTCACCGCCGCGAACGTGCGGTCCATCCGCCCGACCGGCGGGCTGGAGCCGGACGCCATCGGCACCGTGCTGGGACGCGTCTTCCGGTCCGACGCCGCCAAGGGAACACCACTCACCTGGGATCTGATCTGACGTGTGGCTGACGGCGAACAAACAGGAGTGGAAACACTTCCTCACCGCGGCTGAGGTCTTCTGGCAGAAGAACCTGCCGCCGGCGGAGGACGACGCGGTCATCCTGGTGGAGGCGTTCCACCAGGATCTGCGGGTCACCCTGCGCAACCTGGCGGTGGCCAACGCGATCCGGCGGATCCGGCCGGCCCGCCTCGTCGTCTTCACCGGCGTCGAGGAGTCCTGGCAGAAGACCCTGTGGCAGGGCTTCGACGTGGCGCTGGTGCGCGAGCTCGCGACCGCCTACGGCGCCAGCGAGACGATCGACGTCTGGGATGTCGTGCGCCGCGCCGACCGCAAGCCCACGTTCGACACCTCGGATTACGTGGCCGCGACCGACGCGCGCCTCGCGAAGCTGCCGCGGCTGCGGCAGCAGCCGCCTGCGGAGAGGCAACGGTACGGGGACAGCCTCGCCGCCTTCTACGAGGAGCAGTTCCAGCGGGACGTCGTCGCCCTGGTCACCAGCCACGTCGACTACGACCAGTGGGGACTCGCCGTCGAGGTGGCCCGCCGCTCGTCGATCCCGGTCATCCACACCCAGCAGACCGGCTGCCTCAAGGCGTACGCGCTCTTCCCCGAGCACGACACGCACACCGGCACGTTCCGCGAGGAGCTCACCCGGCAGATCGCCGACGTCTTCGAGACGAAGCTCTGGCCGCGCCGCGAGGAGCTGCGCCGGGCCACCGAGCTGATCGCCTGGCGGGCCAAGGTCAACCTCGGGCGTCCGAGCTGGTGGCGCGGTGGCGCGGCCGCCTCGGTCGACCTGAACAACCCGTCCGAGCGGGCCGTGCTGCGGACCCACACGGCGGCCCGGTTCGGCTTCGACCCGGACAAGCCCATCGTCGCGGTCTTCAACCACGCCGTCTCGGACGCGCTCGGCACCAACCGGGAGCTCTTCCCGAGCCTCGCCGACTGGTTCACCGACACCGCCGCGTGGGCGGCGTCCCGCGACGACGCCCAGTGGCTGTTCCTGGACCACCCGAGCCAGGCCCTCTACGACTCGAGCGGCTTCTTCGGCAACCTCGCGAAGCAGCACCGCAAGTCCCGGCACCTGGTCTTCAAGCCGAGCGCGGCGATCAGCAAGAACGCGCTGTGGAGCCTCACCGACCTGGGCGTCACGGTCCGGGGCAGCGTCAGCAACGAGCTGCCGGCGTACGGCATCCCGGTCATCCAGGCCGGCTGGTCGGAGTGGAGCTCGTGCGGGCTGTCGACGGTCGTCGACTCCACCGACGCGTACTTCAAGACGCTCGACGAGAGCATCACGGCGCTGCACGACGGCGCCGCGCTCGTCACCGAGGAGCAGGTCCGCCGGGCCCGCCTCTGGCTGTGGCTCTACCGCAGCGGCGCCGACGTGGTCACCCCGCACGTCCCGCAGTGGGAGGTGTGGCCGGCCAACACGCTGCTCAAGGCGGTACGGGCGACGTTCCGGCACATCGAGAGCGACGCCGACCCGCTCTTCGAGACGGTCGAGCGGATGTGGACGCGGCGGGAGCCGATGCTGACCCGGACCCCGCTATGAGCGTCGGCGCCTGGTTCCGCACCGACTTCGACGAGCCGTCGGTCCCGGCCGCGCTGCCGATGGAGCTCACCACCGGCATGCACCCGTCGGTCACGATCGTCGACCAGATGGTCCGCGGCCGCGGCATCATCGGCCGGATCACCGGCGACTTCGGCGCGGTCGCGGTGAAGGTGGCCGGCACCGGCGGGCCGGTGCGGGTCACCGTCTCGGTCGGGCTCGACGAGGTCAGCACCCGCTGGTGGGCCGACCGCGTCCGGCCGTCCCGCACCACGCCCGAGCTGCCCCGCCTGATCGTCCTCCGCGCCCAGGGCAGGATCCGCGGCAGCGCCGTGCTGGCCCGCCGGCAGGGCTGGCGGGGCGCCGCGAGCGCCGAGGCGGTCCTCGCGTTCGACCTGGCCGAGGGCGAGCTCGACGGCGACGGCCTGCTCATGGTCGAGCTGGGCGAGACCACGCCGCCGGCCTGGGCGTCCGGCCGGCTCTCCACCCGCCCGGTGGTCGGCCTGCGCTTCAACCGCATCGAGGTCCGCGCCGCCTCCGCGCCCGCGCCGGTCTCCCTCGCAGCCGGGTCCACCGGCTGCGACTTCGCGGTCGTCCAGCCCGGCGCCGCCGCGATGCAGCGGCTCACCACGCAGACCGTCCCGGCCGCTCCGCCGCTGCCGCTCACCCCGCGCAACAAGCTCACCCGCCGGCGCCCGGCCCGCGCCGCCTTCAAGGCCGCCCGGGCCGCCCGGCGGGTCGCCTACCGCGCGATGCCGCCCCGGCCCGGCCCGCTCTCCGGGGTGGTCGCCGCCGACGTGCTGACCGGCGCGCCGATCGACGTGGTCGTGAACGGCGACGAGATCCGCCTGCCCGGCCCGGTCGAGCGCCCGGTCCTGCTCGCCGCGGCCCGTCCGCAGCCGACCCTGGCCTGGCGGCTCGGATGATCCTGGGCGCCGACCCGGTGGAGAACCACCGCGTCCTGCAGAAGATCCTTTCGGGTACGCCGGGAGAGCTCGACATCCCCGCCGGAAGCCATCCCCTCTCCGACGGTCTGCGGGTTCCCGCGGGCTGGACGATCCGCGGCACCGCCGACACCTGGCTCACCGTGGTGGAGCGCACCGGCCATCCGGTCCTGCACGTGCTCGGCTCCGACGTCTCGATCAGCGACCTGGGTCTGCGGCCCGCCCCGTCCGACCCGGGCGAGCACGGCGGCGACCGGGGAACCGGGCTGACCGTGGGCGAGTACCTCTACGCCGAGGCCCCGGAGTGGATCTCGGGCGTGCGGGTCAGCCGGGTCCGGGTGGATCACGGCGTGCTGCGGACCGCCAACGCCGTCGGGCTGATGGGCGCGGTCCGCGACGTGGTGCTCGAGGACGTTACGGTGACCGGCGGCTACACCGGCCTGGCCGTGCACTGGGGCGCCGTGGGCGACGACGTCTCGACCCTCGTCGGCCCGACCTACCACCCGCACGACCTCGTCGTCTCCGGCCTGCGGGTCGCCGACGCGATCGAGGGCTTCTATCTGAGCTCGGTCCACGACGTACGGGTGACCGGCGCCCTGCTGACCGGGGTGGAGATGGGGTTCCGGCTGCTGCCGGGCGACAACACGGACCGATTCGTGAAATATCCGGATATTGGGGCTCGGATCGAGATCGCCGACGTGGATGTCAGGTGGTCGGGACCGCTCTACGCCGTGCGGATCGCCGGCTGGGGGCGCAGCGAGATCGACGGTGCCGTCACGGTCCTGAACTACCGGGACACCGTGATCCGCGACTGCCGGCTGCGGGGCCGGGGAACCGGCGGCTCGTGGTCGCCGATCCTGATCGAGCAGGCGCCCGGCGTGACCCTCGAGGACATCACGGTCAGCTCCTGAATGCCGCCGGGGCGAAGCGGTCCTCGCAGGCCGGGCGGTTCCGGCGGCGCGCTGATGCCGGCGGGACGGGCGGGTGAGGCCGGCGGCGGACCGCCGGCCTGACCGGCGTCGGGTCCCCCCGGGCGGGGGGACGGGTGATGGCCGCGGGAGCGGCCCGTCATTCGTACAAATCTCCTAGGAACGAACCCAGCCACGCGGCACCCAGGCCGAGCGCGACGCTGGCCGCGACATAGCCGAACGCGGCGGTCCGCTCGCCTCGGCGCGCCATCGTGAGGGTCTCCCAGCCGAACGTCGAATACGTCGTGAGCGCGCCGCAGAAACCCGTGCCGAGCAGCGCCACCAGCGTCGGCGACAGGGGTGCGGCCAGCACGAAACCTAGGATCAGCGAACCGATCACGTTGACCGTGAGGGTGCCCCGCGGCGAACCGATCAGGCGGTCGGCGGCGAAGCGCAGGGGGGCGCCGACCGCCGCGCCCAGGGCGACCATGAGCAGCGTCATCGCTTGATCACACCGGCCGTTGCGCTGCCCGCCCAGACGGCCAGGATCGCGCCGAACAGGGTGGCCGCCAGGTAGGGCAGGCCGGCGTCCAGGGCGCCGACCGAGGCGGTCGAGAACGTCGTGTAGCCGCCGAGCATCCCCGTTCCCAGGAACAGCCGGGGGATCTTCCGGTCGACGAGCGTGTAGAGCACGCCGATCAGGAAGCAGCCGGACACGTTGATCAGCAGCGTGGCCTCGTGCGAACCGGACCAGGCGGTGGAAATGGCGTAGCGGGCCAGGGCGCCGATCACGCCGCCGGCCGCGACCGCGGCGACCTCGTCAAGATCCATCATCGATGACGTTAACGCAGGCGGCCGGGGGGACGTGGCGGCGTCCACCCCGGCCGGTATGCGAGCGCGGGCCCGGCCCGCCTCTGAGTGTCCACTGTAGGCGACGATCTTGAACGGCCCGGCGGCGGGCCGCTCGTCACCGTTCATTTGAATTCTGGGCGTCGAGCCGGTGTGCCGTCGGTGTCCAGCCGGTCGACTGACGCCAGCCACGGCGTGAACGGTGGCGAGAAATCACCCGAAACCCGGCCTATTCATTCGCCAAATGCGATGAATCGGACCCTTCAACCCCTGGTAGCGTGCGGCTTCGCACGTTGATCGACCATCGCTCGTCGAGGCGCCGTGGCAGTGGACCGGCAACGTACGGGGGACGGAAAAAGGAATGCATCACGCCAATTATCACTACGGGCACGCGCACATCCTGGCCCGCTATTGTCAGCTCCCCGATCCGTTGCATCCGCCACGAATCCAGGGATACCTCCAGCACGGCTGGAACATCGGTGACGGACTCGCGCCGGGCACGCCGTACGTCAGCGGCAGCCGGCTGCTCGTCTGGTCCGAGGAGACCCGCCGCCGCTCCTGGTCGCAGGGACGCCGCGACGTGGTCGTCGTCGGCGCGCCCTTCGCGTACCTGCTGGAGATGGAACCGGACACCAGCGAGGCGACGGCCGAGGGCACCATCTTCTACCCCTTCCACGGCTGGGAGGGTCAGCAGATCATCGGTGACCACCAGAAGCTCATCGACGAGGTCAAGGCCACCGAGACCGGCCCGGTGACCGCGTGCCTGTACTGGAACGAGTACAAGATGCGCTCGGTCCGCCGGCTCTACCAGAAGGCCGGCTTCCGGGTGGTCTGTCACGGCTACCGGGGCTTCTGGTGGCGCGACCACAACCGGGACTTCCTGTACGGCCAGCTCGCCGAGATCCGCCGGCACAAGCGGGTCGTGTCGAACCGGCTGTGCAGCGCCATCTGGTACGGCGCGCTGGCCGGCCGGGAGGTGGCCGTCTACGGCGACCCGATGGTGCTCGACAACGCGGACACGACGTTCGGCGGCGAGCCCCGGCTGCACCGCCAGTGGCCCGAGGTCTACGGCACCCGGACCGACTACGAGGCCGTGCACCGGCTCGCCCGGGAACAGCTGGGCGCCGACGAGCTGGCCACCCCGGCCGAGCTCCGCGGCCTGCTCGGCTGGCGCGATTTCACCGACGACGAATGGCGGGGCGACGACACCGTGCTCGCCGACATCAAGTGGCGTCCCCAAGCCACGGAAAGGCACGCGTGATGCCGGATCGTCCGGTAGCCCTCGTCCCCGCCGAGCCGGTGGACCTGGCCGAGGTCGTCGCCGCGCCTCCGCTGGAGAACCTGCACCGCATCGGCGGCGAGATGTTCGCCTGGACCGACCGGGACCCCCGGCGCAGCCCGGCACCCCCCTCCGGCGGGCTGCTGCGCTACCTGTTCCGCTCGCTGGCCGGTCCGGGACGTACCGTCCTGGTCGCCGGTCCGCACGCGGACGAGCTGATCACCGAGCTGGTCGACGCCGGCGCGTCGGTGACCTGGCTGCTGCGCTCGCTCACCGACGCCGAGAAGTGCGCGGCGGCCCACCCGGCCGTCACGGTGCTCGCCGGCGTGCTCGGCAAGCTCGCCCCGGACCAGTACGACGTGGTCCTCGCCGCCGACGGCGTGACCCGGCTGAACTCGGCCGAGGGCGACCAGATGCCGGTCGGCGCGATGATCGACCGGCTGTCGCTGGCCGTGAACGCCGAGGGCACGCTGCTGCTCCTGCACGACAACCACTTCGGCGTGCACCACACCGTGCAGCTCGGTCCGGAGGGCCGGCACGGCACGGACGCGAGCTGGTACCCGGAGGACTCGGCCCGGCCCGCCTCCCGGGAGGCGCTGCTGGCCCGCATCACCGACGCCGGCCTCGCGATCGACGCCTCGTTCGCGGTCTTCCCGGAGCCGGCCGCGCCCGCCGTCCTGCTCGGCTCGGCCGTGCTCGGCGACACCGCGTCGCCGTTGCGCCCGTGGCTCGGCTCGGTGGTGGCGCAGGCGTTCACGGCGGCCTACCGCGGCCGCCCGGTGCTGAGCGACCCGCGCAGGCTGGCCGCCCGGGCGCTGCGGGCCGGCGCCGAGGACGCGGTGGCGGGCGGCTGGCTCGTGATCGCCGCGGCCGACCGGTCCGGGTTCACCGGTCACGATGTGATCGTCGGGGATGTCCACGGCACGTTCACCTACGGCGTCGACGCCGGCGGCGAACCGGTGGAGCTGGTTCCGCTGGCCGAGCCGCGCGAGCGGGCCGGGATGCGCCGGACCGGCGTGCCCACCGTGGCGGCCGCCGACGGATACCTGCTCGAGGACCGCCTGCTGGAGCTCTGCGCCACGAGCGACGTGCGCCGGCTGCGCCAGGAGGTGATCCAGTTCGAGAGCTGGGTCCGGGACCAGGCGCGCGACGGCATGCTGCACGGCCCGGTCGCGGTCGCCGACGTCTCCGACGTGCTGATCACCCGGGACGGCCCGGTCGTCCTGGCGGTCCGCTGGGAGCCGATCGACCCGGTCCCGGTCGACACCGCCGTGGTGCGGTCGCTCTGGCAGTTCGCGGTCCGCCTGATCACCGGCGCCCGCCCGCACCCGTGGCCGATCACGTCGAGCGCCATGGACCTCACCACGATCCTGCTGGGCATGGCCGGCCGGGGCATCACCGAGCCGGAGCTCCGGGCCGCCGTCGACCTGCAGGTCGCGATCGACTCGGCGGAGCTGGGCCTGCGCCCGGCCGAGCAGCACGACCACAAGCTGAACCTGCTGGCCGTCCAGCCCGGCACGGTCCCGGTCGACGTGGTCGGGTACCGCGAGCTCACCGAGGCGCTGTGGCGGCAGCGGTACCAGACCAGCCACCTCCTGCACATGATGGAGTGGACCGAGGACATCATCGCCTCGCGCGACCGCTGGCTCAGCAAGATGGACTGGGAGATCCAGTTCTACCGGACGTCCTGGCCGGGCCGGTTCCTCACGATGTCCCGGACCGCCTACCGGCTGATCAGCCGCGACCTGCGGGCCGCCCGCTCGCGGCGGCGCCAGCGCAGGGCGGCGGCCGCGGCGGCCCGCCGCTGGCGCAAGTCCCAGAAGGCCAAGGGCCTGCCCGAAGCCGAGGGCTGAGACGCGGGGGTGCCCCCGTCGCCACGCGACGGGGGCACCTTCGTGTCCGGATCCGGTCACGCCACCGGCGTCAACTCCCGCGGCGACGGCTGCTCCGGGACGGCCGGCGCGGGCGGCTCGTGGGCGACCTCGGGCAGCCAGCGCAGGCCGCGCGGCAGCCACCAGTTGGCCCGGCCCAGCAGCGTCATCACGGCCGGCAGCAGGACCGCCCGGATGATCGTGGCGTCCAGCAGCACCGCCGCGGCGAGGCCGACGCCGAGCTCCTTCGTGGCGACCAGGGGCAGGGTGGCGAAGAGGGCGAACACCGCGACCATCACCACGGCCGCGCTGGTGATCACGCCGGCGGTCTGGCCGATGCCCTCCCGGACCGCGTCGCGGATCGGCAGGCCGCGGTCGGCGCCCTCGCGGATCCGGGAGACCACGAAGACGTGGTAGTCCATCGACAGTCCGAAGAGGATCACGAAGAGGAAGAGCGGCATCCAGTTGGTGATGGCGCCGCCCGACACGAAGTCGAGCTGCTTCTCGAAGTGGCCGTCCTGGAAGACGAAGACCAGCATGCCGTAGGCGGCCGCGACCGAGAGCAGGTTGAGCACCACGCCGGTGATCGCCACGACCACCGAGCGGAACGAGACCAGCAGCAGGATGAACGCCAGGCCCAGGACGAAGGCGAAGACCCAGGGCAGGCTCTCCTCGAGCCGCTCGTTGTAGTCGACGCTCGACGCGGTGCTGCCGGTGACCAGGGCGGTAGCGCCGGCGAGCTGCCCGAAGGTGCCCGGGACGACGTCGGTGCGCAGCAGTTCGAGGGCCGCGATCGAGGCGGGGTCCTCCTCCTTGCCGGTGAGGCCGACCGCGACGACCGCGACGTCGCCGGCCGGATTGACGTCGACGTCGATCGGCTCGACGAGCTTGCCGCCGCTGTCCCGGGCGACATCCCGGAAGTCCTGCAGCGCGGCCTCGAACTCCGGCGTCCTCACCGAGTCGGCGGACACCACGATCCGGGCCGGCGTCGTCTTCGACGGGAACGCGTCCCCGATCGCGAGGAAGGCGACCACCACCGGCGAGTCGTGCGCCACGTCCTGGATCCGCTGACCCTTGGTCTTCATGTCGAGAGCGGGTGAGGCGATCGCGGCGAGTGCCGCCACGGCGACCAGGGCCGAGATCAAAGGCTTGGCGAGTACGACCTTCAGCAGGCCGTTCCAGAAGCGGCCCTGGCTGTTCCGCCGGTACAGGCCGGGGATCTTGATGGCGTCGACCCGGTCGCCGAGCGCGGACAGCAGGGCCGGCAGCACCGTGAGCGAACCGAGGACGGCCGTGGCCACCACCAGGATCGTGCCGGTGGCGAAGCTGACGAACGTGACGTCCTGGGTGAAGAACATGCCGGCCATCGCGACGATCACGGTGAGCCCGGAGACCCAGATCGACCGGCCCGAGGTCTGCGCCGCGATCACCAGGGCGCGGTGCGGGTCGGCGCCCTTACGCCGCTCGTCCCGTTCCCGGCGGATGTAGAAGAGGCAGTAGTCGACGCCGACCGCGAGCCCGATCAGCAGCATCACGTGGGTGGTCTCGTCGACGACCGGCGCGAACCGGCTGGCCAGCGCCATGAGGCCGATCGCGGCGACCACCGACATGATCGCCAGGGCGACCGGGAGCAGCGCGGCGACCACGGCCCCGAAGGCGATCAGCAGGATGCCGAGCGTGACCGGGATGGAGAGCAGCGACAGCCGGGTCAGACCGGACTCGAGCTCGTCGCCGATCAGCTTGTCGCCGCTCGCGTCGCCGGCCTCGGCGATGTAGAGGTCCGGGTGCGCGGCCTGGACGCCGGCGACCGCCTCGAGGGCCGGCCCGACCCGCTCGCCGGCGGTCTCCGGGTCACCCGCGATGTCGAAGGTGATCAGCGTGGACCGGCCGTCCGGCGACTCGATGGGCTTCTGCACGTCGCCGACCCCGGGGACGGACGAGAGCGCGAGGGTGACCTCCTCCGCAGCGGTCACCCGGTCGCTGCCGTCGCGGTTCTGGATCAGCACCATCTCGCCGGCCGGCGACACCGGGAAGCCGGCCTCCTCGACGATCCGGTCCGCCCGACCCGACTCGCCGTGCCCGGCCAGCGCGTAGTTCGCCTCGATCGTCGCGACCTGGGAGCTGAGCACCACCGTGGCCGCGACGAACGCGATCCATCCGAGGATCGCGAGCACCCGATGGCGGGCGCTCCACATCGCGGTCCTCGCCGCGATGCCCTTCACGTTCTCCCTGTTCTCCATGGCAATGACGCTATGGAGTCCGGAGTGGGCGATCGATCCGGCGGACACCCCGGTACGGGGTAGTGCTAGCCCTACGTCTGTAGGTAGGTCAGGACCGCCAGCACCCGCCGATGCTGCTCCTCGTCCTGGTGCAGGCCGAGCTTCGTGAAGATGTTGCGGACGTGCTTCTCCACGGCGCCGTCGGTCACCACCATCTTGCGGGCGATAGCGGTGTTCGACAGGCCCTCGGCCATCGCGCCGAGCACCTCCCGCTCGCGCGGGGTGAGGCTGCGCATCGGGTCGTCGCGCCGGCGCCGGACCAGCAGCTGGCCGACCACCTCGGGGTCGAGCACGGTGCCGCCCTCGGCGACCCGGCTCAGCGCGTCCAGGAAGTCGGCGACCAGCGACACCCGGTCCTTGAGCAGATAGCCGACCGCCCCGCGGCGGTCGGCCAGAAGATCGTCGGCGTACGAGACCTCGACGTACTGGGAGAGCACCAGGATCGGGCTGCCCGGAACGGAGGCGCGGGCCTCCACGGCGGCGCGGAGACCCTCGTCGGTGTGGGACGGCGGCATCCGGACGTCCACGATGGAGACGTCCGGACGGTGTTCCTTCACGGCTTCCACCAGGGACGGCCCGTCGCCGACGGCCGCCACCACGGTGTGGCCGTTCTCCTCGACGAGCCGTACCAGGCCTTCTCTGAGAAGCACCGCGTCATCGGCGATCACTACGCGCATGCCTCACAGTTTTTCAGAGTGGCAGCGCCGCCGTGAGCCGCGTCCCTTCGCCGGCCGCGCTCACCACGTCGAGGACGCCGCCGGCCGCCCGGACCCTGTCGTCCAGCCCGGCCAGGCCGTGCCCCTTCGCGAGGCTGGCGCCGCCCACCCCGTCGTCGGCCACCGTCACCAGCAGGCCGGTGGCGTTGCGCTGCACGGTCACCTGCACCTCGCTGGCGTGGCTGTGCTTCGCCACGTTGGTGAGGGCCTCGGCCACCACGAAGTACGCGGTCGACTCGATCGCCGGGTCGAGGCGCTCGATCGGCGGCGCGTCCAGGTCCACCGGGATCGTGCACCGGCCGGCCAGCGCGGTCAGCGCCGCCTGCAGGCCCCTGTCGACCAGGATCGGCGGCGCGATGCCGCGGGACAGGGCGCGCAGCTCGTCGAGGGTCTCCCGGGTCTGGCTGAGCGCCTCGGCGACGGTGGCGCGGGCCGCCTCCGGGTCGGTCGCGAACTGCTGCTCGGCCCGGCCCAGGTCCATGGCGAGGCGGACCAGCCGCTGCTGCGGGCCGTCGTGGATGTCGCGTTCCAGCTTGCGCAGGGCGACCGCCTCGGCCGAGACCGCCGCGGCCCGCTG
Organism: Actinoplanes sp. NPDC023714; assembly: GCF_040639855.1. NCBI lineage: Bacteria > Bacillati > Actinomycetota > Actinomycetes > Micromonosporales > Micromonosporaceae > Actinoplanes > Actinoplanes sp. NPDC023714. Next base: position 34,222 of record NZ_JBFAAR010000012.1, read on the forward strand.
CTGCTGCGCCACGTCCCGGGCCTCGTTCGCCTCGGCCACCTGCCGGCGGAGCCGGTCGACGCCGTTGAGCAGGCTGTGTGCGAAGGCGGCCTCGAGCAGCGCGGCGGCCCGGACCACCGGGTAGAGGGTCGCCGCGAAGACCGCGCCGATCACCAGGTAGAACAGGATCCGGGTGAACGCGGTGTCGTCGAAGCCGAGGAGCTCCGGGAGCTCGTTGTTGGCCGGCGGGTGCGGCAGCGTCCAGTCCCAGAGCGGGTAGGTGAGGCCGCCGAGCGCGCAGGCCCACCAGGTGATCACGAAGGAGAAGCCGATCGTGCTGGGGATGAACCGGAACATCCCGTGCACCATGTCGAGCCAGGCCTGCGCGTCGGCGAGCGGGGCGATCGTGCGGCGCATCAGGCCGCCGTCCCGGCTGGTGCGGTAGACCGGGTGGGTCACCGGGCGGCCGAGGACGGGGGCCATCCGGGCCCGCTCGACCACGGCGAAGCCCCGGGACATCAGCAGCGTGGCGACCAGGATCGGCAGGCCGACCCAGATGACCACGGTGCCGATGCCCACGAAGAACAGCGTCATGCAGAGGACCAGGGTGAGCAGGCCGAGCGGGAAGCCCAGCAGGACGTACTGCGTGTCGACGCCCAGCTGGCGCAGGAACCGCCGGGCGGGCGCGGGTGTGGCGGTGGCGCCGGCATAGGTCGTTGTCATGCCGTCGACGTTATTCACCGGCGCCCCCCGATCCGATCCTGCGTGCCACCCGATCAGTAGTAGGGATAACCCTAGTAAAGCCGGTAGACGATGACCGTCCCGCTCTGATGCACGACCATGGCGCCGGCCGCCTTCAGCTCGGCGTTCGCGACCTTGCCGGCGGCCCGGTCGGCGAAGAGCCACCGGACTCCGTACTCGGAGCGCAGCCGCGCCACGTCGGCCGGGTCGCCCTTCTCGAAGGCCCGCTGGTTGAGCGCGTACACCTCGGGGTCGGGCGCGGGCTGGAAGAAGTACTTGAGGTCGTTCACGCCGTTCGCCGCGACGGTCCGGTCGGTGTAGGCCCAGCTCTCCACGAGGGTGCGGTGCCCGCCCAGCCCGGCGACCCAGAACGCGCGCGCGTTGCACTGCGGCACCTTCATCGGCATGCAGTGCACGTTCGTGGCGACCAGGTCGTTCTCGCCGGCGTTGTCGTGCAGCCAGAGCGCCGCCTTCATCTCGGCCGCGGTGACCGCCACGTTGTTCCGCGCCTTGATCGCCGGCGGCCCGCTGAGCGTCTCGGCGGTCCTCGACACGGCGCTCACCGTGCCGGCCGCCGCGATCGCGGCGATCAGCGCGGTGGTGAGGGCCCGCGCCGCCCGCCTGCGCCAGATCAGCACGGCGATCAGCGCGACCACCGTGACCAGGCCGGCGGTGCGGAGCAGCGGCAGCGCCATGGCCCACGCCCACCCGCCCTCGGTCGGCTCGACCGGCTTGGTCACCTCGGGGGCGAAGAACTCCCACAGGCCGCCGGCCGCCGCGCCGAGGACCGGGACGATCCAGCCCCGCACCCGATCCGCGAGCGCCCACGCGGTCAGCACGCCGCAGACCGGCAGCACCGCGTTGTAGAAGTAGATCTGGCTGGCCGACGGGTGCCAGAGCATCCACATCCCGAGGACGCCGGCCACCACGATGCCGCCGAGCAGCCACGGGACCTGGTCGTCGGCCCATCGCCGGGGCTTCAGCCAGCGGACCTTCGGCGGCAGGAAGAGGCCGACCAGCCGCGGCGACTGGACCAGGAACCACCAGATCAGCGACCAGGCCACGAACCAGCGGGCCGCCGTGCCGGCCACCTCGAGGCCGTCCGGGACCAGGCCGCCCCACTGCACGTCGTTCGGGATCCCGATGATCTCCTGGTAGGGCAGGAACCAGCGCATCGTCGCCAGGAACTGGGGCTGGAGCGTGCCCGCGCCCCCGCCCGCGAAGAGCTTCAGCCCGATCACCATGCCGAAGCCGACCGCGGCGAGCAGCCCGATCGTCGTCCACGGGATCGTCCGCTTGCCGATCAGGTGGATCACGCCGGCCAGCAGCAGACCGGCGGCGAGCGGCGGCAGGACGCTCGCCTTGCTGCCGGCGCAGGCGATCGCGAGCAGCGGCAGGAAGGCCCAGCCCATCCGGTGGAGTCCGCGGCCTCGCAGAACGTCGACGGCGATCACCACGAAAAGACCGATCAAGGGCATTGCGTACGTCTGTGACGGGCTGAGCAGGGTGATCGGGAGGCCGATCCCGGGCGGACTGGCCACGTTCCCGGCCACCACCGACTGGCCGACGAAGCCGACCGTCGCGGCGACCGGCCCGGTCCACCAGCGGCCGCTCACGCTCCGGGCCAGGGCCGCGAAGACCACCACGGCGACGGCCGCTACCGGCATGAGCCAGAGCCGGAAGAACACCATGTGCGGCGCGATCCCGGTGACCATGCTGGCGCTCGCGATGTCGGCGTCCGACAGATAGTGGTACTTCAGCGTCTCGCCGGCCAGCTGCGGCACCTGGAACGGCATCGAGCGGGTCATCTCGTGCACGAGCGCGAGGTGGTAGTAGAGATCCGGGTACAGCTCCACGGTGGACGGCGGGAGCGGGATCGTCCGGAAGACCGTCGCGCCCCAGAGCGTCACCAGGAACAGGACCGCCGCCATGGCGACGTGCCAGCCGATCGGCAGCGGGTCGCCGGGCCCGGTCCGCCAGTGCCGCCGCAGGGCCGGCACCGCCGCGAAGAGCGCCATGACCACCGCGGGCCAGCCGATCAGCAGGTGCTGGAGCCCGGTCGCGGCGGCCAGCGCCCAGCCCGCGAGCAGGACGACGAGCCCGGTCGCCGCGCCGAGGCCGAGGTCCTCGGGCAGATTGCCGCGGCTGCCGAACGCCGCCCGGAACACCAGGGTGCCCGGCACGACGACGGCGAGCAGCAGGTAGACCGCGTAGAGGGCGATCTGCCGGTCCGGCGTGTCGTAGGTGTGCAGCACCCCGAACGCGGAGACGGCCGGCAGCAGCCAGGGCGCCACGGCCCAGAGACGGCTCAGCGTCCGGGCCGGCGCGGGAGCGGCCGGCGCCGGCGTTTCCAGAACTGTCGTCATCAGGGCTGCAGCACCGTCAGGCGGGTGAACTCGCTCGGCAGGTCGTAGCCGTCCCAGATCGCGCCGAAGGTGAGCGCCGACCCGAACGGCACGATCCGGTCCACGCCACGGCCGCCCAGCTCGGTGGCGAAGGCCTGGAGCTCGGCCGGCGTGAACCCGAAGTGGCTCACGGTCTGGTCCTGCCGGTTCATCGCCGGCACCAGGTCGAGCAGCGAGCCCACCTCGGCGAACGGGAACGCGCCGGCGCCGATCCAGCGGCGGGGCGCGGCCTCGGTGCCGGTCAGGGTGAGCGCGGTGATCCGGTTGTCCGGGAAGTCGAGCGCCCCGGCGGCCCCGATCGCGGCCAGCCCGTACGCGTTGACCCGCTTCTCCACCGCCATGGCCGGATCGACCACCCAGCCGCGGGCGTCGACCACCTCGAGCAGCAGCGCGAGGAACTCGGCCCGCACGTCGTCGCCGTCCCCGCCGACCAGGAACACGGTCCGCGGCGAGGAGCAGGCGGCCTGGTCGAACCAGTACGCGTCGTTGGCGAACCCGACCACCGCGGCCCGGCGGGCGGCCGGGTCGGCGGCGCGCCAGCCGGCCGTCGAGAGCACGGCCCAGCTGGTCCGGTCCGGGAACGTGAGGTCGCGCGCGGACGGGCGCAGCGGCTGCTTGCGGATCGTGTCCACGGCGGCGTCGCCACCCCAGATGACCCGCAGGTCGGCCCACTTGCTGAGAGCTCCGGTGACGGCGTCGTCGCGGCCGTAGGTGACCATGCGCTGGGTCCGCGCGACGATCGGGTCGGCCTCGGCCGCGACCGCGTCGAGGGCCTCCAGGATCACCTCGGCCGCGCCGGCCGAACGCGACGAGATCCGGACCACGTTGTGGTTGCCGGCCAGCGCCGAGAGCGCCCAGGAGTAGACGAAGATGGTGTCCACGTTGGCCGGCGGCAGGTGGAAGACGTTGCCCCTCGGGCTGACTATCACTTGGGCATTGGCCAGGGCGTCGTCCCGCCGCATCTTGGCGACGGCCCGGCTCAGCTCGGCCGGGCGCAGGAAGTAGCCGAGCGAGCCGAGCTCCGGGTGCTTGCGGGCCACGGCCGGGGCGAGCAGCCGGCGGGCCAGCTTCGCGAGGAAGTCGACCACCCGCGGGTCGCCGACGGTGAGCCGGTCGGCGGAGGGCGCGGTCAGGTCGCCCGGGACGCCGAATCTGAAGGTGACGTTCATGCCGCGCTCCGATACGTGTCCGAGCATCCCCGCGCCTCGGCCCGCGGCAGCCGGCCGAGCACCGAGAAGCGCTTGCCGGGCCAGTCGCCGTCGTCGACGCCGTGCACCACGCCGAGGTCCTCGGTGAGCAGCACGTGCCCCGGGTACGAGGTGGGCAGCGTGCTCACCACCTCCAGGAGACCCGGTTCGCCGGGCGGAAGCTCCGCCCAGGTCTCCGGGTCGCGGACCACCACGTCCGCGAAGTCCGGGCAGTACAGCGAGCCACCCGACGGCCCCTCCAGGAAGATCGTGCCGATCTGCTCGACCATGCCGTAGTAGTTGTGCACGTTCGTCAGCCCGACGCCGGCGAGCCGCTTCCGGAACTCGTCGGGCGAGACGGCCTGGTCGACCAGCTTCTTCCAGCCGCCGGAGTGGATCAGGATCCCGTTGCCGAGGTCGAGCCCGTGCTCGAGCGCCACCTCGTACAGATGAAGCCAGACCAGGAAGGTGAACCCGAAGATCAGGAAGGGCTGGTCACCGTGCTTCGCCAGGAAGCCGCGGATCGCCTCGAGGTCGACGACGCCGTCGTTGTCCAAGGCCCAGACGTGGTCGCGGCCGAAGGTCGACATGCCGAGCACGCCGGCCCCGCGGGCGCTGAACGAGCGGCGGTCCTTCAGCATCGCCTTGGTGTCGACGAGCAGCATCGGGAGCCGCTTCGGGCCGAGCACTGTCTGCACGGTCGCGGCGAGGCGGCGCTGCTGCTCGGCGGCGGCCGCCTTGTCCAGGTAGATCCGGCTGACCTCGCCGGTGGTGCCGCTCGACGTCAGGACCTTGAACACCTCGTCGTCCGGGATGCTCTTCAGCTCCAGGTTCTTGAAGAGCCGGACCGGCAGGTAGGGCAGGCCGGCCACCGACGAGGCGGACGCGAAGCCCGAAGCGGCCAGGATCCGGTCGTAGGGCTCGCAGTGGGCCCGGTGGTGCTCGGTCAGCGAGGAGAGCTCCTTGAGCAGGACCTCCTCCTTCACGGACTGCGGCAGGGTGAAGACACTCACAGTGACGCCTCCAGCGCCCGATAGTCGGTCTTGCCGTTCGGCAGCAGGGGCAGCGCCTCGATCGAGCGGACGTCGACCCCGGTGAAGTGGGTGCCGAGCCACTCGGCGACCTTGGTGCGCAGCGCGCGGGCGTCCTCGGCGGTCAGGCCCTCGGCGAAGACGTGCAGTCTGTCGTCACCGGCCACGGCGGCGACCGGGAAGTTGCGCTCGACGTCGTCCAGGTTGATCCGGACGCCGAACACCTTCGCCATCCGCTTGATCCGGCCGGTGAGGAAGAGGAAGCCCTCCTCGTCGAGGCGGCCCAGGTCACCGGTGCGCAGCACGCCGCCGAGCTCGTCGCCGCGGACCAGGTCGGCGCCGCTCTCGGCGTACCCCATCATCACGTTGGGGCCGCGGTAGACGACCTCGTCGTCCTCGATCGCGAAGGCGCCGCCGGGCATCGCCAGGCCGACCGAGCCGAGCTTCCCGGCGAGCCGCTCGGGCGGCAGTGTGGCCATCCGGGGCGCCGCCTCGGTCTGGCCGTACATCACGAAGAACCGGCCGCCCGCGGCGTCCATCCGCTGCGCGAACTCGGTGACGAGCTCGGCCCGGAGCCGGCCGCCGGCCTGGGTGACCGTCCGGAGCGACGGGTGCTTCGCCGGGTCGAAACGGAGCCGGCGCAGCATCTCGAACTGGTACGGGACCAGCGCCATCGACGTGACGCCGTGCTCGTCCACCGCCGACCAGAAGTCCCGCTGCATGATCCCGGTCCGCTCCAGCACCACGGTGGCGCCCTTGAGCAGGTGCGAGTGCAGCACGGACAGGCCGTACGAGTAGAAGAGCGGCAACGTCGTGATCGCCACGTCGTCGCGGGTGACGCCGAGCGACTCGGCCACCTGCCCGGCGTTCGCGAACACCGCCGAGCGGGAGAGCCGGACCAGCTTCGGGCTGCCGGTGGAGCCGCTCGTGGTGAGCAGAAGAGCCAGGTCCGGGTGCACCGCGTCGGTCGCGTACCGCTGGATCAGCTCGGTGTGGTCGGCGTCCGGGTCGAGCAGCACGACCGGTTTCTGCGAGCGCAGCGCCGCGAGGTACTTCGCGATCGCCGGCACCGTGGTCGGCATCGGCAGGAAGACCAGCTTCTGATCCGCGAACTCGGCTTCGAAGCCGGCGATCAGCGCAGGGGTCAGGGTCTCGCCGGTCGCGGCGTCGACGACGCGGGCGTCCGGGTGCAGCAGGTTCACAGCGTCAGTCCCCCGTCCACCCCGATCACCTGTCCGGTGACGAAGCGGGCCTGGTCGGAGACGAGGAAGGCGATCACGTCGGCGACGTCCTCGGCGGTGCCGAGCCGGCCCAGCGCGGTGCCGGCGACCCGCTCGGCGCGGCCCGCCTCGTCCAGGGTGTCGAGCATGTCGGTCGCGATGAAGCCGGGCGCCACCGCGTTGACCCGGACCCCGCGGGGGCCGAGCTCCTTCGCCGCGGACCTGGTGAGGCCGACCACGGCGGCCTTGGACGCCGCGTAGACGGCCTGCCCGGCCACGCCGTGCGTGCCGGTGATCGAGGCGGTGAGCACGACGGACGCCTGCGGCGCGCGCGCGAGCAGGCGGACCGCGTTCTGCAGGGTGTACGCCGCGCCGGCCGCGTTCACGGCGAAGAGCCGCTCGATCGTCGCGTCGTCGGTCATCCCGAGCATCCCGGCCGCGTGCGTACCCGCGTTGATCACGAGCACGTCGAGGCGCTTGAAGGTCTCGAACGCGAGGCGGACGAGGGCCTTGCTGGTCCCCGGGTCGGCGATGTCACCGGCGGCGCTCACCGCGGTGACGCCGAACTTCGCGGCCAGCGACTCGGCCGCCTCGGCCGCGCCGGCCCCGCCGTGGCCGTGCAGGACCAGGTCGTACCCCTGCTCGGCCAGGCGGTGCGCGGTGGCCCGCCCGATGCCGCGCGACGCCCCGGTCACCAGGGCGACACTCACTTGACGTCCACCCCGTATTTACCGAGGATTCGCACGGCCTCGTCGAAACTGGACATACCGATGACATCATCAGTGTCGATCATTACCGAGAATTCATCTTCGATAGCGGCGACCAACGACATGTGAGCGAGCGAATCCCACTTCTCGTTGTCCTGGTAGCGCAGGTCGTCCACGGGCGCGTCCGCCGGAAGATCGAGCGCGGTGCGGAACGCGTCGCGTAGTCTCTGCAGCTCACTCACGGTATGACTCCAATGGGGGGTGATTAGAGGAGTCCTACGATCCCGCAGCAGACCGGACGCCGCGACCAATCCAGGATTAACTGAAAATGAACTCGCATCAGCTTTTTCCCGCGCCCCTGGAAATGGCGAATCCTCTGGTTATGCTTCCGGCTCGTACCGGCCTATCGCTGACCCCCGGAGAAAACTCGTGTCTGAAATCGCCGGCTCCTCGATCCTTGTCACCGGCTCCACCGGTTCGTTCGGCAAGGCCTTCCTGAGGTACGCCCTGACCCACCTCGACCCGGCTCGCATCGTGGTCTTCTCGCGTGACGAGCTGAAGCAGTACGAGGTCCGCCAGATGTTCGGCGACGACCCGCGCCTGCGCTTCTTCATCGGCGACATCCGCGACCGCGACCGCCTCGCCCGCGCCATGCACGGCATCGACCACGTCGTCCACGCGGCCGCGCTCAAGCAGGTCGACACCGCGGAGTACAACCCCTCCGAGTTCGTCGCCACGAACATCAACGGCACCCAGAACGTCATCGACGCGGCCATCACCGCCGAGGTGAAGAAGGTCGTCGCGCTCTCCACCGACAAGGCGTCCAGCCCGATCAACCTGTACGGCGCCACCAAGCTGGCCGCCGACAAGATCGTGATCGCCGGCAACCACTACGCCGCCACCCACCCGACCCGCCTCGCGGTCGTCCGGTACGGCAACGTGATGGGCAGCCGCGGCTCGGTCGTGCCGTTCTTCTGCAAGCTGGCGGCCGAGGGCAAGAGCCTGCCGATCACCGACAAGCGGATGACCCGCTTCTGGATCACCCTGGACCAGGCCGTGCAGTTCGTCGTCGACTCGTTCGACGTGATGCGCGGCGGCGAGCTCTACGTGCCCCGGATCCCGAGCATGCGCATCCTCGACCTGGTCGAGGCCGTCGCGCCGGACGCACCCACCCACGAGATGGGCATGCGTCCCGGCGAGAAGCTGCACGAGGAGATGATCGCGGCCGACGACAGCCGCCGCACGCTGCGCTTCCCGGACCGCTACGTGGTCCAGCCGGTCGCCGCGAGCTGGGGCTACGAGCCGCCCGCGGGTGGCGAGCCGGTCGCCGACGGCTTCAACTACCGCTCGGACAACAACGACCTCTGGCTCTCCGTCGACGACATGCGCGCCCTGCTCGCGGAGAACTGATGCTCCCCTACGGACGGCAATCCATCGATCCCTCGGACGTCGAGGCCGTCGTCGCGGCGCTGGGCAGCGACTGGCTGACCACCGGGCCGCGGGTCGCCGACTTCGAGGCCGACCTCGAGAAGGTCGCCGGCGCGCCCTGCGTCACGGTCACGAACGGCACCACGGCGCTGCACGCGGCCTACGCGGCGGCCGGCGTGACCCGCGGCGACGAGGTGGTCACCACGCCGATGACGTTCGTGGCCACGGCGTCCGGCGCGGCGATGCTCGGCGCCACGGTGGTCTTCGCCGACGTCGAGGAGGACACCGCGAACCTCGACCCGGCCGCCGTGGAGGCCGCCGTCACCGGGCGCACCAGGGTGATCGCCGCGGTCGACTACGCCGGTGTCCCGGCCGACTACGACCGGCTCCGCAAGGTCGGGGAGAGCACCGGCGCGCTGCTGCTCGGCGACGCCGCGCACTCGATCGGCTCGCTCTACAGGGGACGTCCGGTCGGCACGCTCGCCGACCTCACGACGTTCTCGTTCTTCCCGACCAAGAACTTCACCACCGGCGAGGGCGGCGCGGTCGCGTCCACCCGGCCGGAGCTGGTGAAGCGGCTGCGCGCGTTCCGCACGGTCGGCGTGGTCCGGGACGAGCTCCGGCACCCCGACGAGGGCGGCTGGTGGTACGAGGTCCCCGAATTCGGGCTCAACTACCGCCTGCCGGACGTGCTCTGCGCGCTCGGCAGCGCCCAGCTGCGCCGGCTCGGCGCGTTCAAGGCCCGCCGCGCCCACCTCTCGGCCCGCTACGACGAGCTGCTCGCCGGCGTGCCCGGCCTGCGCCTCCCGGCCCAGCGCCCGGAGAGCGACCCGATGCGCCACCTCTACCCGGTGCGCATCCTCGACGGGCGCCGGCGCGAGGTCTACGACCGGATGCGGGCCGCCGGCATCGGCGTGCAGGTGAACTACATCCCGGTCTACTGGCACCCGGTCTTCGAAGATCTCGGCTACCGGCGCGGCATGTGCCCGGTCGCGGAGGCCTTCTACGCCGAGGAGCTCTCCCTGCCCCTCTTCGCCGACCTCGGCGACGACGACCAGGACCGTGTCGTCGAGACGCTGCGCGGCATCCTCGGGAGCTAGCGGGTGCACCACGGCAACCACTTCTACGGTCACGCCCACGTTCTGGCCGAGTACTGCGGGCTGGACCCGGCCGATCCCCCGCGGATCGACGGATATCTCCAGCACGGCTGGAACGTGGTGGACGGGCTGGGCGCCGGAACTCCGTACGCGCCCGGCCGGCCGATCTTCGTCTGGTCCGAGCGCACCCGGCGCCGGGCCTGGTCGATGGGCCGCCCGCTGGCCACCGTGACCGGCGCCCCCTTCCTCTACCTGCTGCGCACCCCCACCCCCACCGGCTGTACCACAGAGCGACAAATCGGGCGCGAAGACAGCCCTGCCGTACAGCCGGGCTCAGTTGGCTGTACGGCAGAGCGACAAATCGGGCGCGGGGACGACCCTGACGTACAGCCGAGGGAGGGGACGATCTGGTACCCGTTCCACGGCTGGGAGGGCCAGGAGGTCGACGGGGATCACCGGCGGCTGATCGACGAGATCGTCGCGACCGAGCCCGGCCCGATCACGTTCTGCCTGTACTGGCACGAGTACCGGGACGCCCGGATCCGCGCCGCGTACGAGCGGGCCGGCCGGGTCATCTGCCACGGCTACCGGGGCTACATGCGGATGCAGACCGACGCCCGGTTCCTGCACAAGCAGCTCGACGAGCTGCGCCGGCACCGCCGGGTGGCGTCCAACCGGCTCAGCAGCGCGGTCTTCTACGGCGTGGCGGCCGGCTGCGAACCGGCGGTCTACGGCAACCCGATGCAGCTCGCCAAGGAGGACGCGCCGACCGCCGAGCGGATCCGGCGCGAGTGGTCCGAGCTGCACGGCGTCGCGCCCGACCCGGTCGTGGCCCGGGAGATCGCGATGGCCGAGCTCGGCGACGGCCACCTGGCCTCACCGGCCGAACTGAGGGCGACCCTCGGTTGGAGCGCCGCCGCCGTCGCGACGGGATCGGCTGAGGAGAGGTGGGCGGCATGATCCGGATGATCGGCGGCGAGATGCCGGAGTACGCCGAGGAGCTGCCCCACGCCGGCGGCGCCCTCTACCGGCACCTCACCGCGCGGCTGCCGGCCGGCGCCGAGGTCCTGGTGGCCGGCCCGCACGACACCGCCCTGCTCGAGGCGCTGGCCGACGGCCGGGGCCTCACCTGCCTGGTCCGCTCGCAGCCGGACGCCGAGGCGCTCGCGGCGCGCGGCTTCACCGTGCTCTGCGGCACCCTCGCGAAGCTGACCGACGAGGACCGGTACGACGCCGTGATCGCCCTCGACGGCACGAACCGGCTCTGCTCCCCGGAGGGCCCGCAGCTCGACTGGGCCGACGCCGTACGCGTCCTGAAACGCGCCCTGCGCCCCGGCGGCACCCTGGTCCTGACCGTCGAGAACGAGCTCGGCGTGCACCGCCTCGTCGACCCGGGCACGGCCACCGCGCCGGGCACCGTCCAGTGGCGTCCGCTCGGCGAGTTCGGCACCGCACCGGGCCGCCCGGACCGGCTCGCCGCCGCGCTCGGCGCCGAGGGGCTGCCGGTCTCCGGGCTCGCCGCCGCCTGGCCGTCGCAGGCCGAGCCGACCGTGACGGTCACCCCGGAGACCCTGCGCTACGGGCCGCTCGACTCCCTCGCCGCGCTCATCGCGGGAGCGGTCGCCTCCTCGTACGCGGAGAAGCCGGTCCTGAGTGACCCGCGCCGCCTGGCCGGCGCCGCAGTGCGCCGCGGTCTCGGCGCCGAGCTGGCGCCCGCCTGGATCGCGGTGGCCCAGCTGGCCGCACGGCCCCGGCCGGTCGTGCCGATTCCGGCGGCGGCCCGGCTCAGCGGCGGCACCGTCGTCGAGGGCACCGGCTCCCTGCCGTCCGGCCGCCTGCTGGAGGAGCAGCTGCTCACCGCGGCGCTCGGGCACGACCTGCCCGGCCTGCGGCGGCTGCTCACCGGTTGGACGGCCGCGCTGCCCGCCGCCGACGCCGCGAACGTGCTGGTGGAAGGCGACCGGTACACCCTGCTCGACCCCGCGCAGCCGGACCGGCCGGACGCGCTCGCCCGGTTCGCGGTCACCCTCGCGACCGGCGGCTACGCCCACCCCTGGCCGGCCGTCACCGACGTGGCCCGGCTCACCGAGATCCTGGCCGGAGCGGCCGGCCTTGAAGCCGCCACGACCCCGATGGAAGCCCCGCCGGTCCGGAACCGGGAGCACCGACAGCAGCTCGACGCCCTGCGCCGGCAGCTCGCCGACGCGGAGGCCCGCAGCCGCTTCTTCGAGGCCGAGCTGGAGAAGCGGGACGCCGAGCTGGGCCGGGCCAAGGTCCAGATCGCCGCCTTCAGCGGATCCCTCGCCTACCGCGCCGCCAAAGCCGGGCTCGGCCTCGCCCGCAAGGCGCGCCACCGACTTCACAAAGGACGGTCATGACCACCCTCGGCATCATCCAGGCCCGGATGGGCTCCACCCGGCTCCCCGGCAAGGTGCTGCGCCCGCTCGGCGGCCGCACCGTCCTCGACCGGGTGGTGAACGCCGCCCGGGAGAGCGGGATCCTCGACGACCTGGTCGTCGCGACCACGACGCTGCCCGACGACGACGCCGTGGCCGCCGAGTGCGAGCGCATCGGCGTGGCCTGCCACCGCGGGCCTGTCGACGACGTGCTCACCCGGTTCCTCGGCGTGCTGGAGACCCGGTCGGCCGACACCGTGCTGCGGTTCACCGCGGACTGCCCGCTGCTCGACCCGGAACTCGTGGCGCGCGCCTTCCGGGTCTTCGAGGCGGCCGGCGTCGACTACCTCACCACGTCGATCACCCGGACGCTGCCGCGCGGCCTCGACGTCGAGGTGGTCCGGGCCACCGTGCTCAAGGAGATCGACAGGCTGGCGTACGACCACCACCGCACGCACGTGACGTCGTACATCTACTCGCACGCCGACGACTTCGACGTGATCGGGCTGACCGCGCAGCCGGACCTGTCGCACCTGCGGCTCACCCTCGACACCGAGGACGACTGGAAGCTGATCGAGGCGGTCATCGACCACTTCGGCGACGCCCCGGCCGCCATCCGGACCGTGGCGAGCTGGCTCGACGGGCAGCCCGAGCTCGCCGCGCTCAACGCCCACGTGCGGCAGAAGGAGTTGGACCAGGCGTGAACATCGGGATCCGGTGCGACGCCGGCCCGCGTACCGGGGTCGGCCATCTGGTGCGGTGCGTCGCCCTCGCCGAGGAGCTCACCGCCCGCGGCGCCGACGTGCACTTCCTCGCCGACCTCGGCGGGGTCGCGTGGGCCGAGTCTCAGCTCGAGCAGCGCGGCCTGCCCTGGCATCCGGCGCCCTACGACGAGGTCGGCCTGGTCGCGGCGGCCCGGCGGCTCGACCTCGCGGCGCTGGTGATCGACTCGTACACGCTGCCGCCGCAGCAGAGCGCCGCGGTCCGGCGGGCCGGGTTCCCCGTGCTGGCCATTGTGGACGGTGACCTGCGGGGGCAGTCCGCCGACATCTACGTCGACCAGAACCTGGACGCGGTCCTGGAGGAGGGCGAGGTCCGGCTGGCCGGAATCGATTACGCCCTGCTCCGCTCGGCGGTCCGGCAGTCGCGTCCGGTCACGGTCCCCGCACACGCTCCGACCCGTACCCCGAAGGTCGTCGCCTTTTTCGGAGGGACCGACGCCTACCGCGCGGCGCCGCAGGTGGCGCGGCTGCTCACCGAGACCGCGGCGGGTTTCGACGCCACCGTCATCGCGGCCGACGAGAGCCTGCGTGCCGAGCTGCTCGCGGTCGAGGCCGGTCCGGGACAGCGCTTCGACATCATCGGGCCGACCGACCACCTGCCGAAACTCCTCGTCGGCGCCGACCTGGTGATCAGCGCGAGCGGGACCTCGACCTGGGAGCTGCTCTGCCTCGGCCGCGCCGCCGCGCTGGTCTGGGTCGTCGACAACCAGATTCAGGGGTACGAGCGGACCGTGGCACGCGGTTATGCGGCGGGGCTCGGCCGTCTCGGCGAGTTCGACGAGTCCTCGGTCGCGACCCTGCGCCGGCTCCTGACCGATTCCGATGCCCGCACCGCTCTCGCGGCGAGCGGCTGGTCGGCGGTGGACGGCCTCGGCGTCGCCCGGGTGGCGGACGCGCTCCTGGCTAGGGCTTCGTCACCTCGATGACGACGGCGCCCGCGGCGTGGTCCCCGGCCGCCTCGCGGGCCTCGGCGATCCGCTCCGGAGGGAATCGCCGGATCGGCAGCCCGGCGTCCTCCCCCACCCGGAGCGCGCCGGCGTCGACGGCCTCGGCCACCGCGGCCACCGCATCCGGGCCGGGCGCGGGATCGGCCGCGTCCTCCTCCTGCGCGCCGGTTGTGGTCAGCACCGTCGCGCCGGCCCATTCGGCGAGCTGGATCGCCGCGATGCCGGCCGGGCCGGCGCCGTCCGCGATCAACACGGTCCGCCCCTTCAGCACCCCCGGTGCGAGCCGGTCCGGGACGCCGGCGGCCGTGGTGAGGCGGCGGTACGCGGTCAGCGCCGGGACGGCGAGCACGGCGCCCACCTCGAACGGCACGCCGTCGCGCATCCGGACCACCCGGCTGCGGGGCAGAACCGGGTATTCCCCGACAATCCCCTCCGCCTCTCCCCACATCCAGACCCGGTCGCCCGGCTCCAGGCCGCGGACGCCCTCGCCGAGCGCGTCGACGACACCGGCGGCGGCACCGGCCGGATGCACGGCGGCGAGGACGACGCGGATCCGCACCTCTCCGGTACCGGCGGGCTGAAGGGCGGAAGCGGACTCGGGGATGGCGGCGGCACGCATATGGCCCACTCTATTTCGCCTCAGCGGTGCGGCCCCGGTGCCGAACAGGGGTAGGCAAGGTCGCCAGGGAGTCCGGAGGTTCGCGTGCCCACCGTGTTGATCGTCGATGACGAGACCGACCATCGGGACCTGCTCACGCTCGCGCTGCGCCGTCTCGGGTACGCCGTGGTGGCCGCCGAGGACGCGGACGGGGCCCTCGCCGCGCTGGCCACCGGGGACGTCGACGCCGCCCTGATCGACGTGCGGATGCCCGGCGAATCGGGCCTCGACCTGTGCCGGCGGTTGCGGGCGGACCCGCGTACCGAATTCCTGCCGATCATGATGGTCAGCGCGGACGCGCAGCGTGGCCAGGTGATGACGGCGCTGTGCGCGGGAGCCGACGACTACCTGGTCAAGCCGTTCAGCCGGGCCGAGCTGGCGGCCCGGCTGGAGGCCATGACGCGGCTGTCGCCGGCTTCGGCGCTGCGCTCCACGGCGGCGGCCAGGGCGGCGGCGCTGGCGGCATCCCGGTCGTTCCGGATCGAGGAGCAGCCGGCCCGGCTCCGCCGCATCGCCTAGGTCAGTGGCGCCGTACCGATCAGTTTGCCGTTCTTGTCGGTGATCAGGATCGCGTCGACGTCGTTGACCGTGAACGAGCTCGCCCCGCTCACCTTGGCCTTGCCGTCCGGGGTGTCGCCCCAGACCGCCGCCTGCTCGGTCGCGCCCGCCTTGTTGCGCACCAGGCAGAGGAACGGCGCCTCACCGCTCATCCGCGCCACGTCGAGCGCCACGGCGACCCCCCAGCTCTTCTGGGTGACCGCCGCGGAACCGGTCAGGCTGCTGCCGGACGCCGCCTCGAACTGCGACGTGACCAGCTCGGCGCTCGGGATGGCCTCGGGCCAGCCCTGCGGCGCCGCGTTGTTCGTGAAGATCCCGTAGCCGATCGCGGCGGCCGCGATCAGCACGACGGCGGCCGCGGCCAGCCAGCGGACCCGGTTGGTCCGGACCTCCTTGTGCTTCTCGGCGCGCATCTTGCCGAGCAGGCCCTCGATGTTCTGCGGGCTCGGCCGGGCGGCCGGACTCACCGCGAGCGGTGCGCCACCACTCAGGTGCCGCGCGTCCGGCAGATGTTGGAGCATTTCGGGTACGGGGGCCAGCCTGTCCAGCTCCGCGCGGCAGTCCGCGCAGTCCCGCAGATGCTCGTCGAGGCGATCGGTGTCGGCCTCGTCGAGACCGCCGAGGAGATATCCGCCGAGCAGCCTGTGCAGGCTGCCGTGTTCGTCGAGGTCGCTCATCGCAACATCCCCATCTCCTCGAAGACGGTGCGCAGCGCGCGGACCGCGTAGTACGCGCGCGATTTGACGGTGCCCTCGGGCACCGACAGTTTCCGTGACGCGTCGGCCACGCTCTGCCCCTCGTAGTACATCGCCTGGATGACCGCCCGGTGTTCCGGCGACAGACGCTCCAGCGCCTCCGCCACCAGCCAGCCTTCCACCATCTGATCGACGTTGTCCGCCGACGGCACCGAGTTGACCGCGTTCTCGTCGGCGACCAGCCGCGGCCGGCGCTGTTCGGCGCGCCAGGCGTTGGTCACCACGTTCCGGGCGATGGTGAGCAGGTACGACCTGGTCCGGCCCGGTTCCGGGTCGAGGTGGTCGATGTGCTTCCAGGCCCGTAACAGTGTCTCCTGCACCAGGTCCTCAGCTTTGTGCCGGTCCGAGACGTACCGGGACACGAAGTTGATCAGGACTGAGTAGTGCTCGGTGTAGAGCGCGGTCATCAGCTGCTCGTCGGGGTTGACCCGTCGCTTCATCGGCGCCAGCTCCCCTCGGGTTCCGCCCGGCCACCCGGATGTACATCGTGGCACGCGGCCCGGTTCACGGCTGCCCCGAAAAGATTGATGCCCGGTCCTCTTGCGAGGGACCGGGCATCACGCCGTGCTTGTCGTCAGCAGGCTCCGGGGCCGCCGTAGCGGAAGGTGCGGGCGCTCATCCGGGACACCGCGTAGACCTCGCTGGTGGCGCGCGGGTTCATGTCGACGGCCGGACCGTTCAGGTAGGACACGCTGCCGACCCGGGCCGCCTTGGCGTCGTCGGCGGCCAGGCCGTTGCCCATCTCGGTGCACGGCGTCGGGCTGGACGCCGCGACCTCGCCGAAGACCTGCACGAGGCCGGTCTTGGTGAACTTGTCGTCCCACAGCTGGCCGGGGAAGTAGCCGACCCACTCGCTGTCGAACGCCACCCACCACGCGCCGTTGAAGAACTGGATGCCGAACCGCGCGGCCTTGTCCTGCGCCAGCACGTCGCCGGGGGCGATGTTCTTGCTGTACTGCACGAAGCCGCAGGTGTTGTAGCAGGTCGTCTTCCGGTCGATCCAGTGGTAGACGAAGAGGTGCGGATCGTCGTCGCCGTTCACCAGGCGGTCGACGGTCCAGCCGACCTCGACGATCTGCTGGCCGTCGGCGGACTGCACGGCGAGCTCGGCGAGCGAGTGGTAGTCCTCCTTCGCCAGCTTCGGCTTGCTGATGGTCAGGTTCGCGTACGCCCCGTCGGAGACGACCGCCTGGGTGCCCACGCTGTAGAGGTAGTTGACCGTCGGCTTGGACCCGGTCGGGCTCGCCGTGGCGGTGGGCGGCGGGTCGGGCGGGAGGATCTCGGTCCGCTCCGACTTCACGAACGTGGTGCGCGACGTGCGGCCCTTCGGCGCCTCGTCCTCGGCCTGCTCCTCGCTCGCCTGGTCGGGCGCCGCGGCGATCAGGCCGGACGCCTTGAGCGACCGGCTGCTGGCGCCGTCCCGCCCGGTCCGGATGCTGCGCGGGCGCTCGCCCCAGGGCAGCTTGGTGGGCGGGGTCAGGAGCGGCTCGCCGGCGTCCGCCTCCGCGGTGGCCGCCGTGGACGCGGTCGCGCCGGGGATCTGTTCCGCCCCGGCGCTGAGCGTCGAGACGACACCGATCGTGCCGATCACCGCGGCGGTGAGACCGGCCGCGAGCAGACCGCGGCGTGACTTCAACACGTGTCCGTCCTCGTTCATCGGGGGGGCTGGCGCAGCTCACCATATAGCCATCTCGATGCAGCGGGGACCGCTCTGAGCAGCAATTCCGTCGTTCAGACGGTAGGGGTAGGCCGTTCTGGTGACAGAACGCCCACAACTCTCGACAGAGCGTATTCACCTCGTCGCGGTACGAAGTTTTTCGCACCAGTTCGAGAAAGAGGCAAAGACGCAGAAGCCTCTTTCTGGATCACGGTTTGGACGTCTCCGGACCAAGGCCGCGAGTCATGTGGTAAAACCTACTAGACCAATGGAGTATATATGAGAAGGAGAACGTCGATGACCGCCGTCGGAGTCCGTCTCGACCATCTCGCCGTCGCGCAGCACTACGCGGCCTCGCCCGAGCGGTGGCCGGTGGCGCCCCGCTTCGACCCGGCCGAGCGGTGGTACCACCGGCTCGCGGTCGCCGACGACTACGAGGTATGGCTGCTCACCTGGCTGCCCGGGCAGGGCACCGAGATCCACGACCACGGCGGGTCGGCCGGCGCCTTCCACGTCTTCCGGGGCACCCTCGTCGAGGACACCGTGGCGAACGGCCCCGGCGGCGCCCGGGTCGCCTCGCGCGAGCTCGGCGAGGGCGCGGGCCGCCGGTTCGGCGGGCACCACGTGCACCGGATGACGAACCTCTCCACCCGGCCGGCGGTCAGCGTGCACGTCTACGGCCCGGCGCTCACCACCATGACGAAGTACCGGCTCGGCCCCGCCGGCCTCGAGGTGCTGACCGTGGAGCGGGCCGGCGCCGAGTGGTGAACCCGGATCACTCCGGGTAGACGACCCCGGAACGGCCGCTGTAGAGGTGCCGGGACCCGTCGACGTTGTAGCCGGTGTTCGGCGCGTCGAGCCAGACGATGTACGCCGCACCCGGCGTGAGCCCGGTGAGCGTGGTGCTGACCGTGCAACCGGTGCCGGGCGCGACCGCCTTCCACACCGGCTCCGGCTGCGGGCCGCTGACCAGCTCCTGCGGCACGGCCGCGACCCGGTAGTCCGAGCTGTACTGGGTGGGCCACTCGACCTTGAGCGAGCCCGCGCCGGGCGTCACCTCGACCGGGATGAGCACCGGCTCGGTCCGCGGCCAGATCTTCGTGCAGCTGGGGTCCGGCGCCGGCGCGGAGACCGTCGGGTCGGCCGTCGCGACGGCCTTGCCACGCGTCGGCACCGGGCTCGGGGTGGGGTCGCCGGCCGCCAGGCGCATCCAGTCCTCGCTCTCCACCGGCGCCGTCGCGGTGGCGCCCGGCGAGTCGCCGCCGAGGCCGAGCGCGGAGCACCCGCCGAGCAGCAGCGGCAGTGCGGTCAGAGCCATGGCCAGCTTGATCTTGCGCATCCGTCCCCCAGGTCGATGTCCCCTACTGATCGACGGCGGAGCCGGCGTTCTTAGGCGCAGATCGGTAGCAGGCGGTGACCGGCCATCTCGAGCTCACCGTCGTGGACGTGCACCGGGGTGTTGATGCCCGACTCGTCGTGCAGCACCACGTCGGCGCCGTCGATGTCGTAGGTGCCGCGGGCCGCCTGACGGCGCCCGGCGACCTCGCCGGCGTACGTGCCGTCGGTGTGCAGGCGCAGCTGGACCACGCCGTCGGCGCTGCGCCAGGCGCCGACCACCGCGGCGCCCGTCACCACCTTCGGGGCGGTGCCGGACGGGCGCGCGGTCAGGTCGGAGGCGCCGCCCATGGCGATGGCGAGGAGGGCGGCGGCGTCGAGCACGGTGAAGTCGACGCGGGGCTCGCAGGGGGAGGTCATCGGCACGGCTTTCGGACGTCGGTCGGGTCGACCCCTTCCTTCGGCCGCGGCGCGGCGCGGACCAGCCAATCCCCGGTTGCGATCCGGTTGGTTACGCGGCGGCCTTCAGTGCGCCGGTGACGGCCTTCGCGAGCTGTTCCAGGTAGTCGTCCCCGATCGGCTCCCGGGCGATCGCCAGGCGCCAGTAGAGCGGGCCGAGCATCATGTCGACGGCCAGGCCCGGGTCGGTGCCCTCGGGAAGTTCGCCGCGGGTGACCGCCTGACCCACCAGCTTCTCGGCGAGAGCCTGCTGGTGCGTGCGGAGCGCCCGCTGCAGGGTCTCGGCGATCTGCGGGTTGCGGGCCGCCTCCGCCATCAGGTCGGGGATGATCTGGGACGCGATCCGGTGCTGGAGCGCCCGGCTCACGATCATCATGAGCAGCTCGAGGTCGCCGGCGAAGCTCCCGGTGTCCGGGAGCGGCACCTTGCGCTCGGCGACGTCCGAGACGATCTCCATGACCATCTCGAGCTTGTTGCTCCATCGCCGGTAGATCGCGGTCTTGCCGACCCCCGCACGGCGGGCCACCGCCTCGATGGACAATCGGCCGTAGCCGACTTCCGCCAACTCGTTCATCACCGCGTTGCGGATAGCAACGGTGATGTCGCCTCGGAGCACCGCCGCTCCGGCTGGTGCGCGCTTAACTGTCGCCACAGAGTCACTATAGCGCTACGACGTAACGGTTGCGTTCCGCCGTTTGGTCAGCTACCGTCACAGCCACGTCGATACGAACCCGTTCCAACGGAGACGGTGAACGCCTGTCATGCTTGTCAGCTGTGTCCTCGCGCAAGCCACCGGAGCCCCCCGCCTCCGCCGGGCCGACTAGATCGGAGCACCATCCCATGCCAGAGACGGCGGTCGCCGAGACCGGCACCGAGCTCTCGCCCAAGGAGCTCGCTCGCCGGCACGGTCTGACGGCGTCCGGGCGGCTTCCCAGCCTGCCCGAATACACGCGTCAGCTCCTCTCGTACCGGCACTTCATCCAGTCGCACGCCAGCGCGAAGATGTCGTCCTCGCTCGGCAGCACCAAGCTCGGCACGGTGTGGCAGGTCCTCACGCCGATCATCAACGCCGCGGTCTACTACCTGATCTTCGGTGTGATCATCGGGACCAGCAAGGGCATCGACAACTTCCCGGCGTACCTCTGCATCGGCGTGTTCGTGTTCCAGTTCACGCAGTCGATCGTGCAGACCGGGATCAACGCGATCACCGGCAACCTGGGCCTGATCCGGGCGCTGCACTTCCCGCGGGCCAGCCTGCCGCTCTCGGCCGCCCTCGTCGAGATCCGCAACTTCATGGTGGCCCTGCTGGTGCTGATGGGCATCGTCCTGATCACCGGCGAGCCGATCACGGTCGAGTGGCTGCTGCTGCTCCCGCTGCTGGCGCTCCAGTCGCTCTTCAACACCGGCCTGGCCATGTTCATGGCGCGGTACGGCTCCAAGAACCGCGACATCAAGCAGCTGATCCCGTTCATCATGCGCTTCTGGATGTACGGCTCGGCCGTGCTCTACCCGGTGACCCTGTTCACCGAGAAGCTGGACGGCTGGCAGCTCGCCCTCGTCGAGGCGAACCCGATGCTCATCTTCATCGAGCTGTTCCGCCACGCGCTGCTGGAGAACGTCACGCTGGCCGGCACGCCGACCATGCTGTGGATCCAGGCACTGGCCTGGAGCGCGGTCGTCGGCATCGGCGGATACGTCTACTTCTGGCGCGGAGAGAAGGGCTACGGCCGTGGCTGACAACGAGCTCGTCCCGACCGTCATCGCGGACAACGCCCACATCATCTACAAGGTGCACAGCTCGGCCTCGCCGGGCAGCGGCAGCCCGCTCGCCAGCTTCAAGCGCCTGGTCACCAACACGAAGGCCGCCAACGTCAAGGAGGTGCACGCCGTCAAGGGCGTGAGCTTCACGGCGTACAAGGGCGAGGCCATCGGCCTGATCGGCAGCAACGGCTCGGGCAAGTCCACGCTGCTCCGCGCGGTCGCCGGCCTGCTGCCGGTCTCCAAGGGCGCGATCTACGCGGCCGGCCAGCCCTCGCTGCTCGGCGTGAACGCGGCCCTCATGAACGAACTGCCCGGCGAGCGCAACGTCGAGCTCGGCTGCCTCGCCATGGGCATGTCGCCGGCCGAGGTGAAGGCCAAGAAGGACGAGATCATCGAGTTCTCCGGCATCAACGAGCGCGGCGACTTCTCGTCGTACCCGATGCGGACGTACTCCTCCGGCATGGCGGCCCGGCTGAAGTTCTCGATCGCGGCGGCGAAGAAGCACGACGTGCTGCTGATCGACGAGGCGCTGGCGACCGGTGACGCCAAGTTCCGCCGGCGCAGCGAGCAGCGGGTGCGTGAGCTGCGGGCCGAGGCCGGAACGGTCTTCCTGGTCAGCCACAGCGAGCAGTCGATCCGGGACACCTGCGACAGGTGCATCTGGCTGGAGTCGGGGCTGATCCGCGCGGACGGCCCGACCGACGAGGTCATGCGCGAGTACGAGGCGTACATGCGGAAGTGAAAAAAGGGCGGGCCGCGAGGCCCGCCCTTTCCCGTCTCAGCGCACTTCTGCTCTAGCGCACCGACAGATGCACGTGGTTCGTGTGATCGCTGGATGGGTCGCCGCCCGCGCCGCTGTAGGACTTCCAGCCACTGCTCGGCAGCCAGATCCGGCGGTACCAGATCACGTAGAGCACGTCGAGCGCGTCCGCGTTGTTGATGAAGTAGTTCGCCAGGTTGGTGCCGTACGTCTTGCTCGCCCCGGTCGCGTCCCCGCCGAAGCCGTTCTTGTCGGCCGCGAAGTCACAGGCCCGGCCCTTCGGGTGCTCACCGCTGTTCTGCTCGCGGAAGCAGTGCACGTAACGCGTGAAGCCGTCGCTCTGGGCCTGCTTCAGGGCGTGCGACATGCGCGGGGTGATGCAGCCGCCGCTGGTCGGGTCGTTCACGGAGCAGCCGGAGCCGGAACCGCTCGGCGCCGGGTCGGCCTTGGCGCTGCCGCCGCCGTCGCTCGACGAGGAGGCGTCCGCGCCCTGGTTCGCCTTCTTCAGCGCCGTCTCGGCCTGGAGCTTCTTCTTCGCCATCACGTTGACCTGCTTCTGCTGGTCCTTCACGGTGGCGTCGATGGCGAGCTTCGCCTTGCGCTGCGCGTCGAGGGTCGTCTTGAGATCCTCGATCGCCTTGTTCTGGTCAGCCGCGACTGTCGACAGGATCATGGTCCGGTCGATGAAGCTGCCGGTGTCGCTCGCGTTGACCAGAGCGGACATCCCGCCGAGCCGGCCCGAGGTGTAGGCCTGGGCGGCGATCTCGTCGAGCGCCGCCTGCTGCGGGCCGACCTGCTCGTCCAGCTTCTTCAGGGTCGCGGTCAGCTCGGTCTGCTTCTGCTTGGACGTCTTCAGCTTCGCCTTCGCCTCGACGTAACCGCGGGAGGCGTCCTCGAGCTGCTCGACGAGAGACTTCGAGCCGCCCTCGCCGTCGTCACCGTTGTCGCCGGGGGCCGCGCTCGCCGGGGACGCCACGACCGCCAGCCCGCACACGGCGAGCAGCAGCCCCATGACAGCCGCCATCCGCCGCGCAGTCTTTCGCTGCACAGGTAAATTCCTTCCGTCGGCCGCCGACCGAGTTAGCTGACGGGTTCGGGACGAAGGAAATCCCTACCGCGGTTGCGGATTCACCCCGAGGAATATGTGGTTCCCCGGCTCGCCGCAGGGGGCGATTAGGCGGCGGTCCCCGGGTGGGAACCGCGTCCGACCATACCCACTCAATCGACAGATCGACAGTTCTCGTACGGTGCGCAATGGTGTGGCCACGCGAGGTGAGATGATTACGGAAAGTCGTTGTGCGGTAACAGTTTTGACCGTTCCGCGGTCCTGAAGCAACGCCATTCCTCAGGTAAACTCGGCGCCGGTCCTGCCAGGACGGCACCGCCCCCGAGGAGCCGGCAGGCCGCCGCCCAATCGTCGGAAGACGAGCCGGGGAACCAGGTCAGTGGGGTGAATCCGCCTTCGGGCGGTAGGGATCTCTTCCGTCCCGAACCCGTCAGCTAACTCGGTCGGCGGTGACAAGGAAGGAACTGTTGATGACCGCACGTCCCCGCCGGTGGCTGACCCTTGCCCTGGCGCCGCTCGTGGCCGCCACGGCCCTGCTCCTGGTGCCGGTGACCCCGGCGTCCGCGGAGCCGAGCGGCTCGTCCTCGACCGCCAAGGAGGACGATGACGACGCCTTGCTCTCCGATGTGATCGAGGCCTCGAACCGCCGTTACGTGACCGCCAAGGCGGCCGTGACGAAGTCCACCAAGGCGCAGGCCAAGCTCAACGTCGAGATCAAGGCGGCGGAGAAGCGGCGCGACGAGCTGATCCCCGAGGTCAACTCGATCGCCCGCGAGCAGTACGTCACCGGCAACCTGAGCGCCGTCGGCTTCCTGCTCGGCGCCAGCTCGTCGAACGACTTCCTGAAGAAGGCGATCTCCCTCGAAGAGATCAACAAGTTGCACGACGAGAAGCTCGGCGAGCTCAACGACGCTATCGCGACGGTCACCGAGAAGAAGGCCAAGCTCGACGCCGAGGTCAAGGCGCAGAAGCAGAACACCGCGCTGATGAAGAAGCAGAAGGACGCGGCGGAGAAAGCCCTGAAACTGGTCGGTGGCGACGCGCTCACCGAAGGTTTCGTGGTCGCCAAATCTCCGGTCGCCGCCGCTGCTCCGCGCAACTCCAGTGGCGGTTTCTCGGCGGAGGGCTGCACCGAGAACGACCCGACCACGAACGGCTGCGTCACCAAGCGCACTCTGCACATGTACAAAGAGGTGAAGAAGGCCGGCTTCGACATGTTCGTCGGCTGCCACCGCGACGGCGGGCCGTTCGAGCACCCCAAGGGCCGGGCCTGTGACTGGTCGCTGCAGAAGAGCGGATTCTCCTCGGCGCACAACGACAAGATGATGAAGTACGGCAACGACCTCATGGCGTTCCTGGTGCGGAACGCCGACAAGCTCGGCATCTACTACGTCATCTGGTACAAGAAGATCTGGTTCCCGGCCTCGGGCTGGAAGGCCTACCACGGCGTCAGCGACCACACCGACCACGTACACGTGTCGATGCTCTGAAAGCTCCTCGCGGCCAGAGACGAGAATGCCCCCGTCCGATCAGGACGGGGGCATTTCGCTGTGCCGCGGTCAGTGCGTGGCGCGGCGCACCGGCGCCCGGCCGTGCGGCTGGGCCGGCGCCGGGCCGACGTGGCCGGCCGGCGGGATCGCCATGGTCACCGGACGGACCTGGGTGACCTCGACCTCCTTGCCGTGGTGCAGCAGCGTGAGCCGGGCCGAGCCGCCACCGTTGCGCAGCGAGTACGTCACCTCGTCGCCGGTCACGCTGACCCGCAGCCGCAGGCCGCGCCAGAGCAGCGAGAACTCCATGTGGTTGATCCGGCTGGGCAGCCGCGGCGCGAAGCTCAGCTGGCCGTTGAAGTCACGCATGCCGCCCAGACCGGCGACCAGCGAGATCCAGGTGCCGGCCAGCGACGCCACGTGCACGCCGTCCCGGGCGTTCTGGTGCAGGTCGTGCAGGTCCATCAGGGCGGCCTCGCCCAGATAGTCGTGCGCCAGCTCCAGGTGCCCGGTCTCGGCGGCGAGCACCGCCTGGATGCACGCGGAGAGGGACGAGTCGCGGACGGTCCGCGCGTCGTAGTACGCGAAGTTGCGCTGCTTCTCCTCCGCGGTGAACGCGTCACCCCGGATGTACATCGCCATGACCAGGTCGGCCTGCTTGATCACCTGCTTGCGGTACAGGTCGAAGTACGGGAAGTTCAGCAGCAGCGGGTAGCCCTCGGCCGGGGTGTTCTCGAAGTCCCACTCCTGGAGCCGGGTGAAGCCCTCGCACTGCTGGTGGACGCCGAGCTCCTTGTCGTACGGGATGTGCACCGCGGCGGCGGCATCCCGCCACGACGCGGCCTCCTCGTCGTCCACCCCGAGCTTGCGGGCCAGATCCGGGTGACGCTTGCAGGCGTCGACCGCGGTCATCAGGTTCTGCTGCGCCATCAGGTTGGTGTAGATGTTGTCGTTGACCACGGCGGTGTACTCGTCCGGGCCGGTCACGCCGTCGATGTGGAAGCGGCCGTGCCGGTCGTGGTGGCCGAGCGAGCGCCACAGCCGGGCCGTCTCGACGAGCAACTCCAGGCCGACCTCACGCTCGAAGTCGTAGTCGCCGGTGGCCTGGACGTAGCGCCGGACCGCGTCGGCGATGTCGGCGCCGATGTGGAAGCCCGCGGTGCCGGCCGGCCAGTACCCGGAGCACTCCTGGCCGCGGATGGTCCGCCACGGGAAGGCCGCGCCCTGCAGCCCGAGGGTCTGCGCGCGCTCCCGGGCCAGGTCGAGCGTCGAGTGCCGCCAGCGCAGCACGTCGGCCGCGGCGGAGGGCTGGGTGTAGGTGAGCGCCGGCAGCACGAACGTCTCGGCGTCCCAGAAGGTGTGGCCGTCGTACCCGGGGCCGGTGAGGCCCTTCGAGCCGATCGGGCGCTTCTCGGCCCGGGCGCCGGCCTGCAGCGTGTGGAAGAGGCCGAAGCGGACCGCCTGCTGGACCTCGGCGTCGCCCTCGACCTTGACGTCCGAGTGGTCCCAGAAGGCGTCGAGGTATTCCTGCTGCTGCTGCACCAGGCCCTCCCAGCCGTCCAAACGGGCGCTCGCGAGCGCGGCGCCGACCTGGTCGCGCAGGGCGGGCAGCGAGCGCATGCTGGACCATCCGTACGCCGCCAGCTTGACCACCCGCAGCTTCTGGCCCGGCTCCAGCCGGCAGGCGACGGTGGTCCGCAGCCAGTCGGGGTGCCCCTCGGTGGTGATGGCGTGCCGGCCCGGCGTATCCACCAGGTGCTCCATGGCCGCGGCCATCCGCAGGTCACTGGCCTTGGTGCGGTGCACCAGGATGCCGCCGGTGCGCTGCTCCATCATCTCCTCGGCCTGCAGCGGCCGGTCCAGCACCGCGGCGACCCGGGGGTCCTTGCTCATCGGCGGCAGCTGCTCGTTCGCCACGAGCTCGGACTGGAGGATCAGCCGGGCGGCGCCCTCCAGCGGCTCCACCTCGTAGAGGAAGGCGACCACGGCCCGCTGTGTGAACGAGACCAGGCGTACGGTGCGCACACGGATGCCCTGGCCCGACGGGGACACCCACTCGACGATCCGCTCCAGCGTGCCGGCCCGCAGGTCCAGGCAGCGCTCGTGGGACCGCAGCTCGCCGTAGCGGACGTCGAACGGCTCGTCGTTGACGAGCAGGCGCATCAGCTTGGCGTTGGTGACGTTGACCATCGTCTGGCCGGACTCGGGGAACCCGTACCCCGCCTCGGCGTGCGGCAGGGGCCGCAACTCGTAGAACGAGTTGAGGTAGCTGCCGGGCAGGCCGTGCGGCTCGCCCTCGTCCAGGTTTCCGCGTATCCCGATGTGGCCGTTCGAGAGTGCGAACACCGACTCGGACTGGGCCAGCAGGTCCAGGTCGAGCCGGGTCTCCCGGATGTGCCATGGGTCGACGGGGTAGGCCCGTTCACGGATCACGGTCGTGCCTCTCGGTACTGAATATGAGGTCTCAGAGAAGTTCGGAAAGATCGGTGACGACCACGTCGGCACCGTGTTCACGCAGCGCCTCGGCCTGGCCGACGCGGTCGACGCCGACGACGAGGCCGAAGTCGCCGGCCCGGCCGGCCTCGACGCCCGCCAGCGCGTCCTCGAAGACGACGCAGGCCGCCGGGTCCGCGCCGAGGAGCTTCGCCGCGTACAGGAAGGTGTCCGGCGCCGGCTTGCCGGGCAGGCCCTGCTCACGGGCCACCACGCCGTCGACGCGCACCTCCAGGAGGTCGGCGATGCCCGCCGCCACCAGGACGTCCCTGCAGTTCGCGCTCGCCGACACCACGGCCCGGCGCAGGCCGGCCTCCTTCGCCGCCTCCAGGTACGCCACCGATCCGGGGTAGACCTGAACGGCTCCTTCGGCGATCTTCTGCAGCACGAGCATGTTCTTGCGGTTGCCGATGCCGTTGACGGTCTCCAGGTCGGGAGTGTCGTCGGGGGTGCCCTCGGGCAGGGTGATGCCCCGGGAAGCCAGGAAGGTACGGACGCCGTCGGCACGCTGCCGACCGTCGACATAACGGTGATAGTCGGAGCCCGAGTCGAATGGGACGAATGGCTGACCGTGACGTCCCGACCACGATTCCAAGAACGAATCGAACGTCTGTTTCCACGCCGCGTTGTGCACCAGCGCGGTCTGCGTCAGCACGCCGTCAAGATCGAAAAGGCAAACGGTCACCGTTGAAGGAAGTCCGAGCACGCGCCCAATGTAGCCGGACGGGAAGCGGGACGAGAGCGGAAGGGCACCTTCATATTTCCTTGGTGGTTCACAGGTCGTTCAACCTGCTGTTTCATCAAGATTCGCGGGCGACATCCAAACGGATACGCAATCCGATCGAGGTACCGATCGGCCCGGTCGCGGTCGTCACCTCGTCGCACAACTGGTGCGCCAGCCAGAGCCCGCGTCCCCCGACCTCGAACGCCTCCGGCGCCTGGATGTCGTCCAGGAGGTCGCCGGGGATGCCCGGACCCGAGTCGGTGACCAGGCACCAGACCGAGCCGTCCTCGACGCGCAGCACCAGCCGGCCGTGCCCGCCGGCGTGCAGCACGACGTTCGTGATGACCTCGTTCACGGCGAGGATGTATCCGTGCCGCCGATCGCCGTCCAGGCCCAGGGGTGCGAGCCGGGCGATCACCTCGTGCCGGAGGACCGTGATGTCGTCCTCGCCGAAGGACCGGTCGAGCAGGACCGGGAACGCCACCGGACGGGCACCATCGACCCTCGGCTCCCTCCCCGGAGCCGACCGCACGCTCTGGTTGATCCTGTCCTCCACCGTGGTGCAGCCTACGCGCTGTGGCCGACCGGTGGCACGAGGCATCGGTGATCCCGCCCGGAAGTGGCGGAGATCCCGGCTGTTGTGCCCGGGCCCCCGGGTGTCACCGCCAGCCGACATCGATGCGATCACCTCGCTCGTCGAAGAAGTGGATCGCGTCCATCCGGACCGCGATGGCAAGCGGATGCCCCGGTGACACCGCCGGATAGGGCGCCAGCCGGACCGAGAGCTCGGCCGGCTTGCGGTGGTGCCGGCCCGGGTCGTTCAGGACGCTCACCCGCCCGTTCGGCCGCGGTTCCACGTCCACACCGCCGCCCGGGCGTGTCAGCCGGTTCAGCGCGCGCTTGAGCGCGTTCTCGGTGGGCACCTCGGTGTGCACCGGGTTGCTCATCTCGTCGACCACGATCGCGGTGGCGCCGACGTCCAGGAACGCCAGCGACTCGTGGCCGTGGTGCTCCAGGTACCGGATGCGCCCCTGCAGGACCGGCCCCTGCGTCTCCGGGGCCACCGGGGTGAGCGCCTCCGCCCGGATGCCGACCACGATCCGCTCGCCGTGGTAGCGGGCCACCGCGCGGGCGCGCGGGTCGTTCCAGGGCATGTAGAGGTTCTGCTCGCCGAAGTTCAGCACGATGTACTGGTCGAGGTGGACGTAGACGGACGCCTCGAGCAGGTTCATCCGGGGCGAGCCGAGGAACGCCGCGACGTAGAGGGTGGCCGGCCGGCGGTAGACCTCGGTCGGCGTGCCCACGTCCTGCAGGATGCCCTTGCGCATGATCGCGACCCGGTCCGCCATGGTCAGCGCCTCGGCCTGGTCGTGCGTCACGTACATGGTGGTGACCCCGAGCTCGCGGGTCATGCTGGAGATCTCCGCGCGGAGCTCGGCGCGCAGGCCGCTGTCCAGGTTGGAGAGGGGCTCGTCCATCAGGAAGAGACCCGGCCGCCGTACGATCGCCCGCCCCATCGCCACCCGCTGGCGCTGCCCGCCGGAGAGCTGGCTGGGCCGCCGCCCCAGCACCTCGCCGATGCCGAGCGCGCCCGCCACCGCGTCGATCCGCTCCTGCCGCGGCGACGGCTCGACGCCGGAGAGCTTCAGCGGGAAGCCGATGTTCTCGCCCACGGTCATGTGCGGGTAGAGCGCGAAGTCCTGGAACACCATCGCGATGCTGCGTTCGCGCGGAGGCAGATCCAGCACCGGCTCACCGTTCAGCAGGATCTCACCCTCGGTGGGATCCTCCAGGCCGGCGATCATCCGGAGCACTGTCGACTTGCCGCAGCCCGAAGGGCCCAGCAGGACCATGAACTCGCCGTCCTTCACCTCGAGGTCGAGGTTGTCGACGGCGAGCGAGCCATCTGGCCAGACTTTCGTGACGTCCTTGAGCGCGACGGTGGACACCGTCAACCTCCTGCGATCGTGTGATCCCGATCCCACGACGGTCGGCGATCGAGCACTAACTCTGCGAGTGGAGTCGATGGCCTGCCATCGGACGAAAGTGCCATTCGCGCATAGTGATCAATCGATTACGGAGATCTGAACGTGTGGAGATCGACTGTGCACGTGCACACGAAGGAGCGGGCACAAAAAGACATTTCGCCAGCGACTTTCAACCCCTTACACCTTCAACCCTCGCCGGACACCGCACACC